>JBGAGV010000008.1:0-248885 GCA_044226525.1 Chthoniobacteraceae bacterium | reverse complement strand
GGCAACGTCAATCGGCTGACCATCCTTGGCCTGATCGGCCCGGCGACGCCGGGTGGCCTCCTGGGCGATGGCGTCGCCGACATCCTCGTCAAAGGCAAGCTCTCCAGCTTCACCGCCGGGAGCCTGTTCAAGCGCACCAATGACACCGACGGCACCTTCGTCAACGCCGCCAACGTCACGACCGGCGTGCTCCACGCCGATGCCGGTGCGCTCGTCGTCGGACCGTTCCTGGTTGCCGTCCCTTAACCGGGCGTAGCTGACAGCGCCCCGCGGAGCGCGCCGAGAAACGCTTCGTAATGCCGGTGCCGAGCCACGGAGTCCCGATATAGCGGGCGCCGGACCTGGTCGTAGCTGGCCGTTCGAACGACACGTTTGGTTTCGTGGAAACGCAGGCAGCGCTCGTCCCACGGCAGGCCGCAAAACTCTACCAGCCGGCGTGATTCTGTTTCCTGGTCGGCGACGATGTCTTCGTAGCGAATCTCCAGGAGCGGGAGGGTAAGAGTCGCGCGCCAGTGCGCCATCACCCGTTCGTATTCGCGATAGACGCTTCCCAGCGTCGCGAGGTCGGCGGTGTATTCGTGGCCTTGCGTGAAGTTTTGAAAAAAGCACGAGAGGCAGTTGTCGAGCGGCTCGCGCTGGACGTGGATGATGCGAGCTCTCGGAAAAAGCAGTTCAATCAGCCCGAGGTGCATGAAGTTGCCCGGCATCTTGTCCACGACCCGGATGGCAGTTGGCGCCTTCGCTCGGAGCAGCGCGAGATATTCGCCGGCCATCGCGTCGAGCTTCCGCACGCTCAGGTCGAAGACGCAATCGGGATAGGGCGCCGAGGCAGCGAGCCGCTCTGCCAGCGCGTCCGAGTTTTGATCGAGCCAGTCGAGTTCCCCCGCGCCAAACGCATCCGGATGACTGGCGATGATCTGCTCGACCAGACTGGTGCCCGACCGCGGCATGCCTACGACAAAGACCGGCAGCGGTGAATCGTTTCGCGAGCGGGGCAGGCGCCGCAGCGTTTCTTTGGTGAACGCATTTCGAACCTTTGCGCAGTGTTCGCGAAACGCGTGCAGATCGAACGAGCTGGGCCGCGCTGCATTGGCGTTTTGATAATAGGTGAAGGCCTCTTCGTAGCGGCCACGCGTATCGCAAAGTTTCCCCAGCGCAAACAATGCGGCCTCGCGCTTGGTAGCGAGCAGATCGGTGCGCGTGAGCAGGCTCTGCAGCGCTGTGATGGCCCGCTCCCGGTCGGTCGATTCCCGCGCGAGGCTGGCGAACGTGATGATGGCATCCGCGTTGTCGGGGGCGACTTCCATCAAGGGGCCGATTCGCTCCTTTGCCTCCTGCACGCGGCCCAGCCGATCGAGCACGTTGATCTCGCCCGCCATCGCGTCCGCATATTCAGGTTGCAGGCGCAACGCCTCGCGATAACAGGCGAGTGCTTCCTCGTCTCGCCCCAGTGCCTGAAGCGTCGAGCCGAGGTTCACATGGGCGTCCACCATTCCCGGATCGAGCGCGACGGTTTCGCGGAATAGCTGCTCCGCTTCGTGCCGCTCGCCGCGTTCCTTCAGCAGGGCTCCCAGATTATGCCGCGCATGCGCATGGCGCGCATCGAGCGCAATGCACTGCCGAAAGCTCGCCTCCGCGTCGTCCCAGCGTCCGAGCGAGCGCAGGTTATTGCCACGATTGAAATGCAGCATGCCCTGCTGAGGCTTCAACGCGATCGCGTGCTGATAACACTCGTCCGCCTCTGCAAAAGCACCTCGCGCTTCCAGCATCACGCCGAGATTATTCCACACCGACTCGTTCTTCGGCTGCAACGCAACCGCGCGTTGGAGCAACGTCTCCGCACCTTCCGGATCGCCGAGTTGGAAGCTCACGATGCCGAGCTTTTCGAGCGCCTCGACATGCTCTGGCGCCGTCGCGAGCACCTCTTTCAGCAGACCCGCCGCCGCGCTCAAGCGCCCGGCGCGAATTTCCGCAACAGCGAGGGAGTAGGCATGGGAATCGAACGTCATGAGCGTTAGTCAATTACCTCATGAAAGGCGCGGTGGCCAGCCGGCGGTCTCGTGCGGAGTCTGACGGTGAATGCACCGCCGGATCGAAATTTGCATGCCTTTCGGGACCGATTTCCCACACGGACGGGATCGGGCAATAAAATCGTAACAGTCCGAAATCGTTGCTTGCGGCTGAAGGGGAGGGTTCGATGGTAACCACCGGTGAACCCCGCTTCACGATTTCCGGGAAGTCAATTGCCGCCACGGAGAGCGGCAAGAGCCAGCACCATGTTTGGAGGATGCTGGTGGTTGATCACGAGTGCGGTGCTGATGGGGTTGGATCTTTTCCGCCCTGATGCCTGCGGGCAAACCCAGCTGGAGACGCGCGTCGTTGCCGATCAGGCAGCGGATTTTCTGGAAAGCGGTCAGGCGCGTAAGGCGGTCGCGGTGCTCGCGGCCGCTGCGCGCAGGAATCCGCGGGATCGTCTCGTCGGCAGTCTGCTTTATTCCGCGTTACGCGATCATTTGTGGCATCTGCCGCGATGCCAGCCGGTGATCCACGATTCGCCCGTGCGAAGCGTGGCGTTCAGCCCGGACGACGCCTGGCTGGCTTCGGGAAGCGATCTGGGCAAGGTCATCGTATCCGCGACCGATCCGGCGGACGCCACGAGCTTCGAGCTACAGCACGCGGGGGAAATCGTGGGACTCGCGTTTTCCGCCGATGGGAGGCGGCTGGCGGTGGCGGCTGCGACCATGGGCGTCCGCGTTTGGGATCTGAAAACACGGCAGGTGGTGTTTCTGACGCCCAAACCTGCCAGGCCGATTACTGCATTTGCCGCGAGCGGCGATGGAGTGCACTTCGCCATCGGCATGGAGAATGGGGCCGGCCACATCTTCACCTTCGCGGAGGGTCGTTTCGTGAGCTTCCAGCATCGGAGTCGCATCGAGACCCTCCAGTTTTCGCACGATGGAAAGCGCCTGGCTTCCGGTTCGGCCGATCAGACGGCGCGAGTCTGGGACGCCGCGACCGGGCAATCGTCTGGTCCGCCCGTCCAGCATCGCGGCGCGGTGTTGAGCGTGGATTTCAACTACGACGATCGCTACGTGCTTTCGGGTGGCGCCGACAAGTTCGTGTTCTTTTCCGATATCCGCACCGCCCGACCCGTGATGAAGCCATGCGATGCCAAGGCCACCGTCTCGAAGGTGCTGTTGAGCCCGGATGGTTCTTACTTTCTCACTGTGCTCGGTGACCGTCGAGTGGTGCGGTGGGATGCTTTCACAGGACAGCCGCTGGGAACCGCCTTGCACGAGGATGCGGATTTTACTGGAGCGGTGTGGAGCCGGAGTGGCATGCGAATCCTGACGACCTCTGCGAGTGGCGTGGCTACGGTGTGGTCCACCTTCGATGGACTGCCGTTTGGCGAGCCGCTCCCGCACGGGGGGCCGGTGCTCACCGCGGCGTTCAGCCCGAGCGGCAAACTGGCGGTGACCGCGTCATCCGATGGAAAGGCACATGTCTGGCTGATGGACGGGGGCAAGCCGCTCCCGACGATTCGCCTTCACGCCGGGCGTCCCCGCACGGCGTTCTATAGTCCCTCGGGCGACATGCTCGTGACGACCAGTGAAGACCACACTGCCCAGCGCTGGAAATCGGGGCAGGTCCGTGCCGAGTATCCGCCGCTGCGGCACACCGCCACCGTCACTTGCGGCGTCTTCAATCCCGACGAAACGCTGGTCCTGACCTCGTGCGAGGACGGCACTGCGCAGTTCTGGGATATCGAGACCGGAGAGAAAGTGGGCGAGCCGTTCAAACATGATGGCCCCGTGGAGTGGGTGGACTTCCATCCGGATGGAAAGGGCTTCGCCGCCGCTGCCGGCCCAAACGTCTTCCTGTGGGATGTCGCGGACCACGCGAAGCCGCGTGCCACGATCGCGCCGGAAGGACCCGGCGGGGCCTTGCGCGTCGTGCGTTTCAGCCCCGATGGAAAGTGGCTCGTCACTACTTCGGACGATGGCTGGCTGCGCGTCTGGGATGCCGCCACACGACAGCCCGTGATGAAGCCCATCCAGCGTGAGGGGGCTCTGCGCTGCGCCCGCTTCAGCCCGGATGGAAAGCGACTGGCGTTTACTGGCGACGATCACCAGATCGTCGTGCTTGATACCGTGACGTGGCAGCCCGCGGCCCCGCCGATCGTTCTGCCCGGGCCGGGCCTTTCCCTCGCCCTTACCGACGATAACGAATTCGTCGTGGCCACCGGACTGTTCCTCAACGGAGCCCGTTGTTTTGAAATCGGCACGGGTCGTTCGATCGGTGCCGGCTACCCGATCGAAGGTGAGGCGACCTGCGTCGATTATATGGTCAGCGACAAGGTCATCGTGATCGCCGCGGACGATAACACGGTTCGCGCGATGGACTCCCCATTCACCGGCCAGGATGTGCCGCGCTGGATGCCGGACTTCGCGCAGAAGATGGTGGGCCTTGCGCAAACGGAATCCGGGTGGTTTGAACCCGTGCCCACCGATGCTTCGCAGTTGCAGCGCTATGTCTTCGGCGGTGCCCTGGCTCTCAATGCGGATTTCGCCCGGCTGGCCAGATGGCTGGTCGCCGCTGGTGCCGACCGCACGGGCATGCCTCGCTTCGACGGCTCGATCGGCAGCGATCTCGAAAAGCGAGTCGAGGAACGATCGGTCGCCCTCGTGACCGAGTGCTACAATGCCGCGCCCGGCCATCCGCTCCTGCTTGCGGCGCTGAGCCTGTATTCGCCGAATGCCCGGCAGTCAGAGTTTCTCGCCGACCGGGTGCTGGCCCGGTCGGATGCCGACCCGCTTTCGCGGGCTTACGCCGCGGCGGCGCTGGTCCGCGCGGGGCGGAGCGCGGAGGCCGTGATCGCGATGAACCGCGCGGTCGCCGCCGCGCCAAAGGATGCCCGCGTGCTGCGACGGCAGGCGAAGATTCACGCCCGTCTCGGTTATTTCGATCTCGCCAGCGCCGCCTTCGCCCGTGCGCTGGAGGAACAACCGCACGACTTCGAGACTCTCCGATCTTATGCCTGGGTCTTATACAATATGGGTTCGCCCGGCACCGCCCTCACTCTTTTTCAAACCGCCCAGAGCACTGCAGGAACCGCCGATCCAGACGTCATCGCGGGCATCTGCCTGAGCGCGGATGCCCGAGGTTTAAAAGATGAGGCGACCGCGGCCTATCAGCGGTTGATCGGGATCGACGCTTCCTGGAACGACCCGGTTTACCTCGACAATCTCTCCGGCTGGACCGCGCGTGAAATCACCGCACTTCACCGCATCCGGCTCGCGGTCTCGAATCCATAAATCAAACCACCCGGTTATGAAAACAGCGCTGTGTCTCGCTCTGGTCGTCGTGGCCGCTGTCTCGCATGGACTGCGAGCGGGAGAGATCGATCTCGGCTCCCCCGTCGGCAGCACGCCCTACGATACTTATCTCGGCCCGATGCGGACCGTGTTGTCTTCCCTTAGCGGGGTGAAGCCGCCGGTCAATCAAGTCAGCGGATACGTGAGAACCGGGCGCGGTTTCCGCTATTTCATGAAAGATCCCTATATCCCGCAACTGCCCGCGGAAACGGAAGCCATGAAGGCGGGCGATTGCAAAGCGAAGAGCCTGTGGGTGGCCTCGAAAGTAAACGATCGTTCCGTGCGTTTCGTTATTGGCAAAGCCCGCCGCGTTTCCAGCATCAGCCACGCATGGTTGCTTTGGCCTTCCCCGAACGGTGGCTGGCTCATTCTCGATGCCACCAATTTCAGCTCGCCGCTCGACCCCGCCAAACTTTCCACGGACGAGTTCATGCCCATCTATTCCTATTCCGCTGGCGGCAAATTTGCCCACGCCGCGGGTGCCGGAGCCGTGGGCAAGGCCAGACAGCGCTACGGAGATCATCTGTAGACCCTTGGAAGAGCGGATTGAAAGATCTTCGCAGCCGGAGAGATTCGAAGCACTTGATCCAACGGATTGCCTCAGTTCCGCTTCGCCAGCGGCTTCTTTGCCACGTCGCAACCGCAGCCGGGGTCGCAGGTTTTTTTGCGGCGCAGCAGGCGGGCGGCGAAGAAGGTCAGCGCGCCGAGGAAGGCGGCGGCGACGAGGATCTGATCGAGCGTCGCGTTCATGGATTCGGTGAAATTATTGGAAGCCGAGCAGCCGGCCGCCTTGATAGACGACGAAGGCGCCGAGCCACGCGAGCACGGTCATGTAGGCGATCTGGAAGAGCGGCCAGGACCACGAGTTCGTCTCGCGGCGCACAATCGCGACGGTGCTCACGCATTGCATGGCGAGAACATAGAACACCATCAGCCCGAGGCAAACGAGCGGGGTGAAGACTGGGCGGCCGTCGGGATGTTTTTCTTCGCGCATGGTGTCGCGCAAGGGTTCGCTGGCTTCGTCCGCGTCCTCGATGTTGTAAACGATGCCCATCGTGCCGACGAAGACTTCGCGCGCCGCGAAGCTGCCGATGAGGCCGATGCCGATTTTCCAATCGTAACCGAGTGGCCTGATGATCGGCTCGATCGCGTGGCCCATCCGACCGCCCGCAGTCTGTGCGATCGCCTCGGCCGGCGTGGTGTCGGCCTTCGACGGTTTCGGGTAGGTGAGCAATGCCCATAGGATTACGGACAGCGCGAGGATGACCGTGCCCGCGCGGCGCAGGAAGATGAGCGCGCGTTCCCACATGCGCAGCAGGATGGTGGTGAACGACGGCCAGCGATAGGGCGGCAGTTCGAGCAGCAGCATCGGCGTCTCGCTCTTGAGCAGCGTGCGTTTGAAGGTCCACGCCATGGCAAATGCGGCCAGCAGGCCGACGAGATACATCACGAGCATGATGCCCGCCTTCTGCCATACGCTGGCGATGGGCATCAGCACCGCGATCATCAGCGAATAAACCGGCAGGCGCGCCGAGCAACTCATTAGCGGCGCGACGAGAATCGTGACCAGGCGATCCTTGCGGTTCTCGATCGTGCGCGTGGCCATGATGCCGGGAATCGCGCAGGCGAATGAGCTCAGCAGCGGGATGAACGATTTCCCGTGCAGCCCCACGCGCGCCATCACACGATCCATGATGAACGCGGCGCGCGCCATGTAGCCGCTGTCTTCCAGCAGCCCGAGAAACAGGAAGAGGATGAGAATCTGCGGCAGGAAGATCACCACGCCACCCACACCCGACACCACGCCGTCGGCGAGCAGGCTTTGGAAATCGCCCTCGGGCACTTTCTCCTTGATGAAGTTCGCCAGACTCTTGGTGAGATCGTCGATCGCATCCATCGGCACCTGCGCGACCCAGAAGATGCAGACAAACATCAGCACCATGATGCCGAGGAAGGCGCCCCAGCCCCACAGCGGATGCGTGAGCCAGCCGTCGAGCCGGTCGGAGAAAGAAAGCGCGGGCTGGTCGTCCTTGCGCACTGCGGCGTCGCACACGTCCTGAATCCACGCGTAGCGCGCCTCGATCGGCGAAGCGACCGGATCGAGGCCCGCAGTGCGGATGCGTTCGCGCGCGGCGATGGCGGCTTCGGCGATGGAGGGTTCGCCCGCCGCTTCGGCGAGATGTTCGCGGTCGGAAATGGTGAGAAGCAGGAGCGCCTCGGCGCGTGCGGCATCGGGCCGGACGTGCAGACTCTGGGCGAGTAAACGCGCTTCGTTCTCGATGTTCTCCGGCATCGGCGCGTGATGCGGCGGTGGCTGGAGACGCTGCGAAAGCGCCTGCTTCAGCTCGACGAACCCGGTTCCCTTCGTCGCCACCATCGGCACGACTGGCACGCCCAGCTTTCCGCGCAGCGTCGGCAGGTCGATGTGGATGCCCGCCTGCTCGGCGACATCCACCATGTTCAGCCCCACGATCACCGGGATGCCGAGCTCCAGCAATTGTGCCACGAGGTAGAGATTGCGCTCGATGTTCGAGGCATCGATCACGCAGACGATTGCATCGGGCCGCGGCGTGTCTTCGCGCCGGCCGAGCAGCACGTCGCGCGCGACCGCTTCATCCGGCGAACGCACCTGGAGCGAATAGCTTCCCGGTAGATCGAGCAGGTCGAACGGCTCGCCATGCGCACCGTGAAAACGTCCCACCTTCTTCTCCACGGTCACGCCGGGATAATTTCCCGTGCGCTGGCGAAGCCCGGTAAGCGCGTTGAAAATGGTCGTCTTCCCGCAGTTGGGATTTCCTGCGATGGCAATGTGCAGGACCGGCGAAGTGGCGGGTGGCGCGGTCATCGAAAGGGGGAATCCGCCGATTTCGCAGACGCGCGCTGATCAGCCTTGCCGTGGGACGACCGGTCTTTCTGTGAAAATCTGCGCAATCGGCGGATCATGCTGGAAAGGTTACAGCCGGGCGGCGCGGATGCCCGCCGCTTCGTGCTTGCGGATGGACAGGTGATAACCGCGCACCTTCAGATCGATGGGATCGCCCAGCGGGGCGAAGCGGACGATCTCAAATTCGCTCCCCGCCGTCATGCCCATTTCCAGCAGGCGTTGCCGTTGCTCCGGAGGCAGGTCGAAGCCGACAATGCGGCCCCGCTGCCCGACTTGAAAATCCGCAAGTGTCTCGGTCGCCGCCGGTTCGCTCATCACCGCACTCGCTCGACGAGCACGTGAGCCGCCAGATCCGGTCCGATGGCCACGCGCGTGCCCGCCAGCAGGCAGATGCAGGCCCCGCGTTGGGCGACTACCTTGCACACTTCGGCCGATTCACAGAAGCCAAGTTCGCGCAGCCGGGTGGAGGTCGCACACTCGCTCTTCACATTCACCACCCGCAGTTTTTCTCCGCAGCGGGCATCAAGCAGGCTGATCGTCGCGCGGGCCTCGCGCGGGATCGGACAGGTGCTGGAAATTGGATCGGTCATTTTGGCCTACTGCGAATAAGTCTCAGAAGCGTATCGCCCTTAGGTAGCGATTTGTCATCCAGTTTTTGGAGCGAAGAAGTAAGAATTTTTCCTAGTTGGTTTCGCGCGGGCTTCACATCGATTTTCACCACGCTGCTCTCGCGGGCTTCTGATTGGGGCCGAGGATTTTGCCTGCCCGAAGGCGTTGACTCTGGCTGATGGCCGGGCAAAGGCGGAGGATGCTTTCTGGCAGACAATGTGTTCGGATAGGGGCGGCGCTGGCCGGCTGCTGGTTGGTGCTGGCTGTGGCGGTGGTGGCTGCAGCGGTGCCAAAGCGCGTGCTCGTGGTCCATTCGTTTGGGAATGCGTCGCCGCCGTTTACCACTCACTCGACCGCCTTCGAGACGGAGCTGACCGGGAAGATGGGGGCACCGGTGGATCTCGACGAAGTTTCGCTCGATGTCGCGCGCTACGCCACGCTCGACATGGAAGAGGCGCTGGTGGAGCTGCTGCGGGCCCGGCAGACGAAATGGCAGCCGGATCTGGTCGTGCCGGTCGGTTCGCCGGCGGGAATTTTCGTCGCCCGGCATCGCGACCGCCTCTTTCCCGCAGCGACCCCGATCATTTACCTGGGGATGGACAAACGGAGGCTGCCTCCGGGTGCCTTGGAGCAGAACGCCGCGTTTGTGGGCGAATCGTTCGATCTGCATGGCTGGGTGGAGGACATCCTGCAAATCGCGCCGGACACCAAAAATATCGCGGTGGTGATCGGCGACTCGCCGCTTGAGCGTGTGTGGACCGACATTATTAAAACGGAATACGAGGCATTCGGCGATCGCGTGACCTTCACCTGGCTGAATGACCTGTCACTCGACGGCATCCGGGAGAGGGCGAAAAATCTGCCGCCACACTCATTCATCCTGCTCGTGCTGATGATGCGGGACGCCGCCGGGGTGACTCACAATGCGGACGAGGTGCTCAAGGAGCTCCACGCCGTAGCCAATGCACCGGTCAACAGTTTCTACCAGCATCAGCTCGGGCTGGGAATTGTGGGTGGGCGGCTCTACCAGGCGGAAGCCGAAGGAGTGGAGGCGGCGCACGTGGCCGTTCGCATCCTGCGGGGTGAACCGGCGGCGAGTTTTCCCCCCAAGATCGTCGGGCCGCTTTCGCCCCGGTATGATTGGCGGGAGTTACAGCGGTGGCAGATCGACGAAAAGAGGCTGCCCCCGGGGAGCACCGTGCTGTTCCGCCAGCCCACTTTCTGGCAGCAACACCGCACGTTCATCATCGGGATCATGTCGCTGTGTGTGGCGCAGGGACTCCTCATTACCGCGCTCATTATGAATCTTCTGCGCCGCCGTCGCGCGGAACGTTCGTTGCGCGAAAGCGAGGAGCGCATCACCCTCGCGGCGGAGGCGGCTCACCTCGGCATTTGGGAACTCAACCCCGCGACAGGTGAGCTGTGGGCATCCGACAAAGCGCGTGAGCTGTTGCAATTCGACCCAGGACAGCCGCTGGATCGCACCGTCTTTCGCACCCGGGTGCATCCGGAAGACCGCGCCGCGCGCGAGGCCGCCATCGATCGAGCCATTGAGGACCATGGGGGCTACGAAGTCGAATATCGGATCGTGCTCGAGGATGGAAAGATTCGGTGGATCAGCGGCCGCGGCCGCTGCATCGCGGGCCATGCAGGGAGGGTAACCCGGCTGCTGGGGGTTTCGATGGACGTGACGGAGCGCAAGCGTGCGGACGAGGAGGTGAGGCGGCAGCGAGAGCAAATCGAGCTTCTCGGGCGGGCGAGCCTCCTCGGCGAAATGACGGCATCGCTCGCGCACGAACTCAACCAGCCCCTCATGGCGATCATGTCCAATGCAAGCGCCGGCGTGCGTTTTATCGATGGCGGCGAAGTCGAGCCGGCCGGCCTGCGCGAGATTTTTTCCGATATCGGGGCGGATGGGCGCCGCGCCCGGAAGATCATCAACAATGTGCGGGACGCCATTAAAAAAGGCAGCGCCATGCGCGGCCAGATCGACCTCAACAAGGTGGTGGAACATGTGGCGTTGATGGTCCAGCCCGAGGCAGCGGCTTTTTCGTGCGAGGTGCAAACTTCGCTGGCGAGAGACTGCCCACTCGTCGAGGCCGATCCGGTGCAGATGCAGCAAGTCCTCATCAATCTCGTGAGCAACGCCTTCCACGCAATGCGCGAGACCACGCCGGGAAGCCGCAAGGTGGAGATCGCGACGAAGGGCCGCGGCGATCAAGTCGTCCAGGTGACCGTGCGGGATCGTGGCACCGGAATTTCGGAAGAAACCCGGGAACGTCTGTTCGAGCACTTTTACACCACCAAGCAGGATGGGCTAGGAATGGGACTGGCGATCGTGCGGTCCATCATGGAGGCCCACGGCGGAACGATTACCGCAAGGAATGCGGACGGAGGGGGTGCCTGTTTTTGCTTTGAATTGCCGACGGGAAAGAATCCTCGCGGCTGAGCGCACCGGTGCTGTGGATGCGAGTGCGCTCCATGGCGCGCACCCGGCTCGAGCACCGTTCAAAGCCGGCCCGTCAGCACCAGGATCAGCAGAATCAGCACGACCAGACCGAGACCGCCGCTCGGGTAATAGCCCCAGCCAGAACTGTAGGGCCACGTCGGCAAAGCGCCGACGAGCAGGAGCACGAGCACGATGAGGAGAATCGTATTCATAAGATGCGAAGGGTTAGGGTTGGCGTCACCGGGCTAGTGGCCGCGGATCAGGTAAATGAGCAGGAGAATGGGGAGCGGGACGCCGAGCAGCCACAGCAGCGCGTAGCCGATCTTCCCGCCCTCTCGGATGGTTTTTTCGATAAGTTTCATACACCGTTTGCATCGCCTTTCGTGACACGGATGCGTGTATCGGAACGATGCAGCCGCCTTCGACGGCCCATGATCGTGACGAATCGAAAATGCCCGCTTGCCATCACCACAGGCGATCAGTAGCAATGCCGCTCCATGAAAAAAATCGAGGCGATCATCAAGCCGTTCAAGCAAGAGGACGTGAAAGACGCGCTGACCGAAATCGGCGTGGAAGGGATGACCGTCTCGGAAGTCAAAGGCTTCGGCCGGCAAAAGGGGCACACCGAGATTTATCGCGGCAGCGAATACACCGTCGATTTTCTGCCGAAGGTGAAGTTCGAGATCGTGGTGCCGGATGACCGGGTGTTGCGCGCGGTGGACGCGATCGTGCAGGCGGCCAAGACCGGCAAGATCGGCGATGGCAAGGTGTTCGTCCTGCCGATCGAGGAAGCCATTCGCATTCGCACCGAAGAGCGCGGGGAAAGCGCCGTTTAAGTTTCTACGTTTAGCGGGTGTCCGGCTGCGGCGCGGTGCATCCGCTGCGGGTTGGATGCCTTTACTGAATCCACCACGCATGTCCGTCTGGCTCGTCGCACTCATTCTTGGCTTCATCGAAGGCCTCACCGAATTCATCCCCGTCTCTTCGACCGGGCATCTGCTCATCGCGGAGCATTGGATTCCGCGGCAGAGCGATCTCTACAACATCGTCATCCAATGCGGCGCGGTGCTCGCCGTGCTCCCGCTGTTCAAGGATCGCCTCACGATGCTGGCGCGTTGGCGGGAGTCACGCAGCCAGCAGATGATCGCCAAGATCGCGACGGCGTTCGTCATCACTGCCGGTATCGGTTTCGTGCTCGATAAAAAGGGCTTCAAGCTGCCGGACAACATCCAGCCCGTGGCACTCGCGCTCATCATCGTCGGCGCTGTTTTCATCGCGGCGGAGACGTGGTTGCGCGGGAAGAAGGGGGAGGATGAAATTTCGTGGGCGGCGGCGATCACCGTGGCGCTCGCGCAGTTGATCGCGGGGGTCTTCCCCGGCACGTCGCGCTCCGGTGCCACTATCATCGCGGCCATGCTCGTCGGTGCGAGCCGCGTCTCGGCCACTGAGTTTTCTTTTCTCGTCGGCATCCCGACGATGCTCGCCGCCGGCGGCTGGAAAATCCTCAAGACCTTGCACCATTCCGGCCACGAAAACTGGGCCGCGCTTGGCCTCGCCACGGTGGTGGCGGCCATCGTCTCGTTCGTCGCGGTCAAGTGGCTGCTCTACTACGTCCGCAGTCACACGCTGGTGGGCTTCGGCATCTACCGCATCCTGGCCGGTGGCGCGCTCCTCTTCCTGCTCAACGGGCACTGACGGACCCGCGATCGCCCAGGAGTGAACCCCCTCTTCACCCTCTCGGCGATAGCGAGCGGAAAGCGCCCCTGCTGGCCAGCCCTCGCTACCTGCCGGACCGCGCGGAGTCAGCAGCCAGACAGCGCCGCCAGATAAGCGCATTTCAGAATGGCCGCTTCGCGAGTCTTCGCGGCGATTCTCGAAGGGTTGTTCACGGTTCCCCACTCGGCGACGTAGGCAATGTAGGGTGGCTCGCATCTCGGCATTTCCAGGACGGCGATGCCGAACTCTGCGCAGATTTCATCGAGCGACTCGGAGGCGCCGATCGTTCCGCTTTCCTGAAGCTCGCTGCGAACGCTCGCCACCGTCATCCTCGACGCCCAAAAGCGAAACGGGACCGGTTGTTTAGGAGCTGAATCCATCATGAAAGCCATGTCGCATGGTAACGCGGGACCGGCGTCGCGTCCGTAAGGATTTTTCTCATTTTCCGCCCCCCCCTCCGCCGTGGCGCCGAAAAAACCTCATCTTACGGCTGGAGAGAAAGCGATGGCGTTCAGCGCATGCCATGCTCGGCGAATAGTGTGTTTATTGTGTCTGTTTGGTGGAGACCGGGTGGTGGATGGTTTCAGGATGCGCGCTGCGCGTGGCGGCGGGTTTGGATTGGGGTGGATCGCCTCTGTGGGGCAAATGCGGGCTCGAAGCCAGGGAGCGGCGACACTGCGCCAGCGCGGCAGCGCATTTTTCCACCCGCCGGAGGCGCACTTTGCAGAGATCATGGGGTTTCGCGGGGTCAATCTTGTCGCCGTCGATCCAACTCGGGCGGAGCTCGCCTGCTCGACGCGCACGTCGCTTTGGTCATGGCTCCGATTTTCGTCCTGAGGGGGCGAATCTCCAAACCGTCCCTTCCGTCCATTCCGTGGGTTCCGGTTTTTTTCAATACCAGCCGGGTGAACCTGCGCGGAGGGCCTGAGGCCCTGACCAGATGCAACTCGTTTACGGCTTGAAAAACTTGGCGTAACCTCGCGACCGGAGCCCTTCTTTCAATTCGGCATCTTCGGTCCACAACTCCGCCCCAAGGTGGAGTGCAAGGGCCACGTAGGGAGTGTCTTTCGGGTCGGAGGGGGCGCAAAGCCGACGGGCTTCCAGCCAGTCACCGATTGGAATGGCGGCTTCGTCGGCAAAGTCCAGCATCGCCACCAGTGCTTGGAGTGCTTCGAGGACTTCGTCTTCTGTCTTCCCGGAAGCGGCCACCAGTCGATCCTTGTGCTTGAAAAGCTCGATGAAAATAGACCGCTGAACGCCAAAGTGAAAATCGTCGGCGGCATCAAGCCGAGCCCGCAATTCCCCGCGACTGCTGACCAAAGCGCGGAACGCGATGTTCGCGTCCACGACGATGCGCTTCACTTTTCGTTCCCCGGCGGAATGAAGCGACTTTCGTTTCGTGCCCACCAATCTTCCTTCATGCTCTCCGCCATCGCCTCCGCATCGGCATCGGAAAGACGGCTGCCAGCGATGGCTGTCTCCAAGCGCAGTCCACGCAGCAACTGCGACAAACGAGCCTCACTGACCTCACCCCGCGGGATATGGAGGTGAATGCCTTCGGCGGTGCTCTCGACGGAAATCATTCTTGGAAGATACCGGCAAAGAGGCAGCGATTCAAGGCACATGCGGCCTGGCGCAAAGGGACCTGCGGCAACCGTCAAACCAGCTTCTGAAACTCATCTCCGTCGCGTTTGGCTATATCGTATTACGATATAACTCGGAAGCGTGACAGAGGGGAAAGGCCCAGAGGTGAAGAAGGCGTGGCGGGTCTGCGGACCGGGGGGGGGAATCAGGCGGGTTCGGCGCGGGGTGGGGTGACGGAGCGGATCAGGTTCAGCGCCGCGGTGGCGAGGCTGCTGTGGGGAAACTCCGCGAGGGCCTGTTCGTAGAGAGCCGTGGCCCGCGCACCGTCGCCGGCCTGGCTGTAGCAAAAGGCGGCGTTGCAGAGGGCCATCTCGCGGTAAGACATGGCACTGGCGCCGCCGAGCAGGAGCCAGCGATAGCGGTCCAGCCACGGCCGCCGCACCATCGCGCGATAGCTCGCTTCGAAATACGGCGCCGCCTCGGCGAATTTCATGGCCCGAAACAGCCGAACCCCACGCCGATGATCGCCCGTGAAGACCGCCCGCAAGACGCGATACAGCACCGCGTGCGTGACCGCCGCGCAGAAAAACGCCATCGCCGCATCTCGCACCCGAAACAGCCAGGCGATACCGAACGCCGACACCGCCATCACCGCGACCTGCACCAAAACGCCGGGCCAGGCGATCGGTCGAATCATGGGAGGTTTCGTGGCCATGGTGCGGGTGCGTGAGGTGTTTATAACGGAATTGTTGATGGGGAACTTGGCGTCGGAATCCTGCTCGCTTTTCTCAGGCCGCTGTCTGGAGTCGATTCACGTGCAGAGGACCGCGAGACCAGTGTTCGTTTATGGCCTGAACGAATTCGGGACGCACCAGCTTTGCTCGCTGAAGCAGCCATTCATCGTCTTCGCGCCGCAGGTAAATTCCTTCGAGCGAGCCATCGCCATAGCTGGACCGCTCTGAAAGCAAAGCCTGCAATTCCCGCAGCGTGAAGCGTCCCCGAGCTACCTCGCGCACGGAGGTGAGGTCTATTTTTGCAAACAGCTCATTGCGTCGATGCGTGCTCCAAAAGCGACCGCTTTCATCAAGGACATCGAAGCCGAGATACCAATCCGGCAGCCTCGTGTAGGCCATGCTGTGCTGCGCGTAGCACCACTCACCAAAGAGCACCGCGCCAGGCGGAAGATGTTCGCGTAACGCGATCTCATGCTGCGCGAGCCAACCTCGCAATGATTCCCATTGCCCGTTCAATCGACCTTCGAGAAAGTTCCCACGATTCTGTGCTCGCAGGCGTCCGCTGCTATCGAGCGACAACCCGAGATTTGCGCCATCCACTTTCTCCTCAACGATGATCTCGCCGCATTCGAGAAACGCTTCCGCCTCCGCCGATGTCATCACCTTGTCGTCGCGGGCCGTCTGTGGCGAAAGCCAAAGCAGGTGCGGCGTCTTGGGGAATTTGCGGAGCACGTTCATCAAACGCAGAGGTTGAGCACATAGATTCCGTTGGCACAAAAGGCGGACGCAAAATCCCTCCAATCCGAATCGGTGGCATTAACCACGGTCGCGCCTGATACCTTCGCAACTGTAGCATATTTGCGATCCGCGAGATCAAACGCGTTGAGTGCTGGATCCCGGGGAAACTCCCCAAAGTCTCCATGCCCGAGCGGCGAGAGTAGCACACGCTCGCAAACATCTGGATTCCATTGGTGATCATGCACCCAACAGAGGAACGCGTCGCCTGTTCCCGGTTCTCCTCCAGCGAGACTTAAATTCTTTAAATATTCTCGGAAAATGAGCCCGTTGGCATCTAATGCAATCCGTCCGTTGCCGGTTATCGCAAGCAGAATTCTGATGCACGTCGCGCGGCAACCTTCCGGGGCGTGCGGAGCGCCTCCGTTCGCCGCGATCGGCACATTGACATCCACCGTTGCCAAAGCTGGAGCATTCATCGCCCGGCAACCTCCATCGCGCGAGCTTCCCGTTCGATTCCGGCAAGGGTCATCTGGGCGATGTCCGTCATCTGATCACCAAAGAAATTTTTCGGCCAATTACGGATACGCCCGTATTCGTTAATCTCCAGCGGATGGATCGTCGAACGAGCAGATCCCTGAGGCGCCTCGCAGAAATAAACCGCAATCTCTTTCGGCAACAGCTTCTCCTCGGCGAGCCGCCGTTGAAGACGCCGGAGAAAATGTTCCGAATGACTCTCGATCAAAAACTGCACGTTCCGCTCAATACCCATCTCTTTACCCCATTCCTTCGAACGGATTGCGGCGATAAACATGTCCGCTAGCTCAGATTGCACCGCGGGGTGCAGATGAAGTTCGGGCTGCTCAATGATGACGGTTGAATCCTGCGGGGCGTAAAAGGCTGCTGTCACCACCGGCAAAACCTGCGAGACACCGAAGCCGACATCCGGTAGAGCCACCTCTCTTTTTCGACCGGGCATTTTCAACAGCACCTCATAAATTCGCGCGTGCTTCGAGACGGACTGGACCCGAAAATCCTCCACCACGCCAAGTGCCTTTAGCCACTGGCTTACGTAGGCAGGGAGCGTAACATAGCGAGCGCGACCTCCAGGGCTGAGCTTCCGCTCTTCGCCCGCGAGCAGCGCGCCAATCGTATTCTCACCCGAAAAACCTACCTCAGTTGGCGTCTGGCCATTCCACGGATACTGCCGACGCGGATATTCCCGTAGCGGGCCGAGATAGTGGATATGCTTGCACATCCGTTCGAGTTCGAGTTGGAAGTCGGCGAATCCCGCTACGTTCTGGTAGTAAGCATAAAGTTCATCGGGAAACCCGTAGAATCGACTCGGTTTAGGAAGCGGCCAGACCCGCTGCACCTTTCTCACCTCCTCAAATCCTGCGCACGTCAGTTTGTATTTCGCACTCGCTTCTCGCTGAAGCCGGATAGAAACCTGCTCCGATCCGTTGACCGGATTGAGTCTGTATTCGAGTGCCTTGGCTACCACCGCTTCGCGTCGCTCTGACATGGTGCCAACACATCCACGGAAACCGAGAGTGCTCACCGCAATCGGGGCGTTCCCCTCTTTAAGGGGATCCGTGAGCGCGAGGTCGCCGGGCACATTCCATTGCAGATCAAACTCGATATTCCGCTCGTCCTCTTGGCTATGCACGTAAGCGCTATAACTGCCCAGATCCACTGGGCCACGGTCGTCGCTTGTATGCAGAACGAGGTTTCGATCCGGCTGCTCCACCGTGCGACGCAGCATAAGCAAGAATTGCCCAATGCTTGATTTGCCTGAGCTGTTGCCACCAAAAAAGACGGTAATCGGCGCGAGGCGCAACGGAGTCGTGTCCTGCCACGTTTTGAAATTTTGCAGCCGTAATTGGGTGAGCATGGATCAAAAATGCTAGCGGATCATTCACTGAAAGGAAGCCTTAGTCAGTAGTCACTATCCTGCGTTTCCGTTCTACAACGCTTAATCCCAACTGCGTCGAGCCCTGCTGGCAGATTTTTCGGATCAAAAACGCTTGCACGATCCGAACGCCATCAGGCTGAGGTTCTCAAGGTCTCTCCTCTACGGCACCGCATTCAGCGTATAATAAGCCGCGTCGTGGAGCAGCGGCTGGCCTTGGGCGTTGCGGAGGCCGGGGAGGTGGAGTTCGTGGACGTAGCCTTCGCGGAGATTTTCGATGACGAGGCGGGTGGTGCGGGCGTCGGGGGTGAGGTCGATGCGGGTGATTGTGAGGTCCTGGCCATCGACCTCGTCGCTGCCGTAGCTGGAGTGGAAGTGGTAGGTGTAGCTGCTGAGCTGGAGGGCGCCGGGGGCGCGCAGGCTGGCGGGATCGACGGGCTGGGTGAAGGTGAGACGGAAGCCATCGGGGAGGGCTTCCATTTTCTCGATCTCGAACGGGGTTTTGCCGGTCCAGACGAGGCGTTCGAAACCGAACTGGCGGGAGCCGAGGGAATTCCACCCGCGATTCGTTTCGCCGACGAGCAGGGAGCCATCGGCGCCCCAGGCGAGGCGGAAGACAGCGCTCTGGAATCCAGACCGGAAGGGGAAGCAGGCGCCCTGGTAGTGGCCTTTCACTTTCTCGAGATAGACGCGGGTGACGAGCGCCATGGTGAAATCGCCGACGAAGAGCTGGTCGCGGAAGGGGCCGAACTTGCCGCCGGTGGTGTCGCAGGTGAAGCCGGTGCAGCTCATGCCCATTTTGCGATAGGGAAACCACACGGCGGGGAGGCGGTAGTGCGGGACTTGTTTCGCGGCCTGGGCGCTGGTGAGGGTCTCGGGGATGGGGCCATCGATCTTGAACGTGGCGCCGGGGAGCTGGCAGTAGGCGAGGGAATCGGAGTGGCCGTGATAGACGCCGCGCTCGACGTGGAAGAGCGGGCCGGCGGCCATCCAGTTGCCCTGCTGATCGGTGACGAAGCAGTCGCCGGCGGAATTGAGGCCGACGCCGCTGGGGGAGCGGAAACCGCCGCTGACGGGTTCCCACGAGCCGTCGGGGTGGACGAGCAGGCTCCAGCCGCGCCACTGGTCGGCGGGGTCGAGCTTCTTGCCCATGGAGCAATTGAGGGTGACCCAGAGATTGCCGTCGCGGTCGAAGACGGGGCCGTAGGCGTATTCGTGGTAATTGCCGGTGACGCCCCAGCCTTTGGCGAAGGTGAGATATTCATCGGCGCGCCCGTCGCCATCGGTGTCGCGGATCTTGGTGACTTCGCTGCGCTGGACGACGTAGAAGGCGCCATCGCGCCAGGCGAGGCCGAGGGGTTCGTGCAGGCCGCTGGCGAAGCGGGAGTAGCTGGGATGCTCGGTCTGGACGCCATCGACAATCCAGATTTCGCCTTTGCGGATGCTGACGGCGACGCGGCCATCGGGCAGCGGGGCGATGCCGCTGACTTCGAGCTTGAGGTCCTTCGGCGCGTCGAGGGTGACGATGCGGTAGAAGTCGTCCTCGCTGGGGGCGGCGGGGGTAGCGGGTGCGCCGGCCGCGAAGGCGGCGGTGGTGAGGAGGGCGAGGGCGAGCAGAGAATGGCAGACGGCAGCGGGCAGATGGCGGAGACTGCGGGGGAACGCCGCGGAGCGGTGATGGGGAGTCGAAACGAGAGCGGAGGCCATGGGCTTGGGGCGGTGGGCGGGAAGGGTGCGGTGCATTACCAGGAGATCTCGGTGGTGAGGGTGGCTTCGCCGCCGGCGAAGTTGGGGTTGCCGGTCACGAGTTTTTCGTGCGGGGCGGGTTGGAAGGTGAGCGGGGCTTTTCCGCGCAGGGTGATGGTGCGGCGCAGGGCGCGACCGCCGGAAGCGGGTTCGACGCGGTCTTCGATGTCGGTGGTGCCGACGCGGTAGAGGAAGGTGGGGACGCCGTGTTTGTCGAAGCGGTAGCCGCCGAAGCGGACTTCGGCGCGGCCGCTGGTTAGCGAAAACTGCGGCTGCTCGGCGAGTTTGGTGGTGTCCTTGCTGAGCGGTTCGGCGAGCGGGGCGGCGCGTTCTTCCCAGGTGCCCTCGGCGTCGAGGAAGGCGCCGCGCCAGGCGACGGCCCAGCGCGAGGTCTTCGAATCGAAGGCGGCGTGAATTTTCTCGGGGAAACCGACGGCGATGGCCTGCATGCCGACGTCTTTCATGAAGGTGCGGAAGACGATGGGCTCGCCGCTGGGCTTCAGCTCGAACTCGCCCTTGTCCATCATGCCCTCGGGCAGGCGGCTCTGGTCGATCTCGGTGAGGTAAACCCAGATGCTATCGATCTGGTGCTCGGTGCTGCCCTTGAGCTTCGGGTTGGCGGGTTTGCCGCCGGGCCAGAACGACGGCATGCGGGTGCCGGGGCGCAATTTGCCGGGGTCGAGCAGGTAGGCGTGGAACCATTCGCGGCGGAGGCGTTTGGGGGCATTGGCGAGATCGATGGCGGGGACGCCGAGCGATTTTTTCCCGGCGAGTCCGTGACAGGCGATGCAGGCGACGCCGGTGGTGCCGACGATCTCGCGGCCGACGGTGTTGCGCCCGACGCCTTTCTCGCTGGGGAAGGGTTTGGTGAGGGGCTTGTAGTCGGCAGCGGTGAACAGGCGGGCGAATTCGGCGGCGTGATCGGCGCCGAAATTGGGCATGCGCGTGGCCATGTAAGGACGGACGGCGCCCTGGCCGCGCACGGTGCGGTCGATGGCTTCCGTTTGGAGCTTTGCGCCGACGCCGGTGAGGGCGGGCGGCATGCGGCCTTCGTCGCCGAGGTCCACATCGCCGACGACGCCGAAGAACACGGCGCGCCCGGCTTCCGGCCCGCCGCGCTGATCGCGCACGTGGCAGGCGTAGCAATTCAGCGAGGCCATGGCGCGTTGCGCGGACTGCGCGGGCGTGAGCGACTGGGGCTCGGCGAGTTTCTCCAGCGCGGTGCGGAGGGCGGTGCGCTGGGCGGCGTCGAGTTCGTAGTGGGGGGCCTTCGCATCCGGTTGATCGGCTAGGCAGCCGCGCGTCGTGGCTTTCGCGAGAGCGGCGAGAGGCTGGGCGGGCTTCGCTTTTTGATCGGGTGCGGAGTGGCAGGCGGCGCAACCGAGGGCGGCGAAGTGTTCGCGGCCTTTTGCGACGAGAGCAGAGTCGGGCTGGAATGGCTGCGCCGGAGCGGCATCGCCGGTAAAGCCAGTGAGGTAAGCCGCGAGGTCGGCGGCTTCCTCCGAGGCCATGGGGATCTGCGGCATGCGCGCACCGGAGCGGACGCTGAGCGGGTCGAGCAGGAAGCGCTGGAGAGAGGCGACGGTGTATTTCTCGCCGAGCTGGCCGAGCGGGACGGAAGGAAGCTCCACTTTCGGGACCTGCACGCCGGGAGCGGTTTCAGGGACGAAGTCCTGATCCGGCGCGTGGCAGGCGACACAGCCGATCTGGTGGAAGAGATGGCGGCCGCGTTCGACGGAACCGGGCTGGGTCTTCGCGTCGTCCTTGCCGTGGAGAGAGGCGAGGTAGTGAGTGAGCGCTTCGACGACTTTCGGTTTCTCCGCGGCACTCAGGCCGGCGAGCACGTCGGGCATCTTCGTGCCGGGCTTGACCTCATGCGGCGCGGCGAGCCAGCGGCGGAGGTGGTCGGGCCGCACACGATCGCCGACGGATTCAAGGGCCGGACCGCTGGTTGTGGCGATGCGTTGAGCGGCGTCGCCCTCCGGTTGATGACAGCGGGTGCAGTTCAGTTCGCCGAGGAGAAATTCGCCGGCTTCGCGAAGGTTCGCATCCGGCTGTCGGCCAAAGCGTTCGAAGCCGGGAACAACCGGCGCCGTAGCGGCGCAGAGGGCCAGCGGCGCGAGGACGACGGTGGGGAAAAAGAGACGGAGGAGTGAAGAGCGCATCGAGATTTTCCGCCGCGCGGAGACCTCGCGACGAATTTCCAGCCTGCCGTGCGGCAGGCGGGCTGTCACCTCCCCGTTTGGCGGATTCCGGACCACTGGCCCGACGTGAGACGCGATTTTGAAACTCATGCGGCGCCCGCGATGGCCGAAACCTTCTCCCAAAAGCCGCCAATCCGGCTAAATTCTCGCAGCCGTGCGAACCAGCACAATGGACGTGTGGGTTATTCCACAACCGGCCAAAAAAATTTCGCAGCAAGTTAAGCGGCTGACTAACATTGCTTTAACCTTGGCTAATGCCGGCCGCGCTGTAGCCGGTTGGCACGGACAGGCACGGGCACTGCTAGTTTCGCTGCACGGATTCTAGGGAGCGCTCAGGGCTTTGCGCAAAATCCGTGCGCTTGGTCGTGGACAGTTCCCGAGGGGCCAAATCTTCGCGACCATGAAATCTAACGCCATGACAGTTGCCGCTGCGCGCGGCTTTGAAGGAACCATTCAGGGGGCCACGTTGCACGACCTGATCCAGATGGAATGTCTCACCATGTCCACTCGCGCCGTGCGGGTGACACGGGGAGGTCGAACGGGCCGGATCTTCTTCACCGGCGGCCAGATCGTGCACGCGGAGACGGGCGAACTCGCGGGCGAACGCGCGCTGTTCGAGCTGCTGAGCTGGGCCGGCGGACATTTTAGCTTCGAGGATGGGGTGCGCCCCATCGAGGACACCATCGACCGCGACTGGCACGGCCTGTTGCTCGAGGCCGCCCATCGAATCGACGAAACTTCTCACGCTCACGCGCCCACTATGACCGCCATCCCGATGCCAACGATTTCCGCCGACGAAGTATTCAAGGACCCGGAGATTCTCCAGGCCGTCCAATTCACCGAAGATGGCACGCTGCTCGCCTCGCGCGCCGACGACCCAGAAACGATGCAGGCTTCATTCGCTTACATCGAGCAACTCACGCGGCTCGTGGGGGCCTCGCTGGGGCTGGAAGGCCTGCAGGAAATCCAGAGCACGAGCGCCGATAAAAAAGCGCTCGCGCTGATCACGGATAACCAGACGACGGTATTAATTACGACACCGAAAGCTAACCACGCGCTGTTGAGCAAACAACTCGCCTAACTAACTCGACGCCATGCAACAAGTTCTGACTGCGCTGAAAGATATTCCGGGAGTGGTGGGCAGCTTTGTGCTGACTCCGCAGGGCGCGCTCGCTGCGCGTGAAATGCCGTCGGTTTATCCCGACGAAGCCTTCCCGGAAATGGGCCGGCGCCTCGCGACGATCGGCGAGGTGATCGAATCGCAAATGGGAGCAGCCCGGGAGCTGGTGCTGAAATTCGAAGGTTACTGGGTCTTCATTCGGAACACGGCGGAGTGCCTGCTCGCGGTGCTGGTAGCGGAAGCGGTGAATTTTCCGGCGCTGAAGATGGCGACGAATGTCGCCCTCAAACAGATCGTCGATCAGATGAAGGCGAATGCCGAGGCAGCGCCGGTGGCGGCACCTGCCGTTGCGGCGGCCGCTCCAGCTGCTCCGGCCGCTTCAGCACCGGCAGAGCCCGCCATCCCGGCAGCGGCGCCGGCGCCCAAGCCGCGCCGGCTCTGGCGCGGGCAATACGTGGATTAACCAGGCCACGCCCCCCAGGCGAGGGGCGCAAAGGTCGCCTGCAAAAATTTTCTGCCGTGCCGCCGGTTAGCAGCCGACGGCGCGAAGGGTCGCAGAAAGCGGTCGGAGTCTAACACTAATCCACAACCAACCGACAACTAACATCATGAAGGGAATTATTCATCGCCGCATCGCCGCCGGATTTCTGGCTGCCATGTTATCATGCCTGGTGCTCGAGAGCCCGCCGGCCTCCGCCCAGTCCGCACCGGCCGAGGCCGCTCCGGCGGCCGCGGCGGCTCCTCCGCCCGCGGCACCCACTCCAGCCGCACCCGCAGCGAAGCCCCACCCAAACCAGGCCCTGGTCGATAAGATGGGCGAAGCCGCCGCCCCGAGCAGCGATATGCGGATCGGCGTGGATACCATCTGGGTATTAGTTACAGCCATGCTCGTGTTCTGGATGAACGCGGGCTTTGCGTTAGTCGAATCCGGTCTCTGTCAGGCCAAGAACTGTGTGAACATTCTCGCGAAAAACTTCATCGTTTTTGCCTGCTCCACGATGTCGTTCTGGGTCATCGGCTGGGGGCTGATGTTTGGCGATGGGCCGGCCGAGGGGTTGAACTGGATCGGCACGAAGGGGCTTTTCTTCGTCGCGGGGGCGGATAGCTCGCCCGCCGTCGGCGAAGCCTATGCCGCGATGAATCCGTTCTCGACCGCAGTTTATGAGGGCGTTTACAGCGCGATCAATTGGACGCCGACTCCGTTGTGGGCGAAGTTTTTCTTCCAGCTCGTGTTTGCCGGCACCGCGGCCACCATCGTCTCCGGCGCGGTCGCGGAACGCATCAAGTTCGGCAAGTTCATGATCTTCAGCTTCATCCTCGTGGCCTGTATTTATCCGGTCACCGGTCACTGGATCTGGGGTGGCGGCTGGCTGGCTGGCGCGAACTTCCGCGACTTCGCCGGCTCGACCGTGGTGCACTCGGTCGGAGGCTGGGCGGCGCTGGCGGGCGTGCTCGTGCTCGGGCCGCGGAATGGAAAATATCGCGATGGCAAAGTGATGCCGATTCCCGGTCACAGCCTGACCAGTGCCGCGCTGGGCGTCTTCATCCTGTGGCTCGGCTGGTTCGGCTTCAACCCCGGCTCGACGATGGCCGCGATGAACGGCACGGCGATTTCGCATGTGCTGGTGAATACGAACATCGCCGCCGCCACCGGCGCGCTCGGCGCCACGGTAGCGTCGTGGGTGCTGCTGAAGAAACCGGACTTCTCCTTCATCCTCAACGGCGCGCTCGCGGGCCTCGTGGCGATCACCGCGCCTTGCGCATTTGTGACGATCACATCGGGTGCCTTCATCGGTCTGATCGGCGGCATTCTCGTGGTGCCGGCGGTGCTGATGTTCGATAAATTCAAGATCGATGACCCGGTTGGGGCGCTGAGCGTTCACCTCGTCAACGGCATCTGGGGCACACTCGCGCTCGGGTTGTTCTGGGACAAGGGTGTCACCACCAACATCGCCGCGCTGCCGCCGACGCTGGCGGAAGGCCAGACGTGGGGTCCGGCCGATCAGGTGCTGGTGCAGCTCAAGGGGATCTTTGGCGTGGGTGCCTTCACCTTGGTGCTTTCGCTGGTTGCCTGGTCGGTGCTCAAGGCCCTCGGCGGCATCCGCGTGACGGCGGAGGAAGAAGCCGGCGGTCTCGATGTCGGCGAGCACGGCAACGAAGCCTATCCCAACTTCCAGCCGGTCTCGGAGCAGTAGGGTTTTCACTTCCGCGCGAGCGCTTCGACTCTCGCGCGGGGACGATCATTGGGCGCGCTTTCGAACTTAGTGGTTGTTTCGGGAGCGCGCCCTCTGCCGTCCGCTTATTCCAGCGCCGGCCAGCGGGTGGTGCGGAGCCACGCGCGGAGGGCGAGATAGAGGCCGGCGGCGACGATGGTTTCACCGAGGAGCAGCCAATGGAACCAGCCGGCGGACCAGGACCAGGCGACGAGGCCGGAGAGAGCGGTGGATGCCATCATCACCCCGACCATGCGCAGACCGCGACCGGCAGCTTTCGCTTCCTCCGCAGGCAGCGAAAACGGCACGGCGTGTCCGCCGAGTTGGGGAATGATGGCGTAGATCGGCAGCGCGATGACGCCGGGCAGCATGAGCAGCAGAATTTCGGCGTGCCGATGGAGCGCCCAGATGAGAAACGCGAAGGCTACCACGCTCGGGAACGCGAGCAGACAGAGCACGGCGCGGCGGACGCCGTCGCAGAGGCGGGCTGGTCCGTGCACCGGAGCCACGCGGAAAAGATCGGAGGCGGGCCATTGCTGGGAGTATTGCAACATCCCCACCGCCAGCATGGGCAGGAGGCCGAGGAATCCCGCGGAGAAAGCGGTGCCGAAGATTTCGCCGAATCCGTTGTGATCACCACGCCCCTGAAACAGGAAAACGATCGGCATCACCATCATCGGCGCAATGCCGGGGTAGATGCGCAGCTTCGTTTCGCGGTCGCGAAAGAGATAGGCGGCGGTGAGCAGAAAACCCGCGCGGGTAACGGGATCGCGCAGCCACCAGCGTAGCGGCGGTGCGTGCACGAGAGCGGCGAACCGACGGCGGCTCGCGCTTTGCGCCGGACGTGGAGCGGAGGCTTCGCCGAGCACTTGCAGACCGGTTTCGTAATGGCGGGCGAGTTTGACGAAGGCCAGCCACATCACCGCGCCGGTGAGACCGGCCCCGAACGCGCCGAGCAACCACGAAGTCGCCACGTGGCTGCCTGCGAGCGCGTCGTCGAAGGCGGCAAACCACGTCGGCGGCAGCAGGCCCATCCACCAGCGTTCGGGCGTGACCTGCAAATGCGTGCCGAATCTCCCGATCAGCCGCGGCACGACCTGCCCGGCCGCCATCGTTGCGATGGCGACGACGATCTGCACCGCGGTCATGAGCCCCTCCAGCTTTTCGCGGCCAAACCAGCGCAGGCACAGCTCGTAAGTCAGCACCACGCAACTCGTGCAAAAGAGCGCTTCCAGCGCGGTGGAGAACGCGTGCACCGGAGGAAATAGCCAGCCGCCTCCCTTTGCGTTCACCCCGGCAAAAAAACCGACAAGATTGAAAGCCCCGGCCAGCCACAGCGAAATCTGCACGAGCACCAGGATCTTCGCGCGCAGCATTTGCGCCGACGTCACGGGGCGATGCAGGAGAATATCCGCCTCCTCCTTGTTGAAGAGCACCTCCCCCGCCGACGACGCAATCGTGAGCCCGACAAAAGCCAGCGTGACGCCATGCAAATACACCGCCAGCGCGAAGACCGGCTCGCGCATGAAGAAGAGCGCCATGCAACCGAAGAGCGCGTAGAAAAACAGCGTAAGTCCCAGCTTGGAACCCACCGAGGACGGCGCGCGATCCTTGTTCAATCCTCTCGCCGTCCGTCCGCGCAGGAAGAGCGTGAGAAACAGCCGGCGCAGCGTGCGCTCGGGCGAGTCGGCGGTGGACGCGGCGCTCATGGCTTCAAGGACGAAACGTCTTCGCGAAATCCTCCGCGCGCCGCTCCAACTCTGCCCCGCCGGTAAGTTGCGTGAAGAGCCGCTCCAGCGTGCCCGCGCCGCTCTTCGCCACGAGTTCATCGGGCGCGCCATCGAGCAGCAATTTGCCGCGGTCGATCACGATCACGCGATCACACACCCGCTCGACCACATCGAGAATGTGCGAGCTATACACGATCGTCTTACCCTCGCGCGCCAGCGTCTGGATCAGCGCCTTGAATCCCACCGCCGCATTCGCATCGAGTCCGTCGAGCGGTTCATCGAAAAACACCACCGGTGGATTGTGCAGCAGCGCCGCAGTGATCACCACCTTGCGACGCATGCCCTTGGAATAAGCGCCCAGCAACTTATCGGTGAGCGTGGCGAAGCTGAGATCGAAGAACGCGATGAATTGCTCGATGCGCGCCCGCGCCGCCTCCTCGGGAATCGCATACAATGCCGCCACCATTTCGAGATACTCCAGCCCCGTCAGCGACTCGAACACCGCGCCCGACTCCGGCACGAACCCGACGTGCCGCTTCACCTCCAGCACGTCGCGCTGAAGATCGAGCCCGGCCACCGTTGCCGTCCCGCTCGTAGGCTCCAACATACCCGTGAGCATTTTCAGCGTGGTCGATTTCCCCGCCCCATTCGGCCCGAGAAACCCCACGATCTGCCCGGCCGAAATTTCAAACGTCAACGCATCCACCGCCGTCTGCGCACCAAACCGCTTCGTGAGTTGCTGGAGAGAGATCACGGGGCTGCATCTACCGGGATGGCGCCCGGCGATCAAGCTGCGGCAGACGTTGGGGTCCAGGCTTTAGCCTGTTTGAACGGGGTCGGAGAATGAATGGCCGCTTAACGCTGTGGATTCGGATCGAACGGTTCGAAGGCGCCGCAGACCTGTGGCTTCGCTCCAGTCCAACAACACTGGAATGTCCACGAGGAAATGGTAGTGCGTGCTCGCCATGCTGAAGCTCTTCTTTCTCGCCGTCCTGGGAGTGGGTCTGCTTAACCAATCCATGGCGGAGGAAGCGAAGGGAAAGAATGCGCCAGCCAAGGACGCTGGCCAGCCAGCGAGGGTGTCGGCGTCATTTTCCCGCTGGATCGAGCGCGAAAAGCTCGCGGCCCCGAAGACAACCGGCTCGTGGGTCAGTGGTGATGTCGGCGTGCGCGTGCTGGTGATTCGCCGGTAGCTGTGAGCTTCATTCCAGTTCCTCGGTCCATCCCTGCTCTGGGCCATAACGGTAGAGGGACACGTAGTCCGAAGGGCCGACGGTCTCCTCGGCGATGGGGGTATCGGTGTTGGTCGGATCGAGAATCCACCAGCGTTTGCCGTCGTTCCACTCGACCCAGGCGTGATGGAGCGCGCTGGAGCGGTGAATTTTTCCGATAACGTAGCGAATCCGCCGATCGCCCATTTGCTCAATGAGCCAGAGGCTCTTGGCTTTGCAGTCGCCACTGCGCAGGCGCTCGGTTTCATTCGGTAGCGCAGCGCGGTAAGGATCGGTGAGAGCGTAACGAAAACCGTGGGCGGTTTCGAGAAGCGTCCGGACCCGCTCCATGGAGGGCTTCTCATCTGGAAGGGTGGTGAGCACGAGGCGGACAGGGCGGTTATAAAGTTCGCTTTTCCCCGGCGGATACGGACCGAGGGAATATCGGGAAGCCCGAGCCGTGTCTGCAACGCCAGCCGCGGCGAGGAGGACCGCACACAAGAGGATACGCATGTCCATGCTCCTCAATCGGTCCGCTCCTTCCTCCGGCGCGGCGCCCGATACCTCGCTCAGGGGTGGGAATGATGAACCCGGGTTGAACGATGGTCGGATTGCCCCATGTGTCCGGGAAATCTGCCCCCCATTTCGATACCAAAGAAACCGTTGCCGGAGAGGTAGAGAGGAAGGACCTTCCCAACTCATCCGACTATGCGCCTATCTCGTTGCCTCCTTTTCTTCGCCGCCAGCGCGTGGCCTGCTTTTGCTGCCGTCGATGCGGCTAAACCGTTCGAGGTTTTCCCGGCCGATATCAACCTGACCACGGTGCGCGACCGGCAATCGCTGGTCGTGCGCACGACGGATCCGAATGGGGTGAATCGCAACGTGACGGCGGAAGCGAAGTTTACTCTGGCCGATCCGACCAAGGCGAAGATCGAAAACGGCCTTGTGACTCCGCTGGCCGACGGCGAGACGAAGCTAAAGGTCGAATTTAACGGGCAGAGCACGGAAGTGCCTGTCGTGGTAAAGGATGCGAAGGCTGATCCGGCGATTTCTTTCCGCCGCGACGTGATGCCGGTCTTCATGACGGCGGGGTGTAATGCGGGCGGCTGCCACGGGGCTTCGCGCGGCAAGGATGGCTTCCGGCTTTCGTTGTTCGGGTTCGATCCGGAGGGGGATCACTTCCGCCTGACGCGTGAGCAGGTGGGCCGCCGGATTAACCTGGCGATGCCGGAAGAGTCGATGCTGATCACCAAAAACATCGGCACGGCGCCACACACGGGTGGGAAGATTTTCACGAAGGACAGCGAGATGTGCCAGACGCTGCTGCGCTGGCTCGACGCAGGGGCTCCGAACGATCCTCCGGGGCCTGACGGCAAGCCGTTGCCTTCGGATGCGCGCGATTGCACCGGAATCGAAATCCTGCCAAACTCGCTCCTGCTCGAAGGACCGGGGAACAAGTTCAAGATCAGCGTGCGTGCTCACTTCAAGGACGGCACGGATCGCGACATCACCTCGATGACGCTGTTCATGACGAGCAACGAGTCGAGTGCGAAGATCGAGAAGGACGGCACGATCGTGACCGGCCAGCGCGGCGAGGCGTTCATCCTTGCGCGTTACGATGTGTATTCGGTCGGTTGCTCGGTGAGCGTGATTCCGGCCGGGCTGAAATACGAGTGGCCGAACGTGGAAGAGAAGAACTGGGTGGACGGCCTCGTGCACAACAAGCTGAAGGCGCTCCGCATGCTGCCGAGCGGCCTGTGCGACGACGAAACCTTCCTGCGCCGCGCGAACCTCGACCTCGTCGGCCTGCTGCCGACGTCGTCGGAAGTGAAGGCCTTCGTGGCCGACAAGGACCCGCAGAAGCGCGAGAAGAAGATCGACCAGCTCATTGCGCAGGACGGCTTCACCGACATGTGGGCACTGAAGTGGAGTGAACTGCTCCAGCTCCGCAGCGGCCAGAACGTGAACGAAGGCAGCTACAAGGCGGTGGCGAACTATTACAACTGGCTGCGCGACAAGCTGGGCCGGAACGAGCCGCTGAACAAGGTGGCTGCCGAACTGATCAGTGCGAGCGGTTCGAACCTCGAAAATCCCGCCGCGAACTACTACCAGCTCGAAACCGATCCGCTGAAGCTGGCGGAAGACACAGCGCAGACGTTCTTCGGCACCCGCATTCAGTGCGCGCAGTGCCACAACCATCCGTTCGACCGCTGGACGATGACGGACTACCGTGGGTTTGTGGCCTTCTTCACGCAGATCGGGCGCAAGCAGGGTGAAGATCCGCGGGAGAAGATCATCTTCAACAGCGGCGGCGGCGAGTCCCGCCATCCGGTGACGAATGAAGTCATCCCGCCGAAATTCCTCGGGGGCGACAAGCCAGACTGCACGGGCAAGGATCGCCGTCAGGTGCTGGCCGACTGGATTTCCTCGCCGCAGAACCCCTACTTCCCGCAGCACCTCGCGAATCTCATCTGGGCGCAATACATGGGCCGCGGCATCGTGGAGCCGGTGGATGACGTGCGCGTGTCGAACCCACCGTCGAACCTGGCACTGATGGAAGGGCTGGCGAAGAAGATTGCCGAATACAACTTCGACCTGAAGAAGATCGTGCGCGACGTCTGCACGAGCCGCACCTACCAGCTCTCGACGCGCCCGAACGACACCAACTCGCTCGACGACCGCAACTTCGCCAAGGCGACCATCCGCCGCATGCGCGCGGAAGTGATGCTCGATTGCATCACGCAGGTGACCGAGACGAAGGACAAATATCGTGGCCTGCCGCTGGGTGGTCGCGCGGTGCAGGTGCCGGATGGACGCACGACCGATTACTTCCTCACCACCTTTGGCCGCAGCGATCGCCAGGTGATTTGCAGCCGCGAAGAAGTCGGCCCGACGCTTTCGCAGGCGTTGCACCTCATCAACGGCACGACGGTCGAGTCGAAGATCCAGCAGGGTGGGGTCATCAAAAAGCTGATGGACCAGAAGCTCTCCTCGCGGGAGATCGCCGCGGAACTCTATCTGCGCTGCTTCGGCCGCCAGCCGACGGAGCAGGAGCTGGTGAAGCTCGAGCAGCACTGGGGTGTGACCGAAGAACAGCCGAAGGTTTACACAGACATCTTCTGGGCATTGATGAACGCCAAGGAGTTCATGTTCAACCACTGAGGCCGGGTAAAATCGGCCCGGGGGATTCCGGGAATTCTACGAAGGCCGCGAGCGCGATGCTCGCGGCCTTTGTGTTTGGTGGCGGGGGCGCTGGAGGAACAACCACAGACGCCGGGCTGGCGTGATTGCCGACCGTTCGGGCGACGATGCACATCGGTGATCGATCGGGCGTCATGAGTCGCTCCGAGAATTTTCCAAGGTAAAGAAGCCGAGGCAGAAAACCGCCGCGGCAGCGCCGACGGCGATGACATTGGCTCCGGGAAAGTCGCCGTTCACCGAACCGGTAAACTCGCTGGTTCGCACCCACGGTAGATTGGATAAGCGGGCGCGGGACCGCTCCACCAGATCAAGAACGAAAGCAGAGCATCGCAATAGATAACGACCGCCATTTGATAAGGGCAGACGTCCTGGCTGTAGAGGGATCGGCCCATTAGTCCATATGCGCGCCGAGCAACACAGGCCGTGATCTCGCCAAGGTAAAAGCCGAAGGCCAGGTGGGGTGCCGGCGCAGGGAAGGCGGAGAGCATCGCTCGGGGGGCATTGCGGTCGCCTCTGTATGACGTCAAGAAATCTGCCGCCGCGTCGTGGGGTCTAAGACCCGACAAGCCGGGGGGTGGATTTACCCGAACCGCCTGCTACCTCTTACCATGCTTACTTCCCGGATTACGCCCCTCGTCATCTCCTTGCTCGCCGCTTCTGGCGCTGCGGCGCTTGCCGAAGACAAGACGACGTATGTCGATCACGTCCTGCCGATTTTCCGGAATGCGTGCAATAACTGTCACAATCCGGACAAAAAGAAGGCCGGGCTCGACCTGACAACCTATGGCTCGACCATGGCGGGGAGCGAAAATGGCCCGATCATCAAGCCGGGGGCTGCGGACGGCTCGCTCCTGTTCAAGGTCTGCAATCAGACCGAAGAGCCGAAGATGCCGCCAAAAGGCGACAAGCTGACGGACGCCGAACTCGGCGTGCTGAAGAACTGGATCGCCGGGTTTGCGCTGGAGACTTCCACCAGCAAACCGGCGGCAGCGGCGAATCAGGTGACCCTCGCGGTGGTGTCGCTGACCAAGCCGGACGGCCCTCCGCCCATGCCGAGCGACCTCCCGCTGGAGCCGTTTGTTCGTCCGAAGGCAAATACGGCTATTACCGGCCTCGCGGTCAGCCCGTGGGCACCGCTCGTAGCGGTCGGCGGGCAGAAGCAGGTGACGCTTTACAATACCGAGACGCTGCGCCCGGTCGGCGTCTTGCCGTTCCCGGAAGGTTTCCCGACCGTCTTGAAGTTCAGCCGTAATGGCCAGCTCCTGATGATCGGCGGCGGTCTCGGCGGCAAATCCGGCAAGGTGGCCCTCTGGAACGTGCTCAACGGCCAGAAAGTCGGCTCCGTGGGCGATGAAACCGATCAGGTGCTCGCGGCGGATGTGAGCCCGGATCACGGTTTCGTGGCCCTCGGCGGGCCGAACAAGGTGCTCAAGATTTATTCCACCAAGGACGGCGCGCTGCTGCATACGCTCAAGCGCCACACCGAGTGGGTCACCGCCGTCAGCTTCTCGCCCGATGGCAAATTCCTCGCCAGCGGCGACCGCAACGGGGGCATCATGGTGTGGGAAGGGGCGACTGGAAAAGAATACAACTCGCTCCCCGGCCACAAGCAGGCGGTCACCGCGCTGTCGTTTATGCCGGGCGTGCTCGCCAGCGCCAGCACGGAAGGCAAGATCACGCTGTGGGATGTGAAAGAAGCCAAAGAAATCCGTTCCTGGAACGGCCACAACGGCGGTGTGGAATGGGTGGACTTCACCCCGGATGGACGCCTCGTTTCCTGCGGACGCGACCGGATTGCGAAGGTCTGGGATCAGACCGGCAAGCAGCTCGGCGGCAGCCCTGCCCAGGGAGACATCACGCTGCGCGCGGCCTTGAGCAATGACCGGATCATCGCGGCCGACTGGTCGGGCAAGATCCAGGTCTGCAAGCTGGACGGCGCCGCGCTCGGTGAACTCACTGCCAACCCGGTGCCGATCGCCGATCAACTCGGGGCAGCGGAAAAGAAGCTGGCCGACGCGAAAGCGGCCCTGCCCGGCGCGCAGCAAGCCGTCACGGCGGGCGAACAGAAAGTAAAAGCTGACAAGGAAGTGCTCGAAGCGAAGCGGAAGGCGACTCTCGCCGCCGCGCAGAAGGCGATGGACGACAGCCAGAAGGGGATCGAAGCCACCAAGGCTCGCGTTCCCGCCGCGGAGAAAGCCGTGGCCGATGCCAAGGCCACTCGCGATGCCCTGAATGCCGCTCGTGCCACCGCGCAACAGGCGGACGAAGCTGCGAAGAAAGTGGCAGCGGAAAAGAAGGCCGCCAACGCTCCCGACCTTGCCGCCGCAGAACAGAACGCCGCCGCCAAGACGGCTGCGGCGGACGAAGCCGCGAAGAAGGTCGAGGCCGACAAGGGCAAGCTGGAAGCCGCCACGGCGGAACTTACGAAAGCGAAAGCCGAGGCGCCCAAGACGGTGGCCGAACTGGAGAAGAAGCTCGTCCAAGCGAAGAAAGCCGTGGCCGACGCCAGCCAGCCGATCGATGCCCCGCGCGTCGATGAAGGCCAGATTGCGGCGTTGACCAAGAAGCTCGCCGACCTGAACGCGGAGATCGCCCGCCGTCGCGACGCGCGCACCAAGATCAAGGGCAATCCGGAGGCGGAAAAGAAGGCCGAGGAAGCGGTGCAGGCGATCAAGCCCGACATTGCCAAAGCCGAGCAGGAACTCGCCGAGGCGAAGAAACCCCACGTCATTCCTCTGCCCTCCGAGATCGAACTCGCGAAGGCGAAAGCCGCGCTGGATCAGGCAAACGCGACCATTGCCAGCGCTTCGAGCGTCGCCGAGCACTGGCGCCGGGCGCAGGCGTTCATGGACGTGCATCGCGCGGAGAACGGCTACCTTGAACTCAAGTCGAAACACGAATCGCTGATCGCGACCGCCAAGGACGCGTATCGCGGCGTGGATCAGGTCCGCGCACAGATCGAATCGCTCACCAAGAGCACTACGGAAGCCCCGGCGAAAATCGCCAAGGCGGAAGCCGAGGCCGCCGCCGCAGCGAAGGCTCTCGAAGTGGCCGACAAAGCGAATGACGTGGCGACTGCCGCGGTGAAGGAGAAAGAGGCCGCCGCTCCCGTCGATCCGAAAGCCGTGGAAGGCGAAATCGCCAATGCGCAGAAGAAAGCTGACGGCGTCGTAGCCGAGCTGAACAAGCGCAAGGAAGCCGCTGGGAAAACCGCGGAAAACACCCCCGAACGCGAAAAAGCGAATGCGGAAGTAGCCACCTTTGAAAAACAACTGGCCGACGCGACCAAGGCCGTGGCTGATGCCAAGGCGAAGCTCGCCGACGCTCAGGCCAAACGCGCCGCCGTGGCCACCGCACAGGAAGCCCAGAAGAAAGCCGGGGAAGCGGAAACTGCCGCGCGCGACAAATCGCTCGTGGCCCAGCGCGCGGTGACCAAGCTCAAGCAGGCTGCCGAAGCCGAGACCAAGCAACTCGCCGAACTGCGCGGCCGCGAGCCAAAGATGGCTCAGGACGCGGCTGTCACGAAGGCGAAGGCCGAGCAGGAGGCCGGCACCATTGCCAAACAGCTCGACCAGGCCAAGGAACAGGCCACCAAGGTTCGCGCCGGGTTCGAGGCCAAGTGGCATCCGAACAAGCAGGCATCGAACTGAAGTGTTGGTGACACGTGTCTGGCGTAGGGCGGGGAGGGCGAACGCGTGTTCGTCGAATCCTGCGCGTCCCTGCTGATAACCTGCCCCAGACACTTGGCACCTGACACCTCCGCTCCCCTGCGCTATCCCGCACCGCTCCGAATGATCCGCCCATCCCGACTCCTCTTTCTCGCCCTGGCCCTCACGGGCTGCCAGAAACCGGAGATCCATTCCTATCTCGCCCCCAAAGACGTCTCGCTCGAATCGACTCCCGCTATGCCCGCGCAGGAGGCGATGCCGAAGCTGGCGTGGACGCTGCCGGCAGGCTGGAAGGAAAGCGCGGGAGGGCAGATGAGCGTGGCCAACTTCCGCGCGGGCGAAGGTGAGGACGCCCCGAGCGTCTCCATCACCCCGCTACCAAACCTTTCCGGGCAGGAAGAAGCGATCGTGAACATGTGGCGCGAGCAGGTGAAACTCGGGCCGCTCTCCCCGGAGGAAGTAAGCAAGGCGCTCCAGCCCGCCAGCGTCGCGGGTGGAGAAGGCAAGGTCTTCGAACTGCTCGGCGAGCGCGACGGCAACCCCTACCGCACCATCGCCGCCATGCTGCACCGCGGTTCGCGGAGCTGGTTTTTCAAGATGAACGGCGCGGATGCCGCCGTCACCGCCCAGAAGCCGGCCTTCCTCGATTTCGTGAAGTCGGTGCAGTTTTCTTCGCCCGACGGCATGGGCGCACCTGCAACGGCATCGGCGCCGGGCACTTCAGAAACACCGAAATCGTCCTTCGGCTGGACCGTGCCGCCTTCATGGAAAGTGCAGGCCGCCGGCGCGATGCAGGTGGCAAAATTCTCGGTGCCGCCGCAAGGCGAAGCCAAGGCCGACGTGAGCGTGAGCATCTTCCCGAGCGAATCCGGCGGCACGCTGGCGAACGTCAACCGCTGGCGCAAACAGATCGGCCTGACCGAAGTCGATGAAGCCGGCCTTGCCGCCTGCACCAGCCCTCTCGATTCCATCCCCGGCGCCGTCGTAGCCGACCTCAGGAACGAGCCCCGCGCCCTGCTCGGGGCCATCGTCCCGCGCGGCAACCAATACTTTTTCTACAAGCTGCTCGGCGACGCGAGCGCTGTCGGCGCTGCCCGCGAAGACTTCCTCGGCTTCGTGAAGTCCGAGCCGTAATCTCTAAAACCATGACACGCCGCGGGTGTAGCAAATAGGTCTTATTCGACTTATTGGACCCATAGGACCTACCCTGACCCTTCCGCACATGACCGACCGCATCTGGCGCTTCTTTACTTCGCTCCGACTTACCGTCGTCCTGCTCGCCTTCTGCGTGGCGCTCGTTTTCCTCGGCACCGTGGCGCAGGTCAATGAGGGTCTGTGGAATGCGCAGACACGCTGGTTTCGGAATGTCTTCGTGACGCGGCAGATGGGCGACCCGTGGTGGGTGCCGCCGATTTTTCCCGGCGGGTATCTGCTCGGCATCATGCTGTTGCTGAATCTCGTCGCGGCGCACATCAAGCGCTTCGATCTCACTTGGAAGAAAGCCGGGATCAATCTCACGCACTTCGGCATCATCCTGCTGCTGGCCGGCCAGCTCGCCACCGATTTCCTGGCGCGTGAGAGCATGATGAACCTCAAGGTCGGCGAGCCGCGCACTTTCTCCGAAGGCACGCGCGAGTGGGAGCTGGTCTTCATCCGTTCGGCCGACGCCAACCAGGATGAAGTCGTGGCCATCCCCGCACTGCTCCTACAGGAAGGGGCCGAACTGAGCGACGCGAAACTGCCCTTCCGCGTGAAGGTGAAGAATTTCTGGACCAATTCGGAGCCGAGCTTCCGCGCGCCAATGCAGCAGAATGGCCCGCCGATGACCGACAAGGGCATCGCGAAGGATTGGGACTTCCGCTCGCTCGCCGAGACAAAGGGGATGAACGACCGCAATCTTCCCACCGCCATCGTCGAACTCACCGGCACCAAAGGCGAGGCGCTCGGCACGTGGGTGGTGCCGTCCTGGGCAGGCGATCCATCGCTCGTCGAAGGCGTGAAGCGCAGCTATCAGCAGAGCGTGGGCGCAGACATCGCCCAAGGCATCGCCGACAAACTGGCGGTGCCGCAGGAAGCCGAAGTCGGTGGGCAAAAGTGGCGCATGCTGCTGCGCCCGGAGCGTTATTACAAGGGCTTCCAAATGACGCTGCTCCACACCACGCACGACGTCTATCCAGGCACCGCGACGCCCTCGAATCCCGAGGGTATTCCGAAGGATTTTCGCAGCCGCGTGCAGCTCACCAACCCGCAGACGGGCGAGCAGCGCGAAGTGGAAATCTGGATGAACAATCCGCTGCGCTACCAGGGCCTCACTTTTTACCAGTCCACCATGTCTGCCGGCGAAGGCCGCAGCGGTTTGCAGGTCGTCCGCAACCCCGGCTGGCTCACGCCCTACGCCGGCTGCCTCATCGTCTCGCTGGGGATGTGCTGGCAGTTCCTCTATCATCTGACCGGGTTCATCAAAAAACGCCGCACGGCTGTCGCGGCCACCGCCTGATTCCAAAGCCATGATCCGTCGCCTTCCTCTCCTCATCACCGCCGTGCTGGCCGTGTGGGCACTCAGCGCGCTCCGCGTCCCGGCCGACCAGAAGGACGCGTTCGCCGTGAACGAATTCGGGCGTTTGCCGGTCATTTCGAACGGGCGCTTCCAGCCGATCGATTCGCTCGCACGCAACTCTCTGCTCCAGCTCCGCGAGAAACAGACGCTGAACTGCGAGCCGTGGAAGGGCACGTTTGGAAAGCCGAAAATGCTCTCCGCCACCGAATGGCTGATGGAAATGACGATGAACCCCGCGGTGGCCGATACGCGCCCGGTGTTCCGCATCGATCATCCCGATCTGAAAGGTCTGCTCGGCGTGCCGCTCGAACCCGATGAAGCCAAACAGAGCGACGGCAAACACTTCTCCTGGAATCAAATCCAGGGGAAGCTGAAGGAACTCCAGGAGGAATCGCGCCGCGCCGCGTCCAAGGATCAATCGCATCGCAATCCGTTCGAGCAGGCGGTGATGCGGCTGTCCAATTGCATCGGCCTCTACATGAAGCTGCAAAACCTGATCGAGCCGCAGAATGCGGAGGATTGGAACGCGGAACTCGGCCGTTATTTTTCCTCGATCGAACCCGGCCGCATGGCCGCGCAGGCACAACGCGCCGGACAGAAGTATGACGAAGCCGCGCTCGATACCCTCATGCGCGACCTCACGCGGTTCGACGCGATGATCAAACTCGAGCCAGCCCTCGTCGTGCCGCCGGAACACGCCGGCCAGACCCGGCCCGATCAATGGCGCCGCATGGGCGAAGCGCTCATGAACGTGGCGCGTGGCGAGCAGCCGACCTTTGCGATCACCAGCTACGCGCGCATGGCGTCGGCCTTCAAGAGCAACCAGCCCGAGGCATTCAATGCCGCGGTGCGCGACTATCGCACCGCGCTCGGCGATCAATTCACACCGCAGCTCAGGAAAGCCTCTAGCGAGCAGGTCTTCAATATCTTCCAGCCTTTCTACAAGGGCATGGTCATCTTCACGCTGGCCGGTCTATGCGCGATTGGTTTCTGGGTGCGCCCGGCGTCGTGGGAAGTGCTCCGCCGCACGGCGGTGTGGCTGTGCGTGCTGGGCCTCGGCATTCATACCGCTGGCCTGCTCTGGCGCATGATCCTCGAGAGCCGTCCGCCCGTCACGAATCTCTACTCGAGCGCCATCTTCATTGGCTGGGGCGCGATCATTCTTGGCCTCATTCTCGAAGCCTTCTGGAAAAACGGCGTGGGGGCCGTGATCTCCAGCGTCTGCGCGTTCATCACGCTGATCATCGCGCACCATCTCTCGCTCAGCGGCGATACCATGGAAATGATGCGCGCAGTGCTCGATACCAACTTCTGGCTCGCGACGCACGTGGTCATCGTAACGCTCGGTTACGCGAGCACCTTCGTGGCGGGGTTCCTTGCTCTCGTCTTCATCCTGCGCGGGTTTTTCACCACCGGCCTCGACAGCACCACGGCGAAGAGCCTCAGCAAAATGGTTTACGGCATCATCTGCTTCGCAACGCTGTTCAGCTTCGTCGGCACAGTGCTTGGGGGCATCTGGGCGGATCAGAGCTGGGGCCGGTTCTGGGGCTGGGATGCGAAGGAAAACGGTGCGCTCATTATCGTGCTATGGAATGCGCTCATCCTGCACGCGCGTTGGGGCGGCTTGGTCCGTGAGCGCGGGCTGATGAATCTCGCGATCTTCGGCAATGTGGTGACGAGCTGGAGCTGGTTCGGCGTGAACATGCTCGGCATCGGCCTGCACAGCTACGGTTTCATGGATGCCGCGTTCAAATGGCTCATGGGTTTTGTGATCAGCCAGGTGGCGCTGATCGCGCTCGGCTGTGTGCCGCTGCGTTTCTGGCGCAGTTTCCGCCACCTCCCCGAGCCCACGATCCCGCCGAAAGGCGCGGCGGCCGCGGCTTAGTTCGATTTGATCCTGCCGGCTTGCTCCCACCGAACACCACGAAACTCGAAAATAGCCCAGCGCTTCAGCGCAGGGAAGCGGACCGCCTTAATGGACCGGTCCCGCAGCGACGGAAGAACCGGTCCGCCGTCCCTTGCCTGAGCAAGTCGGATCGAGTCATCCGAACAAGAATTCACTCCATGCGAATCACCCTCCTGTCTGTTGCCCTGCTTGTCTTTACCGTCGCCAGCTCCGGGGCGAGCGACCCTGTCCATCCGCCGGTCGAAAAAAAGCCGGTCGGGATCGAAGACGGCGCGCGAGAGGGGAAGAAGCACACCCTCCGCAAGTGGGACCCGATCGGCCTGAGCGCGAACGATCTGTCGATCGCCACGGGCCAGCCTTCGCGGGTGATCATGTCCAGCGGCTCCACCCATATCCCGGTGTGGTCTCTGTCCGGTGGCACGGCGGGGCAGTCGGTCGCCGGTCTCCTGACGGGTCTTCCCAGCGAATGCGCCGCCGTGAGAGTCGAGATCGTCGTCACCACGACGGATGCCGCCACGAGTCCCAACCTGGCGGATGTCTATCGAGTTCACCTCTCGCAGATGATCGAGGGCGCCCCTTTTACGGACCGGTATTTTCTGGGCGCTCCCGTGCGCACCGCGCTGCCAGCGGCGCCCCTCCACTCCCGCACCATTCTCCTGGAGTCATATTACCAGGTGAATCCAGACGCCCCCCTGTGGGTGCGCATCCAGCGGGAGCCGACCGATCCCGGAGACACCTTCACCAGCCCCACGGGCCTTGCCATGGTGAAGGTGACGCCGCTCGCCGCTCTCGCCGAGCCGCAGGTCGTGCAGGATGGCGGCGGCTACAATTCATGGCCGATGATTCAGGCCATCGGCGAAAAGCTTGTCTGCGTGTATAGCCGCGGCTCGGGGCATACCATCGGTGAAGACGCCCGCGCTGTTTTCGCGCGCACTTCTACCGATGGCGGAAAAACGTGGACGCCCGAAACGGTCGTCGCCAACACGCCGGGTTACGCCGAGGTCGAGGTGGGAAAGGGACTCGACTCCACCGGCGCGATGCTCCTCTGGGTGCGCCGCATCGGGAAGGATTGGTTGCACGATCTCTACCGCACCACGGATGGCGTCACCTTCACTCTCGTGGCGACACCGCCGCTTGCCGTTCGCCCGATGCAGATCACCGACGTCTTCACCGTCCCCACCGTCGGGCTCATGGCCCTGTGGTTTGCCGGCGACTATGGAGATAAGCCAACGAACGCCTGGGGCACGGTGACCAGCAGCGATAACGGCGCGACCTGGACCCAGACCACCGTCGAGTCTGAATTGCCCAAGCCACAATGGCCCACCGAACCGGCGGCCGTTTATCTCGGCGATGGCCGGATTCTCGCCATCGGACGGACCGAAGTGGGTGGCACTCAATTCCAGATGGTCTCGACGGATTACGGCAAGACGTGGACGCGCGCGCAAACCAACATCGGCGATATCTCGGCCTCCACGCCGAGTCTGGTCCTCGACTCCCAAACCGGTTTGCTGAGCAATTATTACTATCATCGCGGCGCCGGGGTGCTGCGCCGGCGCGTGGTCGATCCAGAGCGCGTCTTCAGCCATCCGCAGAACTGGCCCGTGTCCGAGCCGGTCGCCATGGGCAGCAAGATCCCCTTCGATGCGGGTAACGCCAACGCCACCATGACAGGGGGCACGCACTACATCTCCTTCTATTCCGGCAAAGCACCCGACACCGCCGTTCTCGTCTCCGCGCTTCCGGCTCCGCCCGCTGGAAATTCGCCCCTCCGTCCCATGCGCTCCGAGGAATCGCGAAAATGAAAGGGCACGTGGTGAGGGGGCGGCAGCGACAGGCATTACCGGTGAAGGTGTTCCCCCGTTCCCGAACCGCATCCTCGGGCGCGCTCTAACCCTCGCAGTTTCCGCACGGCCTGGTCGACCGTTCGCGAATTCGGCAATGCCTCCTGGGCGCCCGGTTGGAGCGTGGTGAGGGCGCCGGCGCAATTGGCGCGGGCGATGGCTTCGCGCGGCGTCCGTCCGTGAGCGAGGGCGGTGGTGAGAGTGCCGGCGAAGGCGTCGCCGGCACCGACGGTGTCGACTGGCTTCACGCGGAGCGCGGGCACTTCGAACTCGCCGTCGGGGGAAAGGCAGCGGGTCGGCAGCGCGCCGCGTGTGATGACGAGCGTGCCGATTTGCGCCACGCGGAGCTTTCGCAGCGCGGTGGCTTCGCCTTCGTTCACGATCACGACATCGATCCGAGGGCCGCCCCACGGGAAATCCGCGCGCCATGGGGAGGGGTTGAAGACGACGGGCACGCCGGCGCGATTGGCGATGCGCATGGCTTCGAGCACCGCGGGAAGGGGAACTTCGAGTTGCACGAGGAGAGCCCCGGCGCGGGCGATCTTCTCGCGCTGCCGGCGCACGTCGGCGGCCCGGAGGCAGCCGTTCGCGCCGGGAGCGACGACGATGAGATTCTCGGCTGTGGCATCGACGGCGATGAGCGCCGTGCCGGTGAGTTCGCGTTTGGCGACGGAGAGTCCGGTGCACTCGATGCCTTGGCGCTCGAAGTGCTCGCGGTAAGCGCGGCCATCCGCATCGTCGCCCACGCAGCCGATCATCGAGACCTGCGCGCCTTGCCGCGCGGCGGCGAGAGCCTGGTTCGCGCCCTTTCCGCCGAAGCGCCGCACGAGCCCGCTTGCCGCGATCGTTTCTCCCGCGCGCGGCAGGCGCTCGACGGTGGCGATGAGGTCCACGTTGAGCGAGCCGACGACGGCGAGGCGCGGTTTCATTTCCGAGGCGGCTCGCTGCTGAGTTGCACGAGCGCTTCAAGCGTCCGGGCTTGCTGCAGCGGCGTAAGCAACATGAACCGGTCGCGCCCCTGGCCCTTCTTGTCGGGCACAAAACCGGTGCGGCCGTTTTCGGCCATGGTCACGCGGCCCGGCGGCGAGACGTCGAAGAAACCGCAGTCGGGGAAGAGGCCGTAAAGCACGGCGGTGAGGTCCCACGTGGGGCGATCGTGCGGTGGCGGATTGTAGAGCACGTAGGCTTCCTTGAGCGGATGATGCGGCACGTATTCGTAGTCGCGCTCGATGCTCACGTGCGGATACGGCAGCGCGATCCCGATTTCATAACCGCTCCACACGATCTCCGTCGGCCACTCTTTCGTCAGCTTCTGCGCGGCGGGCAGATCCTTGATCACGTTGTATTCGAGATGCTCGGTCGTGAAGTTCACGGTCTGAAATCCGCCGGCCATCACGGTGAGCAGCTTCACTTTCGCCTTCACCAGATCGCGCCCGCTCAGCGGCGAGGTCGCGTCCGGCGCTGAGTCGAGCAGGCGGGCGAGATTTGTGAAGAAGCCGACCTGTGCGATGACGACGCTGCCATCGGCCTGCGCGGCGAGTGTCTGGCGCAGCACGGCGACGGAATCGGGCGCTTTGGTGCCGTCGAGATCGTGCGGATATTGGGCGGCGAGTTTGTTGAACTTGCCCTCCTCCGGCGTGGCGCCATCGCGCACGAGGCCAATCGGCACATCGGGCCGACCGTAGAAGGTGTTCACCGCATCGACAAACTCCGCGGCTTTCGGGTTCGACTTGGTGATCGTGACGGCGAGCAGCTTGCAGGCGCCGCGGGTTTCGAGGTTGTGAATCATGCCGAGCGCGAGAACGTCGTCCACGTCGTTGCCGATGTCGGTGTCGAAGATGAGCGGCACCGGCGCGGCGTGTGCGGTAAGCGCCAAAGCGATCGGGGCGAGAAGCGAGAGGAGACGTTTCATGGGTGAAGACGAGGAGGCTGGACCGTAAGCTGCACGATGGCTTCGAGCGCGCGGGCCTGCTGAGTGGGGCTCATGGTAAGGAAGCGGTCGCGCCCTCTGCCATCCTTGGCGGGCGTAAAGCGCGTGAAGCCGTCGGGGAGCACTTTCACACGGCCGGGCTGCGAGAGGCCGAAGAAACCGCGGTCGGGAAACACGGCCTGGAGCACGCTGCTTTCGTCCCAGCACGGGCGATCGTGCTCGGGGCCGCTGTGGAGCAGATACGCTTCCTTCACGAGGTGATGCGGTGCGTAGTCGAGATCGCGTTTGACGGTGATGCGCGGAAACGGCAGAGCTTCGCCGATCTCGTAACCACTCCACACAATGGGCACTTCGTCGGGCCACTGTTCGGCGACGGTCTGCATGGCGGCGATGCCATTGATGACGTTCGCTTCGAGGTGGTAGTTGGTGGCGTTGCAGAAGGCGAAAGCGCCGGCCATGATCGAAAGCGTCTTCACCTTCTGTCGCACCAGTTCGAGGCCCCCGGGTGCCTTGAGCAGATTCGCCATGTTCGACGCGATACCGACGCTGATGATCGTGACGCTGTGATCCGGCTGCTGGCTCAACAACTCGCGCAGCAAATCCACCGCGTCCTTCGCGTCTTCGTTGCGCTTCAAGTCGTGCGGGTAGTCTGGAGAGTCGGCGAGCTTGAGGTATTTGCTGTCCCGCTTCTGCGCCGCTGCATCGCGCGTAACACCCACCGGTAAATCGGGACGACCGTAAAAAGTATTCTCCGCATCGACGAAGCTGGCAGTGAGCGGGTTGTTCTTCGAGATGGTCACGCCGAGGAACTCGCACGCCCCGCGATCTGCTAACGAGTGGCACATCGCGAGAGCGAGCACGTCATCCACATCGCCGGTGATGTCGGTGTCGAAGATGATGCGCGGCTTTTTGGCGAAGGCCGTGGCTGCGAAGAGCAGTGCGAGCAGCAGTGATTTCATGACTTTCTTCTCCACGTATCCGCCAACACCGCGACGACGATGACGGCGCCCGTGACGACGCGTTTGGTGGGCTCGGTCGCGCCGACCTGCACGAGGCCCGCTTCGAGCGTGGCGATGATGAGCACGCCGAGGAAACTCTTCACCACCGAGCCGCGCCCGCCCATCAGGCTTGTGCCGCCGACGACCACGGCGGCGATGGCCGAGAGTTCGAAGCCGACGCCGGCATTCGGGTCGGCCGAGCCAAGGCGGGAACAGTTAAAGACTGCCGCGAGTCCGGTGAGCGCGCCGAGCAGCGTGTGGGCGAAGATGCGTGGCGCATCGACGGGCACGCCGGAAATCAGCGCGGCTTCGCGATTCGCACCGATGGCGATCCAGTGCCGCCCGATCTTCATGTGCGAGAGCGCGACCTGCCCGGCCGCGACGATCAGAATGGCGATGAAAAACGCGGGCGAAACGATGAGCCGACCAATCGGCGCGCCGAGCGATTCGACTCCTGCGCCGATGTATTTGGTCTGCGAATTCGTGGTGAGAAACGCGAGGCCGCGAGCGATTTCCAGCATCCCGAGTGTGACGATGAACGACGGCAGTCGCAGCTTCACGCTTACCGCGCCATTCACTCCGCCGAGCACGGCCCCCGCAGCGATGCTACCAGCGAGCGCAACGAAGAGTCCCTGGTGCCAGTCCGCCATCATCACGCCCACCACCGCGCCGCAGAATCCCAGCACGGAGCCGACGGAAAGATCGATCCCGCCGGTGACCATCACGAGCGTCATGCCCGTGGCGACGAGCGCGAGCGGCGGGATGCGGTTGGCGACGGAGCCGAGTGTCGCGCTGCTGAAGAAGCTCTGCCGGAGCAAACCGAAGAGCACGATCAGGCCCGCCCAGACGAGCACCAGCACCAGCACATCGGCCCAGCGGCGAAACGAAGAGTTCACTTCTCGATGATGTCCACCGCCGTGGTCTGGTCGGCTGGGGCGGCACCGCCGCTAAGGACCTTCAGTGCGGCTTCGATGCCGAAGACGGCGAGCTGGTCGGCATGCTGGTCGGCAGTGGCGACGACGCGGCCATCGGCGAGCAGCGGCTTGATCGCGGCGATGTTGTCGAAGCCAACGATGAACACCTGCCCGCCTTTGCCCGCCGATTGCACCGCAGCGGCGGCGCCGAGCGCCATGTTGTCGTTCGCGCAAAGGAGCGCCTTCACATTCGGGTGCGCGCTCAGGATGCCGGCGGCCACGGTGTTGGCTTTGTCCATCTCCCACTGGCCGCTCTGCGTGGCGACGACATTCATCCCCGCGGCCTTCATTGCATCCTCGAAACCGGCACGGCGTTGCTGCCCATTGAAGGCTGTGGTGACGCCTTCGATGATGGCGACTTCATCGCCCGACTTGAGTTTCTTCGCGAGCACTTCGCCCACGCGGCGCGCCCCATCGCGATTGTCCGGGCCAACGAACGGAACCGTGAGACTCGCCTGTTTGAGCACGTCAGCGTCGAGGCGATTGTCGATATTCACGACGAGCACACCGGCTTGTTGCGCACGCTTCAGCGCGGGCACGAGCGCCTTGGAATCGGCCGGCGCGATGACGATGGCCTTCGCCCCTTGCGCGATCATCTGCTCAACGAGCCCGACCTGTTCCGCGAGATCGGTCTCGTTCTTGATGCCGCCGGAGATCAGTTCGTAATCGCCCGAGTGCGCAGCCTGATGTTTCTTCGCGCCCTCAGCCATGGTGGAAAAGAACTCATTCGCGAGCGACTTCATCACCAGCGCGACCTTTGGTTTCGCGGAGGCATCGGACTGCGCAGGGCGATCGGAGCACGCGGTCAGCAGCGAGAGCGCGGCGAGGAAAAGAAGGGGGCGAGGCATAGGGCGGGCGATTGTGCCAACCGCCCGCCGCTCCGCAAGACGCAAGGCCGCGGGTTAGTGCCGCGCGTCGAACTTCGCGTGCAGCAGGGCGCTGAGTTTCGTGGCGACGGCGTCGTGGCCGAGGCGGGCGAGGACTTCGTCGAGGAAACCATGCACGATGAGGCGCTGGGCATCCTTGAGCGGGATGCCGCGGCTGAGGAGGTAGAAGAGTTCTTCCTCTTCGATCTCGCCGCTGGTGGCGCCGTGGGTGCAGCGGACGTCGTCGGCTTCAATCTCGAGGCCGGGCATGGAGTTGGCCTCGGCTTCGTCGCTGAGCAGAAGGTTGCGGACCTTTTGATAGGCGTCGGTCTTGTGCGCGCCGGGCGCGACGCGGATAAGGCCGGAGAAGACGGTGCGGGCCTGGTCGTCGAGCGCGTTCTTGTAGAGTAGATCGCTGGCGGTGTTCGGCGCTTCGTGGATCTGGAAAGTGCGCTGGTCGATCTCCTGCGAATCTTCCGCCACGGTGACGGCGAGCATGTCGCTGCGGCCGCCGGCAGCGCGGAGATGGCTCACGCTTTCGGTGCGAGCGTAGCGGCTGCCGAGGTTCACGGTGAGCGCTTTGGCATGGGCGTCGCGGCCGACGACGGTCGAATTGATCTGCACGCCGAGCGCCTGGTCGCTCCAATTTTGCGCGCACACGTAGGTGACCTGCGCACCGTCGCCTAGCCACAGATCGTTTACGCCGCAGGCAAAGCCGGGCGCTTTCGGATCGGCGCTCTCGAAGTAATCGACGAGCGTGACCTTCGCCAAGGCTTCGGCCACGATGAGCGTGTGTGGGAAGACGGAGCCGTGGTCGCCGCTGAGCCAGTGGAACGATTCGATCGGCAGATCGATCTCCACGCCACGCGGGACGTAAAGGAAGGTGCCGGTGCGGACCTGCGAGGCGTGCAGCGCGGCAAATTTCTGGCCGCCGAGGATCGCTTCCTCGCGCATGAACCGGCTGCGGACGAGATCGCCGTGCTCGGCGATGGCCTGCTCGAGGGGGAGCCAGAGCACGCCTTTCTGCCGGAGCGTATCGTGGAAGACTTCGCGGGAGAGCAGGGTATCGTTGCCGAAGATCATGCGCCCGGCACTGGCATCGAGCGAGATAGAGCGGGCGAGGAGTTCTTCGCGCGCAGCGTCGTCGATCGTCTGCGCGGCGGTGTAGCGGCTCAGGTCGAGTGCCTTGATGCTGGAAAAACGCCAGGTTTCATCCGTGCGCGCGGGCGCGGGGAGCGTCTGGAATTTTTCCCAGGCGGCTTGCTGCGCGTCGGTGGCCGGGCCGGCTTCGAGAAGACGCGGCGCGGAGTCGGTGGCGGGTGCGGATGCTTCGAGTTCCAAAGTAGCAGGTGTCATGTCAGCCGACGGAGCCTTCCATTTCGAGGTCGATGAGGCGCTTGAGCTCGACGCTATATTCCATCGGGAACTGGCGGACGAGGTCGTTGACGAATCCGTTCACGCTCAGGCTCATGGCCTGGGCTTCGGTGAGGCCGCGGGACATCATGTAGAAGATCTGCTCTTCGCTGATCGCCGAGACGCTGGCTTCGTGCTGACAGGCGTTACCGGTGCCGCGCACGGTGATGGCGGGATACGTGTCGGTGCGGCTCGTCGAGTTGATGAGCAGCGCGTCGCACTCGGTGTTGTTCTTGCAACCCTTGAGATGCTTCGGCACATGCACGAGACCGCGATAGGTGGCGCGGCCTTCGCCAATGGAGATCGATTTTGAGACGATGTTCGACGTCGTTTCATCGGCGGCGTGAATCATCTTCGCACCAGTGTCCTGGTGCTGGCCGTCGCTCGCGAGGGCGATGCTGACGACTTCGCCGCGGGCCTTGCGGCCTTTGAGCACGACGCCGGGATATTTCATGGTGAGCCGGCTGCCGATGTTGCAGTCGATCCACTTCACCTCGGCCTCTTCGTGCGCAATGGCACGCTTGGTCACGAGGTTGAAGACGTTCGGGCTCCAGTTCTGGACGGTGACGTATTGAATCTTCGCACCCTTCAACGCCACGAGTTCGACAACTGCGCTGTGCAGCGTAGCCGTCTCAAACTTCGGCGCGGTGCACCCTTCCATATACATGACCTCGGAGCCTTCATCGGCAATGATGAGCGTGCGCTCGAACTGGCCGAAGTTTTCCGCGTTGATGCGGAAGTAAGCCTGGAGCGGATGCTTTACCTTCACGCCTGGCGGCACGTAGATGAACGACCCCCCGCTGAACACGGCGCTGTTCAGCGCGCTGAATTTGTTGTCGCCCGTCGGGATGACCTTGCCGAACCACTTCCGGAAAATCTCCGGGTGCTTGATGAGGCCTTCCGTCGAACCGACGAAAATCACGCCCTGCTCGCCCACCGCGGCCTTGATGTTGGAATAAACCGCCTCGGAATCGAACTGCGCTTCAACCCCCGCGAGGAACTTGCGCTCCTGCTCCGGGATGCCGAGCCGCTCGAAGGTCTTCTTCATTTCATCCGGCACATCGTCCCACGAGCGCGAGGGTTTCTGCCCGCCCGCGAGGTAATAACGGATGTTTTCGAAGACGATGTTTTCGAGGTCCTTCGAGGCCCAGTGCGTGGGCATCGGCTTGCTGAGAAAGACGTCGAGGGCCTTGTGGCGCCACTCGCGAATCCAGTCCGGCTCGCCTTTCACATCGACGATGTAATCGATCGTGTCGTGCGTCAGGCCGATGCCGGCGTCATACTGGTGTTTGATGTCGTAGCTGAAGTTTCCGACCGTGCGGTCGATCTCCAACTGTTGGGCGGGATCGAGAAGTTCGGTGCTCATGGTTTATGCGCTGGCGGCTTCGGCCAGCTCCTCCTTGATGAAGTCGTAGCCCTTTTCTTCGAGTTCGAGGGCCAGTTCTTTGCCGGCGGTGCGGACGATGCGGCCATCCATCATCACGTGCACCACGTCCGGCACGATGTAGTCGAGCAGGCGCTGGTAGTGGGTGATGACGAGGATGCCGAGTTCCGGGCCGCGCTGCGCGTTCACGCCAGCGGAGACGATGCGGAGCGCGTCGATATCGAGGCCGGAATCGGTCTCGTCGAGGATGGCATACTTTGGTTTGAGCATGGCCATCTGGAGGATTTCGTTGCGCTTCTTTTCACCACCGGAGAAACCTTCATTCACCGAACGCGCGGTGAACTGGCGGGCCATCTCCAGCTTGTCCATCTCGGCGTAGAGCTGCTGGTAATAATCGGTCGCCTCGAGTTCTTCGCCCTCGGGCAGCCGGGCCTGCAGCGCGGCACGGATGAAGTTCGCATTCGAGACGCCCGGGATTTCCATCGGGTATTGGAAGGCGAGGAAGATGCCGGCGCGGGAACGGGCGTCGGCTTCGAGTTCGAGAATGTTCTGACCGTCGAGCAGCACTTCGCCGCTGGTGACCGTGTAGCTTGGATGACCGCCGATCGCCTTGCTGAGCGTCGATTTGCCGGACCCGTTCGGCCCCATGATGGCGTGCACTTCACCGCGCGGAATGGTGAGCGTAAGCCCTTTGATGATCTCCTTGTCCCCGATGGAGACGTGCAGGTCTTTGATTTCGAGTGCGTTCATTGAGAGTCGTCGGCTTCCGCGCACCGGGGGCAAATGCCGCGGAAAGCTACTTCGTGGGAAGTGATGGAAAGATTGGCCGGCACTTCCCACGAGTGGTGCGGCTGCTGCCGGGCGCGCAGGGGCAGGTCAATGACCGTGCCACATTTCTCGCAGTGGAAATGGGCATGCTCTTCGAGGTTCGGGCAGAAGCGCGCCGGACCGCGGTTGAGCTGCACCGTTTTCACCAGACCGCAGGCGGTCAGGGTGTCGAGGCAGTTGTAAACCGTGGCCAGCGAGATGCCCGGCCTGCGGCTGCGCACGCGCGTAAAAATATCGACCGCGGTAGGGTGATCCCGTTCGAGCATGAGCGCGTCATACACGGCCCGGCGCTGCTCGGTCATCCGCAGGCCGGCACCGTGGATCGTCTGTTCCGGGGAAGCGGAAACAGGCTGGCTGGCGTCGGTGCGCGGTTTCATGGTCGAACTATCCCTTAGTGCAGGCCCGGGGCTTGTCTAGAATGATTCTAAATAAAAACTGGCTTACGAATGGTGACCCGTAAAATGGTGGGAAATTCGAAGGATCGCAGCGGGCAAAAGCGGTGCGAAATAGTGTGTCTATTGTGTTTTTTGGGGGGTGCGGATCGCTTGGGCGCCACAGAGGGGAAGACCGGATGGAAAACGGCGGAAAGAATATTGTGTTTATTGTGTCTGTTTGGTGCCCGCTCGCAGGGAGCTACAGAGGAGAAGATGGGATTTGGGATTTAGGATTTAGGATTTAGAATTTGGTGCACGACACGGGGCGGTGGGCGGGAGGCGGGCGAAGGCGTCGTGGAATTCATCGGCGCTAATTTCGGCCCGGTGAGGGAATCGGGCAAAGGCTCCATTCGCTCGGTGCGCTCGGTGGTCGGTTTATTTTTGGTTTACGGCCCGAACCGGTGCGTGGAAGCCGGCGTCGGGCTCTGCATTGTCCAAACCGGTAGGCGAAGTTTCAGCAGCAACCGGGTGAATGTAGGCGTCCGCCTCTGATCGGCGCGGGACCCGAATACCATGACCTATTATTCCCTCGTCCTCACCCTTTGCCTTGCCCTGCCAGGCGTCCTGATGGCCGAAAAACCGAACTTCATCGTCATCAATATCGACGACATGGGTTACGCGGACATTGGACCGTTTGGCTCGAAGATCAATCGCACGCCGAGCCTCGATCGTATGGCGAAGGAAGGGCGGAAGCTCACCTGCTTCTACGCCGCCCCGGTCTGCTCGCCGTCGCGCGCTTCCCTGATGACCGGATGTTACCCGAAGCGGGTGCTGCCGGTTCCCGGGGTGCTTTTTCCCGGGGCCGCCGTAGGGCTGAACCCCGCGGAAAACACAATCGCGGACCTGCTCAAGGAAGCCGGCTACGCCACCGCTTGCATCGGCAAATGGCACCTGGGCGATCAGCCGGAATTTCTGCCGACGAAACAGGGCTTCGATTACTACCTCGGCATACCCTACTCGAACGACATGGGACGCGCGGAGGACGGCTCGAAGAGCAATCTGGGCGAGAAGCTGCGCATGGGAAAAGACGGGGACAGTGCTGGCGGGAACGAGGAGGGTATTCGCGGCGGACAGGGCCAGCCGCCCACGCCGCTGGTGGAGAATGGGAAGGTCATCGCGCACGTGAAGCAGGACGAGTTGCAGGGGATCGTCGAGCGTTACACCACGGCGACGGTGAACTTCATCAAGGAGCATCGCGACCAGCCGTTCTTCGTTTACCTGCCGCACACGGCGATTCATTCACCGCTTTATCCCGGCAAGAAGTGGGCGCATCAGTCGCCACACGGGCTCACCAGCGACTGGATCGAGGAAGTGGACTGGAGCGTGGGCCAGGTGCTCGACACGCTGCGCGAGCTGAAGCTCGCGGAGAAGACGCTCGTGTTCTTCACCTCAGACAATGGCGGCACCGCGCGTTCCGTGAACGCGCCACTGCGTGGCTTCAAAGGCTCGACGTGGGAAGGCGGCATGCGCGAGCCGACCATCGCGTGGTGGCCGGGAAAAATTCCCGCCGGCACGAGCACCGATGAAATCACCGGCATGTTCGACGTGCTCCCCACGCTCGTGAAACTCGCCGGCGGCAAGGTGCCCGCCGAGCGCAAGATCGACGGTGCCGACATCTGGCCGGTGCTGTCGGGTGAGACCGGCGCGAAATCGCCGCACGACGTGTTCTATTACTTCCGCGGCATGAAGCTCGAAGGTGTGCGCTCGGGGCCATGGAAACTTCGCCTCGCCGTGGCGGCGGAACCTGCGCCGAAGGGTGCCGGCGAGCCGCGTAAGAAAATGAAAGCCGGAGGCCCGCAGCTCTATCATCTCGGCGCAGACATCGGCGAATCGAAAGACGTCGCCGCCGATCATCCGGACGAAGTGAAGCGTCTGCTCGCGCTGGCTGACGCGATGAAAGACGATCTCGGTCTGAACAACGCCGGTCCCGGGGTTCGTCCGCTCGGTCGCGTGAGTAATCCACAGCCGCTCATCGGCCGGGATGGAACGATTCGCGAAGGGTTTGCTCCATGAAAACGGTGCTTCTGCTCACGCTCGCCTCGACCGCCGCGCTCGCCGCTCAACCCGACCTCGTGCTGGGCGCCTTCGAGGAAAAAAAGTTCAGCGATTGGACACCGGGTGGCGAGGCGTTCACCTCCGCGCTGTATCAGCCGGGCGACAGCGGACGCTTTACGAAATTCGAAGGCGCCACGATCGTCTGGAGCGGACGTAGCGGCTTGGACAAGACCGGCACGCTGCTCTCGCCGGAGTTTGAGATTCAGCGCGGGTTCATCAACTTTCTCGCCGCGGGCATGCGCGATCTCCCGTCGAAACTCGGCGTCGAGTTGCTCGTGAACGATCGCGTCGTGCGTTCCGCCAGCGCGAGCGATGCCAAGGACGAATCGCACGCGCTCTATTGGCGCACCTTTGACGTGCATGAGTTTGCCGGTCGCAAGGCGCGCGTGCGCGTGAACGATCACAACCGTCTCTACGCCATCGCGGTCGATCAATTCATCCAGAGCGACGAAGCGAAGGGCCTGCCCGTGGATGCGACGGAGTTCGATCGGGAGTCGCTTCGCCCGCAATTTCACTTCACCGCCGCCACTGGCTGGCAGAACGACGCCAATGGCCTGACTTTCTACAAGGGCATGTGGCATCTCTTCCACCAGAGCCGGCCACCGGACCATCCGGCCATCGTCTGGGGCCACGCCGCGAGTCCCGATCTGCTCCACTGGCAGCGGCTTCCTGCGGCGATCAAGCTGCCGGACACGGCCGCCTCCGGATCAGGCGTGGTCGATTGGACCAATGCGTCCGGGCTCCAGCGCGGCGACGATCCGCCGCTGCTGCTTTTCTACACGCTGCACCCCGGCGAAAAGACCACGCAGTGCCTCGCGTTCAGCAACGACGGCGGGCGGACGTTCGAGCAGTTTGCGGGCAACCCCATCCTGCAAACAACCGCCACGCGCGACCGCGACCCGAAGGTCCTCTATCACGCGCCGAGCAAGGCTTGGTTCATGGCGCTCTCGCTCTCGCGCAACAACGAGCATCGCGACCAGGCCACCTATGGCATCTTCCGCTCACCTGACCTGAAATCGTGGAAGCTCCTGAACGAGCTCGGTCCGGGGGCCTGGTATTGGGAATGCCCGGATATGTTCGCGCTGCCGGTCGATGGCGATCCCACGAAGATGAAGTGGGTCTTCATGAAGGGCAGCGGCGACTACCTCCTCGGCATGCTCGACGACCACGGATTCAAGCCCGAGACGGAACCAATCCGAACCCAATGGGGCGGCAACTTCTACGGTGGCCAGACTTTCGCCGATGCGCCGAACGGACGGCGCGTGCACATCGCCTGGATGAGCACCGGCAAGGATGGTCCGAATAGCTGGCCCGGCATGCCGTTCAATCAGCAGATGAGTTTCCCCCGTGAACTCTCCCTCCGCACCACCCCGGAAGGTCCGCGTCTGTTCCGCGAGCCGATTGCGGAGATCGCCCAGCTCTACACGAAGACCCACGAGGTGCCGTCCCGCGACCTCCCGCCGGGCGACAACGCGCTCGCTGGAATCGAGCATGAGTTGCTCGATCTTGACTTCGAAGTCGACCTCCAGCAGGCAAAACAAATCACGCTCAATCTGCGTGGCATGGAGATCGTTTACGACACGAAGACTCAAAAGCTGCGCGTGCTCAATCGTGCGATTGCCTTGATGCCGTCGAATGGAAAACTCGTCCTGCGGGCATTGCTCGACCGCACGAGCATCGAGCTCTTCGCCAACCACGGCGAAGTCACTCACTCCATCGCTTTTTTCCCCGCCGCAACCGAGCGGCGGCTCGCGCTGACCGCGCAGGGTGGAGCGGCTCATCTCGATAAACTCACCGTGCATGAGCTGAAGCCAGCGCTGGTGCCCTCTGAGGCTCCGAAACCATGACCTCGCCTCGCTACTTCCTCGTTTTCCTCCTGGCGATAAGTGGCTTCGCCGAAAGCCCCGTCCTTCTTACGATTGAAGAACAGGCACAGTTGAAAGCCGCAGAGACATCCGCGCGCCGGGCGCCCGGCATGAAGGAGGCGACTGACGCCTTCAACGCATCGCGAAAGGCTTACCAGGTCGATCAGCAAAAATTTCCGGCCGAGCGCAGCCGGAATGTCGCCGCTGCTTTCCGCAAGGCGACGAAGGATTACGAAGAAGCGACTCGCAAGGTGGTGCTTGCGCAGCATCCGGAACTCGCGCCGCTCTATGCTCGCGCGGATGCCGCGGGGAAGGCGCTGCGCAGGATGAACGAAGGCGAAACCGTGGCGGATTCCGACAACCTGAAGAATCCCGCGATTCGCCCGATCAAGGATGTGCCGGGCCTGCCTCGTGTGCTGATTATCGGGGATTCCGTCTCCATCGGTTACACGCTGCCGGTGCGTGAATTGCTGGAGGGCAAGGCGAACGTCCATCGCATTCCGGTGAATGGCGGCGCGACCGAAGTGGGGCTTCAAAAAATGAAGAGCTGGCTGGGTGCCGGGAAGTGGGACGTGATCCATTTCAACTTCGGCCTGCACGATGCGAAGTATGCCTCCGAGACGACGCAGCGCGCCTCGCGCGAGCAGTATGCGGCGAATCTTCGCACCCTCGTCGCACAGATGAAGGCGACGGGTGCGAAGCTCATCTTCGCTACCACCACCCCGGTGCCGAACGGCGGCGTGCTCTCGCCGATGCGCAAGTTCGACAGCATCCCCGAGCGAAACAAAATCGCCGGCGAGGTCATGCAGGAGAACGGCGTCGCCATCGACGATCTCTACGCCGTGGCTCTGCCTGTGCAGGGGAAAATCGGCCGACCGAACGATGTTCACTTCCTGCCGGAAGGCTATGCCGTGCTGGCGAAAGCCGTCGCCGCCAGTATCGAGGCCCAACTCCCGAAGAAATAAACCTCCTCTGCTGACATGAAGCGGCTGCTTTTCCTCTCTACGATATTTTCCGTCGCAGCCCTCGGGGCGGACGTGCCGGCACAGCCGCTGGCCAAAAAAGGCGCGCTGATTTTCTCCGACGATTTCGAGCGCACCGAACTGGGCGACAAATGGCGGGTGACGACGCCGACGCTGACGATCGCCGATGGCGTGCTTCGCGGGAGCCAGACCAAGGCAGAGCATGGCGCGGTCGGTCGCGTCGATGTGGGGCAGAAGGATCTCGTGCTGGAGTTCAAGTTTCGCTTCGAGGGCGCGGCGAACATCAACGCGGTATGCAACGATCGAAACTACAAGCTCTCGCATGGCAGTCACCTCTGCCGCGTGTCGCTCTCACCCAAAGGAATCCTGCTCGGCGACGATAAAACGCGGTGGGATCATACGATCGAGGAGATGCGCAAAGATCCATCGCGCCAAGCGGAGGTGGCGAAACTCACTGCCGGGACGACGGTCAATGCGCCGATGAAACTCGAACCGCGTCGCTGGTATCGGGTGACGCTTGAGGTGGTCGGCGACGAAATGCGCGCGAGCCTGGATGACCAGCCCGTAGCCTATTTGAAATCGCCCGGCATCGCGCATCCCGCCAAGACGGATTTTCACTTCACGATCAGCGGCAAAGACGCGCTTTTCGATGACGTGCGCGTGTGGGCAACGGTGCCACGTTAGCTGTGGGGCGCCGGCCCTGACCCGCCCCCGCGTCCGGCACGATTGGCAGACGCGGAGGCTCGGTGGCCCAAAACACCGTTTGGGAGAAACGGTGCGACTTGGAAACGTGACGTGCACGTCAGGCGGTCGTAAGAAAAAATGTGCCTCACGGCGCGGCGTCGAGTTTCAGTCCTCCTGCTTGATCGGGCGCGAGGAAAAAGCCGGTAGCGGTGTCCTGCTGTCGCGAAAAAACGCCATGCAACGGCACGCGTTTTTTGACGCCGGGATAAATGAAAGTGCCGGAAAGCAGCCCGGTCGAAGGGCTGAGTTGCAGGGCCAGTTTATCCGCCCCGGGATCGAGCACTTTCAAGGTTCGCGGTGGAGTGAGAGAGATCGATTTTTGGATGGCGGGATTGAGCCCGCCGTCCTGCAAAGTGAGGGTGCGCGCGCCAGTTTGGATCACGGTTTCGCCTGCTTGGGGAAGGGCGAAAGTGTTGCCCCCGAGAGCCAGTCGAGTGTTGAAGCCGTTGGTGAAACGGACGCTGGCCGGTCGCGCCGGACGGATCCAATCGAGCACTCCATCGAGCTGAGTCGCCCCCAGATTTTCAAACGTGACCGCGCCGGCGTAGTAACCTTTGCCCGCATAAAGTGAGCGATAGAGCGGGCACTGACCCGCGCCGACGAGGATGGCGCCTTGCGAGAGGATCGTCCCGTCGGCCAGCCAGCCACCGAGAACGAGCGTGCCGTTGGTGCGCACCAGCAGACGGGCACCGCCGTCGCCGCGCGGCGCGGTTGAATCGTTGTCGTTCTTCGGCAGAGTGAGCGTGTAGCGACCGAAGGAAGGACAGGGGTTGCTCTTCGCGTTGTATTCGTTGCGCCGGGCTTCGAGGACGGTGGAGAGAGTTCCGTCGCCGATCGTGCCCGTGATCTCCGCAGGGTCGCTCGCGCTGAGGGCGAGCGAGATCGTGAGCGGGCTGCGATTTCTCCGCGCCAGGATGCGGGTGTAAGTGCCGTCGGTGGCAAACTTCCCGCGCACACTCGTGACGACCGATTCAAACCCGATCGTGCCCGTGAAAGCTCCCCGGCTCGTCACCGAGAAGCGAGCCAGTCCGTGGTGAGTGGTGGCTTCGAGAAGGCCGGCATATTGGCCGGCCCGCGCGGTGAAATCGACGACGGAAGACGACGTCACGGTGAGGCTCACGGAGCTGGTGTTTCCGGCCGCGTCGTGAGCGGTGATGGTGAGATGATTCACGCCTGCTTTCAGCGGCACGCTGGAGATCGACCATGAGGTGGTGCCGCTGGCGGTGCCACTTCCCCCGCGATCGTTTTCCCAGGTGACGGAGGCCACCGCGCCGTTGTCGGAAGCGAAGCCGGCCAGTGCCACCGCATCCTGCGTCGTATCGAACGTCGCGGCGAGCGTTGGCGAGGTGATGCCGATATTGGGCGGGGTCGTGTCGGGAGTGAATTTGGCGACGAGGTCGCGCGCCGCGGTGACGGTGAATTGATAGCTCGCCGAGGTGCTCACCGCGTCGCCGGCTTCGCTCCAGTTCACAAAGGCGAAGCCGCTGGCCGGTGTGGCGACGAGCGTGGCGGTGGTGCCGCTCTGATAAGTGCCGTCGCCGCTCACGGAGCCGCCATTGGACGGCGAAGCACTGGCGGAGATCACATACGGCAGCGGTCCGACGCTGATCGTCCTAGTGTAAGTGTTGTTCGACTCGTTGATCTCTGTCACCTCGGTGCCGGAGTCGATCTTGAGTGCGATTGTATGGATGCCGCCGCTCAGCGTCCCGATGGAATAACCGCGCACAAATGTGAAATAACCGCCCGGCAGTGCATTCGCGCTCCAGGTGTTTTTCAGCACGTCATCGACATAGATCGAACAGTGAAATCCGTTCGGGGTGGTCTGCGGGCTGTTATTCAGCGCGGCCCAGTCGATGTAGAGGCTGTCGGTGTTTTGCAGGTTCGTGCTGTCGGTGGTGGAGAGCGAACTGCGTGTGACGACGAGGTTGTCGGACCAGCCGCCCGGCTTGTAAGGCACGAGGTCGATTTGATTCGGCGGTGGCGCGACGGTGAGCTGCGCTGGGTCGCTCTGCATGGTGCCGGCGGTGTTGGTGAGAACCACGGAGTAGCTGCCCGCCGTGCTGAGCTGGACATTGGAAAGCGTAAGGCTGGATGAAGTCGCGCCGCTGATGGTGGCGGTGCCCAGTTTCCATTGATAGGCGAGGGGGGCAGACCCGGTGGCCACGACACTGAGCGTGACCGTATCGCCCACCGTCGCGGTCTGGCTCTGCGGCGGAAGCACGACCTGCGGCGCGATGCTCGGCGAACTGGTGAGGCTGTAGGTGTCGAAGAGCAGGTAATTATTCCCCGCCGTGGTGTTATTCAGCCGCCACCCGGCGCGCACGCTGCCGAGATCGAGCGTCGCGCCGGTGGTGGTGATGGCCTGATTCGTCACGATCGCCGAGCCGTTCAGGCTCGCGGTCCAGTGGTTGTGCGTGAAGTCGATGGTGAACTGGAGCGTGTAGATCTGGCCGTTGCGGAAGGTGAATCCGGTCGAGCGGGCCGCCGCGCCGTCGTCGAGCCCGTAGTTGATGCCGAGGCTCTGGTTGTTGAATTCGAGGTAGAACAGGCTTTGTCCGGCGTTGTTGTAAGCGCGCCATTGAAAGCGGTCGTAGCGCTGATTGCTCGAATCGATCACCGCCATCGTGGTGGTGAAGGTGACGTTGTCGTTGGTCTGCGGCGTGAAATTCACCGGGTGCCAGACTTCGAGACTGGTGTCGCCGGAGTTCGGCGCAGTGTAGCCGAGGTAACCTTGCTGCCCCTGGCCGCCGATGAACCCATTCACGACGCCGTTCCCGCCTGAGCCGGCGGAAGTCCAGCCATTCTGCCCGCTGAGCGCCGTGGCGGTGGAGTAATTTTCGGTCGATTCGAAAGCGGTCGAGAAGAGCGTCGCCGCAGTGCCGCCGGCATCGAGGATGGAAAGCACGATGCTGCCCGTGGCGCCGTTAAAACCATCGACGGCGAGTTGATAGACCGTGCCCGCGGTGGCGCTGAGGGCGAGCGAACTCGTGACGCCACCGGCGGGATCGTCGTCGTTGCTCGCGACGAAAGTGAGGTTCGCCACCGAGGAGCCGGTGTAGATGCCGAGCAGGGTGTCGAAGCTGCTGCCGCGCGTGGAGATGGCATAGACGCCGGTGCCGGGCGCCGTCCAGGTCCACCAGACGGAATGCCCGCCGTTGCTACCGGCGTGGTTGGGCTCGCCGGTTTCTTTGGAGCCCCCAACGTTTGTGCCGGTCGCGGCGTTGGTGCCGGAGATGGCGATGGCATTCGCAAATTGGTCGTTTGGCGGAGCGGAGGAGATGGTGAAATCCGCTGAGCTGGCCCCGGTGCCGACGAGGTTCGTGACGCTGATCGGTCCTGTCGTGGCGCCGGCGGGAACGGTGGCGGTGATCTGCGTGTCGGAGTTGATTGTGAATCCAGCTTCCGTGCCGTGAAATTCCACTGAAGTCGTCCCGGTGAAATAAAGCCCGGTAATAGTGACTACCGTTCCCGTCGCGCCACTCGTCGGGGAGAAGCCGCTCACCTGCGGTGTGAGCAGATCGGAACTCCACGTCAGCGCGATGTTGCCGGTCGAGCCGTTGTAGCCATCGACGGCCACCCGATAGATCGTGCCCGCGATGGCATCGAAGGAAACGCTGCTGGTATTGACCGAACCGGAATCTTCATTCGCGGCCACGAGTGTGAGGCTGCTGACCGCCGTGCCCGTATAAATCGCGAGTTCCGTGTCGAAGCTGCTGCCGAAGGTGTTGAAGTTGCACGGGCCGCTGGCGGGGGCGGTCCACGAATACCAGACGGAGTGACCACCGGGATTGTCCGCGTGGTTGGGTTCGCCGGATTCCTTGGTGGCGTTGGCGTTGAGACCGGAACTCGTGCCCGAGGCGCCTGAGAGGACGGTCGCGTTAGCAAAGTCATCGTTTGCGGGAATCGTGTTCACCACGAAGACCCCCGCGCTGATCGCCATGCCGCCGGCGTTGTTCACCGTCACCACACCCGTGGTCGCGGCGGTTGGCACGGTGGTGGTGATTTGCGTCGAGGAAACGACCGTGAAACTCGCGCTTACGCCGTTGAAAGCGACGGCTGTGGCGCCCGTGAAGTTGGCACCGTTAATCGTGACTGGAGTGCCGGGGCTGCCGGTATCGGGGACGAAATTGTTGATCGCCGGGGCGGCGGCATTGAGGGTCCAGTTGAGGGTGAGGGAGCCGGTCTGCCCCGAATATCCATCCACCGCGATGTGATAACTCGTGCCCGCCGTGGCGGCGAAGGAGGCACTGCTGGTGACGCCGGTCGCATAGTCGTCATTGGCGGTGACCGGCGTGAGGGCGTCCACGCTATTTCCGCGATAGACCGCGAGCAGCGTGTCGAAGGAGCTGCCGAACGTGTCGAACGTGTAGGTGCCGCTCGCGGCGGGCGTCCACACATACCAGACCGACGCGCGCGCCGTGCTGCCAGCGTGAGAGGGTTCGCTGGTTTCCGCGGTCGCCCCGGAGTTGTTTCCCGCAGTGGTGCCCGAACTCCCGCTGATCGTCTGGGCGCCGGCGAAGTTGTCGTTCGACGGCGCGCCACTCGTGACGGTGAAACTGCTCGCACTCGTCGCCGTGCCGGCGGTGGTCACGACGCCGATCGTGCCCGTGGCCGCCCCCGCTGGAACCGTGGCACTGATCTGCGTCGCGGAGGTGACGGTGAAGCTGGTATTCGTTCCGTTGAAGGTCACCGCGGAAGCACCGCCGAGATTGGTGCCGATGATCGTGACGCTGGTCCCCGCCGGTCCACTGGTCGGATTGAAGCTGGTGATGGAAGGCGTGCCCGCACTGGTGCCGGTGAGAGTGCCGAGCAGCACCGCCACGTTCGGCACGCCGATGCCGGTCACGCGGTCATAGCCGGTCGTCGCGAGGTAGTTTCCGTTGTTGCCGCTGGTGATGTCCCGGAAATTGTTCGTCCCGATCAGCGGATAGATGGTGGGATTCAGCAGGCCGAGCGAACTCATGGAAGCATTCGCGCGGGCCTGATTGATGAGCGCGCAAAATCCCGCCCACGTCGGCGCCGACCAACTCGTGCCGGCGATGCCGTCGGCTTTCCCTTGGAAATAGAAATAGGCGTAGGTGGTGTCGCTCGCGACGAGACTCACATCGGGGACGCATCGTTTCGTGCCCGTGGGAACGCCGGTGCCGGTCTGCCACGCGGGCCGGCTGAAATAGGAACTGTTGCCGCCGCCGCTGCCGGTCCACGCGGTTTCGCTCGTCACCGTGCCGGTCGAGGAATTCAACGTGAGACTCGTGCCGCCGACGCCCGTCACGCTCGGGTCGGACGCTTCGTATTCGACCTGCAACGGGCCGGTGGCGTTGCCGTCGTTGGTCGTGTCGGGGTTGGAGCCTTCATCGCCCGAGGAGACGAGGACCGTCACGCCCGCCGCGGCGAGGGTGGCGAAATACTGTGACTCTGTGGCCATCTCGCTGCTGCCGCTGAGATAAGTCTCGCCGAGGCCGAGGCTGATCGAGAGCACGCGCAATTGCGGCTGGCTCGGCAGATCGTCGATGATGCGCTGGAGCGCCTTGTCGATATTCGTGAACGAGAGCGTCGCCGTGGCGTAGATGCGAATTTTCGCCCCGGGCGCCACGCCGCTGCTCCACTGCACGTCGAGGGTCTCTTCGCCCTCGGGAGAGGGAAGCGTCGCGCCGGTCACGTTTACTTTCTCGATGTTCGAGAGGCTCTGAGCGATGTTGTTGTGCGACCAGAACGACGTGAGGTCGCTGTCGTTCGGCACCGTGTCGATGAGGATGCCGATTTTCTGGCCTGCGCCCGTCACGCCGAGGTTCGTCGCGTTGTAAGCGCCGAGGATTTCCTTCACGAGATACGGCGGCGCGTTCGCTGTGTTGCGGACCGGGCTGAGCGCATTGGTGGCCGATTTCCGTCGCGTGGAAAATTTCCGCGCCTTCAAATACGGCTGAAGGCCATTCACCCCGAGCACCGGTTGGGCGATGGCCGCCGGCAAACTGGGATGCGTGCTCGCCGCGGTGTAAGCCTGTCCGTCCACGGTCACATCGACCATCGACACTTGAAAGCTCTGCTGGATCTGCGCCACGGTGCCGCGTGCAAAAACGCCCAGCCGCTGCCCGGTCTCCTGCGTGATCGTGAACCCTTCGGTCTTGAGCCACTTTACGACCGATGCGTAATCCGCCGCCGTGGGCAGGTGATCGCGCTCCATCTCGGCTTGCGACACCCGTTCTCCGCGCCCGAGCCGTTCCAGCAGCTTCGGGTAATTCCGCATTTGGAGCGGGACCTCGACTTCGAGCATATGGGTCAGGTGCTCGGGCAGAACCGCGCGTGCCGTCGCGGTTACGGACGGGCGCATCGGTTGGACGCTGTTGGCGAAGACTTTGCGTTCCTTGCGAGGCTCGGCGGCGGAGGCGATTATCACCCCGAGGAGAAGGCAGAAAATCGTTAAGTGACGGGCCGGCCAGCCCGAAAAACCCTTTAAAGACTCGGAAAAGCGGAAGAGGGAAATGCTGGGCGGAAGCATAAGGTAAACCGGATGGTGCGCGGCTTTCGGCAAGAGTGATGAACCCTTTATCAACTGCAAATTACATTTATGACATAGACGGGGGGGGCGTGCGGTGCAGGTCAGACGGTGTGACTCCGAGAGGACTGTTCAGCCCTCCTGCCGAATTCGGCTCTCGACCGCTCGAATGAGATGTTGGAAATGAAGACTGCTCAAACGTGATGAAACCCCTCCTGATCCTCCTCACCGCTTGCTTGCTTCCAACCGCATTTGCCGACGATGCGACGATGAAGGTGACCCGTGATCTTTCCTACGGCGACGACCCGCTGCAAAAGCTCGATGTTTATGCGCCGCCGGCAGCCAGGGATCTTCCGGTCATCGTGTGGATTCACGGTGGCGGCTGGGAAAAAGGAGACAAGGCGAACATGCACGAAAAGCCAGCGGCGATGACGGCGAAAGGCTTCGTTTTCGTCTCGGTCAATTACCGCCTGCTGCCGAATGTCGTCATGGCTGACATCGTGCGCGACGTCGCGAAATCCGCCGGGTGGGTGCACCGGCACATTGCGGAGCACGGTGGTGATCCGCGGCGCCTGTTCGTCATGGGGCATTCCGCCGGTGCGCAACTGGCAGCCTTGCTTTGCACCGATGAACGCTACTTGAAAGCAGAGGGCGTTTCGTTCGGGGAGCTCAAGGGTTGCGTGCCCGTCGATGGCGATACCTACGATATCCCGCTTATCATCGCGACAGCTACCGCACAGCGGCTCGCGGTCGGTCAACCTGAACCGAAATATGGCCACCGGGAAAAGTTCGGCACGCCGGAGCAGTGGCTCGATTATTCCGCCGTGAACCATGTCGACCGCGAAAAAGGCATCCCGCCCTTTCTCGCGTTGCATGTGGCCGATCACGAAAACACGTCCGCCCAGGCGCGCCGCCTCGGCGCCGTGCTCACGAAAGCCGGCATTGCGAACAAAGTCTTCGGCGCAAGCAACACGAACCACAACCAGATGAACGCCGATCTTGGAAGACCCGACGACCCGTGCACCAAGGAGGTCTTTGCCTTCCTCGCAGCGGCTCTGGGGCGATAGTGGATTTTGCGGGGAGAGAGCGCGAACCCCTTGGGTTTGGACATTTCCTACCTGAACGGGTAGGCAGACTGACCCCTGACCCTCGCTAAGAACCCGCCCCGGCTGGGATTGAAGCATGACAAGAGCGCGGAGTGCGCTCGAAAGTTTAACCCAACCGACAGAACACCAACGACCACGACCATGAGCGATATCCAACCTGTAACCTGGTTCGAAGATCCGGCGCACTTTCGCAAAGTCAGCCGCCGCGAATTTGTTTTCACTGGCCTCATCGGTGGCCTGGGCCTCTCGATGGGCGAGTTCTTCAAGCTCCGCGCCGAGCAAGCCCTGGGTGGCAAGGACATCAAAGCCAAGGCGGAGGCCTGCATCCACATCTACCTGCCCGGCGGCTGCGCGGCTCAGGAAACGTGGGATCCGAAACCTTTTGCCCCGATCGAATATCGCGGCCCGCTGGGCACGGTCGATACCGTTATCCCGGGCGTGAAGTTCTCGCAGTATCTGCAGAACACCGCGAAAATCGCCGACAAGATCACGGTCGTCCGCTCGATGACCCACGGTGAAGCGGCCCACGAGCGCGGCACGCACAACATGTTCACCGGCTACCGTCCGTCGCCGGCCATCAAGTATCCTTCGCTCGGCTCGATCGTGGCGCACGAGAAGGGCACGCGGAACAACCTGCCGCCTTACGTTTGCGTGCCGAGCGTGCCGAACGAATTCGCCGGCACCGGCTACATGAGCACGGCCTACGGTCCGTTCAGCCTCGGTGCCGATCCGGCCACCAAGGGCTTCAGCGTTCGCGACCTGAACATGAACGCCTCGCTCACCCCGGCGCGTTTCGATCGCCGCCGCACCATCCTCAACACGGTGGATGAGCACTTCCGCACGCTGGAAAAGAGCGACTCCATCACCGCGATGGACAGCTTCTACCAGAGCGCCTACGCGCTGGTTTCCTCGAAGGAAGCTCGCGATGCCTTCAATCTCGAAGCCGAACCGCAGAAGGTCCGCGACGAATACGGCGCCGGTCAGGCAGGTCAGCGCATGCTGATGGCCCGCCGCCTCGTCGAGAGCGGCGTGCGTTTCGTCTCCCTTACGTATGGTAGCTGGGACATGCACCAGGGCATCGCCCGCAACATGGAGCGCCAACTCCCTGATTTCGACAAGGCGTATGCCGCGCTCATCCGCGACCTCGACCGCCGTGGCATGCTCGAGAAGACGCTGGTGATGGTCAGCTCCGAATTCGGTCGCACGCCGAAGATCAACAAAGACGCCGGTCGCGATCACTGGCCCAAAGTCTTCTCGGTGGTCTTCGCCGGCGGTGGCTTCAAGGGCGGCTACATCCACGGCTCCAGCGATGCCACCGGCACCGAGCCCGAGAACGATCCGCTCACGGTCGAGAACATGGCCTGCACCGTTTACAACCAGCTCGGCATCGACAGCGACAAGCGCATCGTCGCCCCGGGTAACCGCCCGATCGATATCGTGCGCGGCGGCGAACTCGTGCAGGAACTGCTCGCCTAAGGCCATTCGTCCCATCCCTGTCCCATGCTTCCCACTTGGGAGGAAGGGAAGGAATGGGAATGATTAAACACTTATTCAGAGGGCACAGAGGCTCCCGGAGAACCCAACCGCGTTCTTCTCGACTCTGTGCCCTCGACTTTTACCTCACTTCTCTCTCAGCACATGAAAAAGGTCTTTTCTCTCTGCGCTCTTCTTTCCGCGACGGCCCTGGCGGGCACGCCTCGTCTTCAGCACATCGCCCCGGCTGCCTGCCAGCGCGGTGGCGAAATCGAGGTCGTGTTGAAAGGGTCCAACCTCGGCGACGCGCGCGAACTGCTTTTCGACGATCCGAGCCTGACCTGCGTCGAGATCAAAACCGAAGGCAATCGAGTGAAGGCGAAGATCAAGGCCGCGCCCGATGCGCGTCTGGGAGAGCACACGGTTCATCTCATCACCAACTCCGGCATCAGCGATGTTCGCCTGTTTTACGTGACGCCATTCCCGATGGTCGCGGCGGCAGCGGAGGTCGCCGCTGATGCGAAGAAACCGCAACCGGTGCAACTCGGCGTGACCATTTACGGCGAGGCGCAGAACGAGGACGAGGACCGCTACGAAGTCGAGATGAAGAAAGGCCAGCGCCTTGGCCTCGAAACGCTCGGCAACCGGGTGAATTCGCAATCGCAGTTCGATCCGGAAATCGCGGTGCTCAAGGCCGACGGCACCGAGATTGTCCGTGCCGATGATCAGGCTTTTGGCCGACAGGACCCGGTGCTCAGCGTCGTCATTCCCGAAGACGGCAAATATCTCGTCAGCATCAAGGACTCGACGAACAGCGGTCCGGGCGAGAGTTCATATCTGCTGAACATCGGCACCTTCCCGCGGCCTGTGGCGGTGTATCCCTCGGGTGGCCCGGCGGGTGAGGAAGTGAAGTTCACCTTCATCGGCGACGCGACCGGTGCCATCCAGCGCACGATCAAGCTGCCCGAGCGGCCGGACGCCCAGCACCCGCTCTACATCGAGGACGGCCAGCCGGCCATGCTGCCTTGCTTCGTCCGAGTTTCGCCCATGCCGAACGTGCTCGAGGTCGAACCGAACGACGCGCTCGACAAAGCGACGCCGGCAAACACGGCGATCCCGTTTGCTGCCAATGGCATCATCGAAAAAGCGGGCGATGTCGATTTCTTCAAGTTCAGCGCGAAGAAAGGGTCCGCCTACGACCTGAACGTCTATGCCCGCCGTCTTCGTTCCGGGCTGGATTCGGTGCTCGAAGTTTTCAACGCCAAGGGCGCCCGGGTCGGGCTCAACGACGACAGCGGCACGAGCGACAGCTACCTGCGCTGGACCGCCCCGGACGATGGCGACTTCTTCATTTCCGTGCGCGACCAGTTGAATCGCGGTGGCGCGGCCTTCACTTATCGCTTTGAAGCCACCAACGTCGCTCCGCAGGTTCTCTCCTACATCCCGCCAGTGACGATCAATCAGGACCAGGACCGCCGCGCCGTGCCGGTGCCGAAGGGCAACCGTTACGCCACGCTGGTGCGCGTGAAGCGCCAGGATGTGGGCGGCGATTTGAACCTTTCATCGTCCGACCTGCCCGAAGGCGTCGCGATCAGCGGCGGCTTCATGGACAAGAGCGTGGACACCCTGCCGATGGTCTTCGAAGCCAAGCCCGACGCGAAGCCGGCGGCGAAGGCTTTCACGCTCGCCGGGAAATTTACCGAAGCCGACAAGGCCAATGTGCCCAGCAAGGTCGAGCACGTCGTGGAGATCGGTGAATACGGTAACCAGCGCCCCTTCTTTGGCATCACCGAAGACCATCTGCCGATCGCGGTGACGGATGAAGTCCCGGCGAAGATCGAGCTGCACCAGCCCAAGGTGCCGCTGCTCCAGAATGGTTCCATCGCGCTGAAGATTCACGCCACGCGCACGGGCGACTTCAAAGGCCCGATTACTCTCAGCCTGCTTTATGCGCCGCCCGGAGTCGGTTCGCCCGGCACCGTCCCGCTCAAGGAAGGGGAGACCGAGGGCACGCTGACGATCAGCGCCAATACCAACGCCCCGGCGAACAAGTGGAAGATCTGTGTCGTCGGTTCGGTCGATCTCGGCAAGGGCCCGACCTATATCAGCACGCAGCTCATTGATCTCGAGATCGCTCCCGCGCCAGTGGCCGGGCAGATCGTGCGCACGTTCATCGACCAGGGCGATGAAGGTTCCATGACGCTGAAGCTCGACCAGAAAGCGCCGTTCGAAGGCAAAGCCAAGGTCACCCTCGTGAGCCTCCCCACCGGCGTCACCTGCGAGGAAAAGGAGATTACCAAGGACGACAAGGAGGTCCGCTTCAAGATCAAGGCCACGCCCGATGCCTCGGCTGGCCAGAGCAAGCAGGTCGTCGCCCAGTTCACGCTGGAGAAAGACGGCGAGATCATGCAGTCGAACATCGCCAGCGGCGGCATCCTCCGCGTAGACAAGGCGACCGTCGCGAAGAAGTAAAAGCCGTTCGTCGTCGCCTGCCTTTCCAGCGTCCGAAGGCTGGACACCGAACGATTGCGCGCAGCGGATTTTCCCGGGAGCGAAAGCTAACCCCGCTGCGGGGTGCGCTCTTCGTCTTCGATGATGTCGAGAAACACGCGCTGCCCGTGCCGCGAGGCGGCGGCGTTGAGCAGATTGCGGATCGAGGTCAGCGTCTGGCCGTGTTTTCCGACGACCTTGCCGATATCGCTTTTACGCAGGCGCAGCTTGAAGGCGATCTTCCGGGGCTGCTCCTGTTTCGCGAGCAAGATTTCGTCGGGAAACTCGACGAGTTGACGCAGCACGAACTCAAGAAACTCCTGCATGCCCCACTTCGTAACGTGGGACCCCCCGCAACGTCAATCCACTACGGTGCCACTTCGCGCAGGCGCTGAGCCACCTGGCGGAAGGCGATCGCCACCTCCGATTTGGGCTCAGCCAGCGTGATGGGGCATCCGTGGTCGCCGGCTTCGCGCGTCGGAATATCGATCGGGATCTGGCCGAGCAGCGGCACGTTGAGGCGCTCCGCTTCGCGTGCGCCGCCGCCGGTGCCGAAAATGTCGTAGCGCTTCCCGTCGCTCGGGCAGAGGAAATAGCTCATGTTTTCGACGAGCCCGAGCACCGGCACGTTCACCTTGGCAAACATCGACGACGCCTTGCGTGCATCGATCAGCGCGACCTCCTGCGGCGTGGACACCACCACCGCGCCGGCGAGTGCGACGGTTTGCACGATGGTGAGCTGGATGTCGCCCGTGCCCGGCGGCAGATCGAGCACGAGGTAATCGAGCGTGCCCCAATCGACCTGCCGGAGAAATTGCTGCGTGTATTTGGTAACCATCGGTCCGCGCAGAATGGCGGGCGACGCGTCGTCGAGCAGGAAGCCCATGCTCATGAGCTTCAGCCCATAGCGTTCGATGGGGATGATCTGGTTTTCCTCGGTCGCATACGGGCGCTCCGACGTGCCGAACATCAGCGCGATGCTCGGCCCGTAGAGATCGCAGTCGCACAGCCCGACTTCCGCGCCCAGGTCGTGCAGCGCCAGGGCCAGATTCGCCGCCACGGTCGATTTGCCGACGCCGCCTTTGCCACTCGCCACAGCGATGACGTTTTTCACCCCCGGAATCTGGGTCTGTGCCTGTGCGGCTCCCGTCGAGCCCGGCGCCTGCGCGGGGGCATGAATATCGATCCGCACCGTCACCTTGCCGATGCCTGCCAGCGTTCCCAGCGCCCGCTCACTCTCGTCCTTGATCTGCTGCGGCACCTTCGGGTCCGCGGTCGTCAGGGCCATCTGCACCGTCACGTCCGCACCCTCGATGCGCACGCTCTTGATCAGCCCGAACGACACGATGTCGCGGCTAAAGCCGGGATACTTCACGGAAGCAAGCGTTTGGCGGATGAGATCTTCGGTCATGGAATGTGGGCGCGTGTCTTAATGGCGATTTTGCGCGCGAGCAACCACCGCTGCGGGGAGAGCTGCTACCAGCCGAGTTCGACCCACGCGGTCTTTTGCTTTCCATCGAAGGCGAGCGTCCCGTGTTCGATCGGCCAGGCGCTGTGTCGGGCTCCGCGTTCGTCGAGTGTCCAGGCGCGGTATTTTGCCTCGCCGGGAAACCTGACCTTCGCGCGCACGCCTTCGAGCAGGCTCGGCGCTTTGCCCCACTCGCGGCCCACGCCGGTCCTGGCGGCGTCGCGCCATTTCATTCCCGTATTTTCGGCAGTGCCGGTCACGGCGACGAAAACTCGCTTCGGTTTCGCGAACGACTCGCCTTCAACCAGCGTGGCCTGCACGCACGCCCAATCGCTCTCGACGGTGATTTGCACCCCGCCGAGATCGTAAGTCCTGCCCTTGCCTTCGCCGATCACGGCTTTCGAGCGCGGCGCATCGACAAGCACGACGCGTTTGCTGGAGTCCCAGGTTAGTTCGCCCGTCTCGCTCCGGAGACGCGACGGATCGGGCATCGGGCGAGCGGAGAAATTTTCTCCGTCCGCCAGCCGCACCCCGACGCGGCGGATAAATGTCTCCGGCCACTTCACGCCAAATAACTCCGCCCCGAGCCGCGGGCCGGTTTTGCCGGTTTGCAGGATCGCTGCGTTCGGATCGATCGTGGCCACGCTCGCCTCGTGCGCGGCCCGCACATCGCCGCGGCGGAAGAGGGCGAGCGCTCCGGGCAGCGTCGCGAGCTTGGCGGGATGTTGATCGATGTCGAAGAAGCTGCCGAAGTAACGCTTGTCCCAGTCGTCCGTGCGGTGGCTGTAAGCGAACGCAAACACGCCATCCCAGTCCTGCAACGCCGCGTAAGCGCAGATCAGCGGAAATGCTTCGGCTGAAAAACTGTTCGGCGCGGCGTGATTGTATTCGGTGCAGATATAGGGCTTTCCAGCTACTCGTTGCAGAGCGAGATGCGGGAGCGTGCCGCCGGTGAGGTCGCCGGCCATGGGCACGTTTTTTACCGTCCAGTTTTCCGAGTCCCACGGGCGTCCGGGGAAATGCGGATGCTGCCAGTAGGAGTGCGAGTCGATCACGTCCAGTTTCTGCTGAATCGGGAAAGGCGACCAGCCGAGCTGGGTGCCCACCACTAGTGCGCGCACGCCGAGTTCCTCTCGCAGGAAACGTTGCATGCCCGGCCAGTAGCTCTCCTCGGTGCTCCACAAAAAACGCATCCACTCTTCCTGCGCATTCGGCGAGCGGCGCGAGAATTCGGCCCGCGTGAAGGCGGGCAGCTGGCCGTTCGTGTCCCGCGCAAAGGAACCGTCCACGCCCGCGCGGCGGAGAGAAAAATCCGAGAAGGAAAAGACGGTCGTCGCGGCGCGTGCAAGATTGCTGATCGTGAGCCGCGCGTTGGGATCGCTTTCGGTTGCGCGCAGATCGACGCTGAATTCCCGCCACTCCGAATCGAGCGTCACAGGCTGCGAATCGAACACTTTCCAAGGCTCGTGCGCCTGCCCAAACACGACGCGAATTTCTTCCTTTCCCGCGGCCTTCGCCCGGAAGCGCAAGTGGTAGCCTTCTCCTTCGACCGCCGGCAGACCGCGGCGGGCCATCTGAGCGTGCCAGGGTTCTTTCGCCGTGCCGGAGACGGTCAACTCCATCACATCTTCGCGGATCGTCACCGAGCACTGCGCGCCTTCGTGCTGTTCGATGGCCCAGCCCGAGAGCGAACTGGTGCTCCCGCCTTTCAACAATTCCGGCCCGGGCTCACGCCCGCTTTCGGCAAACCGCGCGCGCAACTCGTCGTCCGTCCCCCGCCCGGCGAGGAATTGATTCCACAGCGCCGTGAGTTCTTCGCGATACGGCGCGGCCACGCCGTCCAGTCCGCCGCTCTGCCATTCGTGGAGCAGCGCGTTTTCGTTATTGATCTCCACGAGGGCCACCGCCGGTTCCGTCGCGTAGGGCTGGCCGGTGTAGGGGTTCACGTGGGTCAGCAACGCGCGGGCGTAATCTTTCTGCAGTTCGATCATCCGCGCGGAGAAATTGTCCACGCCCTTGTCGTAATTCGGATTGCCCGCCTTTTCCGCCTTGGGCCGGTCGGGATGCGTGCGCGAGACGTGCAGGTTCAGGTCCGCATAGATGCCCTGCTCCTTGAGCTGCGCGATGAAGAAGTCGAGCCGATTAAGCCGCTCAGGGTCCAGGGTGACGCCGTCCGCGGCGAAAATTCCCGCTGGCGCGGACTGCGAGTCCATGTGGTGAAACCGCACGCAGTTCACCCCGAGCTTCGCGAGGTGCGCCGCGATTTTCGGCGCGGCTTCTTTCGTCGGAAAATTCGCGCCGAAGCAGAAATTGACGCCGAAAATCCGGAGCCGTTTATCGCCCGCGAAAAGGTGGCCATCACGCGCCTCGACAAAGCCCGCTTTGCCGGCCGGCTTGTCGTTCCAGGAACTCAGATTGGTGAACCCGGGCGCCGCGTCATCCCACGGCACGACAAAAGGAAACAGGTCCGCCCCGCGCGCGTAGAAAGCAGCCAGGGCGAAAACGAGGGCGAGTTTTTTCATGCGGAAGCGGCTGCCGTCGCGGGGGCTTTCGGGGCCGCGTCGTGCGTGCGGAAAAGGATATCTACCACATTGCGCACGAACTGTTCATCCGGCATCGCCTCGAGCACTTCAGGCGGGAAATGCGCGAGCGATTTGAAGTGATCGGCGATCGAGCTGAAGAGCTTCACGCGGGCCTCGGGCTCGATTTCATCTCGCCGCATGAGGGCCTGCAGCGCGAGGCGCGCCTCGTCCGGCGAGGTCCGCTGGCGGATGCGCCCGCACAGGTGCGGATGCGCGCGGAGGCTGTTGAATTTCGTGCCGAGGAGTTGTTCGAGATCGGGCTCAGCTGGTTTGCGGTGATGAACGACGATCGTGCCAGCTGCGAGATCGCCGAGCCTCTGCGCTTTGCTCGAAAGCAGGCTGGCGACGCCGCCCACGAGATAAGCCCCCGGCAGCAGATCCGCGAAACGCACGAGATTGCGCATGAGCACCTGGTGGAATTGCAGGCGCAGGCCGTCGGCGTCCATCACCCGCAGGCGGAGGCACTTTTTCCCGATCGTCTGCCCCCGCCACATCCACTCGAATGCGATCCCGTAGGCGATTGGCACGATGAAAAAAATCAGCGCGACAATCGCCCCCATGAAGTCCGGCAGAAACACCCCCGACATGCTGAAAGCGAGCGTCGCCAGCAGGCAGATGCCGAGGATAATTCCCATGTCGATCGCCCACGCCATGCATCGGGTCACCGGCCCTGCGAGCTGATAGGCGAAGGTAATTCCCTCTGGCGTTCGAATGCGCAGTTCCGCCGTATTCATGAGGCTCTGGGCAGATTCTTGCGCCACCACGCCGAGCTGAGGAAGGTCGTCAGCACGATGACCTCCGCGACGCCGAAGGTGATCTTGAACGCGTAGGGCAGACGCGGCTGGTGGTTCTGCGAGAAGTAGCTCTCCACCAAGCCCGCCCATACCAGCATGACCGCGACTCCGCCGACCAGCGTGGCCACATCGCGACCGACCGACCGCAGCCGCTGCGCAAGCGGTGCTCGATCGCCGCGGCCGATCATCGCCCGGGCGAGGACGAAGGCGGCCTGGCCTGCGATGACGATCGCCGGGATTTCAAACGAACCGTGCGGCAGCAGCCAGCCGAAGAGAAAGGGGGATTGCCCGGCGGCGATGAAGTCCGCGCCCACCAGGCCGAGGATGACGCCGTTGTAGAAGAGCATGATGACCGTGCCAATCCCCCACGTCATGCCGAGAGCCAGGGTCTTGATCGAAACGCCGATGTTGTTGGCCATGAGTTGGGCCGCGAAGGTCGCGTGCGCACCGCCCATCGGATCTTCGGTAGCCGCTTCCTCTTCCGCCACCCGCTGAGCGGGATCTTTCAGCACATGGGCAAACATCCCAGGCACGATGGCCGCCTTCGCCTCGTCATCCAGCAGCACGGCAAACGCGCCGAAAGCCGTGCCGACGAGCGTGACCAGCACCGACATCCAGAAAGCCTGCGCGCGCCGACGGAAGACCATGGGGAACTCGTTGAAGAACCAGCGAAGCGGATGCCAGCGCACGCCGCGTTCGCGCGTCTCGTGAATCTCCGCGTAAGCGCGCGCCACGAGCGATTCGAGATAGCGCCGCAACTCGGGCTCGGAGGCAAACGTCGCCACCCGTCCGAGATCGGCCGACGCTTTCTGATACAGAAAGTGAAAGCGCTGCGCCTCATCAAGCGACATCTGCTCGTTTGGATTCGCCGCGAGGCTATCGAGCTTCGACTCCAATTCCGTCCAGGCCGGTTTTTCGGCAGCGATGAAGCGGGGAAGGTCGATGATCACGAAGCGAATGTGTGGCGGGAGACGCGGGCGCGGACAAGCGGGAGTTTTGTGGAAAGGGAGCTTCGCCCGAAACGTTCACCGTCCTATGTTCAGCCTTCCATGACCGGCGCGGCCTGCCGCAGGGAGGTCGAGCGTGGACATTCAGCCCGCTACAGGCCCTCTCCCGAGTGCTTTGAGCCACGTCTGACACCCCCCCGGGGAAAAGCTTCATTTTCCTCGTTGACGACGCTAGACGACTGGTCTAATTATTCGCTAAGCAAATGACCACTACCACCGCCACCACCAAAGAACGCATCCTCGATGCGGCGGAGGAGTTGATGACGACCAAGTCGTTTCATTCGGTCGGGCTCAATGAAATCCTCTCCGCCGTGAAAGTGCCGAAAGGCTCTTTTTACCACTACTTCCCCTCGAAGGAGCAATTCGGGGTGGAACTCGTGAAGCACTATGTGGCCGACGCCAGCGCATGGAAGCGCCGCATGCTGCTCTCCGAGGAACTCGACCCAAATCCGCTCGAACGGCTCTCGTCCTACATGAATGGGGCGATTACCGACATTTTCGAGGCGAATTGCCAGCAAAGCTGCCTGGTCCTGAAGCTCAGTGCCGAGGTTTGCACCATGAGTGATGGCATGCGCGCCGAACTTGCGGCGGGCATGCGCGAGTGGAATTCGATTTTCACGAAGCTCATCCGGGAAGGCCAAGCCAAGGGCGTCATGCGGGGTGACATCGATCCCGAGGCCACCGGGGCCATGGTGCACGATTACTGGATGGGTGCACTCCATCGCATGCTTGCTGAACGCAGTGTCGCACCCCTCAAAGCTGCGGCCTCTTTTATCCTCCATTACCTGACTCCCGGTTAAAAAATTTTGCGCCGGCACTAGACGACCGGTCTAAACGTAACTCAAACGACCACTGATTGAAACATATGAAAGCTACTCGCTCCCTCAGCACTCAGCTCCATCAAGTGAAGAAGAACGTCACTCGTCAGCTTACCCGGCGGTTCGAAACCCAGCTTCCCATCGCGATCATCCGGCGAGGAGTGGACGAGGCTGAACACATCGCTCAAGGCACCGGGTTTCCGCACCTGGTTTTCCCGCTCCTCGCCGAAGAGATCGTGACCCGCGTGTCCCACTTCCTTTCTGGCCCGGTCGAGACCGCTGCGGCGGTTTCGGCCCTGGCCGCCTGAGCCTCCCTTCCACTCTGCCTGCTAAGACATCGTTTTATGAAACCGATCCAAGTCACCGAAGCGACTTTCGAAGCCGAGGTCGCCCTGTGCGATAAACCTGTCCTCGTGGACTTCTGGGCTCCGTGGTGTGGCCCGTGCCGCCTCATCGCGCCCGCGCTGGATGAAATCGCCGCCGAACACGGCGACCGCTTCACCATCGCAAAGGTCAATGTGGACGAGAACCCGAAACTGGCCGCCGCGTTCGGCGTGCGGTCGATCCCGATGCTGGCCTTCGTGAAGGACGGCAAGCTCCGCGACTCGGTTATCGGCGCCGCTTCCAAGGCCGCCATGCTCGCCCGCCTCGAATCCCTCGCCGCGTAACGCATTCCCAATCAATCCGCTGACCATGAACACCGATCTGACTCAACGTCCTCCCCGCAGCCCACGCGCCCGCCTCGGCGGTTATTCGCTCATCCCGCGCATGCTCGATAAAGGCCGCGCCGAACTCGCCGGCAAAAGCGGCGAGTATCATTACAACTGCCCGCTCGATCAGCGCATCCTTACCTTCCTCGGCATCGATGCCGAAGCGTTGAAGACCGAACTCGCGACAGGTAAAGGCGACGGTGAAATCCTCGCCTGGATCACCGCCAACCAGCGCAACCAGCACACGCCGGAGGAGATTGCTGCCTGGTCCGCTGCCGCCGATATGCGCGGACCGGATGAAGAGTCCCGCGAGTTCTTCGAGAAGTATCGCGCGGAGTGCGGGCCGAACCGAACTGACATCAAGACGTGGGCCGAAGTGCTCGACCTCGACGATTACGTCAGCTTCGGCGGCAAAGCATAACCGCACCCAGCCATGACTCCGGAAGCCATCGAGCATCTAAGCAAACGCTGCCGCGTCATGCGGCGGCTCATCAAGGTCCACGGACCTTGCACGCTCGAGCCGGAGTTGAGCCGTTCGCCGTTTGAGTCGCTGGTCACTGCCGTGGCGCACCAGCAACTCAACGGCACGGCGGCGGAGACGATTCTGGGCCGCTTTCGCGCCCTGTTTCCCCGCAAACGTTTTCCTACTGCAGCGCAACTCGCCACGGTGACCGACGAGAGCCTTCGCGGCGTCGGTTTCTCGTGGGCGAAGATCGCGGCGATCCGCGACATCGCCGCCAAAACCCTCGACGGCACCGTGCCCACCTCGCGAGCCATCCGCGCGTTGCCCGACGAAGAAATCATCGAGCGTCTCACCGCGGTGCGCGGTGTCGGCCGCTGGACGGTCGAGATGCTCCTCATTTTCAAACTGGGCCGGCCCGACGTGCTGCCCATTGACGACTTCGGCGTGCGCAACGGCTACCGCATCGCCTTCGGCCTGCCCGAGATGCCGAAGCCCAAGGAACTCCTCGCTTACGGCGAGCGCTGGCGGCCGCATGCCACCACCGCCGCGTGGTTCCTCTGGCGCGCCGCCGACGCCGCCAAAAAGAGTGCACCCATCGCGGGAGTGAACGCGTAGGGACTTCTGCCAAACGAACCCATTCTACCAACACACACCAAACACCATGAGCTACAACTACACCAACAAAGTCGCCCTTGTGACTGGGGCCACCAGCGGGATCGGCCGCGATACCGCCATCGCCTTCGCCAAGGCAGGCGCCAAAGTCGTCCTCGCCGGCCGGCGCGACGCAGACGGCCAGGCCGTCGTCGCGGAAATCAAAGCCGCGGGCGGGGAAGCGACCTTCGTCCGCACCGATGTGAGCAAGGAGAGCGAAGTCAAAGCGCTGGTCGACGCGACGCTCGCGACCTATGGCCGCCTCGATTTCGCCTTCAATAATGCGGGCGTCGAATGGGGCGGCGAGTGGGCCAGCGTCACCGAAGCCGACTACCGCAAGGTCTTCGACACCAACGTGTGGAGCATCCTCACCTCCATCAAATACGAAGTCGCCGCGATGCTCAAAACCGGTGGCGGCTCGATCGTGAACACGAGCAGCGTGGCCGGGCACGTCGGCATGGCTGGAGCGAGCATCTATATCGCCTCGAAACACGCCGTCGAAGGTCTCACCAAGACCGCTGCGTTGGAATTTGCCACCCAGGGCATCCGCGTGAATGCCGTGGCCCCGGCGGCGATCCAGACCGATATGATCGATCGTTTCGTCGGCAAGGAGAGCGAGCAGCGGAACTACCTCGTCTCATTGCATCCGATCGGACGCGTCGGGCGGGTCGATGAAATCACCGCCGCGGTGCTCTTCCTTTGCTCGGACGGAGCTTCCTTTATCACTGGCGAATCCTTGAAAGTGGACGGTGGCCTGACCGCGCGCTGACGCTCAGGCGCGGGGCGCTAACCTCTAAACTCAACCTGGAGGTCAGCGCTTCCCGCGCGGCCGGATCGAGCGAAACCCAAACAACACCAACTCCACACACCATGAGCACCATCAAAGCCCTCGCCGCCAGCGGCCCGAAAGCCAAGTTTGAGCCCTTCTCCTACGACCCCGGCCCACTCGGGGCGGAGGAAGTGGAAGTGGCCGTCGAGTATTGCGGCATCTGCCACTCCGATCTCTCCATGCGGAATAACGACTGGGGCATGACCGCTTACCCGTTTGTCGGCGGCCACGAGATCGTCGGCAAAGTCAGCGCCGTCGGCCCGAATGCGCGCGGCTTGAAAGTCGGCCAGAGTGTCGGCGTCGGCTGGACGGCCGAGAGCTGCATGGCCTGTCAGCAATGCCTGAGCGGCGATCACCATCTCTGCGCGAATGCCCGCGGCACAATCGTGCAGCGTCACGGCGGGTTTGCCACGCATGTGCGTGCGCATTGGGCCTGGACGATTCCGCTGCCCGAGGGGCTCGATGGATCGAAAGTCGGCCCGCTGTTCTGCGGCGGCATCACCGTTTTTAATCCGCTGATGCAACTGAACATCAAGCCGACCGATCGAGTCGGCGTCGTCGGCATCGGCGGTCTGGGGCACATGGCGCTGAAGTTCTTCCGCGCGTGGGGCTGCGAAGTCGTCGCGTTTACTTCCAGCGATTCAAAACGCGACGAAGCGCTCAGCCTCGGCGCGCACCGGGTTGTGAATAGTCGCAATGCCGATGACATCGCGAAGCTTGCAGGCTCGCTCGACGCGATTGTTTCCACGGTGAACGTGACGATGGACTGGAATGCGCTGATCGGCGCCCTCGCTCCGCACGGCAAACTGCACATCGTCGGTGCCGTGGCCGAGCCGATTTCCTTCGCCATTTTCCCGCTCATCATGGGCGCGCGTTCGATCTCCTCTTCGCCGACCGGCAGCCCCACCGGCATCGCCACCATGCTCACCTTCGCCGCGCGGCACAGCGTGGAGCCGACTACCGAACTCTACCCGATGTCGAAGATCAACGAAGCTTTCGAGCGGCTCGCGAGCGGTAAGGCCCGTTACCGCATCGTGCTCCAAAACGACCTGAACTGATCTCGATGCCGCCAGGCGGCGGCACTTCATCTTATGAATCTGCAACTTACTGAGAAGCTCGCCCTCGTCTCCGGCTCGACCGCCGGCATCGGACTCGCCATTGCCACCTCGCTCGTGGCGGAGGGCGCTCGGGTGATCGTCAATGGCCGCACCGAGGCCCGCGTCGGCGAAGCCGTCACGAAAATCCGCGCGCAAGTTCCGGACGCCAGACTCGAAACCTTCGCCGGCGATCTTGCGACGGATTCCGCTGCGCAGGAACTGGTCCACCGTTTCCCGAATGTGGAAGTGCTCGTCAACAACCTCGGCATCTTCGAGCCGAAGGAATTTCTCGATATCCCCGACGACGACTGGCGCCGGCTCTTCGAAGTGAACGTGCTCAGCGGCGTGCGGCTCAGCCGGCTTTACCTGCCGGTCATGAAACAGCGCAATTGGGGCCGCATCATTTTCATCTCCAGTGAATCCGCGCTCCAGATCCCGAGCGAGATGATCCACTACGGCATGACGAAAACCGCCCAGATCGCCGTGGCTCGGGGCCTGGCTGAATTGACCGCAGGCACCGGCGTCACCGTGAACGCCGTGCTGCCGGGCCCGACCCGTTCGGAAGGTGTGGAGGAATTCGTGGGCAAACTCTCGGGCGGAAAACCGTTCGCGGAGTTTGAAAAGGAGTTCTTCGAAAAAGTGCGCCCCACCTCGCTCATCAAACGCTTCGCCTCGGTCGAGGAAGTCGCGAACCTCGTTACTTACGTGGCCAGCCCGCTTTCCTCCGCCACCACCGGCGCCGCGCTGCGCGTGGAGGGCGGCCTGGTGAAGTCCGCGTTCTGATTTAATCCCGCCGCTTCAGCGGCATGCCCTTGACGCGTGTGCGTCATTTATTTCGACCATGAAAATCAACCTGCCATTCGATCGCCCCTCCGCCGATGTGCGGCCCGTGCTCGATGAGAACACGAGCGATTCGGCGCTGGATTTCGTAGCCGTTCCATCGCCGGACGATGCGCTGCTGCTCGACGAATACTCGCGCACGATCAGCGCGGTCGTCAGCCGCGTCGCGCCGAGCGTCGTAAACATCCGTGTGGAAGGACGCGGGGGCGGCTCGGGATTCGTTATCGCGCGCGATGGATTCGTTCTCACCAACAGCCATGTGGTGCATGGCGGCACGAAGTTTGAAGTGACGCTGCACGACGCGCGCACCTATCCCGCACAGCTCATCGGCGAAGATCCCGATACCGACCTCGCCGTGCTGCGCATCGATGCCGCGGACCTGCAACACGTTCGCTTTGCCGATTCCGCCGCGATTCGTGTCGGCCAGATCGCGGTGGCGGTCGGGTCGCCGTATGGCTTTCACCAAACGGTCACCGCCGGCATCGTGAGTGCGCTCGGGCGTTCCATGCGCGCCGATTCCGGCCGGCTCATGGACGACATTCTCCAGACCGACGCCGCACTCAACCCCGGCAACTCCGGTGGCCCGCTCCTGAACAGCGCCGGTGAAGTCATCGGCGTGAACACCGCCGTGATTCTCCCCGCGCAGGGCATCTGTTTCGCCATTGCCGGGAACACCGCGCAACTCGTGGCGGGATGGCTCATCAAGGATGGCCGCATTCGCCGCAGCAGCCTCGGCATCGCCGGCCAGAACGTGCCGCTGCATCCCCGCGTCGTGCGCTTCCACAAACTGGAGCGGGATCGGGGCGTGCTCGTGGCTGAAGTCGAACCCGGCAGTCCCGCCGCCGTCGTCGGCGTCCGTCCCGGCGATACGATTGTGGGTTTCAAAGGCCAGCCCATCGCCACGATCGACGATCTGCATCGTCGCCTCACTGCCCGCGAGATCGGCGTGCCATCGCCCATGATGTTTCTGCGTGGCACCGAGAAACTTTTCGCGACCGTCGTGCCGCGCGAACTAAAAACGCGGACCAATCCGAATTGATGAGCGCTTCCACTTTCCTGCTCGGAGGCGAATGGTCGGTGAATCGCGTGGGTTATGGCGCGATGCGTTTGTGCGCGCAACCGGGGAACTTTGGACGCTATCCCGATTGGGAAGGTGGCAAGCGGTTGCTGCGCCGGGCCGTGGAGCTGGGCGTGAACTTCATCGATACGGCGCACGCTTATGGGCCGTCGTGCAATGAAGAACTGATCGGGGAGGCACTCGCGCCGTATGCGCCAGGGGTGGTCATCGCTACGAAGGGCGGGGTCGAAAAGACGGCGCCGGATAAGGTCTTTCCAGATGGCCGGCCGGAGAATCTGCGGCGGCGTTGCGAGGAAAGTCTGCGCCTGCTTCGGACGGAGCGAATCGATCTGTATCAGCTTCATCGGCCCGACCCGAAGGTGCCCTTTGCCGAAAGCGTCGGCACGCTTGCTGAGTTGCGACGCGAGGGGAAGATCCGGCTCGTCGGATTGTCCAACGTCACCCTGGCGCAGATCGAAGAAGCGCGGACCATCGTGCCGATCGCGTCGGTGCAGAATCGCTACAACCTCGCCGAAAGCGGGGACGATCCCGTCGTCGATTACTGCGCGGCCCACGGGATTGCTTACCTGCCTTGGGGACCGCTCGCGGCAAAACCGTTCGCCCCCGAGGCTCCGCTGGCCAGGCTGGGCACCGTCCGGGCGCTGGCCTGGCTGCTCCGTCGGGCGCCAAATGTCATCGTGATTCCCGGCACTACCTCGCTCGCGCACCTCGCCGAAAATGTCGCCGCAAGCGAAGTGTCGCTTTCCGACGAGGAGTTCGCTACGCTTTCGGCCCAAGCGTCATGACTGACAAAATCGTCTCTCTCATTACCGGAGCCAACAAAGGCATCGGCTACGAAATCGCCCGCCGACTCGGTGCGCTGGGCCACTGCGTGCTCGTGGGAGCGCGCGACAAGAAACGCGGGCAGACTGCCGTCGATCAACTCAAGGCCGGCGGGGCGGATGCGCACCTCCTCATTCTCGACGTGGCCTATCAACCCTCGGTCGAACGGACGCGGATGTTGATCGAGCAGGATTACGGCCGGCTCGACGTGCTGGTAAACAACGCGGGCCTCATTCACGACCGCAGCCTCAAGCCGAGCAACACGCCGATCGATACGATCCGCGAAGTGTTCGAGGCGAACTTCTTCGGCCTCATCGCCGTGACCCAGGCGATGCTGCCTCTGCTGCGCCAAAGCCCGGCCGGCCGCATCGTGAACATGTCGAGCGGGCTTGGATCGCTGGCATTACAGAGCGATTGGAACGGCCCCTTCGGTGATTTCAAACTGCTCGGCTACGACGCTTCCAAGACCGCAGTGAACGCGGTGACCATTCACTTCGCCCACGAACTGCGCGACACCCAGGTCAAAGTGAACTCAGCGTGCCCCGGTTGGGTGAAGACCGACATGGGCGGTCCTGAGGCCCCCGGCACGGCTGAGGAAGGCGCCGACACGCCCGTCTGGCTCGCGACGCTTCCGGCCGACGGCCCCACGGGCGGCTTTTTCCAAGGTCGCAAGCCGCTCCCCTGGTAAACACCTCCGAATTCCACCATGACTACCAAACCCGTTTCAAACGAGACGCTCCTCGCGCAACTCAACTGGCGCTACGCCACGAAGGCTTTCGACCCCGCGAAGAAAATTTCCGATCCCGACTGGGCAGCGCTCGAGCAGGCGCTCATTCTCTCGCCGTCGAGCTTCGGCACGCAGCCGTATAAGTTCATCGTCATCACCGACTCGGCGAAGAAGAAAACCCTTAAGCCGCTGTCGTGGAATCAAGATCAGCCCACGGGTTGCTCGCACTATGTCGTCTTCGCCGCGCGCGAGAAAAACACGGAAGAGCATGTGGACCACTACCTGAACCTCACCGCCTCGGTGCGTGGAATCCCGGTCGAGACCCTTGCGGGTTTCAAAAAGATGCTGATGGGCGACATCGTGAACGGACCACGCGGGCAGGAGTCGCTGGAGTGGGCGACGCGCCAGGCTTACATCGCGCTCGGCAATTTCATGACGGCCGCCGCGGTCCTCGGCATCGACACGTGCCCGATGGAGGGCATCGAGCCCGCGAAATACGATGAGGCCCTCGGCCTGGTCGGCAGCGGCTTTCGCACTGTCGTCGCCTGCGCCGCCGGCTATCGTGCGAGCGGCGACAAATACGCGACGCTGGCGAAGGTCCGCTTCCCTGCGAGCGAACTGATCGTGCGCGTCTAGTTCGCGAGCGGCTGCGGCACCTTGCGGCCCGCGTCGGCTTTCGCTTCCTCGTGGTATTCGGCGTCGGTGTTGACCTTCCAAAGGTCGAACGAACCGCCGTTGAGATTCCGCGCCGCGAGGATCGCCGTCATCATGGAGTGATCCTGGTTGTTGTATTTGTGCATCCCGTTGCGGCCGACAGGCTGAATGTTTGAGAAACGCGAAAGCGCCCGGCGAATGATGTTCACATCGTCCTGATAACCGGGGCCATAGACGGGATAGGCTTTCTCCATCCGCACCACGGCCCCGTCGAAAACGTCCTCGGGTTTCACGAGGCCGAGTTGCGCCAGTTCGCGTTTGCCGAGGGCGATGAGGTCTTCATCGCGCATCGACCACAGGCCGTCGCCTTCGAAGCAGAAATACTCGAGGCCGAGGCAGGTCGTGCTGGTGTCGGGCACGAGGTGAGGGGACCAGTTGTTGAAGTTCTGGATGCGGCCCAGCTTCACGCTCGGGTCGTGCACGTAGATCCAGTTGTCTGGGAAGAGATTCGTTTTCTTCACCATCAGCGCGACGGTCAGAAAGTCCCGGTATTGCAGGCGTTTCGCGGCGGCTTGCGCTTCCGGCGGGAGCGGCGGGTTGAACGCGAGCGCGGTCTGCTGAAGCGGCATCGACACGATGAAATCTTCGCCGGGCCAGTCCGTTTCCTCCCCGCTGCTGTTGCGCGTCGTTACGGAAATCACGCGATCGCCGACCGTGTTGATGGAGACGGCTTCCTCGCTCATCACCACCCGGCTGCCGGCCGCGACGATGTCGTCGCGATGTTTGTCCCACATCTGCCCGGGGCCGAACTTCGGATACTCGAATGTATCGATGAGTGTCTTGACCACCTCGCCGCCGGTTTTCTTTCTCTGCGGCACGAGCGCGTGCCAGATGGCGTTCAGGAGTGAAAGTCCTTTGATGCGCTGCGCCGCCCAATCCGCGCTGATCTGCTCGCACGGCATGCCCCAGACCTTTTCGGTGTAGGTGCGGAAGAAAATCGAGAAGAGCTTTTTGCCAAAACGGTTCGAGACCCAGTCGGCGAACGATGTTTCTGGTTTGGTTGGGAAAAGCCGCGCCTTCACGTAGCTCAGCACGCACGCGATGCTGGTGAAGATGCCGAGGCCGAAGAGTGCGTTGGCCGCTTTCAGCGGATAGTCGAAAAACTTACCGTTGTAGAAAATCCGCGAGCCGCGCCGCACACTGATGAATTCTGGCCCGAGCCGCTGCTTCCAGCGCGCGGTCACTTCGTCGCTCTTGCTGAAGAAGCGATGGCCGCCGATGTCGAAGCGGTAGCCTTTGTATTCCACCGTCCGCGCGATGCCGCCGACATATCGCGCGTCTTTTTCGAGCACGACAACGGGCCGTCCGGACTCAGCCAGATCGACAGCCGCGGACAAGCCAGCCGGGCCGGCGCCGACTACGACAACACGTGGGGGGGAATGGGATTCAATGGGCATGGGCGCACCCCTATAGCAAGGCCCCTGCCACATGCCATCGCTTGTCTCCGGGGGCGGGCTCGCGTTATCAAGGCACGATGTCCGCCGAAACCCCGCCTGATCGCCGCCTTTGGCTCGTTGCCGCCGTGTTGCTGCTAGTCGTTGGCGGGTGTCTGCGGCTGGGGGCGGCGCTCTCGTATAAGCCGGGCGGGACCGATGAGATGATCTATGGCGCCTATGTGAGTTTTCTCGACCAGCGCGGGCTGGGCGAATACCCCGCATTGGTCGAACAATACATCGGTTATCAGCAGCGCGTGGCGGCGGGGCAGACCAGTGTTTTGCAAGGTGGCGGGGCCGTGCTGCCGCCGATGCGGATCACTTACATCATGTCCGGTTTGATCGTGCGTTGGATCAGCGGGACCGACCCGCGCGTGGCTTTGAATATCGTCTCGGCGCTGAGCAGTTTTCTGATGCTGCCGCTCGGGCTCGTCTTTGCCTGGCGCGCTGCGGGGCCGAAAATCGCGGTCGGCACGCTGGCGCTCATGGTTTTTGCTCCCACCCAGCTTTTCATGGCGCGACATGCTCTCATCGATGTGGTCGTGGCGCTCTGGACCCTCGCGGTTTTGTGGACGCTTTGGGAAAGCCTCCAAAAGCCGGGTGATCCACGCTGGATCGCGGGGCTCGGGTTTTCCACCGCCATGCTGCTGCTGACGAAGGAAAACAGCTTTTTCGTCGTCTGCGGCCTCGCGGTGCTTCTGGTAGCGAACCGCTGGCTCAAGTTCGGTGAGCTTCATCGCCATGCGATCATGGCTCTCGGGGTGAGCGTGGTGGTGAGCTTCGCGGTGATGGTCGTGTTTTGCGGGGGGATCGATCGAGTTTTCGAGGCGTATCAATTGTTCGTCACCACGGCGGTGAAGCTTCCCTACGCGATCGCCACAGGAGATGGCCCCTGGCATCGCTACCTCTTCGAGCTGACCTTGGTGAGCCCTCTGGTGATGATTCTGGCACTCACGATGATAGCCCGCCTGGATTCGTCGAAGCGGTTGGAAATCTTTTTCGTGATCTTTTTCGTGGTGACCTACGCGGCCATGGCCAGCGTGCGCTATGGGATGAGCCTGCGCTTTGCGAACCTGTGGGATTTCCCGCTTCGTTCCCTGGCGGCGAGCGCGGTCTTTCTGCTGGCCGGGAATCTTCGCTGGCGACCGGCGGTTGTGATCGCCGCCATTTTTGTGGTGATGGCGTGTGCGGACTTCCGCCAATACCAGCGCATTTTCGTGACTCACAACGTATATGACCCTGTCACGCCGGAACTTTTGCACGCGGTGGATATGCTAAAATTCTCAGGGTTAAAGTGACATCGGCTTGCCAAGCGGCATCGCGTCTGCTTTCGCGTCTCTGCTTCGCAGACTCATGTCCGCCGAATCCGATCCAACCCAGACCACCAGCCGACCGAAATACCATGCGGTCATTACTTACGTGCCAGAGGAATTCATCTGGTGCGACTGGCTGCATCGGCAGCTTGATGGGACGGTGGTGCCTGCGGACCTCGCGAACAAACGGACCAAGCATGGGTTCTCGCGTCCGCCGTTGATTCAAGTTTTCCCCGATCCGCGCAATCCGGCGCATCTCGCCCGCCATGCCACGGCGCCGCCGCCGAGCCGGCACCTGATCGTCATTTGCTCGCCGCACTCGGCGGCCGCGCCCGCGTTGGAGGAGCAGATTCGTGCGTTCAAGCGCACCGAGGGTGAAGACCGGATCGTAGTGATGGTGGTCGATGGCGACCCGGAACACGATACCGCCCCGGTGGGACATGACGATGCCACCTGGTTGCCGACGTGGCTCCGCTGGCGCCTCGACAAGAAGGGACATTTCCGTCCTGCCGAAGAAAGCGAACCGCAGATCATCGATGCCCGCGCCGACAAGCTCTCTCCGCCGGAAGCTCGCGCGCATCTGCTCGCGGCCCTGCTCGATGTGCCGCGCGAAAGCCTGCGCGCTTATGGCGATCTCGTCACCGCTTCCAGTTCGGAGACGCTGGTGCCGGCCGCAGGAGACCTGACCGTGGCAGCAGCTCCGGCTGCTCCGGCCAAAGGCAGCCCGGCGGGTCTTGCGATCATCGGGTTGATTGTTGCGGCCGCCGCGGGGGCTTACTGGTGGACGAATCAAGCCAGCCAGCCTGCGTCCGAGGCCGCTGCGGTCGCGGCAACTCCAGCCGCGAGTGCCACGCCCGCTTCTGCCTCGAACCCCACGCCGACACCAAAAACGGCCGTCGTGCCCACGCCGAAGCTGACGCCGATGGCCACGCCCTCCGCGACTCCGACTCCGAAGCCCTCCGCGCCGGCTCCGGCCACGCCGAACCCTTCCACACCCAGACCCGCCACTCCGGCGCCCGCGCCGGCGAGTCCTTCACCTGTGGCGAAACCGCCGGTTTCACTGGCACCTGCGACGACGTTGGCAAAGAAGAGCACGCCGAAGGCTTCGTCTCCGCCGAAGAAAGTCTCCGCCGCGTTCGTTCCGGGCGAGGGTCCGCAGACTGGGGTGACTTCGATCTCCTCGGCGCAATCCGAGGCCCGACCGCTTCCGGGGACAAGCTGGCAACGCATGCGCGATCTGGGCGATACGCTAATGTCTCGCGAAAATCGCGACGCTGGCCTCATCGCGCTGGTGCAGGCCACCGAAATCGGCCTTCGCACCGCAGCGGCCCGCACGACTTCGGTCGAGGAGCGCATCGATGTCGGGCGGCTTTGCTTCCGCGTTGGTGCGTTGCAAAAGCAGTTCATGAATGCACGCGACGCCCGGCGCACGCTCGAGTCGGCGCGCGCAATGTTGCAGAGCCTGCACCTGAGCGATCAGGAGGCTGGTGAGCGTGATCGCCTGGTGGCGGATATCGACCAACTGCTGAGCGGCATTTCGCGCTAGCTTTGCGGCGCCAGCCATTCCGCGAGGAAATCGGCCAGCGCGCTTTTGTTCGGCAGATGCGTGAACCCGCCGGCGCGCGTCAGGAAGCCGAAACCATCGCCATAAGCGGCGCCATTGACGGCGCACGCGTCCGTAGAGCATTCGGCGATCTGGGCGTGGCCTTTGGCGAGCGCGTCTGCGCGAGCCCCGTCGAGTTCGTATTTCCAGCCGACGATTTTGGCGGCGGGAAAAAGTGCGCGCAGCCGTGGGAGAATTTTTGTGGCTGGGATGAGGGTGAGAGCGATCTCTCCGCCGCGGCTCGGAATTTTTCGTTCCACGCCCTCGCGTTGCACTTTGAAATCGGCCAGCGCCGCAGCATGCAGCACGGCGTGCGTTTCGCCCTGCTGCGAGAGCGCCGTGAGCCTGGTGAGCAGGTCGCTATTGGTCGAGAAGGACGCCACCCGCGCCTCGCCCAGCGGGCCGCGCACCGTGGCCATTTCGCCCTGCACGCACACCACTTCAAAACCTGCGCGGCTCAGCCGATTGGCGAGGAGCACCCCGAGTTCGCCGGACGAGAAATTCGTAATCCGGCGAACTTCATCGATGGGCTCGTAACTCGGCCCGCAGGTGACGATGACGCGTGGCATGACGCACACCTTGCGCGCCGCGGGCCGTCGCGGCAACCTTCCGTTCATGGACCGCGCCACCGCTGCTCAACAAATCCGCGACCTCTGCAACACCATCTCCACCGCAGGGATGAAGCTCCACCCGCTTCTTCCCGCGCTCGATGACGAGCCCACGAAGGCCGAGATCGTGAAGGCGATTTTCGAGATCACCAAAAACGTCGAGGTGGTGAAGAAACAGGTGATGCGGCTGGAGAAACGCGACGACAGCGCGCTGCTGTAGCTCGGCTCTCCCGAGCCGAGACTGCTGACGAGTGGGCGCACCGGGGAACTCGGCTCTGGAGAGCCGAGCTACGGCGTTGCCAAGGGGGGGGGCGAATGGCCTGCGTTACGCCGCGAACAGCTTGTCCATCCGCTCCGCGAGGAACTTGAGGCGAGCGGCGTCGCCACCGGGGACTTCGGCGATGCCGTAGCCGGTGTAGCCGATGTCGTCGATGGCGGCCATGACGGCGGCCCAGTTCACGTCGCCTTCGCCGAGTTCGACGCCGAAGCCTTTGCGGAGGCCTTCGTCGTTGGCCTTTTTGCGGCTGAATTCCTTGATGTGGAGATTGAGCGTGCGCTTGCCAAGGAGGCGCGGCCATTGCTCGGGCCAGCCATAGACGACGCAGTTGCCGATATCGAAATGCCAGCCAACCCACGGACTGCCGATTTCATCGACGAAGCGCGCGGCTTCGACCGGGTTCATGATGAACTGATTCCACACGTTCTCGACCGCGATCCAGCACTTCGCTTTTTCCGCAGCCTCGGTGCAGCGCTTGATGCCTTCGACGGCGCGCGACCAGCACTCGGCGTAGTTCACCTTTTCATTTACCACGCCGGGAACAAGCAGCACACGTTTGCAACCGAGTTCGCCGCCCTGGGTGAGCGCGAGCTGCAGGCCGCGCACCGTGCGCTCGCGATTCGCCGGATCGGGATCGCTGAGCGGGAATTTCCAGTGCGGCGTGCAGATGATGCCGGCGATCTCGACTCCGCTGGCCGCTTTCGCTTCCTGGAGAATCTCAACGGTCAACGCATCATCGGGCAGGTTCAGCTCGATGCCGTCGAACCCCGCGTCGCGCGCCATCTTGAAACGATCGGCGATCGTCGCGCCCGGCGCGCCTTTGATCATGCCGAGATTGACGGCCTTTTTGAGCGAGCGCTTTTTCGGCGCCTGGGCAAAGGTGGTGCCGGCGAGCGCGGCGGCGGTGGTGGAGAGGAGGAAGTCGCGGCGGTTCATGTGGGTGTGAGGGAACGTGAAGTTAAACGCAAAGGCGCGGAGGACGCAAAGATTGCAAGTGAGGCGGGGCTCCAAACGAACCGGCGAGAGCCGGGACTCCGAGCCAAATCAGACGAGCGGATACCGCCCCGGAATCGCGACTTCCGGCACGGCCAGCTTCATGTCCCACTTGAGCGGCTCTTTCGGACGGAGGTCTTCCTGCGATTTCGTGAGGTCTTCCCAGGTGACGGCCTTGCCGGTGTAGGCGGCGAGACGGCCCATGATGCCGACCATCGTGGAGTGCGCGAGTTTGTCGGCGTAGTTGAGCGGGTTGCCCTGGCGGATGGAGGCAAAAAATTCGTCGTGCTCGACCTGATACATGTCCGGCGCGGGGCCCTGATAACGCCACGTGTTCTTGCCGGTGATGGTCTGGAGCTTCCGCGAACCGATAATGTGCGCGACACCGTCGGTGCCGATGACGTGATCGGCCGTTTCGCTGAAGGTGCCGGACTGCTGACGGCAGTAGATGTGGCCGCGGCGTCCGTCGGAGAATTCATACGACACGCTGAAGTGATCGTAGATGTGGCCGAACTGCTCTTCCACCCGCTGCTGCCGACCGCCGACTGCGACTGCTTGCACCGGATTTTCATCGCCAAACGCCCAGCACATTTTGTCCACCGTGTGGATGGCCTGCTCGACGAGATGATCGCCGCTCAGCCAGGTGAAATACATCCAGTTGCGGAGCTGCCATTCGAGGTCGGTCCAGCCTTCCTTGCGCGGCTTCACCCACGGCGTCGCGCCGAGATAGGTGCCGTGCACGGACATGACCTTGCCGATGGCGCCGTTCTTGATCTGCTCGAAAATGGCGCGCTCGCCGAGGCTCGAGCGCCAGCAGAAGCCCGACTGGCAGCCGAGGCCCTTTTCCTTGGAGAGCCGCGCGGCTTCCATGAAACGGCGCGCGCCGGCGGGATCGGTGGCGACCGGCTTCTCGCAGAAGGTGTGTTTGCCTGCCTTGACCACTTTCTCGAAAAACTCGGGGCGGAATCCTGGAGGCGTCGTCAACAGCACCACATCGGCATCGCTTGCGCAGACTTTGTCGATGGCGTCGAGGCCGATGAATTTCTTCGCATTCTTCGTCTTCTCCGCGAGTTTGCCGCCGTCGGCGCTGGAAAGATTTTTCAGCGCGTTGTCGGCCTGCTCCTCGGCGATGTCGGCGAGGTAGGCGAGCTCGCAATTCGAGTCCGCCGTGAGCGCCTGTTTGGCTGCGCCGGAGCCGCGTCCACCGCAGCCAACGAGAGCGATTTTGAGCTTTTTGCTATTCGGCTCGCCGCCACGAGCGAAGCCGGAGAGTGAGCCGGTCAGCGCAGCAGCGCCGGCGAGAGCGGCGGATTGGCCGAGAAAGGAGCGACGGGGAACGACAGGCATGGGAGTATCGAGAATGAGCGTTTAGGTTTAACTTGGTGTGCTTATTAACACCAATGACACCCGCTCTCGTAGGGCGAATTTTGCGAATGGCGAGGAATTTTTCGCCCCTTTCGCCTGACCGGTTCGTGGGCGACTTTTGGGGATTCGTCCGCTTTTCCTATGAAGTTCTCCGTCTTTCCTGTCCTCACGCTTCTCGCCTTCGCCAGCTGCCGGTCCACCGATTCCACGGCCTCCGCAAAGCCGCGCGGTCTCGCTGGGGCATTGGCCGGTGAATGGATCGTCGTCGGGCAGACCGACGAATATTTGATGTTCCGCCCCGATGAGGGCGAACCGAAGACCGGCCGGTTCAGCGGTTGGGGCCGCTTTGACCGTTATCAAGTTAAGACCGGGCTATCGTTGGGAAGTCAGGGACAGGTGGCGCTGAGTTCCGCCGCGGAGGAGAGCGAACTGGCCATCGGCGTGGACGTCTCCGGCGATGGGCGAACCTTGGTGGTGAAGATTCCCGCCGGGACGGCCAAGGGCGCCGTGGTGCGGACCTATCGGAAAGCGAAGTAGGCGGGGGAAAACAGTCAACATCCGGCATGAAAGGAATGAGGGGAGCGAATCCGCCCCCGGCGGAAAAATAGTGGGAACGGACGGAATGGACGGAACCGATGGTTCGCCACGGTGACGGTTGAGGACGAAGAGGCAGGGGTATGCTCCCGCCGCCTCATGCCCCAACGAGTTTCCCCGCCAGAGCCGGAATCACGGGCCGTGCGTCGATGAATTTCTCCCCCGTTCCCCCTCTGCGCCTCTGCGTTGAACCTTCGCTTCTCGATTCGCTGGCGCGCTGGTTCGCCGTGCGGCTGGTCGGGGAGACGAACAGACACAATAAACACACTATTTGGCGAGCTGCCGCTCCGCCGCTTCGTCTGAAAGCTGGACGCGAAGGCGAGGCTCGCCCCTCGACGAACCGTCCCATCGCTGCTAAACCCCGGCGCAGTTTTTTCTAACACCCACGCCATGCCCGAGAAACCGACCATCATCTACACGAAGACCGACGAAGCGCCCGCCCTGGCTACCCATTCCTTTCTGCCGATCGTCCAGGCGTTCACGAAGCACTCGGGGATTTCCGTGGAGACACGCGACATCTCGCTCGCAGCGCGCATTCTGGCGGCTTTCGATCAGGTGCCGGATCATCTCGCGGAACTCGGCGCGCTCACACTCAAGCCCGAGGCGAACATCATCAAGCTGCCGAATATCAGCGCGTCGGTGCCGCAGTTGAAGGCGGCCATCGCCGAGTTGCAGTCGAAGGGATTTAAGCTGCCGGATTATCCCGAAGCCCCGGCGACCGATGCCGAGAAGGACGCCCGTGCGCGTTACGACAAAGTGAAAGGCAGCGCGGTGAATCCCGTGTTGCGCGAAGGCAATTCCGACCGCCGCGCCCCGAAAGCGGTGAAGGATTACGCCCGCAAGCACCCGCATTCGATGGGTGCGTGGAGCGGCGATTCGAAAACCAGCGTCGGCACGATGGGCGGCAAGGGCGACTTCTTCTCGAACGAAAAATCCGTCACGGTGCCCGCGGCGACGGACGTGAAGATCGAGTTCGTCGGCGCAGACGGCACCACCAAAGTGCTCAAGGAAAAGACGCCGCTGAAGGCGGGCGAAATTCTGGATGGGACGTTCCTGAGCAAGAAGGCGTTGGTCGCGTTTCTCGGCGAGCAGATCGCCAAGGCGAAAGCGGACGGTGTGCTCTTCTCGCTGCATCTCAAGGCCACGATGATGAAGGTCTCCGACCCGATCATCTTCGGTCACGCCGTGAAGGTGTTCTTCAAGGACCTCATCGCGAAACACGCCGAGACGCTCAAGGAACTCGGCGTCGATTTTAACAACGGTTTCGGCGACCTGGTCGCGAAGCTCGACAAACTGCCCGCCGACAAAAAGGCCGCGATCGAAGCGGATATTCAGGCCGCCTACGCGGCCGGTCCGGCGCTCTCGATGGTGAACAGCGACAAAGGCATCACCAATCTCCATGTGCCGAGCGACGTGATCGTCGATGCCTCCATGCCGGCGATGATCCGTGCGGGCGGCAAGGTGTGGGATGCAGCGGGCAAGACCGGCGACACGCTGGCCGTCATCCCGGACAGCAGTTACGCGGGCGTTTACCAGGCCGTCATCGACTTCTGCAAAAAGAACGGTGCCCTCGATCCGAAGACGATGGGCAGCGTGCCGAACGTCGGCCTCATGGCGCAGGCCGCGGAGGAATACGGCTCGCACAATAAGACCTTCGAGATTCCCGCCGACGGCACGGTGCGCGTGACCGACGCGAGCGGCGCGGTGCTCTTCGAACATCCGGTCGAGCAGGGCGACATCTGGCGCGCCTGCCAGACCAAAGACGCGCCGGTGCAGGACTGGGTGAAACTCGCCGTCAATCGCGCTCGCGCCACCGGCGATGCCACCGTGTTCTGGCTCGATGAAACCCGCGCGCACGACGCGCAGATCATCGCCAAGGTGAAGAAGTATCTCGCCGATCACGACACGACCGGCCTCGACATCCGCATCCTCGCGCCGGCCGCCGCCTGCACTTTCTCGCTCGAACGCATCGTGCAGGGCAAGGACACCATCAGCGTCACCGGCAACGTGCTGCGCGATTACAACACCGACCTCTTCCCGATTCTCGAAGTCGGCACGAGCGCGAAGATGCTCTCCATCGTCCCGCTGATGAACGGCGGCGGTCTGTTCGAAACCGGCGCCGGCGGTTCTGCGCCCAAGCACGTGCAGCAGTTCCTCGAAGAGAATTATCTGCGCTGGGACTCCCTGGGAGAGTTCTTCGCCCTCGCTCCCTCCTTCGAGCACATCGCGGAGACCTACAAACTGCCGAAAGCGAAAGTCCTGGCCGAAACCCTCGACGCCGCGACGGGCAAGTTCCTCGAAACCGACAAGTCGCCTGGCCGCAAGCTCGGCACGATCGACAACCGCGGCAGCCACTTCTTCCTTACGCTTTACTGGGCTCAGTCCCTCGCTGCGCAGGACAAGGATGCAGAGCTAAAGCAGCTCTTCGCCCCAATCGCCGAACAGCTCACCGCGAACGAAGCGAAGATCGTGGAAGAGTTGCTCGCCGTCCAAGGCAAGCCCGTCGAAATCGGCGGCTACTTCAAGCCCGACGACGCCAAAGCCGCCGCCGCGCTGCGCCCGAGCGCGACGTTCAACCACATTCTCGGCGCGCTGTAACGCGGGCCGTTCTCTCGCTGGCGGTCAGACGTTCAGGCCGGGGTCTCAGACCCCGGCGGGAGCGGCGTTCCCATACTGTGCCATCCACTCCCGATGCACCTTCGGCGAGATTTCGCTCGGTTTGATCTCGCTGCGTCCGCCCCAGAAGACGTTGGTGTAGCTCACCGGGATGCCGCACGACGCGAGGTGCGCGTCGATGGCGGCCTTATGCGCGAGCACACGATCCTTCTCCGTGCCGTGGCAGACGCCCATGATGTTCACGTCCTTGAACTCCGGCCCGCCCTCGCGCCAGTAGGCGTGCGTCATGCAGTCATGCCGGCCCACTTCGCCGCCGGCCTCGACTTCGCGTCCGGGCGGGACCGCCCAGTGGAAGAGGGCGTTGAAGCGGGTGACGCGCTCGCCACCCGCGCTCGGCTTCACGTGTTCGAGGAAGGTGGAGAATCGGCCGATCACGCCCTTGGCGTTCAGATCCTCGGCCGTGCGGCAGAAAGTTTCGAGATCCACGCCAGCCTCGGCGGCGCGACCTTCCCACAGGCCCACGCGCACTTCATCGGGCGCGAGCTCGCGCTTGAGCGTGAGGAGCACGTCCCACTCGCGGTCGTTGAGAGACACGTTTTCCACCTTCTGCATCTTCGCGGGCACGTCGGCCTTGTCGCCGGGTTCGATCGTCTTGCGCCGCACGTGGCCGACCCCAAGGGCGAAGATGCCGCTCGCGGGCATGAGCTTGTAGCGAGTGCAGCCGGTGTGGCGCATGAGCACCGCACAATGATCATCCATCGAAATACCGACCGGCGTCTTTAGCGTGGTCCACAGGCGATACTGCGAGCCGGCGGTCTGCTGATCGGTCGAGCGGACGACGATGTGACCGCTGAACGGGTCCTCCTTGAACATGAAATCGAACGCCGAGTTCAGTTTCTCCTCCGGCACCACCCATGCGACGAGCGCGCCCTCGGCGAGCTGCGTGGACATGAGCGTCTGCCGCACGCGGCGAATCGTCCCGGCCTGGAGCATCACGCGAATCCGCTCCAGCACCGTCTCGATCGGCACGCCCGACTTTTGCGCGATGTCGAGGAACGGCTCGCGCACGAAGCCTTTGATCTGGTCTTCGCTGACCGCGAGGATCTGCGCATTGATGGGGTCGGAGTGTTCGATGATCGAGGACATGGGAAAGGGCGGCGAATTAAAGCGCGCTTTGGGCGTGGCGCTACCCGGGACTTGTCCATGACCAACCGTGGGCTGGCCCGGTTTGCTAGCTGTCTTTTTTCGGGTTCGCTTTTTTCCAGGCGCCCCAATCCTCGCGCATGCCCTCCTCCAGAAGCGCGGCGTCGTTTTCGAGCCAGTCCGCGGGCAAACGATCGAGAGCTTCGAGCAGGGTGTCGCGCGTGGCGCTGCCCAGGTGGATGTTGGCGGTTTCCGCACCCATCCAGCGGAAGAGGGCGTGCTGGTGCCGGGTGAGCAGAGCGGGGGCCTTTTCGGCCAGATCCCCGATTTCGATCTTCAAGAACTCCGGCCCTACCTCGCGGACGAGCCACCGTTCCGGTGCGGCCTCGCGCACCCGCAGAACCGCATCGGGGCTGCGGATCGCGCGGCGGAGCATTTCACCGGTGAGGGATTGCTGCCGGGCCTTGGGGTCGAGCAGGGCACTAGCCGAGGGGACGAGGGCTTTGGCCTCGAAGCAGCGGCGGTCGCCGTCCGGATCGACCACCATGCGGTAGCGCCGACGGCCGAGGCTGCCGAGCCCGACGGCCTTTTTTACCTGAAAATATCGTCGTTCCTTTTCCAAGGGGAGAATGGCTGCAAAACAGGCGGCCATCCCCGGGTGCTTCGTTTCCAGCTCCTGCCGATCACGCGGCTTGAAGTCAGACTCGTCGGCCATCTTGTCCCAGAAGTCGTCCTCGCTGGCCGGGACTAGCAACTCGTGCAGTGCTTCGCAACCAACCGCGTCCGGAAAGATCGGACTCCCGTTCGTGGACAGGTGTCCTCGATAGCCCTCCAGCAAGGCAGCCGATCGTTCGCTTGCGACAGCATCGACGGATTCCTCGCGGACGAGCGCGATGCTGACGGCGAGCCGGACAAGATCGCTCGTAAATGGCAGATCGCATGCTTCGTCAAAATCGTTCACGCCCCACACGCGGCGCCCGTGGACATCGTGCCATGTGCCGAAGTTGTCGGCGTGCAGGTCGCCCACGGCGAGGACGACCGGAGCTTTCGCCCCAAGCAGATTTTTCCGCGCTGCGGCCCAGCGTTCGACCCAGCGATGGAAGGTAGCCCGGAGCAGCGCGAATGCGCCACCCTCGCGTATCTTCTTCGCCTTTTTCTTGATCGTCGAATCGTCCGCGTTCGGCTGCTGGCACAGCCATTTTTCGTAAACCTCGATCGAGTCGTTGATGTCCGGAAGCTGAGCCATGGGATCGGCGAAACGAGCCGCATCCCATCCTCAGCCCGGTGGCAGCGCAAGATCGCTTTTCAACCACGCGAGGGCGGCTTCCCGGTCTTTCAAGGTGCCTTCGAGCTGCCGGACTTCGACCGCGTCGAGGATCTCCTTGAACCGCGGCCCGGGCTTGAGGCCGAGGGCGATGAGGTCTTTGCCGGTGATGAGCGGAGGGGGGATGAGCGGTTCGTTGGCGAACTCTTCCTGCTTGGCATGGAGGTAATCGTAGTTGTCGAGCAGGCCGTGGCTGCTGGTGCAATCGACGCGGTGCAGCTCCATTTCGTCTTCGAAATTCGGCCGGGCCATGAATCGTTTGAGCTTGGCCACACGCATCTGCTGCACGTCCTTGAAGACCATGTGCTGCGCCACGGCTTCGACCGTGGCGTCGATTTCGGCACGCGAGAACTTGAGCCGTTCCATGATGCGCTCGGTGGTGATCGCACCCGCCCGGTCGTGGCCGTTGAAGCGGATGCGGCCGGTCTCATCCACGGTGCGAGTGGTGGGTTTGTCGATGTCGTGCAGCAGCACGGAAAAGACGAGCGGCACGCTGACTTTGCGCGGCGGCAGCAGGCCGAGCATGATGTGCGTATGCACGAATACATCCCCCTCGGGGTGAAATTGCTCCGGCTGCGTGCAGCCCTTGAGCGCATCCATCTCGGGCAGGATTTCGTGCAGCAGACCGCTCTGGTCGAGCAGGTCGAAGCCGTGGAGGCGATTCGGATGCACGAGGATTTTCACCAGTTCCTCGCGGATGCGTTCGAGGCTGACGTCGTGAATGTGTGCCGCGTTGGCGCAAACCGCACTCCACGTCGCCGGATCGATCTCGAATCCGAGCACCGTGGCAAAACGCACCGCGCGCAGCATCCGCAGGCGGTCCTCGCGAAAGCGGGCTTCGGGATTGCCAATCGCGCGCAGGATTTTCGCGGCGAGATCGCGCTCGCCGCCGACATAGTCGATCACCTCATCAGTGAGGGGATCGAAGAACATGCCGTTGATGGTGAAATCGCGACGCTCGGCGTCTTCCTGCGGCGAGGAGAAGACGACCCCCGTGGGATGGCGTCCGTCGATGTAAGCCTGGTCGTTGCGAAAAGTGGCGATTTGATAGTCGTAGCCGTCTTCCATCACCACAATGACCCCGAATTGCGCGCCCACCGCGATGGTGCGCCGAAAGAGCGCCTGCACCTGCTCGGGCCGCGCATCGGTGGCGATGTCGTAATCGTGCGGCTCCTTTCCCAGCAGGCGATCACGCACGCAGCCTCCGGCGTAGAGCGCGACATGCCCTGCGTCGCGGAGACGCTGGACGAGACGGCGGGCAGTTGGTTCGAGCATGTTGGTCAGATTAGGTGAGACGCGAGGTTACGCCAAAAAGCAAAAGCCCGGCACAAGGCCGGGCTTTGCGAAATGAGGTTTGAAAGAGAAGCGAAAGATTACTTTTTGGGCTCTTCCTTCTTGGCATCGGCCGCCGGCGCGGGCTCGTTGACTTGGATCTTCCATTTTTCGACCACAGCCTGAACGTCCTTATCGTTCTTGCTGAGGGCGATGACGTCCTTGAAGAGATTGGTCCACTGTTCCTGCACGGCCTGGGCTCGCTTGAGCTCGTCGGCCGCCTTGGCGTTGATCTCGTCGAGTTGCTTGTTGGCCTGGCGCAGTTCGGTAAGGCCCTTATCGAGGTTGCCGAGCTGCCAGGCGATGGTGCCGCTGGTGCGGGACGCCGCCCCGATCTGGGAGAAAAGGAAGGCGGTGACCGCGAGCGAAAGCAGCGTCAGCGGGATGTGGACGGAAATGGAGCGGGACTGTTGAGTGTCGGACATGGCTGGGGATTACTGAAGTTTCGGAGCTTCGGCAGGCTTTGGCGCGCTCGGGGCGGCGCCGGCCGGAGCATTGCCGGGAGCCGGGGCGTTTTCGTTGATCGTCACGCCATACTTGGCGAGCAGGGTCTTGAGATTGTCCTTCTTCTTTTCCTTGGCGACGAGGCCGAGGTCATTGAGGACTTGCGGGCCGACCTGCTGGGAGAGCTGGAGCACGCCCTGCACCTGCTGCTGCGCGGCTTGGAAAACTTGCTGCTTGGTCTGGAAGGAGCGCTGCTCCCCGGCCAGAGTGTCCTGCTGCTTCTGCAGCTCTTCGCTGGCAGTCTGGACGCTGCCGCTTTTGACGAGGAAGACCACGCTCGCGAGCAGGGCGAGCAGGCCGGAAACGATGGAGAGGAGTGGGGCGGGGTTCATTGAAAAGGGCGGGCTCTTTGGCGCAGGAACCAGAGAGCGTCAAGGGACAAACGCGGCGGTGCTCCGGAAATTCCCTAATTTTTCGGCACCGGACCACTGGAACCACGTTCGACCAATTTCACCGGGAGCGTGATCGTCTGGGCTTCCGGCAGGCCGTCAAACCGGGTGAGCCGATCCACTTCGCCCAGCCCGCGCGCGGCCATTTCCTCGTAGGGCAGGCGCACCGTGGTGAGGCCGGGCAAGGTGAGATCGCCTACTGGATCGCCCCCGCATCCAACGACGGAAAGTTGCTCTGGAACCTTCAGCCCGCGCGCTTGCGCCCGGGCGATCACACCGGCCGCCACCGCATCGCTCAGGCAATAAATCGCCGTCGGGGTCGGCTGGCGATCAAGCAGTGTATCGGCGGCGGTGATGCCTGCGGCAAAGTTCAGGTCTCCATAGACGACATGCTGCGTTTCGAGCGGCACATTGAGTTTTTCCAGCCCAAGCCGGACGCCGCGATTGTATTCGAGAATGGCCGGCTCCGAAGTGCCGAAGGGACCGGAGACGAGCGCGATGCGCTGATGGCCGAGGCCGACCAGGTGCTCCAGCGCGATTTCGGAGGCCTTGGGATAATCCGGCACAAAACATACCACGCCCGGCAGGCTCAGGCTCGTGCCGAGGAGCACGAAAGGCAGGCCGCGCTTCGTGATGGTGTGAATGAGGGAAAGGTTTGGATGACCGAAGCCGACGAATTTCGATGCTACCCCGACGCGCACCGGCTGCGGCAGCAGCGCGGGCTGGACGGCGTAGTCGGTTTCGACGTTGTAGCGGGCCACGTTCAAGGCGCGCACGTCGTTCGGCACGGCGGCGACCGCGGCACTGGCGAGCCGTCCCAGGGCGGGCTCCTGCGCGGCATTGCCGAGGTCGCGAGCGAGGAGCAGGCAATATTCGCCAAGTTCCGGATACATGCGCACCACCGCGCGAAGATCGTTCGGTAGGTAGCCCATTTCACGACAGACCTTGAAAACGCGTTCGCGGGTCTTTTCGCTCACGCGAATGCCATAATCGCGATCGTTCAGCAGCGAAGAAATGGCCCCTTGGGACACCCCGGCGGCCTTGGCGATTTGCGCCATGGTGATCGTGCTCGAAAAATCGGGCAAGGGGCGTGGTGGTCGGTCGCCGGTCGGGTCGCCCCGTCCGAGCGACTCAGATTCCTTCGGCGAAGTCATGAAACGTGAGGCTGAGAGATAAAGAGTTCGGAGACAAGCCCAAAAGGCTGTGGAGTTGGGAAAATTTGAGCCGCGAGGCTCGGAGACGGAGAAGGATTCTCGCTGGAATCAGCTCCTTCGGCACGCCTTTTTTACCTAATCATTTTATCGCCGGTCTGCTCTTTGCCCTTGCCCCGCACTATGAAATCCCCGTCCTCCCGCCGCACCTTTATCCGCTCTGCTGGTCTTGTGGCCGGCACCGGCATCCTCGCTTCGCCCAAGATTCGGGCGGCTTCGGGTGGGGGAATTGAAACGGACGTGCTCGTCTGTGGTGGGGGATGCGCCGGTCTGGCTGCGGCGCTTTCCGCCGCCCGCAACGGGCAGCGCACCCTGCTGATCGAACGCGCGGGTTTTGCTGGCGGAATCATCACCGCCGTGGGTCTGCCTTTTTTTGATGGCATTGCGGATATCAAGGACAACCGCGTCGTCGTGCGAGGGATCGCGCTCGAACTGCTCTCAAAGTCCGGCATCTGCGCGCCCGATGCCACCCGCATGGAGAAGCACAATCCGACCATCCGCAACGTCGAGGCCTTCAAGCTGCTTGCTGATCGCTTGCTCACTGCGGAAAAAAATCTCGGCATGCTTTATCATTCGATGGCCTGCGGCGTGGAGATGGATGGCGACCAGATCGCCGCCGTGCTCGTCGCCAACAAAGCGGGACTCTCGCGCATCAGCGCGAAAGTGATCATCGATTGCACCGGCGATGCGGACATTGCCGCATGGGCCGGCGCGCCGGTCGAAAAAGCACCCGAGCTTCAGCCGCTTACTCTCCATTTCCGCGTGGGCAATGTGAAGAAGACACCGGACATTTCGAAGAACTGCCGCACCGCGCTGGAGAAGGCGCACGAGCGCGGGCAGTTGCCGATGTTCTACGGCCCTGGGGTGATGTTCATGTTCTCGCCGACGGAAATTTACGTGCACGGCATTCGCGTGCCCGCCGACGCGAGCGATCCTGTCGAACTCACCCGCGCCGAAATACAGGGCCGTGCCGATGCGTGGGCGATGTTCGAAGCATGGAAACGCGACGTGCCCGGCTTTGAAGATTCCTATTTCCAAAGCGCCGCGCCCTACATCGGGGTGCGGGAAACGCGCCGCATCGTCGGCCAGCACGTGCTCACGGAGGACGAGATCATGGCGACGAAACCATTCGACGACGCGATCGCGACGGGTTGCTGGTATCTCGATCAACACCCGAACAAACTCACCCTCGGCAGTGCGAACGCCGTGCCCAAGCAGCAACCCGCGCCCTACGACATCCCGTATCGATCTCTCGTCCCGCAGAAGGTGAGCAATCTCCTCGTTGCCGGCCGCTGCCATTCCACCACGCGCCTCGCGCAGAGCAGCACGCGCGTCACCGTCACCGCGATGGCCCTCGGCGAAGCCGCTGCCGTCGCTGCCTCGCTCGCGCTAAAGGGAAATGTCAGTCCGCAAAAACTCGCCGGCCCCGACGTCCGCAAAGCCCTGCGCAAACAGAATGCGGGCCCCATTCAGGATCTGGCGTAACGCGGGGCACTGGAGCGTAGCGACAGGTCCATGGCGCAATGGGGACAATCCTGCCCGCGTTACTTTGCCTTAGGCTCACTGCGCGCTTTTTCCGTGTCCAAAAGCGTGACTGGGGTCTCTATATGGAAACTCCCATCATGAAACTCTTCCTCTCCCTCGCTCTGGTCGCGTCGTCTGCTTTCGCCGCAGATTACGATATCGTGGTGTATGGCGGCACTTGCTCGGCGGTGATTGCAGCGGTGCAGGCGAAAAAGATGGGCAAGTCCGTCATCGTCGTCAGCCCGGACAAACACCTCGGCGGTCTCTCCAGCGGCGGGCTCGGGTTTACCGACACGGGTAATAAAAGCGTCATCGGTGGCCTTTCGCGCGATTTCTATCACCGCGTGTGGCAGCACTACGACAAGGCCGACGCGTGGAAGTGGCAGAAAAAGGAAGAGTATGGCGGCAAGGGGCAGGGAACGCCCGCCGTCGATGGCGAAAACCGCACCATGTGGATCTTCGAGCCGCATGTCGCCGAGCAGGTCTTCGAGGATTATGTGAAGGAGTTTTCCATCCCGGTGGAGCGCGACCAATGGCTCGACCGCGCCAAAGGCGTGAAGAAAAACGGCGCGCGCATCACGTCGATCACCACGCTGAGCGGCAAAACCTACGCGGGGAAAATGTTCATCGACGCCACTTACGAAGGAGACCTCATGGCGGCGGCGGGCGTGGATTATCACGTCGGGCGCGAAGCCGTCAGCACCTACGACGAGGAGTGGAATGGCTCGCAGGTCGGCATCCTGCATCACAAACATCACTTCGGGCCTTACGGAAAAGACCCCGCCTTGAACATCAGCGCTTACGTTGTGCCAGGCGACCCGAAGAGCGGGTTGCTCCCGCGAGTGAGCGCCACGCTGCCGAAAGCGCGCGGCGAGGAGGACAAAGGCGTGCAGGCTTACTGCTTCCGCATGTGCCTGACGGACCTGCCGGAAAATCGCGTCGCTTTTCCGAAGCCCGACGGCTACGACCCGAAGCAATACGAGATCCTCAAGCGCGTCTTCGCCGCCGGCTGGCGCGAGACCTTCGGCAAGTTCGACCCGATCCCCAATCACAAGACCGACACGAACAACCACGGCCCGTTCAGCACCGACAACATCGGCATGAACTGGGACTATCCCGAAGCCAGCTACGAGCGTCGGCGCGAGATCATCAAAGAGCACGAGACGTATCAAAAAGGCTGGCTCTATTTCATCGCAAATGATCCCAGTGTGCCGAAGGCCGTGCAGGAAGAGATGCGCAAGTGGGGCCTGCCGAAGGACGAATTCGCCGATAACGGCAACTGGTCGCACCAGCTCTACATCCGCGAAGCGCGTCGCATGGTCGGCGCCTACGTGATGACGCAAAACGATCTTCAGAAAAAGCGCGAAACGCCCGACAGCGTGGGCATGGGCAGCTACGGCATCGATTCGCACAACATCCAGCGTTACGTGACGCCGGAAGGCACGGTGCAAAACGAAGGTGACATCGGCGTCGGCCTCAAGGCGCCTTACGAAATCGCGCGAGGTGCGCTTACCCCCAAACGCGGCCAGGCCGACAATCTCCTCGTCCCCGTCGCCGCGTCTGCCAGCCACATCGCCTACGGCAGCATTCGCATGGAGCCGGTCTTCATGATTCTCGGCCAGAGCGCTGCGACCCTGGCCGCTTTCGCCATCGATGCTTCGAGCACCGTGCAGGAAGTGCCCTACGCCAGACTGCGCGAGCGGCTCCTGGCCGACGGACAGGTTCTTCACTACAGCGCCCCGGCCAAAACCTCCTTCCGCGGCCTCGACCCGAAAAAGCTCCCCGGCATTGTGGTGGACGATCCCGACGCCAAGCTCGGCGGTTCATGGACCGACAGCGCCGCCGGCAAGACCTTCGTGGGCGATGGTTATCAGCATGCCGGCAGCGGCGATCCCGAAGAGCGCACCGCGCGCTTCGATGCCGAACTCACCAAGCCGGGCCGCTACGAAGTGCGCATCGCCTGCCCGCCGAACAGTAATCGCGCCACCAACACCCCGGTTGAGATTCTGCATGCGAAAGGCACCGCGACCGTGAAAGTGAATCAACAAAAGCCGGCCATCGATGGTCTTTTCGTTTCCGTCGGCACCTTCGATTTTGCTCCGGGCAAGGCCTCGGTGACGATCTCCAACGCCGGCACCGACGGCTACGTGATCATCGACGCCGTGCAGTGGTTGCCGGTGAAATAATCACCCTTGCTTTCAGCTCATTCTGAGCGGAGCGCCGCGAAAGGCGCGAAGTCGAAAAAGCCAGTGGCGCAGGGCGAGATGGCTACCGACGGCACGCCTTCACGATGAACTCCACCACCGGTGTCGGGTCCTCCAAGCCGTGCGGGTGGTGTCCCACGCCCGGTTTCGGGATGAGCGTGATCTTGCCGCCGAGCGCCTTATATCGTTCCGCCAGCGCGAGGGTATTCTCATCCGCCGGCACCACATCGTCCGCTTCTCCATAGACGTGGATGATCGGGATCTTCGCCTTCGCGATGGGCGCCAGGTTATCGATCGGGCTGCCTTTCCACGCGAGGGCCGCTTCGTCATCCTTGAGTCCGAAAACTTCCTTCGCCAGCGCCCAGTCCCGCGGGCTGCCTTTCCCTTTTCCTTTTCCGCCCGGCCAACTCTTGAGATCGCACACCGGAGCGTCGCCGTAGATGCACGCGACCTTGTCCGGATTCGCCGCCGCCCACGCATAGCAATACAATCCGCCGCGGCTCATCCCGAGCAGCGCGGCCTTTTTCGCGAAGCCGTATTTGCCGGTCAGCTCGGCATAAAACGCATCCCAGTGTTTCATTGCTGACGGCGCGCCGAATTTGTTCGGATCTGCCAGATACACGACGTGAAATCCGCGTCCGAGCAGCGCGATATCCGCACTCGGAAACGCCCCAAAAAATTCCCCGCGCCAGAGCCACGGCTTGCCCGGCGCCGCCTGCTTTGGCGCGACGACAATCACCGGTCGCGTATCGACCTCGAAGTCGTAGCGATCATAGCCATTCCAGGCGGATTTCTTGCCGGGAAACGGCGGGGCGTCTTCCGCAAATGCTGCGGTCGAGAGCAGAGCGAGGAGAAGGAAGGGGCGAGTCATGAGCGCGAGGGGAGCAGGTCGCAGGGCGAGGGGCAAGCGGGGGAGTGGTGACAGGGTGACAGGAGCGCGTTCGCAAGGTCACCTCCTCCCCCCCGTTCACCTTGTCACCCCTTCTCACTCTCCCTCTACTTCTCCAGCCGCACTGACCGCAGGCGCACGCTGCCGCCCGCGGCATTCGCCGGATCGAGCCGGAATTGCACAATGGACCCGCGATACTCCGGCGAATCCGCCAGCCGCACGCGCACCTCGTGAAACTCCCCATCGTTCGTCACCGGAAAGTGAATCGACCGCTTTTCGCTCAGCGCGCCGTTGTTCGCGAGGTCGCCCCAGAAAATCTGCGCGTCGCCGCCCGCAGTCTTGAACGCCGCGTCGAGCACCAGCACCGCCCCTTCTTCCGCCGGGCAGAAAAAAGTCGGGCTGATGATTTGCGGGTCGTTGCTTTCGAGCTGCACGTTTAGCTCGCCTTTCACCGGCCAGCCCGTGTCGGTCGCGCCACGATAATACCAGCCCTGCCGATTCTGCGTGAATTTCCAGTTTGGCGCCGTGTTCCGCTGCCGATGTTTGGCCACGCGGTCCCGAATCTCCTCCAGCGTGCCGAGGATCAGCTCGTAGTGAAAGTCGTGCACGATGTGGTGATCGAGCACCTCGAAGCGGATCGGCGCGACGTAACCGCACGGCTGGTCGTCCGAATTTCCGGTGCCCGGCATCCCGTTGAAGCCGCCAATGAACTGCACGCAATCCGGGTTCCAGACGCCGAGTCCCCAGCCCGCTTCATTTACTACCGCCGACCAGCGTTCAGTGGAGAACCAATGCGACCAGCCTTCATTCGGTCCCTTCGTTTTGATCTGCGTGAGCGCGTCGCCGGTATAGGGCCGGTCGCCGGAGTAGGTCATGACGCGATAGAGCGTGCCGTTAGTATAAACCGCCGGAAGTTCCTGGGTTCGCGCGGGGTAGGGAGTGTGATCGGTCCGCGCGTTGCTGAGCCGGCACCTGGCCCGCACGGCCGCGCCGTCGAGTTCCAGCCAGCATTCGAAAGCGCACTCGCCCGGCACGTTGTCGAGTGGCCACTGCATCGGCAGGCACTTCACGTAGAGCGTTCTCCCATCGTTGCGATGATCGAGAACCTTTGACCCATGGCCGAAATCGTCGCCTGCCTGGATCGGGTTCCAGCCGAGATGAAGCCACTGCTTGGCCGGCTTTTTCTTACCTACCACAAATGGAATCGGTCCCGAGTAATAGGACATCTGCACCTGCCGCCCCCAGTCCGCGCTGTTGATGATGTTGTCCTGCGTCCCGGAGCGCGAAAGCCACGTGATCGCGCCGCCGAGGTTCAAGTCCACCCCGAGGCGGATGGTGCCATTGTCGAGGAAGCTCATGCGCGCCTCGTGCTCGCGCGGTCCGGCCTGCACCGCGGAGGTCAGAGCCAGGGTGACGGCAAAAGCGCGAAGAACATTCGGATACATACAACGGGGGACTGTAGCCGGATGTCACCGTGAGGCTATCCTGAGTTATGCAGGCTGACGCCCTGCCTGCACCTCGCCCATGCCCACGAAAATCCTTCCCGTCGTTCTCCTCGCCATGTTTGCCCTTGCTCGTGCCGCCGATCTTCAGCCCGCTGCCACGGCGGTCAATGCGCTCGGCGCCGATCTCTATCGCACCCAGGGCAAGGCGGGTGGAAACCTCCTGCTCTCGCCGTATTCGATCCAGATGGCTCTCGCCATGACTTACGCCGGGGCCGATGGCGACACTCACGCGGAGATGCGGCGCGTGTTGCATTTTGGTGCTGCCGAAGACGCCCTCCACGGCAGCCTCGCCTCGCTGTCGGACGACCTCACCAACATCGCCGCCGAGTCCGCCAAACGGATCGGCGATGGCAAGCGGGGCGGGCCGGCGACGCCGATCGAGTTCAACGTGGGCAACCGCCTCTTCGTGCAAAAGAGTTTCGAGCTGCGCCAGCCCTTCGTCGATCTTACCCGCGACCGTTATCACGCGCCGGTCGAATCCATCGATTTTACGCAGGGAGAAGCCGCCCGTGCGCGGATCAATGCCTGGGTGGAAGAGCAGACGAAGCAGAAAATCCGCGACCTCATCCCGAGCGGAGTGCTCGACGACAAGACGCGGCTCGTGCTCGCCAACGCGCTCTATCTGCGCGCTCCGTGGGCGAAGCCTTTTGTCAAAACCGCCACGAAAGACGAGCCGTTTCATGTCGTCGGTGGGGCGCCGGCCCCTGTGCCCACGATGACGCTTCAGGCCGATTGTGGCTACGCCGAACGCCCCGGGTTCAAGATAATCACCAAGCCTTACGACGGTCGGGCGCTGCAATTTGTCATCATCCTGCCGGATCAGCCCGATGGTCTCGCCACCGTCGAACGCGAACTCACGCCGGAGTTGCTCGCCGGCGCAGCGAAAATCGAGTCGCAAGACGTGCTGCTGCATCTCCCGAAATTCCGTGTCCAGCCACCGGCCCTCGCGTTGAGCCGTGCTCTGCAATCCCTCGGATTGAAAACGGCCTTCGATCAACCGCGCGGCAGCGCCAATTTCGATCGTATGGCCCCGCGCCGCCCGGATGCCTATCTCGCCATCAGCGAAGTGATGCACAAGGCCTTCCTCGCCCTCGACGAAGACGGCACCGAAGCCGCTGCCTCCACCGCCGTTGTTATGGCGATGCGCTCGATGATTGTGAAGCCGAGGCAACCCGTCGAAGTTCGCGTGGATCGCCCGTTCCTGTTCGCCATCCAGCATGTCGCCAGCGGCGCCTGCCTCTTCCTTGGCCGCGTGAGCGATCCGCGCTGACGGGGTCTCGACCCGGGGAGCCGAGTTACGCGACGCCGTAAAACCTGGCAGCGTTGCCGCCGAAGAAGGCGTCACGCTGGGCTGGCGCGAGGTTGCGGGTGTATTCGCCCACAAGGCCAAATTGCTGCGCGTAGCTGGCTGAGAGCAGGCACACGGGCCAGTCGCTGCCATACATCAGCCGCTCGGGACCAAAGCACTCGAAGACCACGTCGAGATAAGGCCGGAAATCTTCCGCACGCCACGCGCCGTGTTTTGCTTCGGTGACCATCCCACTGACCTTGCACATCACGTTCGACGCTTTCGCCAGCTCGCGAATTTGCGCGGCCCACGGCTCCAGCGTGCCGTCTTTGATGAAGGGCTTCGCGATGTGATCGAGCACGAAGGGTTGCTCCGGAAAACGCTGCACCAGTTCGATGGCCGCCGGCAGTTGCTTGGGAAAAATCAGGATGTCGTAGGTGAGTCCGAACGCCTTCAGCTTCCCGAGGCCACGCTGAAAATCCGCGCCGAGCATGAACCGATCGTCCGGCTCGTCCTGCACCACATGCCGCACGCCGCGGAACTTCGCGTGTGGCGCCAGTTCGGCGAGTTGCTCTTCCACGCGCTCGCTCCGCAGGTCCACCCAGCCGACGACTCCTTTGATGATCGCCGCGTGATCCGCCAGCAGCAGCAGCCAGCGCGATTCCTCCACCGTCTGCCGCGCCTGCACGGCGATGCATCCATCCAGCCCCGCCACATGGAGCAGCGGTGCGAGATCGTCCGGCAACCAGTCGCGGTGCAGCGGCGAGCCCGGCGGAATCCACGGATACTGCGCGACGTCGTAGCTCCAGAAGTGCTGGTGGGAATCGAGTTTCATCACGTCAGAAACTAACCGTCGTGCGCAGCCCGATGACCAGCGCATTGTCGCTCTGGCCGCCGGGATTGATCACCCACTGCACATCGGGCTGCACATTCCACCAACGGGTCAGCGCATATTGATACGTCAGTTCGACCGTGAATTCATCGCGCGCTTCGCGGGCCACACCGAGCCATGCCACGCCGAGTCCGAGGGAATCGCGTGCATCGCGTTGCGCCAGCCCCTGGTAAACCAGCCCGGCCTCCGCCGAGTGGCGGAGGAAGTTGCGATTCTCCGGCGCGAAGACACCCCGGGCAAATGCCGCGAGCCCGTCGTGTTTCGTCCCCGGCTCCCGCCACAGTTCGCGCTCCACGATCGCGTAGAGATTGAAGTTGCCGCTCGTGCCCCGTTCGTCGGGCCGGTCGAGATTGGCAAACCGATCCGTGTGGTATCCACCGCCGACCTTGATCGACAGGCCAAGCGTCATCGGGGCGTCCTTCGTGTCCTCGCCTTCCACGTGCCAGCCGACCTCGGCAAAGAGCATCGCTCCTTCATCATGCCGGAGCGCGAAGTGCGTATTCCAATGGTTGAGCTCGTTCGAGAACGCCGCGCCCGGTGTCGGATCGCCCAGCGCGCCCGGCGCGGGATTCCCGTCGTAAGCTGCCAGCATTACGCTCCAGCCCGGTGCCGGCTCGATGCGCAACCGCACCCCGAGCGTGCTGAACGGATAACACGACATCGGAAAATTGGCCGATTGCGCTGCCGGCACACCGAAGTCCGAATTAATGAACAACCCCGCCGATTCCACGACCGCGAACTCCGTGTCCGCTGCCAGAAAACCTGCTCGGAGTGAGACGTGATCGTCCAAGAAATTCTGTTCCAACCACGCCTCGTAGAGCCGCAGCGTGTCGTAGCTGTCGAGATTGCTGACCACGCCAAAATCCCCCACATCCCGCTCCGTGAGGCTGTTCCCGTGCGGATGAATCGCCTCCGCATGGAACGTCGCGCCGTGCCACCCCACCGCCTTCTCCGCATCGATCTCCAGGCCAAAGTGAAGCAGGCCGTTGAACGCCGCCCCGGTGTGAATCCCCCCACGCACATTTCCCAAGATCTCCGCCGCATAGTTCCCGGCGAAGCGGATGCCACGATCTTCCAGCCACGGTGACGCAAGCCCGATCGTCTTGAACAGTCCGGCATCATCCTCTGCGTGGAGGCAGGCAGGAATCAGCAAAAGTGCGGTGAAGACAGAACGGCGAAACATACCCCGTTGATAGCGTAAAAAAGAAAACTTAGTCAAAGCTAACTTCCGGGTTGCCGTTCGTGTCCAGCCTTCAGGCTGTGGAAAGGCGGAGGGCCTATTGCAGTTGGCAGGCCTCGAAACAGCCTAAAGGCTGGACTCCAACGCCACTACGGCCTTGATGACGCGGCTTTCGGGTTTCAGCCACGCAGGGAAGGCGTCGATCATTTCATCGAAGGTCGCCTGGTGGGTGATCCACGGGCGGGTGTCGATTTTTCCGTCTTCGATAAGCTTGATGATCCGCGTGAAATCCGGCGGCAGCGCGTTGCGGCTGGCCAGAAGCGTCAGTTCGCGGCGGTGCATGATCGGCGCGTGTGGGAAGACCAGCTCCGCCTGGGTGATCCCGACATAAACCACGCGCGCGGTAAAGGCGGCGAACTGGAAGCAGGCCGTCATCGATTTGTTCGAGCCGGTGGCATCGATGATGACATCGGCGCCCGCGCCGCCGGTCTGTGCCTGGAGTTTCTCCAGCTCGCTGCCATCGGCGAGGAGCACATCCGGCACGCCCATCGTGTCGCGGACGAAGTCGAGGCGCTGCTGATTGATATCGAGCACGAAGGTGCGGGCGCCGCTCAGCTTGGCGAATTCGATGACGCTCAGACCGATGGGGCCAGCGCCGATGACGAGGACGTTTTCGCCGGGCTGAGGCGCGCCACGGTTTACCGCGTGGCAGCCGATGGCGAGAGTTTCGACAAGCGCGCACTGGTCCGGCGAAAGCGCGTTGGCGGGGTGCAGTTTTTCGGCGCGGATGAGAATGCGCTCGGTCATGCCTCCATCGGTCATGACGCCAAGGACTTTGAGGTTTTCGCAGCAGTTGGTCGCGCCTTTGCGGCACGGGTGGCACTGACCGCAATTCATGTAGGGCTCGACCGAACAGCGATCGCCCGGCTTCACATTCGTGACGCCTTCGCCCACAGCGACGACTTCGACCCCGAGTTCATGGCCCGGAATACGCGGGTAGCTGAAGAAGGGCATCTTGCCGAGGTAACCGGAATAATCTGTGCCGCAGATGCCGATGCGATGCACGCGGACGAGGGCCTGCCCGGGGGCGGGAGCACCGGGGTCGGGGATTTCGATGCGGCGGAAGGACTGGGGCTGGTCGAGGGAAATGGCTTTCATGAATGGAGCGGTAAAAACGGGAAACCGATGGTGAATGAAATTGACGCGGCGAAAAGCGTTTCGTTTCTCGCACCGTCAACTGCACCGCCCCTATGCCATGCGTTCCCACATCCTGTTCGGCCTCGCCGCTCTCACCCTCACCGCTTCCGCTGAAATGAAGAGCGAAATCTGGGGGCTTGGCCCGGCGGGCGAAAAAATCGAAGTGTTCACCCTCGCCAATGCGCACGGGTTGCGCGCGAGGGTGACTAATTGGGGCGCGACGCTGGTCGAAATGACGGTGCCGGACAAGGCCGGCCAGTTTGGCGACGTGACGCTCGGGTTCGACACGATGGACTCCTACCTCGGGCCGCATCCGTGCTTTGGCTGCATCGCGGGGCGCTATGCGAATCGCATCGCCGCCGGGAAGTTCACCCTCGACGGGTTACGTTATCAGCTCGCCACGAACAACGGGGCGAACCATCTCCACGGCGGTGTGCGCGGTTTCGACAAGCGGCTGTGGAAAGGCGAACCGGCCGGGCCAAACGGGGTGCGCTTCACCTACGTGAGCGCGAGCGGAGAAGAGGGCTACCCGGGCACGCTGACGACGATAGTGACCTACACACTGACCGAGGCCGACGAGTTGCGCATCGACTACGCCGCCACGACCGACGCTCCGACGGTCCTGAACCTGACCAATCACGCCTATTGGAATCTCGGCGCCAGCCCGGATGTGCTCGGCCACACGCTGCGGATCAATGCGTCGCGTTACACCGTGGTCGATGCCGGCAGCATCCCGACCGGCGAACTGCGTGCCGTCGCCGGGACGCCGATGGATTTTCTCAAGGCCAAGCCGGTGGGCCGCGATATCGGCGCGATGAAAGACTCGCCCGGAAGTGGGTTCGATCACAACTGGGTCATCGACAGCCCCGGTGACGGCCGCTTCGCGCTCGCGGCAGAACTCTACGAGCCGACGAGCGGGCGGCAGATGCGTGTCTCGACCGACCAGCCCGGGGTGCAATTCTACACGGGGAACTACCTCAAGGACCTCCCTGGCAAAGGCGGCCGCGTATATCAAAAGCACGCCGGTCTCTGCCTCGAAACGCAGCACTTCCCGGATTCACCGAATCATCCCGCGTTCCCAAGCACCGTTCTGCGTCCCGGCGAAACCTTCCGCAGCACCACGGTGCATGCGTTCTCGGTGCGGTAACGCTTTCGCTACCCGCGGGCGCGGACTTTATCCTTCTTCTCCTCGCCGTCCTGCTGAATGCGGCGGAGTTCGCGGGCGAGTTGATCCTCGATCTCGGCGGCTGCGGTTTCGTCACCGCTGAAGCGCGCTTTGCTGATCTGCTCGCGCAGGAAGACTTCACGCTCGGCCGTCTTCGCCTTGGTCTGGGAATCGATCTCTGCGATCTCGGTCTTTTGTTTCTCGGTGAGTTTCTGCGTGGGCGAATTCTTTTCGAGACGCTCCATGGCGAGTTCGTAGGCGGATTTCATGGCCGCAGTATCGTCACTCACACGTCGTTGCCAAGCGGTCGCCGCACCCTAAAGTGCGCGGCCCATGATCCGCCTTCTGAGCACCGATTTCGATGGCACCCTGGTCGAGCACGGCGCGATTCCGCCCGTCTCGCCCGCCCTGTTCGAAGCGCTGACGACCCTGCGCCAGCGCGGTGTGAAGTGGGCGATCAATACCGGCCGCGTGCTCTGGCACATCGAGGCCGGCCTTCGCGAGTTCGGTTTTCCCTTTCCGCCCGATTACGTGCTCACCTCGGAACGCGAAGTCTTCCAGCGCGAGGCCAGCGGGAAATGGGTCGATTTCGGCGATTGGAACCAGCGGTGCCTTCAGGACCACGACTGGCTTTTCTCCCAGGCCAGCCCGTTGCTGGCGGATATCCACGCGCGCTTCGATCGCGAGCCATGGGCGCACTTCGAGTTCGATGGCGAACGGATGGTCGGCATCGTGACCGACACGCTGGAGCAGATGGATGAAGTGTGCATCTTCCTCGAGCGCGAGCGGGTGCGCGTGCCGGGCTTCAACTTCATGCGCAACACCATCTACCTGCGCTTCTGCCACGAGGCTTACAGCAAAGGCACTGCGCTGGGAGAACTCGCCCGGTTGACCGGCATCCAACGCGAGGAGATCTTTGCCGCCGGCGATCACTACAATGATCTCCCCATGCTCGACGGCCGCTTTGCGCAGTGGGTCGCATGCCCGGTGAATTCCTGCGACGCCGTGAAGCGTGCGGTCAGCGAAGTCGGAGGCTTTGTCGCGACCCGGCCCGCGAGTGATGGTGTGGTGGAGGCGCTGGAGAAGTTCGGAGTGCTTTAGATGGCGAAAGTTGAGAGTTGAGAGTTAAGAGTTGAGAGCCACACATTCGGGGGCCGCGCATGCACCGATTTCGGCGTGGCTCTCAACGCTCAACCTTCAACTCTCAACCTCCCTTGAAGCAGCGCCTCATCGAAGCCGTCGCCCCGAATACGCGCTTGAAGATTCTCAACGAACTCAAGCGCACACAGGGCTTGCACGCTGGCGAAATCGCCGACCGGCTGGAGATGTCCTACATGGGAGTGAAAGAAATGTGCGACGCCATGCACAAGGCCGGCCTGCTCGATACGTGGCGACAGCCCCAGGCTCGCGGACGCCCCTTCAAGCTCTACCGCCTCACCCAGAAGGCCCACGACCTGTTCCCCACCGCGAGCAATCCTCTCACCCGCGATGTGCTTGAGGCCGCGCAAAAGCTCTTCGGTCCCAGCGCGCCGGAGAAACTCCTCCTGGTCGTCTTTCAAAAGCTTACCGCCGGTTACGCCGAGCGCCTCCGGGGCGAAACTCCGGCCGAGCGCGCCAAATGGCTCGCCCGCCTGCGTGACCACGACGGCCACATGAGCGAGTTCACCGCCGCCGACGGGACGATCCAGATCGTCGAGCACCATTCGCCCATTCTGGACCTCCTGCGCGCCTTCCCCATCGTCGCCAAGCTGGAAGCGGACCTGTTCCAACGCCTCATCGGCGCCCCGGTTCAGAGAGAAGAGGACACCACGAGCGGCTTGTTCCGCGTCCTCTTCCGGATAGGCTAGGCACCGGAAATCCTTCGTCATTCGAGCTTTGGCGTTCGGACTTCAGGCGGCCGCCCGGGCCGCCGCAAATATCCCTTGCCGGGTCGAAGTCGAGTGCTAGCCTCCGCCCCCCAATGCCAAAAGCCATCGCACGTCGCAAGACGAAGAAAGCTGCGGCCAAGCGGTTCAAAATTACCGCGACGGGCAAGATCCTCCGGCGGAAGCCGGGGCTGCGCCACCTCGCTGCGAGCAAGAGCTCGAAGCGGAAGCGCCGCCTCCGGCAGGTGGGCCAGGTCCACGAGACCATGGTCCCCCGCATCAAGGAGTGCCTGCCCTTCGCGTAATCTCCGCGAGGCCATAAACCTGATTGATCCGCGCGCCTGTCCGGGAATGAACCGGATCCTCCGGCGAGCGAGGCGCCGGATCCATCCACACCAAACAACTGCCCGCCGGCACAAACCATAACCTATGCCACGCGCCACTAACGCGGTCGCTTCACGCAAGCGCCGCAAGAAGATGATCAAGGCCGCCTCGGGTTTCCGCGGCCGCCGGTCCAAGCTTTTCCGCTACGCCAAGAACGCGGTGATGAAAGCCTTGGTCTATAACTACCGGGATCGCAAGAACCGGAAACGCAACTTCCGCATGCTCTGGCAGCTCCGCATCAATGCGGCCGCCCGCGCCAACGGAATCACCTACAGCCGCTTCATGGAAGGCCTCAAGGCCGCCAGTATCGGACTGGACCGCAAGGTCCTCGCCGATCTCGCCGTAAGCGACGAAGCCGCCTTCAAGGCCCTCGTCGAACAGGCGAAAGCCGCGCTCGAAGCCAAGCGCGCCGAAGCCGCGAAAAAGGCCGCAGCCTAAGGCTGACGCCCCAATCTTTAACCAAACCCCGGAGACGCCTCGCGTTTCCGGGGTTTGTGCTTTTGCAGGGCCGGCGCCCCGCCTGCTGCCCTATAGTTCCTTCGGTGGACGCGTTTGATTGGTGAAACGCTTGCTTCCGCGGGATTCGCGGCTTCCGTGTTCGGGTCCATGACTCTTGCCGATCAAATTCACGACTTTGGAAAGCGCGCTCGCGCGGCGGCGCGGTTGCTGCGCCGGTGCTCGACGGAGCAGAAGAATCGCGGCCTGCACGCCATGGCGGATCGTGTCGTGGCCATGCAGGAGGAGATTCTGGCCGCGAATACGCAGGACGTGGAAAAGGCGAAAGCCGACGGGCTTTCTGCCGCGATGATCGATCGGCTCACCTTGAATCCGAAGCGTCTCGTGGCGATGGCGGACGGCATTCGCCAGGTCGCCGACCTGCCCGATCCGGTCGGCGAGATCATTCGCGATTGGACCCGGCCGAATGGGCTGCGCATCCAGAAAGTGCGCGTGCCGATCGGCGTGGTGGGAATCATTTACGAGTCGCGTCCGAACGTGACTGCGGATGCGGCGGTGCTCTGCCTCAAGACGAGCAACGCCACCATCCTGCGCGGCGGGCGCGAGAGCATTCACTCGAACATCGCCATCGCCAAAGCCCTGAGCCTCGGCTGTGCGGATGCAGGCCTGCCGGTGGATGCGATTTTGCTCATCCCCGTCACCGATCGCGAAGCGGTGAAGGTGATGTGCGAGATGGATCAATACATGGACTGCATCGTGCCCCGGGGCGGGAAGGGCCTCATCGAGACGGTGGTGAGCCACGCGCGCATGCCGGTCATCAAGCATTACGACGGCATCTGCATCGTGATGGTGGACAGGGAGGCCGACCTCGCCATGGCGGAGAGCATCGTGGTGAATGCGAAGTGCCAGCGTCCTGGCGTGTGCAACGCGATCGAGACCGTGCTGGTGCATCGCGACGTCGCGGAGGAATTCTTCGCGACGACCGGGAAAACCCTGCTCGAAAAAGGCGTGCAGCTTCGCTGCGACGAACGCGCCCTGGCCGGCCTCAAGCCGATCGGCGGCGAGAAAGTCGTCGCGGCTCAGCCGGCGGATTGGCGCACCGAATTCCTCGACCTGATCCTCGCCGTGAAGGTGGTCGATTCGCTCGATGAAGCGATCGAGCACACCGAGATGAACGGCTCGCATCACAGCGACGGGATTGTCACGGCGAATGCCGCGACCGCGGAGCGTTACCTCGCCGAGGTGGACAGCGCAACGGTGTATTGGAATGCGAGCACTCGTTTCACCGATGGCGGAGAGTTCGGCTTCGGTGCGGAGATCGGCATCAGCACCGATAAGCTGCACGCACGGGGGCCGATGGCCTTGGAGGAACTGACCACCTATAAATACATCCTGCGCGGGACCGGACAGGTGCGGTCCTGAAAGGAACTGCCTCAAATGGCGCCTGACGGAAGGGCGTGAACTTTTGGCGCTTGGCCGTCTTTCTGCTTTTCCGACTGAGGTGATGTCGTTAGGAGAAGTGGTCTTCCCATGAACGTGCCCGATGCACCACCCCCCGGGGGCGCCCATCTCGTCGATGAGTTTGGGCTCCTGCGAAGTGCGATCGACGCGGTGCCCGATCCGATTTTCTGCAAGGATCGGCAGGGGCGTTACATCCTCACCAACCGCGCGCATGCGGAGCGCCTGCAAATCTCGGAGCGAGCGTCGCTGGGGAAGACCGTCTTCGAACTGAGCGGCATCACGCCGGAACTGGCGCAGCGTTATCACGACGACGACATGGTGGTGCTGTCCTCGGGTGAGCCCATCGTCAATCGAGAGGAGCCTTTCGTCTGGCCCGACGGCGAATCGGGCTGGTATCTCACCTCGAAGTATCCGCTGCGCGATACGGCGGGGAACGTCGTGGGATTGGTGGGAATCACGCGGAACATCACCGAGCGGCGCAAGGCCGAGCGAAAGGCGCACGACGAGCGTGAGATGTTGCGCACGGTGATCGATGGCGCGGGTGACGCGATTTTCTTCAAGGACAGTGCGGGTCGATTTTTGCTCGTGAATGCGGCCCACGAACGGATCTTTGGCCTCGGCACGAAAGATGTCCTGGGACGGACCAGCCCGGAAGTAGATCACCGCCCCGGCAGCGCCGAGCAGTGTTCGCGTAGTTATCTGACGGATGATCGGCTGGTGATCGAAAGTGGCAAACCGTTGATCAATCGCGAGGAGCGGAGGGTGGATCGCGACGGCAACGAAGGCTGGCTTCTCACCTCGAAGTTTCCGCTGCACGATGCCGAGGGAAAGGTCGTCGGCCTGGTGGGAATTGCGCGGGACATCACCGAGTTGAAGCAGGCCACGGAGGAACTGGAACGGACCCGCCAGCGTCTGATCGATCATGTCGAAAACTCACCCCTCGCTATCGTCGAATGGCGACAGGATTTCCGCGTGGAGCGCTGGTCGGGGCAGTCCGAGGCGATCTTCGGGTGGACCAGTGCCGAGGTGGTCGGGAAGCACTTCGACGAATGGGCGTTTGTGCATCCGGCCGACGCGGTGGCGGTGGCCGTGATCACCGACCGCCTGCTCGACGGACGCGATCAGCGCAATGTGAGCCGCAATCGCAACCTCACGAAAGACGGGCGCGTCGTGCATTGTGTGTGGCACAACTCGGTGCTGCGCGATGCGGAAGGGCGCATCGTCTCGCTCCTCTCGCTGGTGGAGGATGTAACTGAGCGGGTGAACGCGGAGCAGGCCGCCCAGGCGAGCGAACGGCACTACCGCGCGCTCGTGGAGGCGACCGACACAGGTTACGTGGTGCTCGACGAACAGGGGCAGGTGCTGGAAGCCAATGCCGAATATGTGCGCCAGAGCGGCCACGCTGTCCTTGGGGAGATTCTCGGATGCAGCGTGATGGAATGGACGGCTCGGCACGATCGCGAACGCCATGCGCGTGAGTTTGAGCGCTGTATTCGCATCGGGAACCTGCGGCATCTCGAGATCGATATTGCCTGGCCGGACGGGCGCATCCTGCCGATCGAGATCAACGCGCGCCTGCTGGACGATGGCGGTGGCCGGCGGGTGATCGCGCTCTGCCGCGATATCTCGGACCGGCGTGAAGCGGAAGCCGAGCGCCGCCGGGTTGACCGCAAGCTCCAGGAAGCGCAGAAGCTCGAAAGCCTCGGTGTGCTCGCCGGGGGCATTGCGCACGATTTCAACAATCTCCTCACCAGCATCCTCGGCAATGCCAGCCTGGCGGGGTTGGATATCGCCTCGGATTCCCCCGCGTGCCGCTGCATCTCGGAGATCGAGACCGCAGCTACGCGGGCGTCGGACCTTTGCCAGCAGATGCTGGCCTATTCGGGCCGCGGGCGGTTCATCGTGTGCCGGGTCGATCTTAACTCGATCGTTTACGAGACGACGACCCTGTTGCGCGTGTCGATCAGCAAGTCGGCCAGCCTGCAACTCGACCTCGAACCGAGCCTCCCCGCCGTGCAGGCAGACGCGACGCAACTTCGGCAGATCGTGATGAATCTCGTCGTCAATGCGGCCGAGGCGCTGGGCGAGCAATGCGGAACCGTGCGCGTGCGCACGGGGGTCTCGCGCGAGACGGAGGAGTCGCTCGCTTCATCGCATCACGAGACGGATCTTCTGGCGGGAGATTATGTCTTCATCGAGGTCGCCGACGACGGCTGCGGAATGCCGGAGGAGGTGAGGGCGCGGATTTTCGAGCCGTTCTTCACGACGAAATTCGCCGGGCGCGGGTTGGGTCTTGCGGCGGTGCTCGGCATCGTTCGCGGACACACCGGTGCGCTGCGGGTGCAGAGCAAACCGGGAGAGGGCACGACCTTCCGTGTGCTCTTTCCCGCGCTGGAAGGCCCGGCTGATCTGCAGCCGGTGGCGCCAGCGGCGGAGTCGGATTGGCAGGGGCATGGGACGGTGCTGGTGATCGATGATGAACCGGTCGTCCGCAGCACCGTGACGCGGATGCTTCACCTGCTCGGGTTCGATGTGCGGCTGGCGGTGGACGGCTGCGAAGGTGTGGAAACCTTTCGCTCCGCGCCGCGCAGTTTCGCGCTCGTGCTGCTCGATCTCACCATGCCCCGCCTGGGCGGGGAAGGGGTGTTGCAGATCATCCACGAAGAGCAGCCTTCACTGCCCGTGGTGGTGATGAGCGGCTACAGTGCGGCCGAGGTGAATGCACGGCTGGGCGCCGGGGCCTCGACGGCCTTTATCCAAAAGCCTTTCGATCTGGGGCAGTTGCGCGACACGCTGCGAGGAATTTTTGGCTGATCTCGGAAAGAAGGAGGCAGCACCGGTGGGTGGCGCTACTTGGCTCTTGGCCTCACCGCAGCTTTCCGTCAGCTTATCCCTGCATGAAGTTCCTCACCGCTCTCCTCCTCGCCTGTGGCGTCGCCTGCGCCGAAGAGATTCCCTTTTACCTCGGCAGCACCGGCAAGCCGGTCGAAACACAAGGTATCTACCGGCTCACTCTCGACCTGGAGACCGGCAAACTTTCCGCGCCGCAAAAAGTCGCCGATGCGAAGAGCGCGAGCTTCCTGGCCATTCATCCGAGCGGCGATTTTCTGTATGCGACGGCGGAAGGTTCGCCCGGCAATGCAGCCGCCTATGCCATCGCGGAAGATGGTTCGCTGAAGTTTCTCAATCAGCAAACGACCGGCGGCGATGGCCCGACGCATCTCACGCTCGATAGCGCCGGAAAAAACCTGCTCGTCGCCAACTATTCCGGCGGGAGCATCTGCTGCATCGCGCTGAAAGAAGACGGCTCGCTCGGGGAACAGACGGCCTTCGTCCAGCACACCGGATCGAGTGTAAATCCGCAGCGACAGAAAGAGCCGCATGCCCATGGCATCTACCTCGATCCCGAGGACAAGTTCGTCTATGTGCCGGACCTTGGGCTGGACAAGGTGATGATTTACAAATTCAACCCCGAGAAAGGTTCGCTGACTCCGAACGATCCGGCGTTTGCGGTGGTCGAGCCGGGCAGCGGTCCGCGTCACTTCGCGCTGCAACCGACCGGCGGCTTCGCCTATGTGATCAACGAGATGGGCAACACCATCGACGTCTTCAAGCACGACGAGGAAACGGGAGCGCTGGAGCCGCTCCAGACCATCCCGACGCTGCCCGTCGATTGGAGCGGCAGCAACACCACGGCGGAAATCTTCATTCATCCGAACGGGCGTTTCGTTTACGGCTCGAACCGTGGGAACGACTCGATCGCGGTCTTCGCGGTCGAGGAAGGCGGCGGAAAGTTGAAGGCCATCGACCATACCCCGACCGGTGGAAAAATGCCGCGTAACTTCGCCATCGATCCCACCGGCAAGTGGCTCATCGCGTCGAACCAGGCGAGCGGCGATGTCTTCGTGTTTCAGCTCGACCCCGCCGGTGGAAAGCTCACCCCCGTCACCGGCCAGAGCGTGCAGTTGCCCACGCCGATGAGCATCGCCTTCCCGCCGCGGAAGTAGCGAAGTTACTTCGCGCGCATTCGCGCGAGCAGCTTGAAAAAGCGGATCGTGTCGCGCACCGGGTGGATTTTGCTCACTTCGTCGCCATAGACCGTGCTCACCGCGGCCGCCCCGATCCGCACCCCGCGCCGGGCGGCGAGCATGAGCATCTCCGATTCGAAATCGAACCCCGTGGTCGGAACCTCGAGAAAGGCCTTGGCGAGTTCCCGGGAAAACATTCGAAAACCGCACTGCGAATCGGGAATCTTCTGCCCCGACACACCGCTGATCAGCCCGGACATGGTTAGATTCGTCAGCTTGCGCACCAGCGGCATGGAGCGCGTGTCGCCCATGCGATTGCCCACGATCAGTTCGGCGCCACTCTCATTGGCAGCGGTGAGGAAATGCGGAATTTCTTCCGCGAGGTGCTGTCCGTCGCCATCGAGGATCAGCACCCAGTCGATGCCGGGCCGCGAAACGAGTTCGCGCAGGCCGGTTTTGATCGCCGCGCCCTTGCCTCCGTTTCGCTCGTGTTTGATGACTTCCGCGCCGGCGGCACGAGCCTCGTCGCTGGTGCGGTCCGGCGAACCGTCATCGACCACCAGCACGGTGTCCAGTTGTGCCTTGGTCCGTGCGGCGACGTCGCGAATGTGCCGCTCTTCGCGATAGCAGGGGATCAACGCGGCGACATGGGTGCGATCCGCGCCGGGCATGGGGTCAGGCGAGTTTGTGGCGCTGCCGCGGGTCGTAATCGGCGGCATGATAGCTCGAACGGACCAGCGGCCCGCTCGCGACAAACTCGAAACCTTTCTCGTAGGCGATCCGCTCGTAGAGTTTGAACGTGTCCGGATGAACGTATTCGACCACGGGCAGGTGTTGCGGGGAGGGGCGCAGATATTGCCCGATCGTGAGCACCTGCACCCGCGTCTCGCGCAAGTCGTCCATCGTCTGAAAAATTTCCGGCTCCGTCTCGCCGAGCCCGAGCATGATGCCGCTTTTCGTCACCATCTCCGGCGCGATCTCTTTCATCCGGCGCAGCACCTTGAGCGAAACCGCGTATTTGGCGCGCGAACGGACCAGCGGAGTCAGCCGCTCGACCGTTTCGAGGTTGTGATTGAAAATGTGCGGCCGCGCCGCGGCCACGATTTGCAGGCACTCTTCCTTTGCGTGGAAATCCGGCGTCAGCACTTCGATGACGATCTCCGGTTCCGCCGCGCGAATCGCCTCGATGGTCCGCGCGAAATGTTCCGCCCCGCCGTCCTTCACATCGTCCCGCGCGACGGCCGTGATGACGATGTGCCGCAGCTTCATGCGCCGCACCGCTTCCGCCACGCGCTCCGGTTCATCCGCCTCGAGTGCAAACGGCTTCGCCGTCGTCACCGCGCAAAATCCGCATGCCCGCGTGCAGCGATCACCCGCAATCATGAAAGTGGCAGTGCCGCCGCTCCAGCATTCCCAACGGTTCGGGCACTGGGCCGACTCGCAGACCGTATTCAGCCGCAGATCGTCGATCAGCGCTTTGGTCGAAAAGAAGCGTGGATTGTTCGGCAGACGCACCTTGATCCACTCCGGCTTGCGAGCCTGGTGCAGGGCTGGATCGATTTTTGGTGCGGACATGAGGCGCGGAGATTACGCGGCGATGGAAAGGATGCAATGGCTTGCCGAGGTGGTCTTCTCTATCTCCTTGCCGCGAAGCGCCTTGTCGCCTAGACCCGCAGTATGAAGACCGCCCTCCGCTTCTCCCTCCTCGTCGCGTTCGCCTTTTGTCTGCCCACGATCGGCCTGGCCAAAGCCAAAGGGAAGGGAAAAGGAAAGGGCGAAGCCCCAGCCGCGCCGGCGAGTGCTTCCAACCCCGCGGAAGCACTGTCGCCTTATATTAGTCACGTGGATCAACTGCTCGCTCTCCGGCGCCAAGGCACTCCGCAGGGAATGGCTTTTCTCGACAACGCTTCGGGACGGCTCGCGACCTTGCGCCTTCAATTTGTAGGGGAGAAAGAGAAGGCCGCGGAAGGTGACCGGGCTCGCTTCGCCGCGGCCATCGCGACCTGCGACCGCTTGACCGGCGCGCTCGACGAACGGCAGAAAGTGCTGGGCGACATCCGCGCGTCGCAATCCGTGCAAGGCAGCGGCAAACTCGATGCCGGCCCGCGGAAGGATAATCTGACGCAGGGGATCAAAGGCGGAGACGACGCCAAGGCAGTTGGCGCCATCGTCGAGCGCAAGCGCGAGAAAGCAGCGGCGCGCGCGGCAAAAAATCAGGCGGCTGCCAATGACGACGCGCTCACTTCCATGTCCGCCAATCGCTGGAACAAACGTGCCATCGAACTGCGCCAGCAGATCACCGCGAGCTACGCACAGATCAAATAAGCGCGCCTCGGGCGGAAGGCCTTACTCTCCGCGCGGAATTTGAGGCGTGACGCCGAGCAGTTCTCTCACCTGCCCGGCGATGTCGCCGGTGCGCATGAGGCTTTCGCCGACGAGGATGGCGTTCGCGCCGGCGTCGAGGACGCGCTGAGTGTCGGCGCGCGTCTTGAGGCCGCTCTCGGCGACGAGGATCACGTCGTCGGGCACTTCTTCGCTGAGGCGAACGGTCGTTTCGAGATCGACCTCGAAGGTGGTCAGGTTGCGGTTGTTGATGCCGAGCAACTTCACGTCGAGATCAAGAGCACGGTCGAGTTCCGGCAGATCATGCACTTCCACCAGCACATCAAGCTGGCAGGCGGTGGCGACGTCGAACAGATGGCGAAGCTGCGCGTCATCGAGCGCGGCGACGATCAGCAGCACCGCATCGGCTCCGGCCACGGCGGCTTCGAAGATCTGCACTTCGTGGATGATGAAATCCTTGCGCAAGCACGGCAGGCCGATGGACTCGCGCACCTTTGTGAGGTAAGCGAGGTGGCCTTGGAAAAACTGTTCATCGGTCAGCACCGAAATGGCATGCGCCCCCGCGGCTTCGTATTCCTGCGCGATCCGGACCGGGTCGAAGTCGGTCGCGATGACGCCCGCGCTGGGTGAGGCCTTCTTCACTTCGGCGATCAAGCCGAGTGCGTCGTTGCCGCGGTCGAGCGCGGCGGCAAATCCGCGAAAATCATTCCGGAGCAGCGCGGCATTCCGCAAGTGCTCCAGGCGCGGGAGGATCTTCGCGACTTCGCGCTGCTTCTGTTCGAGGATGGGCGTGAGACGATTGGCAGCCATGAAAACCGGGACTAATGGACGATTGGAGTGACGGATGAAAGGATGGAGACAGGCGCGCGAAGCGGGCGATAGTTTCCCGCAATCGCCCCACTGTCCAATAGTCCATTCACCCCTTTTTCCATGATCCCCGATCTCTCCGCCGCTCTTTCTTCCTCCGCCCCTGCCGATGCCGTCCTGCATGTGGCGCTGGCGCATTTTGGCTGCCAGGCCGGCACGGTGCATGTGCTCCGCGATGGCGTGCTGCGGCTCGCGGCCCATGTGAACATCCCGGCGCCGCTGCTTCCGGTCATCGAAACCGTGCCGATCGGCAAGGGAATCGCCGGGCTGGCGGCGGAGCGCTGCGCTCCGGTGACGATCTGCAATTTGCAGACCGACACAAGCGGCCAGGCCCGACCTGCCGCGAAGACGACGGGTATGGAGGGAACCGTGGCGGTGCCGATGCTCCTCGACGGTGAACTGTGCGGCGTGTTCGGCATCGCCAAAGCCGAAGCGCACGATTGGACCGATGCGGAAAAATCCGACCTGATGGAGATCGCAGCGGAACTCGCCTTCAAACAGATCGCCACGGAGAAGGACGGCGAGTCGGCCGGAGTGGATTTGTAGGCAGAACTCCCCGCAGAATTTTTGTCGGGCCGGCTTTCCGCCTCTCCGCGCGTGCCGAATCAAACGCCTTATTCTCGCCAGTCGTGCCACCACGATTTCACGCGGGAGGCAAAGGCGCCGGACCGCAGGTGGAAGCATTTGCGCGCGAGGATGCCGGCCTGGCGGTGAAGCCGGCGGCGACGGTGCGCGAGGAGTGGTTCGAGCACGTCGAGTGAAGCGGCGTCGTGTTCACGGACGTAGGCGTGCAGGGTGGCGAGGTCGTGATCTTCCCCGAGCAATTCCCCGAGTTTTTCGAGTCGCTCGACGAGCGGTTCGAGCTTTTTGGGACGGGCTTTGGCGATCAGCCGGAGGTGATACCACAGCGTCTTGGTGGCTTTGCGCCATTCGTGCAGCCTTTCGTCGGAGGGGTCGTCGCGCGCGCCTCGCCATCCATCGCAAGCCTCGGTGTAGCTGCGCTCCAGCCCGGCTCCGATAAGCCGCCAGCCATGGTGTTTGAAAGCGAGGCGCTCCCACGCACGTCGCCCGGCCCGGACCCGGCGGACGAGGCGCTCGCGCAAGGCAGGGTCGAGTTTGGTGGCGCGCGCCGCCGCCATGTCGCCTTCCAGCAGCCTCGCCAGCGTGCGGCAGGAATTTGGGCGGGAGACGAGTTTGCGGAAAGTCCGGTGCCGGACGGCGGCATCCCGCGCCCCGGCGAGCGCGTGGGCGATGTCGCGCCAGCGTGCATTGGCCGCTCGGCGGCCGGCCGGATCGATTCCCTTCTGCGCGAGACGCAAGAGCGCGCGCAGCATCTTGCACCGCTTGCGCGCGTCGTGGACCCGAGCCTCGCTCGGCCGGCCTTGCAGATCGCCAAGGAGCGCGTCGATTTGCTCCAGCCCGACCCGCCGCACGCCGTCGCGGACGGTTTCACCGGAGCGAAACGAGAAGTGCATCGGACGAAAACCATAGGCCGCGCTTTCTCTCCGGGCCAGAGAGTTTCCTTGGCCGGCAAAAACCTCGCAGACGCCGAGGTCGTTGGTGTTCAGGCTTCAGCCTGCCCGACCAAGTGCAGCCGAAGGCTGGCAACCAATCACCGCCACCTTTTCCACAGCCTGAAAGCTGGACACCGACGCGGAAAAATCTCTCGGACGGGCGGCGTTACCGCACCCAGCGAGCGCCTTCTTTCACCAGGGTCGGCAGCTCGTCGGTCATGTATTGGGTCTTGCCGATGGCGCCCCACATGCGGGTGCCGGTCGCCTTGTTCCAGCTTTTCACGAAGAGTTCGCCGCAGTAGCAGCCCCACGACTTGATGAAGGCGCTCCGGGTGAAAATCCCGCGTTTGATCCCGGTCAGCTCCTTCTCGTGCAGCCAGCATTTCGAGCCGCTGTCGAGGTTGTTCGAGTAGTCGAACATGAGGCATGCCTTGTTCGAGTGGCCGAAGTATTCCAGCCCGCAGAGTTTCACCTGGCTGCGCGGACGGTTGACCGTGCCGTTGTTCAGGTAGTCGAGCAGTTGCGAGGTCTTGTCGAAATAGACGATCTTGAAATTGAACGTCTGCCCCACGCTGTCGATGAAGGGGAGAAGATCGCGGCCATCGACCTTGGACCGGGCGATGTAGCTCGGGCGATAGACCAGCCAGGTGACCGGCACGTCCGGCGACGCCGCACGGATCTGCTGGGTGCGGATGCGCCCGGCGCGCACAAAATTCGCCCACCAGTTGTCGTGCGGCTGCGCCTTGAATTTCTCCCACATCATCAGCGACACGCCGCCGATCACGATCACGTATTCGCCATCGGTCGGCACCGGGTCGGCAGGGCGATTGGAGAGAGTAGGAGCGGTCTGCGTGAGCGGGTCGTCTGTCGGCGCAGCCCAAGCGGGCAAGGCGCACAGGAAAGCGAGAAAAGCGGCGGCGAGCTTCGTCATGTCGGCGCGGACAGTAAGCAAGGTGGGGGCGCTGTCGAGGGGGAGAGCGAACCTGCTATCCGGCGGTCGTCCCTGGGTTCAGCGGTCCGGTCGGTCGCCCAGTTCCGGGTGACGGGAGAGTTCGCGGGCAAACTCTTCGCGCAGATTTGGATCGGCGCGCAGGAGAGAGGCCGCTTCCCGGCGGAGTTCCTGAACCTGCCAGATATCGGCTTCGCCCCGGTCGCGGCGGGCGTTGAGCTCTTCCCACGAGTCGAAAACGCGCCGCAGATGGTCGGCCCGGTCTTCATCCGCGGGCAGCAGGCCGGGCAGTTCGCGGAATTCAAATGAGTCTTCGCATTCGCTGAAATGCAGGTGCGCGCGACCGTAGGCGCCGAGCAGCCAAGCCAGGATGCAGCCGCCACCGCCGCCGAAAAAAACGGCGATGCCTGGCGATGGCCAGGGAAACCACGGGCTCAGCGAGACGGCGCCGATGGACACGCAGGTCAGCGCCACCCATACCACGAAGGTCAGGCGTTCGAACATGGCGCGCGGAGAGTTCGGCTTCATCTCTCGAATTGGATTACAACCAGCATTTAGCCTGCCGGTGGTTTCCGCAACTCGCGCGCGTGATTCTTCCATGACAATCGCGTGGCGCCGTGGTCAGCATGGCGGCGTGACACCTTACCTCGATCTGCTGCGCCACGTGCTCGACCACGGCCGTTTTAAAAGCGACCGCACCGGCACCGGCACGTATTCCGTTTTCGGCGCGCAGGTGCGTTACGATCTCACCAAAGGCTTCCCGCTGCTAACCACGAAGAAGCTGCACACACGCAGCATCTTCCACGAGCTGCTCTGGTTCCTGAAGGGTGAAACCAACATCGGTTACCTGCGCGAAAACGGAGTGACCATCTGGGACGAGTGGGCGGATGCGGAGGGAAACCTCGGCCGTGTCTATGGCGCGCAATGGCGCGACTGGCGCGGGCCGGACGGGCGCCCGGTGGATCAGATCGCCAATGTCATCGAATCGATTTGCAAAAATCCCGATTCGCGCCGTCACATCGTGAGCGCATGGAACCCGGCGGAGGTCGATGGGATGGCGTTGCCGCCCTGCCATGCGCTGTTCCAATTTTACGTCTGCGAGGGCGAACTGAGCTGCCAGCTCTACCAGCGCAGCGCGGATCTTTTTCTCGGCGTGCCGTTTAACATTGCCAGCTACGCACTGCTCACTCACATGGTGGCGCAGGTCACGGGGCTGCGCGCCGCCGAGTTCGTGCATACCTTCGGCGACCTGCATCTCTACGCCAACCACCTCGACCAGGCCCGCGAACAGCTCACCCGCGAACCTCGCCCGCTGCCGACTCTGCGGTTGAACCCGGAGGTGAAAGAAATCACCGGCTTTCGCTACGAAGACATCGCGATCGAAGGCTACGACCCTCACCCGGCTATCAAGGCCCCTATCGCCGTCTGACGAAGAAAATCCGAAATCCGAAACAATTTTGAAAGGCTTCAAATTGTCGAAATCTAGAAACGCCCCGATGCGTGCATTTTCTAAATTCCTGGCTATTCCGTCCTTTGGAATTTGTTTCGGATTTCGGATTTCGGATTTCGGATTTTCCGCATGAAAGCCGTCGCCGCCATGTCGATCAACCGTGTGATCGGGGCGAACGGCGCCATCCCGTGGCACTTGCCGGAGGACTTCAAGTGGTTCAAGCGCCTTACCCTTGGGCATTTCGTCCTGATGGGGCGAAAGACGTTCGACAGCATCGGACGACCGTTGCCGAACCGGACCAACATCATCGTGACGCGGCACCCACGGCGCCTGTCGCGCGAGCAGCGGTTCCAGCCTGCGTTCATCGGCAACTGGCGGCCCCGTCTCTCTCGCTCCTATCAACTCGGGCTCGAACGGATGACTGAGCGCGACCTCTGGCTCGTGCGCGATGTGGAAAAGCTGGTGGACGCCTACGAGCGAACCCGCCCGCAGCGTGAGCTGTTCGTTGTCGGCGGCGCGCAGATTTACGAACGCTTGCTCCCACGCTGCACCGATGTCTTCCTCACCGTCGTCTTTCGCGAAGTGGAAGGAGACGCCTTCTTCCCCGAGTTCGAGCACGACTTCGAGCTGGTCGATGTGCCGCTCAAGACCGCGGACTTCGAGGTCCGGCACTATCGCCGGTTGCCGAAGGAAGGTGCGGGGGCTATCGGTTCCGCTCCATGAACCTCACCGCTTACTACGGTGCCTTCCTCTCGCTGCTCGACGGCACTTTGCGTGCGCCGCAACAGGTCGTGCCGGGGCGTCCGCCGGTGTTGCTCGTGCATGGGATCGCGGACAACGCGTTCAGCATGGAGCGCATGGCGACTTATCTCCGCGTGCAGGGCTGGGAGGTGCACACGCTGAGCCTCAAGCCGAACTGGGGCCAGCGCGGCATCGAGCCGCTCGCGCAACAGGTGGCGGATTTCTCGCGGCAGACGTTCGGGTCTCGGCGTTTCGATCTGGTGGGGTTTAGCATGGGTGGACTCGTAACTCGTTATTACATGCAGCGCCTTGGCGGGGTGAATCACGTCGAGCATTACGTCACGCTGTCCGCGCCGCATCACGGCACGAACATGGCGTGGCTCATCCCGAATCGCGGCTGTCGCGAAATGCGCCCAGGCAGCCCATTCCTGCGCGACCTCGCCAGCGACGCCGACCAATTGCGCGAAGTAAAGTTCACCTCGCTCTACACGCCGTTCGATATCGTGATCGTCCCGACGAAAAGTTCGGTCATGCCCCAGGCGCGCAACGTGAAGCTCCGCGTCGGTTCGCACCCGGGGATGGTGCTCGAAAAGCGCAGCCTTCGTGCCGTGGCAGAAGCGCTGCGGTCGTAGCGTCGAAACTCCCGGGGTTCGGGGAATGGTTAATGGAGTCGGATTGAGGGTCCTTGTGATATCGTGATGCGAAAGGTTAACGTCGCATCGCCGTTTGCTCCTGCTGCGAAACCCGATCGTCGGTGCGGAAGGCTACGTGGATCGTGGCATCGGGCGGAGGCGGTTGTGAAAGTCTCGCTCGGAAAGAGGAGCAGGGAAGAGCGTGAGGGTGGCGGGACGAAAATCGTGGGTGGTAGTGGGTCAAAATGCGTTCGAGCATTGTGCCACGGGAATCGATCACCAGCACCTCTATGTAAGAACACATAGAGGCACCGCCAAGTGGATAAAAGAACGTGCCGGAAACGGAGGCGTGCGGTCCATTGGTCGAAGCGTGCGAGTTCATGATTCGATTGCACGAGCCCCTAGCGATCACAACCGGGTTTGGAAGCACCTTCTCGTCTCCGCAGAGGAACTCGACCAGGCCGCTGGAGTGCTGAGCACGCGTGGCGAACCCGCCCGTGCAGCCGCCGCCAAACATCGAAATGACGCCAAACGCGACGGGCAGATAGAGAGAAGCGATCCAACGGTTCATGGCGCTGAGCGCGCGAATCAGGAGCCAGCGATGCGCAATGCGCCGACGAGTTCGTGGATCTCCTGTTCATCCTCGGCGGGTTCAGATGGACTCCCATCTCGCGACCGAGGGGGTGGGGTCTCGTCTTCGTGCGTCTCGCGTTCCAGCCACGCGTAAAGCACCGGCAGCAGGATGAGAGTGAGGAAGGTGCTGCTGAGGATGCCACCAATGACGACGGTGGCCAGCGGGCGCTGCACTTCCGCCCCGGCGCCGGTGGCGATCGCCATGGGGATGAAGCCGAGCGCGGCGACGAGGGCGGTCATCAGCACCGGGCGCAGGCGGGCGAGCGCCCCTTCGCGGACGGCATCGCGAACGCTGCGGCCCTCTTCGCGGAGCTGATTCAAGCAGGTGATCATCACGAGGCCATTGAGCACGGCGACACCGCTGAGCGCGATGAAACCGACCGCGGCGGTGATCGAGAAAGGCATGCCGCGAACGAGCAGCGCGAAGATGCCGCCGGTCAGCGCGAGTGGAATGCCAGTCGCGATGATGAACGTCTGCCGCAGGCTGCGGAACGCCGCGAAGATCAACACGAGGATGAGCAGCAGCGCGCTCGGCACGACCACGGCGAGGCGTGCGCGTGCTTCGCTGAGGTTCTTGAACGTGCCGCCGAACTCGAAGGTGTAGCCTTCCGGCATCGCCACGCGTTCTTTGATTTTCAAGATGGCCTCATTCACGAAGCCCTCCATGTCGCGCCCCTCGACGCTCACCATCAGCCCGGCGCGGCGCTGGCCGAGTTCGTGGCCGATTGGCTCGACGGTTTTCACCGTTTTCAAATCGACGAGATGCCCGAGCGGCAGGATGCCGACTTCCCCGACACGCACGGGCAGCGTGCGGATCGTGTCGAAGTCCGCGCGCTGGCTGTCGGGCAGCCGCACTACGATGTCGCGGCGGCGATTGCCTTCGAGCATCGCGCCCACCGTTTCGCCGCCGAGCGCGGCGGACACTGCCCGATTTACCTCGGCGCTGGCGATGTTGCGGCGGACGAGTTCGGCTCGTTTCACGTCGAGCACGAGCGTGGAAGTGCGGCCGTCCACCTCGAGTTCCGCATCGCCCCCTGGCACGGATTTAATCGTGTCGCGGATGTTACCCGCGAGTTTCTCCAGCACGTCGAAGTCGGGTCCGAATACTTTGACTGATAGCGCGCTCTTGCTCCCCTCGAGCATCTCGTTGAACCGCATCTCGATCGGCTGCGCGAACTCGAAGTTGTGCCCCGGGATCGCGCCATCCACCGCGGCGTCGATGGCCTTGCACAGTTCGGCCTTCGTCGTCGGTCGGCCCGGCGTGCGCGGCCATTCCTTCAGCGGTCTGTAGAAGATGTAGAGGTCGTTTTCGTTCGGCGCCATCGGGTCGGTGGCGACTTCGCTGGTGCCGATGCGCGAGAAGACGCGCGTCACTTCCGGAAAGTGCTCGCGGATGATGCGTTCGGCCTTCAGCTCCTGCGCGAGCGACTCCTCTAGGCTCATGCCGACTTCGCGATAGACCATCGCGGTGATCGCGCCTTCGTCGAGCTTCGGCACGAATTCCGCGCCGAGGCGGAAAAATACAAGCACCGACACCACGAAGATCGTTGCTGCAGCGCCGACGGTCAGCCAGCGGACGCGCAAGGCGAGCCGGAGCGCCGGTTCGTAAAGCGCCTTCGCGGCGCGGATGAGGAAGTTGTCCTTCTCCTCGATGCGTCCGCGCAACATGAACGAACACAGCACGGGCATGAGCGAGAGCGCGAGCAGCAGTGCGCCAGCGAGTGCGAGCATGACGGTGAGCGCCATGGGGCGGAACATTTTTCCCTCGATGCCGGTGAGCGCGAGGATGGGCAGATATACGAGTGTGATGATGAGCACGCCGAAGAACATCGGATTGCCCACCTGCTTGCTCGCGCTGAGCACGACGTGCGCGCGCTCGTTCGGTGTGAGCGCGCGTCGCAGGTGCGCCTGCCGGTGCGCAAGCTGGCAGACGATGTTTTCCACCATCACGACCGCGCCATCGATAATGAGGCCGAAATCCACGGCGCCGAGACTCATCAGGTTGCCGGAGATACCGTATTTCACCATGCCGGTAATGGCGAAGAGGAACGACAGCGGGATGGCCAGCGCGACGATGAGTGCCGCGCGCCAGTTGCCGAGCAGCGCCATGAGCACGACGACGACCAGCACGGCGCCCTCGAAGAGATTGTGCTTCACCGTGCCGATGGTGCGATCGACCAGTTCGCTGCGGTCGTAAACGACGGTAAGCTCGATCCCCGGCGGGAGCTTCTCGCGCACATCATCCAGCCGTGGAACGACGCGCTGGCAGATGATGCGGGCGTTTTCGCCCGCCAGCATCATCACCGTGCCGAGCACGGCTTCGCTGCCATCCATCGTCGCGGCACCGGTGCGGTATTTCGAGCCGACCGCGACCGACGCGACATCCTTCACGCGAATCGGCTGCACCGCAGCGCCGAATTTGACCGGCAGTTCGGCGATTTCCTCCGGCGATTGCACTTTGCCCGCAGCCCGGATGGTCAGTTGTCTGCCATCCTTGCTCACGATGCCGCCGCCGGCATTCTCGACATTGCCCCTGATGACGTCGGCGAGATCGGCGACGGTGAGCCCCGCGTTCGTTAGCGCGTCGAGCTTCGGCTCCACCAGCACCTGGCGCTGGTGGCCGCCGTTGCTGTTGATCTCGGCCACGCCGGGAATCGAGCGCAGGAGCGGCTTCACGACGTATTCCTGCGCGTCGTAAAGCGCCATGAGGGCGTCTTCTTCCCGAGCTGCACGTTCTTTCGCTCCTTCCCGCCAGTGCAGCGTGTAGTAGAAGATCTCGCCCAGACCGGTGCTGATCGGCGCGAGCCTTGGCGAACAGCCACTCGGCAACCCATCGAGGACGCCGGTGAGCCGTTCAGCGACAAGCTGGCGGGCACGATAGATATCGGTGCCGTCCTCGAAATTCATCGTGACCTGCGAGAGGCCGAACTTCGTGAGCGAGCGCATCTCGACGACGCCGGGCAGGCCTTGCATCTCGACTTCGATGACGTGGGTGACTGCCTTTTCCGACTCCTCCGGCGCGAGCGCCGGGACTTCGGTATTGATTTGCACCTGCACGCCAGTGAGGTCCGGCACTGCATCGATTGGCAGGTGCGTAGCCGACCAAAGGCCGGCCGCGAGCAGGGCTGCCGAGAGCATCAGCACGAGCGCGCGCTGGCGCATGGAAAATTCAAGAATTCGTTCGATCATGGCTGTTCGCAGTGATGAATGATGTGGACGGGCCGCGACTCGTGCTGCGCAGACGGAGTTTCCTGCTCCATCGCTCTATGGCAGGCGCGGGCGAGCACGAGGTAGGAGGTGAGCGAAAGCGAGCCGGCGAGGTATAGGTCCTCGACGCGGGAGAGAAATTCTTCCGGGTGCTGGGCGAGGTTCATTTGGAGACCCTCCGGGTTTGGACGGGAGCGGCGCTGGCGGTCCGCACCGTGTCGCGGTCGGGAGCGACGGTGCCATCGAGAGTCATGCCGGTGAGGAGTTCAACGCGCTGGCGCGCTTCCATCGCATCGAGCTGTGTGGAAAGCATCGTGTCCACGGAGTCGAGATACTGCGTCTGGAGTTCGAGGTAGGTGCTGATGGGCACCGCGCCGAGGCGATAGTGCTGATCGGCGAGTTGCGCGGCTTCGGCGAAACGCGTCGCGGCATTGGCCGGCCATTTCCCCATTTCCGCGATCTGCACGTCGTAAGCATGTGAGGCGGCGGCGACTTCCCGCTCGGTCTCGCGCAACGCGACGGTGAGCGAAACTTCCGCCTGCGATTGCCGCGCCCTGGCGGTCTCGATGTTTCCCTTGTTTTGATTCCACAGTGGGAGAGGAATCGTGACCCCAAGACCAAACTCCCGCTGGCGATCGCTGGCGCGTTCACCCGCGAAATACGGCGCCACCGTCACGCTCGGCCAGCGTTCGTTCTGGCTCAGCTTCACTTGAAAGCCCTGCTGTTCGAGTTCGACCATGCGCGTTCGCACGTCGAAATTTAGCTCTCGTGCGCTGGCGAGCAGCAGTTCGAGAGTCGGGCCCGGTTTGAGCACGAGGGGCGTGCGCTTCACCACCACTTCGGCGCGCACGGGCTGGCCGCGGAGTTGATTCAACTCGAACCGCGCATTCAGCAGTTCGCGTTCGGCTTCGGCGGCGCGGCGATTCAACGAGAGCGAGCTTGATTCGATGATGCGGGTGTCGAGCAGCGGCGCTACGCCCGCGGGATCGCGCTGCACGAGCACAGCCAGCAGATCCTGAAATCGCTGCGAAACCGCGCGTGCCGCGTCGGCTCGTTCCTGTGCGGCGAGGAGCTTGAAGGAGAGCAGTCGCACCCGCATCGCGAGCGCGGCGCGGAATTGTTCCAATCCCAGTTCAGCGAGGGCGACCTGCCGGCTGGCGATGGCTTTACGCAGCGACACGCGTCCGGGAAACTCGAACGGTTGGGCCACGGACACCGACCACGCCGCGCCATCGCCGAGGCGATTCCCAGAGAGGTCGTTGACTCGCTTCTTGCCGAGTTCGGCGCTGAGTTCGGGATTTGCGAACGTGCCGGTCTGCCGCTGTTGTCCGCGGGCAGCGGCGATCTCCGCTTCGTAGAATTTGAGTTCGGGATTGCTCGCGAGCGCTTCGGCGACGAGGGTCTCGATCGGGCGTGGTTCAGTGGCCGCCGGGCAGCGTGCGGCGGAGAGAATGGCGATAGCCAGGATGGTTCGTAAGGATGATGGGTTCATGGTCTGGAAAAGTTTTTGAGTTCGGTGGAGGAGGCCGCGCGGGAGTGCGGCGGCGTGGACAGCCCGTGCGAGTGCTCCGGGCGCGAAAAAGCCCACGTGCTGCTCCGCTCGGAGCAGTCAGCGTGGGCTGTGCGAGAAAATCAGATCAGGAAAACCGTCGCGCGCACCACCATGTGGCTCGACGTGAATTCCTGCGGTGGGGGGCGGGTGTAGCAGATCGTTTTCGACGCGACCGACGGCCATTCCACTTCGGCGAGGAGCCAGAAGATCGGCGTGGCGAGAGTGTCACCCGGTCTGATCTTCAAATCGTCGCCACCTGGGATTGGCTTGGCGCTGTTTGGAAAGGTGACAATGTGATCCTTGCTCTTCTCTCCGACCGGTTCGGCCAGAAAAGCGAGCAGGCGACCAGGCATCTGATGCTGGTGATCAAGGATGCGATCCGGGCGGGTCTCGTCGTGGTGCATCACGATGCGAATTTTACCATCGTCGGAACTGAGGCGCACCACATGCTGTGTGTCCTGACGAGCGATCAGCGCGGCGACCAGCGGCCCCGCCCCCGTCCCGGAAACCAAAAAACCGAGCAGACAAAGCAACGCCCACAGGCGCCGCCCGAGGGCGGGCTGGAGGCGAGGGATGGTCGGATTTTTCGGGGACATTGGCTTTGTAACCACGCGGGGACACGCACGATCCCCCCAGCGGGCATTCGGGCAGAATACCGGCGTCAATGAGCGTGGCAAATTACGATATCGTCACCAAGAGCCGGCCGAGCAGTTCGCTGATCTTCACCCGCTCCTGCGAACCGTCGTCGCGGTGGCGCAGGGTCACGGTGTCTTTCAAGTCGGGGCCGTTTTCGCCGAGCGTGTCGAAGTCGATGGTGATGCCGAAGGGCGTGCCGGCTTCGTCCTGGCGGGCGTAGCGTTTGCCGATCGAGCCGCCTTCGTCATAGAAGGCGACCAGGTGTTTCTTCAGCAGGTCATAGACTTCGCGTGCCTTGGCCACGAGTTCGGGTTTGTTTTTGAGCAGCGGGAAGACGCCAACTTTTACCGGCGAAATGCGCGGGTGGAATTTCATCACGGTCACGACTTCCTTGGCGCCCTTGGCGTCCGTCTTTTCGATTTCGTTGAACGCATTGGCGATCACCGCCAGCGCAAGGCGATCGAGGCCGGCCGACGGCTCGATGACGTGTGGCACGTAGAAGCCCTTGAAGAGCTTCTCGCACCACGCGGCCACATCTGCTTCCGGCAGTGCCTTGTCGCCCTTCGCGGCGTTCTCAGCCTGCTTGCGGGCGACAAGTGCGGCGCGCTGTTCTTCCGTCCACGCGGCGAAGGCTTTCTTCACGTCTTCGTCGAAAACTTCCTGCGGCTTCTTGCTGTGCTTCTGGTGCTGCGAGAGATCGAAGTCGCCGCGCGCGGCGATGCCTTCGAGTTCCTCCGTGCCGAATGGGAATTTGAACAGGATGTCCACACACGCGCGGGCGTAGTGCGCGAGCTCCTCCTTCGTCTGCCAGTGGTAAGCGAGCACGTCGGTGCCGAGGCCGATGCTCTTGTAGTAGTCCGTGCGCTCCTTGACCCAGTAGCGATGCCACAGCTCCCAGCCCCAGTTGTCCTGCGGCTTCGAGAGATCGGCGCTCTCGCTCCATGTGGCCACGCTGCCGCACACGGCTTCGATTGCTTCGTCGGGTTTGATGAAAAATTCGAGCTCCATCTGCTCGAATTCACGCGAGCGGAAGGTGAAATTGCGCGGCGTCACTTCATTGCGAAACGCTTTGCCGATCTGGCAGATGCCGAACGGGACCTTCTGCCGTGACGAATCGACGACGTTCTTGAACTGCGCGAAAATCGCCTGCGCCGTCTCGGGGCGGAGATACGCCTTGTCTTCATCGGTCGCCGTTGCGCCGACGTAGGTGTGAAACATCAGGTTGAACGGCTTCGGCTCGGTGAGCTGCGCGCCATTCTCGGGGTTGAAGGCGCGGGAGTTTTCGACCTTCGCGGTCGTCTCGCCGAGCAGCGTCGGATTGGTGAGTCCGCGCGTGGTGTAAAATTGCACGCCGACTTTCCGCGCGCTCTCCGCTGGTTTGCCCTGCGCCAGCAACACGCTGAACGCGTGTTGCACTTCCGCGCCGTCTTCGCCGGTCGCGCCCGTCCATGTATAAACGACGCCGCTCTGCGGATCGACGTGGTCTGCGCGGAAACGCTTCTTCGTCACGAGGCAATCCGCCATCGGATCGCTGAACGTATCCACGTGTCCCGAGGCCTTCCAGATGGCGGGATGCATGATGATGGTCGCGTCGAGGCCGACCACGTCTTCGCGCTCGCGCGTCATCGCGTTCCACCAGGTCGCGCGCAGGTTGCGCTTCAGCTCCGCGCCGAGCGGACCGTAATCCCAGAAGCCATTGATGCCGCCGTAGATTTCGGAGGATTGGAAGATGAAGCCGCGGCGCTTGCACAGCGACACGATCTTTTCCATCAGGGGCGTTTCTTTGGGCGTGCTCATTGGATAAAAATTCTTGGCGAAAGGGCGGCGACGGTGCGCCGGGGGAGGGGAGGGCTCAAGTGGGAAAATCTCGGAACCGAGACGGTTCGTCCGCACCGCCTTACAAAAATATCATGCTTCCCAGCGCAACCGACCGGCAGGAGCTGGGGTTTAGGTCAGCCACGATGAAAAAATTCATTCTTACCCTCGCCCTCGCGGCCACAGTCGCGGCCCCCCTCAGTCTCCACGCGCAAGACGGCGACAAGCCCAAACGCCCCGGTGGCCCCGGAGGCCCTGGTAGCCAGGGCGGCCCCGGCGGTCGCTTCAGCCCGGAAGAGCGCCTCAAGCGCATGACCGAACAGCTCACCCTCACCCAGGAGCAGCAGGACAAGATCAAAAAGATCTTCGAAGACGGCCGGGAAGAGATGGGCAAACTCCGCGACCTGCCGGAAGATCAGCGCCGCGAGAAAGGCCGCGAATTTTTCAAGGCCCAGAGCGAGAAGGTGATGGGGGTGCTCACACCCGAGCAGCAGGAGAAATATAAAGCCGCCATGGCCGAGCGCATGAAGCGCGAAGGCGGCCCCGGTGGCCCCGGCGGTCGCCGTGGTGAAGGCGACAAGAAACCGGAAGGCGGCGCCAAGCCGGAGGAGAAGAAGTAACCGGCAGATTTAGCGATTCAGTCCCGCGTCTGGTTGGGCGCGGAAGTCTGTGGGAGCGGGAGGCCTTCGGGCCTCCCGCTTTGTTTTTGGCGGGACTGCGGGACTCGCTGGCTACCCCGCCGCTTCCACTGCGGCGCGTTGGGCGGCGATGAGTTCGCCGATCCCTTTCCGCGCGAGCGCGAGCATCTGCGTCAGGTCACCGTCGCCGAAGGTGCTTTCTTCGCCGGAGCCCTGCACTTCCACGAAGCGCCCGTCGTCGGTCATTACCACGTTCATGTCCACGCTGGCGTCCTTGTCCTCGACGTAATTCAGGTCGAGCACCGGCTCACCAGCGAAGACCCCGACACTGACCGCCGCGGCGTAGTGTTTGATGGGGAGTGCTTTGATTTTCTTTTCGGCGATCAGTTTTTTTGCCGCCAGCGCCACGGCCACGCAGGCACCGGTGATCGCCGCGGTGCGAGTGCCGCCATCGGCCTGGAGCACGTCGCAATCGACACAAAGCGTGCGCGGTCCGAGCAATTCGAGATCCACCACCGCGCGCAGCGAGCGGCCGATCAGGCGCTGGATTTCGATGCTGCGTCCGTCGGGCCGGCCTTTGCTGCTGTCGCGCGCTTTTCGTTCGAGCGTGGAGTAGGGGAGCATCGAATATTCCGCCGTGAGCCAGCCGCCGGTGACGTTTTGCACCTTCATCCAGCGCGGCACTTCCTCCTCGATCATCGCGCTGCAAATGACGCGCGTATTGCCGAAGCACGAAAGCACCGAGCCCGTGGAGTGAGGGGCGAAATTGGGAGTGAAGGAAATGGGACGAAGTTGATCCGGCGCGCGGCCGTCGAGTCGAGGCATGGCGGCAACTTACGAAGCTGCGACTCGATGACGGAAGCTCAAAACTTGTTGTCCTGTTTCGGTTCGTCGCCCTGCCGTTTGCGTTTGCGGGCGAGCAGGCGCTCGGTGGTCGATTGCGCGTCGTCGGACGGTGCCTCGACGGTTGGCTCGGGCGCTTTCGGCTGCGGCGGCGCGGATCGTGGAACTGCTGGGCGCGGCGACGAAGGAACCGGAGGAGGGCGTTCGGCGCGGGGTTCGGCGAGCTGTTCCTGGACCTGCGCTTTGCGCTGGAGAAGCGCACCCATCGTTTCGGTGCTCTTTTCCGCCCGGCGCGGGCGGAACCAGCCGAAGATCACGTCCCAATCGAGCTGGATGCGGCGGATACCGACATCCAGCGGCACGAGCAGGCAGAGCGCGAAAAGAAACCAGTCGAACACCGGGCGCGAACTTTCGCGGGTGACGCGGGGTGGGTGAAAGAGATCGACGTCGCTCGCGCTGAGCACCCGTCCGCCCGTGCGTTCGGCGATTTGTTTCAACACGACGGGATCGCTGCGAAAGCGCAGATACTCCGACGAATACGGCACCGCGAAGCCGCCCACGGCCTGCTCGTTGCGCTCCTTGCCGCCGCCGCTGCCCGTGCCGGCGGCCATGACTTGATACCGCCCTTTTCCCCACAGCGGAAAGGTCGCCTGATAACGTCGCGGCGCGACCTGCTTGAGCGGCACGGTGACGGTGTCGCCACGCGGTCCGGCCACACGCGCGGTGAGATCGAGGAAGGTTTCCTCCTTCGCGAAATCTTCGATCGTGATGACGCCCTGCCCGCCGCTGGCAAAGGCACGCAGATGCAGATCGCTCTTCTGCTCCACGCGCGACACTTCCTGCGCGAGCTGTTTCACGAACGCGTTGAACTTCTCCCAATCGACCCATTCGCTGCCCCAGTTGCGCGCGAGATCGCTGGTCCACGCCGCCGTGGTGCCGAGGCCGAAACGCCACAGGGCCAGCACGGGATCGATCTGATCGGCCTCTTCCGGTTTCTCCGGCGGTGCGCGCAGCACGAGTGTGGCGCGCGGCTTCATGGACGTGAGCACGAGGCCTTTCAACTCGGGCACCGCATCGAGTCCCTTCAGCACCGGCGAGGGAAATTCCACCGTGGGGGTGAAGACGCGGTTTTGCAGCATCGAGCGTTTCAGCGTCTTCGCTTCCTTGATGAAGATGCTCGGCAGTTGGTTCGGATCCTGAGGGAAATAATAACGCCCGCCGGTCAGCTGCGAAATCTTCTCCATCGCGCTGATGTCCTGCCCGCCGTGCGGATTGATCGCGATCATCGACACGCTGATCTTCGCATCCACAAACCCTTGCACCGTGGCGGGCGTCGGGGGCGAAGGATCGCCATCCGAAATCACGATGAGATGTTTCGCCGAGGCGTCGCTGCCTTTGAGTTCCTGGAGCGCCAGCGCCATCCCTGGTTCGAACGCCGGCATGTCACCGGGCTCGGCTTTGTTGATCGCCATCGCCAGCTTCTCGTATTGCGCCGCGGGCGTGAGCCGGAAGACCCAGTTCATCCCGTTCGTGGTGGTGGTAGCATTCGAGTATTCGAAGTCCATCAGGGCCACTTCGTCCTGCGCGCCGAGCACGCGGATGGCTTCCTTCGCGATGCGCTTCGCCCATGTGTTGCCCTCGGCAAATTCGCACGTGTGCAGGATGATGCCGAGCGCGCCCTTCGGCAGAACTTTCTTCTGCGTCGTGTCCATCGTGACCGGCAGCACTTCCTCGATGGCGCTGCGATGATAACCGCCGGGGCCGAAGCTGTTCGGTCCGCCTAGCATCGCGAATCCTGTGCCCTGATGATACACCGCGTCGCGCAAGCTCTGGAGTTGCTGCGCGTCGAATTCATCCGCAGGCACATTTGGGAAGATGACGAGATCGTAGGGCAGCAGCGAAAGCGAATCGCGCGGGAATTCGTAAGCGAAGCGCGTCTGCACGATGCGCTGGCTGGCTTCGAGCGCGGTCTTCAGCGGCGTCCAGTCGTTCGCATCGCCATGGGTGCCGAGCACGATGAGCACCTTGCCTTCGCCGCGCAGATAGAGGTCGCCGACCGCCACATTGTTTTCCTTCCACCCGTCCTCGCCTTTCGGCGGCTCGATGGTGGCGACGTATTCGTAGTAGCCCGGCGCGCGCAGATAGAGCGGGAGCGAATAGCGATTTTTTCCCGCGGCGTATTCGACCGGCTTTTCAAAAATCACCTTCCCGTTTTCCTGCAAGCGCAGCGTGCCGGAACCGGCGGTGAGCGAGTTGAGCAGCACGTTCGCTTCGTAGGTCTCGCCCTGCTTCACCACGCGCGGCAGGTCGAGCCGCTCGAGCCACACTTCCTTGGCGTAGTCGAAGCCGATGGGCAGCACGTCCACAGCGACGCCGCGTGCCTTGAGTTCATCCAGCGTGGCGAGCGCTGAGCCATCCGTTTCGTTCCCGTCGCTCACCAGCACGATGCGCCCCTGATTTCCCTCGGGCAGCATGGCCGCTGCAAGGCCGAGGCCCTTCGCGAGATCGGAGCCGTCCTTGGCCACGCGGGAGTTGATCGTCTCGAAAGGGAACGTCTGGCGCGGCGGCAGTTCGACAGCGGCATCGCGCCCGAAAACCACGAGGCCGGCCTCGTCTTTCTCCGGCTTCTGCTGCACCGTTTGCATGATCCACGAGAGCGCCTGATCGCTCACCTTCTCGCCCATGGAGTCGGAGATATCGAGGGCATAGACGACCGAGAGGGTGTTCGATTTGCGCACTGCGCGTGGCTCGGCGAGCAGCAGCACGAACACCCCGACGAGCGCCAGTCGCGCGAGCAGGGCGATGGTGTTTCGCACGCCGCTCAGGCCCGAACCGCCCGACTGGTGCATCCACCAGAACCATGGCGCCACCGCCATGAACCAGAACGCCGCCGGTCGCGTGAAGCGGAGAATCCCGCGCCATTCGAGACCGAGCACCAGCAGGAGGAAGAACAGGAGAAAGCCCACCAGCGGCGCTACGGAGCGCCACGTCACCGGCCGGCGCGGTGGTGGGAACAGCGCAAAAAAGGGTCGAGCTGGAAGCGAACGGAAGTCCACGCGCGGTCCACTGTGCCCTGCCCAAGGCGGAGCGACAAGCCGCGTGCTACGCTTCGGACAAGTCCGGTTTTTGCAGGTGACGCGCGAGCCCGCGGGCGATCTCGATCATCTCCTCGGCTTCACGCGGCTGGAGAAGATGCCGCGCATTTTTCTCCCACACCCGCAGCCAGGTGGCGAAGTGCTCGGGACCGAGGCTCAGCCGGGCGTGCCTCCCGAGGTTTCCACTATAAAGTTCCGGCCCGCCTTCCACCCGGCTGCACCAGAAATCGATCAGCAGTTCGAGGTGCGGCCCCCACTGGGTGATGTGGGCATCGAAGATCGGCCGCAAATCCGGCTCAAAACGCACCTGCGCGTAGAACCATTTGATCAACCGGGAAACGCCCGGGCGCCCACCCAGCCGCTCGAACAGCGTCACCGCGCCCGCCGGGGGCGGGGGATTGGGAGGCGGCGCGGGGTATTCGTGCCCGTGCGGATGTTTGATCGAGGCCGGCATCTCCTCGCACGGTTCACCCGGCCCGCTCGCGCCGCAAGCGCACTGCCACGAAAGCCGTGTCCGGCAGGATGAATTTGCGCAGTTCCACCTCCACGGCCCGCACCGCAAAGCGAGCCAGCACCAACGCCGCGATTTCTTCCACCAGCGTCTCGATAAGCTGGCGCGGCCGTTCTCCCGCCAGCGCCTGCACCGCGCGCGAAACCGCGAAATAATCGACCGTCTTCGCGATGTCATCCCCGAGCTGCGAGAAGTCGCGCACTGGTTCCATCGCCAGGCTCACCGTAAGCCGCTGCGGCGCGACCCGCTCTTCGTCCGGCACACCGATGTGCGTGGAGAGTTCCAGTTCGGAAATGTGAATCGTGTCGGGCATGACGCGTTAAAAAAGATGAGATGCCACCCGGCGCGGTAAGGAGGCGGGTTGGTGTTCAGCCTTTAGGCTGTTCAACGAAACTTTCCAGCCGTCAGGCTGCCATTTCAGATCAATCTCCCGCCACCTTTCCACAGGCTGAAGCCTGGACACCAACGGCTCACCCGATTCGGAATTTAATCTCCCGGATCATCCGCGGGCCGAACCGGCTGCGCAGCTTTTGCAGGATGTCCCGCTTCAGGTTGCGGTCGAACTCGTAGAGTAGCGTCGGTTGCAGCACGCGCACGATGAGCCGGCCATCCTGCACCGCCGTGGGCTGCGAATGGTTCGCGAGGAAGTCGCCCACGATCTCCTTCCACGCGTTTTTCATTTCCTCCTCGCGTAACCGGTCGCCGAGCCCGAGGGCGGACATCACCTTCAGCAGCGAGTCCGAAAGCGGACGCGCCTCGCGCGGCGGCGGCGGCTCGGGCAGGCCGCGCCATTCGGCGATCGCTCGGGCGCGGATCTTCGGATTCATATCGCTAGCAAAGCAAAACCCCCGCCCGGGTCGAGCGAGGGTTTTGGCGAAAAACAGAAACTGGTGGCGAAGGACTAGGCGCCGTCGGCCCCGATCGCTTCGACCGGGCAGCCTTCCATGGCTTCCTTGCAGAGCTTCACCTCTTCGTCGTTTTCGGGCTGCTTGTGCACGTAGCTATGGCCGCCATCGTCGTTGCGGGTGAAGTTGGCGGGGGCGGTTTCGCGGCACAGGTCGCAGTCGATGCACTGGTCATCGACGTAATAGGCGCCTTGCACGTTTTCAGGATATTTGTGAGCTGCGTCTGCCATGATTTCGGTAGGAAGGGCGCTGAGATTAGCGGTCGTGTCCGATGTCGCAACGGATTTTCCAGCACCTTTCGCGTCAGGGGATGCCAAACGGTGGTCAGCGATCCGCAAGTAATCAGTGGCGCCCCTCCCGGCTCGCAGATTACTTTCTCCTCCCTCCTCGCTTGTTTACCGCTTTTACCGAAACCGATTAACGCCATGTCCGATCCCACCCTTCCACCCATCGTCGCCGCCGAAGGCTGGCACGTCCTTCACCTCTTCTACCGCGTCGAACACGGCCAGTGGGCGCTGCTCGCGCCGGATGAACAGATCGCTGCGAAGACCCGCCTGAGCGAGCTCGTGCAGGAAATCCGCGCCACCGAAGGCTGCCAGCTCATGACCTTCGCCATGGTCACGCCGAAGGCCGATATCGGCTTCATGCTGCTTGCCTCCGACCTGCACAAGGCCAACGCTTTCGAGAAGCAGCTCTCCCTCGCCCTCGGCCCGGACATTCTCACGCCGACCTACAGCTACCTCTCCATGACCGAGCGGAGCGAATACACCACTACCGACGAGCAATACGCCGCCGACCTGGAGAAGGAAGGCGTCGCCGCCGGTTCGCCCGAGTTCGAACAGAAGATGGGCGAGTTCCAGGCGCGGATGAAGAAGTATCTCAAGGATCGCCTCTACCCCGTCCTGCCGCCGTGGGAAGTGATGTGCTTTTACCCCATGAACAAGCGCCGCGGCGAAGCGAAGAACTGGTATGCGCTGCCGTTCGAGGAACGAAAAAAACTCATGGGCGGCCATGCGCGGGTGGGTCGTCAATGGGCGGGAAAAATCCTCCAGCTCATCACCGGCTCGACCGGCCTCGACGACTGGGAATGGGGCGTCACCCTGCTCGCGCACGATCCGATGGATATCAAAGGCATCATCTACGAGATGCGTTTCGATCCGGTCAGCGCCGACTACGCCGAATTCGGCGAGTTTTACATCGGCCTCCAGGTCCAGCTCGACGAACTCTTCCGTCGCGTGCAGTTGTAAACTGCTGGCAAAGCTGTTGGTGTCCAGCCTTCAGGCTGCTCGACCGAGACTCAGCCGTCAGGCTGCCAACTTCCGGTCTGCGCTCCCACTTTCTCCGCGATGAAGCTCCTCATCTGCAACGACGACGGCATCGATGCGCCCGGTCTCTCCGCGCTTCACGAAGCCGCGCGTGCGTTCGGCACGGCGGTCGTCGTCGCGCCCGCCGAGCCGCAGTCCGGCATGAGTCACGCCATCACCTTTGATCGCCCGGTGCGCCTGAAGCAGCGCGAAGCCGATCGTTACTCCGTCCATGGCACCCCGGCCGATTGCGCGCGGCTGGGCCTCCTGCGGGTCGCGCCCGATGCCAGATGGGTGCTCAGCGGCATCAACCACGGCGGCAATCTCGGCACCGATGTCCACTACTCCGGCACCGTCGCCGCCGTGCGCGAAGCGGCCCTGCACGGCTGGCCCGGCATCGCCTTCTCGCATTACCGCCGCGACGGGCTGGAGTTCGACTGGCCCCGCGCCGGACGTTGGGCCGCGCGCATTCTGGCCGATCTGCTGCCGCGCCCGATCCAGCCCGGCATCATCTACAACGTCAACTTTCCCCACCTTGCACCCGACGCTCCCGAGCCCGTCGTGATCGAATGTCCGCTTGATCCCAGCCCGCTTCCGCTCAGCTATCGGCACGAGGAAAATGGCGATCATCACTACGACGGCCGCTACTCAAGCCGGAAACGCCACCCCGGCGCCGACGTCGCGACGTGTTTCAACGGGAAAATCACCCTCACCGCGATCAAACTGTTTTGAGCCAAGCAGTCTGCTTCTCCTTCTCCATCTTCTTCTGCTTCCCCCGCCGTCGTGAAGCAGATGAAGCAGATGAAGAAGCGGAGATGGCGTCACCTGCCGTGACGCCTCGCGAACTTCTGCTAACTTCGCCCAGATGAACCTTCGCCCACTCGCTCCACCCTTTGCCGCTCTGGCGGTTTCGTGGGTCGCGCTGGTGGCATTTGTCAGCGCGACCGTTGGCCGTCTTCCGGCGCGAATCGCCACGCACTTCGGCGCCAATGGCGTGGCCAATGGCTGGATGACTCGGAGCGAGCACACCGCTGCGGTGCTGATCCTCGGGTTCGGCGCGCCACTCTTCATTCTCCTCGTCATGATCATCACGCGGCTGCTGGGCGACTGGGCTTACCATCTCCCGCACCGTGACTACTGGCTGGCGCCCGAGCGCCGCGAAGAGACGAAGGATTTCATCCTGCGCCGTGGTGTCTGGCTGGGTTGTCTGCTCGTGCTCTTCACCGCCGGCATTCATTGGCTCATCATCGACGCCAACGCCCATCCTCCGATCGCCATGCCCGGCTCCCGGGTCGCGCTGGTGATCGTCCCCTTCCTGGCCTGCGTGGCCGTGTGGGGCGGCTCGATGATTCTTCACTTCGTCCGCAAACCATGAGCAGCGTGAAACTCGATCGTCTGCGGGAAATTCTCCGCGAAAATGCTCCACTCCTTGTCGCCTACAGCGGCGGCGTGGACAGCGCCTATCTGCTGGCCGAGGCCCATCGCACCCTCGGCGATCAAGTGCTTGGCGTCATCGCGGACAGCGCCAGCCTGCCCCGCGCCGCGCTGGCCGAAGCGCTCGCCGTGGCCGCGCAGATCGGCGCGCGGGTCGAGGTGGTGAAGACCGGCGAAATCGACAATCCTGACTACGCCGCCAATCCGCCCAACCGTTGCTACTTCTGCAAAGCCGAGCTGTTCACGCATCTCGATGTGCTTGCCCGGGAGCGAGGGTTCCGTGCCCTCGCCTACGGCGAAAATGCCGACGACATGGGCCAGGTTCGCCCGGGCCGGAAAGCCGCCGAGCAATTCGCCGTCATCGCTCCCCTGCGCGATGCCGCGCTGACCAAGGCGGAAATTCGGGAACTTTCCCACGCGCTCGGCCTTCCCACCGCCGACGCCCCCGCGCAGCCCTGCCTCAGCTCACGCATTCCGTGGGGCACGCCGGTGACCCTCGAGGCCCTCGGCATGGTTGAGCGCGCCGAAGCGCACGTGCGCTCGCTCGGCTTCCGCATCTTCCGCGTGCGCCACCTCGCCGCCGACCGCGCCCGGGTGCAGATCGCTCCCGAAGAAATGCCCCGCCTCGCGGGGACGCAGGCCGAACTCGAGCGCCTGCTGCACACCGTCGGTTACACCGCCGTCGAGATCGATCCCCAAGGTTACCGTTCACCTGCCACGGCCGCGTGAACGAACGGTTGCGCCACGCCCTTCACCGCAAAGTTGGTTCCCACAACCGCCTGGTATGGATTACCAGCCTCTGGGGCATCGTCGGCGCCGCTGCCATGTGGACCTTGATCTACTTCCTCGTCGGCTGGTTCGCCGTCGTCTATGCCTCCGTCGCCAAAGGACTCGATGCCGAAATGCCGCACCAGATCGGGCGTATTTTCGGCATCGTCGCCGGCGTGCTCCTCGTCGGCGGATGGCTGGCTCGCCGCCTCGGTGTCCACCAGCGCATGCGTGACGAACGCGGCCTCGGCGTCCTCCTCCTCGAAGTGGCCATGATCCCCTCCCGCCTCACCTTCGGCGCCCTCCAGAACTTCCGCAATCACGTCCGCCTCGACGAAGACGAACTCATCGCCGCCACCGACCTCCTCGTCCGCATCGTCCGCGCCGGCAAAGTCGCCGACACCGCCCTTCCCCAGGATCTCCCCGACGAGGCCCAGCGCGAGCACATCCTCTACGTCCTCCAGATCCTCGGCCTCATCTACCTTCGCAAAATCGACCGGGCCTACTTCTACTCCGTCGCCGACCCCCAACGCCTCGTCCCCTTCCTCCAGCCGAAGAGCCAGCCGGCAGGGTAGATCCCAAAGTGCCTGGGGCACTGGTCGCTGGACGGTTGCGGAACTCCGACTGGGTGGGTAGCATGAGGTTATGAACTTCAACTACGCTGAACTGCTGGAGCGCCGGGCGGAGGTGTGCGGCGGGGCGTTGGTGGTCAAGGGCACCAGGGTGCCGGTGCGCACGTTGCTGGCGAGCTTGGCGGAGGGAGCCACGGCCGAAGAAGTGCTGGCCGATTTTCCGACCGTTACCCGTGATGGGTTGCGAGCCGTCATCGCCTTTGCCGCAGCTTCGGCAGGCGATGACCTGCCTGTGCCACCCATCCCAGCAGTGGCGGCGTGAAGCTTAAACTCGACGAGAATCTTCCCGAAGTGCTCGTCACGGAGTTGGCCGCTCTCGGGCATGATGTGGACAATGTTCGCATGGAAGGACTCGGCGGACGCGACGATGGAGTCGTCTGGGCCGCAGCGCAGCAAGAGGGGCGATTTCTGATCACGCAGGACCTCGATTTCTCCGATCGGCGCCGATTTTCGCCGGGAACCCATCACGGACTGTTACTGGTGCGTCTTCCGGAGTTTGGCCGGCTGGGGTTGACGATGCGACTCACGGATTTGTTCCGAACGGAGGCCGTGGAGTCTTGGGCGCGTTGTTTTGTGGTTTTGAGCACCCACAAGCTCCGTGTCGCGCGTCCACCCGCCTGACGCGGTTCGTCGATCCGGCAAAACCTCAGAATTAGCGGAATAGACAGAACGGGCGGTTTGGGCGTCCGGCTTGCGAGGATTAAGAGACCAAGGTGACGTATTCACTTCCGCCGCCGGGCCAATACCGCTTTATCGCAAAGGACGCGAAGAGCTGTTCCCCACCTCAGCGGCTTCCGCGCCCTTCGCGCCTCCGCGTTTCAATCAGGATTGCCGATTCGGCTGGCGCGCTACAGAGGAAATCCAACTTAATCCAAGTTGCGAAAACTTCCCTCCTCCTCCTTCGCCCTCCACGAACAGACACAATAAACACACTATTCGCCGAGCGTGGCATCCACGCCTTGTTTTCCAACTTGGGCACGAGGGGAAGTCCGAAAACCAGGAAGACTCAACCGAGGAAAGGCGGCGGTTCGTGGCTTCCTGGCCTCCTGCTTTCAACCAAAATCCACCCAGCAATCCACAGAGAACACCTATTCGGTCGTCACGAAATCGTCTGTGGACATCCCTGAAGCCCCGCCTAGCGTGCGAGCCCCATTTTTCCGACCATCCGCATGACTGCCGCTCTTCTTCTCTTCCTCGCGCAAGCACCCACGCCGCCCAAGGCTCCCGATACCGGTCTCGGCATGCTCATGCCCATGGTGTTCATCTTTGCGATCATGTATTTTCTCATGATCCGCCCGCAGCGCCAGAAGCAGAAGGAACTCGAAAACCAGATCAAGGCGCTCAAGACTGGGGACCGGGTCGTCACCAGTGGCGGCATTCACGGCGTGGTGGCGAATACCAAGGGCGACGATTCCACGTCGCTCACGCTCAAGATCGCCGATAACGTGAAGATCGACATCGAGAAGAGCGCTGTGTCCACGGTGCTGCGGGACAAGAATCCCGACGTGAAATCCTGATCCGATCCGAGCTAATCCAAGCTGATCCGCTTCCATCTTCTAAACGCCTGACCTCCCCGCCATGAGTCCCGCCCTTACCTTCGTCGCCGGCTTCAGCCTGCTGGTTCTCTTCTCCTGGTATCTGCTCACCGATCACGAGCGGCTCAAGCGCATCCTCGGCTCCATCCTCACGGTGCTGGTCGTGGCGCTCTGTGTCTCGGCCGCGTATCCGCCCTTCGACAAGCGCGATGCCTCGGGCAAGGTGATCCAGACCGGCAAGATCCCGCTCGGTCTCGACCTCGAAGGCGGCACCAGCTTCCTCATCCGCCTCGTGCAGGAAGACGTGGAAGTGACCGGCCAGGACGGCAAGGTGACGAAGGAATCGCGCCCGATCACCAAGGCGATGGTCGATCAGGCCGTGGAAGTCATCCGCAAACGCGTCGATGCCTTCGGCACGAGCGAGCCGGTCATCACGCCGCAGGGCACCGACCGTATCCTGGTCCAGATCCCGAAGCTCGACCCGGCCAAGCTCCAGGACGTGCGCGAGCAGCTCCGCAAGGTGGCGAAACTCGAATTCCGCAAGGTGCACGTGCAGAGCAGCGCCATCGTGGCCGGGCAGGCACCGCCTGACCCTGCTTACGTCCGCATGCCGCATGTGGAGATGGAGGAGGGCAAGACGATCGACCGCGGCGAGATCATCGTGCGCAAGAAAATCGACCTCGAAGGCAAGCACGTCGTGCGCGCCGGCGCTTCGTTCGAGGCCAAGGGCTGGGCGGTCAATCTCGTCTTCGACAACGAAGGCGCCAAGACCTTCGGCGACCTGACCACGGAAGTTTACAACGACCACTCCGCCCTCGCCATCGTGCTCGACGGCAAAGTCATTTCCGCCCCCGGCGTGAGCAGCGGTCCGATCCTGGGTGGCCGATGCGAGATCACCGGCAACTTCGGTGAAAAGAGCGCCCGCAACCTCGCGTCCGCGCTGGAAAATCCGCTTCAGACCCCGGTCGTCATCGAGGAAGAGCGCAGCGCTTCGGCGAGCCTCGGCGCGGATTCGATCAAGGCGGGTCTCACCGCCGGTTACATCGGCTTCGCCTGCGTGGTGGTGCTGATGCTCAGTTACTACCTCTTCGCCGGCCTCGTTGCCGACATCACGCTGCTCATCAACGTGGTCATCATGTTCGGCTGCTTCGCGATGTTCAACACCGTGCTCACACTGCCGGGTATCGCGGGCTTGATTCTCACCATCGGCGTCGCGGTTGATGCGAACGTGCTCATTTACGAACGTCTGCGCGAAGAAATCGCCGACGGCAAACCGTTCAAGGCCGCGCTCGACACCGCCTACGACAAGGCGTTCACCGCCATCTTCGACGCCAACGCGACCACCATCATCACGGCGATGATTCTCTTCTGGAAGGCGACCGGCCCGGTGAAGGGGTTCGCGGTGGCACTGACCATCGGCATCATCGGTTCGATGTTCTGCGCGCTGGTCGTTTCGCGCATCATTTTCTCGGTGCTCCACGGCACGGGCTGGCTCAAGCAGCTTCGCATGCTTTCGCTCGTGAAAGATCCCAAGATCAACTTCCTCGGCTGGCGCCGTCAGGCCATCATGACCTCGATCATCGTGATCGTGGCGCTCGGCATTGTCTTCGGCGTGCGCGGCGAGAAAAACTTCGGCGTCGATTTCAAGGGCGGCGACCGCATCGTCTTTTCGGCCAAGCAAAAGCCGAGCGATGACCAGGTGCGCGACGCCGTGCATTCGCTCGGCCTCGGTGAGATCGTGGTGCAGACGGAAAAAACTGGTAGCAGCGAGTTCATCACCATCCGCAGCGCGGCGGGCACGGCGGCGAAGATCGCCGAGCAGATGACGAAATCCTTCCCGAACGCCGGACTGGCCGAAGTGCAGCGCGAGCACGTCGGCAGCCTCGTCGGTGGCGAGCTGGCGCAGAACAGCCTCATGGCCCTCGGCCTTGGCGTCATTGGCATCCTCCTCTACGTCAGCGCGCGGTTCGAACTCAGCTTCGCCATTGGCGCGCTCGTCGCGCTCATGCACGACGTGCTCCTGACGCTGGGTGCTTACGCGCTTTTCGGTCGTGAGCTGTCGCTCGTGTCGGTCGGCGCCGTGCTCACCATCGCGGGTTATTCGATCAACGATACCATCGTCGTCTTCGATCGTATTCGCGAAGGCATCAAGATGCGCCGCCGCGGCTCGATTCAGGACATCATGAATGCGAGCATCAACGAAACGCTCTCGCGCACCTTCCTCACCGGCAGCACCGCCATGCTTCCGGGCTTGAGCCTCTACTTCTTCGGCGGCCCGGTGCTCGCGGACTTCGCCTTCGCGATCATCGTCGGCGTCGTGGTCGGCACCTACTCGTCGATCTTCATCGCCGCGCCGATCGTCCTGTGGTGGAGCCGCAAGAGCGGCCTCGATCTCAGCGAGGAAATCCGCCGCGGCGAAGCGCACACCGAAGTGGTGGCGTAACACGCGTCTTTCTGCTCACTCGTGCTCGTGCTTGAAAGCCACGAGCAAGAGCACGGAAAGCTGCAATCTTTCGCGAACACGCGTGAGGTGCCGAGCTTCGCGTCAGCGACCGGCCCGTTGATGTCGAGAGTTCTCTACGGTTTTTTCGCCGCTTCCTTCCGCAGGTCGGCGTGGTTTCCGTAGGCCGTGCAGCGGTTGACGACGAGCTGCGTGGCGGTGTTTGGCGACGCGATCTTGCCCGCGCGAAGGTCCTCCTCGCGCACGATGCTGACGAGGATCTCCTTCTCGCCCGTCTCGTAACGACCGTGATCGTAGGTCAGGAAGATGCGGCCATCCGGCGCCTGAATCGCGTCGGGGTAGGAGACACGCTGACGTTCATCGAGGAGGAGTTGATGCGGCCACGTGTGGCCTTCGTCGTCGGACAGCCACGCCGTGAGCCGGTCGCGTCCGGGGCGAGCTTTCTTCGAGTCATGATAAATGAGCATAAACGCCCCCGAGTTGAGGCGCCGCATATGTGCACGCGTCGCCGTGCCGGCGAATCCGGGCATCGGTGCGGGCGCGCTCCACGTGCGGCCTTCGTCCGGCGACGAGCTTTCATAGAGCCCCTTCGTCGTGCGGAGGACCATCCAGATGCTGCCGTCGCGCCGTGGGGCGAGCGTAGCTTCGCCAAAGCTCCACAGTTCCTTCGGCACATGCGTCCCGCCCTGCCAATGCCACGACCCGCCTTCATCGTTCGTCAGCAGCACGCCGGTCTCGTTGCCCTTCGTCTCCGCGAGCCACGAAGGTTTGCCGGTCACGCAGAATGGCGCGATCCAGCCGCCGCTGCGGATGAGCGGCTTGCCGAAAAGAATGCCGCCCTCGGCCACGAGAAACGGCACGGACCACTTCGGCTTTTCCCGCCCGGGCTCGTCCGTGCGAATGGCGAACGTGCCTTTGAAATCGGTCGAGCCCGGCTCGCCGGAGCGCTTCATGAGTTGCGTATAAAAGATCCACAGCCGGCCTTTGGGATCGATCCATGGCAGCGGATCGCCGATACGCGTGCCGGGCGGCCCTTGGATTACCAGCGGCTTCGACCATGTCCTGCCCTCGTCCCCGCTCGTCGCCGCGAGTCCGTAGTTGCCCATGTCGCCTTCACCGGTGTCGCCGCTATACCACGTCACCCAGAGGCGACCGTTTGCGGCGCGCTCGATGCCTGGGATGCCCTGCCACGAACGAGCCTCGTCCGAATAAGCCGCGCCGGGATCGACGAGAACGTTGGTGAGCGGCACCTCCGCTGCGCACACTGCCGCAGCGAGAAGCAGGGAGAGGCAGAACGGTTTCATTTGGCCTGCGGATTTGCTGGCGCGTCGGGGATCGGCTTGGCGGAAGACTTGGGAGCTTTCGGAGGGGCGATGCCGGTCGCTTGATTGATGAGCACGCGCAGTCGGGTTCGATCCGACGGTTTTGCCTGCTCGACATCGCTCTCGGTGAACGAGGCCATGAAGATCTGTTTCTCCTTCTGCCGGTTGAAGTCGTAGATCACGCGAATGACACCGTCCTTGTCCTGCACGCCGTCCGGATAGGAAACACCGACACGCTCGTCGAGCAGCAGCCCGCCTTTCCACGTGCGACCATCGTCGTCGCTGAGGTAGGCGGTGAGGTGCGAACGCGATTTGGTGTTGGGCGAGTTGTGGCGGACGAGGAGCAGCTTGCCCGACGTCAGCCGGCGGACGAAAAAGCGCGAAGCCGCATGCGGAATCGGCGATGGGGTGACTTCGCTCCACGTCTTGCCGCCGTCCATCGAGGTCGTCTCGCCGATGCCGTATTTGGTGCGCACGAGCATCCACAGGCTGCCATCGCGGCGCTGGACGATCATGTTTTCATCGCAGTTGCGGTCTTCCGGTTTCGGAATCGTCGCGCTGCCGATGAACTCCCACGTCGCGCCCCGATCCGTAGAGCGCACGACGCGGGAGCTGCCTTCGCGCTGCCACAGCGCCGTGGGCAGAAGCCAGGTGCCGTCCTTGAGCGCGGTCGGTTTGTTCATCATGATGCCGTCGGCGATGCGGCGCGGCGCGTTCCACTTCGGATCGGTGGAGCCGGAGTCGGCGGTGGACATCGCGAAGAGCTGCGGCATTTCACTCCCGCCGCGTTGCGCCCAGAAGAGCCAGAGTTTGCCGGAAGGGTCGTGCCACAGGCAGGGATCGAACGCGCGCACCGGACCGTCGCGATCCGGGTCGAGCACGAGCTTGAGCGACGACCACGTCTTGCCGTCGTCATCGCTCGTGACGAGCATGATGTAGTTGAACCGATCTTCGGTGATTCCCCCGCCATACCACGTGGCCCAGAGGCGACCGTTGGCCGCGCGTTCGATACCGGGAATGCCTTGGAACATGCGAACGTTGTCGGCGTATTCCGGACCGGGCGAGAAGTTCGGCACGGGCGGAACGGCGACAGCGACTGGTGGGGCTGCGGACAACCGCGCGGCCGCGAGCAGGAGAACGACGGGCAGGAGTTTGGTGATCATGGTGAGAAGTAGAAGGGTCTTAGCGTTGCACTCGTCCGCCGTTGCCACCGCGCATGAGCGCTTCGATTTCGGCGCGGCTCACGCGGTTGAAATCGCCTTCGATCGAGTGTGCGAGGCAACCCGCCGCGGCGGCAAAAGCGATGGCCGTTTCCGCCGCGCGGAGTTCGGGTGTAGTGAGGGCGAAGAGCAGGCCCGCAGTGAAGGCGTCGCCCGCGCCGAGACGATCGACGATCGCGGCGATGGGATGGAGTCGTCCGGGCGCCGGAGCGAAAGAGAGCGTGTCGGCGTCGGCGTCGTAGAGCATGCCGCCGAAGTGATTCTGCGTCGCGGAATCGCCTTCGCGCAGGGTCATCGCCACTCGCCGGATGCGCGGGAACTGACTGGTGATTTCGCGAGCGAGTTCCTCGCGCGACGTCTCGCCATTCAGGCCGAGCACCGTTTCCGCGTCCTCACGTCCACCGACGAACAAATCAACGAGCGGCAGCAGCTCGCGCATGGTGCGGGTGGCCAGTTCGCGAGCAGGGAGGCCCGGTTCCCAGCGCCACAACTTGGCGCGGTAATTCATGTCGCAGGCCACCTTCACGCCGCGCCGCGCGGCCTCGCGCAGAGCGGTCATGGTGACATCCGCGGCGTTGCGCGAGATGGCCGGGGTGATGCCGGAAACGACGAACCACTCCGCTTCCGAGAAGATGACGTCCCAATCGTAAGCGCTCGCGGGGGTGATGGCGGCTGCCGAGCCATCGCGATCGTAGATGACCTGTCCGGCCCGCTGGTTGGCGCCTGCTTCGAGAAAGTAGAGGCCGAGTCGTCCCTCCGCAGTGCGCACGATGTGGCGGGTGTCCACGCCCATCGCGCGCAGACTCGCTACGCAGGCGTCGGCGATGGCGTGGGCCGGCAGCGCGGTGACAAAGGCGGCGTTGCGGCCGAGGTAAGCGAGCGATGCCGCCACGGAGGCTTCTGCTCCCGCGAAGGTCGTTTCGATCGTGCCGGGCATCGCCTGCTCGAAGCGCCTGAACCCCGGCGGCGCGAGCCGGGCCATGATTTCGCCGAAGGTGACGATGCGACTCATCGGGTCTGGTGCAGGATGGCCACCGCTTCGCGTGCCCGCGCGGTGATCGCAGGCCACGACTTCTTTTGCACGAGATCGCGTGAAGCGATCCACGAGCCGCCGATGGCCGCGATGGACGGCTCGCGCAGATAATGCGCGGCGTTCGTTTCGTCGATGCCACCGAGCGGAATGAACTGCACCCCGAGGTGAGCGAACGGCGCGGCGATGGAGCGCAGATAACCGAGGCCACCGCACGGCTCGCCAGGGAAAAACTTCAGCACCCGGGCGCCATTCTCGAGTGCGATCTCCATGTCGCTCGGCGTGCAAACTCCGGGCGCGAAGGGAAGCCCCGCGTCCCGTGCTGCGGAAATCACTCGCGGGTTGGTGCCCGGGGCCACGCCGAAAGCGGCGCCGGCGCTGACGCACTCCCGCACATCGTCCGGTGTGAGGACGGTGCCGGCGCCAACGAGCAGTTCCGGCACTTCACTCCGCATGTGACGAATGGCTTCGAAGGCGCTGGCAGTGCGCAAGGTGAGTTCCACCCCCACGATCCCGCCATCGCGAAGTGCTCGTCCGAGGTCCGGGGCGCTGGACGCGTCGTCGATGGTGATCGTGGCGATGATGCCCGCGGAGCGGATCTGCGCGAGCAGGGGAGCGGGGAAAAGCGAGTCGTTCATGGCTGGCTGGGTTCGATGGGGATGGTCGGGTCGATCTTGAACCATGCGAAGAACGCGACCGCGTAGAGCACGGCGAAGGAGTAGAAGTTCATATGATAACCGTGCAGCAGCGCCGCAGTGGTCTCCGATGCCGGCAGTGCGGCGGCTTCGACACCGAGCGCGGTAGCGCGAGAGGCGATGGCATGTTCCAATACCGAGCCAGTAACCCAGCCCGCGAGCGCCCCGGCGAGCCCTGCGCCCATGTTCATGAACGCACCGATGGTGGCGGCGAAACGCCCGCCGATGTCCTGACATGTGGCCCACGCACTTGGCACGGTGAGATCGGTGAAGAACGCGGCGAGCGAAACGGCGATGAAAAAGAGAAAGGCATTGGGCGCGATCGGGCAAAGAAGGAAGCAGACGACACACGCGCTGTGGCCCACCCAACCGCAGAGCCGCCGAGCGAGCCGTCGATCACCCGTCCGGCGGATAATCGCGTCGGTCATTCCGCCGCCCAGCAAACAGCCGAGTGCACCCATGAGCAGCGGGCCGCCTTTATAGAGCGCGCCGAGCATGCTGCTGTTCGGCAGGCCATACTGCCGTTCGAGAAACTGCGGCAGATACGTGATGTTGAAATACCAGCCGTAGGCCTGCGCGGAATACATCAGGCAGAGCGAGAGAAAACTGCCGTGCCTCATGACGCGCGCCCACGGGACGGAGCCGTGCGGGGCATGTTCGATGGCGTTGCCATCGCGAATGAGCGCCAGTTCGGCGGCGTTCACCTCCGGCTTTTCCTCCGGCCGATCCCGAAACCATTTCGCGAAGCTCAAGGACCACGCGAGGCCGATGAAACCGAAGAGACAGAACGCTCCACGCCAGCCGATCAGCGCGGGCGTGGCGCTCGTGCCCACGACCAGCACGGTCCACAGAAACGGGGTGAGCCCACCCATGAGCTTGCCGCAAAACCACACCTTGCCCTGGCCTTGTCCGCGTTCGTTGAGCGGCAGCCAGTTGTGCAGCGCCCGGGTGAGATTCGGGAATGCGCCCGCTTCTCCCGCACCGAACAGCAGCCGCACGCCGATGAGAAATCCCAGTCCCAGTGTGATCGGCCCGATCTTCATCCCCGTGGCGGCAGTGAGCACGGTGAACGCGGACCACCACGCCACGATGCGCAGCAGCGCGCGGCGAGGGCCGTGCACGTCGCCCATCCAGCCCGTGGGGACTTCAAACAGCGCATAGGCGAGAGCGAACGCCGTAAAGGCCCATTTCAAATCCGCCACGCTTTGCAGGCCGAGCGTCGTCACGATCTCTCCCGCCGCCGAGGCGATCGCCACGCGGTCGAGATAGGTGATCATCGACAGCACGCAGGCGAAGACGAGCACGCCGCGACGAATCCGCGTTGGGTGGAGAGTCGAGTCGGGAGTGATGGGCGAGGGGGTGGACATGGCGACTACGTTAAGCGCTTCCTTGCTCGCAGACTTTGCGGCTGGAAATGACGTTGTGGGTGGTATGTTACCACCATGGCCGGCATGCGCCCCACTCTTCATGATATCGCCCGCGCGGCGGGGGTGTCGCCAATGACCGCTTCGCGGGCGTTGCGCGGAGCGCCCAAGGTATCGGCGGGCAAGCGTGAGCGTGTGCTCCGGGCGGCAGAAGAGTTGCTATACCAGCCCGATCCGCATCTGGCACGGCTGATGGGCTTGGTGCGCGACCGCAAACGCGCGCACATCCGGGCTACGCTGGCGGTGCTGCGCGAAGACGTGCCGAAGGACGAACTGCTCAATCCGTCCTATCAATACGTGCCGCCCGAAGACATTCGCCGCCGCGCGGAGTCATTTGGATATCAGGTCGAAGAGTTCTGGCTCGGGCGCGATGGGCTGACACCCGCGCGCCTTCAGCGCATCCTGCACGCCCGTGGCATCGAGGCAGTGATCGTATCGCCGCAGAGTGCGCAGTTGCCCTGTGGCGAACTGGATTACTCGCCGTTTGCGGCGGTCACTTTTGGCTGCGCCCTTCGCCGGCCCGCGCTGCACCGCTGCCTCACGGACATGAATCTCGGGATTCAACTCGCCGCCGATGAACTACGCCGGCGCGGATATCGCCGGATCGGTGTCGCAATCACGCGCTGGATCGATGACCGGTCGCAGAACGGTTACACGGGTGGCATGTTTCACTTTCAGCAAGAATTGCCGAAGGCGCAGCAGGTGCCGCCGCTGTTGTTTCCGCACAATGACCTGACGCGCAGTTTCAGCGTATTTTCTGCGTGGATGAAGAAACACCGTCCCGACGCATTGATCTCGTTCGATACGCATCTGCCTGCGTGGTTGAAGCGGCTGGGCCTGCGCACGCCGAAGGATATTGGTTTCGTGGTGCACGACTGGACGCCGCACATGAACGAATACGCCGGTTTGCATCATCGTCGCGATCACATCGCCGCGGCAGCGGTGGACCTTGTGGTGACCCAGCTCTCGCGCAACGAACGTGGCGTTCCCGCCGTGCCGAGACAGATCATGATTCCCCCGCAGTGGGTGGAAGGCCCGAGTGTGCGGGAGCCCTGAAGGCCGGAGAGATTGACACGTCAGGCGACAGCCCGACGCGCGATAGGGGAGTGAAATCAAATCCCATGCACTCGTGTCCGCTCTTTCGTTTTCAGTGGATTGCCCTCGGCTCCTGCATCGCCCTGAGTGGTTGTTCACTGATGCCAGACCTTTCGCGAGGCAAGCCGGGCGAGCACGCCTTCATCGCGTATTGGCCGCCGCCAGCGGGAACCGGCAAACTGCGGCTCGCCGTGAAGGACAACATCGATATGCGCGGCTTCGTGACCACGGCCGGTTCGGAGTATTTCGCCAAGAATGCCGCGCCCGCGAGGAAGGATGCGGCCTGTCTCGCGATTGCCCGGGAGCGGGGGGTGCAGTTTGTCGGCAAGGCGAACCTGAGCGAATTCGCGGTGTCCCCCTCGGGTCTCAATGAATATTTCGGCACGCCGCGAAGCCCGCTGAGTAGCTGGCGGCGGCTCATCCCAGGAGGGTCGTCCTGCGGGTCGGCTGTCGCCGTGGCGACCGGCCTGGCGGATGTCGCGTTCGGGACGGATACGGCCGGATCCGTGCGCGTGCCGGCCGCGTGCAGCGGGGTGGTCGGACTGAAGACGACGTTTGGCCTCGTGCCGCTGGATGGAGTGGTGCCGATCGAGGCGCAGCATCTCGATACCGTCGGCCCGCTGGCAAAAGACGTCGCGATGACAGCGCGAGGAATGGACCTCCTGCAGCGTGGATTTGCGGGACGCTACGAGGCGGCCAAGAGTGCAAAACCGACGGGATCGAGCATTCGCGTGGGCCGGCTGAGACTGAAGGGCACCAACCCGCGCATTGACCTCGCTGTCGATCGTGCCCTCGCCGAGGCTGGTTTTCAGGTCGTGCCTCTCGGGGAGGACTTCGTCCAAAAATGGGAGCAGGCTAAAAAAGATGGCAACACGCTGGCGGCGGCTGGCGCGTGGATGAGCGACCGGCCCTACCTGGGCAAACTAGGGGTGAGCGCTCGCACGAAGGCCGCGATTCTGGCCGGGCGACTTGCTTACCAGAGGGGTTACTGGGAAGCGGTCGGGCGCCAGAAAGCGTGGCAGACCGATTTGCGGCAGGTCCTCAGGAAAGTCGACGTCATTGCCCTGCCCACACTCCAGACCACCCCGCCTCCGCTGGCCATCAGTTTCAAGATCGGCGTGCTTGAGGCGCTCGTGCTGGACAAGCAAAATACCGTGGCGGTGAACTTTGCCGGGAATCCCGCCTTGGCGGTGCCGATTCCCCTCCGCCGGGGTGAGGTCGATCTAACGAGCCTGCAACTGGTGGGGCCGAGGCGCAGCGAAGCGGAATTGCTCAATGCCGGGCGACTGGTCGAAGCCGCGGTGAAGATGAAAAATTAGTCATCACGCGTTAGGAGAAATCCAGTTGGGGATTGAACGCCGAATCAGGGTTTGAGGTCAGAAAAAAGGCCTCCTTCTCAAAATCCCTATGCGCTCGGTCCATTTTCTCAGGAACTTCCTCGCCCTCGCTCCGTTGGCGATGAGTGGTGCTGCAAAGGCGGAGAGCATCGGACCGGTCGATGACCTGATCAAAAAAGGAGATGTCTTTTATACAAAACTGATGCCCGCAGAGGCGCTCCGATTTTATCTCCCGGCGGAGAAGATGGACCCAAACAACGTCAGCCTGCTGCTGCGGATTGCCCGACAGTATCGCCACCTGCTGCTCGAGTCCGGCAAGAAGGACGAGAAACTAAGGTATGGCCAGACGGCGGTGAGTTACTCGCAAAAAGCCGCGACCCTCGCGCCCAACAATGCGGAGGCGCAGTTGTCGGTCGCGATCAGCTATGGGAAGGTGCTGCCCTATCAGGCGACCAAGGACCAGATTGCCGGTTCGCGGATCATCAAGGCGGCGGCGGATAGGACTATCGCGCTCGATCCCGCCAACGACCTCGCTTGGCAAGTGCTCGGTCGTTGGTATCTCAACGTGGCCGATGTCAGTTCGCTGAAACGGGCAGTCGCGCAGATGGTGTATGGTGCGTTGCCGACGGCGAAATATGAAGATGCGGTGCAGTGCTTCGAGAAGGCCATCAAGCTGAATCCCAACCGGCTCATGCATTACATCGAGCTTGGCCGCACTTACGCGCAGATGGGAAATACCGAGGTCGCGAGGAAGTTCATCGCGAAGGGGCTCTCCATGCCGAATACGGAGAAGGATGACCCCGAGGTGAAGGAGCAGGGGCGGCAGCTTCTGGCGAAGCTGCACTGACAGTAGCCGGGGTCGGTGCCCTGTCCCGTGTCTCTCCTGGAGCGTGGTTATTTCACGGGCAGTGAGCACAGCGTTGCATCGATGAAGCGATGATGCCAGAGCTGCGTCGCGACGACGGCCGCGAGGCCGCCTTCCACGGAAAGGCGAGGCATGGAGCCCTCGCGCATGTCGCGATAGGCTTTGCGCCAGTGACGCACGGCGGCGACGTCGAAATAGCCCGTTTTTCGGAGCGATTCTTCGCTGACCAGTTCGGCCACGAAGGGCGGTTTGGGATCCATGTGGAAGCTGTCGAGCGGCGCGCGGAAGATGACCTTCCGGCGTTGGTAAACCTCCGGTGGCACCCAGCGCTCGGCGAGAAGGCGCAGCAGATGTTTGTCGCGGAAGCCGTGCAGCTTCCACTCTTCGGGATCGAGCTTTGCGAGAAAGGCGAAGACGTCTTCGTCGAGGAAGGGATAGCGCACTTCGACCGATGAATTCATTGCCACGCGATCGCCCTTCGCCTGGAGCAGCAGGCCCGCGAGGGTGACACGGCCCGCGACCCACACTCCACGGTGGAGCGGATGCCATTTGCGCGCACGTTCCAGCGGCATCTGCAGATCGGCCCACGGGTTCGATTGCTCGCGCACCGTGTGCATGGCATCAGAGTAAAACCGGAGCTTCGAGAGCCCGAGCAGGCCATAGGAATCGATCCACGCATTGGGCCCGCCGGCCGCTGCTTCGATGTCGCGGCGAAACTCCCGCGGATACTGCGGCACGTGATTGAAGCGCAGATACGCCCGACGCGCGACGTCGCTCAGACCGGGAATGACGTCGAGGTAATTGAGAATTTTCGCCGCCTTATACCACGGGTAGCCGATGAGCCACTCGTCGGCGCCTTCGCCGGTCAGCACCACTTTTTGTCCGCATTCGTGCACCTTGCGCGCGAGCTGGAGCAGTGCCGCGCAAGAGGTATCGATGACCGGTGCCTCGGCGGCATGAATCAGCTCGGGATAGGTTTGCAGCGCGTCTTCCGTGCGAAACTCCTGCACGATCGGCGGCTTCGTCTTGATGTGGCGGGCTACGAGATTGGCCGCGTCCAGTTCGTCGAGCTCCGGCGAATCGACGCGCACCGTGTAGGTATTGATGGCCGAGCCTTTCAGGTGGCAGGCCAGCGCCGCGATCATGCTCGAATCGACGCCGCCCGAAAGATATGAGCCCACCGGCACGTCTGCCTTTAGCCGCGTGTCCACGGAGCGCAGCATGACCTGCTCGAACTGATCCACGAGCATCTTTGGATCCTGCCCACGTTCCTCCTGCCCGCGCTCGGGGAAATCCATCTCCCAGTATACGCGCTCAGTGATCTCCGCGCTTCGCCGCCCGTCGCCCGGACGGATGTCGAGAAAATGTCCCGGGCGCAGCATCTGCACGTTTTCAAAACACGTGATCGGTCCCGGCAGTGCGGAAAAGGTAAAGACGTGATCGATCCCTCGTCGATCCGGACGTGCTGGCACCATGCCCGACGCCAGCAAAGCCTTGATCTCCGAAGCGAAGAGCAGCCAGTCTCCCTGCCGGCTCCAATACACCGGGCAGATGCCGAAACGGTCACGACCAACCGCCAGGCGCCGCTGTTTTTCATCCCAGAGCGCAATGGCAAACTGCCCGCGCAGCCGCTCAAACATCGCTTCGCGGTGTTCCTCCCAGAGATGCGGAATGATCTCCGTGTCGCAACTCTTGACCAGCCGATGCCCCTTCGCCTCCAGTTCGGCACGCTTTTGGAGGTGGTCGAACAGTTCGCCGTTGAACACCACAGTGATGTTCTGGTCTTCGTTCGTGACTGGCTGCTGCCCGTCCGCCAGGCCCACGATACTCAAACGCCGGGAGCCCAGCCCGATGCCGGGCCGAATATAAAAGCCCTCCTCATCGGGGCCACGATGCGCGATGGCATGGGCCATTTGTCGAAGGATGCCCTCAGGCACCGTTCGTTGGTCGGCGAGGTCGATGATTCCGGCGATTCCACACATGGGGTTACCCTCTACTTCGCAATCCCCCCGCTTGGCGACCGTTTCCGTGTCAAAAAAGTGAACGCTTTTTCGCGTAAGGTCCGCGCGCCCAGCACGACTCGTTTTCCGCCGCAAAAGTCGTCCGTTTTTAGAACTCACCACGTCCTTGCTTTTGTGGAGAAAATACGTCCCCTGACTTGACGCGCGGCGATATGCACGGGTCAATCGACGACTCGCCTCACGCGACCTGACCATTTATGCCTAGAGATCGTATTGCAATCATCGGAATCGGCTGCCGCTTTCCCGGGGGGATTAACGACCCTGAAGCGCTGTGGAAGCTTCTCGTGGAAGGCCGCGAGGCCGTGGGAGATGTGCCCGCCGATCGCTGGAACGTGGAGCGCTTCCACGACACCGAAGGACCCATTCCAGGCAAGTCCGTCGCCAAGCGTGGCGGTTTCGTGGATGGAATCGATCAATTTGACCCCCAGTTTTTTGGCATCTCGCCTCGCGAAGCTCCCTACGTGGACCCGCAGCATCGGCTCATGCTGGAGACGGCGTGGGAAGCCATCGAAGACGCTGGCGTTATCCTCGATTTCGAGAAGGGAACCGACATCGGTGTGTTCGTCGGCATCTCGCACACCGACTATCAGGTCATCCAAGGCACGCCTTGGGATTCCGCCGGCATCTCGCCGCATTCGCCCACCGGCACTGCGCACAGTATCGCGGCGAACCGCATTTCCTATTGCCTGAACCTCACCGGCCCGAGCGTCGCGATGGACACGGCGTGTTCGTCGGCGCTCACCGCGGTGCATTCGGCGTGTGAACACATCTGGGCTGGGCGAGGGGAATTGGCGCTGGCCGGTGGTGTGACTGTGATGATCACGCCCGGCGGTTTCATCGGGTTTTCGCAGGCGTCGATGCTTTCGCCCGAAGGCAAGTGCAAAGCGTTCGATGCGGACGCGAATGGGTTCGTGCGCGGTGAAGGGGCCGGCATGGTCATGCTCAAGCGTCTCTCGAAGGCGATCGAAGACGGCGACACCATCCATGGTATCATTGTGGCGACGGGGCTGAACCAGGACGGTCATACCAATGGTATCTCGCTCCCGAGCCCGGAGGCGCAGGCGCGGCTGGTAAAGGACGCGTGTGTCGATGCGGGCATCGATCCGAACGCCATCGGTTTCGTCGAGGCGCACGGCACCGGCACAGCCGTGGGCGACCCAATCGAAGCGAATGCTCTCGCCGAAGCGCTCTGCGCGGCGCGCCCTGCGGATGAACCGCTCGTGATCGGTTCCGTGAAGACGAATCTCGGCCATCTCGAAACGGCCGCGGGTGTGGCTGGTCTCGTGAAGGCGCTGCTTGTGCTCAAGCACCACCAGATTCCGGCGAACCTCCACTTCCAGAAGCCGAACCCGAACATCGATTTCGAGAAGCTAAAGCTTCGCGTGAACACCACGCTTGAGCCCTTTCCGAAGACGAAGGGGCCGCGCATGGCGGGCGTGAATTCGTTCGGCTTCGGTGGCGCGAATGCACACGTGATTCTCGAGGAAGCGCCGCCGCGTCCGCATCACGAACATTCCGATAAACCCAGCGAACGCTCGTGGCCGATCGTGCTGTCCGCACGTTCCGAAGAGGCTCTCCAGGGCTCCGCCCTGCAACTCGCGAAGTGGCTCGAAGAACGTGCGCACGCCAATGGCGATTCGCCGGTGCTGCCCGACCTCGTCTATTCGCTCGGTGTCCGGCGCAATCATCACCAGCACCGCTTGACCATCGTCGCCGGTTCCATCGGCGAACTCGTGCAGGAACTCGATGCCTTCGGTGTGAAGCAGGACACGGTGAAGGCGCGCACTTCCTTCACTCCGCGTCCCGAACACGCGCCGCGCATCGCTTTCGTGATGAGCGGCCAGGGCCCGCAGTGGTGGGGCATGGGCCGCGAGTTGATGAAGCATGAGCCCGTCTTCCGCGAGACGATGGAGCGTTGCGCCGCGGCCATGAAGCCGTGGGCTAACTTCTCGCTCCTCGAAGAACTCGGCCGCACGGAGGAGAAGTCAAAGATGGCTCGCACGGAGATTGCCCAGCCGTCGATCTTCGCCATGCAGGTGTCTTTGGCGGCATTGTGGAAATCATGGGGTGTTGAACCTGCTGCCATCGTCGGCCACAGCGTGGGTGAAATCGCGGCCGCGTGTGTCGCGGGAATTTTCAGTCTCGAAGAAGGCGCTCGCATCATCGTGCAGCGCGCGAAGTTCATGGATTCGTGCGCCCGTGGCGAAGGCACCATGCTCGCGGTCGGTCTGGGCGAAGATGAAGCGCGAGCGCTCATCGCGCGGCACGATCGCACCGTTACCATTGCGGCGTTCAACGGCCCGCGTTCGCTCACGCTGGCCGGCCCGAAGATCGCTCTCGAAGCCATGATGGCGGAGCTGGAACCGCAGGGCGTTTTCGCGCGCCTCGTGCGTGTCGATCATCCGTTTCACCATCCGCTCATGCTCCCCGCCTCGGAACAGTTGGAGGAAACGCTGGCCGATCTCGTTCCGCAGCCGGATACCGTGCCGTTCTTCAGCACCGTCACGGGCGATCGCTGCCCGGGTGAATCGTGCGGCGCGGTCCACTGGGGCCGCGGGGTGCGCCAGCCGGTGCAGTTCGCCCCGGCGGTGAATGCGCTCGCCGATTTTGGCGTGGATATCTGGCTCGAGCTTGGGGCGCATCCGGCGCTCGTTCACTCCGTGCAGGAATGCCTCACCGGCCGCAGCACCAAGGTGCCGGTCTTTGCTTCCGCGCGCCGCGAACGTGAACACGAAACCCTGCTCGAAACCGCGCTCGATCTGCACCGCGCCGGCGTCGCGCTGAATTTCGCCGCGATGACTCCGTCGCGCCGTTTCCTCTCGCTGCCCGCTTACGCGTGGGACAAGGCCCGTTGGTGGAACGAAGCTGCCGACTGGCGCGATGGACGTCTGGCTCCCGGCGGCCGCGGCCTGCTCGATACGCGTGTCGCTCGCGCCACCCCTACGTGGAATGCGCGCCTCGACTCGCGCCATATGGCCTTCCTCAAGGATCATAAGGTCGATAGCCACGTGATCTTCCCGGCCGCCGCGTTTGTGGACATGGTCCTCGAAGCCGGCGTGCAACTCTTCGAAGGCCGTCCGTTTGTTATTGAGGACTTTGAAATCCGGAAGCCGCTGATCCTGCCCGACCCGGTCTCGGGGGTGCATCTCGAAATTTCTTACGACCCGAACGAGCGCACCTTCGCGATCCAGAGCCGCTTTGAACAAGGTGCGTCGTGGTCGCTGCACGTTGTCGGTTCGATGCGCGGCGAACGCACGGAGTCGGCCTTCACCGGCACCACGTTTGAAAGCGCTGCCGAGCCCGGCACGGAGCCTGTCGAGGTGGAAGGTTTCTATCGCTACATGAGCGATCTCGGCCTCCGCTACGGCGAAGAGTTTCGCCCGATTCGCGAACTGGCTGCCGGTGCCGGCCGTTCTGCGGGCCGGGTGACCTTGTCGGAAGCGATCGAAAATCGCGCCGATGAATATCCGCTCCATCCCGTGCTCTTCGATGGTGCGTTGCAGACCTTCTCTGCGGGTGCTGCCACCGTGGAAGATCGTCGTTCGCGCATGAAGCTGCCAGTCCGTTTTGCGCGCATCCTGTTCCTGCGCACGCCGGGCGCGGCGGTCCGTGTTCGCGCGGGCGTGCTCCAGTGCAACGAGGAGTTCGTCGAAGGCCGCATCGGCCTGTATAACGACGCGGGCGAACCGTGCGTGCTTGTCGATGGCTTCCGCGCGATCAGCGTCACCGGCGTGCGCCGCTCCGGCGCACCCGGGGGGATTCGCGATGTCATTTACCACGTCGATTGGGAACGCACTCCTTCGACCCTTCCCGGCTCCGAGTTGGAACCGCTTTCGCTCAAGCAATTGCAAGCCGTGGCGGCGACCGCCCTGGAAGAGGTCGTCTCGACTCGTGGCCGCCAGGAATTGCAACAGGCCATGGCCGCGGGCGATGAACTCAGCGCCACGCACCTTGCTCTCGGCCTGCGCCAGATGGGCGTGGGTGATGGCGGAAAGTTCAGCGCCTCGTCGCTCCACGTGGCGACTCCGATCCGCCAGGCGTTCGAGCGTCTCATGCTCGGCCTCGGCAAACGTGGTCTGGTGAAGAGATCCGGCGACACCTGGCAGGCGACCGCCGCCTTCAAGATCGCCGCCGACTCCGCGCCGGCCATCATGCGCAAGTTCGTCGCCGAACACTCCGGTCATTTGCCGGAGGCGCTGCTTTGCACGGGTAATTGTGCCGAACTCGGCGCGATTTTGCGTGGCGAAAAAGATGCCGTGCAGGTGCTCTTCGCCGGTTCGGGAGCGGAATTGCTCGACCAATTTTACGGCGACGGCCTCTACACCAGCCAGTGGCTATCGGCCATCGCGGCCGCGGTGCGCGAAGCCGCCTCGCATCTGCCCGAGGGGCGCGGCCTGCGCATCCTCGAAATCGGCGGCGGCACCGCCGGTCTTGCTGCCCACGTGCTGCCCATGCTGGAGCGCGGCCTGCACTCCTACACGTTCACCGATGTCTCCGCCGGTTTCTTCCCCGGCGCGATGCAGAAGCTCGCCGCCTTCCCCGAGGTCGAGTGCAAGGTGTTCGATATCGAGAGGCCCGGCACGGAGCAGGAATTCGCGGCCGAATCTTTCGACTTCATCATCGGCACGAACGTCATCCATGCGGTGAAGGACGTGCGCGCCACGCTCGGTTATCTGCGCGATCTGCTGAAGCCCGGCGGCAGCCTCATCTTCATGGACACGGCCACGCCACAACTCTGGACCGAGACGGTCTTCGGCCTCACCAGCGGCTGGTGGCATCTCACCGACCGCGATCTGCGCCCCGAGCAGCCGCTGCTCGAGCGAGCCAGGTGGGAGGAAGTGCTAAAAGGGTGCGGCTTCCAGGAAACCGCGTCGTTGCCCGGCCTCATCGGTCCAACCGGTGGCGAAGGCCAGATGGCGCTCCTCGCGCGCAAAGCCTGGGAGCAGCGGAACGAAGATGGGGGTCCCGACTTCGCTCTGCCGGTCGAAAAATCATGGCTCATCTTTGCCGATGCCGCGGGCCTTGGCGATCAACTGGCCGCACACCTGCGCCGCGTAGGCGCCCGGGCGCGAGCCGTTCATCGCGGGACGGAATTTGCCACCACGGGCATCGACACTTTCACCGTGAGCGCCGAAGGGTCCGAAGGTTGGTCGCGACTGCTGAAGGCGTGTGCCGATGCCACACCGGAGCGCATCGTCTATCTGTGGAACCTCGACGCGACCAAAGTCGGCGACGATCCGCTGCTCGGCACGGACGCCCTACTGCACCTGGCCCAGGCGCTCGAAGCCATCTATCCGGCGGCGAGGATTCGCCTCGATTCGATCACGCGCGGGGCTCAGCCCGTTGGTCGCGAAATGATCACCGTCGCGGTCGCGCAAGCTCCGGCCATCGGCCTGCTGCGCGTCATCCTGAACGAATACACGAACCTCACCTGCCGCGGCATCGATCTGCCGACGCACGCGTCGCCATTCGATTTCGGGGCGCTGTGGGAAGAACTGCTCCGCACGGAGCCCGAGCGCGAAGTCGCTCTCCGCGGCGAAGCTCGTTATGCCCAGCGTCTCAGCCGTGGGCGTCCGTCTGTTCAGCAAACGCTTGCGCCGTCGGTCCCGCTGCGTCTGGAATCTCGCGAGCGCGGTCACCTCGACACGCTGCGCTTTGCGCCCTTTGCTCTACCGGCTCCCGGTCCGGGCGAAGTGCTCATCGACGTCCGCGCGGCCGGCATGAACTTCCGCGATGTGCTCAAGGCACTCGCGCTTTATCCCGGCGAAGCGCCCGATGCTCGCATCTTCGGTGACGAAGTTGGCGGCGTCGTCAAAGCCGTCGGCTCGGGCGTTTCCCACGTCGCGCCCGGCGATCGCGTCTTTGGTCTGGCCGTCTTCGGCCTCGCCACGCAGACGCTCGCGCGTGGTGGTGACATCCGCCGGATTCCGTCGGGGCTGTCGTTTGAAGAATCGGCCACCATACCGGTCGTGTTCATGACCGCCTGGCACGCGCTGAAAAACGTCGCGCGCATTCGCCCCGGTGAATGTGTGCTCGTCCACGCGGGCGCCGGTGGCGTCGGCATGGCGGCGATTCAGATTGCGCATCATCTCGGTGCGGAAGTCATCGCCAGCGCCGGCAGTGCGACCAAACGTGCGCTGCTCCAGACGCTTGGCGTGAAGCACGTCATCGACTCCCGCCGTGGCGACTTTGCCGAAGCGGTGATGGAGTTGACCAACCGCCGTGGTGTGGATTGCGTTCTCAACGCGCTTGCTGCCGAAGCCATCCCGATGGGGTTATCCTGCCTCGCGGAGTTCGGCCGCTTTATCGAGATCGGCAAACGCGATATCTACCAGAACTCGCGCATTCCGCTCTGGCCGCTCCGGCGCAATGCGTCCTTCCACGTCGTGGCGATGGACGCCGTCTTCAGCGGCGACGAATCGCTCACGCGCCAGATGCTCGGCGAAATCGCTGCGCTGGTGGAGGAAGGTGCGCTCACGCCGCTGCCGTTCCGTTCGTTCGCCGCGTCGCGTGTCGATGCCGCCTTCCGCCTCATGGCGAGTGGTAAACACATCGGCAAGGTGGTCGTGGCGTTCCCGGAAGCCTTTGTGCCGCGTCGCGGGGAGCCGCTGGCTCCGTCGTTTTCGATCAAGCCCGACGGCACCTATGTCATTACCGGCGGCTTCGGCGGCTTTGGCAAAGTCATTGCGGAATCGCTCATGAAAAACGGCGCGAAGCATCTCGTGCTCAGCAGCCGCAGCGGCGCTTCGACGCCGGAAGCGCAGGCCTTCGTGAAAGGTCTCGAAGATCGCGGTGTGGAAGTCCGCGTGGTGAAAGCCGATGCCGGCTCGCCCAAGGACGTCACGCGCCTGCTCAACGAAGCGCGCGCCGGCGGCCTGCCGATCCGCGGCGTATTCCACCTCGCCATGGTCATCGACGACGCGCCGCTCACGGCGCTGAACCGCGACCGCATGCGCATGGTCGTGGAGCCGAAAGCCTACGGGGCCTGGCTGCTGCACGAGGGCACGAAGAAGGATCAACTCGATTGCTTCGTCATGTTCTCGTCCGTCTCGAGCATCTTCGGCAATCCCGCGCAGGGCAACTACGGGGCAGCGAATGCCTTCCTCGACGCGCTCGCACATCACCGCCGCCTGCTTGGCCTGCCCGCACTCACCATGAACTGGGGCGTGCTTGGCGGTGAAGGTTACGTCGCGCGCAACGAACGCGTCGCCGAATTCCTTGCACGCCAGGGCACCACCGAGCTTTCGCCCGGCGAAGTCGTTTCCTTGCTTGAATCCTCGCTCGCTGCCGGCAACACGCAGGTCGTCGCGATCCGCGTTGATTGGGCCAAGTGGCGCCAGTTCTTCCGCAGCGCGCAGGAGAATCCGCTCCTCGAGCGCATCCTCGCTGCCGTCGAAGGCCAGAGCGAGGGTGGTGTCACCAGCGACTGGCGCCAGAAGATCGAATCCGCCTCGGCGGAGGAGAAGGAAGGAGTCATCGCCCAGGCCGTGCGCGAAGTCGTCGGCTCGGTGCTGCGCGTCAAACCCGACAGCCTGCGCGACGATCAGCCGCTCACCGACCTCGGTCTCGATTCGCTCATGGGCGTCGAAATCGAAAACTCGCTCGAAGCCGCCATCGGTGTCGCGCTGCCGCCTACCAGTCTCATGCGCGCTCGAACCATCGGCCAGATCGCTTCGTTGATCGCCGGTCACATGGGTGGAAAGACCGGCGCGGTAGCTCCGGCTCCTGCCGCGGCTGCCGCCGAAGCAGCGCCGTCGACCGACGCCGTCGATCTCGACGCGCTCTCCGATGCCGACCTCGACAGCCTGCTCGGCGACGATGAGGAATCGGACAAGGAAGACCCCGATCCGCAGGGCGCCGTCCGATAAACGCGAGCGATGTCTGGAGATAAGCGCGCCTTGTTGAAACAACGTCTGGAGAGCGGTGAACTCCGCCTCCAGCCGCTGACGTTTCCGCAACGTGAACTGTGGGAGGCCTCTCCGGTGACGCCGGGCGACACGGCAAATCACATCTGCTGCATCATCGAAGCGCGCGGGCGCCTCACGCCGGAGGATGGCGCGGGCGCGCTTGAGCAGGTCGTGAAACGGCAGGAGGCGCTCCGGGTTTCGTTTCTGCCGGGCAAGGAAGGTGCCATGCAGCTCATCCGCGAGGAAGCGCCTGCGAAGATGCGCTTTCGTGAATTGATGCCGGAGCAGTGCCATCCTGAAGCAGTTGAGGAAATCGCGCGGGAGATTTTCCGCGAACCGTTCGATCTCGTCCAAGGGCCACTCTACCGTGTCGAACTGCTCCGCCGGGCGCCGGATGACCACCTCCTCGTTTTCTCGATTCACCACGCGATTGGCGATGGCTGGACGCTGGGCGTTTTCATTCAGGAGTTGTGCCTCGCCTATTTCCAGCGCGTGCGCGGCGTGCGCGAACCGCTTCCCGCCGTGCCGCTCAGCTACACGGCGTGGGGTGCTGCGGAGCGCGCATTCTGGCAACCGGCCGAGCTGGAGCCGCGGGTCGCGTTCTGGAAAAACCACCTCGCCGGTCACCGGCGCCTTTGGGATGCGCATGAGGGAGCGGTCACCGCGAGCGGTTTGCCCGAACGCGTCGTCACTCACTTCTCTGCCGAACTCACCAGCGCCGCGCGCGACCTCGCCCGCCGCGCGGGCGCCACGCTCTTCAGCACACTGCTTAGTGCGTTCCAGATCGCCTTCTCGCGCTGGGCCGGGACCGATGATGTGCTCGTGGGTTCTCCAGTGGCCAATCGCACCAAGCAGGCTGCGAAGGAAACCATGGGCTCCTTCGCGGGTATCGTGCCCTTGCGTGGCCGGGTCGATTCGCAGCGAGCGTTCAACGCCAGCCTTCGTGCCACGCATCAAAACACCGTTGATTGTTTTGCGAACGCCATGCCTTTCGTAGAGCTGGCCAAGGCGCTCGGCGATCCCAGCCGGCCCGGACACAACCCGATCTTTGAGGTGCGGTTCGCGTTGCAAAATCATCCCGTGCCGGATGTCGCGCTGCCGGGCCTTTCCGCGAAACTTCACATGCGCTCCACCGGCACGGCGCGGTTCCATCTCGCATGTGAAGTGACCGAAGAAGGCGACCGCCTTGAAGTGGTGTGGCTTTTCCGTCCGCAGCTTTTTCCCCAAGACCACGTGGAGCATCTCGGTCGAATGTTTGAAACCGTGCTCACCGCTGCCTGTCGGGCGCCGGAAAGCCGCATCGCCGAACTCGCCCCATGAATGATACCACGACTGCCGAAAGCGACTCTGAGCCGCACAAGCCGCATTGGCTGACCCGGTCGGCGTTTCAGGTGCTCGTGCTCCTTTTTGCCATGAGCCAAGGGACGGTAGCGTGGGCCGTGTATCACCACAACTACTGGCTGGCCGTGCCGATGATGCTGATCTCCAGTCACCTCATGCACGGCATGTTGATCGGCTTTCACGAAGCCACGCACGGCTTGCTGCGACATAGTCGCCTGCTGAACGAGATCGACGGCATTCTCATCGGCGGGCTCAGCTTCATGAGCTTCAGCCTGTATCGCGCGGCGCATCAGCTTCATCACGCCTACCTGGCTTCGGAGCGGGACGACGAACTCTGGCCGTTCGTTCATCCCACCATGCCACGCTGGAAACGCGTCGGTGCCGCCGTTCTCGAACTCACCATGGGGATGTTTTTCACACCCTTCCTTTTCGTCCGCACTTTCTTGCGGAAGGAATCGCCGATCCGGAACAAGCGGCTGCGCCGGCGGGTCTGGATCGAACTGATCGGCGCGGCGGTGTTCTGGACCGCGTTGATCACAATCGTCGCCGTTTTTGGAGCCTGGAAATATTTCCTGTGGCTGCACGTTCTGCCGGCTTGGCTGGCGGGGAATGCGCAAAGCCTGCGCAAATATGTGGAGCATGTCGGCCTGACTGGTTGCACGGTGAATAGCTCGACGCGCAGCATCGTCGCCGAAGGGTGGACCGCGAAGTTCCTCTGCTTCACCCTGCTGCACGAGCCGTATCATGGCGTGCACCACTGGCGGTCCGGCCTGCCGCACCCAGAGCTGCCGATGAATGCGCAGTTGCTCGAGCCCACAGTCCCCGAGGAGCGCCCGCCGTTTCGCACGTTCAGGGCCGCGGTGTGGGATCTCCTCATCAACCTGCCGGATCCTCGGGTGGGCGCACAGTGGCTCGGCGCGACCCGGGTGACCCGGCAGGAAAAACTGGCGCAAGGGCTCAACTAAATGGTGAAAGAGGCTGCGTGTGTTTTTGAGGCTGAGAACCTGAAAAAGGAATACGACGCCGGGCAGGTGAAAGCCCTGCGCGGCGTGAATTTCCGCATTCACGAAGGTGAGTTCGTGGCCATCGTGGGCCAGAGCGGATCGGGAAAATCGACGTTGCTGCAAATGCTCGGCGCGCTTGATCATCCCAGCGAAGGCGTGTTGCGGTATCGCGGTTCGTCGCTGGCGGAACGGATCGATCTCTCGGGATATCGCGCACGGGAGATCGGCTTCATCTTCCAGGCGTTTCATCTGCTCCCGACGTTCACGGCGATCGAGAATGTGCAGATCCCGATGTTCGAAACCGATCGCTCCGCAGCGGACCGGAAACAGCGCGCAACCAAATTGCTCGAGATAGTCGGGCTTGGTCACCGGCTGAATCATTTCCCGTCCAAACTCTCCGGCGGCGAACGCCAGCGGGTTGCCATCGCGCGCAGCCTCGCCAATGGCGCCTCGGTGTTGCTCGCCGACGAACCGACCGGCAATCTCGACAGCGAAAACGCCGCGAATGTGCTCGAACTCATCGTGCGTCTGCGGCGTGAACAAAACATCACGCTCGTGCTGGTGACTCATGATCCCGGTATCGCCCGCCGGGCGGAACGGGTCATCGCCATGAAAGACGGCCGGATTTTCTCGGACCAAAGCCCATCATGACTTTCCTGACCGTCGTCACTCGCGGACTCATGCGGCGCCCGGTTCGCACCGGCCTGACCATGGTCGGCATCGCCATTGGTATTGCCGCCGTTGTCGCGTTGGTGGGCATGTCGCGCGGTTTCGAGACGAGCTGGGCGGTCGGCATGAAAACCCGCGGCACCGATATCGTCGTCAGCAACATGGGTAGCGCGCTGACGCCGAAACCCTTCCCCGATTCCGCCGTCGAACGCATCAAACCCATCCCGCCCGTCGCCGAAACCTCTACCTTGCTGGTCGATCTCATGAGTGTCGAAAACGCCGACATGATGATCGTCTCGGCTCGCCAGTGGAATAGCTTTTCGTGGAAGAACCTGAAGATCGTGACCGGCCGCTTGCCCCACAATGCGAAGGAAAAGGCTGTCGTCCTCGGCCAGACCGCTGCGGAGGTGCTGAAGAAAAAGGTCGGCGACACGTTGCAGCTTGAAACCGAAGAACTCGCCGTCACGGGCATTGTGGACGGTGGCGCAGTGGTTGAAAACGGCTCCGTGATTCTCTCTCTGCCCGTGCTTCAGGAGATCACCGGCAACCAGGGGAAGATCAATATCATCGACATACGCGTAGCGCCCGGCACGAGCCACAACGACATGACTGCGCTGTGTGCCAAAATCACAAGCGTGGTGCCGGAAGCGCGTGCGGTGATTGCAGGTGAACACATTCGCGACAGCCAAGCTTACAAGATGATCCGGGCCATGAGTTGGGGCACCTCGCTGCTCGCGGTGCTTGTGGGCGTCCTCGGGGTGATGAACACCATGCTGATGACCGTTTTCGAGCGCACGCAGGAGATTTGCGTCCTTCTGGCCGTCGGCTGGAAGCGCAACCGCATCGTGCGCATGATTCTGCTGGAATCCGCGCTGCTGGGCTTCCTCGGCGGCGTTGGTGGAGTGGCGATCGGCTTCTTCGGCGTGAAACTGCTCGTGACCCTGCCGGCGATTCGCAATTTGCTCGAACCCGACCTGAATCCAAGTCTGCTCGTCACGGCCGTCGGCATCGCCGTGCTGGTGGGCGTGATCAGCGGCGTCTATCCGGCGTGGCGCAGTTCCCGGCTCATGCCCAGCCAGGCCTTGCACGGCTGACGACCGCGCGCCTTTCGCGCTACGAATCTTTCCCTATGAATCCGCATTGCCTGCTCGTCCTCGCCAGCCTTGGCTTCACTTTCGCCTGTCCGGTTTCCGCTGCCGACCCCGCGCCGGTGCCCAATGCTGGTGAATTGGCCGCCAAACTCAGCGCACTTCGCCAGGATGGCTCCAGCTACGTGCGCCTGCGCATGGAGATCAAAGGGAGCACCGCGGAGACGCTTCAGCTTCAGATCAAACAACGCCGGACGAAGAGCGGATCGGACATCGTGTATCAGGTGCTCTTTCCGAAGGAGCGCAAGGGTGAGTCCGTGCTGTTGCGCAAATCCGGCAGCCGCGCCGCGACCGTTGCCACGTTCACTCCGCCGGATAAAGCGCGGACGATCGATGACTTGAAAGAACCGCTTTTCGGCAGCGACCTCGCTTACGAAGACGTGGTGGACGATTTCTTCGCCTGGAGTCAGCAGACGATTGTCGGCACAGAAGAGGTGGATGGAGTGAACTGCCAGGTTCTCGAATCGAAGCCGGGCAAAGGAGATCGCTCCGGCTATGGCAGTGTGAAAAGCTGGATCGACGTGCGGAAAATGGTGCCGATGCGCGTCGAAAAATATTCCAGCTCCGGAAAGCTCCAGCGCCGCATCGACACCACGCGGGTGGTGTCGGATTCCGGCCATCCCATTCCGGCGAACCTCAGCGTGCGGTCCGGACGCCAGAGCACGACCTTGCTCGAAGGATCGAAGATCAAACACGACGTTGCTTACATCGATCGCGACTTCACGCCGGAAGGCATCAAGGATGTGAGCGTGCCGAAAGGCTCGCCGGAGTAGGCGTGTGAAGGCTCGCAACCTTGGTGCGAGAAACAGTCGGGTGCCCTACTGCAAAAAGCACTCCAAGTGCGACTGCTCCCAGCGTTTGGCACGCTTGAAGTAGCGGAACTGCCTCTCTTTCTCAAAAAACGCGTCGTGATGCACGATGCGTTTGCCATTGGGACCGTAGCGATCGCGCACGACGGCATGACACATCTCGTGATACATCACGTATTCGACAAACCACCGTGGCACAAACCACCGATCAAGCAGGTGGTGCATGCGGATCAGTTTGTCGTCCTCCTGAATCGTCGCGAACACGATTTCGTTCCGCGGGCGCTCGCGCCGCCGACGTCCCCACTCGACATGGTAACCCTTCAGCCGATTACCGAAGTAGCGGGCGTTCAGCTTGTCGAAAATTTCGCCGAGGTCATGATGACGCCCCTGTTCGGCGAACGAAAACGTTCGCTGAAGTGGGAACTTCGGATGACCGACTTTGCGTTTTTTCGTGGCTTTCTTGGCCATGGTGTTAGCCAAAAATCGACGTTTTGCCCCCCCTCCCGCAAGCGAGGATTCGGCAAAAATTTACGTTCTAGGGGTTTCTCCCGGACCCGACTCGCGCGCCTCTTGCTCCATGCGTTTTACCCGTTGAAACAGGCGGGGAAGGAGGGCAATCCGGGCAAGCTGGGCCTTTTGGTCCTTTAGAGGCATGGCTGGATAACCAAACCAGACCTCTCCGGGTGGGACATTTTTACTCACTCCGCTTTGCGCGCCGATCTGGGCTCCCCGGCCGATCTCGATGTGTCCGACGGTCCCAACCTGTCCCCCCAGCACGGCGTAATCTCCCAGGCGGCTGCTCCCGGAGATGCCCGCCTGAGCGCAAATGATGCAATGCTTCCCGATCTGCACGTTGTGGGCGATCTGCACGAGGTTGTCGATCTTTGTGCCGGCTCCAATCCAGGTGCGGCCAAAACGGGCGCGGTCCACGGTGGTATTCGCCCCGATCTCCACCTCGTCGTCCACCTGCACAATACCCGTCTGCGGAATCTTCACGTGACGTCCCTCCTTGAACTCGAATCCGAAACCATCGCTTCCCAGCACCACGCCGCTGTGCAGGATCACACGGTTGCCTACGATGCACCGCGAGCCGACCGTCACGCGGTCGGCCAGATGACAATCCTCCCCCACCGCGGCATTGTGACCGATGTAGGAACCCGCGCCGAGATAGCTGCGTGCCCCGACCTGGGCACCGGGTTCGATCACCACATAGGGCTGAACGCTCACCCCGGGTCCGAGTTTGGCGCCTTCGCCAACGATGGCCGTGGGATGTATCCCGGGCACGACGGGCAGAGGAGGGGGCGCGAATTTTTCGAGCACCTTGGAAAACGCGAGCGTCGGGTTTTCGCAACGGATCGCAATGGGCGAAATCGATTCCGCAAAATCCAACGGCACGATGGCGGCTGCCGCCTGGCAGGTCTTGAGGCCGGGGAGATATTTAGTGTTGCCGAAGAAGGTGACGTCTCCCGGACGTGCCTCCGCGATGCTGGCTACCCCCGTAATTCGCGCCGAACCATCTGCCCCTGAAGCAAACTGGCCACCCACGAGGGCGGCCAGTTCGGAAACCGATAGATCCACGGTCGGGAAAGCGGCGAGACTTACTTCGCCTTTTTGGTCGCCGGTTCCGCGCGCTTGACCGGCTCAGCCACCGGCGCGGCCGCCGGCTCACTGCCCTTGTTTTTGTTCAGGATCGTGATCACCGAATCCGTGAAATCGTAGCCTTCCTTGGCGCTCATGACGACCGACACGCCGTTGAGGCTCATGCCGGATTTGTCGAAGACGAGGTCGAAGTTCTCGGCCTTTACCTTGTCGTTCACCACCTTGGTGATGTCGTCCACGATGCCCTGGCGCATGCGCTGGCTCTGTTCCTGGAGCTGCTTCTCGCGCGTCTGGCGGAATTCATTAATCTCGCGCTCCATGTTCTTGAGCTCACCGATGCGCTCATCGCGCACCTTGCTCTTCGACTCCTTGGCTTCGCGGCTCAGGGCGTCGTTGCCGATTTCGGTATTGAGCTTCTGCACCTCCGCGGCGCCTTTCTGGTAGGAGTCCATGCGCTCTTCCAGTTCCTTTTTGGCCGCATTGCGCGCTTCGTTGATCCGCTGCTCGGCGTCCTTGGTCTTGTAGTAGCCTTCGAAGACTTTCTTCATGTCCACGGTGCCGATCTTGACCATGGATTGGGCGTGGGCCGAGGTGCCGAACCCAGCGAAGGCGACGGCGGCGAGAAGCGTAGGGACGAGGTATTTCATCAGGTGAGTTGAAGTAAACAGGATTGCCACAGACCGCGCGGAGCGCGCGGCGTTCAAAATTGGTAGCCGATGTTGAAATTGAACTTTCCGCTCGAGTCGTTGAATTTGTCGCTCGTGATCGGAATGCCGTAGTCGATCCGAACCGGACCGATCGGCAGATCGAGGCGCAGACCGATGCCCACGTCGCTATTCACGCTGCCGTCCACGCCGCCATCAATGCCACCGTGGCCTTTGACCACGCCCACGTCGTAAAAGACGGCGCCCCGGATCTTTTCCACGATCGGGAATGTTATCTCTGCCGTCAGTCGCGCGAGTTTGTTGCCGCCGATGGGTTCGCCGTCCTTGTCCTTTGGGCCTACGTCGCGATACTTGAAGCCTCGCAGATTGTTCGAGCCGCCGAGGTAGAGACGGTCGTAGATCGGCACACTGTCGCCATTGCCCCAAGTTTCCACGATCCCGACCTCGCCATTGAGGGTCAGAATCATGTCGTAAGGAAGCGAGAAATATTTCGAGGCCTCCAGCGTCACGCCGTAGGTCTGGATATCGCCGCCGAGGAAGCCGCCGGCGATGAAAGTGTCGAGGTTGATGCGCTCGCCCTTGCGGGTGAGGAACACGGAGTCGCGGGTGTCGTAGGTGAGACCGGCGCTCAGCATGCTCTTGAGCTTGTCGCCTTCCTCATTCTGGATCTCCTGGCTTACGTCCTCGTCCACATTGTGGATGCCGATGTTTTCGATCCGGTAGCCGAAGCGGGCGAAGGTGAAGTCGGTGATGGACTTGCGTGCATTGAGCGCGAAGCCGTAGCGGCGCTCGTCATACACGTCCGACACGTAGGACGCATCGCGGTAGTAGAGCTCGCCACCGACGCTGATCTTGTAGTCGAGGAAATACGGCTCGGTGAGCGCGATGATGAAGTCCTTGCGGGTCAGACCGTATTGAGCGCGCAGACGGAACTTCTGGCCACCGCCGGTGAAGTAAGGCCAGCGGGTGATGTCGAAGTTGCCCTGCGTGACTTCCGCGAAGCCGAGGAGCGAGTCGATAGAGGAGAAGCCTGCGCCGAAGTTGAACGAACCGGTGCGCTTCTCTTCCACGAGGATGTTCAGGTCCTTGCGGCCCGGAACGAGCGTTTCGGCCGGATACACATCGACCTTCGAGAAATAGTTCAGGTTCAGCAGACGCTGCTTGGACGCATCCACACGCACCGTGTTGAACACGTCGCCCGGCGCCACCAGCACTTCGCGGCGGATGACCTTATCCTTCGTGCGCTGGTTGCCGCTGATGTTCACGTGCTCGACGTAACTCTGCACGCCTTCCTCGAGCTTGAACTCGACGTTCACCACGTGGGTGCCGCCGGGATTCACCGCCGCGCCGACGCGGAGGTCCACATAGCCGAGCGCACCGTAGAGATCTTCCATCGCCTTGATGTCCGAGCGGACATTCTGCGGGGAATACACCGCGCCGTTCCTGACCTTCAGCACCTTCTCCAGCTTGTCCTGCGGGACCAGCGCCAGGCCTTCAAACTTCACATCGCCCACGTGATACTGCGGGCCTTCGGTGATGCGCCAAGTGATATCCACCTTGCTGCCGTCGCGCGACAGTTCCGCATCGCTGATGTCGCAATCCACGAACCCCTTGCTCTGCACGAGGTCCTTGATCGCGTTCTGGTCGTCCTTGAGCTGGTCCTGGTTGACCTTTCCGCCCTTGCTCAGGAAATCGAGGAAGAACTTCGGCTTCGACTTGATGACCTTTTTCAGGTCCACCGTCGGCACATTCTGGTTCCCCTCGAACTTGACCGAGCGGATGAAGAGCTTGCCGCCTTCGTTGATGTTGAAAGTAACGCGCGCTGTGCCCTTCTGCTCGTCGGACTCGACGACGTATTGCACGTCGATTTCGCCGAAGCCCTTGTCGCTGTAGTAGGTGATCAGCTTCTGCCGGTCCGCTTCGAGCGCGGCTTCATTCAGCGGATCGCCCGGCTTGGCCGTGACTTCCTTGCGAATGCGGCTCTGCTTCACCTTCTCGGCGCCGTTGATGACCACTTCGCTGATCGAAGCCTTGGCCATCACCACCACGATCACCTTCACCCCGCCGTCGTGATTCTCGCCGAAGATGCGAACGTTGGTGACGCTGCCCGTCGCATAAAGGTTGCGGATGTCTTCTTCCACGACCTTGTCGTCGTAGGGTTTGCCCACGCGGGTCCGCATGTTGGCCAGCACTTTCTCTTTGGAGATGCTCGCCGGGCCGGCGTATTGAACCTCGATTTCCTTGACCGTCGGAGCGGAGGGGGCCTGACCTCGCGCGCCCGCCAAAGGCATCCCAAGTGCCATCATGGCAAGGCATAGCGAGTGATTGCGTCGTAAATTCATCAGTTGGTTGGGCTGCTGCAGTCCGGGCTTTCCCCGGCGTAGGAAGGGGCGGATAGAACCGGGAAACGCCTCCACCGTCAAGTTGCGAAATAGGCGGCCCGGCTTCGGGCCCGTTCTGGTCATGACGATACTGTCACCATTCATTCGTGGTGAGGGGCGTCCTCGGTGCTTTTTTACGGGCAGCTCTTTACCCCTCTACGTTACCCCTCTACGTCGATGAAAACCTCCGTCATTACGTCGCTCGCCGGCCTTTTCGGCGCAGCGTTCCTCACTACATCCGTTGCCCTCGCTGGTGGCGGTCGATGGACCTTAGTCGGTTGGAACAACCTCGGCATGCACTGCATGGACGATGACTACTCAGTCTTCTCCATCCTGCCGCCTTTCAACACCATCAATGCCCAGTTGATCGATGGCAGCGGTCGATTGGTGCAGGATGGAACCGGGTTTACCCTCAGTTTTGAAGCGCTCGCCGACCCTGATGGCTCGATCAATACCACCTCCGTCGGCAAGACGAACTTCTGGGACTATGCGGCCGGCACTTACGGTGCCACGCTTGCTGCCGACACGGGCCTTACCGGGATCAAGATGCCCGGCGTCACGAACACGCCGCAGCCGATGGCGTGGGCGAGTGATTTCAAGTGGTTCGAAGCGACTGGGGTCCCGCTCGCGCCCATCGATGATGCCGGCCGGCGCAATACCTACCCGCTCATGAAACTCACCGCCCGCGACAGTATGGGCAACGTGCTCGCACAAACCAGCACGGTCGTCCCAGTTTCAAGCGAGATGGATTGCCGCGCCTGCCACGGCTCAAATGCTGGCGACGCTGCCAGACCCGCCGGCGGGTGGGTGAACAATCCGCACGTCTCCCGCGATTACCGGCTCAATATCCTCCGCCTTCACGACGAGAAGCACCTCGCCGATCCTGTCTTTCAGGCCGCGCTCGCCACCGCTGGCTACCGCGCTGACGGGCTCTTCGCTACCGCCAGCACTGGCACGGCTATCCTTTGTGCCAAGTGTCACTCTTCTGAAGCCCTCGGCACGGCGAGCACGGCCGGCACCAAGCCACTCACGGCTGCCATGCACTCGCTCCATTCGAATGTCGTGAACCCTGCCAACGGCCTCAAACTCAACGACAGCTCCAATCGCAACGCCTGCTACACCTGCCACCCCGGTTCGGCCACCCGTTGTCTTCGCGGTGCGATGGGGGCCGCGGTCGCGACCGATGGCACCATGGCCATGCAATGCCAGAGCTGCCATGGCAGCATGAGCCAGGTCGGCGCCGACGCGCGCACGGGCTGGTTCGATGAACCGAGCTGCGGCAACTGCCACACCGGCACGGCGGTAAAAAACAGCGGCCAGATCCGCTTCACGTCGGTCTTCGACGCCACTGGTGCGCGCCGTAAACCCGCCGATACCACTTTTTCCACCAACGCCGATACGCCCATGGTCGGCCTCTCGCTCTATCGCTTTTCCAAAGGTCACGGCGGCCTGCAATGCTCGGCGTGCCACGGCTCGACTCACGCCGAGTATCCCGCTTCGCATCGCAACGACAATCTTCAGAGCGTGAAGCTGCAAGGCCATGTGGGTGCGCTTGCCGAGTGCGCCGCCTGCCACGCCACCACACCCAGGACCCTCAACGGCGGACCCCACGGCCTGCACCCGATTGGCCAGTCGTGGGTCGAAAGCCACGGCGACGCCGCCGAGCACAACACCGCGAGCTGTCAGGCCTGCCACGGCACCGACCTGCGTGGCACTGTGCTCTCTCGCGCTCAGGCCGACCGCGTCTTCACCGGCGAGTTTGGCGTGAAGAAGTTTTTCCGCGGCGCGGAAGTGAGCTGTTACTCCTGCCACAACGGCGCGGGCAGTGAATCCCGCACCACGCACGCGGTCCCCGTCGTCACGAAGTCCAAGCTTTACGTGCCCGCCGGAGTCGCCACTTCCACCGTGTTGAGGGCTACCGCCGGATCGAAGCTGCGCATCGTGCAGCAGCCGCAGCACGGCACCGTGTCGCTCAGCGGCACTCTCGCCACGTTCCATCCGGATCCCGGCTACCAGGGCCCCGACTTCTTCACCTTCGCCGCGACCGATGCCGGTGGCTATGTGGACTCCGCCGTCGCCGCCCCCGTCGCTGTGAGCGTCGGCACCTTCACCGCCGCCACCGATACTGATCACGACGGCATCCCCGATCTCACCGAATACGCGCTCGGCCTTTCCCCCGACTTCTCGTCCGCTCCCTTGCCGGCGCCCTTCTACGAAACCGTCAGCCGGCGCCAGTTCCTAACGCTCCAGCTTGATCGCTTCCTGCCCCCGCCCGACGTCACGCTCGGCGCACAGGTTTCCGGCAACAATAGGACGTGGCGCAAGGCCCGTGTGCTGGCGAATACGAGTTCGCTGTTCAAAGCCCGCGACACCGTCGCCAAGACCGCGCGGAACAAGCGCTCCATCCGCCTGCAAATCACTCGCTAGGCGCTGGACACCTCGCCCGTGTCGCCCAAAGTGGCGTTCCTTCCACATGGGCGAAACTTTCTTCATCACTACTGCGATCGACTACACCAACGGCGCGCCGCACATCGGTCACGCCTACGAAAAGGTGCTCGCCGACGTGCTTGCGCGTTACCACCGCCTCAAGGGCGACGAGACCTTCTACCTCACCGGGGTCGATCAGCACGGGCAGAAAGTCCAGCAGAGCGCCGAGAAAGCCGGCCTCGAACCGCAGCAATATGTGGACGGCATCACGGCGAAGTTTACCGCCCTGTGGGAAAAACTCGACTGCCGCTACGACGGATGGGCCGCCACCACCGACGCCAAGCACAAGGAGTGCGTCCGCGCCAATTTGCAGATGCTCTGGGATGACAAAGTCCCCGGCACTGACCGCAGCAAGTGGATCTACAAAAAGACCCAGCGCGGCTTTTACAGCGTGCGGCAGGAGCAATTCCTCACCGACAAGGAGCGCAACGAGCAGGGCGAGTTCGGCCCCGAGTGGCAGCCCGTCGAAGAGCGCGAAGAAGAGAATTTTTACTTCCGCCTCACCGCGCACGAAGACCTCGCCGGCCTCGACCCGAAGCAGTGGCTCCTCGACCTCATCGAAAAGCGCAGCCGGGAAGGGAATCCCCTCGTCGTCCCCGATTTCCGCGTCGCCGAGCTGCGCAACGCTGTGGAGAAACTCGAAGGCGACCTCTGCATCTCCCGCCCCGCCGCGCGCCTGCAGTGGGGCATCCCATTCCCCGAGACCTTCGGCGCCGGCTTCGTCACCTATGTGTGGTTCGACGCGCTCGTGAACTACATCACCTACGCTCCCGGCCACGATCCGCTCTATGCCGAGCGCACCGCCGATGGGCAGACCGAATTCCAGCGCTGGTGGCCGCCGCTCCACGTCATCGGCAAAGACATCCTCATCCCCGCGCACGGCGTCTATTGGCCCATCATGCTCAAGGCCCTCGGCTTCGCCGATGAGGAGATGCCCACGCTCCTCGTCCACGGCTGGTGGAACATCCGCGGCAAAGGCGGCGAGAGCGAGAAGATGAGCAAGAGCCTCGGCAACGTCGTCGATCCCGACCTGCTCGCCGACAAATACGGCGCCGAAGCCCTGCGCTACTACCTCATGGCCGACATCGCCACCGGCCGCGACGCCGACTTCAGCGAAGAACGCCTCATCCAGCGTTACAACGCCGACCTCGCCAACTCCCTCGGCAACTTGCTCAACCGCACCCTCAACATGGCGGCGAAGTATCGGGAGGGGAAGGTGAACGCTCCGAAAGGTTCGCGCGAAATCTTGGCGAGGTTAGATGCGGGTGAACAAGTCATCGAAACTGTGGAACTCCAGAGTCCAAAAGATCGCGTTTCTCATCGCGCCGTTTTTGTGAACGGAGTTTGGAAAGACTACGTGGCGAAGATGAAGGAGTTTATGATCGCTCACGCTCTGGTCGACCCCTTGTCGATTGCCACGAACTGCAACGAATTGGTCGACCTCACTGCTCCGTGGAAGTTGGCGAAAGATCTGACTCAAGCCGATCACCTCGACGCCGTCCTTTACCACCTCGCCGAATCCCTCCGCATCATCGCCATCCTCATTTCCCCGGTCCTCCCGAAAGCCGCCGCGGGCATCTTCGCGCAGCTCAACTGGGACAAGGACGAGAACGGCCAGCCACGCCATTTCCGCTTGGAAGACGCCCAATGGGGCGGCCTCCCCGACGGCCACGTCCTCGGCAAACCGACCCCGCTTTTCCCGCGCATCGAAACCCCAAAATCCGAAGCATGAACCTCCTCCGAACGGTGACCGAGCGAGCCACGACCGCTGGTCTTCCGTTCCTGGTCTGTGGCGGCTACGATGCCTGCGGCTACGTGGGCACCTTGGGGCAGCCTCGGGTGATGGTTCGAGCGAACGACTTTGCTAATTGGAAAAACATGCTCGCTTCGTGGCCCAGGCCTTTGCCGTCTATTGCACTGACGGCAGTCACGTCGGGCGAGTTCGACGATTTTTCGCGTCACGCCTCCGAGTCCGAACTGGATGGGGTGCTAGTGCGCGTCCTCACGTTGGCGGGCGTATTTCGTGCCAACGAAGAGAAACGGGCTGAAACCACCTACGAAGAAGCCTGCTTCGCCCGCAGCCTCGCCGGGAAAAACTCCGAGCCTTTCGTCTTGTAAGCAGGGCGGCGTTATTCTCCCGGCGGAGCCGTCGGCACCGCCCGCGAGCGCTCCGTCCGAAACTCCGGCTCCTTGCTCTTCGGAAGCAGCGCATGCACTCGCTCCAGCCTCATGAGCATATCCGCCGTGAGCCGATCCATTTTCTCGTGCAGATGCGCGATCTCCAGCTCCGCCTTGAGGTTCACATCATACTCGATGTCCGACCGCACGCGGTCCTTCGCCGCCTGCCGGTTCTGACTCAGCAGCACAAACACCGACAGAAAGATCGCCTCCAGCGACACCGACAGCGTGAGAAATCCAAAGGGGTAAGCATCGAACTGCGGCACTCCCGGAATCTTCACCGTGTTCACCACGATCCACACCGTGAAGATGCCTACATGGATGAGCAGAAACGGGATGCTGCCGGAAAACTCGGCGATCGCGTCCGCGGCCTTCTGCACGATCGTGCGATTGTCGGCCACTTCCTCGTTCACATTGCGCGTGGCTGTGTGCCGCAGCCGCTCCACCGTCGTGCGTAAGCGCGAGCCCATCGCCGCGAGCAGATCCATCGCCGCCTGCGGGCGCTGCGAGAGATATTTTTCCAGGTCGGCGTGGTCCAGCCGCAACGCCTGCGTTTCCTGCGTGGCCGTCACCGTCGCGCTACGCGTCCCCTGATCGAGCATGGATAGCTCGCCGAAGAAATCGCCCATGCGCGCCAGCTCGAGCACGATTTTTTCGCCCGTGTCGTTCTTGAACGAAACTTCCACCTCGCCATCGGCGATGATGTAAATCGAATCGCCCGGATCGCCGTAATTGAAGATGACCTCCCCGGGCGCGAAGTTCACTACATCGAGCTGCGCCACCAACTCCGCCCGCTCGGCATCGTCGAGCAGTTTGAACAGCGGCACATTTTTCAGCAGATCGGCTTCCGGTGACATCGCGCGGTTTGTAGCAGGTCCGCCGCGCTTGGTTAAGTGACCGATTTGTAAAGTTAGCGGAATTTCTGCTCGGCGATCCAAACCTCGGTCGCGAAATGCAAGGCACGCCGCGTGTCATAGCGGCATAAAAATCCGGCATCGGTCATGGCGCGACGCGATTCCCCAAATGACCGGCGCGGCCAAACACGGCAGCGCCCTAAAAACCAAAACAACACTATGAAACACATCAGCATCAAAAGCCTCCTTGTGGCTGCGACGGCGGGCTGGCTGCTCATCAGCGCGCCGGTGCAAGCCGAGGAACGAGTCGTCACCACCACCACTTCCTCCGCGGGAACCATCAGCGAATTCAGCCCGGACCAGATCGTGGTGAGGAGCACTACCTCCGCCGCACCGGTGACCTATGGCTTCACCCGCGAAACGACCTACGTGGACGAGGCCGGCCAACCCGTGTCGGTCCAGACCATCCGCTCCGGTCTGCCCGTGACGGTTGATTACGTGCAGGACGGCCCGCGCGTGGTTGCTCGCCGAGTCGTGGTGCATCGCGCCGTGGCCGCTCCTGCGGCTCCGGTGATCGAGAAACACACCACGACCACCACCACGACGACGAAGAAGGACGACGACGACGACGATAACTAACAACCCCGTTCACCATCACTATCCCACGAAGGCCCGCAGTCCAGACTGCGGGCCTTCTTCTTTTCTGCTTATGCGAGTGTCAACTTGCGCCAGTTGAGGCGCCGTCGCTTTTATTCGCCGCATGTTCGTTTCCCTCCTCCTCGCCGCCGCGTCTCTCGTGCCGATCGATGTGCACGGCTTTCACGACAGCGCGAACCACTGGCGCCATTTTCGTGACGACAGTCGGGTCATCAAGATGACGCCGGATCAGCCCTCGTATGAAGCCGGTCAGATCCGCGAAATCGTGGCGAACATCCTCCTCTTCCAGCGCGACAATGGCGGCTGGCCGAAGGACTATGACATGACGGCGATTCTCATCGAGGAGCAAAAAACCGCCGTGCGCGCGACGCATGCCGAGAGCGACACCTCCTTCGACAACGGGAATATTCACTCCCAGGTCAGTTATCTTGCGAAGGCCTGCGCGCAAACCGACGAACCCGAGTGGCGCGCCGCCTGCCTGCGCGGATTCGATTATCTCCTGGCTGCTCAATACGAAAACGGCGGCTTCCCCCAGCGCTACCCCGGCGCGAAAGATTTTCACGCCTGCATCACGTTCAACGATTTTGTGACCATCGGCTGCCTGCACGTGCTCAAGGACGCTGCCGATAGCGAGCCGCAGTGGAAATGGCTCGACGACACCCGCCGTGAAAAAGCGCGCGACGCGGTGAAGCGTGGCCTCGACTGCATCCTGCGCTGCCAGATTCGTGCCGGTGGCCAGCTCACCGGCTGGTGCCAGCAGCACGACGAGCACACCTACGAACCGCGCCCCGGCCGCACCTTCGAGCTCGCCTCCATCTGCCCGCAGGACACCACGGAAATCGTTCGTTTTCTCATGCGATTCGATCACCCCAACGACGAGATCAAACAAAGCATCGACGCCGCCGTCGCGTGGCTCGCGCGCGTGCCGATGAAAGGTGTGCGCATCGACAAGGTGAAAGCCCCACCTGCCGAGTTCGAGCGCCACTCCGCCGATTACGACAAGGTGGTGGTGAACGATCCCGCGGCCCCGCCGCTCTGGGCGCGGCACTACGAAATCGGCACCGACCGCCCCGTCTTTGCCGGACGCGATGGCGAGCGCAAATACGCTTTTGCAGAGATCGAACGCGAACGCCGCACCGGCACGCCATGGTTCGGCGACTGGCCAGCCAAGCTGATTGAAAAGGAATACCCGAAGTGGAAGGCGAAGCAGCCGTAAGCTACTTCGTCGGCGAATAATCCGTCGCCTTGAGGAACACGGATTCGTGCCCGCCGGGTTCGACGGTGAGCGAACCGCCCGCCGCCTTTTCCGAAGCGGCTTTCGCGGCTACCCAGTCCGGATCGGCACGGAAAGCATCCCACGACGCCTTCGCCGTCTCCTGCGAGGGATGGGCGATGAGGTAAATCAGCGTCGTGTCCGGCGCGCCAAAGAGGTTCGCATTCTTCGGCTGCTCGGGCAGGAGCTTCCAGTAGAAGAGGTTCGTCATGTTGTGCTTCTTGAACAGTTCGCAGGTGTGATCGCGGAACCGCGCGTGCAGCGCGTCGAGTTTCCCCTCCGGCGTCGTGTAGGTGCGCAGTTCGAACACGCGCCCGTCCGTGCTGATGCTCGGCTTGATCTCCGGCGAATAATCCGTCGCGGTGAAAAACTTCTGCTCCACCTTGGCAACGAGTTTGCCGTCAACCTCGGAAGCCTTGTAAGCGGCCTGCCAGTCCGGGTCCGCTTGGAATTCCTTCCAAGCCACGTCGCGTGCTTCCCGGGTGGGATAGGCGAGCACGTAGATGAGTTTGCTCTCCGGATTCTCGACCGGCACCCAGTAGCCGATATTCGTGATGCCATGCTTCTCGAAGAGCTTGCACGTATGATCGCGAAAGCGGGCGTGGAGCGCGTCGAGTTTGCCCGGCGCGGCGTAGTAGGTGCGCATTTCGAAAACACGCGTGTCGGTATTGGCGGCAAGAGCGGAGGCCGTGAGCATGGCAAGGGCGAGGAGGGCTTTCATGTGTGGAGCTTGGCATCCCCGCCGGAGGTGTGTCATTAGAAAGCTTGTGCAAGTCTCCCTCGCTTACGGTCGCGGCTCGCTCGACATCGAATTGCCCGACGACCGCACCACCGTCATCACTCCTTCCCATGTGCCGGGCCTGGCCGATGAGCGCGCGGCGGTGTTCGCCGAACTCGACGCCGCTGGCCTGCGTGCGCAGGTCGCTCCGCAAACGCGGATCACCATCGTCCACACCGATATCACCCGTGCCACGCCGAATGACCGGCTTATGCCGTGGCTTCTCGCTTATCTCGAAGCCGCCGGTGCGCGCCGCGAAAACATCACGCTGCTCAACGGCCTCGGCACGCATCGGCCGAATACCCGGACCGAACTCGAGCAGATGCTCACCCCGGAAGTCGTCGCGAATTACCGCTGCCTCAATCACGAGCCGGAAAACGACGCCGCGCACGAGCAGTTCGGTATTACCCGCACCGGCGCGCCGGTCCTGATTAATCGCCACCTCGCCCGCGCCGACCTCCGCATCGTCACCGGATTCATCGAGCCGCATTTCTTTGCCGGTTTTAGCGGCGGGCCAAAGGGGATCATGCCCGCCGTCGCCGCGCTCAAGACCGTGCAGAGCAATCACGGCGCGCATCACATCGGCGATCGCCGCGCGACCTTTGGCGTCACGGTGGGAAACCCGATCTGGGAAGAGATGCGCGACATCGCCCTGCGCGTCGGCCCAAGTTTCCTTCTCAACGTCACTTTGAACGAGCGCCGCGATATCACCGGAGTTTTTGCGGGTGATCTCGTCGCTGCGCACCAGCGTGGTTGCGAATTCGTCCGCACCGGCGCGATGCAACGCGTCGAGCAACCCTTCGACATCGTCGTCACCACAAACAGCGGCTACCCGCTCGATATGAATCTCTACCAGGCTGTGAAAGGCATGCGCGCCGCCGAACTGATCGTGCGCGACGGCGGCACCGTCATCATCGCCGCCGAGTGCAGCGAAGGTGTCCCGCACGGCAGCCCGCACGATCGCCTGCTACGCAGCGTGCCCGATGGGGAAGCGCTCCTCGCCCGCCTCGGTGAGCCCGGTTTCATGTGGCCCGAGCAATGGCAGGGACAGATCCAGGCCCTCATCCAGCGCCGCGCCTCCGTTCACCTGCACAGCGCCTTGGACGAGGCCACCGTGCGCGCCGCGCACCTCATCCCGTGCCGGGATATCGCCGCTACCGTGCGCGCTAAGCTCAACGGCGGCCGCGTCGCCGTGCTTCCGCTAGGCCCGCTGACAATTCCGTATTTGTCTTAGACCGAACCTACTCCGGTCGTGGATCGCGGCTGAGCAGATTTCCCATCACTTCCCGCGGCGAATGCTCGCCGTCGAGCAGCGCACGCATCTGGTCGATGATCGGGGTTTCGACGCCGAGCTTCCGTCCACACTCCTGCGCGCTGTAGGTCGTCGGCACGCCTTCGGCAATCATTTGCATCGAGGTCGTGATGTCCGCGAGCCGCTCGCCTTTGCCGAGCCGTTCGCCCACGCCGCGATTGCGGCTGTGCTGAGAAAAGCACGTCACCATCAGATCGCCCACACCGCTCAAGCCGCTGAAGGTTTCACGCCGTCCGCCGAGCGCCGTGCCGAGGCGGATCATCTCCGCCAGTGCGCGCGTCACCAGCGCCGCTTTGGAATTGTCGCCCAGCCCGAGCCCGTCGCTCACGCCGGCGGCGAGCGCGAAGATGTTTTTCAACGCCCCTCCCAACTCCACGCCCGCCACGTCGTCATTCGTATAAGCGCGGAAAAAACTGGTGGAAAAGGCCCGCTGGAGTCGCTGCGCCGCATCGGCGTCCGCACAAGCCACCGTCACCGCGGTGGGCGCCTTTCGGGCCACTTCCTCCGCGTGGCTCGGTCCGCTTAGCGCGGCGATGGTATGCGTCGGCAGATGCTCAGCGATGATCTCCGTCATCCGCTTGCCGCTGCCACGTTCGACGCCCTTTGTGCAGCTCAGCAACACCGCATCCGATCGCAAAGCCACCGTCGAAAGCCGCGCCGCCACTTCGCGCGTGGCTTTCGACGGCGTGACGAAAAGCAACAGGTCGCACCCGGCCAGGTCCTCCAGTTCACCCGTCCACCGGAAGGTCTCCGGCAGCGGCACCCCACGCAGGTAGGTGAAATTTTCGCGCCGGGCCGCGAACGCTTCGACCTCGCTGGCCTGGTGTCCCCAGAGGGAGATGGGCAGGCGGTTCTCGTGAAGCAGCAGCGCGAGAGCCGTGCCCCAGCCGCCTGCGCCAATGATGCCAATATTCTGAAAGCTCATGTGAGAAATGTCGAAGGGCGCGCAGTCGAGTCCGCGCCCCTCCCTCCGTCAAGGGCCGACCGCTGGTGCACACACATCGACAGGTCCGCCAGGAAGGGCGCCGGCGATGCACCGTTTGGAGGAAACTATCCATGAAACAAATCTTCAACATCGGCTGTGCCGCTCTCCTTTTGGCCGGCCTCACACCGCCTCTTTTCGCGAAAGATCACAAGGGCCCGGCGCCCGCGAGTTCGATCGCCATCCAATCCCGAACCGCTGCCCGCAACGCGCAGATCCAGCAATCCCGCGCTGCTCAGGTGCAGCGTTCCCGCCTCGCCAACGAGCGCAACGAACCTGCTGTCACCAACCGCGATTTCATGAATTCACGCCGGCCGACGGTCGCTTTCGGTGGCTCCGATCGCCGCGGACGTGATTTCGAGTCCCGGGAGTTGCGCCGCGATTTCCGCTTCCGCACGCCGCCAGTGGAAACGCTCAGCGGTTGGGATCGCGACCGGATCTATACCTGGAATAGCCACCGCTGGCACTGGCGGAACGACGCGTGGGTCGTCATCGACGATAGCCCTGCCATCGTCGGGGAATACACCGCGCCCGTCTATTCCGAGTCCAGCGGCACGATCGCCGCGGATGTTCAAAGCCGCCTTGCCGCCCAAGGCTACAATCCTGGCCCCGTGGACGGAGTGATCGGTGCACAGACTCGTGGTGCGATTTCCGACTTCCAAGCCGATCACGCCCTGCCGGTCACCGGCCAGATCGACACGCCGCTGCTGAGGACACTCGGCCTGTAAAAAGCGGGGGAAGTCGGAAACATCTTCGCGGAGCTGTGGTCGTCGCCGCAGTTCCGCGAATTTTTTATCGCGGAGGGACGAGAAACAGCTGCTGCCCTGGCCAGTCGATGATGACGCGGAAACGGCTCAGGACGCCATTGCCGAGCAGGCCCGCCTCATCGGGGAAAAGAGGGCGACCGTGTAGCGCGGTTTCAATATGATCGAGCGAACAACCACCGATGGTCACCGTGGTGAGGGCAAGATCTTTGGTGTCGGTCACGAACCCGATCGAAACTCCCGCGCGTCGCGACCCGCGCATTTGCCGGGGCACGACCCAGTGCAACGCGTCGTTGCAACCGGTGTCCACGCGAGTCCATCGCGGGGTCGATCCGTTTACTCCGACCGGTGCACACAGAATGCCATTTTGCCAGCGCAGAGGCAGCGGCTCGGTATCGCGGACCGGAGGCGTCGCTCCGATCCGCAGGCAACGTCTGGCGTAATCGATCTCCACGATGCGATCGCGAAAAAACTCCACGCCGATCAGTCCGTCGATGGGCTCACTGCAAATATCATCCGCGAGCGACAGGTCCGTGGCAAAAGCGAGTTGCCCGAGGATCGCCTGACCGCAGCGAGCCGTGAGTGGACCCAGCCGATACGCGGTTGCTTCCGAGTTCACGCCCCGGACAGCTTGCGGCTCGCCCAACGGCAGTCGCAACCGCCGAGCGGTTCGCAGACTTAGCACGGAGGCCTCCGCGCCTGAGTCGAGAAGCATGCGCAGCGGCGGGATATTCGGTGAGATGCGGACCGTGAGAGTGATGAAGCCATCGTCGAATCGGAACGGAATTTCCGAGGGGGCTTCCGCAAATGCAGCGCAGGCATTGAGGCCGAAGAGTAAGATGAACAGGGAGATCCGGCGCATGAGGCGCGCAAGGAATCGCACAGCGTTTTCCGCCCGCAATTGCGACGCTCGATTATGACGCGCGGTGGAGGACCGTGTTCCGGGCGCGTGCCGATTCAGTGGGTGAAGGAAATCAAAAAATTATGAACACACTTCGCAAACTTCTGTTTGGAGCGCTGGCTTTGTCGGCGCTGGTCGTGGCCACGCCTGCCGAGGCTCGCGACCATCACCATCATCGGGATTACCATCGCTCATACTACGGGCACAGGTATTACCACTCCCGACCGGTCGTCGTGTATCGCTCGGGTTATTACCGGCCCTACTACTACGATTACGGCTACCGACCCTACGGTTACTACTACAACACCGGCCCGAGCTTCTCGATCGCCTTTGGCGGTAGTCGCTGGCACCACTCACACCATCACCACCGCTAAGCGGTCGGTGGTGGCTCGGTCGGCTCGGTCGGCTTTTGACCGAAACGATTTTCGGTTCCAGCCACGAGCCGCTTGATGTTCTCGCGGTGCCGCCGGACGACCATGAGTCCGGCGGCCACCGCGAAGAAAAAATAACCCCAGCCGTGGGTCCAGCCGAGGAAGAGAAATCCGATGGTGATGACCGGGAGCGCCGCCGCCGCGACGATGGAGGCGAGAGACACGTAGCGGCTGATCTTGAAGACGACGGCCCAAAGTGCGAAATCCGCCAGCGCGACCAGCGGCATCATCCCGAAGATCACCCCCAACGAGGTCGCGACGCCTTTCCCGCCCTTGAATCCCAGCCAGATGGGAAAGTTGTGTCCCAGGATGCAGCCCAAGGCGGCGGCGATGCCCGCGTAGTCTTGCTGAAGATATTCGATTCGTTCGTGCCCGTGGGGGAGCGGCACGTGGATCGCCCAGTGCGACGCGATCCACTTGGCCAGCACCACGGCTCCGACGCCTTTCAGCACGTCGGCGATAAAAGTGGAAAGACCCCACTTTTTTCCCATCACCCTCCACACGTTGGTGGCGCCGATGTTTTTGCTGCCGTGTTCGCGAATGTCGATTCCTTGCGATTTCGCCACGAGGAAACCGAACGGAATCGATCCGAGCAGGTAGGCGAGCACGACGATGACAGCGACGACGGGAATCACGCCTGCATCGGACCTTCCGCAGGCCCCGCGACGCAAGAACCTTTTGCGTCGAATGCTCAAGCCGCCACCGAAATGCGCAGTCGCCAAAGGAAGTCGTTCCGGTCGAAATCACGCCATGCTCCGCTCCCTCACCCTATTTTTCGTCCTCGCGTGTGCCGCGCTCGCCGCGCCGAAGCCCAACATCGTTTTCATCCTCACCGATGACCAGGGCTACGGCGATATTTCCGCGCACGGCAATCCGGTCATCAAGACGCCGAATCTTGACCGGTTGCACGACGAAGGCGTGCGCTTCACGGATTTTCACGTCTCGCCGACCTGCGCGCCGACGCGGAGCGCGCTTCTCACGGGGCGGCACGAATTTGAAAACGGGATCACTCACACCATTCAGGAACGCGAGCGCCTGACGCTCAAGGCCACAACGCTGGCGCAGGTGCTCAAGACCGCAGGCTACACCACCGGCATCTTCGGCAAATGGCATCTCGGCGATGAACCCGATCACTGGCCAACCGCGCGGGGCTTCGACGAAATGTTCATCCACGGCGCCGGCGGCATCGGGCAATCGTATCCTGGTTCCTGCGGCGATGCGCCGGACAACACGTATTTCAGCCCCGCCATTCTGCACAACGGGAAGTTCGAAAAGACGCAGGGTTACTGCACCGACGTGTTCTTCGCGCAGGCGGAAAAATGGATCGAGCGCGTGAAAGGCAAACAGCCGTTCTATTGCCACCTCGCCACGAACGTCCCGCACGCGCCCTTGCAAGTGAAGCCGGAGGACGAGGCCGTCTATGCCGGCAAAGCGCCTGAACAGGCTGCGAAGTTTTTTGGCATGATCAAGAGCGTCGATGACAACGTGGGCAAGCTGTTTACGAAGTTGAAGGAGTGGGGCATCGAAAAGGACACGCTGGTCGTCTTCATGAACGACAACGGCGGCACGGCAGGTGTGAAGGTTTTCAACGCCGGCATGCGCGGGCAGAAGGGCACGCCGTGGCTGGGCGGCACGCGCGCGGCGTCGTTCTGGCGCTGGCCCGGCACGCTCAAGCCGGCCGATTGCGCCGCGCTCACCGCACACATCGACTTCCTCCCTACACTTGCCGAACTCGCCGGCGCCACGCTCAGCGATGAAGTGAAAGCACAGATCGAAGGCCGCAGCCTCGTCCCGCTGCTGCGCGATCCGAAAGCGCCGTGGCCGGATCGCGTGCTCTTCACTCATGTCGGTCGCTGGCCGACCGGCAAAGCTGCCGAGTCGAAATATGCCAAGTGCAGCGTGCGTGCGCCGCGCTGGCACCTCGTCTGCGACAGCAAGAGCGGTGAGAAACAGTGGCAGCTTTTCGACGTAAAATCCGACCCCGGCGAGCAGACCGACGTCGCCGCGCAACACGCCGATGTCGTCGCGGAACTCGATCGCGCTTACGACCAGTGGTGGAACAAGGCCCTGCCGCTGATGGTGAACGAAAACGCCGTCCCGCCTGCGGTGAACCCTTTCAAGGAACTCTACTGGAAGCAGTTCGGCGGCGGTCCGGGGAAGTGACACTAGCCATCACGAGCCCGCTCGCGTAAGGAGCGGCGCACATGTCTTCGCCCACTTGCGTCCCTGTCGAACTCGGTCCGCGCCGTTATGAGGTGCTCATCGGCTCATCGTTGCTTGCCGGCCTTGGCACGCTGCTGCGCAACGCCGGGCTAAAGCAGACGAATGCGTTCGTCATCACCAACGCTGATGTCGCGGCCCACTATTTCGAAACGGTTCGACAGGCGCTGCGCGAAGCCGGTTTCACCCGCGTCGTGCGGCACGACATCCCAACGACGGAAGAGGGGAAAAACTGGGACGAGTTCACCCGTGCCTGTGCCATTCTGCTCGAATCCTTCCCAGACACCGGCGCCTCACCGCTGGTGTTTCTGCTCGGCGGGGGAGTGATCGGCGATCTCGGCGGTTTCGCGGCGGCGGTGTTCCGGCGCGGCGTTCCGTTCGTGCAGATTCCCACTACGTTACTCGCCGTGGTCGATTCCAGCGTCGGCGGAAAAGTCGCGGTGAATTTTGGCGGCGTGAAAAACATCATGGGCGCGTTTAACCAGCCGCGCCTCGTAGTGTGCGATCTCGCCACCCTCGCCACGCTTGGCCCGCGCGAAGTCCGCTCCGGCACCGCCGAAATCATCAAATACGGCGCCGTGTGCAGCGCCTCGCTTTTTGAGCAACTCGAACGCGGCGACCTGGAAAAACTGCTCGCGCTTGATTCCGCCGCGCTGATCGATGTGGTCGCGCAATGCGTGGCACTCAAGGCCCGCGTCGTCGAGCAGGATGAGTTCGACAAGAAGGGCATCCGCAACGTGCTGAACTTCGGCCACACCATCGGCCACGCGCTCGAACTCAGCGCCGACTACGCGCTCACGCACGGCGAAGCCATTTCTGTCGGCATGATCGCCGCCACCCGGCTCGCGCGCGCTCTTGGGATGGTGGACGAGTTGTTCTACGCCCGGCTCGAAGCGCTCATCCTCCGCGCCGGTCTGCCCACTCACTTCACCGGCGAGCCCGGTCTTTTCGAGCGGATCAAACGCGCCATGCAACTCGACAAAAAATTCCGCGACGGACGGAACGTCTTCGTCCTGCCGACGAAGATAGGCGCCTGGGAACAGCGCGAGAATGTGGACTGGTCGCTGGTGGACGAGGCGGTCCACAGCGTGCTCGGCTCCTGACCTGTTGGTGTCCAGCCTTCAGGCTGTTTGACGCAAGCCTCAGCCGAAGGCTGCCATCTTCCCGAAACTCCGCCGTTTTTCCGGCAGCCTAAAGGCTGGACACCAACACCCCCTAAAAAAGACCGGCCCCACTCTCGCGAGTGAGGCCGGATCCGTTTTAAGGATGTTAGTTTCGCGCGGGAAAGCCGCGCGAAGGATTTAGCTCTGCGCTTCCGGAGCCGGCGGCTGCACCGGGGTCGGCGGCTGCGGCTGCGAAGGAGCGGTCTGGATGACCTGGAAATTCTGCACCGCCTGGCCGAGGAGCTGCCACAGGCGAACGATCGCCGAGGGAGTCATGGCAATGCGGGTGTGGATCGGCATGATCGCGCCGGCGGCGGGATCGATGACGAGGCCACTCGAGAAATCGAGATAGAGCTCTTCCTGGCCGTTGTTGAGAAGGACATGGTTCGCGTAACGAGCGGACATGTCTTCGTAACGGATCTGAAGAGGGATCTGCTGCTGAGCGGGGGCTGCGGGAGCGGGAGCTGGGGCGGTTTCGTTAGGCATAGGGCCGGGAGAGGTAGCAGCCAAAACCAGCGCTGCAACCGGTTCCTAAAAAAATTTCTAATTCCGTTTTCGACCCTTCAAAAAGCGTGCCCAAAGCCACATTCTGCGTAAGGAAAAACTCGCAATTAAGAGGCCGCATCCAGCCCCCACTATGGCGTCGCCGAGGGGAAAATCCTCACGGTATGAAAGCCAGAAACCCGAGGCAGCCGCAAGTGTTCCAATGCCCATCGCGACAACGAGATGCGAGCGAAGACTGCGAGCGAATGGCACGGCAGTCAGCACCGGCAGAATGAGGAATCCAAACGTGACCAGCGGGCCAGCCGTCGCCACCGACACGCCGATGACGATGCCATCCACCAGGGCGAGCAGTGCTCGCCAGCGGGCGACCGCGATTCCGGACACGGCGGCGAAATCGGGGTCGGTGAGCACGAGCAAAAGCCGCCGCCGCAGTCCGCTTGCGACGATGAATCCACCGAGCAGCGTTCCCGCGAGCAACGCGAGCGAACCATCGCTGATGAGCAGCAGACGGCCGTGAAACAAGTCGGAGAGATACGTTTCTCCGACCGCATTGCTCGACAGCATGAGATTCGTCGCCGCGACCGACGCGAGGTAGAGGAACGCAAGCCGGGCCTCGGTGAGATGGGCCCCACGAAAACCGGCCAGCGCGAGCAAAGCCGGAATCGTGAAAAGCAGCGCACCCGCCGCCGCGAGCGACGAGTCGTCGGCGAAGTGCTGGCACCACGCCCAGCCCAGGGCATGGCCGAGGAAAAGGAACGCTATTCCCGCCATCGAGATCTGCGGCACGGCGAGCCCGAGCAGGATCGTCCGTCCCAGCACGAGATGCCGCCCGATGATCGGCAGAAAAACGCCGAGAAGCAGAGCTGCCCAGAGCGGCTTTTGCGCGACGGCTTCCACGATCGTCATGACAGGCCCTCCACGGTTTGCACATGACCGTTTTCCACGCGCAGGAATCGCGTGGCCGCATCGAGGAACGGTTCCGCTTCGTGCGTGATGATGACGACGGCGAGGCCACGCTCGCGCACGCATTCCGTGAGGCGTGCCGCGAGAGTCGCCTGCGTTTCGCGATCGACTCCCGCCGTGGGTTCGTCGAGCAGCAGGCATTGCGGTTCGGTGGCGAGCGCGCGTGCCAGCAACACGCGCTGGCGTTGCCCGCCCGAGAGCGTGTGGAAGGCTTTACGTGCGAACTCCTCCGCGCGGCATGCGCGCAGACAATCCAGCGAATCCGCCCGATCGCGTGGCCAGAAACCGCGCCACCACGCTCGTCCCGCCGCCGCGCCAAGGCGCACCATTTCCAGCGCGGTAACCGGCAGCGCCGGTTCGATCGCGGCCTGCTGGGGCACGTAGCCGAGACGCGCATGGCCGCGCACTTCGCCGCGCAACGGCGGCAGGAGCCGCGCGATGCTTTTTAACAACGTGGATTTTCCGCCCCCGTTCGGACCGCCGATGACGATGAAGTCACCGGCGGCCACGGCGAGGTCAAGGTCACTCAGCACGACGTGGGAGTCGTAACCGAGTGAGGCCCGGCGCAGCTCGCAGAGCGTGCTCATTTTGCGAAGGCGTTCACTACCGCGTCGATCAGCCCGAGGTAACCGCCCGCGGCGCTCGTGCCGTTCACGAGGATCGGCACGCTCACCACTTTTGCTCCGGTTCGTTTGGCGAGCTCGTTCGGCAGGCGATCGCTGTAGAAGCTCTCTTTCACGATGAGCTTGCACCCTTCGCTTTGCATTCGCGCGACGAGTTCGTCGATGGCGCGCGGGCCGGGTTCGATGCCGGGCTTGGGCTGAATCGTGCCTACTTGTTGCAAACCGAAGCGCGCGGCGAAGTAGATCAGATCGGGATGATACGACACGAACTTCGTGCCCTTGCCGAGCTTCGCCCGCCACTGCGCGATCTTCCCGCCGAGCTGCGCGTTGAACGCGGCCGCATTGGCGGTGAATTTCGCAGCCGAGCCCGGCACCAGTTCGCCAAGTCGAGCGGCGATGACTTTCGCCATCATCTGCCCATATACCGGGTCGAGGTTATAGTGCGGATTTCCGTTCGGATGCACGTCGCCCTCGCTGCGATCGAGGCTTTTCGGCAGCTCGAGCGGACGCACGCCGCCGGAGAGGTCGAGGAAGCCGGGCCGCCCGCGCTGGATCTTCTGATTGCGCGACTCGGCGAGCATGGCCGGTGCGTAAGAGTGCTCCAGTTCCAAGCCCATCACGATGAAGAGATCAGCCTGTTGAAGTCGCGTGATCGCACTCGGCCGCATGGGCACGTTGTGCGGATCTTCGCGGCCACTCGCGATGGCGAAAACATCGACCTGATCGCCTCCCACCGTGCGGGTGATATCGGCGATGTCAGGCACAGTGGTGACGACTTTGAGCGGGGCGGCGTGCGCGAGCGCGCACGAAGCGAAGAGGAGTAGTAGTGTTTTCATGGATTAAGGTGAGAACGGGTGCTTGTGCGGGCCGAGGGTGATGGTCCACTGCAGGAAGGCCTGCCAATCGTCGGCACCGCCCGCGAAGATGGCGTGGTTCGACTTCACGTAGCTGAGCTGGAAGCGCAGCCGGTTGAACTCGCTGAAGTGGTAATTCAGATAGGCGCTGTAAGTGCGGATGCGATCGCTGCCGCGCTCGACGGAATCGGCTTCACCGTCGAAGTCGGTGTCGAGCTGTTGCCAGGATTCGGGACGCACGTAATCGAACCGCACGCCGGGCTGCCACTGCTTGCCGAATTTGTATTGGGCATACACGTAGCCGCCGCGCGCATTCGCCGCGCCGCTGGTGAGGCTGGGGTCGAAGAGGGCGTCGTCAGTGAACGCGCCGCGCGATCTTCCCCACAGGTATTCGCCGCTCAGTTCGAAGAGATCGTAGCTGTCCGGACGCGGCGTCCACGAGAACTTGAAGTCCGCGCTGGCAAGCGAACGCGTCCCAGCGTCCCGCCCACGGGCGTAGTCGGCCCCGACATTGATCTGTGCCTGCGGCCCGAGTTCGAAGATCGTTGCTGCGCGCCCGTAATACATCACGTCGCTGAACGACCGCCGGTCGCTGCCCCGGAAGGTGAAGGCGTCCTCCTCGGTGCCATCGAGGGTGGTGAGCTGGCCGGTAATGGTGGGTTCGGCACCGATATTGTCCACCGCGCCCGCGGTGAGGCGGACGTAATGATTGATGGGTGGCACCCAGCTAACCTCGACTCCTCGCGCCTTCGATTCCCCACCGATGATGCTGTCGAGGCTGAGTGGCCGATCGGTGAAGGGCAGCTCGTGACTGTGCACTTTGCCGAGCCGGGTGAAGTCGGCAAAGAACTGGCCGGCCTTTACCGCCAGCCCGTAAGGCAGGGCGGTCGTTTCGATGGCCGCCTCCTCGATGCCGAGCGACGTTTCGCCGAAGACGTCGGTTTTTTCGGTCGGCGTCAGCTCCGTCTCCGCATTGAAGACGGCGTAGGCGCGCGCGAGGTGATCGACATTCGCCTGCAGCATGATCTCCGAATCGCGCGTGATGAAGTTCACATTATCTGCTCGACGCGAATAACTGCCAATGACGTCGATCGCCGCGGAAATCTCCGGGTTGAAAGCGTTGAGGTTCGTCTCCTTCGGCGGGGTGTAGGAGTTCGCCGTGTCCGTGGTGGTGCCGACGACTTCCTTGCCGCCATTGAGCGGTTGGCCGCTGCCAAACATGGGCGCGAGCCGTTGTTGATTGAGCTGCTGCTGGAGCTGCCCGACCGTTTTGGCGAGAGCTTCGACCTGTTTGCGAAGCTCGGCGATGTCGGAGGAGTCCTCCGAGTGTGCACGCGGGGGCACAAAGCCCAGCGCGAGCACGAGAACAGGAATGGTTCTGTGCATAGGTGCAAAAACCGGCGCGATGAAATTGGGATGTAGCCACACCGGCGCGCGCCGTGAGCGCCGGGGCAGACTGGTGGTGCCTGAGGGGCGGTTGTGACCACGGCTCTCCGAGCCGTGGGCGCGTCGCCGAACGACGCGACTACACCTGTGCTGGCGGCGCGTGCTCGAGAATTGATCCCGTCAGGAAGACCGACGGGACATCCACCACAATCACCGGAGGCGATGCGCTCTCGACGGCGGCAAAAACAATCAGCGGGGTCGCGCCGGTCGCACTATCGACCGATCCCGACGCGAACAAATCGACCGCGCAGACCTCGCGGGTCTGCTCCTGCCCGTGCTGGTGCGCCCGCTCGTGCCAGTGCGGATTCGCCGCCAACCCCAGCACGAACACCACGCTCGCCACGAGGGCAAACGCGATGGCGCGCAGTTTCAGGGCATGCGGACGAGCGAACATCGGGCGACCTCCTAAGCATCTGCCCCCGCGCTAGGCAACCGAATTGTGCCTACTCGTAATCCTCGTTCAGCGAACGCAGGAACGCGGCGAGCGGGGCGACGTCGTGAGGCACGAGAGCCATGCCGCTCAGGGCTGGATCGGGATTACGGACCTCCCCCGCACGGGCCTTGACGGAGAAGGTCATGTAGAAGGTGAGCACGTCTTCGATGGTGTCCTTGCCTCCCGTATGCAGATACGGCGCGGAGTCAGCGAGATCGCGGAGGCCGGGTGTTTTGAAGCGGCCGATGGTCTTTGGCAGCAGCGCGGAATTCGTCGCGGGTTTGCCGCCGGTCAGGGTTCGCAATAGACGCGCTTGCGAAAGCGGGTGGTCTGGATTCGCGAAGATATTCCAAAGGCCGAGGTCGGTGCGACCGACTTGGGCGAGATCAGGCACACCGGCGAAAATGCCGGTCGCGGTGGGATGCTTCACCGAAGGTGGAAGGAAGGCGTTCGGGTTCGTGCGGCGCGCGGCGTAGCTCGGGATATTGAGCGCGGCAAAAGCTCCGTTGCCGTGGATCGCGTCGTATTCCTCCTGCGTCGCGCCGGTGTTGTGAAAACGGAAGTCGGTGAATGTCGGGGGCGTGTGACAGGTGACGCAATTTCCCGAGCCACCGAACGCCACATTGAGCGGCGTCGCTGGTTTATTTCCGGGACCGGCGAAGAAGATGCGCAGCCCGGCGAGTTCCTGCGGCCCAAACACGAAGTCCTGATTGTGGAGTGCGAAGGGGCCGTCGGCGTCGGTGACCCACGACACATTCGTCAGTGCGCCAATGGCGGTGAAGAGGCGTTTCGCGTAGGCGGCTGGCGTTTCGGTGAGTGCTGGTTTGCGAGGCAGGCGATTTTTGGCGAGGAAAGCATCGTAGGGGGAGCCGTTGAACCGGCCGGCGGCGTCCTGGCTGAAGCTCAGCGAACGCACGTAGGCATCGATGAGGCGCGCCACGGCGGTGACTACCGCGGTGTTGCTGGCTTTGTTCACGTCGATGCGGAATCCAACCGGCAGGCGAAATTCCGCCGGGATTGCCGCGCCCCCCTTCAGCACGTCGCGATAACGTCCACCCGCACTCTGTGCGAGATCTCCCGTGCCATCGTCGTCGCGGATGATGTGTGCGATGTGCGCGATTGCCTGAGCGTTTTCGGCGGGTAGCCAGCCGTAGTTGCGACCGGTGAGAGTGCCGATCGCGAGCTGGATGCCGGTGGCAAATTCGCCGTCGAAATGCAGCAGCAGCCCATCGGGACGCAAAAATGTGGAATTCACCAAGGGGGGCGAATTACGCGCCGTCACACTGTGGCCGTCGCCGCGAGAGGGGATCGGCGAGCGCCGGGCGAAGTCATTGTAAGTGCGGTTGCCGAGCGCGAGGTTGTGCTCATCGACGAGATGGCAGGCTCGGCAGTTCATCCCCTGGCCGGCGAAAGGCCCCGGCTGCGCAGTGCCCGTGGTCACCGTCGTATCCATCACGGGATCGCCCGCTGCGAGCGTGGCGTTCGCGTTGCCGCTGCTGTTGGCGGCAAAGAATTGCGAAAAGCGAGTCTCGAGGAAGAGGCGCTCGCCGATCACCACGTGCGGCGGATCGGCATCCTGCGCGTGGGCGGCGCCGAGGGCGACCATGAGAGCCGAGAAAATGCAGCGGAGAGTTTTCATAAAAGAACAGCGGGATGCGGACGAAGGGCGTGGAAAAAATCAGCCCTGCGGCGGGGGCGCAGCATGGACCGCCAGCACGTAAGCGAGCACCGCTTCCTCATCGGCGGCGGAGAGTTTGGCCCGCTCACCCATGTCGGTCATGATCTTGTGCCAGTCGTTCACGGAGTATTTGCCGATCGGCTCCGGCGAATGGCAGGCGGTGCACGGCCCCGCGTAGAGCTGGCGGCCGTGTTCGAGCAGGGTGGACGATTTGCCGGCTACCGCCGCCATCTGCGGCGAGACCGGCGGCACGTTGGAAGCGCAGCCGCCGAGGATCAGCCCGGCGGCTGCCACGAGAGCGCAAAAAGGAAGGCTCTTCACCGGAGGCAGGCGGTGATGTTTAGAAGTCCACCCCGAGGATCACGCGCGCCAGCATGTCCGGCTCGCCCGAGGTATCCGAAGTGCGCCACAGCGCGCTCGCGGTGAGGAAGAAATTCTTGCCGTGCACCGTCACGTTCGGCCCCATGAAGATGTGGGCGCGCTCCGCGTTGCTGGCCTTCCACTCGGGCATGTCGATCTGGTGGACCAGTTCGCCACCGATCGCGACATTCGGCGTCACCTGGTAGCTGATGCCGAGGGTCTGACCGATTTCGATCTCTTCCTGGTCGAGATGGGCGCCTTCCCACTCGAATTCCGCGATGGCGTTGTAGGCAACGATGATTTTGCCGAAGTTTTTCTGAAGCAGGATCTTGCCTTCCAGTTCCGCAAAGCGGTCGCCGAGATTGCCTTCAAGATAAACCGCCGAGCCGATCCAGTCGGTGTTCGGGTTGCTGATGTTGTAGATGAGTTCCACGCCCGAGCTGCCGTAACGGGCGCTGCGGTGCGGCTTCGCTTCCTTGCCTTCGTGCTCGGCTTCCTTTTCTTTTCCGGCTTCGGCGACCTCGGCCGCTTCACCTCCGCCGCCCGTTTCGGCCTCCTCCTCTTCTTCTTCCTCGCCACCGCGCGGAGCGAAATCCCAGTTGGCGACATACACCGCGAGCTGGAAGCGGCTCGTTACGCCGTATTCGATCTCGTGGCGGAACTGAAAGGAGTTCAGGTCGCCATCATGAAGTGGCGAACGCTCGAAAGAGGCCCAGTTTTCGATTTCCCAGGAACCCTGCGGGGCGGTCGTCGTCTCGTAAGTGTAGGCGAAGTGACGCTGGCCGGCTTGGGCGGCGGGAAGGGCGAGGAGAGCGGTGGCTCCAACGGCGAGAATGGAGGTCTTGAGAGCGCGGAAATTCACGGACTTGGTTGGGTTAGGTGGAAGATGAGATTGGGTCGCGCTCGCAGAGTGAGAGTGAATCTCTGGTGGGATTGAGAATCAATCTCTTCTGCGAACGGGTCGCATTTAACGATCTTCGTAACCCGCGCAACTGAGTTTTTTGGAGGCTGCTCTTTCGGGTGGGGGAGAGCATTCGTGGGATGGTTAAGGCCGGGTTGGTTCGCGTAAATACCCTATTGAATGAGTGTTACGCACACCCGCTGGCCATGATGCGAACGGCGGTTCCGTTGGTATCGAGCGTTTAAGATGCTGAAACCCACTCGGTCGGTCCCCCACGACTCCACCGCATCTTCCTGCAACCTGAAAGCGGGACACCGACTACCGCAAGCTCCCTTTCGCCCACCGCAAACCGCGCCCGAGCCGCTCCATCATTCGGTCAGAGTGATGCCCTGGCGATTCGTAAAAGGTGACGGGCGATTTCCGCTCGCGTAGCACTTCGTAGATTTTTTTCGCACCGATGTTCGCCCCGAATTCGTCGAACTCCGCCCCGTCGAGATAGACCGCCTGTGCAGGCTGGAAGGCGTCGGGTTTCTTTCGCACGATCGTCAGCGGATCGGCGTCGATCCAGCGCTGCCACACCTCGGCGCGCCAGCGATGCTCCGCGTCGTAAAGCCAATCGAAATGGCCCGGGCTAGTCGGGCAATAGTTCGCGCAGAGACCGAGCACGAGTTCCCCCAATCCGCCCGGCAGGCGATGCTGCCCCCGCGGGGATTGGGCCGCGGCGACTTCCTCCGCGGTGAGGCGCTGCACGTCAGGCTGCTGCACCAGCGGCTTGTGCGTCACTTCGAAATCGCTGTCCGGTGACAGTGCGACGACGGCGGAAAAAACGTCCGGCCGGTCCATCGCCAGCCGCAGCGCGCCGTAGCCGCCGCTCGAATGCCCGGCAATCCAACGGCCTCCTTTCGGCGAGGGAAAGTCCTTCGCGAGCAGCGCCACGATTTCATCCGCTACATAGTCCGCATAACGGCCGGTGGCCGCTGAGTTGAGAAACTGACTGCCGCCGTAGCGCGAGCGTCCATCCACTACCGCGATGCGCAGTGGGAACCCATCTTTCGCGAGTGCTTCGATGAGTCCGGGAAATCCCCCGCCGCCGGGGGTGAGGTAGTTTTCCGACGAGCCGCCCCAGCCCGGAAGATAAATCACGATTGGAAGCACATCGCCGCTACTCGAATCCTTCGGTGCGAAGACTGCAAGGCGTCGATGGGTGCGGTCGCCGAGCGGGTTATCCGCGAGCACTTTCGAGTCGAACTCCACCGCCCCCGGCTGCCCTCCGCGCGAGCACGACGCGAGCAACCAGCAAAGAGCGAGAAGAATTCGGCGGGGCATGGGTCGCGGGAATAAACGAGCCCGCGCGCGGCGGCAAGCCACGGAGCGCCGACGGCTCGCCGGCGCTCGATGTCAGCTCCGCTTCAGACAGATCAACCGATCGCCCGTGCGCACCAGAAACGCCCCATCGATCGCCGCTACGCCATACACCCGCCCAGTGATCGTCAGCTTCGACTCCGCCACTCGCTGCGGCCCGTCTGCCGTATCGCGTAACACCACCGTCGCGCCGCCTTTGGTGAAGAAGTAGAGATTGTCCCCATTCGCAATCGGCGTGGCCCAGCAGGATTCCGGTAACCGCAGCGACCAGCGCAGCGCACCCGTTTTCGCCTCGTGGCTGAAGGCGACGCCCGCCTTGTTCACGAAATAAACGCGGTCGCCCACCGCGAGCGGCGAGGAAAAACTCGAGGTCGATTCCGCCGCGCGCCAGGCGATGCGGCCATCCGCGGTCAGGGCGAGATTGTTTTCACGATCCGTGCTGCCGATCACCACGAGATCGCCCGCTTCCGTCGGCGACGGCACGTTGTTGCCCGCGAACCCGCCGATCGACCAAAGCGCCTTGCCCGTGGCGGCATCGTAAGCCTCCGCCACTCCACTCGCGCTGACGATAAGACGTCCGCGCGAGAGGAGTGGCGTGCTCCACGCCACCCGTTGGGCATGATCGGTCTTCCAGCGGTTCGCCCCCGTCGTCTTGTCGAGCGCGAGCAGGTAGCTGGGGCCATCGTGGTCGATGGCGAGGTAGAGCGACGTGTCGTCCTGCACCAGCGAAGTGCCCACGCCGTGGTTGCCCTTGAACTCGCCGTAGTCCTTCACCAGCGAACGCTGCCAGGCCAGCTCGCCGTTGTGCGAAAAGGCCAGCACATCGCCTGTCTCGAAAAACACGTAGAGCCGCTGCGCATCGACGCAAGGGGTGGGGGAGGCCTTCGAGACCATTTCGCTCACCACCCATGTCTGGCTTGGGGCGAACGTCTTTTGCCAGCGTTTTTCCCCATTGCGCACGTCGAAGCAACTCACGTGGAGTTGCTCCTTCGCCGCGCCTTCCATCGAGGTGATGAAGGCCAGCCCGCCCCACACCACGGGGCTCGACTGGCCGTAACCCGGCAGCGCCGTGGACCACGCGATGTTTTCCGAGTCCGACCAGCGGAGCGGCAGATCGCGCGCCCCGCTATGGTTATCGCCCTGCCCGCGAAAGCCCGGCCAGTTGGCCTGACCGTTTGCCACGGTGCTGCTCCCTTCCGCCGCAGGCAGCGCCGCGGTGGGTTTCGCCTTCAGGAGGGAAAGATCGACCGTCTCGATGTTATCGAGGTGTTTCCCCTTCATTGCACCGCCGATGAACATCAACGCCCCGTGGGAGTTTGGCAGAATGCGGTGGAAGAAACGCGGACTGGCGAGCGTGACCTGGGCGTCGCGCCAGTTCGCCGCACCTTCATCGAGCGCCTGCACTTTGCCATCCGCCGAACTCGCCCAGATCGTGTCGCCCGAGCCCCAGGCCGAAGCGCCGAAGGCCTTCAACTCGCCCGTCGCCGGAAGATCCGGACCCTTGCTCCACGTTTCCGTCGCCGGGTCGAAAATTTGCACGGCCTGGGTGGATTCGCCTTCGGGAGTCATGCCGCCGATGGCGTAGATGCGTTTGCTCGTCGCTGCGACGGCCAGCGCACGCTGGCGAAATTCCGCCGCCGGGAGCGGCTTCCACACGAGCGGCTCGGCGGTCAGATCGGCGACGTAGTTTTTGTCCGCCCAGACGGCTGACTTGTTATCGCCCTTCAGTTGCCATCCGCCGATCACATAGAGCTTGTCGTGGAACACCACTGCATCGAGCGATGAGCGCGGCTCGGGCAGCGGAGTGAGCGCGACCCATTTGTTTTGCTTCGCGTCGAAGCGCTCGACGCTCGCCGTCGAGTGCATGTCGCTGGGTTGATCGGGTGCGTTGTGCGCCGTTACGCCGCCGATACGAATCACCGAGCCCTTCCACGCTACCATCGAGAGGCCCTGCACCTTTTCACTCTTTGGCAGCGATTCCCACGTTTCGGGTTTGGCGAGATCGATACGCCAGAAACCATCCGCAAAATTCTCGCGGGAGTGATCGTGGGCGCGGCCGATGTGGCCGCCATAAACGTAGAGCTTCCCGTCACTCACGGCGGCGCCAAAGCTGGTGATGGCGGCGGGCAGCGCGGGAAGGCGGCCTTCCGGACCGCGCGGAGCCTGCGCCGCTGCGGCGGCCACCAAGCTGAAGAGGACGAGGGTGGTTTTGATCATTGTCTGCATGTGGGTATAGCGTGAAACGACGAATCGCCGACGCACGGGGTCGAAGACTGGGGACGGCGGTGCAGACCTGTTAAGCGCCGTCCCCATCCCGCCCCGTGCGCGGCAAATTCGTGCGGTGAAAGGTTATTGGGGAGCGTTCAGAGAATACTTTTCGTCGTTGACATCGGCCGCCGCGTTGCACCAGCGGCGCATGTCGTTCATCTGCTCGAAGTTGAGCATTTCGGTATGTCCATCGAGCATCACCGCGACGGCGCGATCATTGTAACGGAAGTGAACGTATCCCGTCCGGGCGGGAGCCAGGTTCGGCTTGTAGTCGGTCGCCCAGTTGCGCGAGGTGGTGTAGGGCGCGTTCACCATGTGGAACCCATAGGCTCCCTCACCACTGGCGGAGTAATGGGAGGAGCAGAGGACGATCTGTAGGGACGAGTGGACGGCCTGATTCAGATTAGTCAGGCAAAAGTCGCCAAACATCGAACGGTTGAAATTAGTGGGAGCGAAGGCGCCGGTTTCATCGCCGCCGACATAGGTGACATTCATGCCCAGCGAAGGAAGCAAGCTGACGACATAGGTGTAATAGCTGTGATCCTTGTTCTCCGTTAGCTTGGCCTGCTGATTGACGATCAGCGTTCCTTTGGGCGAAGCCTTGAGATATTTGGCCAACCGCCACGGGTAACGTCCGCTGGAGGGAAACGCCAGCGCCTGCCCCTGGTCATCCGTCACCCGGCCCGGTTTGGCCATGTAACCGGGCATGAGCTCCGCATTGTTTTCCGCGGAGTAAGCGAGATAGGCGGCCATCAGGTTGCGACTCGCGCCGATTTCCCGAGCCAGGTAACCTTGCTCCATCATCTTGCCCGCGACGACAAAGGAGAGGCTCGTGAGCACGGCGATGATTGCCACGACCACAAGCAATTCGATGAGGGTGAAAGCAGACTTTTTCATGATAGGCGGTTGCGATGACGAAATCCTCTTCCCGCGGCGAGCAGAGCCGCGCCGGTGATGAGCAATCCCGAGAGATGCGGTTCGGGCACCACGATGTATTCGACGTCCAGCCGTGGCGAAAATCCGAGGGCAACCGGGAAAGGAGCCGCGCCTTCTCGGGTGTAAAAGCGGGGAAAAGTGTCCCCGCCGTCAGGGCCTTCGGCGCCGTGCAACGACGACACAAACAATCCCAGCACGCCATCCCGGAACCCATTCTCCACATACGAGCGAATCGCGGCGTCGCTCAGTTGGAGCGTAAAGGTGAATTTGGTCCCCTGGGGCACGAGGTCTCCGGGTGAAAGCGTGTTCGCGAGGCCGGTTGCGAAAGGAGTCGCTTCCTGATGCTGGCTCACATTATCCGAAACATCGTAGAGTGTCCCGCCCGTGTCCTTTCCCAGAGGATAGGCATTGCGAACGCCACTGCCGTTCAGAATGGGGGAAAGTTCGCCGTAAGAACCATCGGATGGATTGGCGCCAGTCGTGGCGTTCAGTCGCGTATAACCATTGCGTAAGCCGACTCCGAAGACTTCCACCGGTTTTCCGTCGTCCTGATCGGCGGAATAGAGCGGATCGGTCGGCAGCAGCGAAGTGCGATAGCTATCAAACGACGAATCGTAAACAAACACATCGCCTGTCAGGATGGTAATCGTCAGCTTGACGCTGGTGAGAAAGTATTGCGAAGGCGGCAGGCTCAGCGACGACGTGTTGAACGTCAGTAGATATCCACTGAGGCGATCTTCATCGTCCGTATTGAGGGAAGCAAACGTCGATGCCTTGGTAGATAGTCCGCCGTAACCCCCGTCCGCGGCGTTTGGGTAGGCAAACTTATCCGCTGGGTTCGTGAACGAAATCGTTGCGGCGTGAAGACGAAGTGCGCACACGCCGAAGCCCAGAAAAAGGGCGCACATCTTCCGACTGGTCACACGCGCGAAATGGCGATTTGAAGGAGAAGAACGCATCGACCGTGAAATTCAGGAAGTGCGGCGACGGCGCAGGAGAGCGAAAATGCCGCATCCGCCCAGGAGCGAAGCGAAGGTGTTTGGCTCGGGCACCAGAACGACGTCGGAAGTCTCCGGTGCCGGGCCCCAGTAAGTATCGACCGAGAGTTCGCGAACGCTGGTCGGGTTGATCCCCGCCCCGCTCAGTGTGGACATATCGATGGTGTAAGTGCTCTGGTTGCCCGGCAGGATGTAGCGGGCAAACCACTGGATGCGAGTGCCGCCGGCTGCCGTATTGTGCGAATACACGAATTCGGGGTTATACGCGTCGAGGCCGAGGGTAATCGGGCCAAATTGCGGCGGCAATTGTTGGCCGCCACCTACCAGCGAGCCCGTGCCTTGGATGACGATCGTGGTAAACCCATCGGTGCCGACGATGCCATTCGTGGCGATCTGCAGCGTAAGGTCCACGGTGAGCGAATTGTTGCTGGTATCCCCGGCAAAGATGCTGCTCGACCCCGAGAGAATGTTAATGCCCAAGTCGTTTTGATTGAGCGAGCCGTCGATGCCACCACGGCCGCGAATGGCCGGTGGATTGATGATCCTCTGATCGGTCGAGCCGAAAGGGTCGAGCGCACCGGTTCCATCCACCGCGGTGTCGAGGCCGAAGTCATCCGCGGAGCCGCCGACGCCGTCGATATTCCCAGTCCAGGCGTAATATGTGGTGTTATTGGCGTCGTTCGAGCCGGGCGCGACGTCGCGGAAGGATGGCGTAAAGAGGCCCGCACTCTGCTCGATGACGACATACGTGGCGGCGTGGGCCGCCGTTTCCGCGAAGAACCAGCACGCCGCCGCAGCGATTCCCATCGGACGCAAGGCGCGGCGGGCGAGCGTGGCGACCTTGCGCAGGCGCAGGTGCGTGCCGCGTTTGTCCGTTTCCACGGAAAAGACGGTCTCAGTTTCCTCCGGGCGCGGGGCCTTTGGCGGACGCACCCGTTGCGCGCTATTGCTGTAATTCATGCGCCGAGCTTCGCCCGCCCATCCCCTTGGCCGCTCCCCGAGCGTTGCGATTCTTTATCGGCGGTTTGCAGCGCCCGAGCCGGGCAGATTTTTTGCGTGGGGGTAGAGAGTGGGGCAGCAGCCGATGACCTCGCAAAAGGACTTCGAGAAATGGCCGAGGCTGGCGTAACCAACTGCGAAGGCCGCTTCGGTCACGTTGTGCCCACCGGCGAGAAGCAGTTCCGCGGCTTTCTCCATGCGCAGCCGGCGGAGGTATTGCGGAATGGTCATGCCGACCTCGGCGGAAAACGTCCGGCTGAGATAGAACTGGCTCATGCCCACTTCGCGTCCAAGCGCTTCGAGGGAAGGCGGGTCTTCGAGGCGCGCTCTCAGCAAATCCTTCACTCGCTCCACCCGTTCGTGGGCGAGGCGTTTCTGCCGCTCGCAGAACATCTCCGGAACTGGGGCAAAAAGAAATTCCGAGATGAGTTCCAGCACCTTGCTCTGGAACCACAACGGCAGTGCCGTCGGCGCGACCGGTGGCTGCGCCAGCCGGGCGACGAGTTGTTCGTGCGCGAGCGAAATCGGCTTTGGCTTCCCGATGCCACTGCGCGGGCGATTTCCCAAGGCGCCTTGCCGCACGACATCGTCCAGCGCCCGCTCGGCCCCGGCAACTTGCCGCGCCAGGAAATCGCGCCGCAGTTCCAGCGTGAGAAACCGGTGCCGCTCCCCCTTGGCCCGTCGAGCCGGGAGCGTCTCTTTCGCCTGGGCATAGGCGATCGCGACCCCGGGCTTCACTTCCACCCGGCTGCTTCCCGCGCCGAGATACCCGTGGCCGGCGAGGTTGAGGCAAAGCTCCACGCTGTCCGAGTGGAAGCTGCGGCTCCAGTCCAACTCCCCGCCCGCCTGAAATTCGTGCTGTTCCAGACTGAAACCCAAGGAATCGAACCCGCCGTAGAGGAGCCGCCACCCCGCCCGCACCGCATCCCAAGCCCCGGATTCGGGGGAGACAGGCTGGGTGGGGTTGGCGGAGTTCACGCGTCGGCATTACATATACTGAGACTCAATCGCAACATAATTGTGCACCGGGCACCCTTCGCCGGCGGCTCGGCTGTCACGACGCCAATGTCCAAGGTCACGTGAAGGCGGTGCCGCCCATCGTTTTCCCCTAACAGTGTCTGCCCCACGCGGCCTTTACTAGTGGCGAAAGGGATGCCGCTTTTTGGACCACCCTCCGCTCACCGGTGTGATGCTCAAAATCCAGTATTCCTGCCCCCCCCTTTACCGAGCCCGTCATCCCTCCGCCCGCCGTATCCTTTGCGCCTCTGTGTTAAGACACCGCCTTCTTTACAGAAAAAGAAAAACCCGCGCTGCACGATTGTGGGGGCCGTGCAGCGCGGGCTCTAGTGGGAAGCCGCTTCCGACTTCTCGGAAAAATCGATTAGCGCTTGCTGAACTGGAAGCGCTTGCGGGCACCGGGCTGGCCGGGCTTCTTACGCTCCTTCATTCGCGGATCGCGCGTCAGGAGTTTCTCGGCCTTCAAGGCCGGGCGAAGCTCCGGATTGAATTCCAACAAAGCACGGGCAATCGCCAGGCGCAAGGCCCCAGCTTGGCCGCTGCTGCCGCCACCGTTGGTCTTCACCGTGATGTCGAAGGCTTTCACGACGTTGGCGACTTCGAGCGGGCGAATCGCGTGGCTCTGGAGGATCGTCGTGCGGAAGTATTCCTCGAACGGACGATCGTTGACCGTGATTTCACCCGTGCCCGGGGACATCCACACAGAGGCGACGGAGGTTTTACGGCGACCAGTGGCTTGGAAAGGCTGCGACATAAGAGTGGGTCTGGAAAGGAGTTAAACGAGGGCCGCAGCCGGGACAGCGGTTGGGTTCTCCGCCGAGTGCGGATGCTCCGAGCCAGCGTAAACGTGCAGCTTGGTGATCATGCGACGACCGAGGCGGTTGTGCGGGATCATGCCCTTCACCGCGTTCTCGACCAGCAGGGTGGGCCGGCGCTGGCGGCGGTCGCGGACCGTCTCGCTCTTATGGCCGCCGACGTAGCCGGAGAAGCTCATGTAGGTCTTCTGGACTTCCTTCTTGCCGGTCAGGACCACCTTCTCGGCATTGATCACGACCACGTAGTCACCCGTATCGCAATGAGGAGTGAAGATCGCCTTTTCCTTGCCGCGAAGCAGGTTGGCGGCTTTCACGGCCACTTTGCCGAGCACTTGGTCGGCGGCGTCGATGATGAACCAACGACGCTGCGCAGGCATCTCGTGGGCTTTGGCGGAAAAGGTAGGTTTGATTGCAGGCTGCCGTGGCATGGCTCAGAAAAAGGGTCGGGAAGGTAGGAGGGGGTTGGAGGGTGTCAACGGACTTTTTCTTAAAGTGTCGCCACAGCCCGGAACCGGGACCAGGGCGGTGGTCTGAACCGCTCCCCGAGATGGCCCCGACATGGCCGAAGCCTGGAGCACTTTCCTCGCAGCCGATGGTCGTTAACGCTCCTCCGTCATCCGCAGCAGCACACGCTTGTGGTCCGCGGAAAAATTCGTCGACTTCGCGAGCCATGCGCGGGCGGCAGAGCGGTTGTAGGGTTCCCACGTGGTCCATGCGGTTTCGAGAGCGGCTTCGCGTCGCGTTGGGTCGGTGATCCATCGCGCAAACTCGAAGGAACGCGTCGGTTCTTTCGGGGCCAGTTTGATGGCGAGCCCGCGCAACGCGGCGTCGCGATCAGGACCGGCGGACCACATATTGGCGAGAGTGTCGATTTGCTCCGGCGCCGCGTCGGCCTGCTTGCGAGTGAGGGTTTCGACCGCTCCGGCGCGTTCGTCCCCGGAAGGCAGTCCGTGGACCCACGCCTCGGTAGGTTGCGGGTCGGACTTCCACGTCGATGCCACGCGGTCACCCGAATACATGGCCCGGCCCTGTGGCGTGAGCTCCGCATAGGCGGCGAGCTTTTGTTCGTATGTGCCGCGGAGGATGCCGATGGCTAACATCCCATCCCGGGCCGGCGATGCGGGTTGCGCGCGCACCCAGTCGAGCGTGGGTTGATAGGCAGCGTGGAAAGCGGTCGCGAGTTGCGGAGTCACATTGATTCCGCGAGCAGCGCCCCATTCCAAGGCCGCGCGCGGATTCTTTTTCGCCCACCCTTCCACGATCGCGCCGAGCATTTGCTCGCGGTATTCGGCGGGCAAACGATCAACGGCGCCCAGCGCTTCGGTGGGCTGGGATTCCGCCATACCCGAAACGACCGTCGCAATCATATACGGATTGAAATCCTTCAGCTTCGGGCCCAGCGCGATCAGTTTTTCGAACGCCGCGGCGGGCTCGTTCTTGGAAAGTTCGCGCACGAGTGCGTTGAAAACCTGCTGGCGCTGCCAGGGCTTTGGCAGCAGGTCCAGGCGAGCCGCCGCTGCGGCGAAATCTTTTTTCCCAAGCTCGTAAAGCGCCTCGCTGCAGCGGACACTGCGCAAAGAGCTGTCCGGCAGGCGAGCCATCAGTTCGAGATGCCGCAACGGATCTCCACCCGCCCGGTCCGCGGCATAAGCGAGCGTGTAGCTGAGAGAGAGATCCATCGCCGTGCCCGCTTCGGCGATCGCCAATTCCGGCAGAGCCCGTGCCCACGCCTGGATGACTGTCTCGTCCAGGCTTTCCATGGCAACATCCCCACTTTTCCGCGCCGCGTCGAGAAATGGTCGCACCGCCTTCGTCGCCGCGGCGGGATCGATCGCGGCCCAATGCTCCATCAGTGGGAAAAGAATCGAGCGGCAGCGGGAACGATGCTCGACCTTGATCGCACGCAGGAAGAGATCGTGCATCTCATCGCTCGTGAGACCACGGAGCGCTTTCTCCATCGCGAACACCTCCGCCATTGCGTCTTCCTCGGTGGCCGCGGTCATCACCGCGCTCATCATTTCATCGCGCGTGGCGAACTTTGCGTTCGCTCCAGATTCCGGCGACAAAGCCGCAGTGTCTCCCGAACTGCTTCGCGAGGACGCAGCCGTGTGGCCTCCGCGGGCGAAGCGCGCACCGAGCCCGAAGCCAACGCCCGCCATGACCAGGCAAACCATGAGGCCAAGGCGGTTCATGGATCGCGCAAGGTGATCCGCACCACTTCGGCATCCAGCCTGGGCAGTGAAGCCAGCCACGTCCTCGCTGCCGCCGGGTCGGTTTTCTTCCGCTCTTCGTAGCTGCGGCGCGCCACCCGAGTGCGCTGCCACGGGTCTTCCATGACCTCAAACCAGGTGTCGAATTCCGCCGGCAACACGGTGACGTCGGGCGACCCTGATTTTTCGCGCAGCAGAAATGCTGCGATGGAATGGTCGCGCACTTCCCCCGCGGGGAATTGAGTCAGCCAGGCCTGCACCGCTGTCGGGTCGGCATCGCCCCAGATGCTCACGACATCCGACAACGCCCGGATTTGCAGGGCCGCGGTCGGTCGTGCGGTGGCCCACTCAGCGGCGGCCTGCGGATTGCGGGAAGCCCACCTTTGTGTAGCGTCGCTGAGCTTTTCAAGATTGGCGGCTTCGCCCATGAGGCCATAGGTCCGCACGGCTTCGTCGTAGTCTCCCCCGTCGCGCACAAAACTTTCCGCAAGGCGCCCGAGCGCCTCATTGCGCACTTCTCCGGCGGGCAACGTCTCCCCCGCTGCGCGCGCGGCGGTGGGATCATGCTCGGCCAATGCCGTCAGCGAGGCGATGAATCCTCCGTATTCGCCCGGCCCTTTCCGCTCTGTTTTGGACAATCCCGCCTGCCAATGCAAAGCCGCCATCCGATTGGTCTGAGCCCATTGCGTGGCCACGGCTTTCACTGCGGTGTCACGCAGCATTTCGGGAAGATCATCGATCTTTGCTTTCGCCTTCTCCAGGTCGCGCCGAGCCATCGCTTTCATCGCCAGTTCCACGCCAAATTGAAGTTTCTCCTCCGCCGCGGTGATCTTGCTGGCGAGGTCCAGCACGGTGTCCGGGTCGCGGTCGGCGAGGTGGTGGAGGATGTAGGCTCGCATCCAATCAGGCATGGGCGCAGTCACCAATCGGCGCAGCGCACTGGTTCCCTTTTCCGAAGCCGTCATGGCTGCTTGCGCCAGCAGGCTTTGCGCGTGGCTGCGCTTCGTTAGCGGGCTGGCCAGCTCGACGACCCGAAGCGGATCAGCCTGCACGATGCCGGTCCACAGTGCCATTTCCGCCTCGGCCCGAGTGGCCGGATCGGTGATCGTTTTCATCCACTCACGGGCCTTTCTCTCATCCCGTGCGGCGAGCGCGCACACGGTTTTTTCCAGGGGTTCATTCCATGCCGTCAGCTCACCGTTTGACTCCATGAACGCCAGCACGACGTCGGGTCGCTTTTTGATCAGGGCTTCGCGGATATGAAAATACTCATACGAGGAGGGAAATGTTTTCAGCAGACGAGGCGCCCAAGTCGCAACGGCTTCGGGATCAAGGGCGATCCATCGCGCGATGAGCGAATGGATGATCGAATCGAAGGTGCCGATCGGCGTGGATTTCATGCGATCAAGCACGGCTTTCAACGCAGCAGGATCGTTCAGCCAATGGTCGAAGTCTCCCGCGGTGAAGCTCTGGATGGCCAGATAAAGCTCGCTGTATTGCTCGCGCCATTCTCCCCCGCCTGCGGCGATTGCGATGAGCCGTTGTGCCCTGGCTTCAGTGTCTTCAGCGGGCACCACTGTGGCCGTTGATGCGGCGATCCCCACGGCCTTCCGATTCGCGACCGCTGCCTTTGCCGACCGCCCGGGCGCTGTTTCTCGAAAGCAGACGAAGCCCGAGGCAAGGCCAGCGGCGAGCGAAAGCGGGAGGGCAACGACGAGACGCACCGCGCAGAAATGGAATGAGCTGCTGCGAAATCAAGCTCCGAACTTCCTGAAGGCGCGGGCGAATCTTCACTTTCATTTCCACCCCGATGAAATCCACGTTCGCCGTCGTATGGCACCGCTTAGCGGATGCAGGTAGAAACAGCCCGAAGCTCCCCCCGTCGCACACTCAGGGCGCGTGCAACTCGTGCGACAGCACGCTCAGGCAGTAAATCGCCGCCGTCTCCGTTCGCAGAATAATCGGTCCGAGCGTGATGGGGCGGCAGCCGGCGCCGATGGCGAGGGAGATTTCGGCGGGGGTGAAGTCGCCTTCGGGGCCAACCAGGACAAGGACGCGGCGGGGGCGTTTCATGCGGGCCATCGGGCCGTCGCCGGCGACTTCGCGGAGGATTTCCTTGAGGTGCTTTGCGCCGGGCTGGAGCGAAGCGATGAGCATGAGGTCGAACTTCGGGCGCGCGTCGAAGAAGGCTTTGGGCGTGACCGGCAGGGAAACCTCGGGAAGCCAGTTCTGGCCGCATTGTTTGCAGGCCTCGATCGCCACCCGCTGCCACTTCTCCCGCTTGTCCCTGGCTTCGTCGGCATCGAGCCGCACCACCGTGCGTTCGCTGAGCAGCGGCGCGATTTCCGCCGCGCCAAGCTCGGTCGCCTTTTCGATGATCAAATCCATGTTTTTCCCCTTCGGCACCGCCTGACCGAGGACGATTTTCGCAGCCAGGGCAGACGTCTTTGCTTGCTGGAGCGTTTTCAGTCCCACACGGCCTTTTGCGGTCGTCGCGATCTCGACCGTGGCTTCGTGGCCCTGCCCATCGAATACCGTTGCCCGCTCGCCTTCTTTCATCCGCAGCACGTCAAGGCAGTGGTGTGCTTCCGAATCGGCGAGCGCGAGCCGGTCGGGGTTCCAATTTTCCGGAGCGATGTAAAAGCGAGGCATAGGTGAGAAAGATTACCGGCAAGACATCGCGCCGCCAAGACAGCAGACGAGGCGCCCGTCAGGCGAAAGGAGAGCGCCGCCCCGGCGTCCTGCTATGAAAAGAAGCCTTTCGCCTTCTCGAAGAAGCTTTGGTGCAGCGGGCGGTTTTCGTCGCCCATGAGAGCGGCGAGTTCTTCGAGCTTCTTGCGTTGCTCGGAGTTGAGCTTGGTCGGGACCTCGACCACCACGCGGACCATCAGGTCGCCGAGATGGCTGGAGTTGAGGACCGGCATGCCTTTGCCCCGCAGCTTGAAGACGGTGCCACTCTGGGTGCCAGCGGGAATTTTGACGTTCGCCTTGCCGCCGAGCGTGGGCACCTCGAGTTCGCCGCCAAGCGCGGCGGCGGTGAAGGAAAGCGGCACTTCGCAGAAGAGCGCTTCGCCATCGCGTTCGAAGACGGCGTGTTCCTTGATGTGGATGACCACATACAGGTCGCCCGGTGCGCCGCCGCGAATGCCGGCTTCGCCGTTGCGCACGCTGCGCAAGCGCGAGCCATCTTCGATGCCGGGCGGGATGCGCAACTTGATGCGCGAAGTCTGTTCGCTACGGCCTTCCCCGCCGCACTTGCGGCATGGGCGTTCGACCACCTGGCCGGTGCCACGGCACCGGGGGCAGGTCTGGGAAACCTGGAAAAATCCGCGTGAGCTGACGACCTGGCCGCGGCCCTGGCACTGCGGGCAGGTGACCGCCTTGGAGCCGGCTTCCGCGCCGCTGCCATTGCACGTGCCGCACGGGTCGAGCTTGGAAACTTCGATCTCCTTCTCCACGCCACGCGCCGCTTCTTCGAGTGTGACCTGCAAGTCGTAGCGCAGGTCCGAGCCCCGCTGGCGGCCTTCGCGATCGGAGCGTCCACCGCCCCCGGCGCCGCCAAACATCTGCTCGAAAATGCCGCCTGCTCCGCCTCCGCCCCCCCCCCCGGACGCGCCGAAGACCTCGCGGAAGATATCGAACGGATCGTGGAACCCGCCCCCTGCGGCGCCCCCGCCTCCACGCGGCCCCATGCCGCCGGGACCGGCAAACGCCTGGTGGCCGAACCGATCGTAAGCGGCCCGCTTGTCGGCGTCGCTCAGGATGTCGTAGGCCTCGCCCAGTTCCTTGAATTTATCCTCGGCCGTCTTGTCGCCCGGGTTTTTGTCCGGGTGATATTTCACCGCCAGCTTGCGGTAGGCCTTCTTGAGTTCCTCTGCGGAGGAGCCCTTCGGCACGCCAAGGATTTCGTAATAGTCGCGCTTCGTCGCCATGCGTATCCTTCGTTAAGCCGCCGGTTTGCCCTTCGACACCAGCACCGTCGCGGGCCGCAGCAGGCGGTCGCGCAGCTTGAAGCCGCGGCGCATCTGCGCGATGATCGCCCCTTCGGCGATCTCGGCATGCTCCTGCTGTCCGATGGCTTCATGCACATTGGGATCGAAGACGGTGCCCGGGTCGGCCTTGACCGGTTCGACGCCACAGGCGGTAAGGAAATCCTGAAGCTGGCGCGCGACCATTTCGAGGCCGGAAACGATGGCGGAAGCGCCGGTGTCGTTTTTCGCCGCACCAAGGCCGAGTTCGAAGTTATCGAGGATCGGCACGAGGCGTTCGAGAAAGGCGCTGTTCGCATACTTCACGGCGTCGTCCTTTTCGCGCGCGGCGCGCTTGCGATAGTTTTCCAGGTCGGCGGCGCTGCGCATCGCGAGGTCCTTGAAGCGGTCCAGATCGCCGCGCAGTTGGTCCAGGAGCGACTGCTCGCTGGCTGGCTCATTCGGGTCGGAGGCCGTTTCGGGCGTGATGTCGGTGCTCATTTCTTTCGGATGGCGATGATCGTAATGTCGTCGTGTTGCGGAGTAGCACCGATGAACGCGCGCACGTCATCGGTCAACCTCGCGATCATTTCGGCTGGCCCTTCGCTCGCGCTCGCCACGAGCGATTCAATGAGCCGTTCCATCCCAAATTCGTCTCCCTTGGCGTCGAAAGCCTCTGTAATTCCGTCCGTGTAGAAGAGCAGGCAATCGCCGGATTCGAGGGTGAGCGTGAAGTCATTGGTGACGCGATTAAAAACACTTCCCCCATCGATTCCCACGGCCATGCCGGGCGGATTGATGCGGGAAACACTCCTATCCTTGGCGCGGAACAGCAGCGGCGCATCGTGACCGGCGCGGCAGAGGGTGACGGCCGAAGTCTGGTGGTCAAGAATCGCGTAGGCGACGCTCACAAACATGTCCTCTTTGATGTCCGGGTAGAGCTGTGCGTTGACGGCGTGCAACACTTTGGCGGGCGAAAGCTGCTCTGGAGCCGCGGAGCGGAGGACGCTCCGGCACATCGCCATGATGAGTGACGCCGGCACACCTTTGCCCGACACATCCGCGATGACCACTCCGCAGTGGGAGTTGTCCACCGGCACATAGTCGAAGTAATCGCCGCTGACCTGCCGGGCGGGCACATTCAACCCGGCGATTTCATAACCCGGCACCTCCGGAGCGCTGGCGGGGAGAAGAATGCGCTGAATTTCGAAGGCGACAGCGAGGTCTTCGTCGAGGCGGCGCTTTTCAGCGGCTTCGTGAAAGATCGACGACGAATACAGCGCGAACGCCGCCTGCTCGGCCAGCGAGCGAAACAACGTAAAGCTGGCTGCATTGAAGGGGTCTGCGCCCGGACGCCGCGTCACGAAGATCACCCCGAGCACCTGGCCGGCGAAGATCATGGCCGCAATCATCAGTGAACCACACGCATCGGCGGGCAGGCGCGGATCGTCTCCGGCGACGAGTTGCGCATCTCGGTCGCGCCAGATGGAGCCGATGATCCCGTCGCCGAGACCGACCGTATTCCACCGCAGAAAGGTCTGGCGCAGTTCCGGGGAGGTAGAGGCCTCGGGCGGTAGAACAAAGAGAATTGCACCCTCGGGACTGCCCGCCCCTCGCCGGAGTGAGATGCCCTTTTTGTCGAGCACATATACCGCCCCACCGTGAGCCTGAGTGATCCGGGTGGCGCTATCGACGATCAGCCGATGCAGGTCCTCGGCGCGCATGTCAGCCGAGAGCGCCTCGCCGATGCCGTGCAGGAAATCGAAAACCTGCCGCTCCTCGGTTTCGATCCGTGCTCGCTGGCCATCGATGACTTCAATGCGCGCCCGCAGCCGCCGAAAAGTTCGGACGAAAGCGCCGGCGACGGCAACAAGAACAATGGCAAGGACAGCAACGATCCACCACACGGTAAAACCTTATAGAGCCTCGCAGCCGCGCGGCACGATTCAAGTCTGCAAACACGGAAGTTGGGAAAACCGGAGTGCTCATTTCCCCGTCCCAAAAAGGGCTGGGGGACCCGGTGGACAAGCCCCACCTGCGTGCTAGCCTCGCCGACATGAATTCGCGGCTGTTCGCCCCGCTCATCGTTTTCGCCCTTACGCTGGCCCTCCACGCGCAGGAGCCGCAACCGGCTCCCGGGGCAGCAACCAGCGACAAGAAAGACGACGACGGTTATTCGCAGATCGCCGTGCTGGCGCGGGCGCTCCAGCTCATCCGACAGGACTACGTGGACGAAAAAAAGGTCAGTTACGAAAAGCTCACCCACGCCGCGCTCCGAGGGATGCTCGACGCGCTCGACCCGCACTCCCAGTTCATGGAATCGGACGATTTCAAAGGGATGCAGGATGACACGAATTCCCGGTTCGGCGGACTGGGCGTGGTCGTCACGGAACGCGACGACAAGCTCATCATCGTCTCGCCGATGGAAGACACGCCTGGCTTCAAGGCAGGCCTGCTGCCGGGCGACGTGATCGTGAAGATCGACGGCGTGGCGACGGAAAAGATGTCGCTCAACGACGCCATCAACAAACTCCGCGGCGAGCCCGGCCAGAAAGTCGTCCTCGCGATTTTCCGCCCCTCCACCAAGGAATACAAAGACTACAGCCTCGTCCGCGAAGTGGTGAAAGTGCCGAGTGTGAAAGACGCGAAGCTGCTCTCTTCCGACCAGACCGGCAGTTACAAGATCGGCTACGCCCGCATCACGCAGTTCAACAAACCGACCGGCGACGAACTCACGCTCAAGCTCGACGAACTCGAAAAGCAGGGCATGCAGGCCTTCATCCTCGATCTCCGTTATAACCCCGGCGGCCTGCTGAATTCCGCGGTCGAAGTCGCGGGCCAGTTCCTCGAGCCGGGCAAGCTGGTGGTTTCCACCGAAGGCCGCGTGCCGTCGCAGGAAAAGATCTATCGGGTGCCGGGGGCCTTCAAGCCGCGCCCCCGCTTCCCCATGGCCGTGCTCATCAACCCCGGCAGTGCCAGTGGCAGCGAAATCGTGGCCGGCGCGCTCAAGGACTACAACCGTGCCATTCTCGTGGGCGAAACCACCTTCGGCAAAGGCAGTGTGCAGAGCGTCATCCAGCTTCAGGACGGCTCGGCCCTGCGCCTCACCACCGCGAAGTATTTCACCCCCAGCAAAAACGTGATCCATGAGCACGGGGTCACCCCGACGATCCGCGCGACGATGACCTCCGAACAGGAGCGCCAGCTCATGTATGCCCGCCGCGAAGACGTCCCCGCCGACGAAATGAAGCGGACCCTCGCTAACTTTCACGATACCCAGCTCGAACGCGCCATCGATGCCCTCAAAGGCGTGATGATCTACGCCGACCGCAGCAGCGGCACGAAAAAACCCTCCGCGGCGAACTAGGCGAGTTGCGCTGTTTCGCCCGAGGCCAGTCGCCTTGCGCCTAGACTTCCAGCGCCGCCTGGCCGTGCCCGACGACACCGAGAATCGGCACGCCCGCGAGCGTTTCGAGCACGGAGCGATTGGTCTGAATCGCCACTTCGTCGTCCTCCGTCGGTGTGCGAGCCTGATTCAGGAAAATTCCCGCGCAGGTCAGGCCCCGGTGGCGGATCGATTCGATCGTCAGCAGCGTATGATTGAGCGCGCCAAGCCGGTTGGCGGTGACGACCGCCACGGGTAGCCCGAGTTCGGCCGCAAAGTCCGCGATGTAGAAGTCGTGCGTCAACGGCACCAGCCACCCGCCGGCGCCTTCGACAATGACGCCGGCGTGTTTCGCCGCCAGCCGCCGATAAGTATCGCGCATCAGGTCCAGGTCGATGATGCGGTTCTCGATCATCGCTGCCACATACGGCGCCGCGAAGGCTTGCAGGCGCACCGGGTTCACGTCGTTCAGCGTAAGCTGCCCCTCGCACGCAGCGAGCAGCGCCTCGGCGTCTTCCAGCCCACCGCACGAGAGCGGTTTCAACCCGACGCAATCGACACCCTTCGCCCGAAAGGCGCGCACGAGTCGGGAGGTGACATAGGTCTTGCCGACACCTGTATCGGTGCCGGTGACAAAGAGAGAAGAGGGGATGGACATCCCGATAATCTTGACGCGGTCGTGTGGCGAAAATCCAGCCCCTACTCGCCGATCGCCTCTTTCAGCAGTTGCGCGATCAGGTCGGCCTGCGCGTTGATCCGGTCCCCATCGCGGCCTTCGATGAGCAGGCGCACCTTCGGCTCCGTGCCCGAATAGCGCAGCAGGACGCGGCCCGCCTCACCGAGGTCGCGTTCGGTTTCCTGCACCAGTTTCAACACGGTGGGCAGTTCCTCCAGCGGCTTCTTTTCGCGCACCCGCAGGTTGCGCTGGGCCTGCGGATATTTCGCCAGGCAGCACTTCAGCTCGCTCAGCCTTTTGCCCGTCTCCGCCATCACGCGGAGAATTTGCAGCGCGCTCACGATGCCATCGCCGGTGGTGCTGAAGTCGCGGAAAATCATGTGGCCGCTCTGCTCGCCGCCCACGTTCAGGTCCTGCTTCATCATCGCTTCGATCACGTAACGATCGCCCACCTTCGTCCGCAGCACGCGGCCCTGGTGCGAACGCAGCGTTTCATCGAGGCCGAAGTTGCTCATCACGGTCGCGACGAGCGTATTCTGCGCAAGCTGGCCGCGCCGGATGAAATCGAGCGCCGCGATCGCCATGATCTCGTCGCCATCCACCACGTCGCCATTTTCATCGCACAGCAGCACGCGGTCCGCATCGCCGTCGTGGCTGATGCCCACATCCGCCTTTGTCTCGCGCATGAGCCGCTGGATTTCCTCCGGATGCGTCGAGCCGCAGTCGCGATTGATGTTGCGCCCGTTCGGCGTGTTGTTCGCCACGATCACTTCCGCGCCGAGTTCGCGCAGAATGCACGGCGACGATTTGTAAGCCGCGCCGTTGCCCACGTCGATCGCCACTCGCATCCCTTCCAGCTTCAGCCCGCGCGGGAAGCTCTGCTTGGCAAACTCCACGTAGCGCCCGAGCGCATCGTCGATACGCGTCGCACGCCCGATCTTTCCCGCGGTCGGACGAATCGCCTCGATCTCGCCGCTGAACACCAGGTGCTCGATCTTCGCCTCGATCTCGTCGTCGAGCTTGTAACCGTCGTGCCGGAAAAATTTGATGCCGTTGTCCTCGTAAGGATTATGCGACGCGCTGAGCACGATTCCCGCATCCGCCCGCAGCGAACGCGTGATGTAGGCCACGCCCGGCGTCGGCAGCGGCCCGATCAGCAGCACGTCCGCGCCGAGCGACATCACGCCCGCGGCGAGTGCATTCTCTAGCATGTAACCGGAGAGGCGCGTGTCCTTGCCGATCACGATGGTCGTGCGCCCGTTCTTGTGCCGCTTCGCGCTCAGCTCCGCAAAGATGTGCGCCGCCGCACGGCCGAGTTTGAGCGCCGTCTCTGCTGTCACCGGTTCGATGTTCGCGACGCCGCGAACGCCGTCCGTGCCGAAGATTTTGCGAGAGCCGTTGGTCGGTGAAGACATGATATGCAGGAGCGAGTGGGTTGGAACCTTCCTGCTTAGTGCCGAACATCCCGCAGCGAAACCGAAAACATGGAGCGCTGGCGTCCCGCCGGCTACGACATTGCCCGCGCAACGGGTTTCTTCTCGCAAAGAGTGACATGCTCCGCATGGCGACATCGTGGCCGGCGAGGACGCCAGCGCTCCATAGCCCACCCTTGACGCCCTCGCCCCAGCGCTTAGCCTCTCCGCTTCAATTCACACACCCGCAGGGGAGCCAGTCCTGGCTGAGAGGGGCGCGCGAGCGTCCGACCCTTTGAACCTGATGCGACTCATATCGCCGAAGGAAGCGAAGCATCTCAAGCCACGCCGCGATTTCCCGCCGCGTGGCCTTTTCTTTTTCCGACATCATGATCGCCAAACCCGAATCCCTCGAACCGCACAGCAGCGACCAGCTTCCCGCCAGCACCCGCGTGTATGTGGAAGGCACCATGCACCCCGGCGTGCGCGTCCCCATGCGCGAAATCGCTCTGTCGCCGACTAAGACGATGAGCGGCTCCCTCGAGGAAAACGCCCCGGTCCGCGTTTACGACTGTTCCGGCCCGTGGGGCGATCCCGCTTTCACCGGCACCCCCGAAGAAGGCCTGCCCGCTCTCCGCGCCGAGTGGATTCGCGCCCGGGGCGACGTCGAGGAATACGAGGGCCGCGAAGTGAAGCCGCAGGACAACGGTTACCTCTCCGAAAAACACGCCGAATACGCCAGTCAGGCCGAGCGCAATCGCCTCGTCGAATTTCCCGGCCTCACCGCCCAGCGCCGCCGCACCCTGCGCGCAACGGATGGCAAGCCCGTCACCCAGCTTGCCTACGCCCGTGCCGGTATCATCACCCCCGAGATGGAATTCATCGCCATCCGCGAAAACATGGGCCGGGCGAAGATTGCGGAGCTCTCCAACGATATTCTCCGCAACGATCTCAATAAGCAGCACGCCGGTTCCGCGCAGCAGCCGGACAGCGAATACACGCCCGGTGTGTTCCGCCGCTTCCCTCAGCGCATCCCGGCGCAGATCACCCCCGAGTTCGTCCGCAGCGAAGTCGCCGCCGGCCGCGCGATCATTCCGTCGAATATCAATCACCCCGAGCTTGAGCCGATGATCATCGGCCGCAACTTCCTCGTGAAGATCAACGCCAACATCGGCAACAGCGCCGTCGCGTCGAGCATCGAGGAAGAGGTCGAGAAAATGCGCTGGGCCACCAAGTGGGGCGCCGACACCGTCATGGACCTCAGCACAGGCAAAAACATCCACGCCACCCGCGAATGGATTCTGCGCAACAGCCCCGTCCCGATCGGCACCGTGCCGATTTACCAGGCGCTGGAGAAAGTGAACGGTAAAGCCGAAGACCTCACTTGGGAGCTCTTCCGCGACACCCTCATCGAGCAGGCTGAGCAGGGCGTCGATTACTTCACCATCCACGCCGGCGTGCTCCTGCGTTACGTCCCGCTCACGGCGTCGCGCATGACCGGCATCGTCTCCCGCGGCGGCAGCATCATGGCGAAGTGGTGCCTCGCCCATCATCAGGAAAATTTCCTCTACACCCACTGGGACGACATCTGCGACATCATGGCCGCCTACGACGTCAGCTTCTCCATCGGCGACGGCCTGCGCCCCGGCTCCATCGCCGACGCCAACGACCGCGCCCAATTCGGCGAACTCGAAGTGCAGGGCGAACTTACCCGCCGCGCCTGGGCCAAAGGCGTGCAGGTCATGAACGAAGGTCCCGGCCACGTCCCCATGCACCTCATCGAGGAAAACATGGCCAAGCAGCTTGAGTGGTGCGGCGAAGCCCCCTTCTACACCCTCGGCCCCTTAACCACCGACATCGCCCCCGGCTACGACCACATCACCAGCGGCATCGGCGCCGCCATGATCGGCTGGTATGGCTGCGCCATGCTCTGCTACGTCACGCCCAAGGAACACCTCGGCCTGCCCAACAAGCAGGATGTGAAAGAGGGCGTCATCACCTACAAACTCGCCGCCCACGCCGCCGACCTCGCCAAAGGCCACCCCGGCGCCCAATACCGCGACAACGCCCTCAGCAAAGCGAGATTCGAATTTCGCTGGGAAGACCAGTTCAACCTCGGCCTCGACCCCGAGCGCGCCCGTGAATTCCACGACGAAACCCTTCCGCAGGAAGGCGCCAAGACGGCGCACTTCTGCAGCATGTGCGGCCCGCACTTCTGCTCGATGAAGATCACCGAAGACGTCCGCAAATACGCCGCCGAGCAAGGCATCGCAGAAGAGGCCTCCCTAGCTGCTGGTATGGCCGAGAAGTCGAAAGAGTTCGTCGAGCAAGGCGCGGAAGTTTACGCGAAGGCGTGAGCTTGATTAAGGTTGAGGCGAATCTGCGTAGAAAGAGAAGTCGCTAAATGCTTTGCCGACGCGCATGGTGAACGCAGCTTCAGCGACCGCAAAATTCTCAGAGGCAACTCCGTAAGTGATCCGGTAATTTCCCACTCCCGGGATGCCGGGCTGATAGTCGCTGGAGTCGGTCAGCGCATTGAACTCTACTTCGCTTGGCGTATCGTTTCGCACATGGCACGCATCAAAGAGTCGGCAGCTGCTTGGAGCAATGCGAACGCTCGGCAATAACGTCCCTGCCCATTTGAACTCGATTGTTTTTGTCGGGATCTCCGAACTCCGATCGAGATCGTGGATGCTTTTGATATAGGCGTAACACCCAAGAGCGGTCTTCCGATGGTGGCAATTTTGAACTGCTATGTGAAAATGCCGCCGCGGATAGGATCTATTGTCGGGATACAGTGCCAAAGCGTCGACGAATGGGGGCTCCGCCGCCTTCAAAAGTAGCTGGTTGCGAGTTGCAACCGACCAACCTCCCGATTTCAGCTTCTCGTTAACGGAGTCAGCAATTCGATCGGGCAACATGGAGCGGTCGTAGAAGGTCGGAGCATTTGCCTGAATCGCTCCGATCATGCCGTCAAGTTGCTTCACTCCCTCTTCTTGAAGAACTAACAAGGGCACTTGAAGAAATGAAGCAATTCCAAGTTCCTGATTGGAAAACAGTGAACCGCGATAGGTTCCGTCCGGGAGTTTCTCCCGCCTGAAATCGATTAGGATAAAATAGTCGGATAGTTCCAGCTGGCGAAAAATGCTTTCGCGCAAACCGAGGGGGGACTGATCATCCACGGCAATGTAGCACTCGAATCCTAAGCCCTCCAGACGATCGCGAATCCGATGTGCAATCTCTGGTTCATCCGTTCCTTTGCATTGCCCGCAACTCAAGAACACGCGTGCTTTGTTCATGTTCCGACCATTGGAAACGGTCGTTCCTTGCTTCGCAAGAGCGGAACCGTGATTCCGCAGGTCAATCCCAACGGGATTGAATCATCCAGCCCAGGGTTGCGAGGAACGAGCTACCCTGGGAACTCGCCCACCAACAAATACGCTCCAACCCTGAAAGGGTTGAACCCATCGGCCATCGGGCAACCGAAAACCACCACCGCCGGACCGGCATCAATCCCAAACATACCGCTCATCGAACGCGATCTCGTATCGTTGCAATAGCCGGCGAAATTCATCCTGGAACGAAATCTTCCGATGATGCTCCTCCTGTCCGGCGATGTAAGCGCACACATCCTCAACTTGCGATTGGCCAATGGAGAATACGCCGTAACCGCTCTGCCACACGAAGTCCGACAACGACGGCGCTTTGGTTTTTAGCCATAGGGTCGAACCGCGTTTCAATTCCTTCACCACATCCGCCACTGTTGCCGTGCGAGAATGGACGAAGAGCAGATGCACATGATCCTCAACCCCACCGATGATGAGAGGCTGGCAATCGAGATTCGTGAGGATACCTCCGAGGTAACGATGGAGTTCTTCGCGCAATGCCACGTCTTTCAGAAACGGTCGCCGTTCCTTGGTCGAGAAGACCACGTGCAAAAGGATCTTTGCGAGCGATTGCGCCATGGCAGGATGGTGTGCGGTTCGTCGGATGGATTCAACCCTTTCAGGGTTGATGCGTGTTGGTGGACGGAGACCCAGGGTAGCCGCTGGCGCGGCAACCCTGGGCTGGATGATTGAATCCCGTTGGGATTCTTTCTCGACGATGGCTCAGGCTCCGCGAACTCATCATTGGGTGAGCGCGTGTTTTTTGGGAGATGGCCGTCTCCGTCGGGATGCCTGCCGGACACCCAAGCGCACCTTGAGCCTCGCCCGCCACTCGCGGCTTGATGCGTGAGCGAGGTTCGAGAAGTGTTTCCATTAGCCGTGAATCCCGATCTTAAGCCCGTCATCCGATCCATACGCCAGATCTTCATCCTGGCCACCTTCGCCATCGTCGCCTGCTGCCATGCTCTGGGAGCGGACGACCAGTGGCTGGACAATGAAGCCCTTGGCAAAATCAAACTCGGGCGGAAGGCGGCGGATCTGGCGGGCCTCATCGGCAAGCCGGACAGCAAGGGCAAGGATACCGAGTGGGACGCGATCGGCGAGTGGGTGCAGGAGTGGCGCTTCAAATCGCAGGGGCTGACCCTGCACATGGCCTCCAAGTCGAAAGGTGGCGCCAAAACCGTCCTGACCATTACCGCCGAGGCGCCGTCGAAACTCGCCACCGCACGCGGCATCCACATCGGCAGCACGATCGCCGAGGTGACCAAGGCGTATGGCAAGGTCCAAGACAAGGAGGGGAGCGAACCCGGCAAAACCTTCGTCGCGGGCTCGGTCTATGGCGGCGTCATTTTCACCTTCACCGGCGGGAAGGTGTCGCGGATTTTCCTCGGCGCTGCCGCAGAGTAGCCTCCAGGCCGGAGGATGGGTTGCCCATGATGGTCGGTGCCGGGGTGAAGACTTCGGTGAATGACGCAATCGACCTCGCACCCCTGTCGGCGACTTCGAAGTGATGGTTTGAGCGACGCCCGGGGTAGGCTGGCACGGCTGCATTCCCACTGATTGACATCGCCCACGATTGGGCTGCTATTCCGCCATGCGTAAGCTGTGCATGTGGCTCCTCCTACTGTCGGTGTGCTCCTGGCAGGCACTTGCGAGTCCTACTTTCCGGCGTGTGGTCCCTCCCGATGTTCCCGCGGACAAAGTGGACACGTTCAACTCTCTGCCCCTGGCCTTGAACACGGCCCCCGCGCTCGCGGCCGGCGCCGTGATCCAGATCGAACCCGGTGCGCGACCGGCCGCGCTCGTCGCTTCGCAGCTCAATACTGCGCTCGGGCTCGCTTCGTTTACGCTGCGCGGGAATCCGGCTTTCGACGCTTCCGAACTTCCCACCATCACCATTCAGGACGCGGTATCCGTGACCGGCACCGGAGTTCGTTTTGAAAATCTCAACCTCGTGAACGGGACCAATGGCAGCCTGACGGCGAATGGGCCCGGGTTCGTTTTCTCCAACAATATCGTGGTCGACCAGAGCAGCAGCGGAACGCTGCGTTTGAACAGCACGGGCGCGGTCGTTTCCTCGAACCGCCTCCGCGATCTCTCCGGCGTCGGTGGGACGGCCTTGATCCGTGTGCAGGCGGCGACGGGGAGTGTCATCGCGGACAATCAAATCGTGGCGAACGCCGTGCATGCCCTGCTGAGCTACGAAACCGCGGGAGCGAAGAACGACGTGGTGGAGCGCAACGTGTTTCGCGGAGCAGTCGGTAACGCGGCCACCATCCAGTTCGAGATCCGGACGGGCGTGACGAATCTGACTATCCGCAACAATCTTTTCACCGACTCGGACAGTTATTTCGGCGTGATTTCCGTGGCCGCCGGGGCGCAGAATATCGTGATCGAATCCAATCGTTTTGAATTCCCCGCGACCGATACGAGTTCGATGATCGCGTGCGGGAACGGCACTTCGGGGCTGACCACTTCGTTCACCGTGCGCGGGAACGAATTTGTCACCCCGGCCGGAACGAACCTGGGGATTACGCTGACCAGCACGGGCAGCGCCAGTGCGGTCGTCGAAGGGAATCGATTCCGGGGCGCCATCGGCATCTCGGTGACCTCCAGCGGAATCGCGCCCACAAATATCGACCTCGGTGGCGGAACGGGCGGCAGCCTTGGCGGAAACGATTTTACGTTCTTCACTGCGGCCGCGGCGACGAACAACGCGGCCATCCTGGCCGGTTCCGGCTCCGGCACGATCTCCGCCGCCAACAATGTCTTTGCCGGCGACGCGGAAGCGGTGGTCTTCGACCAAGGTGACGACGGCGCGAGATTCAACCTTAGCACCAGCAACGCCTCGACGGAGAATGCCGGCTTCGTCGCAGCGCTTTTCTCGCGCTTCCTGCACAAGCCGGCGAACTTCGCGACGGATGCCGGTCCGTTCCAAGCCAAGCTCGACGGGGGAACAAGGCGCGCCACGGTAGCCAGGAGCATCATCCGCTCCGACGACGCGCTCACCTTTCTGATCAGCGAACGCTATCGTGCCATTCTCCTGCGCCAGCCGGATGAGGTAGAGCTCGCGGCCGCGCTCAAGGCGCTCAAGCGTGCCACCGGCAGTGAGGAGGCCTTGATCGCATCTCTTTTTGCCAATCCAGAGGGCAACCAGATTCGCGGTTCCGCCCGAGCCTTCGTGGCGGATCTGTTTACCCAGCTCCTGCGGCGGACTCCCACGGACGACGAACTGCTCAAGTTTGGCAAGCAGGCGAGCCGGAGCCGCTCGCTGGCGACCAAGGCCGTTCTCGCCACGGCGGAATTCAAGACCCTGAGGGTGAAGCAAGTCTTCGATGATCTTCTGCGCCGGGCTCCCACCGAGGAAGAAACGAAAAAGTTTCTGAAAACAACCCGACTGAACCTCCAGGCCGCCGTCGTAACGCTCCCCGAATTCGCTGCCGGCAACTGATGCCCTCCTCGCAGTCGGGCTTTGGGCTTGCAGTGAATGAAGCGATCGACCTCGCGCGCTGTGCGCGACTTTCGAACCCCTGGCTTTGAACGGCGGGAGGCGGGGCACACGATTGACGCTCACTCAGCCCACGCTCAAACTCTCAACTTTCCGAACCACTGACGCCATCCGCCCTTTTCGCGACTCGTTATGAATGCAGAAACGCTCCCGGTAGAATCCCGACCAAAACCCCTCCGGATGTGGCCCGCCTTGGTGCTCATGGCGATCATCGTGCTGTGCCGTTACGTGCCGCGCTTCATCGAAGGCGCGAGCAGCCAGGTTTGGTATGTGCCCGTCTTTTTCCCGCTGCTGGCCAGTGTCCTGATGCTGGTCTGGTGGCTGGCGGGGAGCCGGGCGACGGGGCGTGAGAAGCTCATCGGTTTCTTCGGTGTCCTCGTCGCGTTGGCGGCGATCGTCTCGCTCAGCCATCCCTCGATGCGCGGGCTCATCACCATCTATCTCACGCTGCCCCTCGGAATGATCGGGTTCGGACTGGGGGCTTGGCTCCAGCGACAAAAACCGGCGACGGGGCGCGTGGCTGGCGTGCTGCTCGGGGCGGTGCTGGCCATGTCGATCACCCTGTTTTTGCAAAACTTCGGTATCACCGGAGCGTATGCGTTCGAACTGCATTCGCGCTGGGCGCCGGCACCGGGGGCGTGGACGAAGAGCGCACCGGCGAAAGCAGATAGGGCGGAAGGCGTGGGCGCGAAAATCGAGGCAGCGGTGGCTGGTGCCGAGTGGCCCGGATTCCGCGGAGCGGATCGCCTGGGGCACACCAAGGCGCCGAAGCTCGCGACGGACTGGAAAGCGAATCCGCCGAAGCTGCTTTGGAAAAAGCCTGTGGGTGCCGGTTGGTCGTCGTTTGCGGTCGCGGGAGCCTATGCCTTCACGCAGGAGCAACGCGGGCCGAGCGAAGTCGTGGCCTGCTACGAAGTGGCCACCGGCAACGAAGTCTGGACGCAGCAACGCGAGGCGCGCTTCGACGAACCAATGGGCGGCCCCGGCCCGCGCGCTACGCCCACGCTGGCCGATGGCGCGGTCTTCGTCACCAGCGCGTCGGGATTGTTGCAACGTTTGAAAGCGAGCACAGGCGAAGTGGTGTGGCAGCAGGACTTCAAGAGTCTCAGCGGGCGCAAGGAAGGCCCCATGTGGGGCTACGCGGGCTCGCCCCTGGTGACGAATTCGCTGGCCATCATCTACGCCGGTGGGGAGGGCGACAAAGGCGTCATGGCCTTCGACGCCGCGAACGGACAACTCAAGTGGTCCGTGGCCTGCGGTCCCGAGTCGTATAGCTCGCCGCAACTCAGCAAGGTGCTCGGCGAAGACACGCTGCTCATGCTCACCAACGACGGTTTGCTGTTCCTCGATCCCGCGACCGGCAAGGTGCGGCTGAACTACGAGTGGAAGTTCCAAGGCTACCGCGCGCTCCAGCCGACGGTCATCGGCGAAGACGTGATCCTGCTCCCCACCCCGATGTCGGAAGGCACGCGCGCCATTCGCGTAAGCAAGAAAGGCGATCAACTCGCCGCGGAAGAGCTGTGGACTTCGAAGCAGCTAAAGACCGACTTTTCCGACCTTATCGCGCACAAAGGGTATCTCTACGGCATCGACGGCTCGATGTTCAGTTGCCTCGATCTCAAGACCGGCGCGCGCGCCTGGAAGGGCGGACGCTACGGCAAAGGCGAGGCGCTGCTCCTCGATTCATCCGACCAGATCCTGATCGCCGCGGAGGACGGCCGCGTCGTCCTGCTGCAAGCCGACCCCACCGCGCACAAAGAACTCACGTCCTTCCCCGCGCTCCAAGGCAAGACTTGGAATCACCCCGTGCTTGTCGGGGACAAACTCCTTGTCCGCAACGCCACCGAAACCGCGTGCTACGCGCTGCCGGTGGCGCCTTGAGGTGATCCGGAACAAAACGCGCCTTCCGCCCAAAGGTCGGGTTCGCCTGGTGATTACCTCTCCGCTATCCATCGTTCCATGAACCTCCGTCTCCTCGCCCCGCTTTTTCTCGTCACCGCTTCCACCTTCGCCGCCGATGCGCCGAAACTGCCCTCGATTCCCGCGGAACCGACTGCGAAGAAAAAAGAGCTGCTCTTCTCCGATGACTTCGAGAAGCCAGAAATGGGGAGTGCGTGGAAGATCGTGGTGCCAACTTTTTCGGTCGAGAACGGCACGCTGAAAGGCACGCAGATGCGCTACGATACCCCGGCGAAGGATGGCAAGCCGGAGGTGAAGGGGCATCAGGCTGTCATCGGCAATGACATCCCGACCAAGGACAGCGTGATCGAATTCCGCTTCAAGCTGGGCGGCGCGCAGTCGGTCACGGCGGAGTATGACGACCGGAAGTTCAACGGTTCGCACTACGGGCATATCTGCATGGCCCGCGTCGCGGCGGACAAAGTCATGCTCGTCGATCAAAAGGGCCTCGCCGTCGCGCGGCCCGAAGGCGCCACCGGTGAACCGCCCACCCCCGCCGGCCGAAAGAACGCCACCTTCCCCATCAGCCTCGACCCCCAGACGTGGCATACATTCATGCTGGAAACCGTGAACGACACCATGCGCGTCACCATCGATGGCAAACCCGTGGCCTTCCTCCAATCCCCCGGCATCGCCCACCCGACCAAGTCGAAGGTGGAATTCGGCTGCATGGGCAAGGACGGCTTTTTCGACGACCTGAAGGTCTGGAACGCGGAACCTGCCAAGTAGGCTACACGCGGGTCACTCCTGCGGCGGGTGGTCGAACGCCTCGACCACTTCCGGCCGGCCGAGGCCGATGAACATAAGGATCGCAGCCATGGTGCCGTGGGGCACGTTGATGAAATTAAGCCAGGTAGAAACGGCGACGACGGTGCGTCCGCGCAGTTGCAGGCAGCGGATGCCGGCGAGGATCATCAGCGCGCCGAGTAACCAACCGAAAAGCATCTGGAACCCGATGTAAGCGATGAGCATCTGGCAGAGGAGTCCTCGCGAGGAGTCGGTCACGGCTTCCGGCTTGAAGAGTTGCGGATCGACGAGGGTGCCTTGGATGATCGCGAACAGGGAGAAGAGCGCGCTGAGTGAGCCGACACCGACTTGGAAGAAGCCCATGAAGGTGAGGTAACCGACACCCGCAGGCAGCGAGGCAGCCGGAGAGGCAGGGGAGGTTTTCATGTGGGGGATGTGGAGGGAGATACGCCTGCTGCCGAAGCAACGACCGGGGATGACCATCTGGGTGTTTCCCACGGCTCAACCCGATCGCGAGGCGCGCGGTAAATGCCGCCTCGAAACCGCCCGGAGTCAAACTGAAAGAAGCCGCCCACCATCGGGGGACGTGCTGCGGCCGGGCGCATGGAGGAACGCGCGTGCCGCACACCCGAGGACGCCTTCCACGCACCTCGCCGGCGATGAACGGCGATGAACGGCGATGAACGGCGATGAACGGCGATCAGCGGCGTGCCGCGTAGTGCTTCACGACGCGTTCCGCCGCGGCATACGCGGCGGCATCGCCTGTGCGCTGATGGAAGTAGAGCAAGGCGAGGGTGATCTCGCCGACGTTGACCTGCTTTTCCTGGCCCATGAACTTCTCGCCGCCGGGATGGACGCGGGTATTCGCGGCGGTGCTCACTTCACCGTCCGGGCTGATGCGGGAGAGCTGCCATTGCACGCCTTTTGCGATGGCCGCCTCGATCTGCGGGTCGGGAAAGTGCAGCACGATCTCCTGGAGCCGGAGCAGGTTCACCGCTTGGTAGCTGCTGTCGCCACCGCCGTGCTCGAGGAAAACGCCATCTTCCGCGCGGTAGAGCTTCAGGCCTCGCGCCAGAAACTCGCAGCCGATGGCATCGAGCGAGGAGTCTCCGAGCAGGAGACCGCTGAAGCGAAAAGCTGCGGCGTCGAAGAAGAGCCGATTGGGCGCGGTGCGATCCTGCCGTTCCAGGCGTTCGCGCTGACCGGCAAGCCAGTGAGTAGCCCGCGCGACCTTCGGTTTCAAGGATTCGATGCGATCGTGAAAATGAGCCGCGAGCGGCGATCGCTGGATGACGAGCAGGCTGCGAGTCAGCTCGCAGAGCCAGAAGGCCACGCTCTCCGGCGGATCGCCAAAATGACCTTCCTCCGTCTGACGGGCGAACGTCACATCGACCGAGCGCCAGCAATTTTCGGCGAGCTTTTCATCACCACGGGCCGCCGCAAACGCCAGCGTGACGGTGGCACCACGCTGGAGTGCCGCTGCTTTGAACCCGCCGCGATTGTGCCCCACCAGCCCTTCCGCATCCGGCAGGGCTCCGAAGCGGGCCGTGACGGGGGCGGGCATGCGCCGCAGAACTTCCGCGTGAGTAGGAGCCGCAGCGGGTCCTTCCGCGATGACAGCCAGCGTGACGCCGAGTGCGGCAAAGAAAATCGAAGGCAGCAGAATCTGACGGGAGGAACGCATCGAGACGAAGACGTTAAGTGGGCGCACTTTGTTACTTCACGCCTTTTCGGACCCGGTTTCGCACGTCTAAAGGTTCCATCGGCGCAACGGGAAAGATGGGCAGGCGAATTTTCTCCGCCGTCGCTATTCCCTGTCCAACGTCATGCTCATTTCCTCCCGACTCACTGCTCTTTCCCTCGCGTTGATCGCCGCCGCTTCGTCCGTTCGCGCGGGCGAATACAAGCCGGAGCTTTTCCAGAGTGTGAAGCCCGTCTATGAGGACAACTTCGATAGCGGCAAACTGAACACCGAATTCTGGGAGGTTCGGCAGAACACGACGTGGGCGATCAAGGACGGCGTGCTCACCGGGGAGCCGTCGTCGAAGGAATTTCAGGACAAGAAAAAGGCGAGCGCCGATCCATCACATGCCGGGCTCAAGCCGGTCATCTGGTTGAAGAAAGTGCCGCAGAACTTCGTGTGTGCCATGCGCGTGCGTTACGATGCGAAGGCTTACCAGAAGGGCTTCCCGATCTTCGATCTCGGCCACCACACCAACACGGTAACCTTCAGCGAAAAGGCCACGACGCTGGTCATCAAAAAGAACGTCGAGACGATCCCGGCCAGCGAGCCGCTCTTCTCGCTCAACCAATGGCACGACGTGGTGATCGAGCTGAAGAAAGGCACCGTGTTGCTCACGATTGACGGAAAGAAACATCGCTTCGACAGCGCGAACATCGACATGACCAGCCAGTCGCAGATTGATTTTAAGGCCATCGATGGCGGCTCGTGCCAGATCGATTCGGTGAAGCTGTGGGAAGGCCAATAAGTCGCCTCTTTTCCTCTCTCATCTCCATTTCAAACCCTGCCTCTCTCACTTTATGAAATCCCTCGCATTCCTCGCCATCATCCCCGTCTTCGCCAGCTCCGTCTTCGCGGCCGATTTCGGCAAACTCATCTTCGAGGACGACTTCAATCGCAACGAGTCCCAGGAGAAAACCGATGACCCCGGCAACGGCTGGGGCACTAACAGCAAAGCCCGTGCGAAAGGCGACAAGCAGGTCGATCTCAAGGACGGCGCGATGCGCATTTACCTGAGCCCAAATGCCAATCACGCAGTGTCCGTGACTCACGACGCGCAATTCACCGACGGCACGGTGACGATGCGCTTCATGCTCGAAGACGAGAAGGATAGTCTCGGCCTCGACTTCGCGGATGCGCAGCTCAAGGAAGTGCACGCCGGCCATCTGTTCGCCGCGAAGGTGAGTCCGAAGCAGGTCCAGCTCATCGATCATAAAACGGGTGGCATGCGCCTCGATATCCACGACGCTCGCACGGAAAAGAAGCCGCTGACCGATGAGCAGAAAAAAGCGCTGGTCGGCAAAACGAAGAACGAGAACCGGGCCACGGCGGTCGGCAAATGGCACGAGCTTCAGGTTGCGATCGCGGGCGATGAACTCAGCGTGGTGATCGACGGCCAGCCCGCCGGCAGCTTCCACTCTCCGGGCATCGCTCACCCGACCAAACGCATGCTTCGCCTGTCGGTCCCGCGCAATGCGGTGGTGGATGACGTGAAGATTTACCGAAAGAGCTGACGATCGCTGGCGACGATTAAACAAAGAGCTTGTCGGGCGGCGTTCATCAGCGACGACCCAATGCTTCGCTCCATCGTTTTTGCCGCCACGGTCCCGATTCCAGCCGCCGAAACACTATCCATCGCGACTGCAGGGAACGGTATGCCGATTCCTGCACCAACGGACAAAACGACCGCCGATGTCCGCGATGGCGCAGTAACCGTCAAAGTGCCGTCGCGCATGGTGCTGGTGCCAGGCGGGAAGTTCACCTTTGGCGATGGTGCGGCGGCGCAGGAGATCAAGCTCGATGCGTTTTGCATCGGGCGCTTCGAAGTAACCAATGCGGAATACAAAGCCTTTCTCGATGCGACCCATCACCGCGGGGTTCCGAGGTATTGGAAAAGAGGCAGTTTCCCGGAAGGAAAAGCCAGTCATCCCGTGCTTTTCGTCTCGCTCGATGATGCGGAGGCGTATTGCGCGTGGGTAAGCCGGGAGACCGGTTGGAAGGTGGCGATTCCGACCGCGGAGCAGTGGGAGAAAGCGGCGCGCGGGCCGAGGCACTGGCGGTATCCGTGGGGCGACGAGAAGGATTCCAGCTATCGCGACGGCAAGCTCCAGACACACTTCAACTACAACGCGCTCTGCGCCTCCGAAACCCTCGCGAAGGATGGACTGGCGACCACGTGGTATGTGGACCGGACCGGCCACCGCGGCGAAGAGACCCGCATCGATGCCATCAAGACCAGCAACGGTCAGCGCTTTGGCATCGCGCCGGATGGCAACGTGACGGGATGGATCGATCACGCCGCCGGCACGGGCTTTGTCGGGACAGAGATTTATCGCAAGCTCGTGGAGAATGGCGGCTACACCACGCCGGTCGGCAGCTTCGAAAATGGGAAGAGCGCTTGCGGCTGCTACGATCTGGCAGGCAATGCCTACGAGTGGACCAGCACGCTCATCACTGCGACGAACGGCGCAGAGCGTGGCAAGCAGGTGAACGAAGTGCGAGGAGGTTCGTGGTATTCCACCGGACGCAGCGGCACGAGCCTCGGCACCGGTGAAGGGCGCGCCCGCAGCGGCGGCTATCATTCCGTCGGCTTCCGGATCGTGATGATCCCGACAACCGATGAGCCGACCGCTGGCGGTCGCCAAAAGATTCAGTGAGCCTGCGCCACCGCCTCCACCCGTTCGTTGAAGATCCGGTAAAGGTGCGGGCAGGTGCTCGCGGTGGCCCGCACTTCGGTGATGAGGCCGACTTCATGCATCGGGTTCGTCCGGGCAATCGTGACGGCTTCCTTCATGCTGCCCACGGAGAGCAACACATAGCCGCCGACCACTTCCTTCGCCTCGGAAAATGGACCGTCGGTCACCGTGCCTCCATCCTTGCCCGTGATGACGACGCCTTCCTCCATGAGTGGCTGAGCCGCGACTAGTTTGCCCGAGGCGGACAGGCCGTCGAACCAGGCGTTCACCTTGTTCATGACCTCCTCGATTTCCGGACGGGAGAGCCCTTCGGTCCAGTCGCTCTTGCGAAAAAGCAGCAGATATCCGGTGGCGCGGGGTGGGGTTTTGGTGTCGATGCTCATAGGTTTGTGGCGGGTTGAAGATTGATCGGTTTTCAGGGCTACGACGAATGAGGAATGCTCATCAGGACAGGCGGGTTAAAGTTTTTCAGACTTTTTCAGGCTTCTTTCTCTGCGTTCCCCTTGGAGTTCCTGCGGCAAAAACACCGGGTCGCTCAGCAAGCCCGTCCGGCCTCCCGCTTCCGCAGCTGCCCGCACGCGGCGTCGATGTCGGGTCCGCGGGCGCGGCGGAGATGGGTGACGGTGCCGTGGGTGCGCAGTTCAGCGAGGAAGGCGTCGGTCTGCTCTACACTGCTCGGCGCGTAAGTGCGGCCGCGCAGGCTGAGACCGGTGGGATTGTAGCGCAACAGATTCACATGCATGCGCCGACGAGCGAGGAGCCGCGAGAGGTCGCGAGCTTGGGCCAGGGAGTCGTTCACGCCATCAAGCAGGCAGTATTGGATGGTTGTGATGCGTCCGCTGCTCCCTTGATAGCGATCCGCTGCCGCCAGCACATCCTCCACGGCGAAGCGCCGGCCCATCGGGAGCAGATCGGCGCGCGTCGCATCGTCCGGTGCGTGCAGTGAGATGGCGAGTTGCACCCCGAGGTCAGCCGCGCGCAGATCGTCGATGCCCGGGACAATCCCCACCGTCGAAATGGTGATCTGGCGCCAGCCGAGCGCTCCCAGTTTCGGATCAGCAATGCGGCGCACTGCGGCGAGCACGTGCGGCAGGTTCAGCATCGGCTCGCCCATGCCCATGAAGACGATTGTGCGCAGCGTTCGTCCGGCGGAGTGCGCGGCGCGGCGAAGATGGAGGAACTGCTCCACGATTTCTCCTGCGGTGAGGTTCCGCTCGAAACCGGTCTGCGTCGTCGCGCAAAAGTCGCACCCCATCGCGCACCCCACCTGGCTCGAGATACAGCCCGCCGCGCGCTCCGGGTGAAAGTCCGGCATCAGGACCGACTCGACCGTGCGCCCATCGGCCAGCCGCAGCAGCAGCTTCGTCGTCCCATCCTCAGACACCTGCCGCCGGGCGAGACTCGCCGCTTCACGCGGGAAGACGGCCTCCAGCCGCTCCCGCAAGCCCGCCGGCATCCGCTCGCTGGCACGCTCCTTTTCCTCACTCGCTCCTAAAAGCTCCCGCAACACCCGCCACGCATGCCTGCCCTTGAAGCCCGCGCCGTCCATCCACGCTGCCAGCTCCTCGACCGTGAGGTCGGGCAAGGGGCGCGAGGTGGCTGCGGTTTGTGACATCGTCATACTTTGAATCCTGCCAGGGAAAACGAATCGCCCGGGGGGCGCGAGGTTAGACCATGGGCGCGGGCAATGTGCCGAGCTGTTGATACATGCCGAGGAAGTCCCAGTTTTCCCAGACCTCCACGAGTTGCCCATTCTGCACGCGTGCGAGGACCATGCCTTTGAACTTCACCGGTTTGTGCGTCGCCGTCAGGCCCATCGCGGCACCGCTGTGAGTGCCGCGCGCCGTGCAACGCACCAGTTCCTTTTCACCGTCCACGAGGACGTCATCCACGTCGATCTGGATATCCGGAAAAGTCGCTCGGAATTCATGCCAGAACGAGTGGAAGACTTCGCGCCCCGAGATGTGCCGCCCCCGGGCATCGACCAGATCGTGAGCCACGACGTCGGGCGCGGCGAGTTCATCGATCACTTCCTCTCGGCCCTGGTTCCAGACTTCCTCGAACCAACGTTGTAACACGGATGATTTTGGATCAGGCATGGGATCTCCTTCGTTTCAATTCAGGGTTCCTCGGCGGCACCTGATAAGCGAGCGCAAATGCGAAGGCGTTTCATGGATGGAGATGAACATGCCCGCGCACCGGCTAACTTGTGGTGCGGAGTTTCGCCAGCAGCGCAGCGCCTTCGCTCCACGCCACCTCGTGCGGGAGGCGATTGCTTTTCGCGGCGAGACTCGCAACGGCCCCGGCGGCTTCGCCCATGGCGACCGCGTTACCGGTGACACGGTAACTGGCGTGGGCAATGAAATCGCCGCTGATGCAGCGGCCAGCCATTATGAGACCGTCCACGTCCCTGGCAATGAGAGCCCGCAGCGGGATGTCGTAGGGCTTCATCTTGAAGTCGCTGTGACTGATTGGCGTTTTCTGGTTCGTCTCGTGCGAATCGGCGTGGATATCGACGCCGAACGTCACCCGGGCGACGGCATCGTCCTGGCGTGCGCCATCGATCAGGTCCTGGCGCGTCATCGTGTAGCGGCCGTGGATGCGGCGGCCATCGCGCACGCCGATCTGTTCAGCCGTAGCGGCGATTTGCAGGCCTTCCCATGGGCCGCCGAGCTGGCGGAGCGCGCGCAGCACTTTGAAGATCTCGGCCCGCGAACGCATCGTCGCCTCGCTGATCGCTTCAGCGTCCCATGGCTTGATACCGTATTCGTGGTTCAGCATCAGCATCACGAGATCGTCGCGCACGGGGAAGATGGTGGGATGCCCGTAGGAGGCGACGATGCCCGCGCGCTTCAGCTCCGCCTTGAACGCCTCGACGCACGTGAGATGACCTCCCGGACCTTCAAATGCGTCGGTGCCGTTGAACGAGGTGAAGGGCGCGATCGCCTTTGCATCGCGCACCACGGCGAGCGCGTTCATCGTCATCGGCTGGCAGGGACATTCCTTCGCCTGCCCCACGTCCCATCCGCAACCTGCTTGCGCTCCAAGATCCCCATCGCCCGTGGCATCGATGAACACCGGTGCGCGCCACGCCTGCCGCCCCGCCTTCGATTCGGTCACGATCGTGCGCAAGCGGTTGTCTTCGCGGAACGCCGCTGCCACACGTGTAAGGAGCTGCACCTTCACTCCCGCCGCGAGGCACATTTCTTCGAGCAGGATTTTCATCTCCTCCGGTTCATAGACGAACCGGCTCGGGTTCTTGCTCCGGCGTGCATCGCGCTCATCGAGCCGGCGCACGATCTCGCGAGTGAGCCCCGGCTTGTCGAAGTCGAAAATGTAGGTCAGCAGCCCAGCCGTCCACACCCCGCCGAGGCATCCATGCACCTCGAGCAATCGCGTCCGCGCCCCCGCCCGCGCTGCCGTGATTGCGGCAGCAATCCCCGCTGGCCCGGCCCCACATACGATCACGTCGGCGTCGTCGCGCAGGTCGAGCGTGCGAGCCGGCTCAGTGAATCCAGCGGCCGCCGCGGGGGCCGCGTTGGAAGCGATTGGCGGCGCCACGAGTGCGCCACCCATAGCGGTGTGCAAAAAGGCTCGGCGGCTGAATTCGTGGCCGGAATGGGAAGGAAAAGCAGGCATGTCCTCAACAAGAGCCCGCGGTGTCCGATTTGGACACGCCTTTCTTCCTGGGGAAGGTCTTCTCCGCGGCCCGTTGCCGGCTGGGTGTGCTCCCTTCTCTTTCACTGCGGTCCGAATGGCTCGGGGTGGATTAACTTGGATCGCGCTCCGTAGCGCGGCTTGCCTCTCGCTCCTCCCCTCGGTGCCAGACTCCAGTTCGGAGCCTGTTCCCGAGACTCCGTTTCGCTTCCGCCCGCAGAACCGGTTGTCGCCCATCGTGGATTCCTCTACGTTGCCCTCATGACTCCGCCTGCCTGCCCGATGTGTGAAATGACCGAAGTGCTCGACCTGCCCGGGCGCTGGGAATGTGTGACGTGCGGGCACGAGTGGGCCAAGGAAGCCGCGCCCGACGCCCCCGAAGCCGCCCGCGTCGTCAAAGACGCCCACGGCAACGTCCTCGCCGATGGCGATTGCGTCATCCTCATCAAGGACCTGAAACTCGGCGGCTCGCAGGTCCTCAAAGGCGGCTCCAAGTCCAGGCCCATCCGCCTCGTCGATGGCGATCACGAGATCGACTGCAAAGTGGACAGCATCGCCGTGAAGCTGAAGGCGTGTTTCGTGAAGAAGGCATAAGCCGGAGCCTGACGCAGCGGTCACGCTGCCTTCTCCTCTCCTCGAGCCTCCCTCTCGTTACCAAGTTGCACTTGGTAACGCCCCTGCCCGCGAAGTTGCACTTCGCCCCTGTCCCCCGCCGCCGCCGCCATCGTCCGAACCCCAACCTCGCGCTGGCCGGTCTCCGCCCACAAAAAGCCCACCGGTTGGCGTGGGCCAGCCGGTGGGCAGAATTGCAGCGAACCGGGTTCGCTTACGGGATGAACGGATAGGTCAGCACAAAGTTGCCTTTCACCTTCGGCACTTTGCTGCTGTCGATCGGCACGTTGAACGTCGCCGACACCGGCCACGACGGATCGCTCAGCAGCATCGAGAGATTCAGCATGCCGGCCGAAAGCGTCCCGTCCGCTTTGATTGCGAAGGTCGCGCCGGAAGCGATCGCTCCGCTGGTCGTGGAAGAGGGCTGGTTGCGCGTGTCCGTCGTGAGCGACCAACGGCCGCCCGAGCCGACCCCGACGCCGCCCACCACGCTGTATTCCACCGTGAAGGTCAGCGTGCCGCTGACGCGCGTGTCCGTGAGATTCTGCACCTTGCCTGAGAACGACGCGGACCGCCGGCCGGTCACGAGGTTCGCATTGGCCGTCGTCTGTTGTCCGCTGAACGAATAAGGCGCCGTGCGCAACACAAACGGCCGCGCCGTGGCGCCGTCCGCCAGCGAGCGCACGCGGAAGTTATCCATCGCGAGGTGATCCCAGTCGCCGCCACCCTGGGCGAAGGCGATCGCCACCCCGTCCACGACGCCGATGTAGTTCGGGACAAACGTGCGGTGCGTGCCGTCGAAGACCTGCCGGCCCTTCGGATCGAGCAGGCCGTTGTAAACCGTCACACCGTCGCGATAGAGCACGAAATAGAAGCTGCCCGTCGCATCGAGCCCGCGCCGGCTCCAGAAATCCGCGCCTTCAAAGTAGAAGTCGCCCCCGCCCATGCTGACCACCGCGGTGGCCGTGCCGGACAAGGCGAGGAAGGGATCCGCCGGGGCTGCCGCGGTCGTCATGAAGTGCCAGTTGGAAGCCGTCCAGCGCATGCCGCCGTAGCCATCCACCATGTGCGTGCCACCGAGGCTCGGACCGAGGTCGTTGAAGTCGAGCGTCGCCGTCGGGACCGGCGTCTGGGCCACGGTCGAGGGCGCCGTGCAGGCGAGGAGCAGCGCCGCGACGGCGGCGGCGGAGAAGAAGGAAGTGAGGCGGTTTTTCATCGAAAAGTGAGAGATTGGCGAAGTCAGGTGTTGAATAGGTGGAGCCGGGAAAGCCGAGGCCTTCCGCGAACGACGCCGACCGTGCGTTCGCTCCAACCCTCCCGCAAACGACTGACTGTATCGGGAACGATACATCGCCGCCCCTCGCCCTCGCCCCTCGCCCTCGCCCCTCGCCCTCGCCCCTCGCCCTCGCCCCTCGCCCTCGCCCTCCCTCGTTACCAAGTTGCACTTGGTAACGTCCCCGCCCGCGAAGTTGCACTTCGCACTCGAAACCGGCTGCTGGTGTCCCCCCTCCGCGCCCGGCACCCGCCGGCATGACACGTTCCTGCCGGAGCGGCCCCGCTCCGCCGAACGAATTCAAGGTGGAGGTATCATCTATGAAAAACGTTCGAGCACTGGTCATCGGGATTCTCGCCTTGGGGCTGTTTGGCTGCGAGAGCACCGTTCACCGTCACGCCTACTACCGCACATATCCGCGCACCACCGGCTACTACAGTTCCTACCGCAGTTACCCGGGCTACTACTATTCTCCGGGTCCATCGGTCTCCATCGGCTTCGGTGGAAGCCCGCGCGGCTATTATCACGGCCACCGCGGCTACTACGGTCACTACCGGCATTATCGCTGATCGTCGGTGGCGGCAGCCCCCTTGTTACCAGGTTGCACTCGGTGACGGAGACGGTGCGGAAGCTCGCTGATGGCGGGGTTCGGGCATGCGGGAGGGGAGGGCGAAGTGTCACTTCGCGGGCGCGCCCGTTACCAAGTGCAACTTGGTAACGAGGAGAGGAAGAGAGGAGAGCTAGGCGTTTCATCCCCTGATGGGAAAGTCCGTAGCCCGCTCGTCGTGACCCGCATCGTCGGGAAATTGTGCCTCTTCGCCAGGGATTTCAAAGCACGAACCGACCGTGCCACGAGTGAGTGTGTTTGTGTTTATTGTGTCCGTTCGCGCCGACTCTACAGAGGAAGCGGGCCTGCCCGGGGACGAAAATACTGTGTCTGTCGTGCGCTGGATGCATCGCGCTAGCGGACTGCGGCCAGCGATTCCGCTTTTGAATTTCAAGGAACAGCCCGACCGCACCTCGGATGAGGTTTTACAATGGTCGGATTCAGCCGGATCGGGTCGGATCAGCAGAGTAACCGCGGGCCGGTCTGTAAACCGGAAAGGCCGAATCTCCAAACCGTCCATTCCGTCCATTCCGTGCGTTCCGAGATTTTTTGGATCGGACGGCGGTCAGGCCGGGTCATCGCCGTTAAGACGGCTGTCCGGGTGTTCCGACAGCTCGACGCGGTGGCGATGCCCGCATCCGGGATCAGGGTCGCGTAGTTCTGTCAAAAATTGCTGACCGACCCGCATCGCCGCTCACGCGCTGCCCCCGCGCCAGTCAAGATTTGTTGACTGACCCCTACTTCCCGAAGACCGAGATTCAATTTCGGAAGAGCATCTTCACTACGCTGCAAAATTCCTCGGCGGAATCCAGCCAATCCGCATGACGTTCTTTGAAACGCCAACCACCATTACGATAGACGACGCGGGATTAGCCGTGGGATTGATTTATGCACTACGATGGATTCACCGACGCATTTGTTGGATGAATGACAATCTCCCCTTAAAAAAGACTCCGAGTTGGACACTTTCAGAGGAATTTCTTGCCGACATCTTGGTGCTTCGACGCATCGAACGTCTACTTCCTGAGCTACAGAAAATTGAAGGAGAAGGGCAGTAAGAGTATTGCTGAATACCATCACGTGCCCCCGGTCGACATGGTCAGGATGACCAAGCAGATGGTTTAAGTGAATGGGACGAAAACATTTAGAATCAAAAGTTCTAAGTGGGCCGCGGCAATGTTCTCAGAGACCTTCAGAGAGTTAGGGTGACCACAAGCGTTCCGGAGTTTTAATTGCTTTTCCAACTCTTGCTTCACGTTTTTTCCAATCATCGAAATCGCCTCGACGATTTGGAGAAAATCGTATTCTCCCATTCGCGCCAAATCATCACTTGTTTTCGCTGCTTTCCACTTTGCGTTACGGTGTGTTGCCTCTGCATTGAAAGCAGCAAGGTGATTTGCAACCACGTTGTCGTATAGAACAGCCGTAGCTCCCACCCAAGACAAGACGACAGCGGACCGATAAAGGCGATGCTCAAAACATTCGATCCCTTCTTCGACAAAGGCTTTAATGTCCGGTTTTTTGAGCTTGGAAAGATGAATGCGAAGCGAGGCAGCTACCTTCAGGGCAGGAGACGCCGCCAATGGGCCTACCAGACTGGCTACGTAGCTTCGACCGTCCGCTGACAATTCCCAACCCGACGGGATTAAGATCGCCTTGCCCTTGGAGCGAGAAAGCAATGAAGAGACATTCCACGACGCCACCTGGCGGAGCCCATTGTCCTTTGCGATTCTCTTGACAGTCGCGACACTTTTTGCAGTCGCGTTGTCGATAGCTAAACACAACAAGAGCTTGTCAGTGTTTGCAAACTCCTTCTTGTGAAGAAGGTTTTTAAGTTGATCTTCAGCTAGCAAGTTTAGCTTTCAGGTTTTGAAGTTCCGCTGAACTCACGGAGTAGGTATCCGTCGAAACTTCGCGAAGACTATCGCTCTCGGTCAGTCGCTTCAGATAGTTTGAAAAATTTTTGCTATAAGACGCCTTGTAATACGAAGACGCAGTCTGAATTTCGCTCAGCAACGTTTGGCGAGAAAAGGTCGGCTGGCCGGCAGCCATAGTTAAGCGCGCTGCGGCAGCCAGAATCAGATCCGAACCGGTGTTTGCCGAGAGTTTGGCAGCAAACGCTGCGGTCGTGCCAGTGAAGTCACCACCAGGAGAGGAGCCACCCAGAGGCGAAACCAGCGACGAGGAAGATCCTCCGGAAATGTTCCTTTCCCGGTGTAACTCTAAAACACCGGAAAGAAGCTCTTGAAGTTCGTTCTTCAGAAAATCTTCTGAGCCTTCGTATTCCACTTCGACGTCGCCAATGCGAATGCGGATTTTGCTAGTCATGATTCTGGAGGTGGGTAGGAGAACTATCTACAAATTGATCAAACGATCGGTAGGAGACAAGCCTGAAAGTCATGACGAACGTCGCACTCTCGTTTTTCAGGGGGGTAGCTCGCTTGAGGAGGCGGCCCCTCCTTCGCCTTCCTTCTTAATGTTTTTGTATGTCCTGAGCTCTGGCACGGACGCGTCAATGCGGGGTAGTGGAAACGTGGCGACCGTCGGGGAGTTCGAGGTCGAACTGCCAGGAGATGGGGGCGGTGAGGTCTTCGGTGCGGATGGTGAATTCCCAAGGGAATTCGTGTTTTTCGAGGTGTTGCTCGGGATTCTCGCCGATTCGGTAGCGGAGGGTGGCGGAGCGGGCGTCGTCGATGGAGGCGGTGGCGTAGATGTAGAGGTCGCGGTGGGTGAAGGGTGGGGCGGTGATGGGGGTGGCGATGGCTTGGAGGTTGGTGTTTGCGAAGGTGGCGATTTGCTGGGTTGGGGAGGTAGGGAGAGGTGTAATGGGGGGAGGGGCGGCTCGATGGGTGGGGATGTCGAGGTGGACGGCGTCGAGGGGTTAGCGCGGCGATGCCGAGGGGAGTGAGGGTGACTTCGGCGATGCCGTTTTTCACGCGGATGGGTGGGGCGATCTGGTTGTCGAGGTGGACGCTTAGCTCGGCGTTTTCGACGGGGCGGCCGAGGACTTTTTCGTCGAAGGTGATGTGGACGGTTTGTGGGGTGTGGAGTTGGTTGAGGAGGATGACGTGGAATTTGCCGCGGCCTTCGGGGAGATCGGCGCCTTCGGCGAGGAGGACGTCGGTGTTGATGGTGTCGGCTCTCGCGGCGGTGCGGTGGAGCCAGGGCCAGGCGACTTCACCATAAACGTGGCCGGGGGCGTGGCCGTAGAGGCGGCTGTCGAACCAGACGTAGCCGCATTGTCGGGTGCTGGGGAATTTGACGGCGCCGGCGGAGCGGACTTCGGCGTCGGTGAAAAGGTAATCGACGACGAAGGCGGTGAAGGGCGGGATGTGGTGGACGTAGAGGGAGGTGACGTCGGGGCCGGTGAGCGGGTAATCGGGGCGCTGATAGGCGTCGGTGGGGCCATCGAGGTAATAGCCGGGGTAATTGGCGAAGCGGCCGATGACGGCGTTGCAGGGAAGGGGTCAGGAGGAAAATCTTGAATCAGTCTCCATGGCGGGCGATTTCCATTCGGTGGGGCGGGCTGTAGGAATCGGCTGTTGTGATGCGGTGCTGCTGACACGTATGGAGGCGGCTCTTCCATCGTGAAAACCTTCCTCCGTCTTTTTTGTTTCGTTCTGCTCGGGGTGTCCGCGGTCGGGGCGGCGTCCAGGCCAAACATTCTCTTTGTGCTGTCGGACGATCACAGCGTGCCGTTTATCCACTGCTACGGGCGGGAGGAGATGAAGACGCCGAACCTGGATCGGTTTGCGGCGGAGGGGATGATGTTTCGGCGGATGTTTACCGGGGCGCCGCAGTGTGTGCCTTCGCGGGCCACGATCATGACGGGGCGGTCGCCGGTGGCCTGCCGGATGACGCGGTTTTCGGCGCCGTTGCCGAAGGATGAGATCACGTTTCCGGAGTTGCTGAAAAAGGAGGCGGGTTATTTTGTCGGGTGCTGCGGGCGGACGTATCATCTCGATGGGTCGGGGCGCGGGCCGGATGCAACGAATGCGGTGTTCGATGAATATCATCTGCAGACGTTCAAGCAGCGCTTTGACTATGTGGATGCGACGGGGCAGGAGAATGTGCCGGCGCGGATGAACGAGTTTTTCGATCAGCGTCCGAAGGATCAGCCGTATTTTCTGTGGGTCGGGTTTAGCGATCCGCATCACCCGTGGAATACGGGCAAAAATCCGCCCGACCCGGCGAAGTTGAAGGTGCCGGGATTTCTGCCGGACCTCCCCGGCGTGCGGAAGGATTTGTCGGCCTATGAAGGCGAGGTCGAGCATTGCGACGGCGACTTTCAGCGGGTGCTCGATATCGTGAAGGAGCGCGCGGGGTTGGAGAACACGCTGATCATTTTCATGGGCGACAACGGCATGGCGTTTCCGAGCGGGAAGGGATCGCTGCACGACCCGGGGTTGAACGTGCCGCTGCTGGCGTGGTGGCCGGGGAAGATCAAGCCGAGTGGCGATTCCAGCGCACTGATTTCCGGAGAGGATATCGCGCCGACGTGCCTGGAAGCAGCGGGCGTGACGATTCCGGAACGAATCAGCGGAGTGAGTTTTCTGCCGCTGCTGAAGGGCGAGGCGTTCGCCAAAGAGCGCCGTTATATTTTCGGCGAACGCGGACCGCACGGCAGCGCGACGTTCGATGAACACACCACGGCGAGCGGCGTGGATTACAGCCGCTGCGTGCGCAGTGCGCGTTACAAGCTGATCTACAACGTGACGCCGAACCTGCGTTACACGCCGGTGGATAGTCAGGGCGATCCGGGCTGGCAGGACATCACCAAGGCGCACGAGTCGCAGCAACTCGCGACGGAGTTTGAGAAGCTGTGGTTCACGAGTCCGCGCCCGGTCTATGAACTCTACGATTTGCAGGAAGACCCGAACGAGTTGCACAATCTCTACGGCCAGAAAGGCATGGAAGCGGTGACGGCTGAACTGAAGACCCAGATGCAGAAGAAGATGATTCTGGATTTCGATTATCTGCCGTTGCCGATCGCGGGAGGGCCGAAGGCCAAAGCGAAGGAAGAAGGAAAACCGGGCGCGCCGGACGCGGGGGCGAAACGTAGTCCGAACCGCGCGGAGATGTTCAAGCAACTCGACACGAACCACGACGGGAAGCTGAGCCCGGAGGAATTCCGCGCGAAACGCAATGCCGACGATGCAGCCGCGTGGTTCACCGCGCGCGACCGCGATCGGAACGGCTTCATTGACGAAGCCGAATACACGGCGAGTTCGGTGCCGAATCCGCCGAAGAAGTAGTGATTCTCTGCGAAGCGCATCCCTCCGAACGATGAACAGGAATCGTCTCCTTCCCGTCGCTCTCGCGGTGAGCGCGCTCGGATCTGAAGGAGCCTGGGCGGACGCTCCGCCGCCGCCAAGTCCCGCGGTGGATGCAGGGGCGAAATGGCCGGCGCGGCGGGCGCAGTTGGAGAGGGAATGGCTGAAAATCCTGGGACCGTTTCCCTCGGAAAAGCCGCCGCTCGATGTGCAAATTCTGAGCACGGAAAAGGTGCCGGCGCCGGCGGGCGATCCGGTCTATCCGCTGCGGGCGGGAGAGATCACGCGATACAAAGTGAAGTTTCGAGCGGAGGCGGATGCGTGTGGCGGGACGCAATCGGACATCTGGATTTACGGCTGGCTGCTCGTGCCGGACAGCGTGAAGGAAGCGGAAAAACAGGGGCTCAAGACGCCCGCGGTGATTTGCCTGCACAGCACGACCTACGGCGCAGGGAAGAGCAGTCCGGCGGGAGTGACGGGACGCTTCGCGGCCGATCCCAAAGCGGGCTTTGTAGGCCGGCCGGATCTCGTGGGGAAAGATCCACGTTACCACAACGGCGTGCCCGATCCGAACGACGCGGAAGCGATGCATAACTATGATGCCGGTGGGCGCGCCTCGGGTCTGCTGCTGGCCAAACAAGGTTATGTGACCCTGAGCATTGATATGCTCGGGGATGGTGAACGCGTCGAGCCAGGACAGCGCCCCCTCGATACGCGCCAATTCTACAAGCGCTATCCCGACCCCATGGCGGAAAGCGCCTGGTCATGCATGGGAAAGTGGATCTGGGATGTGATGCGCTCGGTGGACTATCTTCAGTCGCTCTCCTATGTGAATCCCAAGGGGATCGGTTGCACCGGTTGGTCGTGGGGCGGGCACGTCACGCTCTTCGCGGCAGCATTCGATCAGCGCATCGCTGCTGCGGTTCCGAATGGCGGGGTATTGGATTGGGACCGCCCGAAATATCCGAAGGATTACAAGGGCAAACCCAAGCCGAACCAATGGTGCCGCCAGCCTCCGACGTGGGACCCTTGGACGTCGGACGGCGCCGAAAAACCTTCTCCCGGATCGGAATCGCTGCGGCGCTGGGGTTTCCTGCAAAACAGCGGCCCGTGCATCATGATGCCGAAGTTTTATCCCTACACGCTTCCCCAAAATCGTGACCTCGAACTGCCGATCGGCTTCGAGAGCCTGATGATGATGGTCGCGCCACGACCGCTGCTCGTCATCTCCAGCGAGATCGAGTTCAAACAGCACGATATCCTGCCCAAGTGCTTGGAGACGATGAAGGTCTATGCGCAATGGCAGGACGTGAAAGGTTCCGGCCTTCCCAGTGCGCTTCAGCTTCGCAAGGAGCGGCGAGGCTATGAGGAGACTGTCGCCTATTACGTGAACAACAACGGCTATTCCCCGAAGGCGATCGATGCCTATCTTGGTAGTCTGAAAGCGGGCGATTGTTTCAGTTGGTTTTCTTTTCCGGGCGGGCATAGCTATCCCTTCTCGGCGCAAATGGTGACCACTGGGTGGTTCGGACGATGGATGGGGCTGTATCCCGCGGCGCCGGTGCCATCCTTGCCCAACATCTCCGCGGACAAAGCTTTGAACATCGGCCCCTTGCCGAAAGGGGCTGTGTCCGAGCCCGCAAAGAATAAGTAAAGAGGGTCGGGAGAATGAGCGGATACGAGGCGGCGCCGAATGGCGAAGGCACTTAGGAAGTGTTTGAAAAATGGTCAAAGGATGTTAGATACGAGCTCTGATGATCAACCGCACACGCAAAGAGGATGTGCGCTGGCTTTGCCGGCGTATAATTGCCATAGGCGTGTAAAAACTGGAATAGGAAGAAAGTTCG
>JBGAGV010000042.1:0-31915 GCA_044226525.1 Chthoniobacteraceae bacterium | reverse complement strand
AAAACTTCTTTTGCTCTCTGAAGCGCCATCGGCGGGTGGCCACTCGTTATGACAAGCTGGCCACTTCTTTTATGGCCTTCGTTCATCTCGCTTCCATCCTTCATTGGATTAGGTAATGACCATTTTTCAAACACACCCTAATCGAACCACCGATTCCATCCGCCATGAAAAATCGATCCTTCACTCAACTAATCCTGTCGCTGCTGGCGGTCTTCGTCGCGGTGTTTGCCGTGCCCACCATTGGATGGGCGACGACTGATACCTTCACCACGGCGGGTTCGACGACGTGGACTTGCCCCGCGGGAGTCTTCTCCGCTCAAGTCGAGTGCTGGGGCGGTGGTGGCTCGGGTGGTGCGGGCATCAATGGTGGCGGCACGACGAATGGTTCAGGTGCTGGTGGTGGCGGTGGTGGTGCCTATGCGTTGAAGGCGGTCGCCGTCACGCCGGGAACGGTTTACAATCTCGTTGTGGGTGCTGGCGGTGCGGCAGGGACGACTTCCAATCCCGGTGCCGATTCGACTTTCAATGCCACGACGGTAGTCGCCAGGGGTGGTGCAGCCGGTGCGAGCGTGAATGGGCAATTGCTCGCTGGGAGTGGTGGTGCTGGGGGCTCGGCGGCTGGGAGCGTTGGTGATACTACATTTTCCGGCGGCACCGGGGCGAATGGTGTAGCGGGCGCCAATCCTAATGGCGGTGGCGGTGGTGGTTCCAGCGCCGGCACTGCTTCAAGCGGAAACAACGGTTCCACGACTACGGCGGGTGCAGCGGTGACTGGTGGTGGTGCGGGCGGGAATGGTGCGACGAGTTCGGCTAACGGCAGCAATGCCTCTTCCCCGGGCGGCGGCGGTGGCGGTGCGAAAACGGCCTCCTCCACGCAACGCAACGGTGGTGCGGGCGGCACCGGCAAAGTGGCTATTACTTATACTGCGGCCACGGCTCCCGTCGTTGCGGCGACCACGGCTGCGACTTCGATTGCGGACAGTTCGGCTTCCACTGGGGGTAATGTGACTTCCGATGGTGGCAGTGCGATCACGGAGCGCGGTGTGGTCTATAAGACCAGCACGGGTCCGACGACCGCTGACAACAAGGTGGTTGCGAGCGGAACGACCGGCAGCTTCACCAGCTCTCTCACGGGGTTGAGCCCGGGGACGACCTACTTTGTCCGGGCTTATGCGATTAATGGGGTTGGGACCACGTATGGCTCCGAGATCAGTTTTACGACTGCGGTCAACGCGGTCATCACGGGCGGCGGGACGGCGACCGCTTTCACCTCCACTTATGGCACCGCGTCGGCGGTGCAGACCTTCGCGGTGGGCGGCACCGGATTGGTGGCAAACATCCTGGCCTCGGCTCCGGCGGGCTTTGAAGTTTCAAGCAATGGAACTACCTTTGCCAGCACCGCGAGTTTCACGCAGAGCGGTGGCACCGCCAGCGGCACCTTGTCGGTGCGCCTCGCCGCGACGGCTTCAGTTGGCGGAGTATATGATGGCCAGAACATTACGCTCGCGAGCACCGGTGCGACGACGGTGAACGTCACGACTGCGGCGAGCGGCAACGCTGTCTCGCCGGCCTCGCTGACGATCACGGCGAATAATGCAACCAAGGCCTTCGGTAACACGCTCGGGGGTGCTGGTCCTGGTTCGACGGCTTTCACCAGCAGCGGGTTGGTCAATAGCGAAACGGTCGGCACGGTAACGATCATCTACACGAACGTGGCTCCGTCGGACCTTTCTGGCGCTGGAGCGACCGACCCGGCCGGAACTTACACCGGCTCAATCGTGCCTTCCGCCGCCACCGGCGGGACTTTCACGGCTTCCAATTACGCGATTACCTACGCCGCGGGGAACATTACGGTCACTGCCGACCCGATCATCAACGTCGCTGGCACTCTTGCCGCTCTCAATACGACATATGGCACCGCGTCGACCTCGACGTCGGTTGTGGTGTCCGCCAGCAATCTGAATTCTCCCTCCGCCACGGTGACAGTGACGGCGCCCGCTAACTTCGAGGTATCTCTCAGCAGTGGGACGGGTTTTGCCGCGGCTCTCGATCTCACCGCGAGCAGCGGCGCAGTGGCTGATACGGCGGTTTACACGCGCCTGAAGGCCACGGCCCCTGCCGGCACTTACTCCGGGAGCGCGGTCGGAATCGCTGGCGGAGGCGCCGCTCCGGTGAACGTTTCAATTCCCAGCAGCACGGTGAATACGAAGGCGCTGACGATTACCGGAGTCAGCGGGGTGAGCCGGGAATATAACGGGAACGATAGCGTGTCTCTCAGCGGCACGCCGTCTTACGTTGGCTTGGAGAATGGCGAATCCTTTACCGTCACCGGGACTCCCTCCGCCTTTTTCACTGGCAACAGCAAGACGGTTGGCCCGGCCAAGCCGATCACCGTCTTGGGCTACACGGCGCCTTCGGCCGACTACACCGTGAGCCAGCCCACTGGTCTGACCGCCGACATCACCGCCAAGGCGCTCACGGTGACGGTCGATCCGATCACGAAAGTCTATAATGGCTCGGCGAGCGTGAACCTGACGGGCTCGCTCGTCGGCATCATCTCGCCCGACATGGTGACGACCTCCGGCACCGGCACCTTTGCCAGCGCGAATGTGGGCACTGGGATCGCGGTGAATAGCCCGAACTTCACCCTCGGCGGTGCGGACGCGGCGAATTACACGGTCACGCAGCCGACCGGGCTGACGGGCGACATCACGAAGGCGAACCAGACGATTACCTTCGGTGCGCTGCCCGCGAAGACCACGGCGGACGCTCCGTTTGCCCTCACCGCGACGGCCAGTTCGGGCCTCACGGTCAGTTATGTTAGCTCGAATCCCGCCGTTGCCACGGTTTCCGGAGACACGGTGACGATCGTGGGCGCTGGCACGACCGACATCACGGCTTCGCAGGCTGGCGACTCCAACTACAACGCCGCCGCCGCCGTCATCCAGACCCTGACGTTGACCGCGGGTCCGACGACGCTTGCCGCCGGCGACATCGCGATCATCGGTTACAACGCGAGCGGCTCGCCCGACTCCATCGCTCTCCTCGTTCTGAAGACGCTCAATGCTGGCACGACCTTCTACGTCAGCGACAACGAGGTTTCGACCGCTGGTGGAACGACCTTCGGCGACGTTGGTGAAGCCGAGGCGACATTCACCGTAAGTTCCGGGCAAACGGTTCCTGCCGGGACGGTCGTGATTCTGCCTTGGGGTAACCAAACGGTGACGGACAGCCGGTTTACCTGGACAGGGCACACGAGCGGTGGTCTTGGCGCCGCGGCCAGCAACACGCTTCTGGATGACGGTCTCTACATCTACACCGGCACGAGCGCGACGGCGTTGACGCCTACGGCCTTCATCTATTACGCACGCGGCGCGTCCGCGACCTCCACTGTGGCTGGTGAAATTCCGGCTGGACTCAGCTATGGGACCACGGCGATTCAGCCGAACGCTAACGCGGCGCGTTACAAGACCTCTGGAGCGACGTATTCGGGCAGCCAGGCGCAGCTCCTCGCCGCTATCGGCAACACGGCGAGCAACTGGGAAGCGACGGCGCCTGTCAATGCCACCGACTGGACCTTCTCAGTCAAGGCGGCTCAGACGATCACCTTTGGCGCGCTCACGGCGGTGACCTTTGGCGATGTGCCGTTCAACCTCGGGGCGACGTCCAGCTCCGGGCTCACGGTTTCCTACGCCAGCTCGAACCCGGCGGTCGCCACGGTCTCCGGCAATACCGTCACCATCATCGGCGCGGGCACGACCTCGATCACCGCTTCGCAGGTGGGTGACGCGACCTATGCTTCCGCGACCGATGTGCCGCAGACGCTGACGGTGAACAAGGCGAACCAGACGATCACTTTCAACGCGCTGGCCAACGTGACCTATGGCGATGCTGCTTTCGACCCCGGTGCCACCGCGACCTCGGGCGGCACGGTTGCTTACAGCAGTTCCAACCCGGCGGTCGCCACGGTTTCCGGCAGCCTCGTCACCATCGTCGGTGCGGGCACGACCTCGATCACCGCTTCGCAGGCGGGCACGGCGAACTACAATGCCGCCCCGGACGTGAGCCAGTCGCTCACCGTTGGTCCGAAAGCGGTCAGCATCACCGCGGGAAATATGACGAAGGCCTTTGGCTCCCAGTTGAACGGCCCGGTGGCGAATTCGACCAACTTCACCGCTTCCGGTTTCGTCTCGCCCGACAGCGTCGCTACGGTGACCCTCACCTATGGTCCTGCCTCCGCTTCGGGCGCGGCGGTCGGCACCTATGTCGGCCAGGTCACGGCTTCGGACGCTGCCGGCAGCTTTACCGCGGGTAATTACACTATCAGCTACCTGGCGGGCGACATCATCGTCAGCAATGCGCCGACTCTTGCGCTCACGGGCAACCCAGGCGCGCAGAGCACCACTTACGGCACGGCCTCGGCCGGCACATCGTTTGTGGTGAGCGGCCAGCTTCTCACGGGCGATGTCACCGTCACCGCGCCGGCGGGCTTCGAACTACAGGGCGGAGCTGCGATCGGCTGGTTCCCGTCGATTGTTCTCAACAACTCCACCCTGAATGAGTCCGTCAGCATCCGCCTCGCTGACACGGCGGCTGCCGGCTCTCATGGCGGCAACATTACCGCCACGGGCGGCGGCACCTCCGGCACGCAGACGCTGGCCATGCCGTCCAGCACCGTCGATCCGAAAGATATAACGATCACGGGCGTGACCGGTGTGGACAAAGTTTACGATCGCAACACGACCGCCACGCTCGCCGGCACCCCGGCCCTCGCCGGCGTGGTGGGCAGCGACGATGTCTTCGTGAGCGGCACCCCGACTGCCGCGTTCATCGCTGACTTCCTCGTCGGTAACAACAAAGGTCTCACGGTTACGGGTTACACGCTCGGCGGCACGGCGGCTGCGAACTACAACCTCCTGCAACCGACCGGAATCACCGCCAATATCACCCCGAAGGCGCTGACCATTCCTGATGCCGCGGTGACCAGCAAGGTGTTCGACGGCAATACGAACGCCACGATCACCGGCACCCTCACGGGTGTAATCGCCCCCGACTCCGTCAGCTTCGCCGGCACGGGCACCTTCGCCTCCACCGGCCCGGGCACGGATATCGTGGTCACCTCGAGCAGCACGCTCACGGGCGCTGATGCGGGTAACTATTCGCTCACCCAGCCGACCGGCCTCACCGGCACGATCACGGGTTCCACGAACGCCAACCTGACCAACCTGACGACCAACGCCGGCCTTCTGGGCAGCGGTCTTTCGTCCGCGAGCAGCATTGGCTTCCAGGCGTCGGTCACGACTTACAGCCTCTATCTCGCCAACGGCACGACCAGCATCACGGTCACGCCGACCCTCGCCGACCCGAACGCGACGGTCACGGTCAACGGCAACCCGCCGAGCACGGCGGTGAGCCTGAACGAAGGACTCACGGTCATCACGATCCTCGTCACCGCGCAGGACACCGCCACGACCAAGATTTACACGATCAACGCGTTCCGCTCCGCTCCGGCGCTGACGACCGGGGCGATCGCGATCACCGGCTTCGATGCCGACGGCGGCGACGACATCGCCTTCGTCGCCCTGCAAGCGATTCCTGAGAATTCGGTGATCTTCTTCTCCGACAACGAATGGAACGGCTCGGCGATCGGCTCGGGTGGTGCGTTCAACGACTTCACGGAAGGCGAAATGGTCTGGATTGCGCCCGCTGGCGGTGTCGCTGCGGGAAGTGTGGTGGTGATCAACAACGTCTCCGCGACGATTGCGACGAACGTCGGCACCGTCGGATACGCCGACACGGCCAACAAGGGCTACAGCACCACGGCTGAGGCGGTTTACGCCTTCCAAGGCGCCACGCACACCCCGAGCGTCTTCCTTGCCGGCGTAACCACCGATTCCGCGGCCTCGTTTGCGAATACCGGCCTGGCGAGCGGCAGCACGCTGGTGACTCTGAGCAATTCCTCGGATGGCGGCCGCTATAAGGGTGCCCGGACCGGACAGTCCACCTTTGCCGGTTACCTCTCGCTGATCGGCAACGTCGCCACGAACTGGGACGACATCGGGGGCGGCGACGGCACCTCCTACCTGCCGTATAGCACGTCGGCGTTTACGCTCGCTGCCGCAACGCCGACGGTGACAATCGCTGCTACGGATGCGAGCGCCGCGGAAGCCGGCACCGATCCGGGCACGTTCCGCATCACCCGCTCGGGCGATACGACGAATGCGCTGACAGTGAGTTATGCGATCGCCACCGGCGCCGGCCAGGCGGTGAGCGCCGACTACGCGGAGGCGCTGAGCGGCACGGCGATCATTCCGGCCATGCAGTCGTTTGTGGATCTCACGATTACACCGGTGGACGATGTGCTGCTCGAGGGCGACGAAACCGTCACGCTCACGATTCAGGACGCGGTGGACTACGATCTGGGCGGCAATGTCACCGCGTCGGTGACGATCACTGACAACGAAACGTCGATCGATCTTTCGCGCTACGTCCGCGTCGCTCGCTACGGCCTTCCGCACCCGACCAATACCACTCCGCCGGACGCGTTCAGCCTGCTCTGCCAGGAAGCCTCGTCGGTGACGTGGAACTGGGACACGGACACGCTCTTCATCGTCGGCGACGGCGGCACCTCGATCGTGCAGGTCAGCAAGACCGGCGCCTACATCAACTCGATGACGCTCGCCGCGGGCAGCAGCCCGCAGGGCACGGAGTTCTACGACACCGAAGGCCTCACCTACGTCGGCGGCGGCAAGTTTGTGCTCGTCGAAGAGCGCTATCGCCAGGTGAACTTGTTTACTTACGTGCCGAACGCGACGCTCCAGCGCGCGAATGTGCAGACGGTCAAGCTCGGCACGACGATCGGCAATGTAGGTGTCGAAGGTATTTGCTTCGATCCACAAACCAGTGGCTTCATCGGGGTGAAGGAAAAAGATCCGGAATCGATCTTCCAGACGTCCGTCGATTTCAACGCGGGCACGGCTACGAATGGCTCTCCGACCACAGTCAATGCGACGGATCTCTTCACGCCGGCCCTCGCGAACACGTCCGACTTCTCGGACATCTTCGTGTTGGCGAATCTGCCGACGCTCAATGGCAAACCTGCCAGCGGGGATGCGCTGTTGATCAGCCAGGAGTCGGGTCTCGTCCGCCATCTCGACCGCAACGGCAACATCCTCAGCACGCTTACCATTACCGCCGATGTGGGCGACACGGTGACGATCCCGGACATGACGATGGAAGGTGTCACGATGGATCGCGACGGCGTGCTCTACATCGTCAATGAAAACGGCGGCGGCGATTCGAGCCATCCGCAGCTCTGGGTTTACGCGCCGTCCACGGCGGTCAACCTCGCGCCGACGGCGATCGCGCTGAACAACGCCGTAACTTCGCTGCCGGAGGATTCGAACACCTCCGCGGCGGTGAAACTGGCTGATATCCTCGTCACCGACGACGGCCTCGGCCCGAACGACCTGAGTATCACCGGCGCCGACGCCAGCTTCTTCCAGATCACCGGCACGGCGCTGCAGCTCAAGCCCGGCACCTCGCTGAGCGCGACAACCAAGCCGAGCTATAGCATCACGGTGAACGTGGACGACACGAGTGTCGGCAGCACGCCCGACGCAAGCACGAACTACACGCTCACTATTACCGCAGCCGCGGGGGGCGCGGCGAACCTCATCATCTCGGAAGTCGCCCCTTGGTCGAGCACCAACGGAGTCGGCCTGGGTGCGGACTGGTTCGAGGTGACGAACATCGGCAACGCGGCGGCGGACATCACCGGCTGGAAGGTCGATGACAGCGGACCAACGTTTGCCACGGCCGTTGCCATGAGCGGCATCACCTCCATCGCGCCGGGCGAGTCGGTCATCTTCATCGAGACCAGCGGCGTGCAGACTGCGAGCGGCAATGCGGCCAACTTCCGCGCCCTCTGGTTTGGCGCGAACCCGCCGGCGAACCTTCAGATCGGCAGCTACTCGGGCAGCGGCATCGGTCTCAGCACCGGTGGCGATGCGGTTAATCTCTTCGACGCGGGCGGCACGATCCGCGCGGGCGTGACCTTCGGTTCATCCCCGAGCGGTCCCTTCCCGACCTTCGACAACGCGGCCGGGCTCAACGGCACGGCGATCTCGACGCTCAGCGTGGTCGGCACCAACGGTGCTTTCACCGCGGTGGCGGATGGGAACGAGATTGGCTCGCCGGGCACGATCACTGGCTCTTCCACGCCGATCATCACGATCGTCGCGACGGACGCCAGCGCGGCGGAGCAGGGCACCGATCCGGGCACCTTCCGCATCTCGCGCACGGGCACCACAGTGGGGAATCTCACGGTGAATTACACCGTGGCCACAGGTGCCGGCCAGGCCGTCGCGGCGGACCACACGGAGACGCTGAGCGGCAGCGCGATCATCCCGTCCGGCAGCGCGTTCGTGGACCTTACGATCACGCCGGTGGACGATGTGGCGGTCGAAGGCGGTGAGACGGTTACGCTCACGCTGTTCGATACGGGCAGCTACGACGTGGGTTCGCCCGACACGGCGACCGTGACCATCGCCGACAACGATATTGCCAATCAGCCCCCGACTGCGGTCGTGCTGAGCAATACGGTGACAACGCTGCGGGAGGATGCCAGCACGGCGAGCGCGGTGCGCGTTGCGGACATCGCGATCACCGATGACGGGCAGGGCACGAATACCCTCAGCCTTAGCGGCGCGGATGCGGCGTTTTTCGAGATCGCGGGCGCTTCGCTCTATCTCAAGGCGGGCACGGCGCTCAGCTACAACACGAAGCCGGGCTACAGCGTCACGGTGAACGTCGATGACGCCAGCGTCGGCACGAATCCGGACGCGAGCACGAACTTCACGCTCGCGATCACTCAATTCGTCGCGCCCGGCACGATCATCGTGTCCGAAGTGGCGCCGTGGTCGAGTGGCAACAGCGGCGCGCTGAACGCCGACTGGTTTGAAGTCACGAACATCGGCAGTAGCGTGGTGAACATCGCCGGCTGGAAGATTGACGACAATTCCAACGCTTTCGTGAACGCGGTTGCGCTCACCGGCGTCACGAGCATCGCAGCGGGGGAATCGGTGATTTTCATCGAGTCGTCCAATCTCACGACTTCGGCGGCGGCGTTCCGCACTTTGTGGTTCGGTGCAAATCCGCCGGCCGGTCTGCAGATCGGGGCTTACACCGGCTCGGGTGTGGGCCTGGGGACGGGCGGCGATGCCGTAAATCTGTTCGATGCCGCGGGCAACCGCGTCACGGGGATCAACGTGGGTGCCTCGCCGGCCGGGCCGTTCGCGACATTCGACAATGCGGAGGGCGCGGGTAGCACGACGCTGCCCTTGCCGACGGTCTCGACCTTGAGCACGGTGGGGGTGCACGGAGCTTTCGTGGCGGCGAACGATGCGAACGAGACCGGTTCGCCCGGCACGATCGTCACGGTGCCGACCGGTTCGGTTTACCAGATCGAACTCGCCAGCTACACAGTGGCGGAGGATGCGGGCCCCTTGTTGGTGAAGATCACCCGCACGGGTGCCACTCCGGCGGCGGATGTGACCTTCACGACGATGGACGGCACCGCCCACGCGGGCACCGACTTCACCGCTCCGGCGAATCCAGTGCATTTCGACTCCGGCGCGACCTTCGTGAATGTCAGCATCCCGATTACGGATCTGAACAGCACACCGCAAGGTAACCGTAGCTTCACTGCAGCGATCACGGCAGTGCCCGCGGGCAGCACGATCGGCGGATCATCGGCGACGATGACGATCACGGAAGCGGAAGGCGACGGTGGTGTCATTTCGTTCGCGGCGGCGCCGACGCTCTCGGTTTCGCCGAAGACCAGCAATGGCTCGGGTGCTCCGAACACCGTAACGGTAGTCATCAATCGCGGGACCAGCGCGGGTGGCACGGTCTCGTTCGAACTTGCCGCCGGCGTGCCCGCCACGGTGCCGACCGGCTATGCGAAACTAGCCAACGGCACCGACTACACCTACGCGGGCGAAACGGTGACGTTCACTAACGGGCAGACCACGAAGACAGTGAACATCCCGCTTACTGCCGCGGCACGGAAAGGTCAGTTCAAGCTGACCGCGACGAATATCACGGGGGGCACATTCCCGGCAGCCACGCTGACGATTCAGGTCGAGGCGAAGGATTCCGTGGCGCCGACGCTTACCGCTGCGTTGAGCGGCAGTTCCCCGACGGTTACCGGCAATACAACGGCGGCGAGCCTCACCCTCACAGCCACGGCTGCCGATCCGGCTTCCACGGCGAGTTCGCCGTCGAGTGGCCTGCACCGTGTGGATGTAAACGTGAAGAGTGTGAGCACTCCGCTCGCCGGGACCACGACGACGTATCTGGCGCCGACGGATACGGCGACTCTCGCGGGTGGCGTGCCGGTAACGCTGGAGGCTGGCCTCAATACCTTCACCATCACCGCTTATGACAACGCCGGGAACTCGAAGGTCGTCACGATCAAGCGCACGTTTGTGAATACCGATCTCACCGGTCTCGCGGGCACCTACCTGGGCCTGCTCCTGCCGCAGAATCTACCCGCGAATATCGGAACCGGTGCGGTGTCGAATGACACCGTGGGTTTCGTCTCCGTGACGGTGAGCGCCACGGCGGCGGTGTCCGGCAAGTTGATGATGAGCGGATTGACGCTGCCCTTCACCGGAGTGCTGGCGAATGGCGGCACCTTCCGCGCGAAGACGACGAACACGGACTACATCGATCTCTTCGATCGGGTGGAGTTCGAATCGTATCTCGGCGCGCTCTCGTTCGGTGTTGCTGGCAATACGGCGACGGGTGCGCTGAAGACCGGTGCCGCGGGTTCAGCACTGGCGGCGTTCACAGCGGAGAAACAGTTCGCTTCGCCGCAAATCATCCCGACCTCGGTGATCCCGAGCGGAGCGAGCGCGAAATATACGCTGGCCATTCCGGCTCCGACGACTGGCGCGAATGCCGGCGCGGCGACGTTCCCGCAGGGCGATGGCTGGGCAACGATCACGGTCACGGGCGCGGGCGTCGTTTCGGTTCGCGGCAAGCTGGCCGACGGCACGAATCTCTCGATGTCGAACAAACTGCACGGCACCGGTGTGAATAGCGTTCCGCTTTATGCGCCGCTCTATCGCCGGAATGGTGCGTTCGCGATGGAACTGACCTTTGCCAATGCGACCGATTCGGACGTGTCCGGCACCGATGCGGTGTGGATTCGCCCCAACCAGCCGCGCGCCCGCTACTACAAGGCGGGCTGGGCAAATGGTGCACTGTTGCAGCCGGTGGGCACACTCTTCACGACGCCGGCCACGACCAGCATCCTGCTCGGTATCACCACCGGCACGGCGCCCGCGGCGAACATCGAAGTCCAGTTTGGCGATGGTTATCTCGACTCCACCGCGGTGGGCGGCAGCGCGACGCGCCTTGGGCGCATCGGCAACATTGCGGGCGCAACGCTGAACAAGTTCACCAAGCCGCCGACCGAAGCTGATGCGACCTTCACGCTCGCGCTGAGCGTAGGGGCGGGGACGTTCACTGGCAAGTTCAAGCACACGGATGGAACGGTGCTGAGCTACCAGGGCGTCGTCCTGCAAAAGGGCGCAAACCGGAAAGGCTTCGGTTACTTCCTGAGCACGCCGCCCTTCACCTACGGCGGCGGCGGGCAAAGCGGCGGAGTCACGGTGCTGCCGCTGCCCTGACGGTCGCGAGACAACTCACACGACAAAACACTTGGCCCCATGGCCCGGGATTTTCAAAATATCCCGGGCCGTTCGGTTTTCCTACCGGATCGGATAGGAGCGTTGGTGGTGGATGACGGTTGACGATATCGAAAACCGATATAAAAGCGCGCCTCCTGTGAAAAACCTCCGTCGCGAAATTTTGCTCAGCTTTTGGAAGGTGCACATTCTGCATCATGCTGGCGAAGGGTCGTTGCACGGCCAGTGGATGCTGGAGGAGCTGCGCGAACACGGTTACGAGATCAGCCCGGGCACGCTCTACCCGCTCCTTCATCGCATGGAGCGGCTGGGCTGGTTGCGCAGTTCAGTGGACCCGGCGGGCGGGCGGCGGGCGCGGAAGGACTACCGTCTCACGGCCGAGGGAAAGAAAGTGCTCAACGCTATCCGTGGTATTCTCGCTGAACTTCACGGGGAGGTCGTGAAACACAAAGGCCCGGCGAAGAAGTGAAGCTCGCCGTTTCTCCCTTCGCTCGCCTTGTGACGCCCGCTCTCAAGCTGCTGGATAAACCGATCTTAGGAGTCCGCGGGCTCTCGACCGTGCGCCATTCGACCGTTAGCTCGACCGCCCTTTTCGCCTGATGAACATCGTTTCCACTTCGCTTCGCCGTCCGCTCACCATCGTGGTGCTCGTCCTTGCGGTGTGCCTGGCTGGCTTGCTCGGCGTGCAGAAGATGTCGCGCGATATCTTCCCGCCGCTCGGCATCCCGACGATCTACGTGGCGCAGCCCTTCGGCGGCATGGACCCGGCGCAGGTGGAGGGTTACCTCACTTACTACTACGAATATCACTTCCTCTACATCGCGGGCATCGAGCATGTGGAGTCGAAGAACATCCAGGGCGCTTCGATCATGAAGCTGCAATTCCATCCTGGCACCGACATGTCGGCGGCGATGGCGGAAACGGTGGCCTACGTGAACCGCGCGCGCGCCTTCATGCCGCCGGGCACCCCGGGACCGTTCATCACGCGGTTCGACGCCGGCAGCGTCGCGGTGGGACACCTCGTTTTCTCGACGGAGAATCCCACGCGCACCGTGGGGCAGATGCAGGACGCCGCGCTGAACATGGTGCGTCCGCTTTTCGCCACGCTCCCCGGCGTATCGGCGCCGCCTCCCTTCGGTGGTGGCGCGCGCACGATCGTGGTGAATGTGAAGCCGGACCGGATCAAGGCGCTCGGTCTTTCGCCGGATGAAATTGTGCGGGCGGTCGCGCAGTCGCAGGTCATCAGTCCGAGCGGCAACATGAACCTCGGCGACCAGTATCCCATCGTGCCGGTCAATGCGCTGGTGAAGAACATCAAGGATCTCGAAGGCGTGCCGCTGCGCGTGACAAGGGATGGCTCGGTGTTTGTGCGCGACGTGGCAACGGTGGACGACCAGAGCGACATCGTGACCAGCTACGCACTCGTGAACGGCCGCCGCACCGTCTATATGCCGGTCACCAAGCGTTCCGACGCCTCGACGCTGGCGGTCGTGGACCTGGTGAAGAAGAACCTGGCGAAGTTCAAGGCAGCGGTGCCGGACGATGTGAACGTCACATTCGAGTTCGACCAGACGCCCGTTGTGCTGCGGGCGATCAACGATCTCGTGCGGGAAGGCGCGATCGGCGCCGTGCTCACGGGGCTCATGGTGCTCGTCTTCCTGCGGGATTGGCGCAGCGCGTTCATCGTCGTCCTCAATATCCCGATCTCGCTTCTCGCCGCGTGTTTTGCCCTTTGGGTAACGGGGCAGAGCATTCACCTGATGACGCTCGGCGGCCTCGCGCTCGCGGTCGGCGTGCTCGTGGATGAAGCGACCGTTGCGATCGAAAACATCCACGCACACCTCGCGCGCGGTGTGCCGCTCGCCCGTGCCTCGCTCGACGCGACCCGCGAGACGACGATCCCGCGTCTGCTTGCGATGCTCTGCATTCTCGCCGTGTTCACGCCCGCGCTGTTCATGACCGGGGCAGCCAAGGCGCTCTTCACGCCGCTCGCGCTCGCCGTGGGCTTCTCGATGATCGCGTCGTATTTCCTCAGTTCGACGCTCGTGCCGATCCTGAGCGTGTGGCTGCTTAGCCGCGAGCATGGGACTCATGCGCGGCCCGAGCGGCTCCAGCGCGCCTATGCGGCATTGTTGCGGCCAGTCACGGCGATGCGCTGGCTGCTCGTGCCCGCATATCTCGCTGCGGCGGGTTTTGTGATCTGGGTCATTGGCGCGCAGCTCGGCATCGAGATTTTTCCGAAAGCCGACGCCGGGCAGATGGCGTTGCGCGTGAAAGCGCCGACCGGCACGAAACTCGACGTGACCGAGCAACTCGCCTTGCGCGCGCTGGACATCATCAAGCGCGAGGCGGGCGAGCAGAACATTGCGCTCACGATGGGCCTCGTCGGCGTTCATGCGTCGAACTACCCGGTCAACTTCATCCACCTCTGGAACGGCGGTCCGGAGGAAGCATGGCTTGCGGTGCAGTTCAAACCCGGCGCGCCGGTGCGCGTCGAGGCGCTGCAAGAAAAGCTGCGGGGCGTCTTCGCGAAGGAGTTCACCAGCGCGAGTGTCTCGTTTGAGCCGAGCGACATCGTCACGCGCGTGATGAGCTTCGGCTCGAACCTGCCGATCGAAGTCGCCGTCAACGGCCCCGACCTCGCGGTGAGCCGCGAGTATGCGGAAAGGATTTTCGCGAAGCTCAAGGCGATGCCTGAACTGCGCGACGTGCAATATGGCCAGACGCTCGACTACCCAAGTGTGAACGTGGACGTGAATCGCGAACGCGCCGGCCTGCTCGGCGTGAAGGTCAACGACGTCACCCGCGCGCTCGTCGCTGCGACCACGTCGAGCCGTTTCACGCAGCCGGTGTATTGGAACGATCAGAAGACCGGCGTAAGCTACAGTCTGCAGGTGCAGATTCCGCAGACGCTGACAAAGTCGGTCGAGGACCTGCGCAATGTGCCCGTCGAGGCGGGCGGGAAGTCGGTGCTGTTGCGCAACGTCGCCACCATCACGCAAGGCATGGCGGTGGGCCAATACGAGCGCTACAACATGGCGCGCGTCGTCAGCATCTCGGCCAATCTTTACCATGCCGATCTCGGTTCCGTGGTGCGAAAGATCGAGAAGGCGCTGGCGGAAGTCGGCGCCCCTCCGGCCAAGACGAATGTCGCCATTCGCGGACAGGTCATTCCGCTGAACGAATTGCTCGACGGGTTTCGCGGTGGCCTGCTTGTCGCCGTCGTCGTCGTCTTCCTGCTGCTCAGCGCGAACTTCCAGTCGTTCCGCCTCTCGCTCGCCGTCGTGTCCACGGTGCCCGCCGTGCTGGCCGGCGTCGCGCTTATGCTCTGGCTCACGGGCACGACGCTCAATATCCAATCGGCGATTGGTGCGATCATGGCCATCGGCGTCGCGGTCGCAAACGCCATTCTGCTCGTCACCTTCGCGGAGCGTGCGCACCGTGACGGCGCACACGAAGCCGATGCTGCGGTCGAAGGCGCCGTGAGCCGGTTACGCCCGATCCTGATGACCAGCCTCGCGATGATCGCCGGCATGGTGCCGATGGCCCTCGGTCTCGGCGAAGGCGGGGAGCAGACTTCGCCGCTCGGCCGTTCCGTGATCGGCGGCCTCGCTGCCGCGACGCTGGCCACGCTCTTCATTCTGCCTGCGGTCTTCGCCCTCGTGCGCCGTCGCTCAAGCCGGCGATCCGTGTCGCTCGACCCCGACGACCCGCAGAGCGGCGAATTCATTGCCCCCGGCGCCCTCGAAAACTCCAACCCGACCCAACCGTGATTCGCTCCCACCTCCTCGCCACGCTCGCGCTCACCGCCCCGCTGTGCGCAGCCGAGCCCACGAAAGTCAAAACCGCCAAAGTGAACCGGGCCGACGTAATCCGCTACGTCACGCTGCCCGGCACCTTGAAGGCGAACCAGCAAGCGACCCTTTACGCGAAAGTGGCCGGTTATCTCACGAAGGTCTCGGTGGACAAAGGCGATGTGGTCAAGACCGACCAGGTGCTCGCGGTCATCGAGGTTCCCGAGTTGACCGCCGACATGAAGAAGTTCGAGGCGGATGCGAAGGTTGCGGAGGTCGATCTTTCCCGGTTGCTCGAAGCGCAAAAGAAAGCGGCGGACCTCGTGGTGCCGCAGATGCTCGACAAGGCGCGGGGGGCTTCCGAGGTGGCCCGGGCGAACATGCAGCGCACCCAGACGCTGCTGGATTTTGCCAAAATCGTGGCGCCGTTTTCGGGGCTCATCACGCAGCGTTTTGTGGACAGTGGTGCGTTCGTGCCATCGGCGACCAGCGGCAGCGCGGCGCAAAACGCGGCGCTCTTCACCATCATGGAAACGACTACCCTGCGCGCGCAGGTGGCCATGCCGGAGATCGATGCGGCGCTGGCCGCGAAGGGGCAGCCGGTGAAAATCAGCCCCGAGGCGTTGCCAGGAAAGACCTTCGACGCCACGATCTCCCGGACCGCAGGCGCGATCGACGAAGCGACGCGGACGATGATCGTCGAAGCGGACCTGCCCAATCCGGATGGTGCGTTGCGGCCCGGTCTCTATGCCACGGTGCGAGTCGGAGTCGATCATCACGACAACACGCTCGCGGTTCCGGTTGAGGCGCTGGCGATGGAAAAGACCAACGCATTTGTCTTCAAACTGGCCGACGGCAAAGCGAAGAAGACCGGGGTCACGCTCGGTTTCAACGACGGGGTGCGCGTCGAAATTCTCACCGGTGTCGCCGAGGGCGATGCGGTGATCCTCGTCGGCAAAGCGACCTTTACCGACGGCCAGCCCGTGCAAGTCACCGAATGAAAACGCTTTGCCTTTTCTCCCTGTTCGCCGCAACAGCCTTCGCCGCCGAGCCTGCCGCGCAGCCGATCAATCTCGCGGCGGTCATGCGCATCGCCGGGGCGGACAATCTCGACATCCAGATCGCCCAGCAAAAGTTTGCCGAGGCGCAGGCGAACCATCGGGAGGCGCTCGGGCGGTTCTTTCCCTATCTCCGGCCGGGTGTTGGTTTCCAGCAGCACGACGGCAATACCCAGACGGTCGAGGGCGACATCATCGATGCCCACAAGCAGAACCTCTCGCTCGGGGTGAACGTCATTGCGCAACTCGAACTCGGCGACACGATTTACAAGTCGATGGTCGCGAGCCGGCTCGTCACTGCGGCTCAGTTCAGCGCGGAAGCGCAGCGTCAGGAGAGCGTGTATCAAGCGGTATCCGCTTTTCTCGAACTGGTCCGAGCGAGTGCGGCCACGAAGGTCGCGCTCGAAGCGGTGAATATCGCTGACGACTACGCGAACCAGGTGAAACAAGCCGTCGCCGCGGGGCTCGGATTTAAGGGCGACCAATTTCGTTCGCGAGCCCAGGCGGAAAAAAACCGGCTGCTGCTTCGCCAGGCGCAGGAGCAGCGCCGCGTGGCCGCCGCGCGACTCGCTACGGCCTTGCGCATGTCGCCGACCGTCGATCTGCGCGCGGAAGGCGGCGAACCGTCGCCGCTTCGGCTCATGAACCGCGGGGAAAATCTCGGCTCGCTTGTGGGCAACGCGCTGGCCAACCGACCCGAGCTGAAACAGTCCGGCGCGGAGAAGTCCGCCGCAGCGAAAGCCCGCTCCGGGGCCATTTACGGGCCGCTCGTGCCGGCTGTGCGTGCCGAGTATTTCTACGGCGGACTCGGGGGCGGACGGCATGACGTCACGGCGGATCACTTCAACGATTCGGAGGATTTTGGGGTAGGTCTTTCGTGGCGCGTCGGCCCTGGCGGCATCGGCGACTTTCCGCGCATCGACGCGACGACAGCGCGATTGCGGCAGGCAGAGCTTTCGGGGGAGCGCCTTGAGTTGGAAGTGAAGCGCGAAGTCGTCGAAGCTCAGACGCGGGTGCAATCGTATGGCGATCAAATCGACTCCGCTCGCGAAGCCCTCGCTGCTACCGAGGAGACGCTGAAGCTCGCGCGGCAGCGCCAGCAGTTCGGCGTGGGAGAAGTCCTCGAGAACATCCAGGCCGAGCAGGATCTCACCCGCGCGCGCTTCGACTACCTGACGGTGGTTACCGAGTTTAACCGCGCCCAGTTTGCGCTCCGGCGTGCCGTGGGCGGACGGTTGGGTGGAGATAACAAGTGAGGACGGCTGCTGCGCGGTCTTGACTGGTTAGCTGAATTCTCTTCGCTGTCCCGATGTCGCCCTCCGTTCGCCCCTTACAGCTTCTCGTGATCTTTTTCTGGGCATTGACTGTGGCGCTGGCCATGGGGGCGGCCTTGGCGGGAACTCCGTTCTATCGCGATCAGCACCTCGGCACTGCGCTGCTCTACGCGAAGGACCACATCGACCTGTGGCGGCCGGTGATTACTGGGTTCAATGCCACCGGAACGCCGACGATCCAGGAGCTTCCGCTCTGGCAAGCCCTCACGAGCATCGCTCTGCGATTGAGCCGGGGCTGGTGGGGAGTTGGCTCACTCGTGTCGATCCTGTGCACCGCCAGCGCGCTCTGGCCGCTGTATCACACGGTCCGCGTAGCGACGGATGTCCGGCGTGCCTGGTGGACGCTTGTCTTTTTTTCCGCGCAGCCCCTGCTGATCGTCTGGTCGGGAACTGCCGGGGCGGATGGGCTGGCCGTCGCCAGCAGCCTGTGGTTTTTCTGGGCGGCGGAACGACTGATCGCCACGGGCGGCGGGAAATACCTCGCTGCGGCCGTGGCGCTGGGCACCCTGGCGGCGCTTCAGAAAGCGCCTTTCTTTCTGGCGTATGGCACGGCGGCGGCGTGGTGGCTCTGGTCCGGTCCACAACGCACGAGTCGCGTGGCGTGGATTGGACTGGTGTGCGCGGGCGTCGTGGCGGTGGGTGTCTTTTTTCTGTGGATGCGGCACGTGGATGCGGAACTGGCGCGCGCGGAATTTCCGCTGGTCGAACTGCGGATGTCGCACAACCCGGATCAGATTTATTGGTGGTTTGGCGATCTTGCCTACCGGTTGAATCCCATGGTCTGGGCCAAGGCCGGCTGGCGGATTTTGAACGGGCTGTTTGGGAGCTTTGCCCTGGTGGGATTGGCGCTCGTGGGTCTTTTCGGTTCCCGTCCGCGCCTGGCGATCGCGTGGCTGGTGGGTGCGCTGGTGGCGGTGCTGGTTTTCACGCACGTCATTCTGCATCACCAACATTACTTCCTGACGCTTTGCGCACCTTGCGCGCTGCTCTGTGCGGAGGGGGCGGTGCAGTTGGAACAGCGCTTTCCAGCCGCTTCATCCCTCGGAATATGGTGGCGCGGTGCTCTGACCGCGGGAGTGCTTTTTCTGGCCGCTGTGCAAGGGGTGATGGGGTTGGATATCGCGCTGGCTTTTGATCGATATCCGGTCGGGATCGCCCGGGAAATCGCCGCGCACACGGCCCCCACGGATCGCCTGCTGATCCAAGGCGGCGGATGGGGAGGACAGGTCCTCATGCTGGCGGATCGGCGTGGTCTCTCCATCTGGAATACGCATTTGGTCGAGAAACCTGAGAATCTGAATCGGCTGCGTGAACTCGGCTACAACAAGCTCGTTTTGATCAGCAGTTCGCCGCTGCTGCAGGCCTGCCAGAAGTCGGATTTTGGGAACCAGGATTCGCAGCGGGAGCTTTGGAAGGAGCATCTGACCCCGATCGCGATCGGTTGGCCGACGGAGTGTGAGACGGAAGATTTGCTGATCAAGACGATCCCGGCCCGGTAGGCCGCGACCGGGTCGCGCACGAGCTATTCGGGTTTCTTTTTCCCGCCGCGCTCCGGTCTGGCTGGGCGGCCGGGCTGGGGAATTTCTGCCGGGCTGGGCGTGGGAGTCGCCATGGGTTGCGCCGGTTCGCGGAATTGTTTGAGCGGGGGATTGCCTTCGCGCGGTTGCGGTGGTTCGGGACGGCGAGCGTCGGGCCGTTCTGGACGCGTGGGTTTTGAGGGAAGATTCGGTCGCTCCGGTGGTGGTGGTGTGGCGACGGAGGGTGGCACCGGTGGGAAGCTAGTGGGTGGGGTCGCTTTCGAAGGACGCGGGGTCGCCAGCGGGTGCGGCGTGGCGCGAGGTGGTGGTGGGGTGGTCAGGTGGGCGGGGACGGGAGTGGCGGAAGGGGCGAGTTTGGTCGGGGGTAATGCAGCCGGCGTTGCGATGGGTGGTGCGGGCGGGCGGGGAGCGATCGGTTCGCGGGGCAACGTTGGCCTGGCTGGCGTCGCGGCGCGTTCGTTTTCCTCGGCGCGGCGAGCTTGTTTTTTCGCCTCCTCGCGCAGGCGGGGTTCGTCGCCCTTCGCGTCGCGCCAGCCGTGATCGAGGTCGGCGGTTTTCACGGCGTCTTTGACGGCTTTCGGTTTTCCGGCGGGTGGGGCGCCTTTGATCTCGGGGGCGGCGAGTTGGAGGACGTTGCCTTCCATGTGCGCCGGTTGCGGTGCGCCGGTCGCGACGCGTTGCACGGCAAGGTGCGGCACGGGGCGCCGACTCAATTGATTGATCGCCGCGAGGTCAGGGCCGTTGTTCACCACGGTCACTTTGTTCTGGATCTTCTGATAGACGACCTTGGTGACGTTGACCGTCTGGTTGATGATCGTGACATTTTGCTCCGGCGCGACGACGCGTCCGCGATAGGTCGCTTCGCCGAAGTCGGCGGTGCGGAGGAAGACATAGAGGCCCGGGCCGATGTCGTAGTATGAATCGACCGCGGCGTTGAACCCGTGGGAAGACCACGCATCCGGCGGGAGCGGCGCCCAGCCGACGTAGTCGTGGCCGCGGCGCCACGAGACCCACGCCGGCCCCCACTCGGAGCCAGGAATCCAGACCCAGCCGAGCCGCGGCGCACGCGCCCAGCGACCGTAGTGATAAGTAGCCCAGCCGAAGGGTTCCTCCGAGCGCCACGTCCAGCCGTAATCGGTATAAACCCAGCCGCCATCGGTGTAGGGCCGCCAGCTCAGGTCGCGCGCGGCCTTCGGTCGGAACGCGTAGCCGTAGCGATCCACTTCGACCCAGTCACCGTAGGGATCGAGGGCGTCGTAGAAGAAATCGACCGTCTGGGCGGAGCGGGCCTGCTGGGCGGATTGCTCGGCGGCGAGCTTCGCGTCGCGCTCGCGCACCTCGGCTTCCTGGCGAGCGGCAGCTTCTTTCGCGGCAGCCTGCTCGGCCTCCATGCGTTTCTCCCGTTCACGGGCGACCTGAACGTTGCGATCCGCGAGAGCCTGCGCTTCGCGGTCGGAAGCCATGCGGGCTTTGTCGCGGTCCAAGGCGGCACGATCCGCTTCGAGCTTGGTGCGCTCGGCGTCGTTGGCGGCCTGCTGGGCATTGAGCTTCTGTGTCGCGAGCTCAGCCTTCTCGCGCTCGAGTGCGGCGCGTTCGTCGGCGAGACGCTGGGCTTCCTGTTTGGCGCCCTGGTCGCAGGCGGCGAGGAGGAGAGCGAGCGGGATCGAGAAAAGGAGCCGGGGCTTCATGTGTAATGGAATCGTTTAGCCTTGGACCGTTGGCCCGGCAGCTTATTCAACTCAACTGAACGCCGAACGTCGAAGTGTCCCAAGGCCGGGTGGTTGGAGGAGGCCGTTTCGATAGTGTGTTTATTGTGTCTGTTTTGAGCCCGCTCACTCTGGAGCAGGGGACGCCGCCGCAACCACGCGAAGGGAACGCTGAACGCCGAAGAGTCCGAGGCGCGGGCGCTGGAGGAGGCCGTTTCGGATAGTGTGTTTATTGTGTCTGTCTTGAGCCTGCTCACTCTGGAGCCGGGACGCCGCCGAAACCACCCGAAGGGAACGCCGAATGCCGGATTGTCCGAGTGCGGGCGACCGGGGGAGGGCGTTTTGGTAGTGTGTTTATTGTGTTTGTTGTGTCCAGGGAGAGGTGGATGGGTGATTACTGATGGCTGTTCCCTTCGTTTGTCCAGGCATCGACCGTCACCAGTAGTGTGTTTATTGTGTTTTTTCCGAGGGCTCCGGAGGGGAACAGGTCGGAGCGGCGCATTCGCAGCCGCCCGGCTAATGTGTTGATGGTGTCTCGGCATGGGTCTGTTGGCAGGCTCGTCCACTCGGTAGCGGGGCGGACGCCGACCCTTCCTTCGTGGGGTTATTGTGTCTGCTCATTCGCCCTCAGTAATCATCGCGCCGCGAGGCAAAACCGAAAATAAAGATAGAATCGACCCGCCCTTAACTAGTTAGCCGAATTTACCTCTGGACGCTCATTTGTCAAGGTAAGGAGCTAACCACGCGCCTCCGCCTTACAGAAGAACGCGTCGGCAAAAACGGTCATTCCTTCCGCGGCGGGCCGTGGACGTAATGGTCGAGATGGTGAGCAAGATCTGAAGGCATGTCATCCGCCAGCCCGGCGAGCGCCGAATACCGTTCCGCGAGACTCCTGTTCTCAGGTTGGATCTGAACCTTCGTGCCATCCGGTGGAATACACGCCAGGCGGCGGCTTGATCGTGTCGCTCTCGACGATAGCGGTGATGTTCATGGGCCGGAGGTTACCGGGGGACCGGGAGGCGCCCAACGTGCTCGGGGCGAAGTTTAAGCAGGGAAAACAGGAAAACAGGAACAGCGCCTTCCTGGACTGGTTTTGATGGGTTCGAGGCGTCCGAAGAAGGAGCGAAGCGGGAGTTATATCGTATTACGATATAACTCGGGCTGCGCGGTAAAATGAGTGGAGGTGAGGCGGAAGGGTTGGGGGATGGCGGCGCGGCGGAGGGGAGGGCTTCTGGGGGGATCGGTTTGGCGGCGGCGAATGGGGGACTTCGCGGTTGAGGGACTGGTGGGAGGGGACGGGCTCGGGTCGCGGCGGGGCGGCTTCCTTCATCGTCTCCGGCAGCGCTTGCGCGGCCGCAGCGGACAGGTCAACTCGACGTCACCTGGCCAAAGGCTCGCCTCAACCGCGTCGAACTCCGCCTCTTCCCGTCACGAGCCGATTCCGATCGGAGTGGGGGTGATTCTTTCCGTCGTCCTGCGGCCGCACGTTCTCCACCTGCGTCCAGTCTGGCAGGTGCACGGCGGCCTGCTTGTGTCGAGCGTGAGCCAATTCAAGGTTGTTCTCCTGCCCCCTTCCACCTTCCACTCCCGTGTCCTAGCCCGGCGGCAGCAACACCGCGACACCGGTATGAGCAGTTGCCAAGGCTTCGACCATGGTGGCGAGTTTTCCGCCGTGACGCCGTGCGAATTCTGCCAACCACGCGTCGGTCACGTGGCCTGCGCTGGCAATTCCAACCGGGGATACGGACCGATAGCTGAAACCGTCTTCCCAAAACTCATGTTCGGGCATGGCGTGAATCGTCTCCAAGAGCGCCTATGTGGTCGCGGCACTTGGATCTGCCGCGAAGCGCATGGGCAGGCGCAGCAGCGTTCCTTGGGTCACGACACATGTCGCGAACGGCTCGACCAGGGCATCAAACCACTGCCGCGCTCGCTGGTGGTGAGTGTGCGAATCAATCGCCAGCGCCACCAGCACATTGCCGTCGAGCAGCCACGTCATGCCTCAGCCTCGAGGCGAGCGACATCTTCCGAGCTAAACCTTTCGCGACCCCTCACGATAGGAAATCCCCGGGAACTCCGTCGAACCTCCGCTGGCGCCGCCACCGGCGCGGCGGGAAGCGTCGTGATCTCCACGCGCGTCCCATCCGGCACGTGGACGGGGAACTTGATCGTGTCGTTCTCGACGATGGCGGTGATGCTCATGCTGGCAAGTTTACCGGCGAACGGGCAGGCGTTCAAGGCGCGTGAATTGACCACGAAAGCACGACGACACGAAGGGGGGGCAAAGGAGGTGAGTTTCTTTCGCGACATTTTTCCCGCACCCTCATTCCTCTGCCGCTAACCAGCGCGTTGCGAGGCCTGTGTTATATCGTAACGCGATATAACTCAGACTGCGCAGTAAAAGGGGCTGAACGTGAGGCGGCTGGGTTGGGGGATGGCGGCGTGGCGGAGGCGAGGGCTTTCTGGGGATCGGTTTGGCGGCGGCGATGGGGTGGTGTGCGGTTGAGAGGCTGGCGGGAGGGAATGGGGTTCGGGTCGCGGCGGGGTGGCTTCCTTCATCGCCTCCGGCAGCGCTTGCGCGTCCACAGCGGACAGGTCAACTCGACGCCACCTGGCCCAAGGCTCGCCTCAACCGCGTCGAAGTCCGCCTCCCGCCACGAGCAGATTCCGATCAGGATAGGTGGCCTTTTCCCATCACGGACGTCTACCTTTAGATGGCCTCAAGTGTCAACGGGCTGACCCCGTCTGCGCGCGGATACCACTGGCGGCCTCCGAATTTCGCGCAGCGGAATCGCGTCCGCTCGAACCATGAGGAGCATGATCGTGGCCGAGGACAAACAGGACGGCCCCAATCTTTACGCCTATTGTCACAATAATCCTGCCGCCCTCCTCGACGAACTCGGACTGAAATCAATTCCGGGCATTTTCCCGGTCTGCACTAATGGAAAATTGTCGTTCGTGGGCATCGAAGATGAGATTCAGCCAGTGCATGGAACACTAAGCAATCCCCTCACCGCCGTTGAGATTTGTGCCAACAGGGCAATGAATTCTTTTATCGGCGACATGACCGATGAGGACGAAGCAATTTACTCATGCAACGGAAACCAAGTGATCATGGATACAATTAAAGCTCGAAAGAGACTGGATCGATTGGCGAAGGAAGATTACACATGTCGCTGCACGAATGGTGCGGGCTACGAAGAATGACAAAGACACTCCAAAAATGCTTTCCGGCCTCGAACTGCAAGGTTGGATGTGGGGTTATTCTTTCGTCGCTCGTGCTATGCGTTTTTCTTGATGCGTCGGAATTAGTTTACTTTCCGACGCCGTCGGCACCTCTTCAGGTTCAGCCGATGAAAAAGTCGGGCTCATTGTTGGTCAGCTACGACCGAGCGGTTGCCCGATATGATTCCGAGATCCAGTTGTCGTGGTCCCAAGAGTTAGGAGGACGACCAATTTTCGCGCAGGGCGCGGAGGACGGCCGGGTCTTCGTGGGCGTTGCCGGCACCGGGGTGCTCGCGCTCGACCAGCAAGGGAAACAACTCTGGCAAAAGAACATCCCCGGTCTTCGGCCGCTCGGGGTGAGCTTTTATCAGGACAGGCTTTACCTTGTCGTGGATGGCGCACTGAAAATCCTCGATCGGGACGGCAACGAGCACGGGAATCACCCCGTGGAGGCAGGAGGGCGCAGCCCGGTTTTTGACGCCTCTGGCGTGGGACTGCTCTCCCAAGGCGAAATTTTTGCCGGCATCAGCAGCGATGGGGAGGTGTTGTGGCGAATCCCTCTCCGCAATCGCGCATCGAGAGTGCGAGCCGATGGCGGGCTATTTTTCGCGCCTGACCTGACCCAAATCACCGCAGTAACCACGTCTGGAAGCAGAGCCTGGCAGTGCAACCTCGATCCTAACTCCCCGGACGAAATCAGTGGCTTGGTCGTCGCCCCGGACGGGAGCCTCCGCGCGGCACTTGGCCGCAGCGTCTATGGCATCTCCCGGGATGGCCAGATCCTTTGGAAAACAGAAGCGAAGGAGACGATCTCCGGGCACGAACCTTTGGTGTGCGACTCGAAGAGCCGAACGTATTGCCTTCCTTCTTACGGTCACCAGGAAGCCACGATTCTGGACGCTTCGGGGCGTGTTATGGTAAAACTCAACATCGGTTACGTTCCTGAAACACATCCGAAGATCGATGCGTTCAACCGCGTTTGGTTTTGCACGGCTGGCAAGGAAGGTATTGGGCGACTAACCATCGACATCGTAAATTGAGTCGAAAACCGGGAGGCGGGCCTCTGCGGATGTTGGTTCGGTGTTGCTTTCACAACCCCACCTCACCAAGTCCTCGCCGTGGCCCGCTCCCGAAAAGTTGAGCCAGTTGCTATGAGAGATGGGCGGCGCGAAAGCGCTGCCGAACTCTCATCATGAAACGCAAACGACACAGCCCTGAAGAAATCATCAAGAAGCTGCGCGAGGCGGCGACGCTGCTGAGCGGAGGCGAAAGCCTTGAGGCAGTCTGCAAGAAGCTGGAGGTAAGCCCGCCGACCTACCATCGCTGGCGGCAGGAATATGCCGGAGCGAAGGAAGACACGGTCAAGCGGCTCAAGGAGCTTGAGAAGGAAAATGTGCAGCTCAAAAAGCTGGTAGCCGATCTGTCGCTGGACAAGGCGATGCTCAAGGAACTGGTGGAGGGAGCCGAGCGGAGCGAGACAGCCTGTGCGTAGCACAGCCCGCAGGGCAGCGCTGGAGGGCGCTGGCAAAGTGGTGAGCCCGGTGCGCCAGAGACAAGCGGTCGAGCATCTCGAAGTGAGTTTCGAGGTGAGCGAACGGCGGGCGTGCCGGGTGGTGGGACAGGCGCGCAGCACGCAGCGCTACCGAGGGTTGCGGCGGGAAAAAGACGCGGCGCTGTGCGCGGAGTTGAGGCGGTTGTCGGCGCAGCATCCGCGGGCCGGCTACCGCATGGCAACGGCGCTGTTGCGGCGGGCGGGCCTGGAGGTCAACGCCAAGCGAGTGCAACGGCTGTGGCGGCAGGAGGGGCTCAAAGTGCCGCGCCGGCAACGCAAGCGGCTGCGGCTGGGCCAGCGCGAGAACGGCCGCCAGCGCCTGGCGGCAGAACGAATCAACCACGTGTGGAGCTACGACTTTGTCTTTGACCAGACGGCCAATGGGCGGCGGCTCAAATGGCTGCCGATCTGCGACGAGTTCAGCCGGGAACTGGTGGCCTTGGAAGTCGAGCGGCGGATGGAGGGCAAAGACGTGATCCGTATCCTGGAGGCGGCGGTGCTCGCCCGCGGTGGTCCGCCTGCGTTCATCCGCAGTGACAACGGGCCCGAGTTCATCGCCCTAGCCGTCAAAGATTGGATCGAACGGCGGGGGTTCCGCACGCTCTACATTGAAGCCGGCGCGCCATGGCAGAACGCCTACAGCGAGAGCTTCAACAGCCGGTTCAGGGACGAGTTCTTGAACCGGGAACTCTTTGGCAGCCTGCTCGAAGCCAAGGTGCTCGGCCGCGATTACCGGCGCCGCTACAACAGCGAACGGCCACACTCCTCGCTCGCCTACCGCACGCCGTCCGAATACGCGGCCGCCAGTGCGAACCAGTTTGCTGGGGGCTGCGCGCCCCCAAACCCCGCGCCGCTCGCCGCGGCAGGCGTTCCGGGGGAACCAAACTGCGGCCTCGACATCAACACCCCATCCATCCATCACCACCACTAACTCTCATAGCGAGTGGCTCAAACTTCGGGGGCAGGCCAAGGCTCACTTTGGTTCCCCATAGCGCCTCGGTAATGTCCTCCACCCGCCGCACGCTCACCCCAGCCAGATACATCTCCAGTAGCGCTTCCTCCACGCTCGACTCCCGCCGCTTGTGGCGCTCGATAATCGCCGTCTCGAACGGTAACGTTCTCAGCTTGGGCACCTGCAGCTTCACCTCGCCCGCTTTGGTGTGCAGCTTGCGTTCGTAGCTGCCGGCTCGCGTATCGACTCGATCCGCACTGCGCTCGTAGCGCTTCGCTCCGCACAACTGCTCGGCCTCCGCTTCCAGTAACTGGTTGAGCGTCTCCTCGACCGCCTCGCGCACCACTCCATCAAGGTGTTCTCGGATCCTCCCCTCGTCGATCGAGATGATCTTCGCTTCGCCTTCGCTGTTCTTGGTTTCGTCGTTCATCGGTTTGGCTGCCTGCCTTCCTCCGGCCTCGCCCAGACCGAAAGTGCGAAACTTTCCCTACGTCATCCGCCGGTTGGTGGAGCATTTTCAGCCCAGTGGGCGGGTCCTTGAGCCATGTCGGGGGGATTTCTTCCGTTGGATGCCAGATGCCGACTGGTGCGAAATCAAAGAGGGGCGCGATTTCTTCAATTGGACGCGGAAGGTCGATTGGATCATCACCAATCCGCCTTGAAGCCAGGTGCGAGGCTTCCTTCGGCACGCGATGGAACTGGCCGATCACATCGTCTTCTTGCTCACGATCAATCACCTGTGAACGAAAGCGCCTGCGGCGGGCTTAACGCCAAACGGCCAGACGCTGGCTCCAATCGCTGCGCTGTTTACCGTTCCGGGTCGCGCGGGAACTTCACGTAGGGAAGCCGAGCCCCACGATACGTGTATTGGTCCGAGCGAGTTTCGGGGGCCGGACGAAAATCTTCGGTGCCGGAAATGCCGATGATGTCGTCCTGATCGACGCCGTCGCCCGAAATGCCGATCGCTCCGACCAAATAACCATTGCGGTAAAGTGGGAACCCACCGGGGAAGATGGTGATGCCGTTGGGGAGATTCGGATTGCCGGGGAAGAAGAAGGATTTTCCCGCAAGCAGGTCCGCCGGTTTTTTAAAGATATCCAAAGCCCGGCGGAACTTGAGGGTGACCGCTTCCTGGAAACCAAAATAGGGGCCGTGCGCGGTGCCGTCGATGCCCGGTGGGAAGAACCGCTGGGCGAGGAAGCCGACGGAGCGGCTGCTCATGGCGAGCTGGGTGTTGGAGAAAAAGACCGCCGTGCGCGCCTTTTGCACCGCGACGTCCCACGAGAAGATGGTAGCGTCGTGAGTGCCGAAGACGCCGAGGATCTGCGGGATTTCGCCAGGTTTATCGGGGTTGTTTACCACGGTGATGAAAACGTGCGCCGCGCTGCCGACCGGCAACCGAATACCGGCGCGGGTGATGCGGGCGCGTTCCGCCGCTTTGCTGATGATGTCCTTCACTTCAGCCTGGGTAAGACGCTGAGCGTTGCCGTGAATGCGATCGTTGGTGATGTCGGGATCGTGGAGGAGCGGGTCGTCGCGGAAGGGAAACCGGATATCGCCTTCGTAGCCGCCGAGACGGGCGACTTCATACGGATAAGCGGCCGGTGAGGCCTTCGGAGTGCCGGGCACGATGGCGTCGATGGCGGCGAGAGCCGACACGGCTTGATTGGGCACGAGCGGACCGACTCCAGCCGGCGGTGAGACTGTGGTGAAAGGCGGCGCGTTGAAGGGGAAGAACGTCGCCGGCATGTCGATCGCGCGACCGATCGTGCCCAGCGGCGGAACATCGTCCACGTCCACGATGTCTTCCAGCCGCGGGTGGACATAAGGAATGCGAATGCCGTTGATGAGGACGTTTGTGGCGACGATCTGGTCCGGCGGCCGGAAGTCCGTCTGCGCGCCGAGCGCCACATATTCGTCGTCGTCTTCGCCGGCCTTATAACCGGTGGTCGCGCTCTTCTGCGTCTTGCCGAAAAGCAGCGCCGCCGCTGGGGTCAGGTTGACTGGACTGCCGTCGCCTTCCACCCCGACGCCACCGACGAGGTGTCCACCTTTGTAAAGCGGGACGCCGCCGGGCGAATCGTTCAGCGACGTGAGCGGGAAAAGCGGGGCGCGCACGCCGGGCGAAAGATCGCCGTAGCTGGCGGTATTGAAGTTGGATTTCGGTCCCGGGCGAGGCACCAGGACGATCTGCCCATTGGCGATCATGTCTTGCACGGAGACCGCGCCATTGAAGCTGTTCGGGATCAGCTTCACCCGGTTCACATCGGTAAAAAAGAGGCTCGAGAAACCGACCCCGACGAGTGGCCCCGGTCCCGCATTGCGCACGCCCACGGGGAAGTGCTGCTGGATGATGTAGCCCGCCGTGCGCGTGGTGAATGCCTCCTGGTCACTGCTCAGAAAGGCCGCCGTGCTCGCCTTCGTCACAGCGCCGGCGACCTGCCCATAGAGCTTCAGCGAGATGGGGCTCATCACGTTGAAGGGAGGCAGCGGGTTCGGGAGCCGCTTCTTCACATCCCAAAGCGCCAGCAGGAAGCCCTCTCGATCCGTCACCGCGATGATCGCATTGCGATTGATGCGCGACGCGACCACGCAACCTTGCTCGACGACCTGGGCGACTTCCTCCTGCGTAAGCTGGGGAGCAGCCGTGGCAATGGACGCCGACGCGGCGAAAGCAGCGAGTGCGGTAGCGATTGGACGCGCAAGAGACGACTTCACGGGCGGAGGTGAACCATAAGCGGTGACCAGAGGCAATCCTCAAACGATAAAAATCTCTCTGGCATGGGATGTGGCAGATGCCCGGACACGGGCCGTCTCGGCAGGCTGGAGATGGTCATGGCACGACGGAGGACGACGCGCGGGACGGATTGGAGAGAATCCGCCGAAATCAGACCTTCAGGCATCCGCGAAATCCCCGGCCGCTGTAGTAAGATTGCGCGCCGTTGTGATAGAAGAAAACCCGGCCAAAACGGCGGTCTCCAAACAGGGCGCCGCCGAGTTTCCTCATCTCAGCCGGAGATTTCAGCCAGCTCGACGATTTCAGATCGAAATTTCCGAGGCGCTGCAGCTCCTGGTATTGCTCTTCCGTCAGCGGTTCGATCCCCATCTCGGCCGCCAGGTCCACCACGCTGTTCTTTGGCTTATGCTCCTTGCGGGAGTCCAAGGCCTCGCGGTCGTAGCACAGGCTGGTGCGCCCCTTCGGACTCTCCGGGGAGCAGTCGAAGAAGGTGTATTCGCCCGTTTTGGGATCGTGGCTCACGACATCCGGTTCCCCGCCGGTGGTTTCCATCTGGTGAAGCGACCACAGTTTCTCCGGGCTCGCTTCCAGACGGGCCTCGACCTTTGCCCACTCCAGGCCGGCATGGCGCGCTTTGTTTTTCTCAAAGCGTGCTTTTAAGCTTTCGAGCAGTTCCTTGCGGTGTGCGGGGGACAATTCCTTTTTTATTTTGGCGCCTTTCATAGGGAGTTCGTTGGGTGGGGTAAGTGGAAGTTCAGGCCGATTTTCCCGCAACCGTCCGGCGAAGAGACTCACCCTTCCACATCCAGAGTCCCGTGAGAAGGATGACCGGAAGGGCGACATACCGCACTACCGGGGCATAGTTGGGGAGTTCCTCGAACGGGCTGTAAACGTAGCCGACGATCGGGATGCCGAGGATGAGGTGAATCCAGCGAAGGATCGCGCGTTTGGTAGTCTGGGTCATGAGAGGCTTGGTTCCGGTGTGGTCGTGAGGAGTCGATGCGATGAGCGCCCTGCGCGCTCAAGATGGTGTTTCACTCGCTCCGCCGCCGGCGACCACGGCAGAAAGCTGCGCCAGCATTTTCGCCCAACCAAACTCCGCTCCCTTGCACGCCTGATTGCCCTGCGGATGCGAAAGATCGAAGCCGGAGTGTTCGAAGACGAGGTGTGTGCCGTCGCCATCCGCTTCGAGCTGAAAGCTCACCCTCGTATCGACGACCGGCCCGCCGACCGACCACGAAAATACCAGCCGGCTGGGCGGTTCGCACTCGAGCACCTCGCATTGCACGACCAGCCCGTCGAAATTCACTTTGGGATTTCCCGGCACGCGAAAGGTGAAACGGTGCCCCACGCGCGGCTCGAAATCGTTCGGATACATCCAGTCCGCCAGCGCATCCCGGTGGCTGATCGCTGCCCAGACCTCTTCGGGAGGCTGCGGAAACCGCATTTCTTTATGGATCGTGTTGCTCATGGTTCGGTCTTTTTCGCGAGATGCTTTTGCAGACGCTGGAGGCGGTCGTCCCAGAACTGCTCGTAGCGGGCGAGCCAGTTGCGCACCGGCGCGAGTTTTTCGGGGGCGAAATGGTAGCGGCGCTCCCGCCCATGCCGCCGCTCGGTGAGCAGACCGGCATCGAGCAGGACCCGCAGGTGCTGCGACACCGCCGGGCGGCTCATGTCGAAGTGCGCGGCGATGTCGCCGACTGGCCGCTCCGCCTCCGCCAGCAAGTCCAGCATCTGCCGCCGTGCTCGATGGCTGATGGCGGCGAATACGTCAGGCTGGCGGTCAGAAGACAGAACCATGCTGCCGATATACGTAAGGAAATGCTTACGTGTCAAGCGGGGATCGTTTCTGCCGCGATCACGCCGACGCTCCATGGCTCGCTCGCCGCAAACGCGTCTTCTCGACGAGCCAGATGTCGGCAGACAATCATCACCCCAGCGCGTCCGCTTCTTCCGCCGCGATGCGCCGGGCCTCCTCCCACGCCTTCTTGGCCTCGATGGCCTTCTTGATGACTTCATCCTTCGGACTGGGAATGATGCCCCCCTTCCCATCATACCAGTGGACCCCGTCGGAAATGATCCCGGGCTGGTAACCGGGCTCACCCGGGCGGGGAGGCAGATTGAGGGGAATGCAGTCGTCCAGGTCGGCAAAGAAGGCTTTACGAAGGAGGGCGATTTTTTCGGCCCGGGTCGGGCGATCCTCCTCGGCGACCTCGGGGTTGGAGGAGTCCGCAGACGCCCCTGCGGGCTGGCGCTTTCGGCGGCCTTCCTCGGCTTTGCGTTGCTCGCGCTGGCGTTCCAG
>JBGAGV010000007.1:0-264280 GCA_044226525.1 Chthoniobacteraceae bacterium | reverse complement strand
CAGCCTGGGCGAAGCATCAGCTTCAAGCCGATCTGCGTTCTGCAGCATAGATGTCATAGTCCCACGACTACGACATCTACGACTCCCAACCAGGTTTTATGACCTTATCGCGTCAAGAGGTGCTCCAGCGGACGCTTACGTTCTTTTCGTCCCCCCTCATTTTAATGGAGAAACGGATCGGGCCGGAAAAAGCCGCGCCCGTTTGCCCGGTATACTTATCCTAACGCCCTACGGATCTTGATCACACATCGTGCTTGATTACGACGACTCAGTTCGTGGTGCCAAACCCGACATACTCTCCATCCCCGCCTCTTTAACTCTCGATTAACCTCGCGGTCCCTTTGACGATTACGCTCAAGCTTCCCGGTCCAGTAGTCGCAGTTTGACGTGGGCTGCCGACCATGGATTGGACAGCCGTGCCAAAAGCAACCATCCACAAAGACCGCCAACCGCTGCGCGGGAAACACGAAGTCCGGTCGGCCAACGACGGGGCTATTTCTTCGCCACCCTCTGATCCCATTTGCACGGAATATTCGGATCATCGCCAACTCAGTCTCTTTGTTCCCGGTTGAACGAATCCGCGACATAATGGCGGATCGCTTCTGACTATTAAAAACGTCCGCCACGACGACTAGCCTGGAGTGGTCACCTCACCGTCATTAACCCACTGAATATATTTGTCTCGGTTGTATCCCGCTGACTCCAGAAGATCCGCCGCCTCATCCCGCAACTTCGCTTTCAGAGTATCGTCGTCGGCCAGCTTCTTATCGACGTCGGCAATCCGACCAACGGATTCTGTGAGTTTTACCGCACACTCAATTTCACTCGGGAAATTTTTCGGGACGATTTCGGCTTTCGACATCCCACTGGTGTCAATCGGCGGCGCGAAATTCGGTGTCATTTCAAACGCGAGCGAAAGCATCACCGCTCCCTTTTCTGCGTTAATGGAGTATTGAAAGCTCCGCCGCATTCCGACCGACCACTTTGGACTGGCTTTCTGACCCAAACGAAGCAGCCATTTGCCAAGCGCCACCCCAAAGAGCTGGATGAGTTGCTCCTCCGAGAGACCAGTTAGCTCGACGCTCTTTCCTGAGTTGCCAAATACCTCGCGCGGCATAAGACCCTCCAGCTTCGCAGCAAAGTCCGTATGCGCATCGAAGTTTTCGCGCGTCGGCTTGCACAGCTTCTCCATCCACTCCGCATCCACCACCGCAGGCTCAATCATAGTCGTGACAAATAGCAGCCAGTTTGCTTTCTGCGCCGCGAATTGATACTCAAGGAGGCGATTCAGCGCCGTGTAATACGGCTCGACGCTCTGCACCGTATTCGGAAACATCGAGCCGCAGAGATCGAGGTTCACAATATGGTATGGCCCGTAGCGTCGGAGGTGGAGGTATGCCGGTGAGTTCGTTCCGGCAATTGCCTCGAATCGATCCTTTAGAACCTGCGAATCTGAAACGATCCCAGTAAGCGAAGTCACCGCATTGTTTGCTACATACACGCGCGTGCCCTGCTCATTCGAGCCATGACCTTCGTTGAAACCGAGGTAACGGATAAAGCAATCAAGCGGGCTGATTTCCGCCCAGAGGGAACGCACATCCAGCAAGTCTTCCCCCGGGATCACAAGACACCGGAGCGGGTGCGTCACATGCATCGTGCTCTGCCCTTGGCCACCTGTGTCCGATGGTTTTTGCAGGTCGTTGCGCCACCTACCATTTACGTTGCGCCTTGCGAGTTCATTCCACTGATGGCGGCGGATATACTGCTTCCTCACTTTATGCCACGGCAGAAACGCCTCCTTTCGAGGAGCGATGTGTTCCGGCAGCTTTTCCGGGATAATTCCGTCCGCGATGTCAGACCCAGTGGAACTCATTTCTCAGTTTTCGAGGAGAACAATTTCGAGGATGTCTTTGATCAGTTTCTCCTGTTCGGCGTAAGACAAGGAATCCAGCAGCCCCATTCCGTGGAGAAGTTGCGTGATGCCGATGGCCTTTTTTTCAGCGAGCGTCCTTCGCTGTGTTTCGGCCTCGGTGTGTCGAGTTTGCGGGGACGGTGGAATCACCACGTCCCTATGCAGCACAATCACGCCATCACGGCGGAGTTTCGCGGCCTCCGACTTCCGGGACGGCACAAGCAACTCAACCTCGGGAAGGTCTTCGATTCCCCGATCCTTTAGGGCTAGTTGAACTTTCTCGGAAATTTTCTCGCGTGCTTGTGCCCCCTCCTTCCGAAGTTTCGTTGTCCTGAGTTGTTTGCCCAATTCCTTGTGACGGTTGCTGAACTGCCGAAATGCGGAGTGCAGCCACTTCGTCAAGGTTTGGTAATGCGGGTGGGCGTAATTGAAAGACTCGCGGTCGATGTTGATCGCGCTATCGAGACCTTCGCTAACAAATATTTCGGCAGTAACCTGCGCTTTCCGAGTCAGTTCAGAAGTCTCGTAACCCATGAAGTCGGGGTCGAACAGCGCACCGGAGGCGTTCCCGACCCGAAGAATGACTCCCTGATTTTGCTTCGGAATGATCTTGGGAGCCCAGAATAGATAAGCCTCGAATTCCAGCGGCCCGTCCGTCAGTTCCCGCGGCTTTTGTCCAAATTCTTCGCGATGCCGCCCAATGAATATAAGCGAATTTTTAACGGCGCTCTTCGTGCGAGGCAAATCCCGGAAGAGAATGGGGCGTAACAATTGCACTCCATCCATAAAGACCTCGAAACATCCTGCCGTCGGTCCGTCGGGCGCTTTTAGTTTGAGCGCCTTTCGCGGTGTCTTCTTGTTTGGGATTTCAGCCGGACGTGCTTGTCCCCTGAGGCGATTTTCAACCTCGAAAAACAGAATCTCCCCATCATTGACCAGATCGAATGGGTGGCCTTCCAAATACGACACGGGCGCTGATATCGCCAACGTCCACAATGTCCAAAGGTAGTTGTCGCATTCTTTTCTTAAATCAACAGACTCTCGATCGTTTGTGACCAGCGCGCGAAGCTTCTGGACCAGTTTCTCAAAGCGTTCTCTAGGACCGTCGGTTTCATCCCAAGGTAGGGCCGGCTGAATCGAGAGAACCCCACTTCCCTTTTGCATTCGCCCAATATGCATGGTGGGTGGTTCGCTTTTCTCAGCTTCGGGGTCTTGGATTAGGTAGTCCTGCCGTGTCCAAACGTCATCGCTCGCAAGTTCATCGCGGGTCCGCGGTAGGAGATCGAGTAACTTGATTTCCGTTCCCTGAGCATCCTTGTCTGATGCGCGTTCGCGCCAGACGCGAAAATGCCCCGTTTCAAACTTTCGTTGATCTTGATGATCCAGCGGAAGGACCTCCTGGCGTTCCTCTCTTCTCCCGAGTGTAATATCAGCGACGGTTCGGAAATCGTCACCGGCAGTCTTTGTAATGATTAAGAAATGCCGCGTGAATTGAGCGACTGAAAACAAGCCGATGCCAAGCTTGCCAATCAGTTGCCTCCCGCCAGGACTGCGGTTGACATTGGCGCTTGAGGTCACTTCCAGTTCCTTGCCGACCTCGCTGCGTTTTGCACTGCCGCCGATGTGTTTCACCAAATGGGTGAGTATTTCCGGGCTAAGGCCTCGGCCATTATCGCGGACAGTGATCTGCCCAAAGCGCGGGGCATCGGTGAGAATCACCACCTCCGTTGCATCAGCATCGTATGCGTTTGAAACGAGTTCCCGCAGCGCTGATGCAGGTTGGCGGTAAATGCCTTCGGTAATACGGGCGAGCACCAACTCGTCCGTTTCCAGTTTGCCTTCGACCGGTGTATGGTTTTTTTCTGTCGCGCGAATCGTCCGGGCGAGGGCTTGATCGTCTGGATCAGGCATGTTGAAGGATCGGCACGCCAGTGACTTCAGCGAGAACCTGCAAGACGGTGCGTGCCAAGGGCGGTGGAACCGCGTTTGTAACCTGCATCATTTGGTTGGCGAACGAACCGTAGATGCGAAAATCATCAGGAAAGCCCTGCAAACGTGCCGCTTCACGGACGGTGATACTGCGGGGGTAGGCATAATGCGCCGGTGGAGCACGATGCCCCGAAAATAGCGTATTTGCTGGTTTTGTCGGATCGAGCTTCCGATAGGACATCGGACCAGTTCCGGGTCTAATCGCGGCGATCTTCTTTTGGACCGCAATCGAATGCCTCATCGCCAAGTGGTTGGGATACGCGCATCCGGCATCTTCCTCATCGTTGTATTTTTCGCCGCGCGTTTTTGCCGGCGGAAGATCCTTCAAACGTTCGCCTGATGGAATCTCGGGTTGACGCAGCGCGATGAAGCGCGCCTCGATAGCTTTCGCGTCAAGTGGCGTCGGTGTGATAAGGAAAAAGGCTCGTTCGCGTTTTTGAGCGACTCCGTAGTCTTTGGCATCCAACTCCACCGGCAACATGTGATAACCAGCGTCAATTAGATGCTTCTGAAAATCGCGCACACGCTCTCGATGCTTCTCGGTCAGCAATGTTTGGACGTTCTCGACCACTGCAAAATGGGGTTGGAGATCGCTGATCGCACGAGCCACACCGAGCAGAACCTTATTGCGTTTATCCTTCGGGTCGCGCGTGCCAGCGGCGGAAAATCCTTGGCACGGTGGCCCCGAAACCACGACCAGCGGTGATTGCCGTTGACCATGCTTGGTAAGAGCCGCCTTGCACTGAGCTAGCGCTCTACTGCCGCTAATCGTCGTTTCGATTGCTGCAGCGGCCGGAAAATTTTTTGAAAAAGTCCGCATCGCATCGCTTCCGATATCGACACCTGCAACTATCATCATTCCAAGTTGGCGGGTCGCTAGCGAGAGGCCCCCAAGTCCGCAACAAAGGTCGATGACTCTCGGTGCGGCGCTCTGAAAGCGGAAACCATCAACTGTGAAGCCCTCCATGCGCTGAAACGTAGATTTGGCAAACGCCGAAGCCGCGATTGTGCTATCCGCAGGTTTTAGATCATGCGCTATGACGTTCACGTGCGTTAAAGTAAGTGATTTTGTTGTTTCATCAATGGGGAGGTGGGGAAGGAATTGCTGGCTGGAAGAATCAGGCATGAGCGAAGGAACTGCGCGGAGTTTTCAGGGCAGGTCCCGATTGGCCCCTTTAAGCCGAGAGGCACGGAAGAGGAGGGGCAGACGGAGTGCGGGGTGGGCCATAACTCAGGAAAACGAAACCGATTGGCCGCGAAAAATCACGCGCAAAGTGGCGTCACTTGGGAAAGCGAAATTGCGCCAAGGTCTCGGATGGAGTATAAAGGGGCCGATGAAGGCAGTGTGATGAGGGGGAGACGGAAATGAGAGAAAAACAAGACCGTAACGAAAGGGACGTGGGGAACTGTTTAACGCGCTCCAAAAGAGGCACGGCGTTCGCACGAAAGCGCATGCCCAACCACCGGAGGCGCTCGCCGCAGAGAGGATGGGGCGCGGCCCTAATCCAAGTTAATCCAACTCGATCCGGGTCCGAAATGATGAATCAGGAAAACAGGAAAGCAGGAAAGATCGCGAATCGGTCCAGGCGCCGGTTCGTGCGTTTGCCGCTACGTTTTCACCTCGACGTGGCGGAGCCCGCCTGTGGCCGGATTGGTTTGGTCCCGGCGGTGTGTTCCCAGAAGGAATCCAAGTTAATCCGACCTGATCCGGGTGGGATGGGAGGCCCAGTCGTTGGGCTCTCCGAGGTCAACTTTTCCGTCTGTAAGCGGGTGTCGCTCGCTCGATTCCGGGGAGCGGCGCGACAGAGGCAATCCGAGTTAATCCGGGTTGGTCCGGGTTGTTTTCCGGGGGTGGAAAAATCATGCGGTGGGAAGTGGGGGCAGGGGGTGGCAAGCGGGGCGCTTGCCCTGCCAAAGGGGAGGAGCGCCCGTTTGTCGACCAGCTCCGCATTTACTCTGGGAGTCCGACTTAATCCGACCTGATCCAACCGAATCCGACTTGGTCCGACGGCGAATCCGACCCGACCGCGAACGTTCAAGCCTCACCCAGTGCCCCAACCCGCGAGAGAATCTCCAGCCGGTGCCCAGTCGCCCGCCGAACGCCGAGCGTCCGCCACATTTCCTGTTTTCCTGCTTAAATCAGCTGCTTCCCCAAGGCTGCCTCCCGGTGACCAGACACAATAAACACACTAATCCGACAACGTGGCATCAGCGTCTCTGGTCGCCCCCATATCACCCGGCCACCCCTTTCACCCCACCTTCGCTTGCCGCCACGTGTAATCGAACACCACATCAAACTCGGCCCGTTGCAACCTCACCAGCTCCTTCCCCTCATCCTCCGCTCCAAACCGCGCCTGCTCACACATTCCCGTGAACAGATACGGGTCCCAACTCATCTGCTTCGCCATGTCGGCGGAAAACTGAGCCGCTTCGTGATGGATCGCGTCGAACACCGGGATCGTGCCCGCCCGGCGGAACCAGTAACGGGCGTTGTCGAAATCGCCTTCGCGCCGGTGCATCATGCCGTGCCAGTAGCTGCCGAGGTCGCTGGATTCGTCCTGGAAGAACTGGTGAGCGCCATCGAGGTCGTCGAGGGCGTAGAGGAGACCGCCGCGGACGAGGCGGAACATCTTCGCGTTCCCGATCGCCACGGAGGCGCCGCCGGCCACGGCGGCGTCATCGGCCTGGGTGACGCGGCGCCAGACTTCGCGGTCGCCGATGTCCAGGGGGATGAGCCGGGAGAGAAGGCCTTCGGCCATGAGGACGCGGTCGATGAAGTCCGAATAGGTTTTCATGCGGGGCACGGTGGCGCTTTCTCAGAAGGGCGCCAAGAAATTTCCTTGAATGGCAAGACCATTGCTGTGCAGAGTCGCAGCCACCAACCAACATGAAAATCCAAGCCGCAGCAGCCATCGTCGCGCCGGTTCTCGCTCTGGGAGTTCCTTTTCTCTGGCCGAAAGTCGTGCAGATGCGCACGGCGATGCTGGATGTGCGACCGGCGAGCTTGACCGAAACGGCCGCCGCTTCGGTGGTGCCGGTGGAATCCCCGGCGCTGGCCGTGGAGCCGGTGGCGGAGTTGCGCGCGAAGGGGGCGGCTGCCCGGCAGGGCGCGCCGAAAGCGGAGGGGAAAAACCTGGCTGGCTTTGAGAATTTGCATGTGAGCGTGGAGCAGGGTGTGGTGGGGGCGGAGTTCCGCGGGAATGGCCGCGACTGGGTCCGCGCGAAGCTGCACAACACCGCTTCGGCCGTGACGAAGGTGAAGGTGGACGTGGGCCAGATGCTCGAGGCGGGCTTCAATGCTGTGGTGGTGGTGCATCCGGCGTATGCGGAGATTTTGCCCGGGGCGACGGCGGAAGTGGTGCTGCAAACGGCGGCGGTGCGCTCGGCAAACAAGACCACGGAGCAGCCGTATCGGCTCACCTACGGCCGGTTGCCGAAGATCGAGACTTTCCTCACTTATGCCCAGGATCGCTCGGAGCTTTCGCTCAGCTCGATCCAGACGGCGGTGCTGGCGCTGACGGAGAATCTGCCGCTGAGCGCGGTGTGCAAATTTCCGACGGTGGCCGGCGAGTTGAAGAGCCGCTTCAATACCGATGCCTTCCGCGTGGAGACGGGGGATATCATCGCCGGGCTGGAGGCGTTGCGCGATGCGGGCGTGCCGGAGGGCAATGTGGTGATGACGATCGATCCGCAGCTCAAGATCGAGGCGATGATCGACCCGGCCTGCCGCGCGTCGGCGATGCATTATTACGGAGTGAAGACGGAAGCCGAGTGGGCTTACTGGCGCGACGAGCTGCTGAAGGGCGACCCGAGCACGCGCCACTACGCGCTGTATGGTATCGCGCGTTTTTATCCCGATACCGCGATGGAGATGCTGCCGAAGTGGGCGCGGGAAGCGCGCACCAGCCCGGTCTTCCGCCTCGCGGCGGTGCAGGCTCTGGCGGAAACTCAACGGGCTGAGGCTCTTCCGATTCTGCGTCAGCTCGCCGATGAACTCGGCATGAAGACGGAGCTCGGCCGGGCCGCTGCCGGTGCGGCGGAGTATCTGGAGTCGCGCCTCGCGGAGTCGGCGCAGCGTCAACCGGGTGGCGTGGCCTTCCGGGTGAAGCTGTCGAAGTTCTAGCCGGGCGCCTTACGACGGCTCGCTGCGGTCCACTCGCAGCACGCCATCGGTGAGGATCTTCGCGCGCAGACCGCCGTGGTCTTTGAGCGCGGCCTCTGCGCCTTCGCCAAACGCGTGGTCCATCCAGTAACACGGCGTGCATTCGGCCATCCCAAGAAACCTCACCCCTTGCACCTCGAACTCCGTGCCGATCAGCTCGTTCAAGTCCACCCCGCGTGTGATCACATTGCGCCGGAAGACCGACGGCGGACGATCCCACACGCCGAGCCGCGCACAGAGGTCGTCATACACTTCGCCGGCGAAGAAGGTGACCTGGCCTTTGTAGTTTGGCTTGAAGTCGAAGAAGCGGTCGCCCTCGATGCCGCGTCCTGCGAAGAGTCGCAGCTCGTCGCGTTCGATCATCGGGTGCTCACCCGGAGGCAGGTCGTGATGACCGAAGAAGTTGTGCCCCGGCGAGAGGTAGAGATGCTGGATGCGGAAGGCAGCGGCGATCATCGAAATTGAGCGAGGTCGTTGCACAAAGAGTCTATCGCATCGTTAGTGGTCCTTCGATGAATTTCCCGCAACCATTCTCCGCCGTCCTCCTCGCTGGGGGGCAGTCCACGCGCATGGGCACCGACAAAGCCGCGCTCGTGATCGAGGGCGAACCGCTGTGGCGCCGGCAACTGGGGAAGCTGCAGAAGACCGGCGCGAAAGAGGTCTTCATCTCGGGGCGCCGCGATGGGCCTTACGCCGACGCGGGTGTGGCGATCGTGGAAGACCTTGCGCCCGGCGCAGGACCGCTCGCCGGTTTGCAGGCGGCGATGCAGCACGCCAGCCATCACTGGTTGCTCGTCCTCGCCGTTGATCTGCCGGATGTGCCGGTGCGCTTCCTCCGCCAACTCGTGTCCGATGCCATGACCGCATGTGTGGGGTTGGTGCCCTCGCGCGAGGAGTGGCTTCAGCCGACCGCCGCCGTGTATTCGACCGATTGCCTGCCGTTGCTGGAGGAGTGCCTCGCTGGCGAGAACCGTTCGCTGCGCCGCTTCTTCCGCCTTGCCCACAAGCGCGGCTTTGCCGAGGTGCGTCCGGTGTCCGAAGCCGAGCAGCTTCATTTCCGCAATCTCAACTCGCCCGCCGACCTCGCCGCACCGCAAGCCTGACGGCGCACGCTTTGTAACTCGGCTGCCGCGAGTGCGGATCGAAGGCAGGGCAGGTGAGCTGATTCACCGCCTCGTAATGCATGGGAATGAAGACTTGTCCCGCCTGCACCGTGCCGGTGACGAATGCCGTGGCCTCGATCTCCGCCCGGCGTGAGACGATGTGCACACGCGCGCCGGGAGTGATCCCGAGCCGTGTGGCATCGAGGGGATTTACTTCCACGTAGATGCCGGCCGGCGCGAGTTGCCGCAGGACATCGGATTTGTTGGTGCGCGAGCCGGTGTGCCACTGAGCGGAACTCCCTCGCCCGGTCAGCAGCGTAAAGGGATACTCTTTGTCCGCGATCTCCGGCGCGGCGCGCGGCGGATCGAAGATGAACATCGCCCGCTCGTCCGCCGTGAAGAACCGTCCATCCTCAAACAGCCGCCGCTCCGTTGGCGGAGCCACCGCTTCCTGTTTCCACGGCCATTGCACGCCACCGCATTCATCGATCATCCGATAGTCCGCGATTCCCGTGATGTCGCAGGGCTGATCACGCGAGCATTCCTTGAGCAATTGAAACGCCGCCTCCGGCGAAGACCATCGCGCGAACATTCCGCCGCAGCCCCAGTAGTGCGCGATGAGCTGGAAGATATGAAAGTCCGCCAGCGCCTGACCGGGGGCGCGAGAGACCTTTTTCACGAGCCCGACGCGTCGCTCCGAATTGATGAGCGTGCCTTCCTTTTCGCCCCAGCCCGCTGCGGGAAGCACGAGGTCCGCGCGCTGCGCCGTCTCGGTCGTCGCATACAAATCCTGCACGACGAGAAAGTCGAGTTTGCCCAGCAATTCGTTGAACTCGCGCTGGTGAATCCACGAGTGCGAGGCGTTTGTCGCGATTACCCACAAGCCCTTGATGCGCCCTTCGCGAATGCCCTCGACGATTTGATCGTAAGCCAGCGAAGGCTCGCGAGGCATGACGTCTTCATTGATGCCGAGAATCTTCCCGATCTTCGCGCGATGCGCCTCGTTCTTCACATCGTGCCCGCCAAGCAGGCTGCTGATATTCGCGAACAGCCGCGAGCCCATTGCGTTGCACTGACCGGTGATCGAATTGGCGCCTGTGCCGGGCCGGCCGATGTTTCCGGTCATCAGTGCGAGATTGATGATCGCCTGAGCCGTGCGCGTGCTCTCGTGGCCCTGGTTCACCCCCATTGTCCACCAGAACGACACCCGCTTCCCGTCCGCGATTGTCTGCGCAAAATGCCAGAGTTCATCGGCGCTAAGACCAGTCTCAGCGCACACGCGGTCGGTGGTGAATTGCGCGATGAACTCGGCGAATTCATGGTAGCCCGTTGTGTGCGCGTCGATGAAGGCGCGATCGATCCACCCGCTCGACGCAAGGATATTCGCCAGACCGTAGAGCAGCACGAGATCGCTCTTCGGCTTGATGGGGTAGTGCTGCGTGGCCGCCATCGCCGTCTCCGTCTTGCGCGGATCGACCACGATGATTTCGGGCGTGTGCCGATTTCGCATCACGCGCTGCCACATGATCGGGTGTGCGATGCACGGATTGGCGCCGATGAACACGAGCACGTCGCTCTCCTCGAAATCCGCGTAGGTGAACGGCGGCGCATCGAATCCGAACGACTGCTTGTAAGCCACGTGCGAAGTCGCCATGCACTGCCGCGTGTTTGAGTCGCAGTGGACAAAGCCCATGCCGAATTTCCAAAGGGCGCCGAGCAGCGCCATTTCTTCGGTCACGATTTGCCCGGTGGAGAGAAAGGCGCACGACTCCGGACCGTGCTTTGCCTTGATCTCGCGGAAGCGCTCGCAGAACAGCACCAGCGCGCGTTCCCAGTCGATGGGTTCGAGCTTGCCGGTGCGCTCATCGCGCAGCAGCGGCGTCGTGGCACGATCCGGCGCGGCCAGAGGGGTGAGCGCCTCCCAGCCTTTCGGGCAAGCCATGCCGAGATTGACAGGATAGTCCGTTTCAGCACTGAGATTGATTGCCTGCCCGTCCTTGAGGTGAACTTTGAGCCCGCAACCGGTCGAACAAAAGCCGCACACCATCGTCGTCGTGTCGTCGGGCGCGAGACGTTCGGGCACCTGGCCGAGTCCGAACCGGCCGGGCGTGCGCACCAGTTCCTCGGTCAGCGGACCAGTCCATGCGCGGAGCAGGGGATTGAGCGGGTTGCCGGGCGCAGTCATGATGGCACACCTCCGGGCATACGAGGAGCGGGGCACGTCGCAAAGAAACAGAACCGTTCCATAAGTTGTGAAGCCAAGGTGAACACCAGCGCGATTGCGGCTCCCGCCACATTCCCGCCAACGATCCCGGCCAGGGCTGCGGCGGTCGCGAGAACGAAAAGCGTTGTGCGCGCAAGTGGTGTCCACGGCAGGAACTTGCGGATCGCGCGAATCGACCCATGCGCGGGGTGATCGTGATGGAGCGCCGCTTCTCCGGCGACATACGTTTCCCAAAGGAAAATCGCGGTGCGGATCACGATCGCCACCGTGGCGAAGACCGAAGCGGCAGCACCGCCGAGCACTGCTGCCGCCGCCGTGGTGCCGAGCAGCAGAACGCTGCCGTAGAATTTCGGAAAGGTGAGCGTCTTGCCCCAGAATGCGCGCCGCGTGTCGGTATAGATCATCGCCGAGGTGAAGACGCCGACGAGGCCCAGGAACGCTGCCGCTTTCGTCATAAGTGGCACCAGTTCCCGCAAAGGGGGGATCCGCGCTGTGAGTGCGGCCACCGTCACTGCGCCGGCAAACAATCCGAAAACGAGGATTTCGCGACTCATCCACGACGTCCGGAGCCCTAGGAAAAATCGCCACGCCCCGAGCGGACGACCCAAATGGAAAACCGATGCCGCGAGGCCCGCGTGCAGCATCAGGCAACCGGCGGTGAGAACATTCCGCGCCTCATTTCCGCTGAGAAACATCGCTGCCGCGCAGAGTCCCGCGGCTCCTTGCGTGAGGAGCAGCATGACGATGAGCGGCCAGTGCGGATGATCGAGGCGCGGCTCTTGTGCATCGGCAGCCCGCGCGTCGGATGGCACCGGCGACTCCGACGTGAAGCGCGTCGTCGGTTTGGTGTAACTCGAGTCGAATGCTCCAGGGAGCATCACAGAGCCTGGCGCAGCGAGCCGTGAGACTTCAGCCCGATCAACGAGCGTGATCGTAATGGCCTCGTGCGGGCAGGCCTGCACACATGCGGGTGCTTCCCCCGCGCTCAGTCGGCCCGTGCACATGTCGCACTTGCGCACGATGCCGAGCCGTTCGGAATACTTTGGCACATCGTAAGGGCACTTCAGCACGCAGTATTGGCAGCCGATGCATTGGTCGTCGAGATGCCGCACGATGCCGCTCTCCGCGTCCTTTTCGTAAGCCATCACGGGACAGCCTTCGAGGCATCCAGGCTCGACGCAATGATGGCAGGCTGTGGTGACGGTTTGTTGATAGGCAATCTCCCCGATGCCGCTGTGGATCAGTCCCACACTTCGCCAGATCTCATCTTCCTCGAGCCCGTTGAGCGAATGACACGCACTCACGCAGGCCTTGCAACCGGTGCACACATCGAGGTCCACTGCAAAAGCGTATTGCTGGCCAGGGCCGGGCCGCGACAGAGGAATCAGATCGTGATAATACCGCGCCTGCGCCGGCACATCGCTGCGCTCGTGTCGCTGCGAGAAGCGATCGACGGCAGTGAGTCGCTGCTGCTCAGCGAGCAGTTCGTCGATTAGAGTCCGCGGGTTAGGGTCCGCTTCCAGGGTCATTCGTCGTTGGAAAAAATGGTTTGGAGCGAGTTGAGGTCGTGCCTCGTAGTGAAAGCCTGAAAGCTTTCGCCTGATTCGCGATGCCGGAGATAACCGTGCAGCACCTTCTCGAGCAGCGGCGGCAACTCGTCGTGGGGGATCGCATTGAATACCTGCCGCCCCACGGCCTGATATTTTCCGAACCCACCGCCGAGAAAGACGTGATAGCCGTCGAGCGTTTCACCGGCGCGCTTCACCTTGGTGCCGAGCAGGCCGATATCGCCCATGTAGTGCTGCGCACAGGAGTTCGGGCAGCCGGTGAGATGAATATTCACCGGTCGATCGAGTTTCACGCGCTTGTCGAGATAATCCGCGAGCGCGAGCGCATGGCCTTTCGTATTCGCTTGTGCGAACTTGCAGAAGCTGTTTCCCGTGCAGGCGATGATGCCGCTACGCACGTTCGATTGTTGTGTGTCGAAGCCGACCTTGCGTAGCGCTTTCGTCACGGTGGCCACGTAGGTGTCCGGCACGTTCGGGATGATGAAGTTCTGCCACACGGTGAGCCGCACTTCGCCCGAGCCATACAGGTCGGCGATCTCCGCGATGCGCAGCATTTGCTTCGGCGTGATTTGGCCGACGGGCACTGCGGCGCCGACGTAGTTCAGGCCGCGATGCTTTTGCGGAAAGACACCCACGTGCGAATGCGGCGTGTCCTGTCCCGGATAGACCATCTGCGTCGTATCGAACGGCGCCCGCTGGAGCTCATAGCCGAGCAGTTTCTCGGTCTCGGCGAGGTATTGTTCGAACGTCCATTTTTCGAGCAGATGTTTGAGGCGCGCCTTCTTTCGATCGCCCCGATTTCCATTCGCGATGAAGACACGCACCAGCGCGACGATGACCTTGTTCAGTTCACTTGGTTTCACCAGCACGCCGATGTCGCGTGCAAAGGCTTTGTGCCCCGTGGCGCCACCGAGAGCCACGCGGAAGAAAATGTCGTCGCCGACCTTTACGGCTTTTACGCCGATGTCGTTCGTGTCTTCCACGGAGCCGATGAGGCCGCCGCCATCGTAAGCGATGTTGAACTTGCGGGGCAGGTCGTAAAACGCCCGGTCGTTGAGAATGATCTGCGCGAGCTCCTGCACGAACGGGCGCACATCGATCAGCTCCTGCGGATCGACCCCGGAAGTCGGGTGAATGGTCAGGTTGCGGATGTTATCCGCCCCTGCGCCGCGCGTGTGCAGGCCGACTGATTGGATACGGCGGAGCAGTTCGGGGCAGTCCTTCGGCTGAATGAGCCGCATCTGGAAATTCGCGCGGGTGGTGATCTGCACGTAACCGGTGGTAAGTTCCTTTGCCACGCTCGCCAGCTCGCGGAGTTGGTAAGTCGTGAGGATGCCACCGGGAATACGCAGCCGCGCCATAAACGCTTCCTTGTTTGGCGTGAGATAGAACAGACCATTCCACTTGAAGCGGAAGATCTCTTCCTTCTCCGGTGCCTTGTTGGCTGCGGCGTTGTCGAGCAACGATTGATAGGCATCGAGCGGGTTTAGCTCCCGCTTCACACGCTCTTCGAAGATGAGATCGTCGAGTTCGACTTTCTTCTCCGGTTGCGGTGTCGCTTCCACATCGCTGAAACGCAAGCCGCGCGCGGAGGCGCCGGCGAAAAACCCGGTAAGATAATTCGTCTGCTCGTCGGTGAGCGGCGAGCCATTAACGGCAGTGATAGGCAGGGCGGCAGTGCTCATGAATTAGTAAACGTCGCGCTGATAGCGCTTTTCGGATTTCAGCTTGCTCACGTATTCCGTCGCGGCTTCGGCGCTGAGGCCGCCGCCGGTTTCCGCGATGCGATGCAGGGCGGCATCCACATCCTTCGCCATGCGCGATGCATCGCCGCAGACGTAGAAGTGCGCGCCATTTTCGAGCCATGCCCAGAGCTCAGCGCTGGCTTCGAGCATGCGATTCTGGACATAGACCTTCTCCGCCTGGTCGCGGGAGAAGGCGAGGTCGAGGCGGGCGAGATGACCGCCGGTGCGCCACCCTTCCAGGGTCTCCTCGTAAAGGTAGTCGAATGCTCGACGCTGATCGCCGAAGAAGAGCCAGTTGCGCCCCGCTGCCCCGGTGATTTGACGCTCTTCGAGGAAGGCGCGGAAGGGGGCGATGCCGGTGCCCGGGCCGACCATGATGATATCCCGCGCTCCATCGGTTGGAAGCTTGAAGCCATGCGACGGCTGCACCCAGACCGGCACGGGAACCTCCGCCGAGCAGCGATCGGCGAGGAAGGTCGAGCAGACGCCTTTGCGTGCGCGGCCGTGGGAGTGATAACGGACGGAACCGACCGTGAGGTGGACTTCCTCCGGGTGCGCCTTGAGGCTGGACGAAATCGAATAGAGGCGCGGCTGAAGCTTTTTGAGCAGCGCGACGAATTCGACCGCGGTGAACGCTTTGCCGAGCCCAGCGAGCACGTCGATGACTTCACGGCCCCACAGCCACTTCTTCAAATCTTCGCGGCGTGCCGGGTCGAGCAGCCCGGCGAGTTCGCCGTCGGGATTGCGCTCCGCGGCAGCTTTGAGCAGTTCCGTCGAAGGTTTGGTGATATCGTAGTGCTGCGCGAGTGCGAGGCGCAGCGGCAGTTCACCGGCCTCGGAGGAGACAGCTTCTTCGCCATCGCACCCGAGCGCGCCGAGCACGTCCGTAACGAGGTCGGCGCAATTCGCCGGCATCACTCCGAGAGCATCGCCGACTTCGTAGGTGAGCCCGCTGCCGGCAAGGGAGATTTCGAAGTGTCGCACTTCCTTCTCCGACCCGTCGCGGGTGAGCTTGAGATTTGTCGCGAGGCGGGCGCCAAACGGATTTTTGCGGCCATAACCGATTGCGGCAGGGGCAGGCTCGGCGGGCGCGGTCAAAGGAGCAGCGGCGGCGCCATTTCCTTTCAACGCGCCGAACACACCGTCGCTCCAGGAGCTGGCGGGCGCCTCGTAGTCCACGTCGCAATCGACGCGAGGGTGCAGGCGGGTAGCGCCGAGTTGCTCGAAACGCGCGTCGCACTTTTTCCCGAACTCGCAGAACTGCGGATAATTCGTGTCGCCAAGGGCGAGGACTGAAAACCGGGTCCGTTCAAGCTTTGGTGCGGCGTCGCTGCTGAACCAGTTCCAGAACCCCTGTGCATTGTCCGGCGGTTCGCCGTCGCCGTAGGTGCTCGTGATGACAAGCACGTGTTCTTCTTTCGGGAGTTCGACGGAGTCGAACTTTTCCATGCAGACGAGCTTCGACGAAAAGCCTTTTGCCTCCGCTGCCTTTGCGGTCTTTTTTGCGAGCGTTTCCGCGGTGCCCGTTTGCGAACCGTAGAGCACGAGTAGGGGCTGTTTCGGCGCGGACGGTGCGGGCATTGCCGTAGGTGCGGAGCCGGCATTCGAGAAGAGGCCCGCAAGCCAGCCGTTGAGCCACTGGCGTTGCTCGGCGGAGAAGGGGGCGTTTTCGGGAATGAACGGAATGGAATTCATCAGTGAGTGAGCAGTCGGAGGAGCAGGAAAAAGGTGGCGGCGAGCAGCAGCCAGAAACCCGTGCGGTAGAAGGTGAGGGGATCGCGCTCGAGCAGCGGCGCATCGGCCTGGTAAAACGGCTCGACGCGCTCCGGGTTTGCGAGGTCGAAGGCCAGCGCGCTATAGTGTTGGTAACGGCGCGCAGGATCGATCGAGAGAGCGCGCAGGATCACATGATCCAGCCACGCGGGGATGTTAGGATTCAGCGTGCTGGGGCGTTTCGGCGGGTGAAAAACGGGCGTTTGAAAGCGTTCGATTTCCCCAAATGGATACTTTTGGGTAAGCGCTTCGTAGAGGGTCACACCGATGGCGAAGATTTCGGTGCGTTCGCTGATCGGCGCGCCCGCGAAGCGTTCCGGCGCAAGATAGCTCGGTGTGCCGGCGCGCGAAGTGACGCTGAAGATTTCTGCGCTGCTGCCGAGATCGACCAGTTTGAACCGCACGTGATCGTAGTCCGCGACGGCGAGGATATTCTCGGGTTTCAAGTCGCCGTGGACAAGGTCGAGTGCGAGCAGGAGCATGCCGGCATCGCACAGAAAACGTCCAAGGCGCACTGCTTCGTCCACGGCTACGCGGCGGGAGCCGAGCAATGCTTTGAGGCTCGGCGCTTCGATGAACTCCTGCACGTAGTAGCGCGTCGTGGCATCGTCCGGCGTGAAGGCGGTGGCGAATGGTTCTCCGAGGATGCGCCCGGCGTTCCAGGCTTCGCGCACGAAGGCTTCGAGGATGGCTTCATCGCCTCGCCCTTCGAGTGGTGCGAATTTCAACACCCAGCGCCGGCTTTCTTTTGCCGCAAGCCATACGCGATCGGTGCCGGCGAAGGGACGGATCAATTCGTAGCCATCGATAATCTGGCCCTTCGTGAGGGATTCGGGAACGAGCAGCGGGATCTGGCTCACGGCGCGCATCCTACCAACCCGGGCGATGTCGATCACGACCGCACTGAGGTCGTCGATTTCATCATCGCCGGCCTGGTGCCTCGCGAACTGGACCAGTGTGCGGGCGCTGACGTGGCGGCGGAGTTCGCTGGCGAGTGCTTCCAAGGAGAGGATTTGCGTGATCCCGTCGGAACAGAGCAGAAGAATGTCTCCGTCGTGAAGATCGTGTTCGAAGCGGTGCGGGATGACTTCGGGTGCGAGCCCGAGCGCACGCTGAAGCACGTGGGTCTGCACGGGGTCGGTGTGGTCTTCGGATAGTTGTTCGAGGTGGCCGCCGCGCAGGAGATACACGCGGCTGTCACCCACATTGAGGCCGGCGAACCGATCGCCCTCGACGGCTACGGAAGCCAGTGTGGAGACGAGTTCCGGAGCGTCAAAGCGGACCATCGATTCCTGGTGCAGGGTGCGATTGATGAGCCGGGCAAACTCAGCGAGCGCACGGGCAGCGCTCCATTCGGTGGGGCGCGCCGCGAAGTTTCCAGTGATCGATTCGACCGCACGCCGCGCGGCTTCCGCACCGCCACGAGCCGCGCCGGCGCCGTCGGCGAGGACGGCGATCACCGTCTCGCGCTCGACGCGTGCAGCGCACGCATCCGCGCATTCGCTGTCCGTGTGGCGCGGTAGCGCATGCGTCGTGACGGTAACTTTCATCGTGGCGGGTGCAGCCATTCGGAAAATCGCTTTTTAGATGCGAGCTTGGGCGAGTGCCCCCCAGGTGGTGCGCCAGCGGGTTTTCACGAGGGTGAGGCCGCCAATGGCGACCACGCACAGAGCGGCGAAGACAAGAAAGCCGGGCGAGTAAGACCCGAACCAGCCCTTGGCGAGACCGAGCGAACTTGCGAGATAAAATCCTCCCACTCCGCCGCCGCAGCCGACGAGACCGGTCATGACGCCGATATCCTTACCAAAGCGTTGCGGGAGAAGCTGAAAGACGGAGCCATTCGCCATGCCGAGCGCGCCGCTCGCGATGGCGAAGACAACGAGATTCGCGGTCATCATTTTGAAGAACGCGCCGGCCACGAGCATGGCTGCGGCGAGGGCGTAAAAGACGTAGAGCGAGCGAATACCTCCGATTCGATCGGCCACCGCGCCGCCGACGGGGCGAAGCATCGCGCCGAGGAAAGTGCAGAGTGCAGCGAAGTTGCCGGCCTGAATAGGCGTAAGCCCGTATTCGCTCTTGAAGTAGAGCACGTAGCTCGATGCGAGGCCGACAAAACCGCCGAAACTCACGGTGTAGTAGAAGCAGAACCAATGGGCGTCCTTGTCCTTGAGCAGTGTCCAGTAGTCGGAGAGTTTCTTTTTCTTCACTTCGACCGGCGCCTCCTTCGACACCACGAGATACACGATGAACACCAGCACCGCTGGGATGAGCGCGAGTCCGAAAACGCTCTGCCAGCCGTAAGCCTGCGCGAGACGTGGCGCGATGAGGCTATCGAGCACCACGCCGACATTGCCTGCACCGGCCAGGCCCATCACCACGCCCTGCATGTGCGGCGGATACCAGCGGCCCGCTTGTGGAAGCGCCACGGCGAAGCTGGCGCCTGCGAAACCGAGGATCGCGCCGAGTGCGAGCGTGGCACCGAAGGTCGGCAGGCCGAGTTTCCACGTGGCGAGCAAGCCAGCGATGACGATGACTTGCGCGATGAGGCCGGTGTTCTTCGTGCCGAGATGATCCGAGAGCAGACCGAGCAGGATGCGCAGAAGTGCGCCAGAGAGAATCGGCACCGCGACCATGAAACCTTTCTGCTCGGCTGAAAGGTGAAGGCTTTCGCCGATCTGCGCGCCGAGAGGACCGAGGACTGTCCAGACCATGAAGCTGAAGTCGAAATACAAAAACGCTGTGAGCAGCGTGGGCCAGTGACCGGATTCTTTGAGAGCGGAGAGTTTCAAGAGAGTTGAAGTTTGTCGGCTCGCCCCTTTAGCCGCCGCTGTGCCAATTCCGGCGCTGAAGATAATGCGGCGTGCTCAATCATTTCATAGATAACATGAAAATAATTCATAGGTATCTCTGGCTGCCGTGAAATCAGGCATTAACGTCGGGCTGAAAAGCGGAGGTGCCGTGGGCGTGCTCGATGCGCGTCGAGGAATGGCGCGCGAACGGGAGCCTTCCGCCTGATCCGATTTGCACAGGCTGGTCAAAATTCGTGGGCGTTTTGCAACCGATTCCCAAAAGAAAACGCCGCCCGTCTGCGAGGAGCGGGCGGCGTTTCGAACCAACCAAGGACAGTGTTTAGAAGGTCAGTTTCGCTTGGAGATAGCCGAAGTCGGCGTCATCACTCGGACCGGTGTCGGCGAGGTAGTCGCCGGCGAAGAAGTGCGAGTAGCCGCCTTCGACCTGCAGATACTTGTTCACATTCCACGTGACGGTGAGGTCGGCTTCGGAGCCGGCGTAGTTGCCTGCGGTGCGCGAAATCGTGTTCAACGGGCGCACGGCGGTGGCGGCAGCCCCGTTGGCGCGATACCAAAAGTCCTCGGTCGTCTCGAGCCAGAAGGCGTGGTATTCGGCCTTCACCGTAACGGCTTTGACCGGCTGGACTTTGAAGCTCAGCTCGAGGTCGTGCATGTTCTGCCACGAGAAAACGTCCATCTGGCCGTAGAATTTGTGGTTCGTCGGGAACAGATTTTGGAAGGTCTGAATGTTGCGATCGGTGGGATCGTCATCGCCGGTTCCGAAGTTGTAGGCGAGACCGAGGCGTGGCAGCCACGCGGTGTCGAATGTGTAGCCAATTCCGCCGTGGACGGCGAATGCGGTGAGGTCGAGCCCCCGCACGGTGCCGGTCTGGAAGGCGAACTCGGCATCGTAGTCCAAGCCGACCGGGCGTGGCGGTTTCGGCGCGATGGCTTTGCCGTCGGTGACTCCCTTACCATCCTTGCCGAGGGCTTCGTCCTCGTGAGGAGCGAACGCGCCCGGCTTGGATTTCACGCGCGTGCCGAGGGTGAGGAAATTCGTATCCCCGAGTGGGTTGAACTGATAGTCAGGCCCCGTGTTTTCGTGGAGGTGCAGCGCGTAGAGATCCGTGGTCTGAATGGGGATCGCCGTCGTGCTGAAGTAGAGGCCGGTAAAGACCTGTTGCCGATCGGTCTCGGTGCCGTTCACGAAGTCGCTCTGGTTGTATTGGCTGCGTTCCGGCACGACGACCGCAGCGGCAAATGCGTCGAGCGACCACAGCTTCTCTTCCCAGCGCAATTTCACGGCGTCGAAGGTGCGGCCGATGTTGTTCCAATCGAACGCGCCGATGAGGCGTTCATCGCCGTAGCTTAGAATCTGGCGGCCGACTTTGAGGGTGAGGGGGAAGGACTTCGGGTTACCGATTTCGATCCACGCCTGGCGCAGGTCGAAGGCGTCGTCACCTTCCGCGCCGAGTGCGCCGGGGAAGTCGGGGCGATCGGAGTTGAGTTCTCGCGAGTCCTGCGCCTGCGCATAGACTTTCAGCCAGTCGGTGAGCGTGAGCTTCATGCCGATCCGGGCGCGCTGGAGGAACCAGTTGTCGTCGGTGAAGACGTTGTTCGCGTCGTTGAAATCGAAGTTGTTATCGCGGATTTCCCAGCGGAAGCGCTCTTCGATGTCGAAGCAGACTTTTCCGTCGAGGAAACAAAGCGGATTGCTTTCCGGCTTGGTTTCGACGACCGCTTTCTTGTCGGCGATTACGCTGCCTGCCAGGGCGACGGAGTTTCCGATCAGGAGCGCTGTCGCAAGCAGCGCTCCGCTTTTTTTGAGGTGGGCTCGTTTTTTCTTCATGTGTTGGTCGGGTGGTGTGGGCATAAAATCTCAGTTCAAGCGGGCGAAGTCGCCGCTGGGCCGGAGAGCGGCTCAACGGCGGGAACACCGGGCGCTGGGGAGCCGGCGAGGGGCCTGCGATGAGCGCGATGTTCGAGAAAGCTGATGAGTTCGTGGCGAAGGCGCGGGTAGTCGGGGTGCTCCATCACCGCTTTGCGGTCGCGGGGGCGTTCGAACGGCACGCTGAGGATTTCCCCAACCGTCGCTTCGGGTCCGTCGGTCATGCACACCACGCGGTCGCTGAGATAGAGCGCCTCGTCCACGTCGTGTGTGACCATCATCGCGGTGATCCGCTCCTTGCGCCAGAGATCGAGCAGCACGGCCTGAAGTTCGTATCGTGTAAGCGAGTCGAGCATGCCGAAGGGTTCGTCCAGCAGGAGCATCTTCGGTTTCAGCGCGAAAGCGCGGGCGATACCGACACGCTGGCGCATGCCTTGCGAAAGCTCGGCGGGCCGTTTGTCCATCGCGTCCCCGAGGCCGACGACGGTAAGGTAATATTCGACGATTTGTCGGCGCTCTTCCTCGGTAGCTGTGAAGAAGACCTGCCCGACGCCGAGCATCACATTTTCAAACGCAGTCATCCACGGCAGCAGCGAAGGCGACTGGAAAACGATGCCGCGATCCGGGCCTGCACCGTTGATCTCCTTGCCGCCGATCACGATCACGCCTTCGGTGATATCGGTCAGACCAGCGAGCATCATGAGCTGGGTGGATTTGCCGCAACCGGAGTGGCCGATCACGGTGACGAACTCACCTTTGGCCATCTTCAGGTTAAAATCCTTCACGATGATAGACTGCCCGCCGTCTGGCGACGGGTATGCTTTCATGAGCTGTGAGATTTCGACGTAGGCGCTCATAGTTCGACCTCCACTTTCACGGGTTGCACTTCCTGCGGGCGCCGCGGCTTGCGTTTCGCGCCGATCAGGAAGCGCGATGTAGTCAGCGAAATATCTTCCGGTTGGAGATCTGGGAGCACGAGTTTTCGGGTCAACGAAGTGGTCGGCTTGTGCTTCGAGGCGGTGAGCCGGTCGATGATTTCGTTGCGCAGGTTCTTGAACTCTTTGTTTTCGAGGAGTGTCCGGCGGTCGCGTGGGCGTTCGAGTGCTACGGGAATCGAGTCGAGCAGCGTCGCTTCTGGGCCGGCGGAGAGGGGAATGACGCGGTCCGCGAGGAGCAGCGCTTCGTCGGGATCGTTGGTGATGAGCACGACAGTCTTGCGCGACTCCTGCCAGATGCGGCTGATCTCATCCTGCAACGTGGCGCGTGTGAGGGCGTCGAGCGCGCCGAGCGGTTCGTCGAGCAGAAGGATGTGGGGGTCGAGCGAAAGCGTTCGCGCGACTGAAACGCGCTGCCGCATGCCGCCTGAAAGCTCGCGTGGCACTTTGTTCATCGCGGGCTCGAGGTTCACCATGCGGATGTATTTCTCCGCGTGCTTGCGGCGCTGCTCCGCGGTCCATTTCGGGAAGACCTGATCCACGGCGAGCGCGACATTTTCATATACCGTGAGCCAAGGGAGCAGGCTGTAATTCTGGAAGACGATCCCGCGATCCGGTCCGGGCTCGACGATTTCACGGCCTTCCAGCTTCACACTGCCGGAGTCCGGCCCGGTGAGCCCGGCGAGAAGCGACATGAGTGTCGTCTTGCCTGCGCCGGAGTAGCCGATGATGGCGACGAATTCGCCCTCTTCGATCGACAGGTTGATGTTGCGCAGCACCTCGGTGCGCTTCCATTTCGGGCCGTAGCCTTTGCTGACGTTGTGCGCTTCGAGGAAAGGCATCAGGCGGTTTTGAAACGTTGTTCGATGAACGACATCAGGCGATCGAGGACGAAGCCGATGATGCCGATGGTGAGGATGCAGAGGATGATATGGGCGTAGCTGAGCGCGTTGTATTGCTGCCAGAGGAAGCCGCCGATGCCGGGTTTGCCGGTGAGCATTTCCGCGGCGACAATCACCAGCCAGGCGATGCCGAGCGAAAGGCGGAACCCGGTGAACATGTAAGGCAGGGTGGCGGGCACGAGCACCTTGAAGAGCGTCTTGGTCTTCGAGAGTTTCAGCACGCGGGCTACGTTGAGGTAATCCTGTGGGATCGCTCGCACGCCGACCGCGGTGTTCAGCACCGTGGGCCACATCGCGCAAACTGCGATGGTGAAGAGCGCGGCCGCATCGCTGCTGCTGAAGAGCACGCGACCATCGCTGCCTTTGATACTCGTCCCCGCGAATAGGACCATGCCGAGCGGTAGCCATGCGAGCGGCGAGACCGGGCGGAGCACCTGGATGATCGGGTCGAAGATCTTGGTGAAGGTCTTCGATAACCCGAGGCAGAACCCGAGCGGCGTGCCCAGCAGCAGCGCGATGGCATAACCTTGCGCGACCAGCTTGAGTGACAGCCACGTGAACGCGAGGATGCCCTGATCAAGCTCGCCGCGTTTCGCGAACGGCTCGGTGATATAGAGCTTGCTCGCGTTCCACGTCTCGCCCGGCGTGGGCAGATCGGCGGAAAGACCCTCGCGTTTGGTGACGGTGACCTTGTCGCCCCAGTCGTCGGTGATCGTCTTTGTCGTCGGTTTGCCAGCAATGACCAACCACACGAGCAGGCACGCCACCACGCCGATCAGCGGGTAAAACAGCTCGTCGAATTTGAGGCGCTTCAAGCCGTTCATACGTCAGGCCTTGATGCTCTTCACTTCGAAGTTCGCGGCATACGCCTCGAGGTCGCCCTTCGGGTCAAAGACCTTGCCGTCGAACAGCGTCTCCTGCTTGTCGTCCACGCCGCCGTGGGAGTAGCCGATTTCTTTCATGGCTTCTTCGTAGAGGTCTCCACGCATGATCTGCTTCGTCGTCGCGGCGTAATCGACCGAACCATCGGTAAAGCCCCAGCGGCGAAGTTGCGCGAGCCACCACTTGCAGAACTTGGGCTGTGGATAGTTGCAGTTGCGATCGCTGAAAATCATGTAGTTCGGATCGCGGAATTTGCGGCCGTCGCCCATGTCGTATTTGCCCTGCAAACGGCCGAGGATGATCTCCGGCGGGCAATTGATATACGTGGGTGCGCTGACGATCTGCGCCTGCTCGGTGCGGTTTTCCATCTTGTCGAGCCACACGCTGGCTTCGTGCAACGCCTTGAGCACCGCCTTTACCGTTTTGGGATTCTTATCCGCGAACTCCGCGGTGAACGCGCATACTTTCTCCGGGTGATCTTTCCAGATTCCTTGGGTGTTGATTGACGTGAAGCCGATGTCGTCCGCGATGGTGCGAGCATTCCACGGTTCCCCCACGCAGAAGCCGTCCATCTTTCCCGCTTTCATGTTTGAAACCATCTGCGCCGGGGGCACCACGATCAGCGAGATGTCCGCACCTGCGCCGGCGGCGTCGCCCGGGTGAATGCCGCCCGCTGCGAGATAATAGCGCATCCACATCGCGTGCGTGCCGGGCGGGAAGGTCATCGCGAAGGTCATCGGCGTGCCGGCTGCCTTCGCTTTTTCGACGAAGGGCTTCAATGCCTTCGGATCATCCTTCACGAGCCCCTTCAGCTCCTTCTTCAGCGAGATTGACTGCCCGTTCCGATTGAGGAGCCACGGGATGACCATCGGTTTCTTCGGTGCACCGGCCAGGCCCAGCGTGCTCGCGATGGGCATGCCGATGAGCATGTGTGTGGCCTGGTTATCGCCGTTGCTGAGTGAGTCGCGAATCGCAGCCCAGTTTGCGCCTTTGGCGATCGTGGCGTTCACGCCGTATTTTTTGAAGAAGCCCTTCTCGTGCGCGATGACGATCGGCGAGCAATCGGTAAGTGCGATGATGCCGAACTTCATGTCGGATGTCTCGGGCGCGTCGCTGGCAAAGGCGGAGCCGACCCAGCCTTTGGGCAGGCCGGCGAGCAGTGCGGCGGCGGACGACTTGGCGAGGAAGCTGCGGCGTGAGGTATGCGTGGTCATGGTTTGATGAGTTGGAGTGCTTGGTGGAAAAGGTCGGCGCGGAAACAGCGTTGTGCGGCGTCGGGGGTGATGAGCGTCGGGTCTGGCACCGCCCCGGAGCGGACGAGGTTTTCGATGACCCACTGTGCCTTGTCGTGGGTGGGTTCATTGGCGCCGCCCCCGTGGAAGACGTGCTGGCCGCCCGTCTTCTCGACACGACCATTCCCGTAGTCGAACGTGCTCCCGAGGCTCATGCGAACGGCTTGGATCGGCGCGTTGATGAAATCGGCCTGGGCGAGGGTTTCGATGACGCGCTCTCGGTTTTCGGGGGCGTCGCAGAAGCGGCAGGCTTCGACGAGCGCCGCGACCAAGGCGAGATGTTCGCTCTGGTGCGTCTCGGCGAAGTCGCGCCGGAGCATGAGCACCTTTTCCGGATGGCGAGGCTCGAGCTCGGCGCTGGTCGCGACGACCCAGCCGGTGCGCGACATGACCGCCAGCGAGTTCCACGGTTCGCCGACGCAATAGCCGTCGAGGTGGCCGGCCTTGAGGTTCGAATGGACCTGAGCGGGTGGAACGACGACGAGCTGCACGTCGCGCTCAGGATCGATGCGATGAGCGCGCAGCCAGTTGCGTAACATGAAGCCGTGCGACGAGTGCTGATAGACGACGCCGAAGGTCAGCCGCTCGGGCGTGGAGGCGATATGGTCGCGCAGCGTGGCGCCGTCACGCACGCCGTGGTGCCAGAGCTCCTGCGAAAGGGTGATGGCGTTGCCGTGGAGATTGAGCACGAGGCCGGTAAGGCAGTCGCTCTGCACCGCGCCGATGCCGCAGTGCACCGCCACGAGCATGCCCGCGGGCGCATGGGCGGCGTGCAACTCGCGGTAGATGACTTTGTCGCGAATCGTGGCCCAGCCGACCTCCCGCGAGAGCTGGACCTCAACGCCGTATTTGGCGAAGAGGCCGAGTTCCTGCGCCATGATCAGCGGCGCACAGTCGGTGAGTGCGGTGAAGCCGAGGCGAATCGGTTTTTGGCGAAGGTGTGAAGATTTGCGCATGTGTGGCGGAAAACGCGGTGGCATGTCCGCCTAGCCGCGCCCGTGCCATGCCGTCGTTCCGTCGGTGAATTAGCGGTTTGAACTTTTTCATCCGTTGCATGAAAAGGGTTCATACATGTCGCAACCGATTGATTCACGCCAGCTACGCGCTTTTGCTTCCCTCGCGCGCAACACGAGTTTCACCCTCGCGGCGAAGGAACTTCACCTCACGCAGAGCGCGATCAGTCACTCGATGAAGGCATTGGAGAGTGAGATGGGATGTCGCCTTTTGGACAAGATGGGCAAAAAAGTCGTGCTGACTGAGGCAGGCGAAGCACTGCTGGTGCACGTCGAGCGGATTCTCGGCGAGATGGCGCTGGCGCGAGCGGAGCTCGATCAGTTGGGCAAATGGGGCCAGAGCCGCCTGCGGCTCGGGGCGAGTGCCACAGCCTGCCAGCATATTCTGCCCACTGTGCTGCGCGAATTTCGCGAGAGCTTTCCGCAATGTGCCATTTCCATCGAACCGGGGGATACGCCGGACATGATCGCCGCGCTGCGCGAGCGGAAGATCGACCTGGCGGTGAATCTCGAGCCGAGACGCGACGAACCGTTATCCTTCCGCCCGCTTTTTACGGATGAACTCAACTTTGTGCTGAGCCCGTTGCATCCGTGGGCTCGCGCGGGGCGGGTTGAACGGGGGCAGATCGCGACGCAACCTTACATCCTCTACGGGCAGCGCAGCTATACGGCGGAGATGATCGAGGAATACTTCGCGGAAGAGGACATTGTGCTGCACAGCACGATCGATCTCGGCTCGATTGAAGCGATCAAAGAACTCGCGAAGCTCGGCCTGGGCCTCTCGATCCTCGCGTCGTGGACGTGCCGTAAAGAAATTGAAGAAGGCTCGCTGGTCGCGCTGCCGCTCGGGAAGCGGAAGCTGCGGCGGCGCTGGGGTGTGCTGCACTGGCGCGGCCGCCGGCTCTCGCTTGCGGAGGAGACGTTTATCGGGCTCTGCGAGCAGGTCGCGGAGCGGTTTGGATGATGGGTGCGCGGGGGGGTCAGGCCAGCAGCGCGCCTTCGGCCACCACCCGCTTGATCATGCGTTTGCCGTCCTTGAGGATGAAGGTGAACTCGTTCGCGGTGATGGGGCCATCGACGATGAGCTGACTGCTCTGCTCGGCGATTTTTTCCTTCTCTTTCTCGATCCACTTTTCGAGTTCCGGCATCGGTGTGGCGGATTCACGCCAGAAGGCGTGTTTTTCATACGGCAGCTCGCGAAATCGCGGGACGACAAAGCCGGGGTCGAGGAACGCGAGGAGATTGCCGGCTTTGGGGCCGGCGGCTTTGTCGAGGAGAACGCGGTAGATGGCTTTGAACGCGCTGGGCTGATCGATCGGAGTGAGACGCGCGACCTCGAAGATTTTTGACTGGAGCGAGTCGTCATCCCACGGCGTGCCGGGAAGGGCGTCGGCGAGGAAGTGAAGGAAAGCGCGCTGCACTTGGGTGAGTTCCTGGGCGCGGCCGGGCAGCGTCGGTTGCAGCTTCGTCTTCTCGTCTTCGCCGGCGAACCGCTCGACCCACACATGGGCGGCGCGAATGCGGGCGTCGAGATGGTGGCGCTCGATGGCGGTGAGCGGCCGGCCGACGCGCTTCTCGATTTCCTTGACCGTGTCGAGATGCGGGAGCTGCACGAGGGCGCTCACAAGCTGGAAATTCGCGGTGGCATAGGCGCCCTCGGGCTTCAGCTCAGCGAGGCGATAGACGCACGCTTCGTCGGCATTGGCCTGTCCGCTGCCGGCGCGCTGCTGGTAGCGGTCGAACTCGTTGAAGAGTTTCACGATGCCTTCCTCGTGCACGTCGAAGTTCACCGGGGAATTCGGCTTCGTGCGAATCATGAGGAAGCGCAGCACTTCCGGCGGGAGCAGGTCGGCCATGTCGCGTGCGCTGGCGCCGACGCCTCGGCTGCTGCTCATCTTCGCGCCGCCAACGAGGAAGAACTCGTAAGGCACGCGCAGCGGCGGCTCGGTGCCGTAGATGGCACGCAGGCACGCTTCGCTGACGTCGCGTGAGCCGCCCTTGGTGGAGTGATCCTTGCCCGCGCCTTCGATGGTGACGGGAAACTTCACCCACTTTGCGACCCACTCGAGTTTCCACGGCAGCTTACCGCGGCCGTCGAAGGGCGAGACCTTGCTCTCGTGGCCGCAGCCCTTGCCGAGGTTGAGCTTGGTGTTCACGACGCGATCGGGCCGGCAGCGATAGTGGACGAGTTCGCCATCGTATTTGCTCACTTCGGTGGTGGCGATGCAGCCGCAGTTTTCGCAGATGACCTGGAAAGGATGCCAGTGGTCTGGCCGGTCGGAGTTCGACACTTCCTTATAGACGCGGCGCACTTTGTCGGCGTTGCGCAGGATCATGTCGATGGGCTCGTTGAATGTGCCGGCGCGATAGATATCGCGCATGCGGTAGCGCTCCACTTCCACGCCGAGTTCGGCAAAGACCTGCCAGAACTCCTTCATGTAATACTCGGCCATGTCGCCCTCCGCGCCGCCGGGGGCGGGCGTGTTGCAGAGCGGCCAGCCGATGTATTTGCCGAAGTGTGAGTCTTCGCCCTTCGGGATTTCGTCCACCGGATCGAAGTCATCGACGCCGTAGAGATACTTCGCGTCTTTGCCTTTCTCGCGCAGGGTGCGGAAGATGGCGTCGTGAATGAGCACGCCGCGGAGCGCGCCTACGTGCACGCGGCCGCTGGGCGTTTTCGAGTCGTTGATGATCTGCGGTCCGCTCACGCGTTCCGCAATGTCTTCGGTCCAGAACATAGGGGCGCGACTGGTAGCGCGCTTTGGCGACAAGTCGAGGGAAGGACTGCGAGGAAATGCAGCCTTTCGGGATTATTCGTGAGGCAAGAGATGTAAGCGAGCTTCGAGCCTGGAACTTCTTCTCTCCTACGCGGCGCCGTCGGCGGTCACAGGCGCGACAGCGTCTTCGCTAGCGAGGTTGGGACTCTTGCCAAAGGCTTCGGCAACGCTCGGGACGTGGCCGCCGGTGCTGCTGCTCATGACGTCTTCGCCGCCGGGGCCATTGCCGCCGTTGGTGTCGCGGGTGGTGAACTTGACGCTCACGAGCTTCGACACACCGTGCTCTTCCATGGTGACGCCGTAGATGGCGTCGGCGCGGGCGATGGTCTTCTTGTTGTGGCTGATGACCACGAACTGGCTCTGGCCCACGAAACGGTCGAGAATCTTGATGAACCGGTTAATGTTCGATTCGTCGAGCGGCGCGTCCATTTCGTCGAGAACGCAGAAGGGGCTCGGCTTGACCATGTAGATGGCGAAGAGCAGTGCGACGGCCGTCATGGTGCGTTCGCCACCGGAGAGGAGGCTGATGGTGGTGAGCTGTTTGCCCGGGGGCTTGGCCACGATGTCGATGCCGCTTTCAAGCGGGTCGGCCTCGTCGCTCAAGACGAGGTTCGCTTTGCCACCCCCGAAGAGCTCGGTGAACATCTCCTGGAAGTTCACGCGGATCTTCTCGAACGTCTCGGCGAAGAGTTCGCGGGTGGTGCGGTTGATGCGCTGGATGGTTTCGAGCAGCTCGGCCTTGGCGTTGGTGAGGTCGGTGTTCTGCTGCTCGAGGAAGTTGTAGCGCTGCTCGAGTTCGTCGAACTCCTGGATGGCATCGAGGTTCACCGGGCCCATGGAATCGACCTTGGCTTCGAGTTCGCGGAAGAGCGACTCGACGACCGACCAGTCGATGGCGAAGGCGTCTTCGACGGCTTCCTCCTCGGCGGCCGGCTCGGGCTCGACGGAGGCTTCGACAACGACAGAGACCTCGGCGGGAGCTTCTGAAACGACTCGCTCCCCATCGGCGGTGTAGGTGACGCGCGGCGTCTCTTCCGCCTCGGCGCTGCCGTAGCGCGAGCGGCGCTTGAGGGCATCGCGCACGGCGACGCGCAGGCCGTGGAGGTCGCGCTCGTAGGCGGAGATATCCTGCTGGTAACGCTTCTGGATATGCTCGACGAGGGCGCCGACCTTCATTTCGAGCTGGCTGGCGCGAACCTCCAGCTTGCTGCGCTGGTCGTGGCATTCGGTGAGCTGGTGGCGGAGGATGCGGAGCGTGTTGCTGAACTCCTCGACCTGGGCGGCGATCTCGGTGCGCTCGTCGAGCAGGCGGGCGACTTCCAGTTCGGACTCGCCGACACGAGCGCTAAGCGTTTCGAGGTTGGCGGTGATCTCGGCGTTTTCGGCCTGAGCCGCTTCGAGGCGTTGCTCGTAGGTGACGATGTCGGTGCGGCGTTGCGCGATGAGTTCCTGCAGCTCGCCGAGGCGGGCTTCCATCGGGGCGCGCTGATGATGCAGCGAGCTGTGGCGCTGGCGCTCGGTGGCGACCTTGATTTTGAGTTCGTTCAACTCGGCGCCGAGTTCGTTTTCCTGGGCGCGCAGGACTTCGAGCTGGCTCTGGCTGTCGTTGCGGCGCTGGAAGAGTTCTTCGAGGCTGCCGGTGACGCCGGAGACTTCGGCTTCGAGCTGGGCGAGACGGGCGGCGGCTTCGGCGTGGCGGGCTTCGATGCTGGCCTGTTCGCCTTCGAGGGTCTGCTGCTTGCGCTCGGCTTCCTTGGCTTCGCGATCGAGCGCGCCGAGCTGGCCGCGCAGGGTGCTGAGCTGCTCGGTGACGGCGGCCTTGGCGATGCGGGCTTCTTCGAGGCGAACCTGCGAGCCGTCGATTTCGCTGAGGGTCGTCTCGCGGCGGGTGCTGATCTCCCACGTCTTGGAACGAGCGGCGGCGACTTCGGCTTCGAGGGTGGCGAGCTGGTTCTTCCGTTCGAGGTGCGAATTGACCGATTCGTTGGCCACGCCGCCGTGCACGATGCCATCGCGGGTGACGACCTCGCCGGCGAGGGTCACGATCATGGAACCGCGCTGCGGGAAGATGCGCAGGGCAATTTCGAGATCGGGCACGAGCACGCTGTGATTGATGAGGCGCTCAATGAGGCGGCCGACTTCGGGCTGCGGGCGCACCTTGTTGATGACCCAATCGATCGCGCCCTCGGGCAGCGACAGATGTTCGTTCGTGATGTGCTCGAAGTGGGAGTCGAGCTCGCGGAGGGCGAGGGCGGCCTTGCCGAGCTTCTGCGCCGTGAGGGTCTTGATGACGCTCTCGGCGATCATCGAATCCTTCATGACAATCGCCTGAAGATTCGCGCCAAGGCAGGCTTCGACCGCAGGGACGAACTCGGCATCGACGTCGATGAGCTGGGCGAGCGCGCCGGCGATGGCGGGCTTGAAGAAGTCGGGATTGTCGAGGCCGCGGAGGACGGCCTGGGTGCCGGCGCCAAACCCTTCACCGCTCTCGACGAGCTGGCGGAGGACTTCGGCTTTCGACTCCTTCTCGGTCAGAACACGCTGGGCTTCGCGGAGCTCTTTCTCGATTTCCCCGAGGATGCCCTGCGCCTGGTGGAGGGAAAACTCGGCGGCGGTGACTTCCGCGGTGTGCATTTCCAGCTCGGCATTGGAGCGGGCGATTTCGGCTTCGGCGTGGCCGCGCTGTTCGGTGAGTTGCGCGAAGGCGAACTCGAGCTGGCGCGATTCGTCGGCCAGAAGCGCCAACCGGGCTTCAGCGCCTTCGCGGGTCTGCACTACGCCGGTCATGTGCCCGCGAAGCTGGCTGATCCGGTTTTCGATGCGCGCGGCTTCCTGCGCGAACGAGGAAAGGGACATTTCGATTTCCGCCCGCTGGGCGGTGAGGGAAGCGACCCCGGCCTGCTTCTCCTCCATGTGCCGCAGCTCGGTCGCGAGCATGTCGGTGATGGACTCGAGTTCGGCGTCGGTGGAGTGGAGTTCTTCCTCCTGGACGCGGAAGCGTTCCTCGGCGGCGGCCACGTCCGAGCGGTAGCGGTCGGCGAGTTCCTGGAATTCGCGGGTGCGCTCCTCGTTGAAGATGATGCGGTTCTCGTGATTCGAGATGCGGGTGCGGAGATCGTTCACCGCCTGACGGGCGGCGTTGAGCTTCGACTCCATCTCCTCCAGCGCGGCGCGGCGGGAGGAAGCCTCCGCTTCCTGCTCCTCGATCTGCACTTCGTGTTCGCCCTGGCGAACGCTCAAGGCGTCGAGCTGACCGGTGGCGTCGCTGCGCTGGGCTTCCAGCGTTTCCCACTGCTGTTTGGCGTGGTGCAGCTCCAGCATCTTGAGGTCGGAAATGAGCGACTGGTAGCGGCGAGCCTTGCCGGCCTGGCGCTGGAGCGAGCCGATCTGCCGCTTCACTTCCTTGATGATGTCGGCGAGGCGGATGAGGTTGGATTCTGTCGCCTCCAGCTTGCGTAAGGCCTCTTTTTTCTGGGACTTATACTTGGTAATCCCGGCCGCTTCTTCAAAAATAGCACGACGATCTTCCGGCTTGGTGGAGAGCACCGCGTCGATCTTGCCCTGCTGCATGATCGAATAGGCCGTGCGACCGATACCCGTATCCATGAACAGGTTGTGGATGTCCTTGAGCCGGGCTGGCGTTTTGTTGATGAGATACTCGCTGCCGCCCTCGCGGAAGACGCGGCGGGTGATGGTGACCTCGTGCCAGTCGAGCCCGAGCGCTTCCTCACACTCGCTGAAGGTCATGGACACTTCCGCCATGCCGAGCGCCTGGCGGCTGTCAGTGCCGGAGAAGATAACGTCGGTCATTTCCGCACCGCGGAGAGCCTTGGCGGATTGCTCTCCGAGCACCCAAAGGATGGAGTCGAGAACGTTCGATTTGCCGCAGCCATTCGGGCCGACGACACAAGTCACTCCGCGATGGAATTCGATCAGGGTTTTGGGTGCAAAGCTCTTGAAACCGAGAATTTCGAGCGATTTGAGATACATGGCTTGTGATGGGTTAGGAGTCGGGCCGCAAGGCCGGGGAACGGGCGGATTGTGCGGCGCGAGGGGGCGGATGCAAGCGCTATTTGTAGGGAGGTGGAAGTTTTCCTGCTACTATATGTTGTGGTTGTTGTGGAAATGCCCGGCTACAGAGGAGATACAGAGAAGAGGCCGTAAGCGAGGCTAGATTTACCTCGATTTGGCTGGATTGAGAGGGCTCCGGAGGCGTTGGTGTTTAGCCTTTAGGCTGCGAGAAGGTTGGGGGAGTCTTTTGGGAATGGCCGCCTACGATTGAGTGGGTGTAGGGCAGCCCAAAGGCTGAACACCCAGGGGGGGCTGTTCTCGTGCCTTGAATTGGCTTGAATTACCTTGATTTGCCGCGATGGCGTTCCGACATGAATTCGAATCCGCACCTTTTCCCTCAACCCGGCGAACAACGCGGCGTGGAGCACACGGGGGTGATCGACCTGCTCACCCACGACCCGGCGAGCGGGCGGGTGGAACTGGTGATGTTCGAGCCGCGCCCGTGGGATGGGGGGGAGGATCAGCTTTTCGAACTTCAGGAGAAGATGAACGCCTACCTGTCGTTTGCGCTGGATGGCGAGATGGCCGAGACCCATCCGGACCTTGTGGAGAAGCCGCTGAGCGTAGTGCTGCGCTGCCTGGAGATGCCGCCAGCGGAGGCGGTCGAGTTCCTTGGCCACGTGCGCGAGCAGATCGCCCTGCAGGGGATCGAACTCGAGGTGCGCTACCAGCGGGAAGGGAGTTGTGGGGAAGGGTGCGGATGCCACGGGGGCTGAAATTCCAAGGTCGGATTTAGTCGGATTAAGTTGGATTGCCTCTGTGACGGCTGGACGGACGGGACAAAGCAGGAAAAACAGGAAACCGTTGCGTTACCGAACCGCTGCTTCTTTCCTGTTTTTCCGGTCGCCTCCTTCCCTGCTTCCATTTTCGGGCCACGCTTTTCACGCTTTCACCGTTACCCATCCATCGCCCCCAGCAAATTGATGGTCTGTAACTGGCACCCGGCAATCTCGTCCCTGGCGCACGATCGGCCAACGGACGATTCCGTCCGTTCGGTCGGTTCCGCGATTCCGGCATGTCGTTGACTCGGTCCGGGTGAGGTCTTCGAGCACGAGACCTCCCCCATCGTTGATGCGCGCAGCACCATCGCGGCGATCTTGACGAGACTGCCTCGGTAACTGGCTGCCCGGTTGGAGGCTCTTGCTGGCGGCGTCCTGCCACGGCACTCCGGGTTCGAGGTGGAGCGTTGGTCGTAGTTGCGTCCCGCTTTTTCAGTTTGGGACGATGCGCACCAGCAGTTCCCCGGCCTCTTCGACGCCGTCGCCATCGCTATCGAGCCACAGCGAAGCCGGGAGCGGCCTGGGGCCGCGCATTTTGCCGAGCTGGATGGTGGCGAGGGTCTGCGCTTCGATCGCGAAATCGTGCGCGAGGGCTGAAGGTGTGCGGAAGGGCGTGGTGTTGTCGGAGGTGATGGTGGCGATGCCGAGCGTGACGGCGCCGATTTTGCCATTCGCCAACCCGGAGATGGCGGCGCCGAGGACGTCGGCATTCGCGCCGGTGCCGCCTCCCCAGGCGAGGTCGTCCCCGGGGTCGATGCCAGCGATGATCGACGTGTCCATGAGCCGGCCGCCCACCTTCACCGCCGCAATCGAGGCATGACGGTGATACGTGTCGTTGGAGGTGAGGAAGAGCCCGTCCGCGCCCAGGTTGACGCCGGTGACGATCGTCGAATCGACCAGGTCGCCCTTCACGGAGATGGCGCCGACGATCGGATGCACCGCCATGACGAAGGCATCGGAGCGATCGTGTTCGCTCACCTGCTGCTCGGATCGCTTCGCAGCTACTTTGCGCGGACTCTGTGCGTCCTGCACGGCGTCCGGAAATGGCTTCCGAGCTTCCTGGCCTTGAACTAATCCACCACCGAGCGCTCCACCCAATTCCAAAATGATAGCAAGCTGAAGAACGAGGGATGTTTTCATAAGCTTAGTGGGTTCGCGGCACGGCGGCGCGGCGCGCGCATCCAATGCGTCGAACTTCAGTCATCCAGTGCTGATCTGATCGACGATCGACTCAGCCACGCTCCAACCTCGGCCCACTATCAATGGCACGTCTAATCGGCTTGCTCGCCGCACTGACGCGCTCATGAACCCAATCGACTATGTGATGGCGTGGCGCTTCCCGAAGCGCGATCGCGCGCGCACCGGTCCCGCTACGACTCAGTGCCGGTGCGAGCCTGTCGGGCTCCCTTGCTTTAGCTGGGGAGGTCGGGATCAGCTTTACAAAATCTCTCGAATCGGCAGACCTTCGCGCTCGCGCTCGGATGCCAAACAAAGCATAAGTGGTTCACGTTCAGGCAGGGGGGGGCGCACCGTGATGCGGGCGAGCGGAACGATTCACCGCCATAATGACCTCGGAGTGGGACGTGGAGCAGGCCACCCTGCGTGCCCGACTGACGCTCCGCACGAGCGGTTTTCGCGATTGCCAGTCGAGGCCATCACCCCGTCTTGAAGAGCCTTTCACGCCGCCCGCCTGCGAGCTTTGATTCGGATGGCGACCGGCGCGGTCCAGATCTTTTCTGGGCGCGCCTTCACCTACGCCTCATCAAGCACGCGAGTCTGGAGGCCATGACCTTCAACTTGTCATTGCTCATCCTTTCGAGGGGGGGCGGAGAAAGTTGCTCGTCTTTTTTTTGTGAAAGATGGCTCGGACTAACGCAGGCCTTGAAGGTTGTGCTGGAACTGCTCGATGAGGGGAGCGAGGTCCATTTTCGTCTCGGCGCTGGCCTCGCTGTAGAAACTCTTGAGGCCTTGCTCGACGATTTTCTGGGCGTTTTTGTCCTGGTCAAACTGGGGACGGGCGCCCTCCGGAAGCTCGCCTTCCTGGTCCTGCATATCCTTGAGGGCGCGGGTGACGAAGCGTTTGCGATCCTGCGGCGTCATTTTGTTGAGCGCTTCCATCATCTGCTTGAAGTGCTCGGGGGCCGTGAGGTCGAGGAACCGGTTTTGTTCGTCGGGGTTGAGCTGGCGGAAAAATTTGTCGAGCTTGCGAGTCATGCGCACCTCGCGGCGTTGCTCGAAGCTGAGGGTGTTGAGTTGCTTGGCGATCTTTTCCATCTCCTGTTGCCGTTCCGCTGCGGATTTGCCTTCGATTTTGCTCTGCTCGACGTAGGCGGCGACGGATTCGGGCGTGGGTTTGTGGGCCTTGGCCCACCACATGGCGCCCCCGGCGACGAACCAGACGGCGAGGAGAAGGAGAGTGGCTTTGATCCAGAGAGGGCGCATGGGAAGAGCAGTGGACGAATGGGCTGGCGGGCGATTGGATGAAAAGAGACGCTTGAGAGCGCGCCATGGTTTCTCCCATTTGCCCATCTGTCCAACAGTCCATTCGTCGCGAGCGAAGGACAAGGAGCTTCGCCGGGCGGGACAATCGCGAAAGGGGATCGATGACGGCTATTTGGTCATCGCAGGGCGAGGTCGGGTCGCGCGCGGTTCTTCGGATTGATGGCGGCGGCCGTGGCGGTTCTGGCGGTGAGGGGAAGCCTGGGAGAAGGCTGGGCTGTCGCGGCGGTCGCAGGGGACTCCGGAGCGGACTTCCTCGACGAGGTCGGCGACGCTGGTGAGGGTGCGGGTCGGCTGGTAAACGTAATTGACCAGATCCTCGATGCGGCTGGAGCCGGTGAGGACGAGGTAGGCTTGGAGGCCGACTTCGACGCTGCCGCGGATGTCGGTCTCCATCGTATCGCCCACCATCACGACCTCCTCGACATTTCGTCCGAGACGCTGCCGCGCTTTGATGAACATGTAGGGGTTCGGTTTGCCGAGATAGTAGGGGCGGCATCCGGTGCTGGCCTCGAGAAAGACGGTGAGGGCGCCGGCGCCGGGGCGGGTGGCATCAGCCGAAACGGGGCACCAGTTGTCGGGATTAGTCGCGACGAGGCGGGCGCCTTTTTCAACGAGTTCGTGTCCTTTGAGGATCTTTTCCATGGCGACATGTCCCTCGCCGACCACCACGTAATCCGGCGCGATGGAATCGTTGGCGATCTGCTTTTCGTGCAGAGCGGCGGCGATGCCGGCGTCGCCAATCACGTAGGCGGTGCAATTGGCGTGGGTTTCGGAAAGGAAGTCGGCGGTGTTCAGAGCCGCGGTGTAAAAATGCCGCGGTGCGAGATTTGGGATGCCCAAGTGGCGGAGTTTGACCACCAGATCGCCCGGCGTGGGGGCGGAGTTATTCGTTAAGAAGAGGAACGGAGTCGAGGTTTCGATAAACGCCTCGACGAGCTCGGCGGCCCCCGGAATCAGATGATTTTCCCGGTAGATAACCCCGTCCATGTCCAGCAGATACCCTGTTTTCATTGGTGTGGAATGATGTGATGCAACGAGCCGGGGGGACCGTGGGAACACCCTCTTTGGGCAGAAGACGATGCGCACTTGCCCGTCAAAAATGACAAGCTGGGTTGGTTAGATAGCAATTCAGATTCCACACTGGGAGGTTTGTTGCGTTGCCTCCGGAATGTCATTTTCGGCGATGAACGGGATTGGAGATGGCCTCCGCCACTTCGATCCAGCAAACGCCCCAATTGCCGTTCAGGGACGAGCACCGCGCCTCGTCCGCTCAGCGGGCGCGTTGACCGATCTCGCCCCGATGAAGGCGCATCATGAGGCGGAGTTACTTTCTTTTCAGCTTCCGCTTCGCGATGGCGAGCACATCGTCGAGTTCCTCGATGCGGCAGAGAGCGGCAGTGGCGAAGAACGCGGCAGCGCCAATGGCGATGGTGCCGAGGAGCAGAAGGGCGCGCAGGGCAAAGGACATGCCGCTCCAGCCCGCCATCGGCCAGCGAAGAGCCCCCCAGCAAACGAGCGTGAGGACTGCGCCGGCCAGGAAGAGCTTTGCGAGGGTGGCGATGAGGTGTTTCGTCTCCAAGCGGTGGACCTGCCGGTGCATGAGCAGATAGAGCAGCGAAAAGTTGGTCAGGGCGACGAGCCCGGTCGAAAGGGCAAGGCCTTTGTGCCCCCAGCCAAGGTGGAAGGTGAAAAGCTGGTTGAGCCCGTAATTCACGGCGATGGACAGGAAGCTGACCATCATGGGCGTGTTGCGTTTGCCGATGGCGTAGAACGACGGGGCGAGGACCTTGATACCCGCGTAGGCACACAGGCCGACGGCGTAGTATTGCAACGCGATAGCCGTCTGGTCGGTGCTCGCCGCGGTGAAGGCGCGGCGCTCGAAAATGAGGCTGATGATCGGCCGCGCGAGCATCACGAGACCGATGGTGGAGGGGATGGTGAGCAGGAAGGCGAGCCGCATTCCCTTGGCGAGGATGGAGCGGAATTCCTCGGTATTTCCCATCGCGGCACTGCGCGAAACGACTGGCAGGGTGACGGTGCCGATGGCGACGCCGAAGATGCCGATCGGCAACTGCATGAGCCGGAAGGCGTAGTTCAGCCAGCTCACCGGGCCGTTTCCGAGATGCGAGGCGAAGTTACCGTTCACCATCACGTTCACCTGCACCGCGCTCGCGGCGACGATCGCGGGCCCCATCAGCAGGAGGATGCGCCGCACACCTTCGTCGCGCCACGCGAAGCTCGGGCGGAAATGGTAACCGACGCGGCGCAGGGCGGGAAATTGCACGAGGAGTTGCGCCGTGCCGCCGATCAGCGTGCCGATGGAAAGGCCGATGAGCGAGCCGCTGCCGTATTGCTTGGTGCCGAAGTGAGGATCGAGCCACCAGCCGAGGACAACCCCGCCGATGATCGAGCCGAGATTGAAAAACGTGGAGGCCATCGCCGGCATCCCGAAGACGTTTTTGGCGTTGAGCATCCCCATCACCAGCGCCGCCAGCGAGACCATGGCGATGAAGGGGAACATGATGCGCGCAAGCAGAATGGTGAGTTCCATCTTGCCCGGCGTATCGGCAAAGCCCGGCGCCAGCACGGACATGATCTGGGGCGCGAACACGATGCCGAGGAGCGACACGGCGCTCATGAAGATCGCGGTAAGCGTCGCGACTTTGTTCGCGAGCTTCCATGCCTCCTGGTCACCGCCCTTGGTGATCTTTTCGGAAAAGGTGGTGATGAACGCGGTCGAAAGCGCACCCTCGGCGAAGAGGTCGCGAAGAAGATTCGGGGCGCGAAAGGCCGCGATGAAGGCGTCCATCTGCGTGCTCGCGCCGAACAACGCGGCGAAGACCTGTTCACGAATGAGTCCCAGCACGCGGCTCGACATCACCGCGAGGCTGACGATGCCGGCGGACCGGGTGCTGATCTTGTTTTTGGGCTCGCTCATGAATGGGCGGCTTTGCGGAGTCGATCCATGATGGCGATGCCGAGGCCAGTTTCAGGAACGGGTTCGGCGAGGATGTGCCCGGCGCCGGACTCGTCGAGGCGGCGCAGTTTGGCGAAGAGGGTGGCGGCGGCTTCGCGCAGGTCGGCGGAGGGAGAGAGAACTTCGACGGCGGCGAAAGCGGAAGTCTGGGGTGGGGGAGTGCGGAAGGCGAGCAGCGCGGTCGCAGGAGACGGCACGAAGGTTTCGGTGAGCGTGAGAGGTGTGCGCGGCGCGTAGTGGCTCTTGAGCTGCCCCGGCGCGTCGGGTTTGTCGCCAGCGGTAGCGATTTCGACAGGTGCGATGGTCGCGAGGTCGTCGGGAGTGATCGGGCCGGTGCGGAGGATGGTGAGCTTCTCCGGTTCGACGCGGACGATGGTGGACTCGATGCCGTGCTCGGTGCGTCCGCCATCGACGACGAGGGGGATGCGGCCGCCGAGTTCTTTCACCACATCATCCGCGCTCGTGGGGCTGATGCGACCGAAACGGTTTGCACTCGGCGCGGCGAGTGGTTTGCCGAAAGCGCGCACGATTTCGCGGAAGACGGGGTGCGCGCTCATCCGCACGGCGACCGTGTCGAGGCCGCTGGTGACGAGGTCCGGGACGAGCGACCAGCGTGGCAGCACGAGGGTGAGCGGCCCAGGCCAGAACGCTTGCGTGAGTTCATCGACCAGGAGCATCACGTCATCGTGCTGGGTGATGCGGCCGAGCCAGGAGAGATCGGGCAGGTGGACGATGAGCGGGTCGAAAAACGGGCGCTCTTTCGCTTCGAAGATTTTGACGACGGCGTCCGGGCGCGTGGCATCGGCCGCGAGGCCGTAAACGGTCTCGGTCGGGAGCGCGACCACTTCGGCGCTATGCAAAAGCTCGACGGCGCGATCAATCGCGCGGGCGAGTTCGGCCGGAGTGCCGGTCTGGACGACAGCGGTGTCCATCAATGGATCAACGGCCCGCCACGAGAGCGTCGCGCGCGGCGACGGCGCGATGGGCGGCGTCGGCTGGGTCGGTGCCGAAGGCCACGAGGTGCCCCATCTTGCGCCCTGGACGGGCTTCGCCCTTGCCGTAGAGATGGATCTTCACGTCGGGAAACGCGGCGGCGGCGGCCCAGTCGGGCTCGCCCTTGGCCCACAGATCGCCGAGGAGATTGGCCATCGCGCACGGGCGGAGCAGCTCACCGCTGCCGAGGGGCAGACCACACACGGCACGGAGCTGCTGCTCGAACTGGCTGGTGATGGATGCGTCGAAGCTGAAGTGGCCGCTATTGTGCGGGCGCGGGGCGAGCTCGTTGATGAAGATCGTGCCGTCGGGAAGCTCGAACATTTCCACCGCGAGGAGCCCGACGAGACCGAGGGCTTCGGCGATGGTGCCGGCGAGCTGGCGCGCTCGGGAAGCGACTTCGAGATCGATCTCCGCGGGCACGAGGGTGACGTCGAGAATGTGGTGCGAGTGACGGTTCTCGCAGACGGGATATGTGACCATCTGGCCATTGGCACCGCGAGCGACGATGACGCTGATTTCGCGCTCGAAGGGCACCCACGCTTCCAGGACAGCGGGCGTGTTTTTGTAACGGTCCCAGACGGCCTTCAGGTCGGTGCGTTCGTCGATTTTCGTCTGCCCCTTGCCGTCGTAACCGAACGCCGCGGTCTTGAGCACGCAAGGGGTCCCGATTTTGGCAACGGCGTCGAAAAGTTCCTTCTCGCTTTCCACTTCCTCGAAGTGCGGCAGCGGCAGGCCGGCATTGAGCAGAAAGACTTTTTCGCGCAGGCGATGCTGGCAGATTTGCAGGACACTGCCGGCGGGGCGCACAGTGCATTCCTCCTGAGCCCACTCGAGGGTTTGCGCGGGGATGTTCTCGAACTCGAAGGTGAGGACATCGATCCCGCGGGCAAACTCGCGCACCGCTTTCTCGTCGGTATAACTCGCGGCGACTTCCTTGTCGGCGAGCTGGCCGGTGGGCGTGTCTTCATCCGGCGAGAAGGTGTGAACGCGATACCCCATGCGGCGCGCGGCGATGGCGAACATGCGACCGAGCTGGCCGCCGCCCATCACGCCGATCGTGGAGCCGGGAAGGAAAATTTTGTGTTCGCTCATTTATTCACCGAGTTCGGCGGCCAGGACTTCGGCGGTTTGATTGGCGCGGAAATCTTCGAGCGCGGCGCGGGTAGTCTCATCACTGAGCGCGAGAATGGAGGCGGCGAGCAGCGCGGCGTTCTTGGCGCCCGCAGTGCCAATGGCGAGGGTGGCAACGGGGATGCCGGCAGGCATTTGCACGATCGACAGGAGCGAATCGACGCCGCGCAGAACCTTGCTCTCGACGGGCACGCCGAGCACGGGCAGGTGCGTATGCGCGGCGATCATGCCCGGCAGATGGGCCGCTCCCCCGGCGCCTGCGATGATGACTTTTACCCCGTGCTGCGCGGCCTTCCTGGCGAAGTCGGCCATCAGATCGGGAGTGCGATGCGCGCTCACGACGCGAGCAGTGTGGGCGATGCCGAGCTGCGTGAGCAGGTCGGCGCAATGGCGCATCGTGTCCCAATCGGACTTGCTACCCATGACAATGGCGACCGGCGGTGACACGGCGGAATTCATCAGGCGCCGGATTCAAGCGAGCGGAAGCGGATTGGCAAATGGGAAACGCGCTGGGTCGGGCGTGACGGGGTGACTGCGCGCAAACGAGATCTTCACCTCGTCACCCCTTCCCCTTGTCTTCCCTTAGCGGCCTGTTTGAAAATGCGGCGATCATCGCCTGAAGAAACGTCGCTCGCACGTCGGCGCGGGTGACTTTCACGCGGTGCGGGGTTTCGAGCGGGTTATGCTTGGCGAGGAGGGCGAGGGTTTTTCTCGCAAGATCCCAGGGGAGGAAGCAGCCCATTCGGACGCGGGCGGGGCGAAGGGATCGGATATATTCGCGGCCGGAGTCGAGCAGGGTGCAGGCGCGGGTGTGCCAGTGGGTGAAGTCGGGGTTCTCGGTGGGGAGATAGCCGCGTCCGTTTTTCTGATCGGCGGGAATGTCGCGCAGGATGTTCACAAGCTGGAGCGCTTTGCCGAAATCGATGGCGCAGGCGTTCAACCGTTCGGGCAAGAGCGAACTGTAGCGGGGGAGGTGATGCACGCACTCGCGAGTCCAGAATTCGCCGACGCAGCCGGCGACGAGATAGCAGTATTCCTCCAGTTCGGCGGCAGTGTGCAGGACGGGGCGCTGCACGTCGAGGGTCTGGCCGCGGGTGATCTTTTCCAGCACGGCGCGGATTTCGGTCCGGTCGAATTCGGCCATCGATTCGAGCCACGCGAGGCAACGATCGAGCTGGGCGATGAGGACGTTTTCCCCCTCGTGATTCGACCGCACGCGCGCCCGGATTTGGTCGAGGCCCTCGCGCCCACCAGTGCGGATCATGGTGAGAAAATGGGCGAGATGGTGTTCGCGTTCTGGGGCGGGAAGATCGGAGCTGTCGGCGATGGTGTCGCTCGCTCGCGCGAGGAGATAAGCAACGCCGATTGGCTCGCGCAGCTTCAAGGGGAGCAGCCGGACCGACAGATAGAACGAGCGCGAGACGCTGCGCAGGAGCGGTCCGCCCAGATCTCGCGGGTCGCCGGCGTCGCTGGGGGTCACTGGCTTACCGTGATGAGTTTGAGCCGCTCTTCGGAGGATTCGCCGAGGCCCATTTGCTCGGCGGTCTTGAGCCACTCGGTGCGAGCGGCGATCGGTGGAAGCTTGGCGAGCTTGCGCCATTCGTCGATCTTGCGCGCGGCAAGCGCATCGAGCGCGACGGGATCGCGCGAGGCGTAGAGCGTGGCGTGCTGGTATGAGTAGTTCGGATTGGCTGCGGGGCCGCCTGCGTATTGCGCCATGAGGCCATCCAGAAAGTGCAGCGCGACTTTGGGGCCAAGGGTCGCGTTCGCGTAAAGTTCGGGGATCGAGTCGGCAGCCATCTGATCCTGCGAGACGAAGCGGCGCCAGTTGTCCACGTTCTTGAGAGCGAGATTGTAGAAGACCCCGGCGACTCCGCATCCGGCGTCGTCGGTCAGCGTGCCCACGTTGATGATCCGGTTCACGTCCTTGGTGACGATCGTCGCGAAGTGGCTGTCCTGCGAAAGTTGATCGGAGTCCGTCGTCTGGCGACCGAGCAACTTCACGTTTTTCTCGATGAAGAGCGCATCGCCCCAGATGAGCCTGCCCAGCGCCGGCGCGGTGAACGCACTGGTGCGATCCCAGCCGCGTGGTGGATCGATAGCCCGCACTTTGCAGCCGAGCCGCTTTGGGTCGAAGCCAGCCTCCTTCAACTCCTCGCTCTCGCGATCCCATACGACGACGTTGCCCGGCTTCACGCCGGCTTGTTCGAGACCGTCGATGATTGCGCGCACCACGCCCACGTGGCTGGAAAAATTCGGCCCTCCTCCCGCGTTCACTTTGATGCCGATGCGATCGCCTGGCTGGATGAACTTGCGCCAGGCCCGCGCGATATCCTTTTCCCCGGCCGCGGCGAGCACGAGCGAATCGACCAGCCGGCGGGAGACGCCGGGGTTTTCGGTGAAGCGATCAATGGCCGAATCATCGTGCGCTGCCCAGACGGTGGCGCGGGCTTCCTGGGCACGAACAACCGGCACAGCCGCTTCCTCCGCCCCGCGTGAGGCGGTGGCGAGGATGATGGAAAGCGCGACAATACGGACGAACACGGGCGGCGACTTAGCCGCGCCCCTCGCGCCTGCAAAGAGAAAGTGCGCGATCAGTCGATGTGCAGGGAGCGGAGCAGCGAGGAATCGATGCGACCGGTCGCGGAGAGGCCGTGGTCGCGTTGATACGCGCGAATCGCGGCCCGGCTGCCGCTCCCGATGTCACCATCGATCGGCCCGCGATAATAGCCCCGCTTCCGCAACGCACTCTGCACATCTACCGCGAGACTGCCGTGCCCCGGTTCGTAATCGCGATAGCTGTAGGTGTAGCTCGGGCGCGAGAAGAGCGAGATCCCCAGAGTCGTCCGCGGGTAGCCGTAGTAGCCGGAATAGGGCCGGTAGCCGTAGCCATAACCGTAACCGGAGTAGGAGGGGCGATAGTAGGGGCGGTAGCCGTAGTAAGGACTGCCATAGTAGCCGCGCCCGCCGTAGTAGCGGTGGCCGTGGTTTGGCACTTCGTAGGTTTTCTTGTTGTAGTGGCCGTCGTGGTCGCGGTCGCGATACACCGTCACCTTGTGGCTGTGATCGGCCAGCGATGTGACCGGCGCGGCGAGAAAAGCGAGCGCGGCCAGGCCGGGAGCGAGGAAAGATTTCAGATTCATAAAACGATTCGAGTTTCGGGTTCTTCATCAGTGCGACGCACCGAGCGCCAATTCTGTTCAGATAAAAATAGCACTTTCTGTGGCGCGCTCCCCCGTTTGCCTTCTCGAAAATGGGCCAGCCGGGAATCGCTTGTGAAAAATTTCACAAATTCAACTTGCCGCTCCCCGACGCGCTTCGCAATCTCCACCCCACTGTGCATCGCATGGCCGCCGGCACCATCCTTTTCAGCTTATCACTCGCTTTTGCCGGGTGCGGTCCGCGCATAACCAATCAAAACCTCGAAGTCGTCGAGGGCCAACGCGCCAGCCTCGAGGGGATGGGGAAGGGGATTTCGCCGAAGGAAGTCGAGAGCATCCTGGGCCAGCCGACCCGCGCCGAAACGACCAAGCTCGCGCTCGAGACGCAGAAAAAAGAGGTCGATGTGGTGCGCTACTACTACCGCCAGGACGGCGAAGAGATCGCGCTCCATTTCGTGGATGGGAAACTCATTTCTCCCGTGAAGATGCTCGGCGGTCCGCCCGACGCCGTGCAGGAAACCAAACCCTTGAAGATGCAGCCCGCCAAGTAGCCGGTCGCCATGTTTTTCCACATCCCAGCCGAACTGCTCGAAAAAATCGACGAAGCCATCACGCACTACCCGGTGTCGAAGCGCTCTGCTTCACTGCCGCTGCTGCACCTCTGGCAGGAACACTTTGGCTTCATCAGCGATGAGGCGATCAAGTGGATCGCCGCCAAGCTCGAGCTCGAGCCGATCAATATCCTCGAACTGGTGACGTTTTACCCGATGTTCCGTCGTGTGCCGGCGGGAGCACGGCACATTCGCGTCTGCCGCACACTCTCCTGCCAGCTCGCTGGTTCCTATCAGCTTCGCGACGAGATCGCGAAAGCCGCGGGGATCGATCTGCTGAAGTGGCAGCAGACCTACTACGGACACGGGCACGGCGATGCCGAGCACGATCACAAGGAGGCCGGCAAGGCGGCCGACGTGGAGCACGCGGTGCACAATCCCGGTCATGGCAACCCGGTCGCCGTGTCGGCGGATGGAAAATATTCGGTCGAATTTGTCGAATGCCTCGCGAGTTGCGGCAGTGCGCCGGTGGCGATGGTGAACGATCTCTTCAAGGAGAACATCCCGCTTGATGGCGGGGCCGATCTGCTCGCGCTGGAGAAATCCGACGCGACGCTCCCGAAAGTGCGCCCGCCGCATCCGAAAGAGCGCCGGCTGGTCTTCAAGAACATCGACCGTGAAGGCTGGAACAACCGGATCGACTGCTATCTCAAGGACGGCGGTTACGCCGAGTTGAAGAAGGCGCTGAAGATGAAGCCCGAGGAGATCGTCAACGAGGTGAAGACCTCGGGTCTGCGCGGGCGCGGTGGCGCGGGCTTCCCGTGCGGCGTGAAATGGAGCTTCATCAAGCGCGGCGGGCCGAAGCCGACCTATCTCATTTGCAACGCCGACGAGTCCGAGCCCGGCACGTTCAAGGATCGTTACATCATTCATCAGGACCCGCATCAGCTCATCGAGGGCATGGTGATCTCCTGCTTCGCGGTGGATGCGCATCTCGCGTATATCTACATTCGCGGGGAGTTCCCGGAAGGCGCGAGGATCCTCGAAAAGGCGCTGGCCGAAGCGCGGGCGAAAGGATTCCTCGGCAAGAATATCTGCGGCTCGGGCTTCGATTGTGAAATTTACGTGCACCGTGGTGCGGGCGCCTACATTTGCGGCGAAGAAACCGGCCTCATCGAATCGCTCGAAGGCAAGCGCGCCTACCCGCGCATCAAGCCGCCGTATTTCCCGGCCGTGCTCGGGCTCTACCAGTGCCCCACGATCGTGAACAACGTCGAGACGCTCTGCGACGTGAAGCACATCATCGGGATGGGCGGTGCGGAGTTCGCGAAGATCGGCAAGCCGAACAACACCGGCACCCGCATCCTTTGCGTGAGCGGCGACGTGCAAAAGCCCGGCTATTACGAGGTGGAAGTCGGCAGCCTTACCATGGGCGAGCTGATCTACGACGTGTGCGGCGGCTTGAAGGAAGGTCGCAAGCTCAAAGCGGTCATTCCCGGCGGCTCCAGCGCGAAGGTGCTGAAAGCCGGCGAGACCTACAAGGTGAAGGATAAGACCCTCACGCTCGAAGACATCCCGATGGACTTTGACACCATCGCTGCGTGCGGGTCGATGGCCGGTTCAGGCGGCGTCATTATCATGGATGACTCGCGCAACATGGTGGAGTGCCTGAACAACATTAACGAGTTTTACGCGCACGAGTCGTGCGGCCAGTGCACGCCGTGCCGCGAAGGTTCGCTCTGGATGAAGAAGATCACCGACCGCATCCTCGAAGGCGGCGGCACAGAGCGTGATCCCGATCTGCTCAAGCAGATCGGCGACAACATTGCCGGCAAGACCATTTGCGCTTTCGGCGAAGCCTGCTCGTGGCCCACGCAATCGTTCGTCGCCAAGTTCCGCGACGAATTCACTGCGAAAGCCACCAAGCCCCTCCCGCCGCCGATGCCTCCGGAATACACCCCGGAAGAACTCATCGAGAACGAAAAGATCGAACCCGTGCCCGCCCCGCGCGGCAACGGCCACGAAATCATGGCCCCGGCTGCCACGCGATAAATCCTAATCGTGCTCGTGCTCCTGCTCGTAATCGAACCTTAATGAAAATTCACTTCGACCACGAAAAGCTCGACGTTTATCAGGAATCGCTGGCGTTTTGCAGTTGGGCCGGAAATCTGATCGACCGCATCGAAGCCAAAGCTGCGGCCAAGGATCAACTCGACCGTGCTTCGACCAGCGTCCCGCTGAATATCGCTGAGGGGAATGGAAAGTTCTCCGAGCGGGATCGTGCGCGTTTCTTCGAGATCGCTCGAGGTTCGGCGCTGGAATGTGCTGCTTGTCTGGATGTGCTCTGGGTTCGCAACATCGTGACAGCCGAGGAGATTGAGCCGGCGAAAGAGCGTTTGGTTCGCGTAGTTCAGATGTTGATGGGACTGCTGCGGCGCTTTTCGGAGCGGGCGGGGCGTCTTGCGGAGGATGCGGCGGAATATGGGACGCATGGGATCGATTACGAGCACGAGCAGGAGCACGATTGCGAGTGCGCTGGCTCGACGGAGGAGAAAGGGAAATGAGCACCGAACTCGCTGCTCCCGTCCAAATGTTGAACGTCCAGATCGACGGCGTCTGGCTCCAGTTTCCCAAAGGCACCCGCGTGATCGAGGCGTGCAAGCAGGCGGAGAAATTCATCCCGCACTACTGCTACCACCCAAAACTCTCTTCGCCGGGCAATTGCCGTATGTGCCTCGTCGAAATGGGCATGCCCAAGATGACGCCCGACCGCAAGCCGGTCATCGGTGCCGATGGCAAGCCGGAGATTGCCTGGATTCCGCGTCCGCAGATTTCCTGCGCGCAGGATGTGGCCGAGGGCATGGGCATCCGCACGAACTCGCCCATGGTCGAGGACTGCCGGAAGGGCGTGATGGAGTTCCTCCTCATCAACCACCCGCTCGATTGCCCGATCTGCGATCAGGCCGGCGAGTGCAAGCTGCAGGAATATTCGGTCGAAGTCGGACAGGGCGAATCGCGCTTCCTCGATAACAAGGTCAAGAAACCGAAGAACGTCGAACTCGGGCCGCGCGTCACGCTCGACGCCGAGCGCTGCGTGCTCTGCACCCGTTGCATCCGGTTCATGAAGGAGGTCGCTGAGGACGATTGTATCGGCATCGTCGATCGCGGCAGTTTCAACTCGATTGCCTGCCACCCGGACAAGCAACTCGTCTCGAATTACTCGCTCAACACCGTCGATATCTGCCCGGTCGGCGCGCTCACCTCGACCGATTTCCGGTTCAAGATGCGCGTCTGGTTCCTCAAGGAAACCAAGACCATCGATGTGAACTGCGCCACTGGCGCCAACATCACCGTCGGTTCGCGCGAGAACGTGATCCATCGCATCACCCCGCGCGAAAACGACGCGGTGAACGGCTGCTGGCTGCCGGATTCGCACCGACTGAATTTCAAATATGTCGGCGACGAAAGCCGCCTGAAGACCCCGATGGTCAAGGGCGAGCCGGTCGAGTGGCGCACCGCCATCGCCATCGCCGCCGAGATGCTCAAGGCGCACGGCAAGGAATCGATCGCCCTGATCGCTTCGGCCAAGGCGACGAATGAAGAACTCTGGCTCACGCGCCGGCTCATCGACGAGCTGGAGATCGACAAGCAGCACGACGTCGTGCCGCGCATTGGTGAACCCGACGGTCTGCTTATCGCGGCGGATCGCAATCCAAACACGAGCGGCGCGCGTTTGTTGAACATCTGCACCACTCGAGCAGGCAGCCGGCTTAAGAAAATCGCCGACGGCGTCCGCAGTGGCGCGATCAGGGCGCTCGTCTGCCTCGGCGAAGACGCCACCCAGGCTGGCCTGACGGAAGACGATCTCAAGAAGCTCGATGCCCTCATCGTGATGGACATCCTGCCCAACGCTACCACCGCTCATGCCACCGTGCTCCTGCCCGCCAGCGCGTGGGTCGAGAAGCGTGGCTCGATGATCAACGGAAAGGGCCGCCTCCAGCGCCTGAACAAAGCCGTGAACGCGCCCGGCCAGGCGCGCGATGACTGGGAGATCCTGCGCGATCTCATCCAGGCGGTCAGCGGCTCAAACGGTCTCTACATGATCGAAGACGTCTTTAAACAGATGGCTGGCAAGGTGAAGGAATTCGCCGACTTGAGCCTCAGCAAAATCGGCGACCTCGGCGTGCAGGTGCTCGAAGCCGAGAAAGCCGAAAAAGAGGAGGCCGCGAAATGATTGCTTTTCTGAACGACCCCGCTTTCTGGTTCCTCGTCGGCACTTCGCTCGCGAAGACCATCTTCCTGATCTTCCTCGTCGTGCTACCGATGGTCAGCTACACGGTTTACGCTGAGCGCCGTGTCTCGGCTGCGATTCAGGATCGCACCGGCCCGAACCGCACCGGCTTCCCGCTCACCCTGCTCGGCGCGAAGAATGACTGGTCGCCCATCCTTGGTGGTCTTGGTCAGCCCGTGGCCGATGCCGTGAAGTTCCTGCTCAAGGAGGACTTTGTCCCCGGGCACGTGAACAAGCTGTATTTCTGGCTCGCACCGTGTCTGGCGATGATCCCATCGATCGTGGTGCTCGCAGCGATCCCCTTCGGTAGCAGCTTTCTGGGCGTGCCGATGGTCGTGGCCGATCTGAACGTCGGCATCCTCTACATCTTCGCCATCGCGAGCGTGGGCGTTTACGGCATCGTCCTCGCGGGCTGGGCGTCGAACTCGAAGTATCCCTTCCTGGGCGGCATCCGCAGTTCGTCGCAGATGATCAGCTACGAACTCGGTCTCGGTTTCAGCGCCGTGCCGGTTCTGCTCATCGCCAGCAGCACGAGCCTCACCAAGATCACGCAATACCAGGTCGATCACGGCTGGCTGCTCGCCCCGTTCACCGATGGGAGCCTCAGCGTGCGCGAAGTGCTCCTCTGGATTCCCGCTTTCATCGCCTTCGTCACTTTCACGATCTGCATGTTCGCGGAGACGAATCGTCTCCCGTTCGATCTTCCCGAGTCCGAAACGGAACTCGTCGCCGGTTATCACACCGAATATTCGTCGATGAAGTTTGCCCTCTTCTTCCTCGGCGAATACACCGCCATGATCGCCGGCAGCGCGCTCATCGTGGTGCTCTTCCTCGGTGGCTGGCATCTGCCTTTCATCCCGGACGGCGCCAACCAGATCGGCCTGAGCTTCCTGCACGGCATCCCGGGCTGGATCTGGGGCATCGTGAATATCACCACCTTCTTCGCCAAGGTCGCGGTGCTGCTCTTCGTCTTCATCTGGGTGCGCTGGACGCTCCCCCGTTTCCGTTACGACCAGCTCATGAAACTCGGATGGCTCTACATCTTCGAAATCGCGCTGGTGAACATCTTCCTCACCGCCGGCATCCTCGCCTTTACCAAATAACGCGCCATGGCTTACGTCGTCCCGCGCCCGAATCTGACCTGGAAGGAGAAAATCTATCTCCCGTCCATCATCGCCGGTCTCATGACCACGCTCAAACATCTGCGTAAGATGTGGGCGGGGGAGACCAAGGTGCTCATGCAGTATCCCGAGGAGAAATGGGATTCGCACATGCCCGAGCACTACCGTGGTGCTCCCACGCTGGTGAAAGACACCCACGAGCGCGAGCGCTGCGTGGCCTGCCAGCTCTGCGAATTCATCTGCCCGCCGCGGGCCATCACCATCACGCCGGAGGAAATCCCCGCCGAGTCGAAATGGGCGAAGGTCGAGAAGCGGCCGAAGCAGTTCAAGATCGACATGATCCGCTGCATCTACTGCGGCATGTGCGAAGAAGTCTGCCCCGAGCAGGCCATCTTCCTGCGCAAGGATTACGCCATCACCGGCACCACCCGGGCCGAGATGGTGCACGACAAGAAAAAGCTCTACGAGCTGGGCGGCGTCTTCGACGGGCTCGTCCACAAGTGGAACCCACTCAAGTAGGAAGCCCCATCGTTCATGTCTCCGATTCTTTTCTGGGTTTTCGCGCTGATGATGCTGGTTTTCGGCATCGCCGTCGTCGTGAACCGTAATCCCGTCGCCAGCGCGCTCTCGCTGGTGGTCAGCTTCCTCGGCCTCGCGGCGCTCTTCGTTTCGCTCGATGCCTTCTTCATCGGTATCATCCAGGTGCTCGTCTATGCGGGCGCGGTGATGGTCTTGTTCCTCTTCATCATCATGTTGCTCGACCTCAAAGCCGAGCAGCGCCGCAAACTGAACCTCTCCGCGCTGGCGGGTGGGGGACTGGTGACACTGGTTTTTGTCGCTCAGCTCTGGGCGGTGCTGGGGCGTTTCCCGCTCGGGCAGCAGGCCTTCCCGGCGTTGGCCGATCGCAAGATCGATGACGTGCGCGAAGTCGGCGCGACCCTTTTCTCCACGCACAATCTGCCGTTCCAAGTGGTCGGCGTGCTCATTCTCGTGGCCACCATCGGCGTGGTCATCCTCTCCAAGCGCGAACTGAAATGACTCTCACGCTGAACCATTACCTCCTCGTCAGCGGCCTGCTCTTCGCGATCGGCTTCGCGGGCGTGATCCTCCGGCGCAATATCATCATCATTTTCATGTGCCTGGAGCTGATGCTGAATGCCGCGAACCTCTCGCTCGTCGCCTTCAGCCGCTTCAACGTGGGCCCGGACAAGCTGCCGAACTACAACGCGCAGGTGCTCGTCTTTCTCATCATCACCGTCGCCGCCGCCGAGGTGGCCGTCGGTCTCGCCATTATCGTCGCCCTGTTCCGCGCCCGGCAAACTATCCACGTGGAAGACATCAACTCGCTCAAGTTCTAGCGCATGGACCCGCAACTCGTCTGGTTCATTCTTCTCAATCCTCTCGTCGCGGCGGCGCTGATTCATCTGCTCTTTCGCAAGTCGGCAGGCACTTCCACGTTCATCTCCGTGATGTCGTCGGTGTTCGGCCTGATCGCGGCGGTCGGCGTCTTCACCAGCGGTGGTGGTCACGGTCGCGGCACCGTGCCGACCATCGAAGTGCCTTGGATCGACTTCGGCCCGGCCCTCCGAGTGCCGATTGGTCTGATCGTCGATGACCTCAGCAAGCTGATGCTCCTCGTCGTGACCGGTGTGGGGGCAATGGTGCATATCTATTCCACCGTTTACATGGAGCACGACGAGTCGAAGGCCCGTTTCTTCGGCAATCTGTCGCTCTTCATGTTCTCGATGCTCGGCATCGTGCTGGCGAACAACTTCGTGATGATGTTCATCTTCTGGGAACTCGTGGGTGTGAGCAGCTATCTGCTCATCGGCCACTGGTTCACGCGGGAGACCGCGGCGGCGGCGGCGAACAAAGCGTTCCTCACCAATCGCATCGGCGACTTCGGCTTCATGCTCGGCATCCTCATGGTGTGGGCGTGGATGGGTTCAGTTGTCTTTCCGGAAATCCAGGCGGCGCTTCCGACGGCCAATATCAATCAAGGTTATTTGACCGCCGCGGTGTTGCTTGTCTTCTGCGGTGCGGTTGGCAAGAGCGCGCAGCTTCCGCTGCACGTGTGGCTCCCCGACGCCATGGAAGGTCCCACGCCGGTGTCCGCCCTCATCCATGCGGCGACCATGGTGGCGGCCGGCGTTTACATGCTGGCCCGTGTGTTTTTCCTCATCGACCTCAGTCCGGGGGCGCAGACGGTCATCGCTGGGATCGGCGGATTCACCGCGCTGGTCGCGGCGCTGATGGCTACGCAGCAGGACGACATCAAGCGCATCCTCGCTTACTCCACGCTTTCGCAGCTTGGTTACATGGTCATGGCCGTGGGCCTCGCCGCGCCGGGCGCTGCGATGTTCCACCTCTTCACGCACGCCTTCTTCAAGGCGCTGCTCTTCCTCGGTGCCGGCGCGATCATCCACGCCCTGCATCACGAGCAGGACATCTGGAAGATGGGCGGCCTGAGCAAATCGATGCGGCTCACGTTCCTCACGTTCGCCCTCGGTTACCTCGCGCTCATCGGTTGCCCCGGCCTCGCGGGCTTCTTCTCGAAGGACGCGATCCTCGTCGCGGCCTATCAGAAGAACATCATCCTCTTCCTCGTGGCCGCGTTCACTGCGTGCCTCACCGCCTTTTACATGACGCGGCTGTTCGTAGTCGTCTTCCTCGGCAAGGCCCGCACGCATGAAGCCGAGCACGGTCACGATGGTCCGCTGAAAATGACCGGCCCGCTGGTGATCCTCGCGTTCCTCAGCGTCATTGCCGGTTACGCGTTCATCGCCCATGGTGCGCTCGGTCACGGGATGAGCGAAGCGATCGAGAAACTCGAAGCGGCTGGCGGTAAAAACGTCGCCATGATCTTCGGCACGCTCGCCTTCGTCATCGGAACGGGCGCGGGTTACGTGCTCTACGCGGGCAAGGACAAGGACCCGATTCTCATTCCGCCCTTCAAGCAGAAGTTCTACTTCGACGAACTCTACGCCGCGCTCATCGCGGGCACGCAGGACCTCCTCGCCAAGCTCAGCGCCTTCGCCGACAAATGGATCGTCGATGGCGTGCTCGTCCGCGCGAGCAGTGGCGCGGTCTGGGGCCTCGGCTTCGTGCTGCGTTTCTTCCAGTTCGGCAACCTCCAGGGTTACGCCTTCCTCTTCGGCGCCGGCGTCGTGGCGCTGATCTACTTCATGGTCTTCGCGTGATGAATGCCGCTCTCTTTTTAGCAGGAAAACAGGAAAACAGGAAACGAGACACGGCTGAGGGTCCTGCCCGTCGCATTCCTTCCTGTCTTTCCTGGTTTCCTGGTTTCCTGCTTAACCCGATTTCCGCGCTGCCGTGCTAAATCTCATCGTCCTCGTTCCCATCGTCGCCGCGCTGCTCGTCCTCCTCGGGGCGCCCGCGCGCAAGACGGCGTTTGGCGCCGCGGTCATCCAGGCCGTTGTCGCGCTGCTCTGTGCCTTCCTTTACGACAAGGCCGGACCTCAATTCCAATTTCAGCAAGCGACGGTCATCGCACAGGATTGGGACCTGAAATACTTCCTCGCCGCCGATGGCCTGAGCCTCGTGATGCTTCTGCTCACCGGTCTCGTCACGCTCGCCGCGGTGTGGGTCACGCCGACCATCGAGAAGCGCCCGAATCTCTTCTACGCCTGCCTGCTCTTCATCTCCGCGGGCTGCGCCGGAGCATTTGCGTCGCAGGACCTGTTCTTCTTCTACGCCTTCCACGAGCTCGCCCTCATCCCCACCTTCCTGCTCATCGGCATCTGGGGAACGGGGGAGCGCCATGCGACGGCTTGGAAGATCACGATCTATCTCGGCCTCGGCAGCTTCATCCTGCTCATCGGCCTCGCCGATCTCTACCTCGCTTTGCCCGAGAAGGTCCGCACCTTCGACATGCTGAAACTGCAGGAGATCGCGCGGCAGAACTTGATCCCCGCCGCAGCCCAGAGTCGCCCGTATCTCTTCCTGCTCCTCGGTTTCGGCACGCTCATCTCGCTCTTCCCGTTCCACTCGTGGGCGCCGGGTGCCTATGCCAATGCCCCGACTCCCGCCGCGATGCTCCACGCCGGGGTGCTGAAGAAGTTCGGCCTCTACGGTCTCATCCGAGTGGCCGTGCCGCTGCTGCCCGCCGGTGCTCAGCACTGGGCAAACCTGCTGCTCGTCTTGCTCGTCGGAAACATTATCTACGTCGGCCTCGTCACCATCGCCCAGCGCCGGCTCGACTTCATGCTCGGCTACTCGTCGGTCATGCACATGGGCTACATCTTCCTCGGCATCGCCGCGCTGAATGTCATCGGCGTGAGCGGCGCCGCGCTGCTCATGTTCGCGCACGGCCTCAGCATCGCCGCGCTCTTCGCCATGACCGGCATCCTCCGCCAGCGCACCGATTCGCTCGCGTTTGAAAGCCTCGGCGGGGTCGGCAAAGCCATGCCCTTCCTCGGTGCCGCTTTCGGCTGTGCCGCCTTCGCCTCGATCGGCCTGCCTGGCTTCGCCAACTTCGCCAGCGAAACGATGGTCTTCTTCGGCGCCTTCAAACCCGCCGTGGCCGAGCCGCTTGTCGGCAGCTTCAAGATCGCAACCGGCTTCGCGTTGTGGGGCGTCGTCATCAGCGCCGTCTATATGTTGCGCGCCTACAAGCAGATTTTCATGGGTGAGCCGACCAAATCCGTCGCTGCTTGGACCGACCTTGCCGGTGCTGCCCGTATCCCTGTTCTCCTGCTCATCGCCGCGTTGATGATCGCCGGCTTCGCCCCGAAGACCGTCCTCAACTTCGTGAAGCCGAGCGTCGAAGCCCTTGTGCCGAAAAAGTAAATGCCGCCGCTGCTCGCTCCCATCACTCTCGAAGTCATCGTCCTGCTGCTGGGCTTCTTCCTGTTGTTCGCCGAGGCGTTCACCAAGGGGGGAGACCGGTCCTGGATGCCGAAGGTTGGCGCTTACGTGCTCACCGTCGTGTTTGCCTGGTCGTTCTTCACGCGCGGCGATGCCGGCGTCGATCTCACCAAAGCGTTCTACACGGCCGATGCCACCGCGTTGTTCTTCAAACGAATTGCGCTGCTCACTACCATCGTCGTGCTGGTCATGTCGCTGGAATATCGCGGCGTGATCTCGAAGTTCATCCCGCAAGCCGCACCCGGTGCGGGCCTTGGTGAATTTTACTGTCTCCCGATCTTCACCTGCGCGGGCCTCATGTTCATGGCCTCGGCCATCGATTTCCTGCTGATCTTCGTCTCGCTCGAACTCGTCACGATCAGCTTCTACGTGCTGGTCGCGTATCTGCGGCGCAACGTCGCTTCGCTCGAAGCGGGCGTGAAATACCTCATCCTCGGCGCGCTCAGCACGGGCTTCCTCGTTTACGGTATCACGTGGGTCTTCGGTCTCACCGGCGAGACGAATCTCATCCGCATCAGCCAGTCGCTCCCGGCGATGCTCGCCGAAGGCGGACGCCTCCACGGCAACGAAACGGCCGTGCTCTTTGCGCTCATGCTGGTGCTCATCGCGCTCGGTTTCAAAGTCGCCGCCGCCCCGTTCCAGCTCTGGGTGCCCGACGTTTACCAAGGTGCCCCTACGCCCATCACGGCCTTCCTTAGCGTGGGCAGCAAAGCCGCCGGGTTCATCGTCCTCATCCGCGTGCTCAAGCCGTTCTTCGACATCCCGGCGCTGCACGATAAACTGGTGCTCGTCCTTGGCATTCTCGCCGGGGCGACGCTCATCTACGGCAGCCTCGCCGCCATGCCGCAGGATAACTTCAAGCGCCTGCTCGCTTACTCCAGCATCGCCAATGCGGGTTACCTGCTCGTGGCTGTGGCCAGCACCGGCACCGCGCAGGGCGGGATCGGTTCGAGCGACCTCGCCGTGGCCTTCTACCTCGCCGGTTACCTGCTCATGACTCTGCTGAGCTTCCTGGTCCTCATCATCGTGACGAACCACTCGCGCGGCGACGACATCCTGCACTTCAACGGCCTCGCCAAGCGCAGTCCGTTCCTCGCCTTCGGCCTGCTCACCGCCATGCTCTCGCTGGCCGGCATCCCGCTCACCGCCGGCTTCTACGGCAAGCTCCTCGTCTTCTTCGCCGCCGTGAAGCAGCACCAATACGCCCTCATCGGCATCGGCATCGTGACCGTCGCCGCCGGTTTCTACTATTACCTGCGCGTCGTCGCCGCGATGTATTGGCAGGAGCCGAACGACGACACCCCGATCAAAGTCGGTGGCCTCACCAAGTTCACCGTCGGCGCCCTCACCGCCCTCATCTTCATCGTCGGCATCTTCCCGCAACCGGTCCTCTCGATGCTGAAGCCCTCCACCCACGTCATCGTCGCCGCCCCAGAACACGTCGCGCAGCAGCACTAAGCGCGGAGGTTCCAGATGGCTGGCACTCGACTGGCCGCGGCGACCGATGTTGCGCGATGGCTTCTCGCCGTGCTGATTGGCGGGGTCAGTATGTTGGTTCTGCCGAGCGCGTTCATGAACCTCGGACTCTTCGCTGGGTGAGCCAGCAGAGCGAAAAAGCCTGATCAACGCAGGCTGCTTACCATTTCCGATGAAGTGCTGGCTCATGGTTCGTTTCGACTAAGCGATAGGCACGAGCGCGATTGACACCCGCACCCATCCATTCAATCTCCGCACTTCACATGAATCCGCCCTCGTCCTCCTCCACCCCCCGTCGTGAATTTCTCAAGAAAGCCGCTGTCGTCTCCGCGCTGGCTGGCGTGAAAATCCCGGCCGTTCATGCGGCTGGCAGCGAAGAGCTCAACGTCGCCCTCATCGGCTGCGGTGGTCGCGGCACGGGTGCGGCGGGCAACGCGATGGGCCAGAGCGGTCCGCCGATCAATATCGTCGCCATGGCCGACGTGTTCCAGCATCGGCTGAACAACAGCTTCGAGACGCTGAGCAAGCGTTACGAGAAGCAGGTGAAGGTGACCGACGACAAAAAATTCATTGGCTTCGACGGCTACAAAAAGGCGATCGATTGCCTGAAGAAGGATGACGTCGCCATCTTCACTACGCCGATGGCTTTCCGCGCGCCGATGTTCAAATACGCGATCGAGAAGGGCGTGAATGTCTTCATGGAAAAGCCGGTGACGGCGGACGGGCCGAAGTCGCGCCTGATGCTGGAGCTGAACAAGCAGGCAGTCGCGAAGGGGATGAAGGTCGCCGTCGGTCTGAACAGCCGTCACAGCCGTGGTATGCAGCAGCTCAAGGAGCGCGTCGCCAACGGCGACATCGGCGAAATCCTGTTCATGCGCGGCTACCGCATGCAGCCGCCGGTCGGCTCGGCCTTCTCGGAAAAATACCCGGGGCCGAACAACGATCTGCCCGGCAAGCCGAACGAACTGCTCTGGCAGCTCTCGCGTTTCCACAGCTTCATCTGGGCGAGCGGCGGTTGCTTCAATGACTTCTTCATTCACCACATCGATCATCTCAACTGGATGAAAGGTGCGCTGCCGGTGAAATGCCAGGCGGTCGGCGGGCGCCACTACCGCGGCAACTACATCGACCAGAACTTCGACGTCTATGCGTGCGAATACACCTTCGCCGATGGCACGAAGATGTATCACGAGGGCCGCAACATGGTCGGCGCGCTGCCCATCTACTCGAGCTATCTGCACGGCACCAAGGGTGTCGCGGTCTGCGCGAAGAACGGCGACTGCGGCCAGTTGTCGAGCATTCACAAGGGCCAGAATCCCGATCGGGCGAGCATGATCTGGCAGGCCGAAGAAAACAACCCGACCGAGAAGGAATCGCACTTCAACGAGTGGACCGATCTCATCGACGCGATCCGCAACAACAAGCCTTACAACGAAGTGGAGCATGGCATCAGCGCGAGCGTCTCGGGCAACATGGGCCGCTTCGCCGCGCACACCGGGCAGGAAGTCACCTACGACGATATGCTCAATCAAAAGCAGGAATACGCGCCCGACGTCGAGAACTGGACGATGGACACACCGCCGCCGGTCGTCGCCGACAAGGACGGCAAGTATCCCGTGCCGGAGCCGGGGATCAAAAAGGACCGCGAGTGGTAAGTTGACGCGTTGCGCGTGGAACCGCTCGTCACCGCGCGCGATCTCACGCGCACTTACGCAAACGGCGTCCACGCGCTTGCCGGTATTTCGTTTGAGATCGACGCCGGCGAGTTCGTCGCGATCACCGGGCCGAGCGGCTGTGGCAAAAGCACGCTACTGCATCTGCTCGGTGGTCTCGACACACCGGACCACGGCACGCTGACAGTCGATGGCCTCGCCTTGCAAAGCGCGGGCGAGGCCGACCTCACGCGCTATCGCCGGCATACGGTCGGCATCGTGTTTCAGTTCTTCCACCTGCTGCCGACGATGACGGCGCGGGAGAACGTGATGCTGCCGCTGTTGCTGCACGGTGAAGCCGCGTGCGACGCTCGCGCCAAGGCCGACGCGTCGCTCGAACTCGTCGGCCTCACCGAACGCGCCGCGCATTTTCCGCATCAGCTCAGCGGTGGACAGATGCAGCGCGTGGCCATCGCGCGCTCGCTCGTCGGGCAGCCGAAGTTGTTGCTCGCCGATGAACCGACGGGCAATCTCGACACCGCTTCCGCCCAGCAGGTGCTCGCGTTGCTCGAAGAGATCGCTTCCCAAGGGCGCACGACCTTGGTAGTCGTGACCCACAGTGCCGATGTCGCGCGTCTGGCCCGGAGGCAACTCCGCCTGCGCGACGGCGGCCTCCAGCCTCCAACATGACCGACGCCGAACTCCGCGACAAACTTCGCCCCGCTCAACTGTTCCGCGAATTCACCGACCGTGATTTCGACGAGCTTTTTGCCCTGCTCGAGCCGTTCAAGGCCGCGGCGGGCCAGACGGTGGTGAAGCAGGACGCCGCGGGGGATGCGATGTTCATCGTGGTGGAAGGCCGGTGTCGCGTGGTGCATCACAAAGGAGGCCGGGAAATCGAACTCGCGGTGCTCAAAGCGGGCGACTTTTTTGGCGAGATCGCACTGGTCGATTGCGGGCCGCGTAGCGCGGACGTCGTCGCCACGACCGATGTCGCCATGCTGAAGATCACTCAGGCGGATATCGCGGCTCTGGCAGGTGTGTATCCCAGCGCGGCGTTCAAGCTGCTCATCGCTATCGGCCGTATCATGGTCGAGCGCCTCCGTCAGGCGAATCAACGCTACGTCGATTCGCTCCTCTTCCCGTTCCAAGGGAAGGATTAAACGTTCATCGCGCTGGCCGGGCGGTGGGTTGGTGGCCAGCCTTCAGGCTGCCCCGAATCCACGTTCAGCCGCAGGCTGCCGTCTCCGCGGCCTGTCCACAGCCTAAAGGCTGGTTACCACCAGTTCCCAATTTTTGCGCGCTTGGCACTTGGAATTTCCCCAAGGCCGCGGCTATCGGTGGAGTCCATCTCCCTGACGATGAATACGCGTTATCTGCTTCCTCTCCTCGTGGCCGGCGCGCTGGCTCCGTTCGCCCAAGCCAAAATCAAACTGCCCGCGCTAATCGGCGATCACATGGTCCTTCAGCAAGGCGAGAAAACGAACGTCTGGGGCTGGGCCGAGCCGGGCGAAAAGGTAACCGTGAAATTTGGCGACAAGACCGCCGAGGCGACCGCCGGAGCGGACGGAAAATGGAATGCGCGCCTCCTCGGCCTGGCCGCCGGTGCGAGCGGCGACCTCACGATTACCGGTGAAGATGAGCGCGTGGTGAAAGATGTGCTCGTTGGCGAAGTGTGGGTCGGCTCCGGGCAGTCGAACATGGAGATGCAGGTGGTCAGCGCGAAGGACTTCGAGCAGGAAAAAGCCGCCGCGAATTTTCCGCAGATTCGCATGTTCGATTTGAAGAAGGCGCCGAGCCTCACACCGCGTGAAGATTGCGAAGGCAGCTGGCAGATCGTGACGCCGGACACCGTCGGACATTTCTCCGCCGTCGGTTATTTCTTCGCGCGCGAGGTGCACCAGAAACTCAAGGTGCCGGTCGGCGTCATTCACACTTCGTGGGGCGGAACTCCGGCGCAATTCTGGACGCCGTCCGCGGTGCTCGAGCGCGAGCCGCATTTCAAGCGCTACTTCGACCGCTGGGAGCAGGAGAAGAAAGACTATCCGAAAGCGAAGGCCGCTTACGATGAAGCCCGGGCGAAGTGGGAAACCGACGCTGCCGCGGCCAAAGCCGCGAATCAACCGCTCCCCTCGCAACCGCGTGTCCCTCGCGGGAACGATGCGTTCGGTGCGCCGGGTTGCTTGTGGAATGGCATGATTGAGCCCGCGGTGCCATGCACGATTCAGGGCGTCATCTGGTATCAGGGCGAAGCGAACGGTGGCTCGGAAGAAGACGCGAAGCTCTATCGCGAACTCTTCCCCACCATGATTCTGTCGTGGCGCCGCGCGTGGTCGCAAGGCGGACTGGAAGGACAGGAGGGAGTCGAGATTCCGTTTCTCTTTGTGCAGTTGGCGAACTTCCGCACTCGTTACGAGCAGCCGGTGGATAGCTTCTGGGGGGTGTTGCGCGAAAGCCAGAGCGCCACGCTCGAACTGCCGCGCACTGGCATGGCCGTCGCTATCGATATCGGCGACGCGGTGAATATTCACCCCACCAACAAGCAGGAAGTGGGGCGACGCCTCGCGCTGTCCGCGCTGGCGCAGGTCTATTTCCAGGACATCGATTACAGCGGGCCGCTTTTCACGGGAGCCCAGGAAGAGGACGGCAAAATACGCCTCAGCTTCCGCAACTCGGAAGGACTCAAAGCGGTCGATGGGGGCCGAATCAAAGGCTTCGCCATCGCGGGGGAAGATCGCAAGTTTGTCTGGGGCGACGTGGATATCGAAGGCGATCATGTGGTGGTGAGCAGCCCGCAAGTGCCGAAGCCCGTCGCCGTTCGCTATGGCTGGGCCGACAATCCGGAAGCCAATCTCGTCAATGCCGCCGGCCTGCCCGCCTCGCCGTTTCGCACCGACGACTGGCCGCAGCGTCCGCCCCCGCCACCGGCTGCGAAATAGTGTTCGCGAATTGTCGCCCGGCACTTTCGCTGCTTACAAAGTTTCCCGATGTCCAATCGCGCAGTTTCCCGGCTTAGCCTCGGTCCTTTTTCCGAAGAGGCGGTCGAGGCCGCGGCTCGTTCTGCGCTGGAGGAAATCGGTGGAAAGGTGACCTGCGGTTTCGTGTTCGTGTCCGCCGATTACGCGCCGAGCCTCGCGGATTTTTTGGAGATCATTCAGCTTCACGCGCACGTGCCGCTGCTGGCTGGCTGCAGCGGTTCCGGTTTGATCGGTGCCGGCTTGGAAGAAGAGCAGGCGGTGGGGTTTTCGCTGCTGCTGCTGCATCTGCCCGAGACCCAGGTGCGCGCGGTGCGCCTGCCGGTGGTCGGTGAAAACGAAGAACTGACCGTCGAGGCGATGCGGACTCTTGCTGGTCCCGAAGCCGCCACTTGCGAAACATGGATCGTGGTCGCGAATCCGTTTGCGCTGGCCGTCGAACCGTGGCTGGACGCATGGGATGGCGCCTTTCCGGCGAAGCCAGCCGTCGGCGGCCTTGCCAGCGGAGGGCGCCGTGGCGATACGGCTTTCGTCTTCCACGAACGCACTCTGGTCGAAGGTGGGGTGGCGATTGGTTTTTCCGGTGGAGTGAAGATTCGCGCCATGGTGAGCCAGGGGTGTCGTCCGGTGGGCGAGCCGTTCACCGTCACGGGAGCGGAAGGGCACCTCGTTACCTCGCTGGGCTCGCGTCCGGCTTTTGAAGCCCTGGATTCGACATTCGGTGCGCTGCCCGCGCGGGACAAGGCGCTGGCGCAAGGAAACCTCTTCGTCGGCCTGGCGATGTCCGAGTATCTTGAGGAATTCAAAACGGGCGATTTTCTCATTCGCAATCTCATCGGCGGAGATCCCCAGGCGGGGGTGCTGGCGGTGGGGGCACTGCCGCGGGTGGGACAGACACTGCAATTTCAGCTCCGCGATCGGGCCAGTGCCGACGCGGAGATGCGACATTTACTCGGCGAAGTGAAAGACTCGGGCGCCCGCCCGTTTGCTTCGCTCATCTTCACCTGCACGGGCAGGGGACGACACCTTTTTGGCGAGCGGCATCACGATGCACGAGTCATGGCCGAGGTGTTGGGGGGACACCCCACCGCGGGCTTTTTCTGCAACGGCGAGATCGGTCCCGTCGGTGGCCACAATTTCGTTCACGGCTACAGCGCGGCGATGGCTCTCTTCTGCGACTAGCTGCACGCCGCTGTCTTTCCTCTCATGAAAATCACCCTTCACGGTGCTGCCGGTGGTGAAGTCACTGGTTCCTGTTACGTTGTCGAAACCGCACACGCCTGCGTCATGGTCGATTGCGGGCTTTTCCAAGGTGGCAAAAAAGCGGACGCGCTGAATGCGGAGCCCTTGCTGCCTCATCGCAAGCTCGATGCCGTCCTGCTTACGCACGCTCACCTCGATCACACGGGGCGCATGCCGCTGCTGACGAGGGCCGGCTATGCCGGGCCGGTCTTGGCGACGCCTGCAACGATCGAGATGACGGGGCTGATCTTGCGTGATGCCGCCCGCATCCAGGTGTCGGACAACGAGCGGCGAAATCGCAAACGCCAGCGAGCGGGGGAAGATCTGCTGGAGCCGCTTTACACGCCGGAAGACGTGGAGGTATTGCTGCCCCGGTTGCGCCCGGCGCCTTATCAGACGCCCTTTACGGTCGCACCCGGCATTCGTGCCATCTGGGCGGAGTCGGGGCACATGCTTGGCTCGGCGAGCATTCAGCTTCTCGTCGAAGAACACGGGCGCACGAAGCGCGTCGTTTTCTCCGGAGACATCGGTCCGAAGTGCGCCCTCATGCTGCGCGATTTCGAGCCGTTCCGGCAGGCCGATCTCGTTTTCCTCGAATCGACGTATGGCGGGCGCGATCACCGTTCGTTTCCCGAAACGGTCGCGGAGTTCGAGCGCATCGTGCAGGAGGCCATCGCCAGCCGGGGGAAGATTCTCGTGCCCACCTTTGCCGTCGGTCGTGCGCAGGTCATCGCGCTGCTGCTCAGCCAGATGTTTCGCCGCGGGCAGGTTACACCGTTTCCCGTCTTCCTCGACAGCCCCATGGCCATCGAGGCGACGCGGATTTACCAGCGCCATACCGAACTCTTCGACGACGACATGTTGCGCTACATCAGCGAACGGCCCGTCTCGGAAGACCTGAAGACGCTCAAAGCCACCGCTACGGTCGAGGAATCGCGCGCGATCAACGAAACGCCCGGTCCGTGCCTTGTGATGGCCGGAGCGGGCATGTGCAACGCCGGACGCATTGTCCATCACCTGAAGGCCAACCTGTGGCGGCCCGAGGCGCACGTGGTGATCGTCGGTTACCAGAGCGATGGCTCGCTTGGCCGCCGGCTGGTCAACGGCGAGAAGTTCGTAACGATTTTTGGCGAGAAGATCGCGGTGAAAGCCCGGATTCACACGCTGGGTGGATTCAGCGCACATGCGGGGCAGACCGATCTGCTGTCATGGTTTGGGGTGGTCGCACCGTCACATCCGAGAGTCTTTCTCACTCATGGTGAGGACGATCAGCGGGCCGCGCTGGCGAAGTGTATTCAGCAGCGGCATCACCTCACCCCCATGCTTCCCCTGATGGGCGATACGATCGAACTGTGAACGCGGAAGAAACCTCGTGATTGCGGGAATCCGTATCGCTGTGTGGTCAGGAAATTGCTGAGTGAGAGACACGCTGGCTGAGCTATGATTGTCGCAGCGCAATGCGTTGTGACGGGCTGGCATCCGCTTCGACGCTGTGACGCCGTGGCCGCAAATTCGGGCGGCACGCGGTGGTTACAGAAGGGAGGTGGTCACATCCAGCGAGCCCATCAAAAAAACCTAACCCACAAATCCATCAACCGATATGGCACACAGGAAGACAACAGGCGGAAAAAAGGCAGATCAGTTCACGGTGGCGAGCTACGCAGGTTCGCAGCCCGATATCGTCGCAAAAACTCCCACGCCGCGCTATGAAGGCACGGCCTGTATCATCACCTGCCACAACTATGGCCGGTTCCTCGCTCAATGCATCGAGTCGTGCCTGAATCAAACGGCACCCTTTGAAGGGATCATCGTGGTGGACGATGCGAGCAGCGACGATACGGCCGAAATCGTCCAGCGGTATGCGACCCGGGGAGTTCGCTATCTGCGAGGCGAGTGGAAGGACTACGGCGACGCCCGCATGGCTGGTCTGGCCGCTTCCCCTCGCACTCCCTTCGTCCTTTTCGTGGATGCCGACAATGCGCTCACCCGCACCTACCACGAGCAGCTTCGCGCGGCGATGACGGAGCCGAGCATCGGCGCGGTCTATGGCCAGATCCTCCACTTCGATGACACGGGCGTGCTGGGCCTCAGCCCAAATGTGCGAGACTTCGATCACGATCGTCTCCGCCAGGGGAATTTCGCGGACGCCTGTTCGCTGATGCGGCGCGAAGCCTTCGACCAGGCTGGCGGGTGGAAGCGCCGCGATTTCCTGACCGACTGGATGATGTGGCTGGATATGACCCGGCTCGGCTGGCAGCTCCGGCATGTGCCGGATGCGATTCTCAACTACCGGCTCCATCGCGATCAGATGTCGAACGTCCGCTACGGCAACTGGGATCTGCACGTAGCGCCGATGCGCCAGTCGTGCATGATCGCGATCGTCACGCTCTTCTCCGGCCGGCATTGGTCGCTCGACCGCCATTTCGAATGGCTCTCCAAGCTGGATTGGAAGCGCGAAAATCTCCATATCGTCGCGCTCGACAATTCCAACGATCCGGAATTTTCCCGTGCGTTGAAAGCTCATCTAGTCGAATGCGGTCTCGCTTTCAGCTACGTGGCCGATCACAGTCAGGCACTCGAAGAAGTCGGCGCGGCGGATTTCGCCGGCAGCCGTCAGCATCGCAGCGAGAATTCCTACACGCTCGCCGCGCACCTGGCCCGTCTTTACGCAGTCGCCCGGCAGCATGTGCCCACCGGGGCGGATTTCATCTGGTCGGTCGAAGACGATATCGAGCCGCCGGCGGATGCGCTGCACCACCTGTGCAAAGGACTCTTCCGCTATCCGAAAGCAGGAGCGATCACGGGTTGCGCCCGCTCGCGCTTTGAAGACCAGTGGATTCTCTGGCGCGGCCAGAACGCGCTGAAGGAACCGCCGAAGGATGGCGACTACCTGCCCGTCGATGCCACCGGCTTCTACTGCACGCTCGTGCGCCGGCCGGTCTTCGAGGCCATTGCCTTCCGCCCGACGCGCGACTGGTCGCTGAAAAACTGCGCCTACGACTGGGCGGCGATGCACGACATCGTGCAGTCCGGCTGGCAGGTGCTCGCTTCCGGCAGCGTTCGTTGTCGCCATTGGCAGGCCGACGGAAGCGTGCTCTGAACTGGGCTCGCCTGCGGCGGGGAATATCGCTGAGTGGTCTTTGGGGCCAATCCGAAGGGGTTGGCCCCGCTGATCCGCTCGGACCGGCTCGACCTGACGCGAACTGATCGCGCTGGACGGCGGCGCAAGACTCCGTCGCAAATCATCCTTCGCGGACTTTTTTCCTCGACCTGCTTTGGTGATCCGCCTTGGGATGTTGCGTCATCCTTCGACACCATGATGGCGTTCTCAAAAACCGTTATTCTCAACCACGCGAAGCCGTCTCGTCTTGTGTCGGCTGCGGGAAGCTCGCGCAAAATCCAGCCGAAGCCGTGAGCAGTCTGGAAGGGCAATTCGTCGGGGAATTCAAAATTCTGACCCGGATCGGGCAGGGTGGTATGGGAAGTGTCTATCTCGCGGAGCAGGAGTCTCTTAACCGGCGAGTGGCCGTGAAGGTGCTCCTGCCCGAGCTGGCGCACGACGCGGAGTTTCCGAGGCGGTTCAAGCGCGAGGCCATGATCGCGGCGAGCATCAACCATCCGGGGATCGTGCAGGTCTATGCCGCAGGGGAAGTCGATTCGGTTTATTACATCGCCATGGAGTATGTGGACGGGGAATCGCTCCAGCGGAAGATGGAACGGGAAGGGCGCATCAAACTCGACGACGCGCTGACGATCGTGACCCGCCTGGCCCAGGCGCTCGACGCTGCGTGGCAAAAGGCGCGGCTGATTCATCGCGATGTGAAGCCGAGCAATGTGCTGCTCTCGACCGATGGAGAAGTGAAGCTCGCCGACTTTGGCATGGCTCGCAGCGCCGATGTCGAGAGCACGCTCACTTCCACTGGCATGCCGATCGGCACGCCGCTCTACATCAGCCCGGAACAGGCGCGCTGCCACAAGGACCTCGATTTCAGCACCGACATCTACAGCCTCGGGTGCACGCTTTACCACATGCTGTGCGGACGCGCGCCTTACGGGGGCGATGGGTCGTTCGCGGTTATGCTGCAGCACGTCACCGAACCGCTGCCGTCGATCCTGACGCACATGCCGGAGTGTCCGAAGCCGGTGGTCGAGTTGCTCGACCGCATGCTGGCGAAGGATCCGAAGGAGCGTCCGGTCAGCTATGCGGAACTGATCGGAATGCTGCGCGCCGCCCAAGCCGGAGAAGAGAAGCTCCCGGTGAACCGCCCGCGACGGAGCATGGTTTCAGTGGTGGCTGCCGGAGTGCTCGTGCTCGTGGCCGTTCTCGGTTGGTATGGGCTGAAGAAACCGTCGGTTTCAGCCGGGGCCACTTCGACTCAACCGGTCGTTCAGCCGGAGAAAACCTCGCCGCTTCCAGCTTCAACTCCGATGGCATCGCAGCCTTCGATTTCGGCCGAGGAGTTCAATAAAGCCGTGGCTGCTTTGCCCGTGAGGGAGCAGGCCAAGAAAGTCATCGATCGGCTCAAGGAGTTAAATCCGGGTTTCGATCCCGAGTCGGTTCCGCCACCGGTGCTTTTCGAAGGGGCAGTCATTCAGTTTGAGATGAGCATCAAAGGGGTTCGCGATATTTCACCACTGCGCGCCCTCTCCCGGTTGCACCACCTGCGCTTGGGGCAGCAAGGGCAGAGTGGGGCTCTTACCAGCTTGGACGCACTACGTGGGCTGCCTTTGAAGTGGCTGGAATGTCACAACACTCCGGTCAGCGACCTTTCGCCGCTCGCCGGCATGCCGCTCACCTGGCTGGTCTGCTCGGGTTCGCAGGTGGCCGACCTTGATCCGATCAAGGATTGTCCGCTCACGGCTCTCGGCATCAACGACACCAAGGTCCCCGACTTGCATTCGGTCGAAAAAATGAAGCTCTTGTTCATCAACTGTGGGAAAACGCCGATCTTCGATCTCGGCCCGCTGCGCGGCCTGCCGCTGGAGGAGATCAACTGCACGCGCAGCCAGGTGAGCGATCTGTCTCCGATCGCGGCCCTCTCCCTCAAAAAGCTCTTCTGCGCCGGTTGCCCCATTCAGGATTTTAGCCCGCTCATCGGGATGCCGTTGCGGGAGATCGAACTCGATTTCGACGGCACGCGCGACGCGCACATCCTGCGCATGATCACGACGCTGGAGAAGATCAATGGCAAGCCGGCGGAAGAATTCTGGAAAAATAACTGAGCGCTTTAGCAACGCCGCTCCGCGGCGTTCTTCCCCATGCTGCACGGCGCAAAGCACCGCAGCTACAGGCGGCAGGCGACGATCACGCTCCGGCTCACGGCGGTGGGTTGGAGATCGACCCACTCGAAACCGGCGTCGTTTAGATACGTCCGCATTTCGCCGAGGGAGTAGCATTTTCCTTCGGTGATGTTCATGAGCAGCGCACTGTATTCGGCCACGTGCAATGGACCGGTCTTGTTCGCATTGATGTAAGCATCGTGAACGAGCAGCAGGCCGCCTTTGGGCAGCGCGGCGTGGGAGCGGGCGAGCAGGTCGCGCACGGTGGGCTCCTCCCAGTCGTGCAGGACGTTCGAGATGAGATGCACGTCGAAGCCGATCGGCCAGGCGTCGGCAAACATGTCGCCGGCCAGCACTTCGACCTTGCCGCCGAAGCCCCGCTTTTCGATTGAAGCGCGGCACACGCGATCGACCGGCGGTTTTTCAAACACGGCGGCGCGCAGATGGGCATGTCGCGCTACGAGAGAGCAGGCGTAAATACCCGAACCGCCCGCGATATCGAGCAGCGATGTGTGCTCGGAAAGATCCACATGTTTTGCGAGGGCGGGCCCAAGCAGCACGCCGCGGCAGTCCATCGCGGCGGTAAATTGCTGCGCGAAATCCTCGCGTTCCATGGCCTGCGCCCAGGCGGAAGCGTCGTAGCTGCCCCAGTTTGCGGGTTTGCCGGTGCGCAGGACCTTCAGCATGTCGAGCGTCGGCTGGCGGTCTTTCATCGACGCGTAGTAAGGCGCGAGATTCCACGGCGACTTCGCGGTGAGATGCTCGCGCGCCCGCAGCGTGAGATGAAACACGCCACCGCTCTGGGTGATGAGCCCCATCGCGGTGAACAGCGTGAGCATCACATCCACCGGCCGCGCGTGCAGTTCGAAGTGCGCGCAGATCGCCCCGGGCGTGGCGGGATGCTCATCGAGCCATGTGAAGAAATCGAGATGCGCAATCGCCACCGCGAGCAGATCGACCGCGGAGATCCCATCGCGCGGGCGATACAGGGGCAGGGGATCGGTCGCCGGCTCGTGATGAAATGGATCTGGAAACATGGACTGAATGAAGAGTTAAGAAGGAAGAGTTAAAAAAGGAACCCCGGATCGCACTCCGCTGGGTGAATCTGAAGGCTTAACTCTTAATTCTTAACTTCCCTCCGGAACGAGCCGATGAGGAAGAGACCGACGGCGATGCAGATGCAGGAATCGGCCACGTTGAAGGCCGGCCATGGATTCGCGAACGGCACATGCAGGTCGAAGAGCAGGAAATCCACGACGTGGCCGTGCAGGATGCGGTCGGTCACATTGCCGAGAATGCCTGAAAGCAGCAGCGCGACGCCCCACCGCGACGGTTTGTCGGCGAAGGCCCCGCGACTCCACGCGATGAGGAGGCCGATGAACGCCGCGATGGAGAGACCGATGAAGAAGGCGTTGTTGCCGTGACCGATGGAAAACGCGGCGCCCGTATTCTGCCAATAAACAAGCTGGAAGTAATTTGGAATCACGTCGCGCGGAAGCTCACCCTTCACCGCGGCGGCGAGCGTGGCCCACTTCGTGACCTGATCGAGTGCGTAGAGTGGCAGCGCTACGCTCAGCAGGAATTTCATCAGGCCGGGACAGTTTCGGTGCAGCGGGCGCACAGGCCGCGCTCGGTGAGTGGTTGGTGGCGCCAGCAACGCGGGCACTGTGCCTGGCCGCTGCGGATGACGGTGGCAGCAGGCTCGGCAGCGGAAGCGAAGGTAAGTTCGCTCACGATGAAGAACTCTTCGAGCTCGGCCTGGTCGGCGGCGAGCGGGGTGTGTTGTGCATCGGGCAGCGCCAGCGTGACGGCGCTTTCGAGCGACTTGGCGATGGTCTTCGCGGCGCGCGCGGGCTCGATGGCTTGCTGATAAATGAGCCCACGCAGCTTCAGCCACTCGTCCACCTTCGCTTCGAGCGCGGCATCGCGGAGCGATTCGTCCGACTGTGGAAAAGACTCCACATGCACGCTGCCGGGGCGGCGCGCGAACTCCCACGCTTCGTCGGCGGTGAAGGCAAGGATCGGCGCGAGCAGCTTGGTGGCGGCATCGACGCACGCGTTCATCACCGTCTGCGTGGCGCGGCGGCGCGGGGAATTCGCGGCGTCGCAATACATGCGGTCCTTGGTGATATCGATATAGAGCGAACTGAGTTCGACGGTGCAGAACTGGTTCAGCGTCTCGAACACCCCGCGGAAGTCGTAGGCCTCATATGCCGCGCGGCATGTCGCGATGACGGTTTGCAGCTTCGACATGATCCAGCGATCGACGGTCGTCGCCCCGTTCCTGTTTTCCTGTTTTCCTGCTTCAAAATCATGCAGGTTCGCCAGCAGGATGCGCAGGACGTTGCGGAAACCGCGATACGCTTCGCTGATGCGCGTGAAACTCTCTTCGCTGAACGGCACGTCGTCGGTGAAGTTCACGCTCGCGGCCCACAGGCGCACGATGTCGGCGCCGTATTTGTTCACGAAAAACGCCGCATCCATCGGCTTCTGGTAGGTGCCTTGCGCGCTCTTCGAGATCTTCTTCTTCGTGTCCTTGTCCACCACGAAGCCATGCGTAATCACGGTCTTGTAAGGCGCGTGGCCGGTGAGTGCGACGCTTGTCATGAGTGACGACTGGAACCAGCCGCGGTGCTGATCGGTCGCTTCGAGATAGACATCCGCCACGCCCCCGGTCGCGGCGAGTTCCGGATGCTTCTTCGTGACGGCCTGATGCGAGACGCCGGAGTCGATCCACACATCGAGCGTGTCGTTGCGGCGGCTCGTCCCCGCGGGGAGACCGAGTTCGTTCGCCCACCACGCGTCGTCTTTCTCAAACCACAGATTCGTGCCGCCTTTCTCGACGAGGTCGGCGACTTTGCGGGCAAGATCGCCCTGCACGATCGGCGTGCCTTTTTCATCGTAGAAAACGGGCAGCGGCACGCCCCACGTCCGCTGGCGCGAGATGCACCAGTCGGGCCGCGCTTCGACCGTGCCGTAGATGCGGTTGCGGCCCCAGCCAGGAATCCACTTCGTCTCGTCGATGGCCTTGAGCGCATCGCCGCGGATGTCGTCCACCTTGATGAAAAACTGCTCCACCGCGCGGAAGACGATGGGTGTCTTCGAGCGCCAGCAGTGCGGGTAGTCGTGCGTGTATTTATGCTCGGCGAGGAGCGAACCGTCGGCGCGCAGGTGCGCGACGATCTCCGCGTTCACGTCGAAGACATACTTGCCCGTCCACGCCGGCACGCCGGCTTCGTCGGTGAGCTTGCCGTAGTCATCCACGGGCGAGAGCACGGGCAGCTTGTTCTGCTGTCCGGCGATGTAGTCGTCCTTGCCGTGGCCGGGCGCGATATGAACCTGGCCGGTTCCCGACTCCATCGTGACGAAATCGGCGGTGATGATCTGCGACTTCCGTTCAAGGAACGGATGCCGTGCGGCACTGCCCGCGAGGGCTTCGCCGGGCAGGGTGGTGATCTCGTTTTGCAACGTGAAGCCGGTCTCTTTTGCAAAGGCTTCGAGCAAGGCCCGCGCGACCACGAAGCGATGCGGTTGCGAACCTTCCGGCCCGCCGCTGAATTCACCCACCACATACGTTTCCCGCGGGTGCACCGCGATGGCGACGTTCGCTGGGAGTGTCCACGGCGTGGTGGTCCAGATGACCATGCTCGCTTTCCCCGCGAGCGGGCCGTCGCAGATCGGGAAGCGCACATAGATCGCCGGGTCGGTCCGCTGCGCGTATTCGACTTCTGCTTCCGCGAGCGCCGTCTGCGCGCCGGTGCTCCAATAAACCGGCTTCTTCGATTGATAGACCAGTCCCTTGTCCACGAACGCCGCAAACGCACGGATGATCTCCGCTTCGTAGGAGGGTTCGAGGGTGAGATACGGCTCGTTCCACGATCCGAACACCCCGAGCCGCTTGAATTGCCCGCGCTGAATGTCGATGTATTTGCGCGCGAACTCCTCCGCGCGGCGGCGAATCTCCGCCGGCGCGAGGCCCCGGGATTCTTTCACCACCTTGAACTCGATCGGCAGTCCGTGGCAATCCCAGCCCGGCACGAACGGTGCACGGAAGCCGAGCATGTGCCGCGACTTCACGATGAGGTCCTTGAGAATCTTGTTGAGCGCCGTGCCCATGTGGACATCGCCATTGGCAAAGGGCGGCCCGTCGTGGAGCACGAAAAGGGGCGCGTCTTTGCGCGCATCGAGAGTCTGCTGGTAAATGCCCGCAGCTTCCCATCTGGCGAGCCGCTCGGGCTCGCGCTTCACGAGATCGGCCTTCATGGGAAAGTCCGTCTTCGGCAGCAGCAGGGTGTCTTTGTAATTGGCGCTCATTCGAGAAAAAGGGCTCGCACGCTAGCGGCGGTCGGCACGGGGGTCAACGCGGGTGCTTCTCTTGCCAAGAGAATCGCTTTCCGGGTCTTATCTCGGGCGATGAAGTTCCCCATCCTGTCAATTTTCCTGGCGCTAGGCTCTTTCGGCCTCGGGGCCGATCTCATTGTCCATCACGGCAAAATCGTGACGGTCGATGGTGGCTTTTCGGTGCGGAGCGCCATGGTGGTGGAAAAGGACCGGATCGTGCGGCTTGGCAGCGATGCGGAAATTCTCGCGCTCAAGACGGCGGACACGAAAGTCATCGACCTCGAAGGCCGGATGGTCCTGCCGGGGTTGATCGATTCGCACGTTCATCCGACGGGGGCGTCGATGACGGAGTTCGATCACCCGATCGGCGACCTGAACACGATTGCGGACGTCCTCGCCTACGTGAAGAAACGGGCGAGGGAGTTGAAGGAGGGGGAGTGGATCGTGCTCAGTCAGGTGTTTATCACGCGCCTGCGCGAACAGCGTTACCCGACTCGCGCGGAATTGGACGCTGCCGCGCCGAAGAACCCGGTCCTCTTCCGCACCGGTCCCGACGCTTCGCTGAATACCCTCGCGCTGAAACTCAGCGGCATCGATCGCAATTTCAAAGTGACGAACGGCGGTGGCGGCTTCGCGGAGAAAGATCCGACCACGGGCGAGCCGACCGGCATCCTGCGCAACTGCACCGGTTACGTGAAAGCGAAGTCGGCCACGAAGACGCCGACCGAGGAAGATCGCACCACGCGGCTGAAGGCGCTCTTCGCCGACTACAATTCCGCTGGTCTGACCGGCATCTGCGATCGCGACGCGAGCCTCGACGCGATCGAGCGTTACCAGTCGTTGCGCGACAAAGGCGAACTCACCGTGCGCATCGCGTGTTCGCAGGGCGTGGGCTCGACCGGCGAAATCGCCAAGGTCCAGGCGCAGATTGCCGCCATTTCGCGCAGCCCGCTTCACACCCAGCGCGATGACTGGCTGAACATCATCGGCATCAAGATGTATCTCGATGGCGGCATGCTCACCGGCAGCGCTTACATGCGGCAGCCGTGGGGCGTCAGTTCCATCTACTCCATCACCGATCCGAGCTATCGCGGTGTGCTTTTCATCCCGCGCGAACGCCTGCTCCCCTTTGTGCGCACGACGGTGGAAAACGGCCTCGCCTTCACCGCGCATTCCGTGGGCGATGGCGCGGTGCATACGCTGCTCGACGTGTATGAAGAACTCACCAAGGCGGGCCTGCCCGTGCGCGAGACCCGCAGCTCGATCACACATTCGAATTTCATGAGTGCCGAAGCCATCGAAAAAGCCGCGCAACTCGGCGTGATGCTCGATATCCAGCCCGCGTGGCTTTATCTGGACGGCCACACCCTCGCAAAGCAGTTCGGCTACGACCGCCTGCGCTACTTCCAGCCGCTGCACTCGCTCTTTGCCGCGGGAGTCGTCGTCGGGGGCGGGTCCGATCATATGCAGAAGGTTGGCTCCATGCGCTCCATCAATCCCTACAATCCGCTCCTCGGTATCGGCACCGCCGTCACCCGGCAGGCGCGGGAATTTGGCCCGCTCCACCCCGAGGAAGCGCTCACGCGCGAGGAAGCACTCCGCTACTACACCATCAATAACGCCCGCCTCCTCCACGCCGAGGACCGCATCGGTTCGCTTGAGCCCGGCAAACTCGCCGACTTCATCGTGATCGATCGCGACCTCCTCACCTGCTCACCGGAAGACATCGTGAGCACCCGCGTGTTGAAGACCTTTGTGGGGGGGCGCGAAGTTTTCGCCCTTCCCGCCGGCGCTGCCCCGCGCTAACGCGCTGGGATGCCCTCCCGTTTTCTTCTTCTCCTGGCTGCGTTTTCGCTCGTCGCCTGCCATCCACGTGACGATGCCGACCGCCAGGCTGCCATCGAGTGTGTCCGCGCCAATCTCGCCGCGATGGAGAAGGGCGACCTCGCCGCCGCCATGGCCACCGTCCACCCACTCAGCCCGAGCTATGCGCAGGCGATGGAGCAGACGCAGGCCATCTTCGCGAACTACAAAGTCGCCTTCACCTTGGAGAAAGCCGAGGTAGTCGAGTCATCCCCCGAGGGCATCCGCGTGAAGTTCGTCCAGTTGACCAAAAAACTCGAAGGCCCCGACACCTTCCCCGACCACCGCTCCGAAGGCATCCACCTTCTGCGTCGCGACGGCGAGAAGTGGAAAATCTGGTCCACGCAGATCACCCAGGCCCGCACTCTCGACGGCCAGCCGCTTAAGACGCAGTAAGCGCGGGGCGACGGGGCGCATTCCCCAATCCTTCCCGGCGATGCTCATGATTTCCGGCATCCACCCTGTCGGAAGCGCCGGATAACAAATCAAGTGCAAGACCCGACCGGGCTGGTTACCATCGACCCGCGCTGTGCCTGTCCTGCTCTCGCTCCGAATGATGAAATTGCTGCGCCTTTTTGTTTTCCTCCTGCTTTTTCTTGTCTGTGACCTTCATGCCCAGAGTGGGCTGGCCCGGCTGGGGGAGTTCAAGATCAATACGACGACGAATGGGAACCAGACGAACCCTCGCATGGCTATGGATGCGCAGGGCAATTTCGTCGTCGTTTGGGAGAGTGCGGATTCGAGCGGGCTCGGCATCTGGGCTCAGCGCTACAATCCGGCCTGCTCGCCGGTCGGCAGCGAGTTCCAGGTCAATACCCAGACGGCGAACGATCAGCGTTTTCCGAGTGTCAGCATGGCGCCCGACGGACGCTTTGTGGTGGTGTGGGAAACGGCCGATGGAGGAGGGACCGCCAACGGCATCCGGGGAAGGCTCTACGATGCCAATGGAAGTCCCGTGCTGGAGTTCACCGGCAGTGGGGCCGAGTCGGGAGAACTGCACAATCCATCCGTTGCGATGGATCACGACGGGCGTTTTATCGTCGCGTGGAGGAAAGGCAGCGGCTCTGGAAACGAGTGGGTCTGGGCGCAGCAGTTCAATGCAGCCGGCACGCTGGTTCGTTCGGCATTTCAGACTTATCCAGGGTTTCCGGCCGCCTATCTGGAACCATCGGTGGCGACGAATGCCTCCGGCGATTTTGTGATCGTCTGGTATGCGGATGTGGCGGACATCCCGGGGAGCCAGATTCCCACGCAGGGCGTGTTTGCGCGCGGCTACAATCTCGATGGGACGACCAAGTTCGGCCCCATTCGCGTCAGTCCGGTGGAGGAAACGATCAATAACAAGCCCTCGGTGGCGATGCGGGACGATGGCTCGTTTGTCGTCGCGTGGAATCAGACGCCCAATGTAAGTGCCCTCTACGATGTCTATTGCCGCCGCTTTAGCGCTTCGGGAACTGCCCTCGACGGCAACAAGGTCCTCGTGAACACGGCGACGGGAGGCAATCAGGACCGGGCGAGCATTTCGCTCGGGCCGAACGGGGAATTTACCGTTTCTTACTATAGCGACGGCTTCGATGGAAACGGCCTGGCGGTGGTGGCGCAGCGGTTTAATTCTACCGGCACCAAGGTCGGGGACGAGTTTTTCGCCAACACGTTCACGGCCGGAAATCAGCAGCCCACCTGGGCAAATGGTGCCCATGGGTGCGACACGAACGGCAACCTCATTTTCGTCTGGCAAAGCGCCGCGCAGGACGGGTCTGGCTGGGGCATTTATGCCGATAAATTCTACCTTCCGAACCAAGGCCCGCCGCTGAGCGAGTTCCGGGTCAACACGACCACGGCGGGAGACCAGTTGATGCCCTCGGTGGCAGGAAACGGGAGCGGTTCATTTGTCACCGTATGGTCAGGGCCGGATGCGCTCGGTTCGACGGATACCGACATTTTTGCCCAGCGATTTAATGCGCTGGGCGGACGGATCGGCCCGGAAATCCGGGTGAACTCCAGCACTTCGGGAAAACAGGAGCGCCCCTCGGTCGCGATGGCTGCGGACGATTCTTTCGTCGTCGTCTGGGATGACAATCCTGCGGTCAATGTGTTCGACGTCAGAGCACGCGCTTTCGATGCGGACGGCGCCCCACGGGCGGGCGACTTCATCGTTCACAATTACACCACTAGCACGCAAACGATGTGCAGTGTCGCCATGGCACCGGATGGGCAATTTGTGGTGGCATGGACCAGTTTTCGGGACCCCGGAAGCAACTACGGCGTCTATGGTCGGTTGTTCGACGCGCTCGCGAATCCGCTCAACGGGGAGTTTGCCCTGCATTCGGTCACCGCAGGGACGCAGACCTTTCCAGCGGTGGCCATGCACGCAAACGGATCGTTTGTCGCGACCTGGCACTCCTACGATCCGGACGGCAGTGGCTATGGGGTTTACGCGAGGCGCTTCGATTCCGAGGGCACTCCGCTTGGGACCGATATTTTGGTTCCGACCACGACCGTGGGCGACCAGGTGAACCCGACCGTAGCGGTTCGAGCGGACGGTGGATTTTTGATCGCTTGGAATAGCGCCGATACCAACGGAACCGGGGTTTTTGGACAGGGGTTCGATGCCAATGGTGCTCCGGTCGGAAGCGAATTCCGTCTCAACAGCTATACGACAGACGAGCAGATTGGACCGAGCATTGCCTTTACCGGCACAAATGCGTTTCGCGCGGTCTGGAGCAGTTTGGCCCAGGATGGAAGCAGTTACGGCGTGTTCATGCGCGAGTTCAACGATTTGAATCAACCTGCCGCTCTCGACCAGCGGGTCAATCAGTTCACCGTCGGCGATCAGGGGGCGATCGATGGCGATCTTCCGGGGTTCGGAATGGTCAACCCGGGGCGCCGAAAACTTGCGGTGGATGCAGTGGGGAACTTTGTGGTGACCTGGCGTAGCCAAAATCAGGACGGCAGCGGCTATGGCATCTATGCGACGAAGGTTTTCCTTTATCCGGAAGCCACCGTCACGACGCAGGCGGCGTCCCCTGTGACGGATACGACCGCGACGTTGAACGGGATCGTCAACGCACACGGCGACGTGGCCCAGGTGAGCATCGAATATTCGGACAACCCGACGTTCAGCGGTTCGGTGACGGGTGGGGTGCATGGTCTTGGAGTGGCGACCGGGACAAGCGACACGCCGGTCTCGACCATGCTCTCCGGGTTAGTTCCGGGGCAGACGCTCTATTTCCGCGTGCGGGCGATCAGCTCCGGCCGCGAAGTGGTGGGGCAGACCCTGAGCTTCACCACGGCGATCCTGCCGCCGGTGGTGGCCGTGCCAGTGCAGAAGGCCCAGACGAATACGACGGCTTCGCTCGACGTGACGGTTAATCCCAAAGGCGCGGCGACGACCGTCTTGCTCGAATACAGCCTGAGTCCAGGCGGGCCGTTTACCCAGACGGCGGCTCAGAACTGCGGCAACGGATTGGATGACGTCGTGAAGACCTTCAACCTCACCGGGCTTACCTCAAGCAGCACCTACACCGTGCGGGCCAAAGCGACGAATAGCGCGGGCACCACGCAGGGTGGGGACGCGACGTTTACGACCACGGGCAAACCGGGTGTGGTGACGGGTGGCATCCCTGTTGCGATCACCAAGACCGGTGCGACCTTGCAGGGGACGGTGAACCCGTTTGGGATCGCGGCGACCGCGCACTTTGAATACGGCCTGACGGCGAGTTACGGGCAGAGCACGCCCGAGCAGTCGGCGGGATCGGGAAACGCGGCGGCTCTGTTTGAAGCAGCCATCTCCGGACTGGAGCCGAACCAGACGTATCACTACCGGTTGGTGGGAACCAACGGGGCTGGCTCGACCAATGGCGCCGATGCCACTTTCAAGACGGACCCCGATCCGCCGGTCGCGGTGACGGCAAACCCTGCCAACGTCACGAGTTCGAGTGCGACCTTGCGGGGAACGGTGATTCCACTGTCGCGAGCGACGGACGCTTATTTTGAATGGGGGGCGACCACGCTTTTCGGAAATACGACTCCGACGCAAGTTTTGCCCGCCGGATCGAGTGCCGTGAACTTGGAGGCGACGCTGACGGGCCTCTCTTTGGGCGGGACGTATTACTATCGAATGGTGGCGATGAACCCCGGAGGGACGACTACCGGGGCCGATCAGATGTTTGTGGCCGTCAATGGTGGTGGGAGCGGGACCGCCACGGCGGCTCCTACCGTGGTGACCGGGGGCACGAGCGGACGCACCTCCACCACGGCGACGCTGCAAGGCACGGTGAACCCGAACAGCGGCACGACGACGGCATATTTTGAATACGGCGAAACGGCGAGCTATGGTCAGACGACGACTCCGCAGAATCTCGGCAATGGCGCTTCGGTGGTGAACGGGACCGCGCCGGTAGGAGGGCTTACCCCGGCGAAGACGTATCACTACCGGCTCGTGGCGATCAATGAACTCGGCACGACGAATGGAGGCGATGCCACGTTCACCACCGAGCCGCCCCCTGCGCCGACCGTGCAGGGCGGGAGTGCCTCGGGCTTCACCCAGACGGGCGCGACCTTGGCGGGGAAAGTGAACCCGAACGGTGGCGAGACCTCCGCGCGCTTCGAGTATGGGCTCACGACCGCCTACGGCTCGCTCAGCGCCGCCCAGAATATCGGGAGCGGCACCGCCCTGGCCGATGTGTCGGCGGGGCTGACCGGTCTTACCGCCGGCATGCAGTATCATTTTCGGTTGATCGCGACGAATGCGGGCGGAACCACCCAGGGAACGGACAGCACGTTCACCACGTCGCCGCCGCCGCCGACGGTGACGGTCACCTCGCCGGCTGGGAGCGATCTGGGGGCGACCTTCGCGACCTTCCGTGGGACGATTAATTCCCACGGCGTGCCCACCTCGGCGGTGCAGTTCGAATACGGTCTCACGACTGCTTACGGCACTCCGCTGGCCGTGTCGGGAACGGTGAACAGCGCCTCGCCGCAAAGCGTCTCGATCGTTATTCCACCCACGACGCTGGCGCCCGGCACAGTCTATCATTTCCGTCTCGTGGCGACGACCAGCCAGGGCACCACGCAGAGCGCGGATGCCACGTTCACCACGCTCGATCCCCAGGCGCCAATTGCCACGGACGACGTGATCTTCACCACCAAGCTGCGCGATGCCAACGGCACGATCGATGTGTTGCTCAACGATAAAGATCCGGACACCGACAGCCGCACCGGGCTGGTGCTCGATGGGACGATCACCAATCAGCAGCGGGCGACGGCCGGCACCATCGTGGCAAACTCCAACGGCATGGTGACGTATCGACCGCTGAACGGGTTCGACCCGGCGGGGGACAGCTTTGTTTACACGGTGAAAAAGCAAAGCGCACCATCCCTGACCGCGCAGGGGACGGTGCGGGTGCTCTCGTTTGTGCCGTTTGAGGGGAGTTATGTCGATGTGTTCAAATCCACGCCGACGGACACCACCCCGGCCGGTGGTTCGCTGACCTGCAAGCTCAATAAACTGGGCGCCGGCACCGTGGCGCTGGATTGGCTGGGCAAACGTTATAATGACAAGGTCGTCTTCGATGCCACTGGCCGCGCGCAGGCCGATTTGCCGAAGATTGGCTTTCCGCGTGGGACGGTGCTGCACGCCGATCTTCGACTCGATCCCGGTGGCGCGATGAATGTCGTGCTGACCGATCACCAGACGCCGTCCGATGAGGGTCGGGACTTCGTTGCTACGCTGCTGAGCGCGGGGGCAGGGGGCAGCGATGTGACGGCTGGGGTGCACAACGGCTTCTTCGAAAACGGGACGACTTCCGCGGCAGCCGAAAGCCTGTCCGAACGCGGCGTCACGGCCGTCGGCGGGTTCGGCTTCAACATCGCGAATATCAGCAAGCAGAAGCGCGCCCGTTTCATCGGCCGCGTGCCGGACTTCGCCAATTACACCAAAGGAAGCATCGCGCCGGTGCGCAATCGTTACGTCCTCAACACCGGGCTGTATCGCTTTCGGCGTGTCTTGCGTGGTGCCCTGCTCGGCCAGGTCGATCTCGGGGGCGCAGGTTCCGGCGTTTCCTTTGCGAGCGACTTCCAATGGCGGCAAGACACGGTGACGGGAACGGCGTTTACCGGCTTCGACCGGCGCCTTATTCTGGGCGGGGAGCTTTACCGGGCGTCGAATGAAGGCGCGGCGGATGTCGCTCTCCGCATCTTCGGTGGCGACGGTCGTGCGCAGGTGCGTTTTGAAGGCGGCGGTCTCGCCACCCCGAAGGTCGCCCAGATCCGTGTGACGCTAGCCTCTGTCCTACGCGGCAACGGTTTCCTCGAGGCGACGGGCAACATGCCGAAGCTGAAGTTCCGCATGCAGTCCGGCATCGGTCGCTACAGCGGCAGCTTTGTCCACCCGGATACAGGGGTAAAAGCCAAGTTCGAGGGGGTGCTCCGCCGCCGCTCCGACAGTCTCGATGTGCGAAAAGGGGCGGGCGCTTTCAAGTGTGACGACGGAGCCACCGGTTCGGTGATCCTGCTGCCGCTCGGCACCTGAGCGGCGCTTTGGAAATCGGGTTGCGGGTTCGCGTTCTTAGGGTATCATGGAATGGGTTTGGGCATATTTATTGAGACTGGAGGAGGAGCGGATTGGCAAGATTGCCTACAGAAGCAATCCAAGTTAATCCAACTTGATCGGACTTGAAAAATCACCACGAATGAACCTATGGTGGTCAACCTCTTGAGACTGGAAGCTCCCAAAAGTGGCTTCCGTCTTTCCGGTCCGCCCACGCCGCTCGGCCTTCCAGTGAGAGTCCTTCGCCCCCAACTCTTTCACTTTGACCATTGCCGAGGCGCGGCTCCTGCGGTAGCTCCGATTCACCTTTCCCATCATCTGACCCTATGGGCCTTATTCGATCCGCTTTTTGGTTCGCTATCTTCCTCGCCGCGACGTTCGTTTTCACGGTTCTCTTCGAGCATGGTCCGGCGGATTTCAAAGAGAACTCCAAGAAGGAATACGAACTCTTGAAGGGCTACATTGGCAGCGGTCCGCAGCGGAAAAAGGACGAGAGCGACAAGCTCCCACAGTAGTCTTTCAAAAGACTGGCAGCCGTTCCCCCCTAGTGATATGGGGTCCGTGGCGTCCTCCGGATGCCGTTGATTTCACGAACTTCTTCCCCACCCATGCCCATCATCTCCGACAAGGAACTCTCCGAAGAAAAGCGCGCCCTCTGGCTGAAGGCCTGTAGTGCGGTCGAATTGCGCAACTACGGTTATGCCATTTCGCTTCTCTCAGCCGTGCTGAAGGAGTTTCCGGCCTTTCTCGATGGCCGCAAAGTCCTCCGCCGTGCGGAAATCTCCGCCACGAAAGGGCGCAAGAGTTTCCTCTCCGGTCTGAGCACGGCTTCGCTCAAAGGTTCGAGCATGCTGAAGAAGGACCCCATCTCCGCGATGGAGCTGGCGGAAAAGACGCTCGAAACCGATCCCTACAACGTCCAGGCAAACCAACTGCTGCGGGATGCGGCCAAGGCGGCCGAACTGCCGGAGATTGCTTCCTTTGCGATGGAAACGATCGTGGAGGGAAATCCGAAGGACACCAAGCTCATGCACGAGCTGGCCGAGCAATACCTCGCCATGGGTCTCGCGGATAAGGCGGTCAATATTTACACCAAGATCAGCGAGCTGAACCCGGCGGATCTCATCGCGCTCAAGCGCGGCAAGGACGCCAGTGCGCAGGCTTCGATGAAGAGCGGCGGCTGGGAAAAGGCGAGCAGCTATCGCGACCTGATGGCCAACAAGGAGCAAGCCAAGTCGCTCGAAGAAAAGAGCCGCGTGGTGAAAGATCTGGAGATGATCGCCAATCAGCTCGCCGAGCTGAGCCCGCAGTGGGAGGCCGATCAAAACAACGTCGATCTGAGCAAACGCATCGCCAAGCTCTGGGACGAGCAGCTCGAGCAGAAGGGTGATCTCGAAAGCCTCAATGGCGCGCTGTGGTATTACATGCACATCAACACCGTTGTGAACGGTGCCGACCCTGCCGTGGCGCGGCGTGTCAGCGATCTCCAGCTCAAGCAGGTTGAATTTGAAATCAGTGCCGCCGAGGCGCGCATTCAGGAACTCACCGACTGGCTCGCCGCCGGTGGCGATCAGCACGAGGACGCCGCGACTTATCAGCAGGAAGTCGAAACGCTGCGCGCGACCATTGAGGAACGCAAACAGCAGCGCGCCGCGACGCAAATCGAGGAAGCCAAGCGTCGCGTGGAGCGCAACCCGACCGATCTCCAGCTCCGCTTCGAACTCGGCGAGCTTCTCCTCGCTTCGGGCAATTTCAACGATGCCATTCCCGAGCTGCAAAAAGCCCGGCAGAATCCGAACACGCGCCTGCGGGCCATGAGTCTGCTCGGTCGCTGTTTCGTGCAGAAGAACATGCTCGACATGGCGTCCAACCAGTTCCAGGCCGCAGCCTCCGAAATGGTCGCGATGGACACGGTCAAGAAAGACACTCTCTACGACCTCGCGCTCGTCTATGAAAAGATGGGCAAGAAGGACGATTATCTCAACGCGCTGAAGCAGATCATCGAAGTCGATTACGGCTACAAGGACGCCGCTCATCGCGTCGAGAGCAGCTACGGCGGGTAGGGCAAGGGAGTCCGATCAGCGCGCCACTTCGTGGGTGGTAAGTGCGTGATGGTCCGGCGGCCGATCCGCGCCCGTCCGCGTCATTTCGTCTGACACTCCGGGCACCACGCGGTGGTCCGCCCGCCGATCGTTTCCCGCTTCAGCTTCGTCCCATCCCGCGGGCAGGTGCCGCCGTCTTTCCACCGGCGATGCATCAGCCAGTTCTTCGGCGGATCGCCCCAATCCGGACCGATCGTCTTCAACGCCACCTGACAAACCTTCCGCGTCGTCTCCCACAAGGTCCGTTGTGTCGCCGCATCGAGTGCGCCTGCGTGCGTGCGCGGGTTCACCCGGGCCTGCCATAGGATCTCGTCCGCCATCCAGTTGCCCACGCCGGGGAAGAACTCCTGCAGCAATAGCACCGCCTTCAACGGTGCGCGCTTTCTTCGCTGCAGGATCTCGCGAAACCGCTCCAGCGTGAACTCCCGCGAGAGCACTGCCGGTGGCAGTTCCGTCCACCACTTCGGCGCGGTTTTGCCGTGATGAAATCGCAACCGTCCAAACATTCGCGCATCAGAAAACACCAGTGCCCGCTTCTTCTGCCGCAGCACGAGATGATCGTGCTTCCCCGGATGAAACTCCGGCGTTTCCACCCGCAGTTCGCCGGTCATGCCGAGATGCACGCCAAGCCATGCGTCTTTGGAAAAGTGAAAAAGCATCTGCTTCCCATGAGCTTCCGAACTGAGAAGCTTCGCGCCGGACAAGGCTTCCTCGATCTTTTTCGGCTCGCTGCCGCGGAAGATTCGTTTCGCCCCGTTGAGCATCACCTTGTCGATGCGCTCTCCGATGCCGGGGTCCCAGCGTCTGCGGTAGTATTCGACTTCGGCGAGTTCGGGCATGGGCAGCCTCTACTCGTGCTTGCGGAAATCTGCCAGCCTCTCCGCGCGGGTTATACCATTCCTAAACACTCGTTATGAGCACGTCTCATCCTCCTCTCGCGGATCGCGCCGCGGGCGCCATCATGGGAGCACTCGTCGGCGACGCTCTCGGCCTCGGGCCGCACTGGTATTACGATCTTGCCGAGCTGCGCCGCGATTACGGTCCTTGGATTGATGGCTACACCAATCCGAAGCCGGGCCGTTATCACGCGGGACTGAAAGCCGGGGCGCTTTCGCAGGCAGGGATCATTCTCGCGATGCTCCTTCGCTCAGTGGTGGAGCGCGGCGGCTATGATGAGGCCGATTTTTGCCGCCGACTCGATGAAGACCTTTTCCCGCAACTCGACGGCACGTCGATGAATGGACCCGGCGGCTACACCAGCCAGTCGATCCGCGAAGCGTGGCGCCGCCGAGTGAAGGAGGGCGCCTCGTGGCACGAGACCGGCGGCCATGCCGACACGACTGAAGCCGTCGAACGCGCCCTTGTGCTGGCGGTGCGTTATGCGCTCGATCCTCGCCGCCTTGCCGAGACGGTCTCCTCGAACTGCGTGCTCACCCAAAGCGATGAAGCCATTGTTGCCATGACCACTGCCTACGGATGCGTGCTCGGCCAACTTGTTGCCGGTGAACCGTTCGACGCCCATATCTCCGACAAGCTCATGGCGCTGGTGAAGTCGGGCGAACTGCCTTTCCACGCCGTCACCTCCGGTAGGCTCGAAGTCCCAGCTCCAGGCGCCGAGCCTCCGCGCGCCGGCCGCTTTTCTTCGCCGGATGCGTTGCTCACGCCCTCTGATATTGCCGAGGCCGCCGCCGATCCGGAAATCCGCATCGAGCCTGCGTGGAAGGTCTCGCTCGTCTATGGGATGCCCTGCGCGATCTATCACCAGCTTCCCGCGGCCTATTACCTCGCTGCACGGTTCCGCGACGATTTCGAGTCTGCCGTGCTGCACGCCATCAACAGCGGTGGCCAGAACCAGGCTCGCGCCATCCTCACCGGCGCCCTCGTCGGTGCGCAGGTCGGCCTTGCCGGAATCCCGGAACGTTTTCTCGATGGGTTGGAAAATTCGCGAGTATGGATCGCCCTCGCGCACCAGCTCGGCGAAGCCGCCGCGAGGAAGTAGCGCAGGTGAATTGCCCGTGCCCCGGTTGCCGCTAACGTCTCCCATCATGTCCGAGTCTCCCACCGTTCCTTCGCCCCAGCTCTTCTTCGAAACCATCAATGCGTTCCAGAAGGTCGGCGCCTTGAAGGCGGCCATCGATCTGGGCCTCTTCACCGCGATCGGAAGCACTCCTTCCACTGCTGCCGAAATCGCGGCCCGCTGTGAGTGTGCGGAGCGAGGCATTCGCATTCTCAGCGACTATCTCACCGTCACCGGCTTTCTCACCAAGACCGACTCGCGTTACGCTCTTACGCTCGACTCCGCGACCTTCCTCGATCGCGCTTCACCCGCTTACGTCGGGAACTCCGCGAAGTTCTTCCTCGCGCCCGGCATCACTTCCGCATTCGGCGAACTCGCCACGACGATCCGCGCTGGACGCCTTCACACTTCCGAACTCGGCACCACCGCTCCGGATCACCCCGTCTGGGTCGAGTTTGCCGAGGCCATGGCGCCGATCATGGTTCCCGCCGCGCGCGGTGTGGCTGAAGTCGTCTCGCTGGATCCGACGCGTGCCACGCGCATTCTCGATATCTCCGCCAGCCACGGCACTTACGGGATCATGCTCGCGCAGAAGAATCCATGTTCGCATCTCGTCGCGCTTGATTGGGAATCGGTGCTCGCGGTGGCCGAGGAAAATGCGACGAAGGCAGGCCTCGCTGGCCGCTTTAGCAAGATCGTGGGCGATGCGTTTACGGTCGATCTTGGCACCGGCTACGACGTGGTGCTCGTGCCTAACTTCCTGCACCACTTCAACGTCGCCGACTGCACTCGCTTCCTCCGTCGCGCGAACGCTGCGTTGCGCCCAGGTGGGCGGGTGGTGATAGTCGAGTTTGTGCCGAATGAAGACCGGGTTTCCCCGCCGGCGGCCGCGACCTTCAGTCTGGTGATGCTCGGCACCACGCCGGAAGGCGACGCTTACACCTTCCCCGAATACCGCGCGATGCTGGCTGAGAGCGGCTTCCGCGACGCCACACTTCATCCGCTGCCGCCCAGCGCCGAGAGCGCAGTCATTGCGATGAAGTAGCTCGACTCGTCAGCCGGGCTGGGAATCTTCCAGCACCTTGCGCGCGCACTCGGGGCAGTAGCCGTGCGTGAACGTCGCGTCACTGTGCGCGGCCACATACGCCTCGACGCTCTGCCAGTAACCATCGTCGTCGCGGATCTTTTTGCAGCACGCGCAGATGGGCAACAAGCCACGGAGCCGGCTCACCTGTTCGCGAGTCTGCTGGATCTCGCGTAGCAGTTGCATGCGCTCCAGATCGGAACGGTGCCGCTCCAGGCCGATCTCGATGGCCACGGGGAGTTCATGCGGCTCGAATGGCTTGGTGATGTAACCCACCGGCGAGGCTTTTTTGGCCCGCGCGAGCGTCCGCTCGTCGTAGTGGGCGGTAAGAAAGATCACGGGAATCTCCGCCCCGCGCATCGCACTCGCCGCATGCACGCCGTCGGCCGTGCCGGCCAGGTTGATGTCCATCAGAACGATCTCCGGCTTGCCTTCTTCGGCCAGGCGCAAAGCGCTCTCCGCTGTGTCGGCGGTGCCCACCACCACGTAACCCTGCGTCGTCAATTCGTCGTGAAGGTCCGCCGCCGTGACAGCTTCATCTTCAACGATCAGAATGCGTGCTTTGCTCATATGATGGGGACGCCAGGCGGGTCGTCTGGCGTCGCACGCTCGCTCGGTGCGGGCTGCGCGGGCCAACGAATCCAGACCTTCATGCCACTCCCGGCGCTGTCAATCCGCAAGTCCGCCCGAATCTGGCGCGCCAGATCGCGCACGAGGCGCAGGCCTAGGGAGCGCGTCGTCATCGGGTCGATGGTGGCCGGGATGCCGGGGCCGTCGTCTGCCACGAGGAGTTCGCGGAGGTCGCCGTCGGTTTGGAGAGAAACTGTGAGCGTTCCGTCCTTTCGGCCGGCGAACGCGTATTTGAGCGCGTTGAGGACGAGTTCGTTGGCTATCAGGCTCAGCGGCACGGCGGCGTTGAGTTCCACGGTGATCGGCTGGAGCTTCAGGTCGAGCTGCACTCGCACCCCCGCCGGGGCATTGGCGCGAGTGAGGGCACGGGCCAGCGCGCTCAGATGCGCTCCGAGATCGATCCGCGCAAAGTCGCCGCTTTGGTAGAGCCGCTCGTGCACCGCCGCCATGGCATGCACCCGGTCGCGGGTGCCAGCGAAAAATCCGCCCAGCGCTGGATGACCACGCGCCTGTAAGTTTAGCAGGCTGGAGACGATCTGAAGGTTGTTCTTCACCCGATGATGAATCTCGCGGAGCAGCACCTCCTTCTCGTGGAGAGAAGACTTGATCTCCTCCTCCGCGCGTTTGCGTTCGTGAATGTCGGTTTCCGAGCCAGCCACGCGAACGGCCTGTCCGTCGGCATTGCGCAGGGCGACGCCCCGGTCCGAGACCCATTTCCATGAACCGTCCCTGCACAGAACGCGATATTCTTCGGCAAAGATCGGTGTCTGCCCCGCCACGTGCGCGCGGAGTGCCGCGATCACGCGGACCCGGTCTTCGGGATGAATTCGCTCGCTCCACTCTTCCTCGCGATTGCTGATTTCGTTCTCCGCGAAGCCGCGCATTTCCTTCCAGCGCGGGGAGTAGTAGACGTGCTTGCCTGGGACGTCCCAATCCCAGATGCCGGCATTGGCACCTTTGACCACGAGTTCATAGCGTTGGTTGCTTTCGAGCACGGCTGCTTCCGCGGCCTTGCGCTCGGTGATGTCGGTCAGCACTCCGTCCCAGCAGAGGGAGCCGTCTTCCAGTTTTCGCGGCGTCGATCGGGCGTGCAGCCACTTGATCTCGCCTCGGAGCGTCCGCTGTCGAAATTCACAATCAAACGGAGTCATGGCGCGTGCCGAGGCGGCCTGTGCCTGGCCGACGCGGGGCCGATCTTCTTCCAGAATGAGCCCCCACAGCGCTTCCGGATCCCCCAGCACGAGATCGGTGGGAATGCCGAAGATGCGCTCGATCCCTGCGCTGATGTAGGCGTAGTGGGCGTGTCCGCTCGGCGAAACGATGAGCTGATAAATCGCTCCTCCGGGGATGTTGTCACCGAGAGTGCGCAGCCGCTGCTCGCTCTCGCGGAGCGCGGCTTCGGCCATCTTTTGGGCGGTGATGTCGCGAGCGACGCCCACCAGCCCGATGACTTTGCCTCTCGAATCGAAACGCGGGGTCTTGGTCGTGAGCAAAACGTGTTTTTTTCCCGTGGCCGAAGTGAGCACTTCCTCAACGACCTCCGTCCTGCCCGAGGCCATGATGCGGCGGTCGTCGGCAAGGAATTTCGCCACCTGCTCCGGATCCGCACCGAACTCTGCATCGCTGCGCCCGATCACTTTTTCCGCGGGGAGCGCATTCGCCCGCAAGCCCGCGGGGTTTTTGAAGATCGTCCGCGAGTTGCGGTCCTTCACGAAGATGATGTCTTCGGTGTGATCGGTGATCGAGCGCAGCAGCTCTTCACTTGCACGCACGGCCTGCTCGGCCCGGCGGCGCTGGGTGATGTCGCGGCTTACACCAACCAGTCCCACGATGTGGCCCGAGCTATCGCGAAGCGGAACCTTCGAGGTCAGTTCGATGCGCGAAGTGCCGTCGGCGTGCACGCTGTCTTCTTCCAGATTCAAGATCGGCTCCCCCGCCAGCACCCGTTGTTCCGCGGCGCGGAAAGAAGCCGCGATGGCCGGCGGGAAAAAATCCGCATCGGTTCGGCCAATCAGTTGATCCGGACCGCTTACGCCGATCGAGCGGGCGCATTCGGCATTGGCGACGACAAATTTGCCGTCTGCATCTTTCACGTAGATCGATAGCGGCAGCACATCGACGAGCGTGCGCAGCCGGGTGCGCTCGGCCTTGAGGTCGCCCTCTGCTTTTTCCCGCTCGATGGTGCGCAGACGCAAGGCGGCCGTCATGTCGTTGAAGGTTCCCGAGAGCACGCCCAGTTCGTTTTCGGAGTGCACCGGCACCGAAGTATCCAGATCGCCTCGCGCGACGGCCTCCGCTGCCGCGACCAGCCGCCGAATGGGAAGGGCAAAAGTGCGTGCCGCCAGGTAGGCGCACGTGAGCCCGACCAGCGCCGCAGCGACGCCGACCATGAGCACCAGGTTCCACAAATGGTCGATAGGCGCGTAGGCTTCACGCTGGTCCATCTTGGCGATCAATCCCCATCCGCCGTAGCCAAGCGGGCGTGCGGCGGTGAGCACTGGTTCGCCGCGATAATCGATATGATGTTGAAAGGCCTTTCGGCCCTCGGTCGCGGCGGCCATGGCTGGCGCCTGGGTTGGCGGGACAAAAACGAGGTCGGGCCGATAGCGCGGAGGAAACAGAAATCGCACGTGGCCTTTGTCCCGCACACCGAGGAGCACTTCCCCTGTCGTGCCCAGACCGGTTTGCTCACGCAGGGCCGTCGCGAGCGGAGTAGCACTTACTTTCAGCATCACGACGCCAATCGTGTTGCGATTTCCGTCCACCCAGCGGGTCGGTGCCGCGAGGTCCACGAAGAAGGCGTTGCCTTGCCGGGCAGGCACGCTGATCGCCGCGTCTTTGAGTCCCGCGCGGAAAGTGGGATCGCCTGAGAGATCGCGTCCGACTTCTGCTGAATCGCTGCTGAGCAGCACCTGGCCTTCACGGCTCACGATGCGGGCGACGAGAGCGGCTCCGCTACGCACATGCCCGTCCAGATTTTCCTGCGACTGGGTTCGCTGCGGTTCTTCCGATTGCTGAGCGACGTGCTTTTCGAGAAAGTTTCGCAGCACCCCCCGCAGGGCAAAAATAGTGACCCGATCCTTCTGACGGCCTACCCACTCGGCCACAAAATCGCGCCGGCTCTCCGCGATGGCTGATAGCCGGTCGTCGATCTGGTCACGCAGCACGCGGCGCCCGACGATGTAGCTCACCGCCAGCACGACGCAGAGCAGCACCACCAGCGTAGCGGCGACGAAAAGCGTGAGCTGTGCGACGACGGACGTTCTCCGCGCACGCGCAGATCCAGCCGTCGGCAGCAGGGAGGAAGTCGGGGACATCGCACCGGCAGCCTACACCACGAGAGGGTGGAAAAGCGAGTGCGCGGTGCGGAGACCGTTAGTTCGGCTTGCGCGCGAGCGCCACGCGGCCCGTGCGGCTCAACTCGGTGATGCCGAACCGGCCCATGAGCATGAGGATCTTATCGATCTTCGACTCGTTGCCCGTGACTTCGATGCCGAGCACCTCGTGCTGCACATCGACCACCTTGGCGCGAAAGATTTCGCAGAGCTGCATCACCTCCGCGCGATTGGCCGCATCGACCTTCACGCGCATGAGCAGAAGTTCACGCTCGACGACTTCATTATCGCGGTAGTCATCGATCTCGATGACATCGATGAGCTTGTTGAGCTGTTTGGTCACCTGCTCGAGCACGGTATCGTCGCCGTTGACGACGATCGTCATGCGCGAAGTCGAGGGATCGAGCGTGGGCGCAACATTGAGCGTGTCGATATTGAACCCGCGCCCACTGAACATCCCGGCAATGCGGGTAAGCACGCCGAACTTGTTTTCAACGAGGACCGAAATGGTGTGACGCATGGTTGGAAAAGGGGCGCGAAGCTGGCGGTGGTGTGGGGAAGCGTCAAACCCAAATCTGGCGGGTCGTGAGAACCCCTTCTAGGATGTCGCCCATGTCCGCTTCCGTATTTTCTAGCCTGGCCGTTGCTGCCCGCTCCGGCGAGCGGGTGGCCCTTGGCGTCCTCACCTCAGTCAAAGGCTCCAGTCCGCGTAAAGCGGGAGCCCTCGCGGTGTTCCATGCCGACGGCCGCATCGACGGCACGCTCGGAGGTGGTTGTCTGGAGGCCGAGGCCCAGAAGCTGGCCCACGCGGCGGCTGAAACCGGCGAACCGAAGCCCTTCGACATCGTGCTGGATGGCGCTTTTCGCTGGGACGACGGAATGATCTGCGGCGGTCGCGCGAGTGGCTGGGTGGTGCCCGATGCGCAGCAGGCCGGTGCGGACTTTTGGGAAGCCCTCGCGAAACCGGTGGGCGCTCGCCGCTGGGGAATCGGTGCGGATTTCACTTTTGTGGGCGACGACGCCCGGGCCAATGACGACTCCCTGCGCTACTTCAGCGTGGTTTCTCCGCCGGTGGAATTGTGGATCGCCGGAGCCGGCCACATCGCTCAGGCCGTCGCCCCGCTCGCGCTCTCAGTCGATTTCGCCGTCACCGTGTTCGACGATCGCGCGGCTCTCGCCTCGACTGATTTCTTTCCTGCGGCCACGCGCATGCAGGCTGGCGACTGGTCGCAACTGCTTCAGGCGCCACTTCCGCCCGGTCCCGCCTTCGGCCTCATCGTCACCCGCGGTCACGAACACGACGCCCTCGTGCTCCGCTCCTGGATTCATCGCGGTTTTTGCTGGCTCGGTATGATCGGCAGCAACCGCAAAGCGCGCCTGATGCGCGAATCGTTCGTGCGCGAAGGAGTTGCCACCGAGGAGCAAATGGCCGCAGTCGAATGTCCCGTTGGTCTCGAAATCGGGGCGCAATCTCCCCAGGAAATCGCGGTGAGTATTGTCGCACGATTGATCGAGCGGCGTGCTATTGCCTGATCGCTCGCCAGACCGCCTCGCAGGTGGCAGGTGAGGCGAGTTGAACTTCGCCGCCGTCGCGGAAAGCCGCGACCGCATCACGAATCGCTTCGCGCACCGAGATGGCGAGCATGAGCGGTGGTTCCCCGACGGCCTTGCTGCCATGCACCACGCCATCCTGCGCCGCATTCGGCAACAGACGCACGCGAAAGTCCTTCGGCACGTCGCCAATCGCCGGAATCTTGTAGGTGTCGGGGGAGTGCGTGAGCAGACGGCCATTCTGATCCCAGACGAGTTCTTCGGCGGTCAGCCAACCCATGCCCTGCACGAAGCCGCCTTCGACCTGCCCGCGGTCGACCGCTTCGTTCAGCGATTCGCCGCAGTCGTGCAAAATGTCCACGCGCCGCACCTGCATCATGCCGGTGAAACCATCGACTTCGACTTCGCTCACCGAGGCTCCGCAGGCGAAGTAATAAAAGGGCCGGCCTTTGCCCTCCGCGCGATCCCAGCCGATTTGCGGCGTCGCGTAATAACCCGTGGCCGCGAGCGAGACGCGCTGCATGTAGGCGCGGAACGCGACTTCGGCGAAGGGCGTCGATTTGTCTCCTGCCCGCGCGTGGTCGTCTGCGAAAACGATGTCAGCGGGATTCGCGGCGAGAATTTCTGCCGCTATAGGAGTGAGCCGGGAACGGAGAGTCTCGCAAGCGTTGAGAACCGCTGCGCCGTTGAGGTCACTGCCACTCGACGCCGCAGTGGCGGAGGTGTTCGGCACTTTATCGGTGCGCGTATTCATCACTCGCACGCGGTTGCGCGACACGCCGAGTTCGCGGCAGGCGATGGCGAGCATCTTGGTGTGCAAGCCCTGGCCCATCTCGGTGCCGCCATGATTCACCTGCACGCTGCCATCCTGATAAATCAGCACCAGCGCGCCGGCCTGGTTGAGATGAGTGACGGTGAAGGAAATGCCGAACTTCACCGGCGTCATCGCCAGCCCGCGTTTGCGATGAGGCGACTGCACATTCCACGCGGCGATCTCGGCGCGGCGGCGGGCGATCTCCGAGCTTACTTGTAGATCGTTCCAGATTGTGTTGAGCCGGTTGTCTCCGATCTCCTGACCGTAGTGCGTCGTATTCGTTGCCCCGGCGCCGCGATAGAGATTACGCTCGCGCACGACCTCCGGCGGCAGTCCGCACCGGCGCGCGACGCGATCGACGATCTCCTCCATGATCAGCATTCCCTGCGGTCCACCGAACCCGCGAAAGGCCGTGTTCGAGACGAGATTCGTTTTTACCACCCGCCCGGTTACGTGCATCGCAGGCACATAATAGCTGTTGTCGTGATGGAAGAGAGCACGGTCGCAGATGGCCATCGACAAATCGAGCGACCAGCCGCCATTGGCAAAAATTTCCGACCGCACCGCGAGCAAGTGCCCATCGTCGTCGTGGCCGATTTCGAAGCGTGCGACGAAGGGATGCCGCTTGCCGGTCAGCATCATGTCCTGATCGCGATTGAACCGCACACGCACCGGGCGACTCGTCCTATGCGCGGCGAGAGCGGCGAGAGCGGCAGGCGTGTTGCCCTGCGTTTCCTTGCCACCGAATCCGCCGCCCATGCGCGGGCATTCCACGGTCACTTTGTTTCGCGGAACGTGGAGCACGTGCGCGACGACCGCCTGAATCTCGCTCGGGTGCTGCGTGCTGGCGGTTATGAAGATCGAGCCATCTTCACCGGGCACCGCGCGAGCGGCCTGGGCTTCGAGGTAGAAGTGTTCTTGTCCCTCAAACTCGAATTCGCCCGAAAATTTCTGCGGCGCTCTGGCGAGCGCTTCTGTAATGTCACCTCGCCGGATGGTATTCGGGTCGGTGTGGAAACTGCCGACCTCGATTCCAGCTCGCGTCGTCAGCACTGCGGGCAGTGGCTCGTATTCGACGATCACTTTCTCTGCCGCTGCCCGGCACCGGGCTTCGCTTTCGCCCACGACCAGCGCCACGAGATGCCCGTGAAAGAGCACCTCCTTGTCGGCGAGAAGAATTTCGTCGTGCCGCACCGGGCCGACGTCGTTCATGCCCGGCACGTCTTCGGCCAGCAACACGGCATGGATGCCGGGCATCGTTCGCGCCGTGTCCGCATCGCGGCGAACGATGCGCGCATGAGCGTGGGGGGATGTCACCGGCCATACGGTCAGTTCGTCGCGCTCGGAGACGAAGTCGTCGGTATAGCGAGCCTCGCCGGTGACGTGTTTGTGACCGCTTTCATGCGGCAGCGGGGGCTGGGCGAAGGGGGCGAGAGGGGAGAGAGGTTGCGTGTCGTGGCTCCACGGTTCCTCGTGGAAAAACTTCCGCAGCAGATCGCCGATCAGGCCAGACCGGTATGTGGCTGAGCCACGCACATCTAAGATCGGCGCGAACTCACCAGCCAGAACCGGCAGCACCCGTTCGATGGTTTCGGCTGTCCACGGCTGGCCGAGTAACGCCGCCTCGGTCCGCCGCGCCCGTGCCGGAGTCGCCGCCACGCCGCCGTAGGCCAGCCGAGCTTCTCGCACCACGCCGTTTTCGATCACCACGCGAAACGCTCCCGCCACCGTGCTGATGTCCATCTCTCGCCGCTTGGAAACCTTGAAGAACTCGTGCTTTCCGCGCGGGAATGGTATGAAGATCGACTTGAGCACTTCGTCGGCTGCTAGCGCCGTTTTGCGGTAGCTCTGGAAAAATTCGTCGAGTGGGATTTCCCGCTCGCCGCGCGGTGAAGCCAGTGTCACGCGTGCATCGAGCGAGAGCAGCAGGGGGGCGCTATCGCCGATGGGGGACGCCGTGACGAGGTTGCCGCCGATGGTGGCGCGGTTGCGAATCTGACGGGAGCCGAAGAGCCACAGCATCTTGGCGAGCGCGGGATATTCCACGCCGAGCGACTCTTCGATCCGGGTGAGCGTAACGGCTGCGCCGACCTGCCAGCCTTCGTTGGTGCGATGGAGTTCGCGGAGTTCGCGCACCTCTTCGAGCGAGATCAGTCCATCGAAGTGTCGGAACTTTTTGGTCAGTTCCAAGCCCATTTCCGTCGCCCCCGCGATGAGTCGGGCATTCGGCTGTGTGGCGCGTAGCGCAAACAATTCCGCAAGTGAAGTGGGACCGCCAGAGGGACGCGGCGTGCTTTCGGCGACGGGTGTCGATTGATGTGCCGAGAGTGCTTCACAAGCGGCGTCGTGAATGGCCCGGTAACCGGTGCAGCGACACAGATTTCCGGCTAGATGATCGTCGAGCTGCCAGTCCTGCTTGAGATCGCCTCGCTGTGAGGCCTCGTAGAGCGAGCAGATGAAACCCGGTGTGCAGTAGCCGCACTGCGAGCCATGGTGATTTACCATGCTCTGCTGCACGGCGTGCAGCTTCCCGCCGCAGGCGACACCTTCGACCGTGACGACCTCCCGTCCGGACAGCAGCGCCAGCGGGACGAGGCAGGAATTGATCGTGCGCCATGGACCTTCGGAAGTGCGCATCACCACGCTACACGCGCCGCAATCGCCTTCTGCGCAGCCTTCCTTACTGCCAGTGTAGCCATTCCCGCGGAGCCATTGCAGGAGCGTGATGTTGCACGCGTCGGTGTCCGTCTCGATCGCTTTACCATTGAGTGTGAAGGCGACTCTCATTCCGCGAGGCGGGCAAGGGTGTGCGCCAGCACTTCGGTGCCGATGGCGATGTGTTCGGGCGAGGCGAATTCTTCCGGGCGATGGCTCCAGCCATTCCGGCATGGGATGAAAATCATCGTCGTCGGGCAGACGCGGGCCATGAAAAGCGAGTCGTGATAGGCGCGGCTGATCATGCGCTGGTGCCGCACGCCGAGCCGTCGGCAGACTTCCTCGGCGATCTGTATGGTGTGAGGATCGCCAGCCGCCGGAGGATCGGAGTTGATCTCTGCAAATTCCAAGCGCACTCCCCGGTGTGCGCACGCTTTTTCCGCGGTGCGGCGGATTTCGGCGAGAGCCCGATCGCGTGTGTCGAGGCGGGTGTCGCGCAGATCGATCTCGAGCAAGGCGCGGAAGGGAACGCTGTTCACGGCACCTGGTTCGATGCGAAAAACACCGGTGGTTCCGACAGTGTCTGTGCTGCCGCTGTTCAGCGCCGCACGTTCGACGGCGAGGACGATCTCGGCGGCGGCGCAAGCAGCGTCGTGGCGTTCTGGCATCAGCACCGCGCCGGCATGGCCGCCTTCGCCATGAAGAATGAGGCGATAGCTGCTTGGCCCGGCGATGTGCTCGACCAACCCGATCGGCACTCCCGCGCGTTCCAGCAGCGGGCCTTGCTCGATGTGCAGTTCGACAAACGAGGGGTAGCAATCCTGCGGGAGGCGCACCGATTCGAGATCACCGCCGCAGCCAGCCTGCGTGCGCAGTTCTTCCAGCGAACGGCCTTCCGAATCGCGGAGCGTGCGCGCTTTCTGCAGCGACATGGCACCCGCCAGCAAGCGGCTCCCGAGGCAGCCGAGCCCAAAGCGCGTCGGCTCTTCCGCCGTGAACATGATGACCTCGATGGCGCGACGCGGCGTGATCCCGGCGCGTTTCAACGCCGCCAGGGCCTCGATGCCGCCGAGCACACCCACGACGCCATCGAAGCGGCCCGCATTCGGTATCGCATCGGTATGCGAGCCGGTCGCAACCGGGGATTGCGAAGGATCGGAACCTTCGAGCCGCATGAAGATATTACCCACGGCGTCTTCCCGCACGCTGAGATCGAGTTCGTGCGCGTGTTCGCGAACCCAGGCCCGTGCTCGACGGTCGGCTTCGGAAAACAATACCCGCGTGACGACGGGAGGCTCGGCTTCGGTGATGAGCGAAAGCTCATCGATCCAGCGGACGAGTCGGTCGGCGTCGATGGTCAGCTTCACAACGGCGGGCGGTTGACGTCCTTGTAGTAGAGATAGCTTGCGGGTCCTTTGCCCATCGCGACAAACCATTGCGGACAATACGGCCCCATCCAGATGACATCACCCGCGCGCACAGGCAGCCACTCATCTCCGAGTCGATAAACGCCCTGGCCACCGAGCATCACGAGGCCGTGTTCCATGATGTGCGTCTCGACCATCGGAAGCGTCGCGCCGGGTTGATAGGTGAAAAGGTTCACCGCCATGTCGAACGCAGGCACGTCCGGCAGAAAGGTCTGCAAATGCGCATCCGGATCGCCGAGAAACGGCTGGCCTGGCACGTTTGACGCTGAGCCGGTCACAACTTTTGGTGGCGCCATTTTGCCCAGCGGCATGTAGGCCCGGGAGAAGATGATCAGTTCCGAACCCGGCTGCCCGAGCAACTGCCAACCGGTCTTCGGCGGCACATAAATGAAATCGCCCGCCTCGAACTGGTGTTGTTTTTTGGCGACCGAGCTGGCTATCTTGCCGTGCGTCACATAGGCGAAAAACTCCAGCGGCCCGGTATTGCTCTGGCCCGCGCCCTCGGTTTCAAAGACGACGTGCGTCTGCGTGAATCGCGCACCTATTGCCGGGCTGATGATGACGTAGGGCTTCGCCCCCCCGCGCCATTCCGGCAGCGAACTGGCGACAAAACCGGAGGGTTCGAGCAGCGCGTAGTTGGATCGAACGAAACTGCGAGTGTGACCGAAGAGTGGTGTCATGATGTCGATGGAACGATGAGCTGGCCCGCGGATTGGCCCACTGCCTGCCCATCGCGGGCGATAGTCTGCCCGCGAAGCAACGTGCGAACAACCTTTCCGCGCAGTTTTCGTCCGGCGTAGGGGGTGAGTTTGTGACGGTAGTGCAGGCGATCAACGTCCACCGTGTCGTTTCCGGCCAGATCGACGAGGGTGAGGTTCGCATCCGCGCCGACGGTGACGTGTGCGGTGGGTGAAGGCAGGCGAAAACGCTTGCCGATATTGATCGAGAGCAGGCGGGATAGGAGGGGCCAATCGGGTTTGTCGTGCCGCAGCCAGAGATCAAGCAGAAGCGGAAGAAGGTGCTGCGCCCCGCCGATCCCGCCCCAGACCGCAAAAAAATCGTCGCGCTGTTTCAGGTCCGGCGGCGAGGGTGAGTGGTCGGAGCCGATCGTTTCCACGTGGCCTGCGAGGACTTCGTGAACAAGCAGGTCGCGCTCGTGTGCCGGGCGAATCGGTGGAGAGCACTTCGCTACGGCGCCCAGCGAGAGCACGTCGTCCTCGCTAAGCACAAGATAGTGCGGGCACGTTTCGCAGGTGACATCCACGCCGGCCTTTTGCTGTGCGCCGATAAGGGCGATGCCGGCGGTCGAACTCACATGCACCACGTGCAGGCGGCATCCGGTTTCGCCCGCGAGTTCGCAGGCGAGGCGGATGGCATCGACTTCGGCGGCGACGGAGCGAGAGTCTAGATATTCACGAATGCCGCGGCCGGAGTGCAGCGGGCGCTGGGTCAGAGTCTCGGACTCGGCGTGGACGGCGACCAGCAGGTTGAGCCGGGCGGCGTGCTTCATGCCGGCGCGCAGCGTGGTTTCATCCGCGCGCGGGAAATCGTCGATGCCGCTGTTGCACATGAAAGCTTTGAGCCCCACCACTCCACGCGCGTGCAATTCGTCGATGCGGTCGAGGTTCAGCGGTGTGAGACCGCCCCACAGACCGAAGTCCGTGATGCTGTGCGCTTCGGCGGCAGCGCGTTTGGCATCGAAGGTCGCCCCGTCGAGCACCGGCGGCGTCGAGTTAAGCGGCATGTCGAAAAAGCAGGTGCCGCCGCCTGCTGCCACGGCGCGGGAGCCGGTGGCCAGGCCTTCCCAATCGGTGCGGCCCGGTTCGTTGAAATGAACGTGTGCATCGATCACGCCCGGAAAAATGTGCAGCGCCGAGCAGTCGATCTCCTCGCGCCCCGTGCCGATGATATTGGCGTCGATGGCGGCAATCCTTCCATCGACGGCGGCGAGATCCGCGCGCTCGACACGATCTTCGAGCACCACATGGCCATTGCGGAGAAGCAGATCGAAGTCAGGCATGGCAGGCAGTTAGCAGGTCGAGGAATCGGACAAGCGCGGCAAGTGCGGCGCCCAAATCTTCCTCGCTGGCAAATTCATCTGGATGATGACTCACGCCGCCGCGGCAGCGCACGAAGAGCATGGCCACGGGGCAGAGGGCAGCGAGCGCCGCGGCATCGTGGCCGGCGCCGCTGGGTAAAACGATAGCGTCCGGGCCAACTGCCTCGGCGAGCTTTTTGGAAAGGGTGTGGTCGCAGACGACAGCGTTGGTTTCCTGCACCACCTGCCAATCGACCGCGAAGCCCGTGCCGGTGCGCGCACACTCCTCCAGGCGCTGGACCTGTTCGCGGCGGACGGAATCCGACGGGTGACGCACGTCGAGGGTGAGCGCTACTCGTCCGGGAATGACGTTGCTCGCCGCGCCAGGGATGGTGAGCTGGCCGACGGTGGCGACCAGACCCTCAATTTCCTCGGCAGTTTTCTGCGCGGCGATAATGAACTCTGCAGCCGCGCACAGCGCATCCTTGCGCAGCGACATCGGCACCGTGCCGGCGTGCCCAGCCTCTCCGGTGAAGGTGATGGCGACACGAGTTTGCCCCGCGATGGCGGAGACGACGCCGAGCGGTTGGTGGCGGGCTTCCAGCACCGGACCTTGTTCGATGTGTGCTTCGACGTAACCGATCAACGTGTCGGGTTCTCGCCGCTCGGTTGGTAAGGCCGATGGATCGCAACCAAATTGCCTGATCGCCTCACGCAGCGAAACGCCGTCTGCATCCGTGATGGCGAGCGCTTCAGGCGGGAGGGTCCCGGCTAGCGCGCGGCTGCCGAGATAGGTGCTTTGGAAACGCACGCCTTCCTCGTCGATGAACCCGAGCACTTCGATCGCGAAAGGGAGTGTGGGACGCTCTTCTGCGCACGCGATCGCGAGCAATACCCCGAGCGGACCGTCGAAGCGTCCGGCATTCCGCACCGAATCGAGGTGCGAGCCGAGAAGCAGCGTTTTCGCGCCGGGCGTTGTGCCCTCGCGGTGCCCGACCAGGTTGCCGACCGCATCCACCCGCACGGTGAGGCCGGCTTCGCGCATCCAATCGCCAACCAGATCATGTGCGCGCCGCATCGCCGGAGAGTAGGCGAGGCGAGTAAGGCGGGGAGGGGCGTCGGTGCAGTGGGCGAGTTCGTCGAGACGGCGGGCGAGGCGTTGTGCAGCCGTCATCAGCTTCCGCGGTAGGTGCTGTAGCTCCACGGCGAGCAGAGCAGGGGAACGTGATAGTGCACGCTCGCATCGGCGATCGTGAACCGCACCGGCACGACATCCAGAAACCGTGTGGGCTCGGCGAAATAGTCGCCGACGTGAAAGCGAAGCTCGTAGGTGCCGGCAGTAAACTGCCGGCCGGTAAGCAGCGGTGTATCAGTGCGGCCGTCGCCGTTGGTATTCGTGGAAACGAGCAGGGCTTCCTTGGCGCCGAGGCTGAAGAGCTCGATACGCAAACCCGCCGCAGGGCGGCCGTGGGCGGTGTCGAGGACGTGAGTCGTGAGTTTGCCGGGCATGAAATCAAGCGAGGAGGTCAGTGAGCCGCAGGCGTGCGATCTTCGAGACTTCACCCAATGCGATACAAAACTCCTGTTCCCGCGAATTGTCGAGTCGCGTGTGAAAAGCCGTGAGGATCGTGTCCCGGGAATTGAGGCGGGCGCAGATGATGAAAGGAAAGCCGAAGCTCTCGCGATAGGCGGTGTTGAGGCGCTGGAAAGCGCCGAGTTGTTGGGGCGTGAGCGTATTTAGCCCTGCGCTGGCCTGCTCGCCGGTGGACGCGGTGGTGAGTTTCACCAGCCGGTCAGCGAGGTCGGGATGAGCACGAAGCAGCGCGAGCTGTTCGGACTCCGGGGCGCGCTCCACCTCCGACATGAGGGCCTGATGAACGTCATCCATGGAGGCGAAAGGCCGACTATCCGCGGCCCGTTCCGCAAAGTGTGGCGAGTGTTCCAGCACTCCGCCAATCGCAGCGGTGAACTCCGATGGGGACATGGCGTTCAGCGCGGTGATAGAGATTCGGTTCCGGGTTGCTTCGGACATGCTGGGCAGACGTGGTCCCACGAAACTCCGCTTTCAGCAATACGACAAAGCACGGGTCCGGTGACGCGTCGGCAGGGGGAGGCGCGTTTGCCGAGAAGAAAAACTTCCCGTTTATCCGTTTGCTTGCCAGCGGCCATGAGTCGGCGCGATGCTTGCCTCTCCTTTTGATCCGGTATCGATCGATCTCCTCGCACCCCCTTCAAACCACTCTCATTCATATTCTAACCGACATGACTACTCGCCGCACCCGTCGCGAATTCACCAAACTGGCCCTCGCCGCACTCCCCGGCGTGAGCTTGCTCTCCGCCGCCACGCGTTTGAACGCGGCCGGCAAACCGAACTCGAAAATCGCCGGCGTCCAGATCGGCCTCAATGTGCCCTATAGCTTCGGCGACGGCGCCATGAGCGGCGACGACGTCCTCAAGAACTGCGTCGAGCTTGGTCTGAGCGGCGTCGAGTTGCGCACCCAGCCGGTGGAGGCGTTCCTTGGCCTTCCGGAAGAGCTCAAGGCTGCGAAGAAAGGCACGAAGGAAACCAAGGAAGCTGCCGCAGCCAAAACCGAGAAGCTGCGCGAATGGCGCAAGTCCGTCTCGATGGATCGAGTGAAGGAATTCCGAACCAAATACGAGAGCGCCGGCGTGCTCATCGAGATCGTGAAAGTGGACGGCATCTTCAAGATGTCCGATGACGAGATCGACTACGCTTTCCACCTTGCCAAGGCCCTTGGGGGGCGCGCCATTTCGACCGAAATTTCGCACGATGAAGCCGAACTCAAGCGCTTGGGCCAGTTCGCCGACAAGCACCAGATGCTCGTTGGCTATCACGGCCACGCCACCACAAAGCCCGAGCATTGGGAGCAGGCTTTTGCCCTTGCCAAGTTCAACGGCGCGAATGTGGACCTCGGTCACTTCGTCGCGGGCAACAACACCTCGCCTGTGCCGTTTATCACGAAATATCACGACCGTGTCACGCACGTGCATCTCAAGGACCGCAAATTCAACAACGGCCCGAACACGCCGTTCGGCGAAGGCGACACGCCCATTGCGGAGGTGCTCCGGCTAATCCGTGACAATAAATGGCCGATTCAGGGCACAATCGAGTTCGAATACAAGGTTCCCGCCGACTCCGACCGGATGAAGGAACTGGCTCGCTGCATCGAGTTCTGCCGCAAGGCTCTGGCGTAAATCGCTTCGCCGGCAGTTGGCGAAATTACTCCCAGAGTTCGGTGAAATAACGCGGTTTCGGATGTGTGGTAACGAAGTCGGATTAACCTGGATTTTCCTCTGTAGCTCGGCTCTCCTGAGCTGAGCCTTCGAGGTCATGAAAAGCAACGGGAACCCGGCTCCGGAGGGTCGAGCCAAGGGTCACCCCTTTCGATGGGAAAAGGCCAGGGTCACGGCGAGTGGAAGTTGCGAGGCGGAATAACCCGGTTTAAACCGGATCTTCTCTGTGCGGTGACATTCCTGTCGTCGTCGATGACTGCTGCGCGGGACGCGCCAAGTCTTGTGGGGGCAGATGGTGTGCTGCGTCCGCGTTCCTTTCGTCGGCGGACAGGAATATCGCCACTCGATCGACCCGGGGGGGGCGATTTGGTGCGGCAGCGGTTTCATCGTCCTCCTAATTTCGGCTCTGCGTTCCGAACGACAAGACCTCCCTGCGCTCCATTCCGTCCATTACCGAGTTATTCTGGTTGCGACATCGGGGTTTACTCTTCCCAAGGCCAAGCGCGGTCTTTTTGCTCTCCACGCGCAGAAAAGTCCCTACGGTTTGCCCGATGAACCGGGACTTTGCCGAACTTGATTTTCGATCCACGCCGCTTGGCGACGTCTCGCTGCGCCGTCGGCGGGTGCGGATGCTCGACGATCTCGAAGTCTTCGAGGTGAAGCTTGGGGAGGCGTTTTTGATGTCGAGCCTCTTCCATGAGGTCGAGGTCGCGCTGGCCGATCTCGGGTTGGCAGCGCTCGGGGGAAGGGATGGCAGGGCGCGAAATGATGTCGTGGTGGGAGGGCTGGGACTGGGTTACACGGCGGTCGCCGCGCTGAAACATGAGAGCGTGCGCGAACTGGTCGTGATCGATTTTCTGGAAGCGGTCATCGAATGGCATCAGCGCGGGTTGGTGCCGCTCGGGTCGGTGCTGACGGGCGATGCCCGCTGCCGCTTGGTGCACGGGGATTTCTTTGCGCTCGCGGCTTCTTCGGATGGATTTGATCCGAAGGCTCCCGGACGCCGTTTTCACGCGGTCCTGCTCGATATCGATCACTCGCCTCGGAATCTGCTCCATTCCCGGCACGGGGCCTTCTATTCGCCAGAGGGCCTGCGAGCGCTTGCAGCCCATCTGGCGGATGGCGGTGTGTTTGCCTTGTGGTCGGACGATCCGCCGGACGAGGAGTTCCTCGCCGCGCTTCGGGCGGTCTTCGCCACTGCCGAAGCGCAGGTAGTCAAGTTTGCCAATCCCTTGCTGGAGCGCGAATCGGCGAGCACGGTGTATGTGGCGCGCAGGCGGTGAGTATGGAGCGCTGGCGTCCCGCTGGCCACGATAGCGCATGCGAAGCACGATTCTTCTCGAGGAAAAGTGACGCTGTGCGTGCCATGTCGTAGCTGGCGGGACGCCAGCGCTCCATGGCGCTCCATGAGCCCTCGACAAATGGGGTGCCATTCCCGAAAGTTCGCGGCTCTTCATGCCGAAACCGATCGTCGCTAGTTATTGCACCACTTTCCTCAAGCCGGAGATGCGCCACATCTATCGGCAGGTCACGGGGCTGAAGAAGTGGGACACGTTTGTGATGACGCGGGAGCGGATCTGTGAGGACCGGTTTCCGTTCCCGGTGGAGCAGATCGAACTGATTCCACGGGCACGGAAGAACTTCATCAAGCGGTTCTGGCTTAAATATATCGCGCGGAAGCCGCCGGTTTACTACCGCGGGGAGTTGCAGGTGCTCATCAAGCTGCTCAAACGCCGCCCGGCGGACCTGATGCACGCCTATTTCGGGCACACAGGGGTGCATCTGCTGCCATTCATCGAGGAATGGGACCGGCCGACCGTGGTGAGTTTTCACGGGATGGATATCCAGCCGCGACCCGAGCAGGAGGGTTACGACGACCAGATGCGCGCGCTGCTGAAGACGGTGCCGCTGGTGCTGGCACGATCGCACTCGCTGTTTGCGGCGCTTGAGGCGTGGGGTTGTCCGCGAGAGAAGCTCCGGCTGAATCGCACGGGTATTCCGCTGGAAGAGTTTCCGTTTGTGCAGCGTCCGCTTCCGGCCGATGGCTCGTGGCGGTTTGTTCAGGCATGCCGCTTGATCGCCAAGAAAGGGCTGCGCACGGGACTGCGGGCCTTCGCGAAATTTCGCGAAACGCATCCGAAGGCGAAGTTCGTGATCGCCGGCGAGGGCCCGCTGCGCGAGCAACTCGAAGATCTCGCCACCGAACTGGGCGTGCGCGATGCGGTGGAATTTCGCGGGTTCCTTTCCACGCCGGACCTCTCCAAGCTCTACAGCGAGTCGCATGTCTTCCTCCACCCGAGCGAAGTGACAGCAGACAAGAATCAGGAAGGGGTGCCGAATTCGATGCTGGAGGCCATGGCCACGGGATTGCCGGTGGTCGCGACGAAGCATGGCGGGATTCCCGAGGCGGTGACGAATGAGAGCCACGGTCTGCTCGTGCCGGAGCGTGACGAGGAAGCACTGCACGCCGCGCTGGTGCGGCTCACGAGCGACGCGGAGCTTTGCTACGTGTGGGGACAGGCGGCGAGCCGGCGAGTGCGGGAGGAGTTTGAGCAGGGGAAGGCGGTGGGGGCGTTGGAAGCGATCTATGACGAAGCCTTGTCGCTTCGTCCTCCCCTGCAGGCTGGGCGATGAGCGAGTTCGCCTACCTCTTCGAACGTTTCCCCTCGTTCGTGCAGACCTTCGTCTATCGCGAGGCGGTGGAGATGGTTCGCCAAGGGGCGAATCCGTGGCTGGTGAGTGTGCGGCGGCCGGACGATCCAGGGGAACTGGCGGCAACGGTGGATGCGGAGATTTTTTACCTGCCGGAAGAGAAGGTGCTGCGGGATGAAGTGGACGCCCGACGGGCAGCGAAGGAACTCGGCTGGTGGGCGCATCGGGCAATTCCGCGACATCGGGGTGAAAAGGATTCGCAGCGGATGTTCGAGGCGATCTGGCTCGCGCCGGAACTGAAGGCGCGGCGAATTCGCCATGTCCATGCGCACTTTGGCGGACTCGCGACGCGCACGGCGTGGTGGCTGCGAAAGCTGTTCGGCTTCACCTACAGCTACACCGGGCACGCGAACGATATTTTCTGCGACACGGACTACCCGGTCTCGAATGCGGACCTGGCGCGCGACGCGAAGTTTATCGTGACCGAGACGGACTACGCGCGGCGCTGGATGGAGCAGCGGCACCGGTGCGCGAAGGGCAAGACGTTTCGTGTGTTCAATGGAATCGATCCGGAGGGTTTCTTTCCGCGCGAGGCGGAGGAGGAAGTGCCGCGGATCGTGAGCGTGGGGCGGTATGTGGAGAAGAAGGGATTCGATGTGTTGATCGAGGCATGCCGGCTGTTGCTGATGAAAGGGGTGATGTTTCGCTGCGAGATCATCGGAGGCGGGCCGTTGCACGAGACGCTGGCGGCGCAGATCGCGAAGCATGAACTGGAGCATTGCGTGAAGCTGGTGGGGCCGCGTTCGCAAACCGAGGTGCGGAAGGCGCTGGCGGGGGCGCAGCTTTTTGTGCTCGCCTGCCAGACGGACAAGGAAGGAGGGAGCGACAACCTGCCGACGGTCATCGCGGAGGCGATGTTCACCGGGGTGCCGTGCGTTTCCACCAATCTCGCGGGGGTGCCGGAGATGATCGCCCATGAGGAAACCGGGCTGCTGGTAGCCCCTCGCGATCCCAAGGCGCTCGCGTCGGCGATGGCGAAGGTTTTGCGCGATCCATTTCTGCGGGCGAAGGTTGGGGTGAACGGGCGTGATTTCGCCCGGCAGCATTTCACGATCGAGCGGAGTGTGGCCGAACTGCGGCGGCTGCTGGCAGAGAAGGGCGGGGTGGGGCGGCGGCCTTGGTGGAGGTTCGGTGCGTGAATCGTGTTCGTAACCGGTTCCTGCTTTCCATTACGAGCACGGGCAGGAGCACGATGACGAGAAACGGCGACGGTGATTGACTTTGCGGAGAAATCCCGGCACCCTGCGCGCACTCAACCGAACCTCAGCCACGCCCACCGTGCCTAAGCTCCTTCATACCCTCGCTCTCGCCGCCGCGCTCACTTCTACTGCCTTGGCGGCTGACGCCTACAAGTGGTCGGTGCAATATCTCATCGACAATAGCCAGCCGATTGAGGGGCGTTCGCAGAAAAAGTATCCGCGTGGGACGCGTTGCCTGGCCCTGTCGCCGGACGGGCGATATCTCTATGCGGGTTACCTGCACAGTTGGGAAGGCCGTGGCGAATTGCGCAAGATCGCGGTGGATCAGGAAGATTTCGAAAACGCGACCGAAAGCGTTCTCTCCGGGCCGACCTGCAAGGCCGTGGCAACCGACGATCGGGGGCATGTTTACGTGACGGATAAGCGCGGGATTGCGATCTACGATGCCAGTCTCGAGGAGGAGATCCACCACATCATTGCCCCGAATACCGAGGGCATCGCCCTCGTTCGTGAGGGCTCGAAGCTGCTGATGTTTACGTCAGATCGTTCGCGGGGAAATATCACGCGCTGGGTGCTGACGGAGGATGGAGATCGCGTGGTGGGGGCCGAACCGACCGGCTTCGACGGCACCGGAATGTTCCATGTGCCGCATTCGATGAGCCTGCGTGGCGTGAAGGTCGATCCGACCGGCAACATCTGGGTTTGCGACTACGAAGCGGGCAAGGTTTTCCGCGTGCGCAAGGACGGCAAGGACGTGAAGGACGTCGAAATTCGCACGCCGATGGATCTCGCTTTTGACGGCAACCGAGTGTTTGTGACCCGCGGGCCGGAGCGTGCCATCACCGTGCTGGACCACGAAATGACGGTGGTGGGCAGTCTGAACGTGCCTTGGCAGGAGCTGGAGATTTCGATGTGGGGGAATAATCGTGGTGGCGCCCTGAGTGGCATCGTGACCGTGCCGGGGAAAGGCTTCTACGTGGCCAATGAAGGAGGCCAGACGTCCGACCAGCAATCGATCTACGGCCGCGCCGACGACAAGGCGGAGTTGATCGAAGGCAAAGTCATTCGCGACACCAAGGATGACGACAACGAGCCGATCCTGAAAGCGACGGCCGTGGTGACGACGGCGGGGAGGTAAGTGTCTGAAGGGGGGATGTGAAGTGCATGGCATCATGCACTGCACAGGCATGTCAAAAGACGGCGCATTTCGCCTGGCGATGTGCCGACATCAATCATGGCGCTTCGCACGGGAGCCCATGCGCTGCCGGCCCTCACTCCTCCGGCGGAGGAGGAGGAAAGCTGGGGCCGTCTTCGGTCAGCGCACGGGTGAGGGCTTCCTGGAAAAGCAGGAAACGCTTGGTGACGAAAAGCGGATCGGTCTGCTCGCGCGTGTCGAGATAGCGCTCGACGAATTCCTCGAGTGTGAGGTCTTCGTATTCCTCGGGTTTCACGCTCCACAGCTTGTCGCTGAATGCCATCTTGTGGGTGGCTTCGAAGCAGCACAGGGCCAGCTCGAAGTCCACGTCGTCGAACTCTTCGCAGTAGAGTTCACCGATCTGGGTGGTCGCATCGCACTGCACCAGGTCATCGCTGATGAAGTGGAGGATCGAGATGAACGAATCGACGTAGTAACTCACGGAAAACTTTTCTCGGTCCGAAGGGTCGCGGGGCAGGCGTCCGGCCATCGAGCTACTTTTTCGCCGAGGCGATGAATTCGTTGAAAGCGGACGCGGCTGCTTTGACCACCGCTTCGGGACCGGTGCATTTGACGAACACGCTGCCGCCCTGGTTGTCTTCGAGGATGGCGCCGTTGAGGGCGTAGCCCACCATGGGGGTCTTGGGCCCCATCGGCATGCCGCTCTGGTAAGTCCCAGCGACCGTGACGAAGGTGACTTTCGTGCCGGCGGCGTCCTTGGTTTCGATCTTTTCCGGTTCGGTCTTGTCGGAAAACTGGCCGACCCAACGCTGCACATTCGCCTGGGTGTCGCCGCCCTGGCCAGCGCCAAAGTGGTAGAAGATGATCTCAGCCGGTTTGTCGCCTTCCTTGCCGGGAATATTGAGCACGGCCTTGCGCATCATCTTCATCCCTTCCGGCACCTCGATCCATTCCCACGACGCCGGGCGCTGGAACTTGAAGGACCCGACCTCGAAGGTGGCGGGTGCTTCGGCGAACGCGACGGAGGCGGTGGCGAGCAGGGCAAGGGTGAGGACTTTCGAAATCATGGCGGAGGCGGAGTAGAGCGCAGGTCCGGACCGGCGCAACCGTGGAGTGCGGCGGCTCCTGTCTCTTCCTTTTCCTCTCCATCTTGCTCTTCCTCGCCACCTCGCCACTTTTCCGGCGCGAGCAGGAGCAGGCCAAAGAGCAGAGGAGCCCCTGCCGCGGCTGCGACTTGCAGCCCCGCGCGTCCGCGCTACGTTCGGCCCCCTTTTTCATGAGCCAAAACCTGCACGTTGCCATCGTTGGAGCCACCGGAGCTGTCGGAATCGAGCTGATCAAGCTGCTCGAAAAACGCCGTTTCCCCGTGGGCAAACTGACGCTGCTTGCGAGTGCGCGCTCGGCGGGCAAGACGCTGCCTTACCTCGGCGAGGAAGTGCCGGTCCAGGAACTAACCGAGAAGTCGTTTGAGGGAGTCAACGTCGCGCTTTTCAGTGCGGGCGGCGGCATCTCGAAGCAATTCGCTCCTGTGGCGGTGAAGTCCGGCGCAGTCGTGGTGGACAATTCGTCCGCCTTCCGCATGGATCCGGATGTGCCGCTCGTCGTGCCGGAAATCAACGGCGCCGACATCAAGCGGCACAAGGGGATCATCGCCAATCCGAACTGCACGACGGCCATCACGCTCATGGCGCTGTATCCGCTGCACGTGGAATTCCGCGTGAAACGTATTATCGCGTCGAGCTATCAGGCGGTGAGTGGCACGGGCGCTCAGGCGATCGAAGAACTCCGTTCGCAGGTGTCGGCCATCGCCGCCGGTCAACCGGTGGAGAAGAAAGTCTATCCGCACCAGATCGCGTTCAACGTTCTGCCTCACGTCGATAGCTTCCTCGAGACCGGTTATACGAAGGAAGAGATGAAGATGCAGAACGAAGGCCGGCGCATCATGCATCATCCGACGTTCAAGGCGTCGGTCACCTGCGTGCGCGTGCCCGTCTATCGTGCGCATAGCGTGGCGGTGAACGCGGAGTTCGAGAAGCCCGTGAGCCTCGACCGCGCGCGCGAAGTTTTCAGCAAGGCGCCCGGGCTCAAGGTGAACGACGATCCGACGAATAATCGCTATCCGCTGCCGCTGAATTGCGCCGAGCAGGACGACTGCGAAGTCGGACGCCTGCGCTACGACTGCGCGCTGGATAACGGCCTCGCGTTCTGGGTCGCCGGCGATCAGTTGCTCAAGGGCGCTGCGCTCAACGCCGTGCAGATCGCGGAGGCGCTCTAAGCCGCCATGCGCCCGCTCGGCGCAATCGTCATCGTCGGGGCCTTGGCCCTGATCGGCTGTCGCGAGGCTGGGCCGGTTTCATCCACCGGTCCTCAGCCGGACCAGCCGTGGACGAATTCGCTCGGCATGCGCTTTGTGCCTGTGTCGGGTGTGCGTGGTCTGGTGGCGGTGCAGGAAACGAGGGCGGTGGATTTCGAACGGTTTGTCAAAGAGACCGGCACGCCATGGATGCCGCCCGATGCGGAAACCGGCGGCGATTTTCCGGCCGCCAATGTGACGTGGGACGACGCGGTGGCGTTCTGCCAATGGCTGACCCAGCAGGAGCAGCCCGGAAAGGTTAACCGAACCGGTGGCTATGTTTATCGTCTGCCGACCGATGCCGAATGGAGCGCCGCCGCCGGCCTCACAGGCGAAGACGGCAACACGCCGGCAGCCAAGGGAGCATCCGATATTCTTCACTACGCCTGGGGGGGGAAGTGGCCGCCGCCCGCGGGGGCGGGGAATTTCGCCGGTGAGGAAGCCGAGGTCGATCAGACCGAACCGCATAATTTCATCGCCGGTTATCGCGATGGTTATGCGAAGCTCGCGCCGGTCGGGAAATTTGCCGCGAATCGTTTCGGTCTGCACGATCTCAGCGGCAACGTGATGGAGTGGTGCGACGACTGGTTCGACGCGCGCCATTTCGGCCGTGTCGCCCGTGGTGGATCGTGGATCAACGGCGATCCGCAAACGCTCTCGCTCACGCATCGTGCCGAAATTCCGCCCCGCGCCGGGCTCAATGTCGTCGGCTTTCGCTGCGTGCTGGAAGTGGGGAAGTGAAGTCGGCCCGAAGACGTGAAGCTTTTGGCTAGTCGCGGGCAGGCTTTTCGCGCGCGGTCAGCAAGGAATATCTAAATAGATCGGCTTAATTTCATGGCGTAACGTCTGCGCCGCGGGTGGCGAAGACGAAAGGAAATGCCCGGGCGGCACGGGGTCTGCATTAGATAGGGAATGATAGCAGCCGGACCCATGCACGCCGCTATCAGCACACTTGGGATAGTAACATACCGTCTTATCCTGTCTTTCCTGCAATCTGTATCGATTAGCGATGGCTATTTGTCGATCATTTCCAGCGGATTTTAAACCTTATCCGAAAAGGTTGTTATTTTTGGCGATGGTGAGGCTCGTGATGAGCACGAGAAAGATCGGAAAATATGCAGGGTAACCCGAGTAGATTTTTCAGTTAGTTAACTCACCAACCAAACCTAAAAATGAAAACATCGACCAGCCTGCTTGCCTTAGCCACGACATTTGCTGTCGTGGGCCCGACGTTTGCCCGGCAATCGGTCCCCGTCGGAAGAAACCTTCTTTCCGATCCATCCTTTGAGGGGCGCCAGCCGAATTGGGGTTTCTTTAGCCTCCGTCATCGCGCCACTGCCGCGTTTGACAAAACCGAGAAGCGGAGCGGAAAAAGTAGCATTCGAATCGATAACATGGCGAATGACGACAGCTTTCTCAAGCAGGTCGTCACGGTAAAGCCAAGGACCCGCTATCGGTTCACCGGTTACATCAAGACCAAGGATCCAGTCCCGAAGGGAGCCGGCGCGACTCTTTCGCTCGACGGTAACTTCGCGCCCAAGGCGTCGGTCGCTGGCCGGCAGGACTGGAAAAAAGTGACCTTCGAGTTCGACACCGGTGCTCTTACTTCCATCAAGGTAGGGCCTCGACTCGGCCACCCTTCTCGCCTGGCTACGGGCACCGCATGGTTCGACGACCTTCAACTCATCGAGGTCGGACCCTCGCGGACACGCTGAGCAATCGCCCGATGGATTCGATCCAATCTCCGAACTCACGATCAAACGGCCGTAACTGACAAATACAATCAGTCTCTACACCCCGGCCGACCCGATGCTGGGGTGCCGACTTAGCGCCGGCCGCGGCCGCCAAAGCCCGGGCCACCCGGGCCGCCGAAGGTGCGAGGCTGGGGCGGTTGGACTCCGTTGGTCTGAGCCCAGGCGGTGGCGGCATTTTGATCGCGGCGCATCCACGAGCCGAGGACTTCCTGCGTGGCTTCGCTGCGGCGCTGCTCGTCGGTGATGGCCTGGACCCAGGCGAGCGCGCCTTCGGGGTCGTTGCGCACGACGCGCATGGCATAGTCCTGCCGGGCGCGGTCGAACTCGGGCGAGTTGCCGAGCTGCTGGAGATACTGGCCGGCAGCGACCGCATCCTTGTCGGCCCATTCCTGAATGACTTCGGCCATGGCGCGCTGACGGGTCTCGCCGGCGGGGAGCCCGTTGGCCCAGGTGGCTGCATCCTGCGGATTCTGGCGGGCCATGCGCTGAGCGAGTTCCCGGGCCATGCCGGCTTGGAATTGCCCATCGGTGATGCCCATGACGGTATCGCGCGCGGCGTCTTCCCCGCGCTGGGAGATGATTTCGCTGATCAAGGTGTCGGCCATCCGACCGCGCGCGCGGCTGTAGGGCTGCTCCGCAGCGACTTGGAGGGCGCGGTCGAGATTGCTCTTGGAAAGTGAACCGATCAGCGTGGCAACCGCCCAGTTGCCATCTTCACCGCCGGGCCCTCCTCGCCCGGGTTGGCCTGGCTGGCCGTCGTTGCCTTGCGGCACGCCATTTTTCTCGGCCCAGGCGATCGCCTCCTCGGGGTTACTCTTCACCCACGTTTTGAGCACGGCATTGAGCCCGTTGAAACGGGACCAATCGCGCTGGCTGTTGGCGTAAGCGGCCGCGTCGGATGGAGCGAGCTTGGCCCACTTTTGCAGCAGCAAGGCTTGTTCGGTGGAACGGAAACCGCCGCGCTGGTCGTGGGCGATGATGTCGAGGACGGACTTGATGTCCTCTGGTTTCTCCAGCGCTTCGAGCAGGCGGAGGAAACCGAGCATCCGCATCGCTTCGTCGTCCTGCTTGAGCAGGTGTTTCACATGATCTTCGAGCGAGCGGCCATTGAGGACATCCGTCAAGCCGGTCGCCTTCGAGCCGAACCAGCCGGCGAGAGAAAATTCTTCGTCCCCGGCCTTGGTTTTGGCCGCGGTCGGGAGAGGGGCCGATGCGCCGGTCTGTTCGGTGGTCTTCGTCGGCGAGCTGGACGATTGCACCTGCTTGATGGTGGCGCGCCCGAGGCTGAAGGCCCCGGCCGCAGACAGCAGCCAGGCGGAGGACATGAGGAGGAGGCGGCGTGAAGGCATGGAGGTTGAGTTCCACAAACACCGGGAACTCCGCAAAGTTAGCGGCGAATTGCGCGCCGGGCGAATCCTTTATGCGGAGGCGCTGACCACTTTGAGATCGGCTCGGCGAGCTTCGTAACTTTCGGCGAAGGCAAGCACATGGTCGTCCGGCGCGATTCCCTGCGCGCGGCAGAAATCGAGATACACGTCCGGCCACCAGTTGCGATGGGCGGTGAGGCCTTCATCGCGCCATTGCCGCCACCCCATGAGGACCTTCGACCAGGCGCGGTCGCCCCACTCGACGGCTTCTTTGGGCGTCTCGAACTGCGAGACATACCAGTCGCGTCCGACCCGCGCGTGCAGCACTTCATCGGCCCAGTCATAATCCTGGAAGAGCGCGGAGAGTTCGTTGTTCGCCGCCTTGGCGACTTCCCACTCGAAGCGTTTGCCGGTCTTCGGCATGAGTCCTTGTTCGATGAAATAAAGGACGCCGTGCCGCTCCTTCGGGCTGAGCTGGGTATTCAGCCCGAGCGACCAGGTGAAGTTCACCATCACTTTCTGCCAATCGACGCCAAGGCTGATGAAACCGACTTCGCCCATCATGGCATGACGCGCCTCGTCCCAGAGCTGGCGGGTCATGTCGCGATAGTAACCCCACGGCTTGCCCTTCGTTTCCGTGATGATCGAGGCCATCATCTCGGGCACGTCGATCTCGCGCAGGCGCTTGTAAAACATCATGGGAACTTTTGGCCCGGGCGGATACGACTCGTCGTAGATGAACGCCTCGGCGTTGACGCCCATATTGTAGGGATCGGGGAAACGTTCATCGCGGCGCGGGACGCCGTCGTAGATAAAAGGCTGGGTGCTATGCTGGCGCTCGATCGTGAGTTCCGCCGGCGGGCGGGTGCCGGCAAGGCCACCGGCAGCGGCGAGGCAGTTCTCCAGCAGATCGAGCCAGTCGCCGAACTGCATCGTGTGTTCGGGGGTGACGAGGGCATCGATCGCTTTTCCTCCGTAGTCGCTCATCTGCTCGAGCTCGATCAGCGCGAACTTCAGCGCGCGCACGGAGGGGGCGTCGGCGAGGGGATTGGTGTCGTGAAGATGATCCGAAATGTCCTCGGATAAATGACGCACCGCTTTGCGATAGACGGCCCACAGGAGCGCTTCCGTCGTGGGCGCAGCGAGGATTTCGTCGAAGAAGATGTCGAGATGGGCGTCGGGCGAAAGATCGAGCCCGAGCGGGGGTTCGCGCATTTCCCCGACTCGCGTGCGGAGGGCGGCGGCGTGTTCGGCGCAGAAGTGCGCGTGGAGTGAGAACGCCATCTTCAACTCGTAGATCGGCTCAGCGGCGAGGCGGGCGATGAAAATTTCGTGCAGCCGTTTGAAGGTCCAGTGAAAGCGCTTGAGCCGCCGGACACATTCCTCGACGGACAGCCCCGGGCGCTGGGCTTCCTCGAACGTGCAGTAGCCCGCCAGCGGGGGCAGCCCTTTGTAGGAACGGTAGGTGGCAGCGGAGGGAGGCGGCGTGTTCATGGTCGAATGCCAGCAAAGCTTCCCAGCTCGTTCGTGTCTTCGCGCGGCTTGACGAAGAGCGATACTTTTTTAACAGATAGAGAGTGATCCGCCAACCCCGTGCCTCGTTTGAAAAGATCACGCCGCAACCTTCGGCGTCGTTCATTTGCCGGCGGATGACGGGGAAGAGATTCGAGGCGCCGTATCACTATCATCCCGAACTGGAACTCACCTGCATCCTGCGCAGCACCGGACATCGGTTTGTGGGAGATAGTGTGGAGCCGTTTCGATCGGGAGATGTTGTGCTTTTGGGGTCAAACTTGCCGCATGTGTGGCTTAACCCTTCAGGCTGCCGCCAGGCCGAGACGGTATTCGTTCAGTTCCTGCCGGATTTCCTCGGGGCAGGCTTTTTCGATCTGCCGGAATTCCACGTCGTTCGCCGGTTGCTGCAGCGAGCCGATCGCGGGGTGGTCTTCTCGGTGGCGACGCGAAAGAAAGTATCGGTCCTGCTTGAAGCTCTGGAGAAGATGAAGGGGACGCCCCGTCTTGTGGCGTTGCTGGAGGTGCTCGCCGTGCTGGCGTCGGATCGGGGTGCCCGTCCGCTTTGTTCGCCCCGCTACGCTCCTTCGCACGACGCGACGAGCGGGGAGAAAATCAACGCGGTCTATCGCCACCTCGCGGCGAATTTTCGTGAGACGATTTTCCAGGCGGAGGTGGCTCGCAGCGTCGGCCTGAGCCCGGCGGCATTCAGCCGCTTTTTTCGCCGGGCGACAGGACGAGGATTTACCGAAACGCTCAACGATGTGCGCCTCGGCCACGCGTGTGAGATGTTGCGCGAGACGGACCGGACGGTGGCGGAGATTTGCTACGAATGCGGTTTTGAAAACCTGGCGAACTTCAACCGGCAGTTTCGGCGCCGGCATGGCCTGAGTCCACGCGAGTGGCGCAGGCTCGATGTGATCCAGCCGTCCCGGTTGTGATCGTTGGAGTCACAGGCAGGCCGCCTGCGTCACTTCAAAGCAGCTTGTCCATGATCTTCAGCGCGTGCTGATAGACCTTGTGCCGGCTGCCGCCGCCGAGTTCCCAGAGCAGCAAGCTGGTGGTCGCGTTGCTGCCGGCGGGCAGGAGGTGATTGTAGATGCAGCCGTTGGCGAGACGCACTTCCACGCGGAAGAAGTCGCCCTGTTGATCGCGATAGACGCGGACGCTGCCGGTTTTGCCGCGCAATTCGCAGACGCTGATCGAGCGACCGGCTTCCGCGGTGAAAGCGACGCGAACCCGCTGGCCTTTGGGATGCACGAAGGTGAATTCGTCGCCGTCTTTTTGCGGCTCGCCGAGGCGTAGTTGCGCGGAAAACCAGCTCGTGAGCAGCAGAGCGGTGGACAGGTTGGCCGGCGAATGGCTGATGCCGATGGTGTGCAGGCTGTCGAGGATGGTGATGTTTTCCTCGTGATCGAACATGAGCGCGAGGGCCTGGCGGAGATGGAGCGAGCGCGCCCAGTTCAAATCGCACAGCACCATCTTGGCCTGTGCTCCGGCGAGCGATTCCTGAAGCCGGCGGAATTGTTCGCGCGGATTGGGCCACGTCTGGCTATCGAAGATGAGGCGATCGACGCGTGCCCAAAGCGTCTTGTCGATTTCCTCGGGAAACTCGCCCTGCCACCAGAGATAGAGCGGCAGGTCGGAATCGAGATTGGCGAAGACGGTATTCGCGATGCGACCCGTGGTCTTGCCTTCGAAGAGTAGCGACACCTGTTCGCAGCAGATCTGCTTCGCTCCTGCGCGGGTGAGGTGGCAGTGCGCATTGATAAACGCGGAAACTTTGTCCTCCGGTGAATCGGGTTCGTGGCAGATGAGCAGCGCGCGGCAGGCGTGCTGGCGCGTGAATTCGTTGATGAACGCGGTGTTCTGCGCGCTGCCGGCGAGGCCTTGGAAATAGACGGCGAAGTTGATAAGTGAAGCGCGCGTCTGCGTGCCGCCGCTGCTTTCCCAGAGCTTTTTCAGCTCCTTGCTAACCGCGCCCACTTCCACCGGGACGCCGAGTGCTGAGGTATCGAGATCGGTGGGCATGGCGATTTACATTCTACGCCAGGCGCGGCCGTCGCGCTCCAGCATTTCATCGGCTTCCTTCGGGCCCCAGGAGCCGGAGGGGTAGAAGGCAAGGGGAGGCGGGTTGTCGCTGTGGTGCCAGGCGTTTTCGATTCGATCGATGAAGGCCCAGGCGTTTTCCACTTCGTCGCGGCGGGCGAAGAGGGTCGCGTCGCCGGACATCGCATCGAGGAGCAGGCGCTCGTAGGCTTCGGGCGAGGCTTTGCCGAAGCTGGTGCCGTAGGCGAAGTCCATTTTCACCGGCTCGATATTGATGGCGGTGCCGGGGCGCTTGGCCTGGATGCGGAGGGAGATGCCTTCGTCAGGCTGAATGCGGATGACGAGGACGTTCGGGCCGATATCGATGTCGCGGCTGAAAAGAACCGGGGGGATGTTCTTGAACTGGATCGCGATTTCCGTGGCGCCCTTGGCGAGGCGTTTGCCGAAGCGCACATAGAACGGCACGCCGGCCCAGCGCCACGTATCGACGTGAATCTTGAGTGCAGCGTAGGTCTCGGTCATCGATTCCGGATTCACGCGATCTTCGGCACGATACGCGATCACGTCCTTCCCTCCGATGGCCCCGGCGGCGTATTGGCCCCGGATGACGTTTTTGGTGACGTCTTCCGGCGACATGGGGCGCAGCGATTTGAGGACCTTCACTTTTTCGTCGCGAATGGCGTCGGCGCTCAATTCCACCGGCGGCTCCATCGCGACGAGCGAGAGGAGCTGAAGGAGGTGATTCTGGATCATGTCGCGCAAGGCCCCACTAGTCTCGTAGTAGGGCCCGCGGCCTTCGACGCCGAGCGGTTCGGCGCCGCTGATCTGGACGTGGTCGATGTAGCGCGAATTCCATAGTGGCTCAAGGATCGCGTTGGCGAAGCGCAGCACCATGATGTTCTGCGCGGTTTCCTTCCCGAGGTAGTGGTCGATGCGGTAGGTGTGCTTTTCGTGGAAAACGTCGTTGACCACCTTGTTCAGCGCCTGGGCGCTGGGGAGATCCTTGCCGAAGGGTTTCTCGACGATGACCCGCGCCCATGCACCCTCCTTGGCATTATTCAGGCCGGCTTTGGCGAGCTGTTCGAGGATGACGGGAAATTCGCTCGGCGCGACGCTGAGATAAAAAAGGCGGTTGCCTTTCGTGCCGCTGGAGTTGTCGAGCTCGTCGAGTTTCTTCGCGAGTGACTTGTAGCCGTCGGCATTTTCGAACGTGCTGGTGTGGTAATAGATGCCGCTCGCAAACGACGCCCACAGTTCGTCGTTGATGCCCTGGCGCGAGAATTTGCGCGCCTGCTCTTCGAGTTCCTTGCGGAAGCTTTCGTCGGTTTTTTCACGTCGGGCAAAGCCAACAACATTGAACGCGGCGGGCAGATCGCCATCGGCGCGCAGATTGTAGAGCGCCGGGATGAGTTTGCGAAAGGTAAGGTCTCCCGAGGCGCCGAAGATGACGACGTTGCAAGGCTGCGGGGTGGGCCGGGCGGAAAGTCCTTCCCGCAGCGGGTTCACGGATTGGTCGGTCGAGGTCGAGGTGCTCACGGTTCGTGGAGAGTGCGAACGCCGGCGGCGTATTTCAACCCCGCATTTACCCGACTCGCCATGGCATGAGCAAAAAAGAGTTCAGCCGAGCGTAAAATAGAACGTCGCGCCTTGGCCTTCGGTGGACTTGGCCCAGATGTTGCCGCCGTGTTTCTGGATGATGCGCTGAACGGTGGCGAGACCGACGCCGGTGCCGGGAAATTCGTTTGCGGCGTGGAGCCGCTGGAAGACGCGGAAGAGTTTGTCCGCGTATTTCGGATCGAACCCGGCACCGTTATCGCGGACGTGAAAAATCTGCTGGCCGTCGACGTCGGTGGTGGTGGCGAATTCGATGCGGGCGTCGGGGCGCTTGGAGGAGTATTTCCAAGCGTTGGAGAGAAGGTTTTCGATGACGGAACGAAGGAGATCAGGATCGCCTTGAACGGTGAGTTTGGCCGGCAGGATGACTTCCACGTCACGCTCCGGGGATCGTTCGCGCAGCTCGGCCACGATCTCGCGCGCGAGGCCCGCGAGATCGACGGGCTCTTGCCGGAATGAAGCACGGCCGATGCCGGCGAGCTTGAGCAGGCTATCGATAAGGCAGCCCATGTGGGTGGCGCTATCGAGAATGTGGCTGAGATAACCGCGAGCCGTTTCATCGAGGGTCGCGGAATCGCGACGCTGCAGGAGTTGTCCGAAACCGGCGATGCTGCGCAGGGGCGCACGCAGGTCATGCGAAACGGAGTAGGAAAAGGATTCCATATCGCGATAAGCAGCATGCAATTCGGCGGTGCGTTCGCGCACGCGATTTTCGAGGTCGGCATAGAGCGCGACGTTTTCCATGGCGATGGAAGTGCTGTCAGCGAGCGCCTGGAGGAGTTGCACTTCCTGCGGCGTGGCCAGACGCCGCGCGGCCCAATAAGTGCCGATGGCACCGATGGGTGAATCCTTACGAATCGGCACCATCACGAGGCTCTTTACGAAGGTGGGGCGATAGGCGTCGGCGGGAATGCGCGGGTCGGCATAGATATCCTCGATGACGGCTTGCTGCCGGTTCAGCATGGCCCAGCCGCTGATGCACGCGCTCATGGGGAAACGACAATCTTTCCAGAGCGGGCTGATAGCGTCCTCTTCCGCGTAGTGGCACTGATCGCCATCGCGGAGCACGAAGGTGGCGCCGTCGGCGCCGGTGAGTTCCCGAGCGGCATGGCGCACGATGTCCATGATGGTGGCGAGGTCGCGAGCGAGGGAAAGCTGCTGGACCACCGCGATGAGTCGTTCCATCGGGTTCGCAGGCACGGACGGCGATTTCGGGGATTCCTCCGCCGGATTCGGATGCAGCGCACGTTGCACGGTGCCTGCCAGCTTGGATAACTCGTTCTTGGATACGAAATCCGTGGCGCCGGCCGCTTTGAGCTCGGCGATGTCGGATGGCGAGCGATCACCGCAGACGAAGATGAAGGGGATGTTTTGATCGACCTGCCGGGCCAGTTTCAGTGCGGCCAGGCCTTCAAGGCCCGTGACCGCGCTGTCGGAAAGGATGCAGTCGAAGCGTCCTCGCGTGACGGCGGCGCGAAATTCATCGCTGTCCTTGGCGAGAAACACATCGCACGAGAGCGGATGGTCCATCAGGGCGAGGCGCACAAGGACTGCATCGCTATCGTGGTCCTCCAGATGCAGCAGGCGTGGGGTAACTTTCGGTGAGCTCATGGTCGGTCGCTCGGATATTCGGCGCAGACTGCCAGAGCTTAGCAGGAATCGCCCCACATGACAGAGTGGGTGCGTAAATGTTTGGTTGGGAAAGTGTCGCGATGGAAAACTTAGCCCGGCAACGAATAGCGGTTGGTGGAGGCGCGGATCTGGCCCAGATCTTTATTTTCGTTCCCGCCTTTCGAGAAGGGATTGAAGGTGCTGCACGTCCACTCGATCCTGCTCGCGATACGTGGTTTTGGATTCGATAAGCGTGGGAAGATCGACAAATGGGATCAGCACTCCCTCGACTTCTGTCTGCCGGGCGCTCCCGATCGCGTCGGTATAACCAATTTTCCAAGCACGGGTGCTGACATCGACTTCCACCTCGTCAGCGATTTTAACCACGACGTTGTCGATCAGGTCCTGAGGTGTCAGTTCCGCAGCGGCGTGATCTTCCAATTCTGCCAACGCATCGATCACCCGCTGATGGTTGGCGACGTCATCGGGAATGAGTAGATCGACGTCTTCGGTCGTGCGAACGTAGCCGTGCAGAATGCCGGCCTGTGCACCGACGATCAGATAGGCTGCTCCGTGGCGATTGAGCAGGGCGCACACTTTGGGAAGTGGGCTGAGGTCAGGCACGCTGTCCTTTACTGGCGCCGCCAGAGGCGCGGATTTTCCTGTGTGTTGCGCCAGCGGGTGAGATCCTCCCACGTTCTGGCACGATAGATGAAACCACGCGGCTTTGGGAAAGGATTGAGCAGGTCGGCCTGCCGTTGCAGCACCACAGCCCGGGCATAATTCTCCGCAGGCGTGCCGGGCTGACGCAGCCGGCGGCCGACGATCTTCATTTTGCCGGGCGCAGGGAAGGGGCTCATCCCGGCAGCGGGTAGCGGCTGGTGAAGGCGCGGACTTCGTCGCGGATCTTCGCCAGTTCGGCGGGATTGTCGCGGGCGTTGAGGGCGCGGTCGATGAAGTCGGCGACCTGGAACATTTCCTCTTCCTTCATGCCGCGGGTCGTCGCGGCCGGAGTGCCGATGCGAATGCCACCGCCGAGGGTGATTTTTTCGGTGTCGAACGGAATGCCGTTTTTGTTCACGGTGATGCCGGCATGATCGAGGGTCTCGCTGGCGATCTTGCCATTGAGGCCGCGCGGGCGGAGGTCCACGAGCATGAGGTGGTTATCGGTGCCGCCGCTGACAATGCGGTAACCTTTGTGCGCGAGTGCGCCAGCGAGGGCCTTGGCGTTTTGCACCACCTGTTGCTGGTAATCGCGGAAGTTCGGCTGGAGCGCTTCGAGGAAGCACACGGCTTTGCCCGCGATGACGTGCATGAGCGGGCCGCCCTGCACGCCGGGGAAGACCTGGCTGTTGATTTTTTTGATCAGCTCTTCGCTATTCGTGAGGATGATGCCGCCCCGTGGGCCACGCAGGGATTTGTGCGTCGTCGAGGTGACGAAGTCGGCATGTTCCATCGGCGACGGATGCACGCCCGCGGCGACGAGGCCGGCGATGTGCGCCATGTCCACGAAGAGATAAGCACCGACGCTCTTGGCGATTTCGCTCATGCGCTTGAAGTCGATGATGCGCGGGTAGGCGCTGGCGCCAGCGGTGATCATCTTCGGCTGCTCGCGCTTGGCGACTTCGGCGAGTTCATCGTAGTCGATGCGTTCATCGCCCTGGCGGACACCGTATTGGCAGAACTGGTAGAAGCGGCCGGAGAAGTTCGCCGGGTTGCCGTGGGTGAGGTGGCCGCCGTGGGCGAGGTTCATGCCGAGCACTTTGTCGCCGGGCTGGAGCACGCTGAAATAGACGGCGGCATTGGCCTGCGAACCGGAGTGCGGCTGCACGTTCGCAAACTTCGCACCGAAGAGCTGGCAGGCGCGGTCGATGGCGAGTTGCTCGACCTTGTCCACTTCTTCGCACCCGCCATACCAGCGCTTTCCGGGGTAACCCTCGGCGTATTTGTTGGTGAGGCAGGAGCCCTGCGCTTCCATCACGGCGCGGCTGGTAAAGTTTTCGCTGGCGATGAGTTCGATGTTTTCGAACTGGCGCTTCTTTTCCGCGGCGATGGCGGAGGCGATGTCGGGATCGCCTTCGGTCAGCGAGACGCGGGCGCTCGGGCCGACGCCGCAGGTGAGTTTGTTCACGCGGCGTTCGTGGCGTCCGCCTTCGAACTGCGCGGTGACGAACGCTTCGATGATCTTCGGGGCATCGGTCGCGCTGACGTTGCGGGCGCCGAGGCAGAGGACGTTGGCGTTGTTGTGCTGGCGTGTGATGGCGGCGTCGGTCGCGTTGGTGATGACGGCTGCGCGAATCTGCGAATGGCGATTGGCCATGATGCTCATGCCGATGCCGCTCGAGCACATGAGGACGCCGAAGTCGGCGCGTCCGGCGATGACTTCCTGGCACACGGCCTCGGCGTAGTCGTTATAATCCACCGAGTCCTTGGTATGGGTGCCGAGATCGCTCACGGCATCGCCGCGTTTGCTCAGGTAGGCGTGCACGGCAGCCTTGAGTTCGACGGCGGCGTGATCGGCGCCGAGGGCGATGCGGAGCGGACGCGCGGACTTGCTGCTGGAAGCGGGTTCGTTCGGTGTGGTGGACGTGCTCATGGAAAAAGTGGGGTCGATCAATTTAAGGAGATGGGGAATGGCCGAGCGGAGCGAATCGCGGCACTCGATGTAGGCGCCGAGGCCCATGCCGATGGGGTCGGGGACGTCCGGCGGACCTTTTCGATTCGGGATGAAATCGGCGAGCAGCCAGAGCTTGCCCTCGGCTTCGGGGAAGAAAAGCCGGATGGTCTCGTAGTGCCCGCGCGTCATGGCAAAGATATGCGTGGCCCAGGCGACGGCATCCTCGTCGAGCTGCGCGCTGACGATATCGGTGATGTCCACGCCGATGGCGCGGCAGGCGGCGATGCCTGGCTCACTGGGCGATTGCCCTTCGGCGGCACTCACGCCGGCGGAGGCGACTTCAAAATCGGGCGAATGTTTGACCGCTGCACGGAAGAGTCCCTCAGCCATGGGGCTGCGGCAGATGTTTCCGGTGCAGACAAAGAGGATGTGTTTCAAAGGCGCGTCAGCGAGGGGCGCAGAGTAGAGCCGACCTTCGGCAAGTCAACGGGAGGGGCGCGTTTCTCTGCTCTCCCTCCTGCCTCTTTATCTGTTTCCTAGGGAGATCCGGAAAGGGGAAGGGGGAATGGCACGGAGTGAAGCCAGTTTTCGGAGGCCATGGAGAAGACATTTACTCATCCGTGGCATCCCTGAATCTGCACTGAGCCGCGACTGCCGAAGGCAGGTCGAGGCGGACTGCCGCGCGAACGCGATCCTTCTGCTGGCCGGAGGCCCATGCTGCAGACTAAGGTGGCAACACGGCAGCCAACCTGGCGACAAATCTGCGGTTTCCATTCCCCATCTGCGGCCCACAAACCAAAATAAACCCGGAACGCACGGAATGGAGGGAAAGGACGGTTCGCGCGGATTCGCGCCGGGGCTGAAATTAGGCGCCTATGAAATTACTCACGCGGTCTGGTCGCCCTTCCGAAGACGCGGCCCCCTCGGCGCTGCAGCGCTCGAAACGTTCGGTGCCAACAGACACAATAAACACACTATTTCGCCACGATGGCATCCCCATTGGTCCAAGCGGGTTCCCGCGGAAGCGGCTACTTTGCTTCCCGGAGTGAATAAAGGCTCTTCTCCGTGCGCAGATAGAGCGTCTCTCCGACGACAGCCGGCGTGGCCATGATCTTCTCGTGAAAGTCGGCCCGGGCGAGGACTTCCGGGGTATCACCTGCGGCCACGACCGTGACCACCCCGTTCTGCGAGGTGAAATAGATGCGGCCATTCCCGGCGATGAGGGAGGCGTAGTAGTCGCCCGGCGCATCGAGGCGGTGGTCCTGATAATGCGGTTCGCCGGTTTTGGCGTCGTAGCACGAGGCCAGGCCGCCATTTTTGATCGTGTAAAGCCGGCCGCGGTAGTAGAGCGGCGAGGCGACATAGGGCAGGCTGCGCGTGCTTTTCCACGCGAGGAGGTTGGAGTTGGCGATTTCGTCGTGGCCGCCGGGGCGAATGGCGAGCACGGCATTTCCCGCCCGGGCAAACATGGTCCGCATGCCTTCCCATTCCTCGCGGGTGACCTCGCCGTTTTTATTCAGGTCCATCTGCGAGAAGCGATCGCGCACGGGGCTCTTCGGCATGTCGTCTTTTGTGAGCAGCGCGTCAGCCGGTTTGTTGATGCTGCGCATGAAGTCCTCGAATGGTTCCATCGTCACGCGGCTATCCGCATCGCCGCCGACATTCCAGCTCGCGCTGAAGAGCATGCCATCGCCCGCGACCGGCGAACTGCACGCCACGCGGGATGTGCCGCTGAAGGTCCACCGCTCACCTCCGTCGCTGGGATTATACGATTTCAGCCAGATCGAGCCGGGGACAATCAGTTCCTCCGCGCCATCGTGTTTCCAGAGGATCGGCGTGGCGAAGCTGCGGCGGAATTCGGGGCGCTCCTTGCGCCACAGGGTTTTGCCCGTGCGCGCATCGACTGCGAGCAGGAACGAACCTTCATCCTGATCGTGCACGAGGAAGACGCGTCCATCGGCGACGATCGGCGAAGCGGAGGTGCCGAATTCAAGATTCGGTTCAGGCAATGGCAACCGCCACTGCTCCTGGCCCTCGAAATCGTAAGCGAGCAGGCCGAAGGAGCCGAAGCAGGCGAAGACACGCTCGCCATCGATCGCGCAGGTTGGGGTGGCGGGATTGCCGAGGCGATGCGTCGGCTCAACCTTTTCGGCTGGTGCGGTTTGCCGCCAGATCTCGGAGCCGTCACTCCGGCGCAGGCACAGTGTCTCAAGCTTCCCTTCGCTGAAGCCGGTGAGGAAAATGCGATCCCCCCAGACGCAGGGCGACGAGTTTCCAGAGGGCAGCGAGACCTTCCAAACCACGTCCGCGTCGGGCCCGAAATGCACCGGCGGGTCGCTCGGGTCCGCGACGCCCGAACTGTCTGGCCCGCGAAATTGCGGCCAGTTTGGCTCTGCGGCGAATGCGAGCGTGGACGTGAGGGCGAGGGAGGCGAAGAGAAGTTTCACGGGGCGATCGGGAGAAAAGCAAAACGCCGGGCATCTTGCGACACCCGGCGTTTCGGAATGAATCAGGTTACGGCTTCCAGCTCTTCACAAAGTCGATGCACGCCTTTGCGTCGCCCACGTTGTCTTCCCAGTTGTATTCGTATTCGATGGAGATCGGGCCTTCAAAGCCCTGCTTGCGGTATTCCTTGAGGATATCCGAAACGCCGCTCACGCCGGTGCCCCAGTGGAGGTCATGCGCGTCGCGCTTGCCGAATTCGTTCAGGTCTTTCAAGTGCGAGCTGACGATGCGGCCCTTGAGGATGGCGAGGCAATCGAGCGGCTTGAGCCCGCTGCGCACCCAGTGGCCGATGTCGGCGCACGAGCCGATGCGAGCGTCGCGATCCTTCACCACGGAGAGAATGTAGTTCGGGTCCCACATCTTGTAGTTGGGATCGTTGTCGCGCTTTGGGTGATCATGGAAGCCGACCTTGATGTCGAATTCCTTCACGAGTTTCTCGAAGGTGTCGATCGCATCGACCGACTCGGTATTGATCACGCGAATGCCGAAATACTTGGCAAACTCGAACACCTTGCGGGAGGCCGCTTCGTCCTTGCTCAGACCGACGACGCCATAGGCGACGGGCGTGATATGATGCTCCTTGAGCTTCGCCTTCACCTTGTCCCAGACGGCTTTGACTTCAGCCTCGGGGAGCGGTTCGGTCTTCGGGCGCTTGCCTTTGTCGTCGGCCTTGGCGCGGCCGGGTTCATGGCCGAAGGTCAGGTCCGGTTCCGTGGGCGAGAGTCGCTGGCCGGGGTAAAATTCGATGACATGCGCGCCGGTCGAGGCGGTCTTCTCGATCGCTTCAAAGACGGTGAAGCGGTTGAACGAGTAGGCCTGGCAGCCGACGGCGAACCCGTTGATCTTGAGATCGTCGGGGAATCCGGCGGCGCGCAGGGGCGCGACGGCGAGCAGAAGCAGGGGCAGGGTGAGGAGATATTTCATGCAGCGTGCATTGCCGCGTGAGCGGGCGCCGTTGTCAAGCCATGCGCATTAGTAGCCGGGGCGCCGATGACCGCTAAGGCGTGCATCCGGAACGCGGGTTGGAGCGCACTACCCACGAGCAGCCTTCACGCTTCACAAATCGACGCTTTCCCTTTTCAAATCCGCCATGCCAATGCGCCTCGCCATCATCGGAACCGGGATTGCCGGGCTGGGATGTGCCTATTTCCTGCACGAACGCTTCGATCTCACCATCTACGAGCAGAACGACTACGTCGGTGGGCACACCAATACCATCACCGTGGAAGAGGAAGGGCGGGAGGTGCCGATCGATACCGGGTTCATGGTCTTCAATCACCAGACCTACCCGAACCTCTGCCGGCTGTTTCGTGAACTCGGCGTGGAAACGAAGAAGACCGATATGAGCTTCTCGGTGCAGCACGTGCCGACGAATCTCGAATACAACGGCGGCAGCCTGAATCTGCTCTTCGGCCAGCGCCTGAATCTCTTTCGTCTTCGGCACTGGCACATGCTGCGGGCGATCGATCGCTTCAACCGGGAGGCGGTGCCGGCACTCGACGATCCGCAGTGGGCAGAGATGAGTCTGCGCGAGTATGTGAATGCGCGCGGTTACGGGGAGGACATGTTCAATTTCTATCTCGCGCCGATGAGCAGCGCGGTCTGGAGCACGCCGCCGGAGAAGATGGACGAATTTCCCGTCACGACCCTGCTGCGGTTCTGGCACAATCACGGCTTTCTGGGGCTCGATACGCAGCACCAGTGGTGGACGGTGTGCGGTGGGGCGAAGAGTTACGTGGCCAAAATAACCGTGCCTTTCCGCGATCGAATCCGCACCGGACGAAAAGCCGTGGGCATTGTGCGCGAGAATGGCCGGGTGAAAGTGCGCGATGCGAGTGGCCGGGTGGAGGAATTCGACAAGGTGATCCTCGCTACGCACGGAGATCAGGCACTCGCATTGTTGGCCGATCCCACCCCGCTCGAGACACGGCTGCTGCGCGAGTTCAAATACCAGCCGAACACCGCGACCCTGCACAGCGACGAGAGTTTCATGCCGAAAACGCGCCGGTGCTGGGCGAGTTGGAATTACCGAATCGAAACCAATGGTGCGCCGCAGACGCACTACTGGATGAATCGACTGCAAGGCGTCAGCGAGCGGGTGAACTATTTCGTATCGCTCAATTGCCACGATCGCATCGCTCCGGCGAAGGTGCATCGGCGGATCGAATACGAGCACCCGCTTTTTAATCTCGCCGCCATCCGTGCGCAGAAGGAATTACCGGGCCTGAACCGCCTTTCGCCGGACCAGACGACCTATTTCGCGGGGGCGTGGTTCAAATTCGGCTTTCACGAGGATGGCTTTACCAGCGGCCTCGACTGCGCCCGCGCGATCACCGGAGAACCGCTGTGGGGATGAGCAAACCGGGGCTCCGTTCGTGTCTCTACGAGTGCGACGTGATGCATCATCGCCTCGAGCCGAAGGTGCATCAGTTTCGCTATCGCATCTTCATGTTCGCGCTCGACCTCGATGAGATCGACGAAGTGGCACGGCGCACCCCAGGATTCGCGCGGAATCGGCGCGCGTTCTACGAATTCCGCGACCGCGATCATCTCACGCTGCCGGAACTCGGTGAGGACCGTTCGGTGAAAGAGCACGTCATCATCTGGATTCGTCAGCAGGGGCTGGAGTTGCCGGCAGACGTTCGCATCACGCTCGTCACGCTGCCGCGGGTGCTGGGCTACATCTTCAATCCGGTCTCGTTCTATTTTTGTGCGGGTGCGGACGGCGCGCCGATCTGCGCCGTCGTGCAGGTCGGGAATACATTCGGTGAAATGAAACCTTACCTGCTTCCGACGGTGGATGCTGCGGGTGGGTTTCGCCTCATCACACCGAAACACTTTTACGTCTCGCCGTTTTCGGAGCTCGATCTGGCTTTCGATTTCAAACTGAAGGTTCCCGGCGATGCACTCGACATCCATATCGACGATCGCGCAGGAGAGCGCCACGTGCTGCTGAGCGCGCTGACGGGCCACCGAGTGCCGCTCACTGGCGCCAAGCTCGCATGGTTCACGCTCAAGTATCCGCTCATCACCTTGCGTGTCATCTTCCTCATCCACTGGCATGCGCTGATCCTGTGGTTCAAACGCCTGCCGTGGCAGCGGAAAGCCGCGAACGCGCATCTCCAGCGCGACATTTTTCACCCGCACGAATCCATCGCCACGCATGAATGAGACGACACTGACCATTGGGGCGCTGCTCGCTCGCGACAGCGCGCATCCCCGGCCCGGCCTTTATCAGAGGCTTATCCTGGAGGTCTTTCACCAGATGAGCGAAGGTTACCTCCGCATGGAATTACCCGATGGCACCACGCTGCATCACGGCACGCCGGGCCATGAGGTCAGCGCGCACATCCGCGTGCTGCGGCCCGCGTTCTACAAGCGCTGCGTGCTTTTCGGCGATGTCGGCTTTGGGGAGAGTTATGTCGATGGCGATTGGGAGACGGAATCGATCGAACGCGTGATCGCGTGGGCGATCCTCAACATCGAAAATACGCCCGCGATGAGTGGCACCACGCGGCGGGTGTGGGCGCTGAATCTCCTCAAGTTCACGAACCGGATTCATCATCTCCTGCGGCCGAATTCCCCGCGCACGGCCCGGCAGAATATTGCGGAGCATTACGACCTCGGAAACGATTTCTACCGGCTGTGGCTCGACCCCACGATGACTTACTCCGCGGCGAAGTTTACCTCGCCGGAGCAGTCCCTCGAAGCGGCGCAAGTCGTCAAATACGATGCGCTGTGCCGCAAGTTGCGCCTCCGCGCGAGCGATCACCTGCTGGAAATCGGCAGCGGGTGGGGTGGGATGGCGTCACACGCGGCGCGTCACTACGGATGCCGGGTCACCACCGTCACGATTTCGCAGCGGCAATGCGAATATGCCCGCGAGCGCTTCGAGCGCGAAGGAATCGCCGATCGGGTGGAGGTGCGGTTGCAGGACTACCGCGAGATTACTGGATCGTTCGACAAGGTGGTGTCGATCGAGATGATGGAGGCGCTGGGCGACGAATACCTCGAAACATTTTTCGCGAAAATCCACGCGGTCACGAAGCCCGATGCGCTCGTGGCCTTGCAATATATCACCGTGCCGGACAGCCGGCACTCGGAGTTGCGCAAAGGGATCGACTTTATCCAGAAGCACATCTTCCCGGGTTCGCTGCTGCTGAGCGTGGGAAGAGTGAACCGCGCGATCAATCGCACCGGCACGCTCTCGATGTTCGAACTGGAAGACCTCGGTCTCGATTACGCCCGGACGCTGCGGTGCTGGTGGGAGACGTTCAACGCTCGTCTGGAAGAGGTGCGCACGCAGGGCTTCGACGAACGTTTCATCCGCAAGTGGAACTACTATCTGCAATACTGTGAAGGCGCCTTTGCGCTGCGGAACATCAGCGTCGTGCACGCACTCTATTCGCGGCCGAATAATCCGGCGCTGCGCGGGTAACCTGCGTGTCTAACGCGTGTCCGCCGCATACCACGCCACCGTTTCATCCAGGCCGGAGGCGACGCTGACGGTGGGCTCGAAACTGAGGGCAGCGCGAATGCGCGCGATGTCGGCGGCCGAGTGAATGATGTCGCCGGGTCGCGGGGCGCCGTAGCGGATGGGCTTCGCGGGATTCCCGGTCAGGTGAGCGACGCGCGCGGAAATGAGTTCGTAGAGATCCGCGAGGGTGGTGCTGCCGCCGAGGGCGACGTTGTAGCTTTCGCCAGCAGCGTCGCGGTTGCGGGTGGTGGCCGCGAGGAGGTTCGCCTGCACGACATTGGCGACGTGGCAGAAATCGCGGGTGATGCCACCGTCGCCGTTGATCACGCATTCTTCACCCCGCACGCATTTGCTGATCCACTGCGGGATGACTGCGGCATAACCGCCGGTTGGATTCTGGCGCGGACCGAAGACGTTGAAATAACGCAGGCCGACAGTTTCGAGGCCGTAGTGGTCGAAAAATTGCCGCGCGTAGATTTCGGTCATCAGCTTTGCCGCGCCATAAGGCGAGAGGGGACGGCCGATTTGCGCTTCGACTTTGGCGGCGGCGGGGTCGTCGCCATAGACGGCGCTGGAGCTGGCGAAGACGAAACGGCGGACGCGATTGTCGCGCGCGGCGGCGAGCAGGTTCAGCGTGCCCGTGACATTTGTCTGGTGGCAGCCGATCGGGTCCTCGATCGACAGCGGCACGGAGACGAAGCCGGCCTGGTGCAGCACGAAGTCGCAGTAGTTCGAGGCTTCGCGGCAGGTGCCCATGTCGGCGACGCTCCCTTCGCAAAACTCGAAATGGTTCCACTGCGCGGCACTCACGTTGGCGCGCACGGCTTCGAGGTTGCGTGGCGAACCGGTGGACAAGTTGTCGAGGCCCGAGACGCGCTGATCGGCCTTCAGCAGCGTCTCGACCAGATGCGAGCCGATGAAGCCAGCGCAGCCTGTCACGAGCCAGCGGCGCGGCTCTGCTCGAAGTTCGGCGAGAGCGATTTCGTAGCCGTTCATGCGCGTTTGCGCCCGCCGAATTTCCACGAGTTCCCGTTGCGAAAGATTAAATAGGTGGAGCCGGGTTCGATCTCGGCGGCGTGCTGATTCATCCACCCTTCGAGGTCTTCTTTTCGCAAATAAACGGTCTGCGGAGTGACCAGTTGATCGAAGGCGACGTGCCGGAAAAAGGCGAACTCCCGTTCAGCGATCCAGAGTGAATAATCGTAGAGCGGCAGCTTTTTCAGCCACGCCATGCGAGGGAGGGCGGCGAGCAATTTCGCATAGAGGAAATAGGGCGCGACCAGCAGGGTAGCGAGGACGTGCTTGGTGAACCACCAAGGGAGTTGCGAGGCGATCTTCCGGATGGGATCGACGATCCAGACGATGAGCGCGTTGCCTTCGCGGGCATAGACCCAGCAATGGAAACGTCCGCCCGGTTTGGTGTTGGAGAGAACGGAGCGAAAGCCGGCGGTCGGTTCGCGCAGGTGATGCAGCACGCCGATGCAATAGACGACGTCGAAGCCGTCGCCTTGATAAGTGGTGAGGTCGCCCTGCTGGATTTCGCCCGCGGCGAAGCCGGTGCGTGCCAGGTTCACGCGGGCGGATTTCACCGAATCGCCGAGGTCCACGCCGACGAGGCGGCGCGGGTCCCAGGAAGTGGCGTGCACGAGGAGACTGCCGTTGCCGCAGCCGAGCTCAAGCACATCGCGCCCGGCGACGTCCTCGCGCGTGAGCGGAGCAAACCAATCCTCGAACTGCGCACGCGTATAGACCGAACCGTCTGGAAGATGATTCCAGGAGTTCGCGAAGGCGTCGGCGGTGGCTTGGTCGGCGGGCATTGAGAGGCGGCGAGGGTGGAGTGTCAGTGGTGGCAGGTCAAATAGTCCGAGGACCCGATTGTGGGCGTCGCATTTTGGCGGCCTTCGCCAGCACGTCTTCGTATTCGGCGGCGATGTGGCGCAGGTCGAACTGCTGGGCTTTGCGCCAGCTCGCTTCACGGAGGGCGGTGAGGGCTTCGGGATGATCGAGCAGATGAGCGAGGCGTTCGGCCCAGGCGGCGGCATCGCCGATGGGAAGGCGATGGCCGTTGACGCCATCATCCACCACGTCATAGACGCCCGTGATATCGCTCACGAGCAAGGCGAGACCGTGGTTGAGGGCTTCCACAGCCGCGACGGGCAGACCTTCAAACGTGGAGGGGAGCAGGAAAATGTCGGCATCGTGCAGCACTTCCGCGACAGCGGGTGCATCCATCCAGCCGGCGAGGTGGACTTGATCCGCAAACCCGGAGGATTTCACGCGCTCACGCAGCGGCGCCATGAGTTCGCCATCGCCGACGACGGTGAGCCGCCAGCGGCGATCAGGGACGTGCGTGAGCACATCGATGAGGAACAGGGGGCACTTTTGCGGGTTCAGCCGACCCACAAAAACGAGGTGCGTTTCGGGACGATTTTCCGCCGGGCGAGGGGAGGTGGCGCCCAGCGGGACGCCGTTGTGAATGATGGTGGGGCGATACGAATACGCCTTGGCGGCGAGTTCGCAGACCCACGCGCTCACAGCGGTCGCCCCAGCGGATTTTTTCCAGATCCAGCGCGCTACGGGGCCAAAAAAGCGGAAAAGCCCATCGGTCTGCCCAGGAGCGCCGCCGGGAACATCACCGAGGTGAGCGGTGAGCACGTAGGGCACACCAGTGATTTGATGAACGGCCCAAGCCAGCGCGCCGGTGGGAAGAACGAAGTGTGCGTGGATCACGTCCGGTTGCCAATCACGCACGTGCCGGAGCACGGCAAAAGAACTCGTGAGGCAATACAGCGCCATCTCATGCACGGCGCACCGCTCGGGCAGGCGGCGTCCGCTGGCGGTGCGGAAAACTTCCACGCCGCCGATCGTCTCCCGTGATGACTGCCAGCCGAGCGCGGCGGTTTGCACGCGCACTTCGTGGCCGCGTGCGACGAGCGCTTCTGCGACGGTTTTGGCGACTCGTCCGCCGCCGCCTCCGATGGGCGGATATTCGTAGCAGAGGACGAGGGTCTTCATTTTTTCAGCCACGAGCAGAGCACCCAGTAGCTCCACAGGAAGAGGCGCTCGTCGGACTTGCGACCCAGGTGAGCGATCACCTTGCGGCCGGCGTAGCCGGTATCGACGTAGGGGCGTGCAGCCGCGTGGTCGAAATCGAAGCGGCCTTCGCTCATCCATTTTCCGATCGGCATGCCGAAACCTTTCTTCGGGCGGTGCACGATTTCGTGCGGCAGAATCCCTTCGAGCGCGCGCTTGAGCACGAATTTGGTCTGACCGTCGCGCAGCTTGAGCTGCCACGGCAACTTGCGGGCGAGGTCCACGACTTCGGTGTCGAGGAACGGTGAACGGGCTTCCAGCGAGCACAGCATGGAAGCGCGATCGACTTTCGCGAGAATGCCGTCGCGCAGATAGAGGTTCGTCCAGAACTGGAGCGCGCGATCGACTGGATTGCGATGCCCACAGTGCACCCACGCCTCGATGGCTTCGCTGTAGATTTCCTCGATGTCGGTCGGCTCGTTGAAGAGGTCGGTCAACTGGCGTGGCTCGAGCGCGCTCATCCACACGGCATTCCAGACTGGCGCAGGATAGCTGAGCCCCATGAGGGTGCGCTTGAGCTTGAAGTCCCAGGAGAGATTCGTGTGGCTCACCGGGAGCCACGCGGCAACGTGACGGATGGCTGCATGGATCGGCTTGGGCACGAGGGTGGAATATAGCCTCGCCTTTGCCAGCGCGCGGAAGGGATCGTAGCCCGCGAAGAGTTCGTCGCCGCCATCGCCGCCGAGCGCTACCGTGACGTGCTGGCGGGTGAAGCGGGAGAGAAGATAGGTGGGCAGGAGCGAACCGTCGCCAAGTGGTTCGTCGAGCTGGGAGACAAGTTGCGGCGCGAGCGACGCCGCTTCGTCGAGGCTCAGCGTCTGGTGATGATGTCTGGAACCGATCCGGTTTGCGATGAGCTTCGCATACTCCGATTCGTCGAAGGTCGGATCGTCGAAGCCAATGCTGAAGGTGTTCAACTGGCCCGCGTCGAGATGGCGGGCTGCGAGGGTCGCGATGGCGGAGGAATCGAGTCCACCGCTGAGGAAAACGCCGAGCGGAACGTCCGACATGAGCCGGCGCTCCACGGCGTGGTTGAGCGCCGCGATGAGGCCGGGATCGACCGACCGACCGGTGTCCACCGGGAGGCGTGCGACTTCATCGCGCCGCATGAGCCGTTCACGCGGATCCCACAACACAAACTCCCACCAGCACCACGTCTTGAGCGAGCGGCTGGCGAGATCGTAGCTGAGCGAATAGCCGCCGGGAAGTTTCCACACGCGCTCGTAGATGCTGCGCGGGGCGGGGATATAGCAGTAGGCGAAGTATTTCTTGAGCGAGAGCCGGGAGATTTCGCTCGGGCAATGCGGGTGCTGCCGCAGGGCGGGCAGCTCGCTGGCGAAGCCGAACGTGTCCCCCTCGTGGAAATAGTAGAACGGCTTTTTCGCGAAGCGGTCGCGCGAGGCGAAGAGGCGCTGCCGGGGGCGGTCGTAAATAACGAAGGCCCACATGCCGTTAAGCCGCTCGACGAAGCCATCGCCCCACTGCCGGTAGGCGTGCAGCAGCACCTCGGTGTCGCTGTGATCGGTCTGGAAGACGCAGCCGAGTTTTTGCAGCTCTTTGCGCAGCTCGCCGTGATTGTAGATCTCGCCATTGAAGACGACGCCGATTTCGCCGTCGGCGCTCCACATCGGCTGCGTGCCGCCGCTGAGATCGACGATGCTCAGGCGGCGATGGCCGAGAAAGACGCGTGCGCGGTCATCGATCCAGTGGCCCTCCGCATCCGGCCCGCGGTGCAGCACTGCATCCGTCATCCCCTTGAGAATTCCAAAATCGCCCGAGCCGGCGAAACCAGCGATCCCGCACATGATCAGTTATGGCTTCTGCTGCTGACCGCGGAGATAGAGCGCACGAGCGTCGGTGCCGCCGATGGCCGCGAGGTCGATCTGATAGACCCGTTCCTCGAAGACGCGCATTTCAGGAGTGTAGTAGATCGGGGTGCGTTCCTTCATGAGTTTGATCACTTCCGATGGTTCGAGGAGAAAGGTGTAACGCTGGCCGCCCGAGGCGAGGTCGAGCACGGAGACGATCGGCTCCCAGGAGCCGCACACCACGACGCCGGGCTTGGGCAGTTGGTTGCAAAAGCGGGTGAAGCCGGTCACTTGCACGAGGGTATTCTGACGGTCCTGCCGGTCCACTAAAATCGCGCCCGGTGAATGGAAATCCTGGCTGAGGAACGAGGCGCCCATCATCAGCACGCAGCCGATTTGAAAGGCGAGACGAGAGGTCCACTGCGATGCGAGCAGGAGGACAAACGGGAGCGCGGGGATGCAGTAGCCGGCCTGGTCGGGCAGCCAGACATAGAAGCCGAGGCCGAAGGCGGTGGCGATGAGCCAGGCGCATTGTTCGGGCGGAGGAACCATCTGGATGACGGCCCGAGCGCCCTTCTTCCAAAAGGCTCCGAGGGCCATGAGCCCGAGGCCGATCAAACCCAGCACGCCCCACACTTCGATGGTGCCACGATGCAGGATGAGGGAGGCTTTCAGGCTCGCGAGTCGATACGGCTCTTTGAGGTTGTCCGGACCGAATTTCATAAAAATCGGCGCGTAAAAACCGGCGACGATGACGCCGCTGACGAGGAGGAAGCGGAGGAACACGCGCGCACGTTCCGCCGCCGGCACGCTCGTGAGCAGGACCAGCGCGACGGGCAGACCGTGGATGATCGCAACCGGGCGGCTGCCGACGACACAGCCGAAGAGCACGCCCGTCCATACTCCGCGACCGGAGCGCGCGAGAAGATAACTCGCGAGGAGCAGGGCGAGGGTGAGGGGAAAGTCCTTTGAGCTGACGCTATTGACGTAAAAGGCGGGCAGACCGGCGAGGGCGAGCCCAGCCAGCGCCCAATCGCGACAGCCGATGCGGCGAGCATACAGCGCGAAAAGCACGCATGCCGCTGCGCTGGCTGCGGCGGACAATCCATTCAGGCCCAGGACGCGCCACTTCCAGACACCTGCCGAAAGCCATTCGTGCAGCGGAAAACCGGGTGGGCGTGAGGGCTGGTAGTCGCCCGCTTCGACGATGAGCCGGGCGGTGCGCGCGACGCGCCAGGCGTCGGCGTGTTTGCCATAACCCGCGTCGAGAAAGGGGACGCGGGAGAGCAGCACCACGGCAAAGATCGCCACCAACCAGAGCCACGGGCGTTGAGCCAGAGGAACGACGCTCACGTCGCCGGCGGCACATTCCGGGTGGCGCGGACGAGATAGACCGGCTTGCGCTGGCTCTCGTAAAAGGTGCGCATCACCATTTCCGCAAGCAGCCCCATGAGGATGCACATCACCGCGGTCATGGCGGTGACAATGCTGGTGAGCAGAAGCGGATTCTGGATGAACGACTCGCCTTCGCCGAACTTCCGCCACAGCGCATAAACACCGGCGATGAAGCTGACGGCCAGCGACGCGAGCCCCGCTGCGCCGAAGAGATACATCGGCTTTTGCTGAAAGCGGTCGAGGAACTTCACCGTGATCAAATCGGCCAGCACCTTGAGGACGCGCTCGAGACCGTATTTGGAAGTGCCGTGCATGCGCGCGTAGTGGCGCACGCCGACTTCGGCGATCTTCGCGCCGTGCCAGCGCGTGTAGATCGGCAGGAAGCGGTGCATCTCCCCGTAGAGGCGCACGCCTTCGATGACCTCGCGCCGATACGCTTTCAGCGAGCAGCCGAAGTCGTGCAGCCGCACGCCGCTGACCCACGAAATGAGCCGATTGGCCATGATGCTCGGGAGATTGCGCGTGACCGCGTCGTCCTTGCGATCCTGCCGCCAGCCGCTCACTACGTCGAAGCCTTCATCGAGCTTGGCAAGGAGCAGGGGAATGTCGCCGGGGTCGTTTTGCAGGTCACCGTCCATGGGGACGATGATGTCGCCCTTGGCAAAATCGAACCCCGCCATCATCGCCGCCGTCTGGCCGAAGTTGCGCCGGAAGTGCACCACGCGCACCTGCGGGTCTTTGGCCGCGATGTCGTCGAGAATGCTCTCGCTGCGGTCCGACGAACCGTCGTTGACGAAGATGAGTTCCCACGGTTTCCCCAGGCTCGCGAGCGCCGAGCGCGTGCGTTCATAGAGATCGGGCAGATTGCCCTCCTCGTTGCAGATGGGAATGGTGACGGAAATCATCGAAGGTGCGGACGCTAGAGGCTCTCGCGGCGGGCGTCGAGTCCCGCGACATTCAGCGGCTGCGGATGGGAAGCCACAATCTCTATGGCCGGATCGCCCCGGAAAAACCGGTGGGCTTACGCCGCGTTCTGCCCCGGCAGGCCGAAGATGTTCGAGCTCCAGTAGTCGATGATCTCCAAGGCCTGAAAGCGGAAGACGATGAGCAGGGCGTCGTTGAGCGAGATATTCAGCTTCTTGGCGATGCTCTGCAGCGGTTCGGCACCGTTCACGGCGGTGGCGAAACGGGCTTCGATGTCGTTGAGCCGCAGCTTCTGCACGAGTTCGTAACCCTTGCGCGTGTAGGCAGGGCTGCCATTCGGGTCGGGCCGCTGGTGTGCGGCGAGCGATTCGAATTTCACGTGGCGCAGGCTGGCGAGCGCCCAGTTGTCCGGGTCTTCGGTGCCCGGTGGGAAGTTCTTCGCGTAATCGGGGAATTGCTCGAGTTCTTCAAACTCGAAGCTCACCCGGCCGGAGGTCCACAGATTCGAGAAGAGCCGCTGACCGTGATCGCGGACGATCTGCACCACGTCTTCGTGCACGAAACCGCCGCGCATCGAGAGGAAGAGAAAAATCGGGCAAGCCGTCGCGTGCTGGGCGATCTGCGCCTCGATGATCGTGCCGAGATTCGTCTGGCCAAGAATGGTCTGCGAGTCGCGGCAGTAGAGCGGGAAATTGCGCGTCGTCGCAAACATGAACTTCCCATCGCTCATGAAGATCTCGATGGGATAGCGATTCAGGAAGAAACGCAGCACGCCGGTAAGACGATCGCTCCAGCCCATGCGCAGGGCCTGAAGCAGGGAGAAGATGCCGGTGTGACCGGAATACACCATCCGGTTCGCATCGTAGAAAAGGAGCTGCTTCGCGGGGTTTGGCAGGAAGCGATGTTTGGCCAGCACCGAGCTGAGCGCTTCGAGAAGAGCCTCCGGTGTGGGGGGCTTGGGCAGAACTTTGAGGACGTTGCGGTAGCGGCTCTCGAAGAGTTCGGCGCGTCCGTTATTCGCCAGAACCACCACGGGCACCTTGGCCGTGGCCTGGTCGTTGAGGAGGCGGTAGCAGATGGCCTCGCCGTCCATGTCGGGCATTACATCGTTCGTCACGATGATGTCGGGCTGCGCGAGGTTGAAGCGATCGAAGGCGTCCGAACCGCGCTGGGCGACGAGCACGTCCACATTGTTGAAGTTCTGCGCCACGACACTTTCCGCCAATTTGGAAACGGCTAAGGTGTCATCGATGACCAGGACTTTTTGAGACATGAGCGTGCTAGGTTGGTTGGGCGGGAGATGCGCAGATACTGCGCCCGCAAGCAGGGAAAATGCCGGGAGGCGAAGGGGATGTCAATGCCCCAGCGAATTTTGCGATCCGCGGCGCGCGTCTTATGCCGGCAGGCGGACCGTAAAAGTGGTGAGTTCACCCGAGCTGTCCGCGTGGATCTCCCCGCCGTGGGTGAGGACGAGCGCTTTGGCAATGGCGAGGCCGAGGCCGGCGTGACCGGCGGTGCGAGCTTTGTCCGCCCGATGGAATCGCTCGAAAATATGCGGGAGATCTTCCCGGGGAATGCCCGGGCCGGTGTTGGTGATCGTGAGCACGGACGCGTCGGGCATGTGGCAGGTGGCGAGGTGAATGGTTCCACCTTCGTGATTGTAGGTGATGGCGTTGCCGAGGAGATTGGTAATGACTTGCCCGAGCCGGTCGGTGTCGCCGGAGCAGGGGGCGGGATGAAGCTCGGCGTGGATTTGAAGTCCGCGTTCCTTGGCGAGCGGTTGGAGGAGTTCGATGCCTTCGGCGGCGATAGAAGAGAGGTCGCACGGCTCTCGGCGAAAAGACTCCTGGCCGGCGTCGAGCCGGGCGAGTTCGAGGAGCGACTCGATCAGCCGGCGCATCCGCTGGGTGGCGCGCTGGCAGGCTTCGAGGGTCTCGCGATACTCGTCGCCGGCGCGTTCCCGGGTCAGGGCAGATTGAATCTGCGTGAGCATGACCGCGACCGGCGTGCGCAATTCGTGGGCGGCGTCGGCGGTGAAGCGCGTTTGTTGCGCGAAGGCGGTGTCGAGACGGGCGAAGGTGGAATTGAGCACGCCTGCGAGCCGGCCCAATTCGCTGTCTGTTTCATCCGTGGCGATGCGTTGGGAAAGGTCTCCTGCGGCGATCTGCGCGGCAGTCTTTCCGATTTCCTCCACCGGCCGGAGGGCGCGGCCGACAAGCCAACTGCCGCCGAGCAACCCTGCCGCGAGGAGGAGCCCGCCGAGGCTGGCAAACAGCGCGGCGCGCCAGCGCAACTCGGCCTGTTCCGGAGCGATGGAGCGACCGACCAGCAGGCAATCGACCGGGGCGGCGAAAAGGAATGCTTCGCGGAGATCGCCGCGGGTTCGCACCACGACGGCGTGACTCTCCGGTTTCGGCACTCCGGCAGGGGCGTTCGGTGAGCGCAGCACCGGCTCCTTCCCCTGCATCCAGATGAGGTAATAGTGTCCGGCTTTATCGCCGAAGAGCGTGGACTGCCCCGGTTTCAGGCGCAACTCAGGTGTGCGATCCCGATCCTTGCCGCGATCCGGGGCACCTCGCAGCGCATCGACCAGCACGGAGAGCCGCACCTGAAGTTCCTCATCGATCTTGTGAAACTGCCGGGCGCTTTCGAGGTGAAAGGCGGTGAAGCCGAAGCCGCACACCACCGCGACGAAGAGCGCGCCATACCAGAGTTGCAGGCGCCATCGGATGGAGCGGGGGAATCTCATTCGATGCAGTAACCGTGGCCGCGCCGCGTCACGATGAAATCGTGACCGAGCTTCTTTCGGACATTCGAGACATGGACATCGAGCAGGTTGGAGAGGGTGTCGTCGTTTTCGTCAAAGAGATGCTCGTAGAGGGTAGTGCGGGTGACCACCTCACCCCGGTGAAGTGCGAGGTATTCCACGAGTGAATATTCGCGCGCGGTGAGTGTAATGGGTTCGCCGCTGCGGTTCACCGTCCGGGCCGCGAGGTCGATGCACACGGCGCCAATTTCGAGCATGGAACGCGCCTCACTCGCGCTGCGGCGAATCAGCGCACGCAGCCGCGCGAGTAATTCGGGCAGGTCGAACGGCTTCACCAGGTAGTCGTCTGCGCCGGTATCGAGACCGCGCACTCGATCGGCGCTCCGGTCGCGCGCGGTGAGCATCAGCACCGGCGTTTTTTGGGTCGTGCGCAGCCGCCGCAGCACTCCCCAGCCGTCGAGTTGCGGCAGCATCACATCGAGCACCACGGCGTCGTAATTGATGCTCTGCGCCTTGAAGAGACCATCGTCGCCGTCGCTGGCCGTGTCCACGGCATAACCCTCGTCGCGCAACGCGCGGGCCAGGCCGCGGAGCAGATCGGGTTCATCTTCGACGACGAGGATTCGCATGGAGGAGCAGTCGCAGCGTTTACCTTAAGAATGGATGAAGCGCTCGCGGAAACCGCTTCACGTTGGCTTAAGGTTGGCCCGGGCAGCATGACCGCGTGAAAGTTCGCTCCCACGCTCTTGCTTTGCTCCTCGCTGCCATGCCCGCGCTCGCGCACGATCTCTCGCGCGATGTCTCGCATTCGCATCTGGATCGCGGACTCAACCCGCCGTCGTTTTTCGCCGGAAATCGTGTGCCGATCGGGAGCCGCATGGTGCGGACGAATCGTCCGGCAGCGCCTCAACGGAGGGGGCTTTCGGCGCTGGCGGCGAAGTTGCTGGTCAACCCCTGGATGTTCACCGGCGTAGTGAGCGGCCCGGGAACGAATCTCTACACTCCGCCCCTCGGGAACGGCGCCCTCATGGCTGCGTCGTTTGCGCCGTTCAAGCCGAAGGTGCGCTACTATTGGGACGGGACGACCTTCTATGAGGAATCCGATAACATGCCCGACGGCATGCCGAACAAAATGGTCGGCATCACCTCATGGCAGCAGCAGATTCCGGTGCCGGCGGCCTATTTTGCGAGCACGACGAACCCGGAAAATAATGCCGGTTCACTCGGCTACGGGCAACCGAATTACTGGCGCCTGCCGCTCGTGCCAGCGGCTGCCGGTTCTCCCACGACCATCTTCACCCCCGGCTCGACTTCGAACAACTTTCAGCGCGGTGCGATCGCCCTCGCTTCAAATGGTGTCGCGATCTTCAACCCGGCGAACAATACCGGACGAGTGTCTTACGAGATCGGCGAACTCGATGCGTATGGCGGGCACTGCGGACTCGCGGACGATTACCACTACCACATCATCCCGATGCACCTCTCGACGCGTTTCGGTGGGCCGCTGAGCGATGACAAACCGGTCGCCTGGGCGCTCGATGGCTATCCCATTTATGGCTACGTGGAACCCGACGGCACCGCGCGGCAGGCGCTCGACGCGAATGGCGGCCACGATGTCGGCAACGGCTGGGGCTATCACTATCATGCCATCGGCACGAACACGGTGGACGCCTCACATCCCTACGGCACGCCGCAGTCGCCTTACACGATGACGGCCTTTCGCGGCACGGTCGTGAATTTCGGCGGACAGGTCGATGGCCAGCCGGAGGTCGGGAGCATTCGCGCGTCGGGCACCGGCGGTTACACTGCGCAGCCGGTCAGTGGCGCTTCCATCATCGCCTTCAAAAATCCCGTAGCGCTCACCACCGATGGCTCGGGGAATCTGACCGAAAACGTAGGTGGAACGGCTTCGGTAGATGCGTATCTCATGCGGGTAAGTATCAGCGGCACGAGCTACGACGAGTGCTGGACGATCAATCGCCAGGTGAACCCGCGCACCATGACTGTAACGTGGCGGCTTCCGAGCGGCACTACGACGACGACTTACACGCCCACCGCGGGCACGGCAGCCGGGAATCGACTGGCCGCTTACATCATGGCGAGCGCGAGTCAGAACGCCATTCCCGATACCAGTCAGGTTCTCGACACGACCGCGACGTTCGGCGAAGACGCAGATTATTCGATTCGGTCGCAGTCGTTCATCGACAACGGCAACGGCACCGTGACCGACAATGTGACGGGCCTGATGTGGCAGAAAGTAGATAACGGTGAATCGACCTGGGAAGTCGCGGTGGCGAATGCGACAGGCATTACGACCGGTGGCTACACCGACTGGCGGCTACCCACCCCGAGCGAGCTTTTCGGCATCTTCAATCACAACAACGGCAACCCCGCTGCGCTCGACACCTCCTATTTCCCGAGCAACCCGAATGGCGCGGCGGAGTATTGGTGGACGAGCGACGTCTTTGGCACGAGCACGACCAATTTGTGGTGCGGCAATTCCGGCGGGGGGCTCGGCCCGAAGCCGAAAGCGGAAACCCTGAGCGCCGGTGGGGCCTTCCGCTACCATGCCCGCTACGTTCGCGGCGCGAAATCGACCAACGCGCACAACTACCAGAACAACGGGGATGGCACCATCACCGACCTCGATACGGGGCTGATGTGGACGCAGCTTCCTGGCCCGGCCACGACGTGGGACGCCGCGTTGAGCTACGCGGAAAATCTGTCGCTCGGCGGCTACTCCGACTGGCGGCTGCCGAATATCAAGGAACTCCAGACGCTGACGGACTACACCCTCGCCACGGCGACGAGCGCCACCAACCTCAAGCCGAGCCTCAACCGCACGATGTTCGCCAAGACGCTCACGAATTGCACGACCACCGCTGGCGGGACGACGATCACCTGCGCCGATACGACCGGGCTGATTCCCGGCATGGTGCTGGTGGACACGGTGAGCGTCGCGAATAGTTACCTTCCGATGGCGTCCCCACCAGTCATCCAGACGGTGGGCACGGGCACGTTTACAGTGGTGAGCGGCACCGGCATTGTCGCGGGCTCCGGCCTCACGCTGAAAGCGCTGGTGAAACCTACCGCCTACTGGTCTTCCACCACGGTGAAAGGCGCGATGACGACGGAAGCGTGGCTGGTTGAAGCGGGCGTCAACACGACCTCCAGCCCGCAGCGCAATGCGCAGGGCATCATTAGCTACGAACTGAAGACCGCGAGTTACCCCGTCTTTGCGGTGAGAACCACCTCGGACACCACCCAGATTGCCGTGGCGCAGGCGGGCAACACGCTGACTGATAACGTCAGCACCATCGGTTACACGGGGGCGGGCGCGAAAACGTTTACCGTCACAAACACGGGCGTTACTTCGCTCACGATCAACAGCGTGACGCTCGATGGAGCGAACGCCGGGACCAACTTTACCCTCGGTGGAGCCCCCGCCAACGGAACGGTGCTGGCGCCGAATGCCAGCCTCAGCTTCAACGTCGTATTCAGCGCAACGACCGCGGCCACCTACTCGGCGGCCTTGCACATCGCAAGCAGCGACACGGCGGTTGGCGCGGCCTTCGATGTGAATCTTTCCGGCACGATTCCCGTCATCGGAAATGTGACCGTGAACCCGGGCGCGCCGACGAGCACCGACACGCCTTACGTAACGGCGAAGATCATCCCGAGTGCGGGACGCACCATCTCCCAGGTGCAGCTTACGTATACGGTGGGCTCTCAGGCCACGAACACGGTCTTCAACGAAACCATGGCAGCCAGCGCCACGGTCACGAATCCGTGGGATGGCGTCGGCGTCTATAACTGGACGGTCATCACGCAAGCTGGAGCGGGGAATGTTACCCAGAACACCGCAGCGAATCACACGCCGGCGGGCCAGGGCAATCAATGTGGTCTGCAACTGAGCAAAGGATCGGCGACGGCGGCGCAGACCATGGTCACGACGGTGAACCCGATCGACACAAGAGGACTCTCCGGTTACGTCGAATTTTACACCACGAACACAAACGTCACCGTGGGGCAGGGCTGGATCTTCCAGATCTCGCCCGATGGAGGATCAACGTGGAACACCCGTGCGAGCGACCTGACCGGCACGGCGCACAGCACGTTCCAACTCAATCACTATGACCTCGTGGCGGGCGAGCTGACTAATAACGTGAAGATGCGTTTCCAGTTAGTCGGAAACGGGGTGGGAGGGCCGACGGCCACGAGAGCTTTTGTCGATGATATCGTCGTCAAAACGGTGACCGGCGTGGCGCCCGTCACGGTGACGATGCTGGACGATGGCTTGCATGGCGATGGCGCTGCGGGTGACGGCGTTTACGGCGTGCAACTTCCCGCTTTCGCGACCGGCACGAACATCGCATTTTCGATCACCGCTACCGATAACACGAGCGTCGTGACGACCCTGGCGAGCGCGGGTGGCTACACGACGACTGCGCCGCTGGCCGTCAGCACCACGTCACCCCTGCCCGGTGCGCTGACCAGTGCGCCTTATACGCAGAGCCTGAGCGCGACCGGTGGCACTGGACCTTATACGTGGAGTGTGACGGCTGGTTCGCTCCCGCCCGGCGTGACGCTTGGCAGCGACGGCACCTTTGCCGGCGCGCCCGCGACTGCTGGAACCTACAGCTTTACAGCCACGGTCACGGACAGCGTGGGCCATACCGCTTCGTTTGCCTTCTCGCTGACGACCAAGGTGCCGCCGAATATTGTGATCATCGTGACCGACGATCAGGGTTGGGCGGATGTGGGCTATCACACCGCACCTGGGCAGGTGCCGATTCAGACGCCGAACATGGATAGCTTTGGCACGACACTCTCGGGGTCGATCCGGTTGGAGCGGTTTTACGCGACGACCGTTTGCAGCGTCACGCGCTCGACTTTGCTCACGGGACGAAATGCAATTCGCCACGGGACGAACAACACGCGCGGCCTCGATCTGAGCGAGCACATCATGCCGCAGACGTTCGATGCGGCGGGTTACCAGAGCTACATGGTCGGCAAATGGCATATGGGCGGTTCGGATAAGAATGAGAGTTTCACGACCGTGAACGGTGTGAATACGCGGGTCATTCAGGAAGGCACGGAATACGCGCCGCATCATCGCGGCTGGCTTTCGCACTACGGACAATACAGCGGAGCGATCGACTACTTCACGCATCGCTCGGCTGAGACGCTGAGCCAGGACATTCCCGATTGGTGGCTGAATGGGGTGCAGGTGGATGGCCCGAGCGAGCACACCGATTCGCAGGGACACGGCGGCTGGTCGCCCGATCTGCTCGCGGACAAGGCGGTCTCGCACATTCAGAACCGCGACCCGAGCAAGCCGCTGCTGCTCTATGTCGCGTTCAATTCCATCCATGGCCCAATCTCCGCGCCGCCGGATTTGCTCGCGAAATATGCGGGTATTGCCGATGTCGGCCGCCGCACGCTGGCGGCGGCGGTCGATGGCATGGATGCCGCGATGGGCCGGGTGCTCACCGCGCTTGATACTGCGGGGATCACGAACAACACGCTCGTCCTGTGGTTTGGCGATAATGGCGGTGACACGACCAAAGGCTCCCTGAATCTCCCGTTGCGCGGCACGAAAGGTGACAGCTACGAAGGCGGGATGCGTGAGGTGGCCGGTATTCGCTGGCCGGGCGTGCTGCCGTCCAATGTCATTAGCAATCAATACATGTGGGTCGGCGACGTGTTTCCCACGATTTGCGCGGCGGCGGGAGTGACACCGCAGAATTCGCCGGGCAAACCGCTCGATGGCATTAATCTCTGGCCCTCGCTGCTCGCGGCGAATAACAATGCCACCACTGCCTCGCGCGGTTCAACGCTGGTCACGGTGAGCGATGCGCCCATTGCCATCGACAAATTCACCGAGCCCGTGAATGGCGGAACCAAGGACTTCAAGCTGATCCGCAATCACGTCGGCAATACCTTCCCCGTCGAGCTCTATAATCTCACCGACGATCCGCAGGAGACGACCGATCTTTCGGCAAACGGCGCCTATGCGACCATCGTGTCCACGCTCACGGCGGCGATCACCAGCATCGCGCCGATTGACTATCCGCCTTACATTGGGCCGGCGCTGATCACAAACAGTGTCCCCCAGGGCGGCACGATCGAGCTCTATGCGCCTTTCAAGAGTTACAAGGCACCGACGGTGCATTGGCGAAAGAACGGAGTGAACCTCACGGACGGCGGCACGATCTCCGGTTCGACCAGCGCCACGCAGGTGACCGATCCCACCAGCGCGCTTGTCACGGGTGTTTACACAACGAAGCTCACGATCACCGGGGCGACGTTGAGTGACGCCGGCACCTACGACGTTGTCATCTCGAATGTTGGGGGCAGCACGACCAGCGTGGCCGGGACGCTGACCGTCGCCGTCAGCGCACCGGTGCTGGCGGGGGTGCCGGCTTACACGAATGGCACCTCGCAAACGGTCACGTGGCCGGTGGTCGCTACGGCCACCGGTTACACGGTGCAGGCTTCCACCAGCGCGACGTTTGCGAGCATTCTCGCCACTCAGACAGTTGTCATGACGAGTGCAACATTCAGCGGCCTGACCAACGGCATGACGTATTATTTCCGGGCGACGGCGACGGATAGCACGACGACTTCGGTCTTCAGTAACACGGTCTCCACAACGAAGGACGCCGTCAATCCGACGGTGGCAATCACCAGTCCGGCGAATGGATTCGTCACGACGCAGGGGACGATCAACATCCAAGGCACGTCGAGCGATGCCCTTTCCGGCATTGCGTCGGTGACGGTGGACGGGGTGGGGGCGACGACTTCCGATCAATATGCGCATTGGTCCGCGAACGTGCCGGTGAGTGTCGGTCAGAACACACCTACCGCGACTGCCACCGACAGCGCGGGGAATACGAGCACCGCGTCGGTGGTGGGGAATTACACTCCGCTCGTGCCCGTCGTTGCGAATGTCACAACCGGGCCGACTGCGCCAACTTATCTCGATCCGGTGTATGTCACCGCGCAGGTGCAGCCGGGAGCTGGTGCGGTGCTGACGCAGGTGCAACTGCTTTACGATCTCGGCACGCCGGTCAGCACGCCCGTCTTTCGGGAAATTTTCAGCAACACCACCAGCAACAACTGGCCCAGCGGCGTGAACAGCACCAACCTTGGGGCCCTGAATCAGTGGCTCACGCCCGGTGCCGGCACGGTGCGGCAGGCTGTGGGGCAGTCGAACAACACGACGCCCGTTGTCCTTACTGGTTGTTCGACCAACGGCACTTCGACGGTGACCTGCGCGAGCACTGCCAACCTCTGGACGGGAATGCTGCTCACTGGCCCGAACATTTCAGGTAGCACGAGCGGGAGTTCGACTGGGAACACCATCATCACCGGCATCTCCCCAGATGGAGTGACGTTCACCATTTCACCAGCCGCGACGGGCGGTGGTTCGAATTTAACGCTCACGGCCGCGGGGGCAACGCTTACGAATTGCACCACTGTGGCGGGCACCGCCGTGACCTGCGACAGCACCGCTGGCCTGGTGAATGGGATGGCTCTCTCCGGCACCGGCCTCGCGAACAATGCCACGGTCGCCAGCGTGACGGACGCGACGCACTTTGCCATGAATGTGGCGCCGACGACTCCCGGTTCGCCGCTTGCTCTCACTGCCGCGGGTGCGGCCGTGGAGTTTCAGAACACGAGTGCGACCGCGGTGACGATTGAGACGGGTTCCCCCATCAGTCTGGCGGGAGCCACGTCGGGTTACGTCGAGTTTTACGTCCAAACTCGCGATCTGGCGGCAACGAACAACAACAGCTGGAGCCTGGCTGTGATGAACACCAGCGGCACGTGGAACACGCGGTTGAGTGAGGATTGGAATAGCAAAACGGTGAGCCTCACGAATGTGGTGACGAATCCCACTGGCAGCACGACCGGCAGCACCACCGTGACTTGCGCGGACACGACCGGTTTGAGTTCGGGGCGCAGTGTGGTGGGGCCGATCGTATATGTGAGCGGCACCGCCGGCCCGACGAGCCCGATCGTGACCGGCACAACGACCGCGAACCTCAAGGAGGGCATGTTCCTCACCGGCAGCACGGGCATCCCGAATGGCGCGCGCATTCTGACCATCGATTCCAGCACCCAGTTTACGATGACGGTGAATTCAACTGTCGCCTCGGCGCAGTCGGTCAATTTTGCTGCGACTTATTTCGCGGCGAACGCGACCGTGAGTTCGATCACGAACAGCACGACTTTCGTGATGAACACGTCGGCCTACGTGAACACGTCGGCCAGCCCGATTGCTGCGAGCGCGACGACCCTTAACCATGGCTTTACCAAATATCACTACGATCTCGACCCGAGCACGGAGGTGAACGGCAATATCAAGCTGCGCTTCTCCGCGACCGGTTCCAATCCGACGCAGCCGACCCGAGTGCCGCGCGTGAATGTGGACGACATCGTGGTAGTCAAGACGACCGCGCCGCCGACGGTGGCGGTCACCATGTATGACGACGGCTTGCACGGGGATGGAGTGGTGGGGGATGGCACCTTTGGCGCGCAGGTCCCGGCACAGAACGGCAGCACGGCGGTGACTTATCGCGTCAAGGCGACCGACACCAACAGCGCGACGACCACCTCGAGCAACGGAACCTACACGGTGAATCCGTATCTCACCGACGCGACGATCGTGAATGCGGAGTTTCTCACCATCCCCACCGACACGGGCGTAACCGTGACCGCGGCGATGGCGACCGATCAGGAAGTCTATGTGCAATACGGCACGACGCCTGGCAGCTATCCGAATGGGACCACGCCCGCGACCTTTGCGGCGGCTAATGGTCCGCTTCGCATCGCGCTCAGTGGTCTTCAGCCGGACACGAAATATTACTACCGCCTGCGGCATCGCGTGGCGGGAAGCGGAGGAGCTTACGCGGCGCGCGGTGAGCGCAGCTTCCGCACCGCACGGGCGCGCGGATCGTCGTTTGTCTTCACGGTCACGGCCGACCCGCACCTCGATTTCAATACCGACGTGACGCTGCTCACCCGCGCCATGTCGAATCTAGCGGTGGATCAGCCGGATTTTCACGTCGATCTCGGCGACATCTTTATGACCGATAAAATGGCGGACACGGTGGCCGGGGTGCCTGCGCAGTATGGCGGCGGCCCGCTCAGTCAGAGCAGCGTGAGCCTGCGTGCGTCGATCTTCCGCAACTTTTTCGAACTCGCGTGTCACTCGGTGCCATATTTTTACACGCTCGGGAACCATGAGGCCGAATACGGTTATTTGTTTAATGCCGCGACCGACAAGCAGAATAACGTCCCGGCGTGGAATCTCAAGGCGCGCAAAGCCTACTATCCAGCGCCGACGCCAAACACCTTCTACACGGGCAATGGCACGCCGAAGGACTACACGGGTGGGACGCTCGGCCTGCTCGAGGATTACTACGCCTGGGAATGGGGGGACGCCCTCTTCATCGTGCTCGATCCCTTCTGGAACACGACCTCGAATCCAAACCAGGGGAACGATGCGTGGCAGTGGACGCTAGGGAAGGCGCAATACGACTGGCTGAAAGCGACGCTCCAGAACAGCAGCGCAAGGTATAAGTTCGTGTTTATGCATCACATCGTTGGTGGCACAACCACGCTGGCCGACGGCGTCACGTCGAACGTGGCGGCGCGTGGTGGGGTGGAAGTCGCCGGTTATTACGAATGGGGCGGCAAGAATGGCGACGGCAGCGATGGCTTTGCCGCGCATCGCTCCGGCTGGGACATGCCGATCCACAGCCTGCTCGTGGCGAACAAAGTGAACGTTGTTTTCCACGGCCACGATCACCTCTACGGTTACCAGACGCTCGATGGAATCGTGTATCTCGAGTGTCCGCAGCCCGGCACGGCAAACTACGTCACCCTCGGCAGCGCCGGGGATGGCAAATACACTCAGGGCGTGCTCCTGCCGAACTCCGGGCACATTCGCGTGACGGTGAATCCCAGTCAGGCCCTGGCCGAATATGTGCGGGCTTACCGCACCAGCGACGAGAACGCCACGACGCACAACCGCGACGTGAGCCACAGCTTTGCGCTGGCTCCGCGCATCTTCCCGCCGGTAGAGGTGAGCGCCAAGACAGCGGGCGCGATGACGTTCCGCTGGAACGCCGTGCCGAATAAACCTTATTCGGTGCAGTGGTCGCCCGATATGGTGACCTGGACGACGATCGATACCCTCACACTTCCCGCCACCAACACGAACGGAACTTACACCGATACCAACGCGGCGCGACTGACTGGCTCGAAAGGCTTTTACCGGGTTAGCTATAGGCCATGAGAGGAGCCCTACGATACTGGGGCGTGATGCGGGTTGCCACCTTTGCTGCCCTCGCGGCGGATCCCGCGGTGCCTGCGATGCGCGTTTTGCCGCAGGTTAGCTTCACTCTCGGCGATTTCGTCGCGCAGACACCGAAGAGTGCGGCGGGCAATTTCGTGATGGAGATTCCCGAGATGGTAAACCTCGGACGTAGTGTGGAAGCGCGTTTGGTGCTCGAAGGGAAACCGGTCGAGACAATCGGGCAGGTAGCAGCCGAGGCTGCGAAGAATGCAGGTGGCCGAAGTCTGCGCATCGTCCGTTCATTGATTCCCTGCTGTGTTGCGCATGCAAAGCAATATTCCGTGATGGTGGAATTCAGCGGAACGGCGCCCGTATTCAAGGAGCTGACTTGGCTGAAGTTGATTGGCATCATGACCTACCGAAACGAAAACGGAACCGTGGAGCCGATGATTCTGGTAAGAGAAGCGAGCGAGACGAGGGCGCCGGTGAACCCGCTGCTCAAGTGACGATATTTTGTGCTCAAACCGCGTGCCCGGATTAGCTTCACGTTATCTTCAGGTAGCTTCTCGACATTGCTTTCATGAAGACGCGTTTTTTTCCTTTCGCTTCGTTCGCGGTGTGGGCTTGGTTGGGTGGAAGTGCGCCGGTCGCAGCTCACGATCTCGCGACCGGTGAAGTTCACGGACACTACGATTTTACAGTGAAGCCGCCCGGGGCTGATGCGGCGCCTGGGTGGTTCGTGGCCCAAGCGGCGGTGAATCCGCGCTACCGAGCGCAAGGCCAGGGCGGTCGTCCTGGGCAGGCGGCCGCATTTGAGAAGTTTGCTCCATCGGTCCAGGTGCGATGGGACGAGCGCTGGCTGTTCGTCGAGAGCAATGGCCTCCCGGCACACAACATGATGGTGGGAATCACCGCGTGGCAGCAGCAGGTCCCGCTGCCACAGAGTTACGCGGGTGCGAACGCGTGGCAGATCCCGCTTTCACCGATGCCCGCGAAGGAAGTGATTTGGATCAGGAACCGCTTCCTGCGCGGAGCGATCGCACTGGCGGCGAACGGCATCCCGATCTTCAACCCGCAAAACAATCGGGGCGAAGTCTCGGCAGAGATCGGTGAACTCGACCAGTGGGGCGGGCATTGCGGGAGGGCGGACGATTATCACTATCACGCCGCGCCGTTGCATTTGCAGAGCGTGCTAGGGAAAGCCCTGCCGATCGCATATGCTCTCGATGGCTATCCAATCTACGGCCTCACCGAGCCGGATGGCGCGGCGCCGTCCGGGCTCGATTCGTTTAACGGCCATGAAATGAAAGCGCTCGGCTATCACTATCATGCTTCGATGAAGTATCCCTACGTGAATGGCGGTTTCCATGGCGAGGTTGTGGAACGCGAAGAGCAGGTGGACCCGCAGCCGCACGCGCAGCCGGTCCGGCCAGCGCTTCCGGCGTTACGCGGAGCAAAGATCACGGGTTTTGAGAAGACGGGCGCCAATGGCGGGAAACTCAGCTACGATGTAAACGGCGATCAGCGCGCCGTGACCTTCACGGTCAACGCCGATAGCTCCGTGGCGTTTGAATTTCAGAACGGACGCGAAGGCACAGTGAAGGAAAATTACACGCGCCGCGAACGCGGTGGCGGCCAGGGTGGGCCGCGTCCTGAAGATGAGCGCCGCCCTGGACCGAAAATGCGTCGCGATGGCGGCCAGCCTCCGCGCGATGATCGTGACAAACCGCGCGTTGCCTCCGAGCGCAGCGGTGGTCGCCGCGAGGGAGAAAGCGCTTCGACGATCGGCATGGATGCGATGAAGAAGCCGCTTGCCGGCTTCCAACTCACCAGCCCGGCGGTGGGCGCAGAGGGACGGTTGCCGGCCGACTTCACTGGCGACGGTGCCGGCGTGACGCCGCCGCTCGCGTGGAAGGGCGCGCCGGTCGGGACACAAAGCTTCGCGTTGGTGATGGATCACCTCACGCCGGACGCGACGGTGAAATCGTATTGGGTGGCATGGGATATTCCCGCGGGCACCACGAGCCTGCCGAAAGGGGTGAGCGGCGTGGGAAAGGTCGGCGCCAGCTTCAAAGGTCTGGCCGGCTACGAACCACCGCACTCGCAGGGCCCGGGCGACAAGACCTATGTGCTCACCGTTTATGCGCTTAGTGCGCCGCCGCGGATGACGCAAATGCCAAATGAAGTAACGCGAGATGTGCTGCTCACCGCGATCGGAGACCGCGTGCTGGGGAGCGCGTCGATGAATGTGGTTTATGCGCGTGAAGGTGGGGCGAGCGCCTCCCGCGAGGGAGCACCGCGTCGTGACGTGGGGAGCTTCGCTCAGATTCCCCCACCAGATCGTCGCCTGCGTGGTGGTGAACGTCCGTCACCGCCGTCCGGCGAAGCGCTGCGCGGTGGGAGCGGCGGTGGTCTTGTGAAAGCTGCGATGACAGACACGATGAAAGCGGAAGTTTATGCCGACAACTGGTTCGCGCTATACATCAACGGCCGGCTCGCCGTGGTGGACCCGATTGCGTTTCTGCCGCACAACGTAGTGAGTGTGGATCTGCTGCCGGAATATCCCATGACGATTGCGGTGATTGCGCATGACAATGCCGATCCGAAAACCGGCCTCGAATATGGCAATCACATCGGCGATGCCGGGTTCATTCTGAAATTTGCCGACGGCACCGTGACCGACGGCACATGGAAGGTGAAGGCGATCGAGCGCGGGCCAATCGGAGGCGATGTCGATCATCCGCGAGTCGAAACAGAGCCGCGCCCGGGAAACTGGTTCGCACCCGATTACGACGACAGCGCGTGGGAAAACGCGACCGTCTTCACCGAGCAACGCGTCAATCCGAAGCCACCGTATTACGAGCACGACTTCAGCGGTGCGCAGTTCATCTGGAGCAAGGATCTCGATCTCGACAACACCGTGCTTTTCCGCAAGCGAATCGAGAAATCTGGCTGGACCTCGCGCTGGACGGCACAGCCTGCCGGACCCACGCAGCCTTAAAGCGGCGTCGGTGCGATCTTGCGCGGTGCAGGCAGGATGGACATTCTCGGCGAAATGCGCCCCACTGTTTCCCTGTTCTTCGCTCTCGCGACGTCGGCTTTCGCCCAGTTGCCGCCTTATGATATCGCCCCTCCGGTAACGCCGCCTTACTATCGTGTGCGCTACGAGGCTTCGACAAAGACGGGCGAGTTGGTGTTTCCGGTGAAATATACGGTGTGGGTTCCGCCGGGTGTGCAGACGCTACGCGGAGTCATTGTGCATCAGCACGGATGTGGTGAAGGCTCATGCAAGTCGGGGCTCACCGGCGCGTTCGATCTGCATTGGCAGGCGCTGGCGAAGAAGCACGATTGTGCGCTGCTGGCGCCGTCCTACGAGCAGCCGCAGGAAGCGGATTGCCAGCTCTGGTGCGATCCGCGCAACGGCTCGGACGCGGCGTTTCAAAAAGCGCTGATGGATCTCGGTGCACAGTCGGGGCATCCCGAAATGGCGAAAGTGCCTTGGGCTTTGTGGGGCCACAGCGGCGGCGGACATTGGGCGGGGCACATGCTGTTTTTGCATCCGGACCGCATCGCGGCCGCCTGGCTACGGTCGGGCGTGCCGCTCTTGAAGCCGGACCCGAAGCGCGAGCAGATCAAGGTGCATGAAGCGCCGGACGCCGCGTTGCGCGTGCCGGTGATGTGCAACCTTGGCACGAAGGAGGGGGTGACGGTGAAGGAAGGGCGGTTTGCCGGAGCGTGGCCGGCGAATGAGATCTTCTTCAACGAATTGCGCGCGCGGGACGCGCTCGTCGGCGTGTCGATCGACCCGTTCACCGCGCATGAATGCGGGAACCAGCGTTATCTCGCCATTCCATGGTTCGATGCGTGCCTGATGGCGCGTCTGCCGAAGCAGGGTGGTGAGCCGCTTCGCCCCATGCCGGAAGCGGACGCGCAGCTGGCCCCGCTCTACCTGAGCGGAGGCGAGGTCGTCGCACCCGTGGCGGCAGCGCAGTTTTCCGGTGCGAAAGAAAAGGCAGTGTGGCTCCCGAATGCCGCGGTGGCGAAGGCTTGGACTCAGTATGTGAAAGACACGGCCGTCGCGGACACCACGCCTCCCCCGGCGCCGACGAAGGTGCAGGTGAAAGGAACCGAACTCTCGTGGCAGGCCGAAGCCGATTTCGAGAGCGGCCTCGCGGGTTTCATCATCGAGCGCGATGGTGAAGTCATTGCGAAGCTGCCCGAGCAGCCAAAGAATCCCTACGGGCGCCCGGTTTTCCAAGGTCTGCAATACAGCGACACGCCTAATCAGCCGCTCGTGGAGATGCACTTTGCCGACAGCACGGCAGAGCAGGGAAAGACGTATCGCTATCACGTCATCGCGGTAAACACGGCCGGGCTGAAGTCGAAGTAGCAGGCTTCACGTCCTCTTAAGGTAGGCGCGGGCAGGGTGGGGCGATGATTCGCAACATGAAGGTTGTCATTTCCATTTTTCTTGCCTGGGTTGCCGCGAGCGGGTTCGCGGCGGATCAGAGGCCGAACTTCCTTGTCATCATGGGGGAAGCGCAGGGGTGGGCGTCGTGTTCGGTGCAAATGGACGACACGGTCTCGACATCGAAGAGCGAACTCGCCCACACGCCGAACCTGGAGCGGCTGGCCGCCGGCGGGATGCGGTTCGCGAATTTCTACGCCGCCTCACCTCGTTGCACTCCGACGCGAGCGGCGCTCTTCACCGGGCGCAGTCCGGCGGCTTTGCACATGACGTTTGTCGGCGAGGGCAAAGGCGGGCGGGAGAGCAGCTTTTCGGAGACAGGCAGCAGGCTCCTCCCAGTCGATGCATCGAGCGAGATGCCGGAGGCGGAGACGACGATGGCGGAGATGCTTCAGCGTGCTGGGTATGCGACCGCGCATTTCGGCAAATGGCACGTTGGTCGAATCGATCCAGCGAAGCATGGGTTCGCTGAAAACGATGGGCCGAATAACAATGGCGGTCCGGACAACGTGGAAAACCCGAACCCCAAACAGGCGTTCCGCACCGCCGCCCTCGGCGCCGATTTCATGGCGAGACAAGCGAAAGCAGGGAAGCCATTCTATGTCCAGATCTCGCACTACGCCGGGCGGGGCGGGACGGACGCACTGCCTGAAACTTATGCGGACGTGCGTCGCCGTGCGCGGAGCGATCGCGATCAGCGACTCGTCGGCGGCGCGGCGGTGACGCAGGACATGGACACGACGATCGGCCAGCTTCTCGCGAAGCTCGATGAACTGCGCATCGCAGACCGCACCTATGTCATCTATACTTCCGACCACGGCGCCCAGGGCGGCAATGCAAACGGTCCACTCGCCAACGGCAAGGGGACCGTGTGGGACGGCGGCGTGCGTGTTCCGCTGATCGTGCGCGGACCGGGGGTGAAAGCGGGCAGTTGCACACATGTCCTGGCGAGCACGGTCGATCTTTTTCCGACGATCGCCGCGATGGCTCGCGTGACCGAAGCACTGCCGAAGACCTTGGAAGGTGGCAGCATTGGCGCCGTGCTCGCGGGGATGCCGAATGCCACGGTGAAACGTCAGCGCGAAGAATTCGTGGTTCACTTTCCCCACTACGACAAGGACGCTCAAGGTCCCGCATCGACACTCCTGCTTGGACCGCTGAAGCTGATCCACCCTTACGAAACCGATTCCCTGCGGCTTTACAATCTGGCCGAAGACATCGGGGAAACCCGCGACCTTGCCAGCACGCGGACGAAGGATGCCAGTGCTCTCGACCGGCGTCTGACTGACTACCTGACGGCCATCGGTGCGCAATTGCCGAAACCTAATCCGAACTTCGATCCCGCCCGCGCCAGACCTTTCGAGCCGCGTCGTGGTGACCGAGGTGGCATGAAAGGGAAACCAAAGACAGACGCCCGTTAGCGTCGCGGCCAAAGAGATGGGCTCGGCAGAGATTCTTGCTCGGGTCCAATCATGAAGATCGCGCCCATTTCTCCCCAACGGATTCCCATCTCTTTTTTTCCGAAGCTGGGAAGAGGCCGCTTTCTGATGGGACTGCTAGCTTGGTGTGTGCTTTCGTGTGCGAGAGGACTTTCCGCAGGGAAGGACGCTGGCGCGGAACTGAAGGTGGGATTCAGCCAGGTGGATATCACGCCGCCGGCTGGCTCGATCATTACGGGGCCAATGGGGCCGGTCAGCACGGGCACGGATGACCCGTTGCGCGCGCGGGCCATGGTGGTGCAGAACGGGTGGCGGAAGCTCGCCATCGTAGGCGTGGACCTGGTGAAATTTCGTCTCGATCTCTCCGATAAAACCATCGCGCTAGTCGCGCAACAGACGGACATCACGCGCGATGGTATTCTGATTTGCCCGAGCCACAATCATAGCTCGCCGCTGATCCCGGAGGGCGACAAGGCCACGGCTAACAAGGCCTACATCGACACACTACCGAAGCTTGTCTCCGATGCCATTGTGCGGGCCAACCAAGACCTGCAGCCCGCGCGCATGGCCGTCGGCCGCTCGATCGTGCTGGAGGGGCACATCAATCGCCGCCTGATCGCGAAGTCGGACGGACTCGTGCTGAATACGTGGCTGAAGAAGTTGAACGATCTGAAACAGGTGCCGCAATTGCTCGGCAGCGAAGGAGTCATCGATCCCGAGCTATGGCTCGTGCGCTTCGATTCACCGGATGGCAAGATGCTCGGCTCGCTCGTAAACTTCACCTGCCATCCCTGCCTGCACGACCGCATTCAGACGCACAACTGGTCGGCGGATTTCCCCGGCGTGATCGCCGATACTCTCGCACGGGAGTTTGGTGCGCAGGCCATCGGCGTGTTTACGCAGGGGGCGTCGGGCAACATTCAGCCGCCCGTATGCTGGGCGCCCGACTGGAAGGAACGCGCCGGCGTCTTTGCGAAAGCAGCCGTGGAAGCCGCGAAGTCGGCCGTGCCCGTCGAGGGGCCTGTGGCCGTGGATTATCTGCGTCGCGATGTGGATGTGCCGCGCTGCAACGCCGAGGCCCAGCGCCCCGAAAAAATTACGCGGCTCGGTTGGCGTCCGGAGGCCTTCGAAGGCGCGAAGCACACCGCCGAATCCATGCCGCGCATCCGCACCGTGCCGGTGAGCGCCGCCCGCATCGGCCCCTTCGCCATTGCGACAAACGCGGGTGAGTTGTTTGTGGAATACGGCATCTCCGTGAAGAAACGCTCGCCCTTCCCGCACACAATCCTGAGCGAGCTGACGAACGAATCCATCGGCTACCAGCCCACACCGCTCGCGTTCGAGCACGAAGGCTACGAGACTCTCGCCGGCGTCAACTTCGTCGCCGTCGAAGGCATCCAGAAACTCGTAGATACCGCAGTTGAGTTGCTGGACGAGCTCTGGGGAAAGGACGGCAGCGCCCTGCCAGCCACGCCAGCCAAGGCCCGATGAAAAACGTCAATCCAAGGCCCGTCGATGAACTCATGAAAACGATTCTTCAGCTCTTTTCGATTTTATGGCTTACGGCCGCCGCGTGGGCGGAAAGCGGAGCAAGCGCGACTGGTGGCTTGATTGACGCCGGTGTCGGGATGGTGGACATCACGCCTGCCGATGCCGTCACGCTGGCGGGTTCGCCTTCGCCGAAGAAGGCATCGGAGGTGAAGACCCGGCTTTACGTCCGGGCGTTAGTGCTGTCCGCAGGCGGAACGAAGGTGGCGATCGTCACGCTCGATACGTTGAAGTATCCCGTGGACCTCGCCGTGAGTGCCCGCGCCAGGATCGAGCAGGCGACCGGCATTCCGGCGAGTCACGTGATCATCTGCTCATCGCACACTCATTCCGGTCCGTTGTGGAGCTACTACCCGGACAAACTAGTCACGCCGATTGTCGAAGCGGTGGCGAAGGCGGCTCATGATTTAACGCCGTGCAGGGTGGGGACCGCGCGAGGTAGAGCGGAAGGCATTGCGGAATGTCGGCGAGTCATCATCGACGGTCACGCCTGGAACCGGTGGCAATTGGAAAATCCGGCGGAGAGCTCGCGCTACCCGGCGGAAGGTCCGGCCGATCCCGGGTTCGATCTGCTGGCACTGAAGAACGCCGACGGAAAATTCAAAGTCGTCCTCTACAACTTCGCTTGTCACGCCGCGAATAATCGTGCGCCGCTCATTTCGGCGGACTATCCCGGCGATGTGGAGAAATGGGTGCAAAAGCAAGTTGGCTATGACGTGCCCGCGCTCTTCTTAACGGGCGCGTGCGGCGACGTGAATCCCATCTATAGTGTGCGGCGCGATCTCTTTGAAGAACGCCTGGGCGGCGAAATCGTCCGCTGTCTCGGACAACTCGAATCTATCGCGAAGCCGGCGATCTTGATCGAGTGCCGCGAGTTCCAAATGCCGAGCCGCGAGCAGCCGGAGTTTAAGGAAGCCGAAGTCGCTCGCAACTGGCCGGGGCAACTCGAACACTACCGGAAGACTTTCAACGAGATGAAAAAGCGAGAGCAGCCCAGCTACCCCTACTTCATCACTGGCATCCGTATCGGTGAGGACTTCGCCATCGTAACGAATGCAAACGAACTCTTCTGCGGCATCGGCCTGAGCATCAAGAAGCAGTCGCCGTTCACGCATACGATGACGGTGGAGCAAACCAATGGTGCGCATGGCTACGTGCCCACGGCGAAGGCCTTCGAGGGCGGCAGCTACGAAACTTGGTTTGGCGAACACTCCTATCTCACGGTTAAGGCGGGGGAGATCATCGAGCGCGAATCGCTGGAAATCCTGCGGCGCTTGAAATCGGGGAATTGAAGACGAAAGCCATTCCTGAAGCCCGCCTATGAACAAACTGCAACTCCTTACGTGGATCCTGATCCTTCCCTTGCTGGCTGCCGCCGCGGATCAGCCGGCAGCATTGTCGCCACCGCCGGTGGAGTTCATCGATACGAGTTTCGAGAACGCCTCCCCGCTATGGTATGAATTTGCCGCGGATGAGACGGTGATGATCCACCTGCTCTACGATCACGAGCGCAATTCGCCGAACCGCGCGGCGGGACATTTTCATTTCCGCATCCAGGCGGAGAAAGGGAAGAAGCTCACGATCGAGTTCAAGAACCTCGACAACGTGTGGAACAGTAAACCGGGTTCGGTGGCCAGGGAGATCAAGCAGGTGGTGATCTCGCCGGACGGAAGGACTTGGACGCCTGTGCCGACGGAGTCGCCGGAGGAAGGTCGCGTGCGTGTAACCCTTGAGATGCCGGGCACCTCGCTCTTTGTCGCGCGTGCCGAGCCGTATCGCGTGTCGGATTTGAACCGCTTCATGAGCGAGATCAAAGCGAACCCGCTTGTGAAGATCGGCGCCATCGGCAAGACGGTGCAAGGGCGTGATATTGAGATCATCCGGGTGGGCAACGACGACGCGCCAAACCATGTCTTCATCCGGGCTCGTGCTCACGCCTGGGAGCCGGTGGGGAATTGGGTTGCCGAGGGACTGGTGCGTCGCCTGCTGAAAGGGGACGCCGCCGCGCAAAGGTTTCTCGCGCATTACAACGTCTGCATTTTGCCCATGGCGAACAAGGATGGCGTAGAGCGGGGCGGCACGCGTTTCAACAGCCAGGGCTGGGACTTGAACCGCAAGTGGGACAAGCCCGCTGATCCGGCCTACGCGCCCGAGAATGCTGCGCTCGAGCATTGGCTGGAAGGGGAGATCAAGGCTGGTCGGCGGCCGACCTTCGCAATGGACCTTCACAACGACGGCAACGGGATGCTGCACATTAGCCGTCCCGACATTCCAGACGTTGAGAAATATGTCGCGCGCATGGCGCAGTTCGAACAATGCCTCCGCGATCACACCTGGTTCACCGTCGGTTCCACCAAGCCCTCCTTCCACAATCCCGGCACGCTCGGCGAAAGCTGGTTTGAACGGTTTGGCATCGATGCCGTCATCCTCGAATTTAACTGTAACTACATCGAGGGCATCAAAGAGCCCGCGCTCGGCAAGCATTGGATGACTTTTGGCAGTGGGCTGGCTGAGGCATTCGATGCTTACTTTGGAAAAGTTGGCGCGAGGTAGCGCTGGCCTGATCTTCTTGTTCCGATGAACTCGGAAAGGCGCGACAAACTCGCGGAGTGAGTTCACGTTGCCTTAAGGTTCGCGAGGGCATGATGAGACGATGAAAGCTAACCGCCCGCTCATTCTGGCCGTTTTTGCCGTGTTCGCATCGTTCGTGGCGTTTTCGGTGGACGAAAAGCCGGACCGGGCGAGCGATCGTGGTGGGAGAGGTGGTGGCCGGCGTTCACCGGATGAGGCCATCGACGATCCTCGGTTTCTGTTCCGGACCGAGGTGCCTGCGCATCCGCTCGACGTCGTGCTGGGGCGACCGACGAAAACTTTGATCACGGCCAGTGTGCTGACGGATGCGGATCGCGAGGGGGTGATTGCTTATGGCCCTCGGGCAGGAGTCCCGACGGCGAAGACGAGTATGTTTGTGCTCAAGGCTGGGGAACCGGTGCAGACGGCGCTCACCGGACTTCAGCCGGATACGGAATATTTTTACACGCTGAGCACACGCGAGCAGGGTTCAGCCTGGAAGGCGGAGCCGGAGCACCGATTTCGCACTCAACGCCCGGCGGGAAAGGCATTCACCTTCACGGTGCAGGCCGATCCACATCTCGACTACAACACCGACCCTGAGCTGTATGTGCGCTGCCTGAGAAATGCGCTCGCCGATACGCCGGATTTTCACATCGACCTCGGCGATACATTCATGACGGACAAGCGGCCAAACTTCATGCTCGCCGCGCCGCAGTATGTCGCGCAGCGATATTATTTTGGACTCATCGGGCATTCGGCGCCCGTGTTTCTTGTGCTCGGAAATCACGATGGCGAGTCGCGTGGGAAGGGGCGTGGCGGCGATAGCGATGCGATGGCGGTGTGGTCGAATGGCATGCGGAAAAAGTATTTTGCGAATCCGGTGCCGGACGGTTTCTACACGGGCAACGCGACGCCGCATCCGCAGGCGGGCTTGCTGGAAGACTATTATGCCTGGGAATGGGGCGATGCGCTTTTCGTCGTGCTCGATCCATTCTGGTTCACCGAAAAGCGCGGCGACGATGGCTGGGCGCGCACGCTAGGTCGTGAGCAATACGATTGGCTGGCCGCCACGTTGGTAAAGAGCCGGGCGAAGTTTCGATTCGTTTTCCTGCATCATCTTGTGGGTGGATTCGGCAAAGACGCACGAGGCGGAGCCGAGGCTGCACCGCTCTATGAATGGGGCGGGCACAACGAAAGCGGTGTGGATGAGTTTGCGGTGAAGCGTCAGGGTTGGCCGATGCCGATTCACGACTTGCTGGTGAAAAACCATGTGAACATTGTTTTTCATGGCCACGATCATGTTTACATGAAGCAGGACCTCGATGGAATCGTCTATCAGGAGGTGCCGCAGCCGGGCCACCCCCGCTTCGATAACACGCGCAGCGCGGAGGAATACGGTTACAAGACCGGGACGCTGCTTGGCAGTTCAGGACATCTTCGGGTGCGCGTGAGCGCGGACAAATCCTCCGTGGAATACGTGCGCGCCGTGCTTTCGGGGAGCGAGAGCGTCGAGCGGAGGAATGGAGCGGTGGCGCACCGTTATGAGGTGATTCCTCGCTGATCGATTTCCCGAAGCGCTCAGGCCTGCATCGCCAGTTCCTTACTTTGGGCGAGGTCGAGTTTGCCGCTGGCGAGCACGGGGATGGACTCGATGCGTTTGATGGTTTTGGGAATCCAGAGATTGGGGACGCCGAGAGCGGAGAGTTTTTCGCGCAGAGTTTTGGCGTCGATATCGCGGGTGGTGAGAAGGACGAGAGCCTCGCCCTTGGCTTCGTCGGGCACGCCGGAGATGACGATGGTGCGCTCGTCGCGCGGGAGGTCGAGGGCCTCGATGATGCGTTGCTCGACGGTCTCGTGAGGGACCATTTCGCCGCCGATCTTGGAGAATCGACTAAGGCGGCCTTCGATGAAGAGGAAGCCGTCCTCGTCGAAGCGCGCGAGGTCGCCGGTCTTGAACCAGCCATTTTCGAGCACATCGGCGGTGCGGGCGGGATCTTCGAGATAACCGCCGAAGATGTTCACGCCGCGCAGCCAGAGCATGCCGGTTTCGTGGAGTGAGAGGCGTTCGCCGGTTTCGGGCGAGGAGATGCGGGCGGCGATGCCGGGGGCGAGTTTACCGACGCTGCCGTCGCGACTGCTGGGCTGCACGCTGTCGCCAGGACGCGCTTTTGGCTCGGGCAGATTCACCGCGGCGACGGGGCTCGTCTCGGTGAGGCCGTAGCCTTGAAGGATTTTCAGTTTGAACTTCTCTTGGAAAGCATCGGCGAGATCCTGCGGGAGTTTTTCCGCGCCGGTGACGAGCAGTTTGAGGCTGGCGAGTTCTTCGCGATCGGCCTTGCGCAGAAAGCCACGCAGGAAGGTCGGCGTGCTGACAAAGAGCGCGATTTTGTAGCGCTGGATGAGCGCGGTGAGTTTGCCGATCTCGAGCGGGGTGGGGTAGGTAACGAGGGGGATGCACTCGAGCGTCGGGTAGAGCACCGTGACGGTGGCGCCGAAGCTGTGGAAGAACGGGAGACATCCGAGGATCGAGTCCTTGTGACCGAGCCCGAGCATCTCGGAAAACTGGGCGACGTTACCGAGGAGATTTCGATGGGTGAGCGCAACGCCTTTGGGTTCGCCGCTGGAACCGCTGGTGAAGAGTAGCAAGGCTTCGGCGTTGTCGCCGATACTCGGCACATCGAGCAACCACGCGATAACGGATGCGGGCAGCAGGGCGACAAGCACGCGCCAGAGCATGATGTGGGCTTTGAGCTTCGGCAGGATTTCCTCGAGGCGGATGACGTGGTCCGGCCACGGAAAATCCGGGATTTTTTTAATCATCGGCCCGGCGGTGAGGCACTCGGTGACGCCAGCTTTGCGAATGCTGGCTTCGAGGGCGGCGCGACCGGCGGTAAAGTTGAGATTCACCGGAATGCGATCGGCGAGGATGACGGCGAGATTGGCGATGAGGCCGGCCTTGCCCGGTGGCATGACGATCGAGACGCGCGCGGCGCCGCTGTGCGTGGTAAGCCAGCGGCTCAGCGCGATGCTGGCAGCGAGGAGGAAGCCGCGCGAAAGTTTGCTATGATCGAGCCCATCAATGACGGCGGTCGAAAACTGGCGCCTGCGCAGACCGCGAATGATGGAGCGTCCGAGGTGGCCGCGGAGGGGTTCGCGGTGCTGGTAACAATACTCGCCAAGCGCGAGGAAACGCTCGCGCACGTGGGCGATATCCGCGTCTTCGTGCGGGATGGGTTCGCCAAACGCGACGGTGACCGGGTAGGGGAGCCGCTTCGGCATCTTGAAGAAATACTTGCCGCCTTCGAACGAGAAGATGCTGCCCCAGAGCTGATCGGTCCAGACCGGCACGACCGGGCATTTCGCACCGCGGGCGATCAGTTCATAGCCGCGCTTGAGCCGGAGCAGCATGCCGCTGCGGGAGAGTTCGCCCTCGGGAAAGAGGCAGACGACTTCGCCCTGCTCGATGAGTTCGACGGCGGTGCGGACGGCGTCCTTGGCTTTTTTGGGAGAGATAGGAATCGCGCCGACGCAGCGGAAGATGGGGTAAAGCAGCGGCAGCCGGTAGATGGCGTCGAAGACGATGAAGCGAATCGGACGCGGACAAGCGAGTTGCAGCACGATGGCATCGACCCAGGTGAGGTGATTTGGTAGGAGCAGAAAGCCACCGGAGGGGAGACGATCCGTAAAGTGCGGCGTGACCCGATAGAGCAGCCGCCCGAGCAACTGGCCGAGGCCGCGGAGGAGTCGTTCGGTGAAGGGAAGTGGTGATGGGTGGGCCATGCGGGAAAAATGGATTTTTTCGAGTTGACTGAACAAGGCACTGCCGGGGCGCAACTTCGTTCATGACGACACCGAAAGAGAAGCGCACACCGTTCGAGAAACCGCTCGCCAAGCCAAGCGCAAAGCGATGGAGTGCGCGCCTTTCGCCGGGTCACCATGGCCAACTTATCGCCGCAAGCCTCAACCGCCGGACGCGCGCTCGCGCTGCTGCTGGCCATCAATCTCTTCAACTACATCGACCGCTACATCCTGGCGTCGGTGGAGCCTCTCATTGCGGCGGAGTTTTTCCCGGCGGGCGATCAGACGGCGATGGCCAAGACGGGGTCACTGGCGACGGCTTTTCTGTTCAGCTACATGGTTTTGGCGCCAGTCTTTGGTGCGCTGGCGGATCGCATGTCGCGCTGGCTGATCGTGGCGGCGGGTGTCGCGGTGTGGAGTCTCGCGAGTGGGTGGTCGGGTCTGGCAGGAACATTTACGGCACTCCTCATTTCGCGCATTTTTGTCGGGGTGGGGGAAGCGGCTTACGGCCCGGCGGCGCCAACGATCATTTCCGATCTCTATCCGGTCGAGAAACGTGGGAGGATGCTTGCTTATTTCTACCTCGCGATCCCGGTAGGTAGTGCGCTGGGCTATGCGTTCGGTGGGGCCGTTGGCGGGCATCATGGATGGCGCTGGCCGTTTTATCTCGTCGTGGTGCCGGGGCTGTTACTGGCGGTGACCTGTTTGCTCATGCGTGATCCGCGCATCGGCAGCTCGGCAGAAGAAAAGCCAAAGATCAAACTCGCCGATGTGCTCGCGCTGTTTCGTATTCGCTCCTATGTGCTGAACACGGCAGCGATGGCGGCGATGACCTTTGCGATTGGTGGCATCTCGTTCTGGTTGCCGCGTTATTTGTATTCCGACCGGGCGGCGGACTTTGGGGGCAAGCCGAGCCTGGGGCAGATCAATCTCATCTTCGGCGTCATCACCGTGGTGGCGGGTCTGACCGCGACACTGCTCGGCGGGTGGTGTGGTGATCGAGTGCGGCGCTCGCGTCCGAGCGCTTATTTTCTTGTGTCCGGCATTGCCATGTTCTTCGCTTTTCCCGCGACGGTGCTGATGCTGAAGACGCCGTTTCCCGCCGCGTGGGTGCTGGTTTTTTGCGCGGAGTTTTTCCTCTTCTTCAATACCGGCCCGGCGAATACCGCGTTGGCGAATGTCGCGCCGGCCTCAGTGCGCTCGACTGCGTTTGCCCTGAATATCTTCATTATCCACGCGCTGGGCGATGCCATCTCGCCCCCACTGATCGGTTGGATCGCGGGGCAGACGAGCATGAACCTGGCGTTTGTGCTCGTCTCCGCGATGATGGTATTGGCCAGCGCGTTTTGGCTGATCGGGACCCGTTATCTCGGACGCGATACAGCGGCGGTGGCCGAACAGGGCGGATAGCTGTAGCTGGCCCTACGATCCCGGCACCGAGGACCACGGGAAGCGCACCATGCGGCAGGCGGTGCTGTCACATGGACGATCCGAAAGGGCGAGCCAGCGAACGGGAGCAGCGGTGTTCGTCGTTTTCCTCGGAGCGGCCGCCGGAGCCGTAGTCGTGCGGGTGGCGGGCACGCGAGCGGAGGGATTAACGGGGACGACGGGTTTCCCCTCAGCGCCGAGGAGAGTGCCAGCGGCGATAAAGGCTGCAGCGAAGTGCATGGTCACCTTTTTCATGATAAAGAATATAGCAGGTTATTCCTCGGCGGCAGGAAATTTCTGGTCGCGCTGTCCGGCCGTGTGGACGGCTTGGAGGGCCGTCGTGACGAACTAGCCGCCGGGAGGTCCACCCTTGAAGACGGACGGTGGGCGTTGCGGAGCGGACGGGACGGTCTTGGGACGCTCAGGAGGACGTTCGGCGACGCGCGGTTTGGCTTCCGGCTGTGGTTTGGAGACCGGTTTGGAAACCGGCTTGCGGGCCGGTTCATCGTCGTCGTCGCGGCGACTGGAGCGTTGCGTGGTGGTCTTCGGCTTCGTTTCCGTGGTCTTGCTCCGCTTTTCCGGTTCCGAGACCGCCGGTTTGGGAGGAGTCGCCGCAGCCATTTTCGCGGCCTCGTCGATTTTATCGCGCAGGGCGGTCAAATCGGGGTTCGAGGCCTGACTGGCGGGCGCGTCGCTCAGAATTTCCCGGGCTGCGGAATATTCGCGATCTTCCAGTTTCGCGCTCGCCCGGGTCAGCACATCGCGCAGTTTTACCTGATCCTGCTCGGCCATGAATTGAGCCTCGGCTTTGGCGACCTCGTCCAACTGTTTGTTGGCGTCGTTCCGGGCGGATTCCACTTCGGGGAAGAGCGTCTTAACGCGCTGCAGGAGCAGTTTGGCGTCGTCCCACTGCTTTTTGTCGAAAGCGTCTTTGGAATCCTTGAACAGGCGCGCGATGGTCGCGTCGCGATCCTTCATCTGGCTTTCGCGCAAGGCGATCACCTCTTTTCGCGCATTGAACGAAGAGCGGAGACTGGCCAGGGCGGGAAGGTCCTGCGGGAGCTCTGCCATGCCTTGTTCGGCGGCAGTCAGGTTTTCGGCCGCGATCTGGTTGCGGATGAGATCGAGTTTATCCTCGTAGTCCGGCGTGGGCGGGACGGGTGGAGGGACTGTCGTATTGGCCGCCTGGCTGTTGGAAGGCTGAACGGGCTGGACTGGAGAAACGGGTTTCGACTTAGTCTCGGAGTCGTGGAGGAAAAACCAGCTTCCGCCAGCGGCGACCAATCCGAGGGAGACGAGCGCCGCGATGGCGAGCCCTGGCGACGATTTACGCGCAGGCGTGGTCTGCGGCGGAGCGAACGACGTGGAGCCGGTTTGAGAAGCCGAGGCGGCTTCCTCGACTGCGGAAGAAGAGGCGGGTTGCTGACCGCTGAGGGTCAGGTCTTCCGGAGGGATGGTCTGCGAGCCGCCCGTGCCGCTGCCCGGAACAATCGTAGCGCGTGATGCCGGGCTGGCGGTCGCCGGACGTTTGGGCTCGGCGGTGTGTCCGGCAAGAATGTCTTCGAGCCCCGTCGGGCGTGGACCGGAGGTCGGGCGATTCGTAGAAGGCTGCGAGGTGCGCGGGGTTCCCGAGCCGGAGGGATGATCGGTCTGCAATCCGCCCGTGGCACGGGAGCGCGTCAGCGCCGTGCCCGGCGCGGTGCCTTCGCCCGAAGTAGTGCCGCGCATACCGGCGGTGGTGCCGCCGCTGAGACCGAGCATTTCTGCGACTTCTGCGACGGAATGCGGTCGGTCGTTTGGCTTTTTAGCCAGGCAGAGAGCGATGACTTCCTGCCAAAGCTCGGGAATCGGCTCGCCGGAGTTGCCGAGCTCTGTGCGACGATCTTCCATCCGCGGCGGGATGACCGTTTCGAGCTGCACCTGGAGATTACCGCGGAAAAACGGGGGCCGGCCCGTGAGCAGGTCGTAAACGGTGGCGCCGAAAGCATACACGTCGTCGCCGGGAGCGGGCGGCGCGCCGAGGGCCTGCTCGGGGCTCATGTAGGCGAGCGTGCCGGCGGTGTTCGAGACACTGACGCGCGTCATCGAATCGCTCATCGAACGCGAAATCCCGAAATCGGTGATCTTCAGATCGCCGCGGCTGTTGATCATCAAGTTCGCGGGCTTGAGGTCGCGATGGATGACGCGGGCCTGGCGATGTGCGTAATCGAGCGCAGAGGCAAAATGGGCGACCCACGGCGCGAGCACGGACACGCCGAAGCATCCACCGGGCTGCTGGCTCTTCATGGCCGACAGCGTTTCGCCATCGACGTATTCCATGATGATGGCCGCGCACATTTCGTCCTGCGTGAAATCGTAGATGCGGACGATATGGTGGTGGGTGAGATCGAGCGAACGGCGCGTCTCGCGCTTGAGGTCCTCGACGGCTTCGCGGTCGCGCACGAGCATGTCCGGCAAGAACTTCATCGCCACGTAGCGGATGAGTTCGTCATCGTGAGCCAGCCACACGATGCCCATGCCGCCACGACCGAGGACACGCTTCAAGGTGTAGCGGCCAAAGAGCTTCTGCTCCTTGCCAGCGCCACGAAGCGTGATGCCGAGATCCGAATCTTGATTTTCGCCCGAAGACATTGACCGGGTTTTACCGTTGGTTGAGGCCTTCTAATGCAACCCCGGAGCCCATCTGGCGCAAGTAAAATGTCCGGGCCGGAAAGGGTGATGCATGGGGCTTCTCGAGAGTTTTACGGTAGGAAGTAGGATGTAGATGCCTCGGAAGCGGCGGGCGGAGGTGTAGCGCAAACAGGCCCGCACTTGCCGCCGGGCTGCTTCTCCGTCACGATAATGGCTGACATGAACCCGCAACGCTCCGGCTGCCTTGTTTCCGCCCTCGTCGTTTCGCTGATCCTGCTGAGCTTCAGTGTGGTGGCCAATCTGGCCTTCCTCGGCGCACGGGAGGCGATGAACACGAGCACGGGCGGTCCCGAGAAGTTTGAGGAGACGGTGCTGGTGCCGGCCAAGGAAAAAGATGAGGCGGATAAGATTCTAGTCGTGAATCTCCGCGGGGTCATCAGCGGGATGGAGCCGGGCTCCTACGGCGATACGGCGGTGGATGACATCAAACTCCAGCTCCGGCAGGCGGCCGACGACGCCAAGGTCAAAGCTGTGGTGCTGAACATCGACTCGCCCGGCGGAGAGGTGACCGCGAGCGACACCATTTACAACGCGGTGCGAAAATTCCGCGACGAGAAGAAGAAGCCGGTCGTGGTTTACATGGGCTCGATGGCGGCCAGCGGCGGCTACTACGTGGCGTGCGGCGGCAGTCACCTCATCGCGAACGAAACGACCTTCACCGGCTCGATCGGCGTGATCATGCAGTCACTCAAATACAAGACGCTCTTCGATAAAGTGGGGCTCGAGTTCGTGACCTTCAAGAGCGGCAAGCTCAAGGACATGCTGAGCGGGTCGCGCGATCTGACCGATGAGGAGCGCGACTACATCCAGAAGATGATCATGCAGACCTATGGCAAGTTCGTGGGGATCGTCGCAAAGGAGCGCAAACTGCCGGAGGATCAGCTCCGCAACGGCATAGCGGATGGCCGCGTCGTGAGTGGCAAGGATGCGCTCGATGCGAAGCTGATCGACCAGGTTGGTGAAGTCGAAGACGCCTATGCGAAGGCGATCGCGCTGGGCGGTGCCAAGAACGCGCGCATTGTGCGTTATGTTTCCCCGATGGGGTTCGGCCGCTTCCTGCGCATGTTTGGCAAGGCGGATGTGTCGCGGAAGGTGGAGGTCGATCTTCATGCGGCGCTGCCAAAGCTGGAGGCGGGGCGGGCGTATTACCTCCCGTCGTTCTTCGCTCCGTGATTTTATGACGGACCTGCAACGCCTTTTTTTTCAGGCGATGATGTCACTGCCGGGGATTTTCTTGAGCGGGCATCTGCTGCGGCGCGTGCGTGAGCGAGGTGGGCGCGTCGCGACGGCGGGGTTTGGCATTGCGGATCTTTTGCTGGCCTCGTTTCTCTGCGTGTTTTTTGCCCTGAGCACCGTGGCGTCGGGAATGGTCCGAGGGGAAGGCACGGCGGAAATCCACATGCCGACGCCGAACGCGATTGCCCTGAACATTATCATTTTCCTCGGGTTCGTGGCCGTCTTCTGGGTCTCGCTCCGCTGGCGCCAGCAGAAGCCGTCGGTGATGTTCGGCCTGCGGAGATGGCCGCTCTGGAGGGCTCTGCTGGCGGGTGGCCTTATCGTAGCGGCGCTCTTTCCGCTGCTGGCCGCGGCGGCGGAGATCGTGAGTCGTGCCCTGCAGGGCGGCGCGACGGAACAGGAGGTGGTGACGATGCTACGGCAGACGAAGAAGTCCGGCGATCAGTCGATGTTTGGCACGCTCGTGTTCCTGGCGGTCGTGTTTCAGCCGGCGGTCGAGGAACTGCTCTTTCGTGGCTATTTCTACGGCGTCTTCAAGGGCTGGGCGGGCGCGCTGGCGAGCGCGGTGTTCACGGCGACCTTGTTTGCCGCCATTCACGGAAACGTCGCCGCGCTGGTGCCTCTGCTGCTTTTCGCCCTCGCGCTCACGCTGGCTTACGAATGGAGCGGTTCGTTGCTGGTGCCGATCGCGATGCACATGACCTTCAACGGCGTGCAACTCGCCGTGCTCACGTGGGCGCCGCAGTTGCTGGAAAAGCAGTGAAGCTAGCGGCGTTGGGCGAAGATGCTCTCGTGGCGCGCTTGTTGTGCGGTCTGCCTTCCGCGGCCGACGTGCTGACCGGCCCGGGCGACGATTGCGCCATCGTGGGGCGACCACGCGACCGTCGCTGGTTGCTGCTCAAGACCGACTGCGTTATCGAACGCATCCACTTCGCGCCGGATGCAGATCCCCGCCGGGTGGGCTGGAAAGCGCTCTGCCGTGCGATCAGCGATATTGCGGCCATGGGGGGCGAACCGCGGCACGCACTCATCACCGTCGCGGTGCCGCAGACGCAGGAGGTGGCATGGCTGGACGCATTTTATGGCGGCCTGCGAAAAGCGGCGCGCCGCTTTGGGGTGACGATCGTCGGGGGCGAGACGGCGCGATCCCCCGGGGCGATTTTCATCAATGTTGCGCTAACCGGTGAGGTGGAGCGGACTCGATGTGTGCGCCGCGACGGGGGAAAACCGGACGATGCCGTGTTCGTCACCGGAAAACTTGGCGGATCGATCGCCGGCAAGCATCTCGATTTCACCCCGCGCCTCGCCGAAGCTCGGTGGTTGACCCAGCACTTCCGACCGCATGCCATGATGGACCTGAGTGATGGCGTCGCTGCCGATCTGCCTCGGCTGGCCCGGGCGAGCGGTTGCGGATTTATCCTCGACGAGACCCGGGTTCCGCGGGCCGCAGGGTGCTCGCTAAAGTGCGCTTTAGGGGATGGCGAGGATTACGAATTGCTCTTTGCCCTGCCAAATCGTTACGTATCTAAGCTGACGACCGAGTGGCGGAAGGCCTTTCCGAGGCTACCGCTCTCGCAAATTGGCAGACTTACCTTACCTTCAGAACCTCACACCTCGCTCGCCCCGCGTGGCTACGATCACTTCCGCTAAACCCTCCGAAACGCTGAACTTCGCAAAGAAGCTCGCTCCCGAACTCCACCCCGGCAGCGTCGTCGGCCTGTGTGGCGAACTCGGCTCTGGGAAAACGCACTTTGTCAAAGGACTCGCCGAGGGCCTCGGCTACCTGGGCGATGTCACCAGCCCGACTTTCACTCTCATTCACGAATACTTCGGAGGGCTCATGCCGCTGTATCATTTCGATTTTTACCGCCTGGAAACCGACGCGGAAGCCGAGGAAATCGGTTTGCAGGATTACGTCGGTGGCGATGGGGTGTGCGTCATCGAGTGGGCGGATAAATTCAAGGAACTGCTCCCCGCGCACACGCGCTGGTTTTACCTCAGCATCACGGGCGACAACCGCCGCAGCATCACCGAGCGGAAATGATCACGCTCGCACTCGACACTTCCACCGCCCAGGGCAGCGTGGCCGTTTACGCTTTCGGGGAGATTGCGTTTCAGCAGAAGTTTCAGGCCGATCGCGGGCATGGCTCGGCGTTGTTTGCCGCGCTGGAAAAAGCCCGCGGTTATGCCGGACGCTTTGACTGCGTAGCTGTCGGTCTGGGGCCCGGATCTTACGCCGGCATTCGCATCGGCATATCGGCAGCCATGGGGATGAATCTCGTCCTGGGTGCGGACCTCGTAGGGATTCCGTCGGTCGCGGCGCTGGACGTTCAGGACGAGGATTACTTTGCCATCGGTGACGCCCGCCGGGGATCGTTTTACTTTAGCTGGATGCACCGGCGGATCAGCCAGGACGGCCCGCGGCTGGCGACGGAACGCGAGGTGCGCGATGAAATCGGCGCCCGTTCGTTGCCGGTTTTCGCCACGGAGCCGGTGGCGGCTTTTCCTTCGTTGCAAATCGCTTACCCGAGCGCGGTCATCCTCGCCGAGATGGCCGTGGAGGGAATCGGCCTCGTGCAGCGGGACCACTTGGAGCCGCTTTATCTCCGTGAGCCGCACATCACGCCGCCGCGGGGCAGTTGATGGTGAATCGTTGATGGTCGATAGCCCGACGTGACGAAACGCGATTCCGCAGCCCCCATTAACCAGGCCTTCGTGCTCGGTGCCGGTCTCGGCACGCGCTTGCGCCCGTTGACCGATCATTGCCCGAAGCCGCTCATTCCCGTCGCGAACCGGCCGCTGATTACTTACGCCTTCGATCGTTTGCTCGAGGTCGGCGTGGAGCGGTTGGTGGTGAATACGCACTGGCGTTCGCAGGTTTATGGCGAGGTGTTTGCGGAGCCGGTCTATCGAGGAGTGCCGATCTCGTTTCGCGACGAGCAACCGGAAGTGCTCGAGACGGGCGGCGGCATCAAGAACGTCGAGGATCTGCTCAGCGGCGGCCCGTTCTGGGTCTATAACGGCGACATTTTTACCAGTCTCCCGCTGGAGCCGGCGTTGCGCGCGCACCGGGAGGCGGGGAACGAAGTGACGCTCATCCTGCGTTCGAGTGGCGGACCGTTGCGGGTGGCATGCGAGAACGGTCGCGTGCTGGATCTGCGCAGCACGCTCGGTCACGAAGGAAAGTATCTGTTCGCCGGCATCTATCTCGTCGAACCTTCGTTTTTCGCCCGTATTCCGCCGGCGCAGAAAGTGGATGTGGTGGCCATCTTCATCGACATGATTCGCGCGGGCGCGAAGCTCGGCGGAGTCGTGATCGATGAAGGCGATTGGTTCGACCTCGGTTCGCGTGAGCAATACCTTGAGGTGCATCGGCATCTCGGTGGAGGCCCGTGGATAGATCCCTGCACCCAGATCGCTCCCGACGCCCGTATCACCGGCGCGAGCGCGATCGGTGCGGGGGCGAAGATCGGAGCGGGGGCGCTCATCCACGACTCACTCGTGTGGGCGGGGGGGAGCGTGGCCGCGCACGCTAGACTCGACCGCTGCATCGTGGCCGGCGGCAGGGTGGCTGCCGGTTCACTCTGCGACGTGGACGTGGGATAGCGCCGGCACGTGCTGTCGATTACGCCTGAGGCGCGTTCAGGTCTTCGAGCCAGTAGACGTGCATCATGACGCCAACCCAATAAAGGGGGAGGAGGAGGAGGCCGAAGCCCATCGTAAACGTCGCGATGACGCTGACGACGAAGATGGCCAGGAGCCAGCCCGCCATGAAAAGCAGGCCCGGCATGAGATGCCCTTTGTAGATGTGACCCAGACCGGGCACGACGCTCAGGATCACGGAATACGCATCGCGTTCCGTGCCGATGGGGGTGGCCTGGTGGCGGCGATATCCGAGCACCCAATCGCAGCGCGAGCATTCGGTGGGATGATTCGGATCGAGGGGCGTGTCGCAGAGAGGACACACCGTGAGTGGCTCCCGGAGGACTGTCGGGGTGGAGATAGCTTCGGCGGTTTGCATAGGATTCGGCTTTGAGTTGCGGCGACCCTTGTTTGTGAAAACCCTGAGCACAGTATAGTCCCCAGCCCTCAAAACGACAACTCCTCTCACCACATGCCCGCCCTGCATTCCATCGTCGCCCACCTTGAAGATTACCTCCGGCATCCGGGATTTCCGGACTACTCCGGTGCAGTCAATGGCCTGCAACTCGACAACTCCGGCGGCGTCGCGAAAATCGCGGCCGCAGTGGATGCGTGCGAAGCGGTCATCGCGCTGGCGGTGGAACGCGGCGTGTCGCTCCTGCTCGTGCATCATGGGCTCATGTGGGATCAGCACTGCCGCGCATTTACCGGCGCGCGGTATCGCAAGCTGAAGCTGGCCATTCATGGCGACCTCGCGGTGTTCGCGTCGCATTTGCCGCTCGATGCACACCCCGAGGTAGGGAACGCGGCGCAGTTGAGCCGCGCCATCGGCCTGCACGGACTCGAGCCTTTCTTCCCGTTCAAGACGGAGCCGGTCGGGATGCGTGGAGAAATCGAAACTTCGCTGGTCGATCTGACCGATCGCGTGCGAGTGGCCGTGGGGGATGGGGCCGTCACCGTCTGCGCGGCGGGGCCGGAGAAGGTGCGCAAAGTCGGCGTGGTGACGGGTGGCGCCGGGAGCGAAGTGGCCGAGATCGCGCGCAGCGGCGTGGATACGTTCATCACCGGCGAAGGCCCGCACTGGAGCTTCACCGCGGCGGAAGAACTCGGGCTCAATGTGATCTACGCCGGGCATTATGCGACCGAGACCTTTGGGGTGAAAGCTCTCGCGGCGCATGTGGCGAAGAAGTTCGACGTGCCATGGGAGTTCATCGATCACCCCACGGGCTTGTGAGCGACCTCGTGGCTGCGAACGCATCGCCGGCCTGGATCGAGCGCGAGTTTTTCCAGCGCGATCCGGTGACCTGTGCCCGGGAATTGATCGGCTGCGAACTGGTCTGGGGGAAATGCGCCGGAGTGGTGGTGGAGACCGAGGCCTACGCCTCGGTGGGCGATGAAGCCAGCCACACCTTCACGCGCCCGAGTGCGCGGGAATTCGTCGCGCGCCATCGGCCTGGTGCGGCTTATGTGTATTTCAACTACGGCATGTATTGGCTGCTCAACGTGCTGGTGAAGGGCGGGGGAATGGACGGCTTCGTTCTGCTTCGCGCCCTCGAGCCGACGCGGGGCATCGATCTCATGTCGCGGCGCCGCCGCCGGGGCCGCGCGTCCGGCGCCCCCTTTCGCGTGCCGCACTCGCTCTGCTCCGGGCCGGGCAAACTCGCCCTCGCCCTCGCGGTGGATGGCACCGATCACGGCCGCGATCTGTGCCGGGGGAAAACCATCGGCTTCGCCCACGCGCCCAGCCCGGTCGAGACCATCGCCGATGGGCGGATCGGGATCTCCCGCGCGCAGGAACTGCCCTGGCGCTTCACGCTGCGGGGGAGCGAGTTTGTGAGCGTGCGACCGCGTGGGGTTGAAGAGTGAGGGGAAGCGACAGGAGAGTCTTCTGGAATGCCACGGTTGGGAAATAGTGTGTTTATTGTGTCTGTTTGGGGGGAGAGGTTTGCGGATGAGAGGAGGATGGCAACCAGCTTTGATCGCGCGTTCCTGCCATCAACCATGAGTTGTCCACGATCATCTCGTGATCGTCTCCCTTCGTGTTGGTCGATAGTTCGCACCCGGCAATTTCGCCTCTCGGAGCCCGTCCGACCAACGGCCCATTCCGTCTGTTCTGTCGGCGCCGGGTTTTCTGAACCTACTTCTTGAACACCTCTTCCTCTGCCTCTCGATCTTCCCCGCCGAGCTTAACTGCGGCGGCGTTTGGGAGCGATGAAGGGCGTGAGGAAGGAGAGGCGCCGCCCAAAAAAAGACCAGCCCGGTCGGGGAAGGACCGGGCTGGTCAAAAGGGGGTATCCTCCGGGGGAAGGATATGGGTGGGACTACTTGGAGTAGCCGTGCGAAGCCGGGGCCGGAGCCGGAGCGGGCTTGCTGGCGCAGGCGCCGAGGCCGAGGGCCATGACGCCCAGGGCGATGATTGCGAGATACTTCATAATATTGTGTTTTTCGCCTCCTTTCGTTGCGGGTTGCAGGGCGCGGAGAATGCCAGCGGCAGTCATCCGGGCAAGAATGAATTGCGAGGTTTTCCACCACAGCGTCGCGTGCTACGGGAAAAGGCATCATGCCCGAAGAAGAAGAAGAACCGCCACCGCCCCCGCTGGGAACCATCCTCGCGGTGATCCTCATTGTCGATGCGGTGGTGCTGACCGTGCTGGCGTCGCGCGGATTTCTCCAGCGGCTCCCGCCTTGGGCGCAGTTTTACTACGGGGTGATGACCTTCGGTTTCCCGGTGCTCGTTTACTGGATGCTCAAGCGCCGCCGCGACCGCCGTTGATCGAGACCACCGCGACGGGGGGCGTCTCTCATTTCTCGAGCAGTGCCGGTGGCGGGACTCGAACCCGCACGGTGGTTGCCCACCAAGGGATTTTAAGTCCCTTGCGTCTGCCATTTCGCCACACCGGCTTGGTTTTGGGAGCGAAGGGTTTTCGGCTCCGAGCGAAGGAGCGGGGATACTACGCGCGGGAGGTGGGGGAGGGCAAGGAGAGGTCGGTGTGAGGGAGGCTCGACGGCGGCGAAGGAGAATGGGAGAAGGGCGGGGTGATTCGTTTTTCCCTTTTCGTTTTCGCTACTGCTACTGCTGCCATCGCCACCACAACCACGCAGGCTTCGGCGTCGGAATTTTTTGTCGCTCCGAATGGGAGCGATGCGGCCGCGGGAACGGTGGAGGCGCCGTTTGCCACGCTGGGGCGGGCGCGGGACGAGGCGCGGAAACATGCGGGGGAAGCGCGCACCATCACGCTGCGCGGGGGATTGCACGAACTGCCGCAGGGGTTCGCGCTCGAGGCGCAGGATTCCGGGACGGTGTGGCAGGCGTTTGCGCAGGAGCAGCCGGTCTTAATTGGCGGGTGCAGTGTGACGGGGTGGAAACCGTGGCGCGATGGGATCGTGCAGGCGGAGGTGAAGGCGAAGGACGTGCGGCAGCTTTTTTTCGGCGGGAAGCGGCAGCAGATGGCGCGGTATCCGAACTTCGATCCGAAGAACCCCTACGGCGGTGGCTGGGCGTATGCGGATGGCGAGATGTGGCCCATGTATGCCGATAAGGAAGGGGAGGATAAACACACGCTCGTGGTGAAGCAGGCCGACTGGCGCGAATGGGCGCACCCGGAGGATGTCGAGGTGTTCTCCTTCCCGCGCTACAACTGGTGGAACGATCTCATCCGCGTGAAGAACGTGGACACGACGAAGCGCACGGTGACGTTGGCGAAGGACGGGAGCTATGCGATTCGCGGCAACGACCGCTTTTACTTCCAAGGGGCGCTGGAGGATCTGGATGTGGCGGGCGAGTGGGCGTTCGATCGCCGCGAGGGGAAGCTGTATTTCAAGCCGGCGGCGGGAGTCGATCTGGCGAATGCCGGAACCGGCGCGGCCGATCCGGCGCGCACGGTGCTGATTCCGACGACTCGCGAGATCTGGAAAATCGATGGGGCGGAGAACGTGACCATCCGCGGGCTGACGTTTGAATGCGCGGACGGCGCGGCGGTGCAACTCACGAAGACAAATCATTGCCGGGTGCTCGGCTGCACGATTCGGAACGTCGGCGACTTCGGTGGGAACGGCGTGAACGTGAACGGCGGAACCGACAACGGGATTGTCGGCTGCGATATTCACGACACGGGACGCAGCGGAGTGTCGCTGAGCGGCGGCGATCGCAAGACGCTGACGGGCACCGGGAATTTCGCGGACAACTGCTACATTCATCACGTCGGCATTTTCTACAAACAGGGTGTGGGCGTCGCGCTGGACGGCGTGGGGCAGCGCGTGTCGCATTGCCTCATTCACGATACGCCGCGGTTCGCGATTCAGTTCAGCGGCAACGCGCACATCATCGAATACAATCACCTGCGGCATCTCGCGCTGGAGACGGAGGATGTGGGGGCGACGTATTGCGGCGGGCGCGATTGGATCAGCCCGCGCGGCACGGTGATTCGCTACAATTACATCCATGATGTGCTGGGCTACGGCTGGAACGGGAAGTGGACGTCGCCGTATTTCGCGTGGGGCATCTATCTCGACGACAACTCTGGGGGCGTGGATGTGATCGGGAACATCGTGGCGCGGTGCGGGCGTTCGCTCATGCACGGGCACAGTGCGCGCGATTGCCGGGTGGAGAATAACATCTTCATCGAAGGCGGCATGCGGCAGTGGGAATTCAACGGCTGGACGACGCAGAGCCACTTCTGGGTGAACACACTGCCGCAGATGCTGAAGGGCTACGAATCGGTGGTGAACGAGCCGGCGTGGCGGTTCATGCGCGGGATGCAATTTTCGCCCGAGGACATGCCCGATAGCGAGGGGCGCGTGATGTCGGGTAACGTGTTTCAGCGCAATATCATCGCGTGGAAAAATCCCGAGGCGAAGGCGCTGAACGTGGTCGCGTTTAACGCGGACCGGAACATCTTCGATCACAATCTCTACTGGCATCACGGCCAGCCGCTGCTGACCGGGCAGCGCAAAGCGGGCAAGGTGATCGGCGATAATCTGGCGCCGAATTCAGGCTTCGAGAATGGCGATGCGGATCACTTCCCGGCAGACTGGCAGTGGCAGATTCACACGCCGACGGCCCACGCGGGGGTGATGGAAGATGCGGGCAAGCGAGTGCTGCGGGTGGATGCGGCGTTCAACCACGAGAAGAAGCGCGACAACTATCCGATCGCGGTGAGCCGCGAGATCGAGTTGAAGCCCGGTTCGGCGTATCGCCTGCGGGCGCGGTTGAAGGTCGAGGGCGATCCCGGCAAGGCGGCGCTGATGGTGCAGTTTTATCTCCCGCCGAAGGACGGGAAGCTCGGGCATTTCTGGGCGAGCGGGCCGGCGGATGCGAAGGTGACAGGCGCCTGGCAGGATTTTGAGTTCGCGTTTAACGTTCCCGCGAAGGGCGAGCGTGGCTGGCATGAGGCGATGAAGAAATTCCGTGTGCGGCTCGATTGGCCGGCGGAAGGCGGCACGCTGCTGGCGAGTGATATCGAATTGCGCGAGACGGAGTTTCTCGACGAATGGCAGAGCTGGCAGCAACTCGGCGACCGCCACAGCGTCATTGCCGATCCGAAATTCCTCGCGCCGGAGAAAGACGACTATCGCCTCGCCGCCGACAGCCCGGCGTGGGCGCTCGGGTTCAAGCCCATCCCGGTCGATGACATCGGACCCTACCAGAGCGGCGAACGCGCGACGTGGCCGATCGTGGAGGCGGAAGGCGCCCGAGAGCATCCGCTCGTCCCCTGACCGTGTTTGGGGGACGTTTCCGGGAGCAAAATATTCCTTTGCAGCAAAGAGAAGGTTCTTCCCCGGCGAGACGACTGGAAAAATCCTTCAACGGCCGGCTGATAGCGTAATGCTGGTGGCAACCGACATAACGAGCGAAAAGAACAAGGCCATCATCATTGGTATCCAAGTGTTAATCCGCTCTTCGGGCTTCCGAGGCAGGCTCATCCATACGGACGCAATCGCCGATGTGATCAGAACGGAAAAAATCAAAGCGATGTCGATGATGTCGTTTGCTTTCAGCGTGGGCGGTAGAGTGACCCATTCCCATGGTTGGAGCGTCGCGGTCAGCACAGGGGCGGCGAGAACGAGCCAAGCCAGCCAGCGGTAGCGGTATGCGGCCAAAGTTGCGCGGAGTGTGGAGTTCTGCGGCATCTCGAGCGCCACGACAAGGATGCATACCGTGACGTAGATCACGAAGAACCCGACGGCGAGAATGGTCAGAACGCTCACGGGCGTTGTGCGGCGTAATACCGGCAGAACGAATCCAGCACCCCATCCGGTCGAATCACGTGGGTGCAGCAGCGGTCGATGCGGTCTTCGTCCCACGTCCAGGCGTCCATGAAGGGCTTGATGAACAGGCGGAAAGGAGATGCAGCCATGTCGGGCGTCGCGCCGCCCGCTTCGAGCTCGTGCAGCAAATGGCCGAGGGGTTCGCTTTCGCAACCGCACTGCGCGAGGTCGTCGAGCGAGTAGCGGACCTTGTCGCGGAGGAAGGACTGGACCTGGCTGAAATCCACGAAATCGCTGATCGAGCGCAGGCCGTCCGGGGTGCGGAGGAGGTAACCGATGGTGGCGCAATTCGGATCGCCGCAGGGAAGGGGGGTGAAGTCGTCGAACTTGAGCGCGCCGGGGCTTTGTTCGACGGCGGCGAGGATGATATCGGCGGAGTTTAGAACGCGGAAGTCGGAGGTGGGAACTCGGAACGAAGGCTCGTTCGCCTCCAGCGTTTGCGGCTGTCTTCCCGACCGGAACATCGGCTGGAAGGAAATGCCGCGGCAGTTCGCCCAGCGCAGGCCATACTCCACGCTCTCCCACACGTGCGGAAGGTTGTCGGGCGTCACCGTCATGGCGAGGGTGAGCGGGATGCCGAGGGTGGCGCAGCGGGCGATGGTTTTTTCGCGGATGACGCGGAGGTCGGCGCCGCGCAGGCTGCGCTGGCCGGCTTCCTGGGGGCCGTCGAACTGGAGGTAGAGCTGGAATTTGCCGAGGCGAAAGGTTTTCCCGAGCTGGTCGGCGAAGGCGTCGTCGGTGGCGATGCGCACGCCGTTCGTATTGAGCAGGACGTAATCAATGCCCGGGTGCGCGTGGCACCATGCCAGCAGCTCGAAGAACTGCGGGTGGAGCGTCGGTTCGCCGCCGGAGAGTTGGAGGATTTCGATGCGGCCTTTGCGATCGATGACGCCATCGATGCGCCGCTGCAAATCCGCGAGTGGCACGGATGTGACGGCGGTGGCCTGGGGCGAATCGGCATAACACGTCGGGCAGGCGAGATTGCATGAGGTGACGATTTCGATCAGCGCCAGACAGGTGGAGAGCCGCTCCTGCTCACTGGTGTCGGCCGCGGCATTCACACCGAGCGTGCCGTCCCGTCCGCCGTCGCCGGAGCACGAGGCACAGCCGTTGCGCGGGTCGCCCTTGGCCAGCCAGTAGAATCGCGCGTCGCTGCTGATGCAGGCTTCCGCCGCGCCATGCTCTGCGCAGCGGCGGCGGAGCCAGACGGTTTGTTTTCCACCTTCGCTCCGGCGCCAGACTTCCGCGGACGCGGGCGCCTGGCAGACGGGGCAGCGGCTGGTGGTCCGCTTGAGAAGGGTTTCGCTGGCGGAAAGGGCGTTCATCGAAAGACTCCCGCAGCGGTGCAGCCGGCGGCGGCGATGGCGCAGTTCGTGAGATAGACGGCGATGCTGAGCGGAATGCCGATGCCAACGCGCATCCATTTTCCGCCGTCGCTTTTGGCGAGGTAAATGCCCGCAGCGAGCGAGAGCGGGAAGGCGAGAAAGAACGCGCCCAGCAGGGTGGCGAGCCCGTCTTCCCCTGTGGCCAACTTGGACATGTGTGAGCCGATGATCATAACGAGGCCGGGAAGAAAGGCGATGAGCCAGTCCACCCACTTCAACGGCCAGCGCATCCGCTAGTGGAAGTTAACGCCTTTTCCGCCCGACATGAACAGGCAACCGGCGAACATCACGCCGAAGGCGGCGAAGGCGAGCACGGCGACGAGGCCGACGCCCATGGCGGCACCGACGATGATTTGCAGCCAGACATTGGTGAACCAGCGACCGGCGATGAGGAAGCCGACGACGAAGACGGAAATGAGGATGGCGAGGCCGACGACTTCCATATCAGGCAGCGGGATTGCGCGGGTAGAGCAGGATGTAGGCGATAGCCATGAAGGCAGCGAGCAGGATGCTGAGCCCGCTTTGCTGCCAGGTGATGAGCCCGCGCGCGAGGCAGGACCAGCCGAAGATCGCTTCCATGGTGCCGCGTGCGATGCCGATGCAGACCCATAGCCGATGGCGCGCAGGATCGACCGCCGCGACGTAATAACCGACTCCGAGCGTGGTCATGGCGCAGCCCCACAGGCCGAGCAGGAACAACATGGCGGGCGGCACGTCGGTGAAATGGAACGCGGCGGTGAGCTGGCGCGGGCAGCAGACCAGTGCCAGTCCGATCAAGGTCAGAACGGTCGCGTCCATGGTCATGAACATGCGCAGGGCGCGCGTTCGGGGCGAATTGTCGGGCGGCATGACGGGGAAACTATCGCGTCGGCGGGCGGATGACACGCTCGTTTTTCACCGGGCGAGGAAGTGACGCCAGGCGTGTTGGTGTCGTGGCCGGCGGGGACGCCGGCGCTCTACGGATTACGCCCCGAAGCGCGCTTGCAGAAACCGCAGGATCAGCGGAGCGAGGACGAGGAGCCAGATAAAGTAGCCGATGAACAGCGCGATGGTGCCAAGGCAGCCGAGCGCGGCGCGGCCGCCTTGCGATTCCGCGTTGCGTTCCCCCCACCAGAAACCGGCGCATGGTGCGGCGACGCACACCGAGCCGAAAGTGAGGAAGAACATCGGGCCGCCGTCGTGATCGACGAAGGCGAGAGCGAGCGGGAGGAACGCGAGAGGGAAAACGGCGAGAGCGAGGCGCGACGAACGAGAAGCGGAAGATGACACGAGGGGCGGAAGATATGATCTCGCCGTGATGTCGGCAAGATGGTGGAAGGAGTGGCCCTTTTTTTTCTGCTTGAACCCCTCAAGCTGTGTCAGGCAATTTCACTCCCGGCAGGAATGATTCGACTGGTTTTTACCCTCCTCTACGAATGGGCCTCACGCGGGGATCTACTCGCGATAATCTTTGCGCGTCGATGAAGCTGCTCTTTGTCTCCTATGCTCGTGAGGATGCGGTCTGGGCGACCGAATTGGAAGAGATGCTCGCGCCGGTGGTCCAGGAGGGAGAGTTACAAGTCTGGATCGATAAGAAACGGCTTGAACCGGGCTTTTCTTTCGACCGTGGGATCGATCAAGCGATCGATGGGGCGGGGGCTGCGGTGCTCTTTGTTAGCCGGGAGTTTTTGTCGTCGAAATACATCTACGAGACCGAGTTCCCTCGGATTCGCGAGGCGATGAAACAACGCGGAATCCAACTTTATTGGATTCTCCTGAGCCGGTGTCTTTACGATGGAAAAGCGTGGAGGCTGAATGAGTTGGAGGCGGCGCACGATATCAGCCGGCCTTTGGTGAGCCTGAATTCCGCGGAGAAGGAAGAGGTGCTGCAGCAGATCGCCGAGAAGATTCGGGCCCGAGTGCCGACGATGCTGCCGGTGCCAGAGGAGAAACCTGCTCCTGTGCTCTCTGCGCCCAGTGTTCCGGCCGCAGGGGTGATAGCGGGGAAGGCGGTAGCTCATAATCCGCTCGCCGCCGTGTTGGACCAGATTACGGAAGATCAACAGGAACGAATGCAGGATTATCTTCCGTGGATTCCGCGACTGTTCGCCATCGCGACGACGATTTTCCTAGGGGGGGTGGGATTCGCGATTACAAAACAGCAGTTGTTTTCGGCCATGTCTGGGACGGGTGGCGCTACTTTTCTTTTCCTGGTCGCGATCGTTCTCCGGCAGCAGACCATCGTCGCGCGCGAGACGATTATCCAAGCCCGCTTTCTTCAGGCGGAGATTGTCGATCCTGGGGCCGGACTGAGTGGGGATGTAGCGCAGCGCGTCCGAAATTTCATTCAGCAGCAAATTCGCTCAGCGAACCTTACATGAACGTGGAAATGTCTTCTTCAGATTTCGATCAGGTGATGCACAAGGCGCTCGAGTTGGAGCGCGTCGCGCACAAGAGGCGGATGCGGTGGCTTTGGGGCACGATCTTTGTCGCCGTAGCGTTGCCGATTGCGGCAAGCCTGTATACGAAGCGTCTAGTTATCGAGGCAGAGGCGGCAAAAAACGACGCGGCAACCGCGGTCGGACAACGGGATACTGCCCTCGCCGACCGAAAAGTCGCCTTGGGTGAGTTGGAAAAGGCGAGAAGCGAGATGACCCAACTCAAGGAAGACAAAAAGAATGTCGTCGCGGAGAAAAAAGAGACGGAACGGCGGAGAGACGAGGCCGTGAACAATTTGAGGTTAAAAAAAGCCGAGGTGGAAACAGTGGATAAGGAGTTGGCCAGGAAGAAAGAGGAATTGGAGACGGTGAAGCGTGCCTCTGAGGAAGTGACGGCAAAGGCCCTGACGAACTCCAATGTCGCCATCGACTGGCTGAAGAAACGAGCTGGTGAAAATAAGCCGATTACCGTGGCCGAGATTCAGGAATTTCTCATCCAGATTGAAGGCACACAGAAGGTGTTGGTGAAGGCCAACGAACTAGCGACGCTGGTGGCAAAGCAATCGCTAAACTCGGGCGAACAACAGGAAGCGATGAAACTGGCGCAGGAACTGGTGCCGGATACCTCCCTTCAGAATACCGCCCCGAGTGCAAAAAAGGGCCGTGTGCAGTTTCTCCTGGGAGGGCCGGCGGAAACACTCAAACAGAGAGAAGCTCAATTGAAGGACTGGGAGAATTTCGTCAGTGGAAAGAATTATGAGATCGAATCGGGCCGTGCGAACGCCGCCCGCTCTCCAGACACGGTGGAAGTGCGTTATTACCATCTGCCCGAGGATAAGCCGAAAGCGGAGGCATTGCTGAAGTTGCTCACGGAAAAAGATCGCACCTTGAGAGGGCGGGTGAGCTTCGTCGCGGATTCCAGCCAGCCGCGGGGGAACTTCCAAGTAGCACTCCCCGCTGAGTCGGCCTCGGTCGAACCGGTGCAGGGAACGCGGTGGGGGATCCAAGTCGGCTTTGGCACCAATTATTCCACGAAGCAATTTGACGATGCGAAGCGGCGGCTCAAAGCGGTTCGAACTTTTGACGACGAGATTCCGGGGATCATTTACAAAAACGACCGCGAATTTTCCCTTATCATCGGTTCCTACCAAGACAGCCAGGGAGCGGATAACCTGCTTCGTCAGGCCAAGGCAGGTGGCTCGGAACTGGGAAGAGCCCTGCGGAGCACGGGACGCATCGGTTGGATTTTGCCCCCGATGCGTCCGGTGCCGCTTTCCGAAAGTCTCGGAGAGGTCGTTTATAAAGAGCCCTGAGGCGGGTTCACGAGTGGTATCCGAAGGGCTTGGTTCCGAAACCACTGCGGGAACTTGCTGGTAGTGACCCTCTCCTGGGATCGGGATGAGGAATCGGGCGCACCCCACCAGAGTCCGGTGGCTAACGCCACGGGGCGATTTCTGTCGCCCTGCTGGGACAATGAAACGGCTACAACTGATTGAATCGCTCTAAGCGGCTGCGCATCACTTCACTCCGTGGACCTGGGCGGCGACTTTGAGGCGGAGTGCGTTGAGGGCGATGAATCCGGTGGCGTCATTCTGGTTGTAGGCCTTGGTCGGATCGGCCTCCATCGTCGCGATGTGCGGGTTGTAAAGGCTGAGCGGGCTCTTGCGTCCGGCGGCGATGATGTTGCCCTTGTAGAGCTTCACGCGCACCACGCCGCTGACGTTTTTCTGTGACTCGGTGACGAGCGCCTGCATCGCCTCGCGTTCCGGGGCGAACCAGAAACCGTTATAGACCAGCGCGGCGTATTTCGGGATGAGCGAATCGCGCAGGTGCATGACTTCGCGGTCCATGGTGATCGACTCCATCTGGCGATGTGCGAAGTGGAGGATCGAGCCGCCGGGGGTCTCATAAACGCCGCGCGACTTCATGCCGACGAAGCGATTTTCGACCATGTCCACGCGACCGCAACCGTGGCGTCCGCCGAGTTTGTTGAGCACCTTCATGACCCAGAACGGTGTGAGGATCGCGTGCTTCTCGGCGTTGTATTTCACCTCGCCCTGATAGCCGAGTTCCGCGAGCAGCGCGGCGATCTCATGGTAGCCGACGGCGGTGCAGAGGCCTTTTTCGAAGGTCAGCTCGACGTGCTCGGCTTTGTCCGGCGCTTCTTCGGGCGAAACGGAGAGCACATACATGTCGCGCGCTTTCTCCGCGCTGGCGTCGAACCACGGGTCTTCGAGAATGCCCGCCTCGAAGCTGATGTGCAGAAGATTGCGATCCATCGAGTAGGGCTTCTTCGCGCTGGCCTGCACCGGGATGCCTTTGGCTTCGCAATAGGCGATCATCTCGGCGCGGCCGGGAAATTGATCGCGATAACGGTCCTGCCGCCACGGAGCGATGACTTCGATCTCCGGGGCGAGCGCGGCGGAGGTCAGCTCGAAGCGCACCTGGTCGTTGCCCTTGCCGGTGGCGCCGTGGGCGATGGCATCGGCGCCTTCGGCCTTGGCAATATCGACCATGCGCTTGGCGATGCACGGACGCGCGATGCTGGTGCCGAGGAAGTATTGGCCCTCGTAGATCGCGCCCGCCTGCATCATCGGGAAAATGAAATCCCGCGCGAACTCCTCGCGCAGGTCGTCGATGAAAATCTTGCTCGCCCCGGTCTTGAGCGCCTTGGCTTCGAGGCCGTCGAGTTCTTCCTCCTGGCCGACGTCGGCGCAGAAGGCGATCATCTCGGCCTGATAGGTTTCCTTGATCCAAGCGAGGAGAACGGACGTGTCGAGGCCGCCCGAGTAGGCGAGAAGGATTTTCATAAGGGCGCGGTTTTTAGCCACGCCCGACGCGGATGAAACCGATTTTTTGCATCAATTCGGGGTTGGCTTCGGGAGAGGGTGGGATTTGATTCCCGCCATGACGCCACTCGCCACGCTCCCGGAGGTGGATGAAACGGAATCTGTGCGGGCCAACGTGCCGTGGCGCCATCTTTCCTGGGCCGCGTTGCCTCTGCTGCTGGCGCCGCTGCTGGTGATCCCGGGCTGCTTGCTGGCGAACGTGCCCCGATTCAGCGCAGCGGTGATCGCGCGGCTGCCTGCGCCCATTGCGAACTGGTGGGGAAGTTGGTTGGGGATCGTCTGGGTGCCTCTAGCCGTGAGCACGTCGGTCTGGGTGGCCGTGCGTTATCTGCGGACCAATCGGCCCGGGAATCTCGACCGGTGGGTTGCAGCGTTTTGGATGACCATTTTCCTGCTCGGCGTGCAGGGAGCGGTGGGCTTGTTTTTTACGATGGTCACGGTCACCAGCGTGAACCTGCTCCAGTGGCTTGGCGTGCTGAAGTGGCTGGAGCTGTGGAGGTGGTGATGGCGCTCAGTCCGCGCGCTTGAGGATGATGTCGGCTTTCTGCTTGCCGAAAATATTGAGGATGAGCCGGCCGGTGTTTTCGCCTTCTCGCTGTCCGGAAATTTCAATGGGGAAACTCTGCGAGGCTCCGTCGGCGGCGGCGAGGGGAACGTGCGCGAGCGGTTCCTTGTCGGCGCCAAAGACGACGAGTTCCAGCGCACCGGCGGCGTTTTTGGTGGCGCCGAGGAGGTAGAGATTCACCTGCATGTCACGATCCTTGTCCTGGACGGTGAAGGTGCGCTGCTGGCTGGGGGAACTGGTGGAGAGGATGAGTTTGTGCGTCCAGAGCTGGCCGATCGGAAGCACGGTCTCGCCCGCGGCGCTCAGGGTGTCGGCGGAGAGACTCTGCTCGGGGATGATCAAAAGCGCGGCGTCGCCCGCCTTGAAAGCCTGCGGTTTTTCCACGTCCACATTCGTGGCGAGCGGCAGGTTGCCCGGCTGGCCGAGGACCTCAGCGAGTTTGCGCGCACCTTGTTGCGCTTTTTCGAGCGGAATGGCCTCCTGCGCGAAGGCGAGGGGAGAAATGGCGATGGCGAGGAGAATGAGGACGGCGAGGTTCATAGCGAGTGGGTGTGCCCGCTGAAGACGCTTCCAACCGGTCGCCAGTTACGGTGCGACGATTTCGATCGAGCCAGTGCGCGCCGCGCGGCGGAAAAAGCCCGCGGCTCGATTGAGCTTCGAGTTGACGATGAGCGCGCTAAATCTGTTGAGCGTCGTGCCTTCCTTGAAGCTGCCCACGAGCTGGCCGGTGAGCGGGTTGATTTTCATCGTGACGCTCTGGATGGGAGCGTCGCCGGGCACGGTGACGGTGAAGACGTTGGCCGTGCTCAGCGTGCCATCGAGCGAGGTTTGAAGAATTGGCAGGGTGCCGTCGGTCGCGGCATTGACGTTGAGCTTGCCTGCTCCTGCGGAGGTGTTGAGGAAAATGCGCTGCCCGGCTGCTGGCGCCGTCCATTTCGCACCGAGAACGCTGCTCTGGCCGGAAAATCCGTCCGGGTAAACGGGCAGATTTTTCACCCCGGCCGGGCGAAACCAATTCAGGCTTCCGGCGAGATCGTGGGCGGAGTTTTGCAGATCGAAGGTGACGAGCCCGGAGATGGAGCCGCGCCCGCCATAAAGCAAACCGAAGAACGGCCAGGTGCCGTCAGCGGAAAGCTGGGCGGCGGCATTGAAGGCCGGACTGGTGCCAGCCTGTCCGACGAAGCGCACGGAACCCGCGGCGCTGACGGTCACTTTCCCGAACCCGATTCCGACGGGATAACTCGCCAGCTGTCCCATCGCTGGAGGAATGACGACGTTGTAAGTGCCGACTTGGGGAGCCGGATTTTTGAGGCGGTCGAAAGTGGCACGCTTTGCTACGATGGAGACGTTGACGTTTCCTCCCATCACCGTGCCGGTGATCTGCTCCGTGCCGGTGCCGGTTACATTCAGGGCGAGGTCGATGGTATAGGGCACCTTGGAGACGGTGACGGTTTTGGTGTAGCGCCCCGTGTTCGAAAACTTGCCTTTCAACTTCAGGATGAGCCTCCCGACTTTCAGCGTGCCGGTGAAGGTGCCGTTGCTGGCGAGCGTGGTGGAAAGGAAACCATTGCCCTCGATCGTTGCGCCGCTGGCGAGACCGTTGTAACGGCCTTTCACCGGAACGAAGGGATTGATGAGGAAATTGGCGGTCAGGACCAGATTCGGCAGGTGCGTAAAAACGAGGCGTGGCGAGGCCAGTTGTGCCGGGGTCAACGGCTTGCTGGAGGTCCATCCGTCGAAGACGGCGTTCGGTCCCGGCACTGCGGAAACGGTGAGCCGTTCGCCATCGCGGTGCGCCGTTTTTCTCTGCGGAGCAGCCAGGGCGGGATCGTAGGAAAGGGGATCGAAGAAGCCGGCCACGACTTTGCCGGGGGCATTTCCCGCTGCGGTGACGGTCAGATTGCTCCGGGCACTGAAATGGGCCTGCCTCTCGAGCACGCGAATATGGCCATCCTGATCCGTGACGCGAACGCCCACGATGTTGATTCCAGGAACGAACTCGACGTCGGGCAGCGACCATTCGGAGAGGGAAAAAATCGCGGGCAACCAATCGCCGTCGTTGATTTTCACCTCGACGCCCAGCACGCCGTGATCGTCGCTACAGGTCCCGCGCACGGTGACCGGACGCTCTGTGAGCAAGGGATAAACGCCGTGAAACGGCGCGGGCGGATACGTGATGTTGATATTCGGCAAAGTAGCGTCGATGGCTCCGCTCAAGCTCACGTTGGCCAGGCCGTAGAAGGTCTGCTGGTCGTCGCCCGTGCCGACGGTCTTGTCGAATGTCGTGGCCGTGCCATCCACATAAAGAAGCGTATCGTCGATGCCGTAAGGCCCGACGGTGAGGTTCAGGATGAGTCCCATGTCATCCAGCGTCTCGTCCGAGCCAGCCTCCTGGGCGGCGTAGAGGGAGTAGGTCCTTGGGTCGTGATTGACGGTGACCGTGAGCCGCATCTCCGTGGCATTGTATTTGAGGATCACGCTCCCGACCTGAATCTCTTCGCCCGTGCTGAAGTCAATATCGGTGAGCGGCCAGGTGTAGAGATGATAGCCGCCCGCGTCCGACTGCTCGGCGAGGGTGAAGTCGAGGTTGAACTGCAGGTTGGCGACGTTCAGCACCAGCGCGTTGCCCTCGGCGAACATATCCTCCAGCACGACGCCCTTCATCGACATTCTGGCATTCACGGTCAGGGCTCCGTCGGCGACCTGCTCATAGCCGAAATCGCCCAGCACCACCGTGTCCTTATACGTCTCGGTAAAGGAGAACGTCGGCAGGAAGGTATCGCCAAAGGGCAGGCTCTGGGCACGGAGGTTGGCGGCGAGGCCGAGCACGCTGGCCATCAGAAGAATGAGGCGCAGAAATCGGGTTCTCAAAAGGTGCGGTAGATTGAGGAGGTGAGGGTGTTTTGCAAGTAACGGTTAGGTCACAGACCGCCCGATGCAGAAGCACCTGGCTTGCCGCGATTTGAGGGGGCATTAGAGCGTGTAGAATGCCACGGCGGCGGAATTTTGTCGTGGAAAACCTGTCGGAGTTGTCCCGGGGACTGACTTCCCGCTTTCCTCCCGCACGGCTCTGCTTACTTTGCGCCCCCATGCCCGAACAGCTCACGCCCATGATGCAGCAATACCAAAGCATCCGGCGGAGCCTGCCCGCGGATACGCTGCTGCTCTACCGGTTGGGTGATTTTTACGAGATGTTCTTCGAGGATGCGAAGGAGGGCTCGGCCATCCTGAATGTCGCTCTGACCAAGCGCAATGAAGTGCCGATGTGCGGGGTGCCGCACCATGCGCTCGATAACTACATCCGCCGTCTGGTCAAAGCGGGCAAACGGGTCGCCATCTGCGACCAGACCAGCGACCCGCAGCCGGGAAAAATCGTGCAGCGCGAGGTCACGCACATCGTCTCCCCGGGGACGATCGCCGACCTCCACATGCTGGACTCGAAGCGGAATAATTTCCTCGCCGCGGTTTTTGCCGACGCGAAGGGCCGGATCGGGTTCGCTTTTGCCGACACGACGACGGGGGAATTCCGGCTCACCGAACTGGCGGGTGAACGGGAACTGGCCGACGAACTGGCCCGGGTTCAGCCCGCCGAGGTGCTGGTGAGTGAGGAACAGGCCGCAAACTTCCGCGAGGTGAAAGGGCTGGTGTCGCGGGAAGGTTACGTCTTCCTGTTGGATCAGGCGGTGTTTCTGCTGCGTGAGTTGTTCAAGGTGCAGAGTCTTGATGGGTTTGGCTGCTCGGAGCTGCCGCTCGCGTGCTCGGCGGCGGGAGCGATCGTTCATTATCTGAAGAACGAACTGCGCCGCACGCTCACGCACTTCACGCGTTTGCAGGTGTATCAGAACACGCAGTTCATGGTGCTGGACGCAGCCACGCAGGCAAACCTCGAACTCGTGCAGGCACGGGGCGGGGGACGCGATACCAGCTTGCTCGCGGCGCTCGACCGCACCGTCACGCCGATGGGCGCGCGGCGGCTGCGCGACTGGATTTTGCACCCGCTATGCGATCTCTCGATGCTGCATGGGCGCCAGCAGGCGATTGCCGATTTCATCGCGGAGCCTTTCATTCTCGGGCAGCTTCGCGAAGCGTTGAAGAGTGTGCGCGACATCGAGCGCACCATTGGCCGCCTCACGCAAACCGGAGGCAACGGACGCGATCTGCTCGTCCTGCGCGCGGCCTTGGAGCAAGTCCCCGCGCTGCGGAACGATCTTGGTGCGCTGAGCAGCCGGGCCAGCTCCCCGCTGACCATGGCGGAGGCAGGTGAGGCGCCTCCCCTGCAAGAGAGGCTCCTCGCGGACCTTCATCCGCTCCCGCATCTGGTCGATCTGCTCGTCCGCGCGCTTGTCGATGAACCACCCGCGGAAACCAAGGAAGGCGGCATCTTTCGCGACGGTTATTTTCCGCAGCTCGACGAGCTCCGTTCTGCTTCGCGCGAGGGGAAGACATGGATTGCCGAGCTTCAGGAGCGCCTCATCAATGAAACCGGCATCAAGTCGCTGAAAATCCGTTTCACGAGCGTCTTCGGCTACTTCATCGAGGTCACCAAATCGAACCTCGGAGCCGTGCCGGCCACGTGGCATCGCAAGCAGACCGTGGCGAATGGCGAGCGTTACATCACCGACGAACTTAAACAGGTGGAGTCGAAGATTCTCGGTGCCGACGAACGCAGTAAGGCGCTTGAATACGACCTCTTCGTTCAGCTTCGCGGGGAAGTGCTGGGCGATCTCACTGCCCTGCAAGCAACGGCCAGCGCCATCGCGCAACTCGATGTGCTCTGCTCGCTCTCGGAGACGGCGCGGCTTTTCGGCTATTGCCGCCCCACGCTCGCCGGCGACAACACGGTGAACATCATCGATGGACGCCACCCGGTGCTCGACCAGTCGCTCATCGAAGAAAAGTTTGTGCCGAACGATGTGCAGCTCGATGGCGAAAAAAATCGGCTGCTCATTCTCACCGGACCAAACATGGCCGGCAAGAGCACCTACATCCGGCAGGTCGCGCTGCTCGTGCTTCTGGCGCAGACTGGCTCGTGGGTGCCGGCGAAGAGCGCGGTTATCGGTCTTGCGGATCGCATCTTTACGCGTGTCGGCGCGAGCGATGATCTCTCGCGCGGCCAGAGCACGTTCATGGTCGAGATGAACGAGACCGCGAACATCTGCCACAACGCCACCGAACGCAGCCTCGTGATCCTCGACGAAATCGGTCGCGGCACGAGCACTTTCGATGGTCTCTCCATCGCGTGGAGCGTGGCGGAATACCTGCACGACGAAGTCCGCTGCCGCACGCTCTTCGCCACCCACTATCACGAACTCACCGAGTTGGAGATTACCCGCGCCGGAGTGAAAAATTACAACGTGGCGGTGCGCGAGTGGAACGACCAGGTCATCTTCTTGCGCAAGATCATCAAGGGCGGCGCCGACAAGAGCTACGGCATCCAGGTCGCCCGCCTCGCCGGCCTGCCCACGAGCGTCATCGCCCGTGCCAAGGAAATCCTCAGCAACCTCGAGCAGCACGAGCTGACGGCAGACGGAAAACCGGCCCTCGCCGAAGCCCCGCCGGCGCCGAAATTCGGCAAACCGCGCAACAAGAAGAAAGCCGAGCAAGCCCTCGCGGAGATGAAGCCGCAGATGACGCTGTTCTGAGTGACTTTCGCTCGACCGGGTAGCCTGTTTGGCGGGTGCTGTTCCGCTTTTGACCGACTGGTCATGAGATACTCACGCACCTGACTGAAGAATGAAGCATCCGGAGACAAAGCCGGCCTGGGGCCTCTTGCTTGCAGGGGTGGCGCTTCTGCTTCCTGCATGCGCTGTTCGCAATCTCTTTTCCCCTCTCATCCTCGAACCTGGAGACATTCGAAGCCGGCAGCCTGGTGCCCCATCCTTGTATGTCGTGCAGGGTCTTCTCGACGGCGTTATCGCAGATGAGGCATCAGGTCGGCCCGCTGCGCCTGCTTGGGGTAACTACGGTCGCTATTGGCAGAGCCGCGTCGCTTATTTCAAAGCAAACGAGTCGCCCGAGTATTGCCGACGCCTATTCAAGCACATTAACGCCGTCCGAAAACGGCATGGCCTCAAGCCAATCGACACTTAATCCCCCCCCTCCGCATCCGGGCGGAGGCGAAGCGCGACGTGGTCGCGCTTCGCTCAGGGAGGCAATATCCTCTCGACTCGTGGGCCGCAGCGGCGTTTCACGGCGGATGCCTTTTCGATTTGCGTTCCTTTTTCTCATCGTCCTGATCGCTGCCGGGCGTGCTGAGTTTGTGCATGTGGCACAGGAAGGGAAGGGGAGTTGGTGTTTTGAGAAAGACGGCGAGCGGTTTTTTTCGATGGGCATCTGCCACGTTGCGTCGCGCGAGGCATCCAGGGATGCGCAGGGGCGGTTTTACGACGGAGCGAAAGTGCGTGGTGGCATGGAAGCGTGGGCGAAGAGTGCGGCGGAGCGAATGCAGGCGTGGGGATTCAACACCGCGGGCGCGTGGTGCGAGCCGGCGCTGTATGAGCAGCAGCCGCTATTTGGAACGCGCGTGGTCTGGCTGGGGATCGAAGTGGATGGGATCAAACATCCGCTGCTGCACGTATTTTCGGCGGGCTACGAGGAAGCGATCGACAAGCTGTGTGCGGAGCAGGTCGCGGCGCATCGCGACGATCCGCGGTTGATTGGCTGGATGCTGGACAACGAGCTGCCATGGTTTGGCGCTCATGGCTGGCCGGAGGATCCGCACCGCTCGCTGCTCGACCTCGCGCTGGAGCTGCCAGCGGGAGATGCGAACCGCGTGGAGATGCTGAAGTTTCTGCGCAAGGAATATACGGATTTCGAGGCCTTCGCGCAGGCGTGGCAGACCTCCGCGAAGACGTGGGATGAACTGGCAACGGTCACTGAGGCGCCGCGGGCGCGTGGCAAGCGGGCGGACCTCGTGAAGGCGCGCTGGGCAGGGCACGTGGCCGACCGGTTCTTCACCGTCTGTGCCGGCGCGGTGCGACGCTACGATCCGAATCATCTCATCCTCGGGACGCGCTTTGCCGGGCAGTGCCCGGGGCCGGTGCTCGCGTCGTGCGCGCGGCATTGCGACGTGGTGACGATCAACGTGTATCTCAGGGATGGCGATCCTCGCCTGGCGTGGTGGGACCAGATGTATGCCGTGGTGCAGAAGCCGATTTTGATCACCGAATTTTCCTGGCGGGCAACGGAGAATCGGACCGGAAATCGCAACACCCTCGGTGCGGACGTAACGGTGGCGACGCAGCGCGAGCGAGCGGAGAAATTTCGCAGCGTGGTCGCGCAGATCATGGCGCGGCCGTTCATCGTAGGCATGCACTGGTTTCAATGGGCGGATGAACCGGAGCATGGTCGCGCCTTCGATGGCGAGGACTCGAACTACGGTCTCGTCGATTGGCAGGACGAAGCCTACGAGGAACTCACCTCCGCCGCCCGCGACACGCACGCGGCGTTACCCAAGCCCGACACCCGTGGAGGCGAACTGCCAGCCGCGGCTGATCGCGAAGGCCTCGCCTGGGGCGTGAAGCCGCCGCCACTTCTGCCTGAAGGAAAACTTGCCGCTCCGGCCGATCTTACCACAGCTGCGCCGTTCATTTCGCTCGATGAAAAAACGGGCGCGCGAGCCGCCGCGCAGCAGCAGGCCGGCGCATGGAAAGTCGATTTCGACAGCGGTCGCGGCTGGGGTTTCAACGTCGAATGGGCGCCTCCGAAGTCATCTCTCGCCGGAGCGCAGCGCGTGCGGATCGCCTGCGACGCCCCCGCCGGCACGCAATTCCAAATCGTGTTTTTCGAGCAAGGCGACAACGACCCCGCCTATGCCGGACAAAATGCGGATGGGGAGTGTTGGCTCCTCGGCCCCGTGGGCAGCGGCACCACCGAACTCGATTTGCGCGACGCTGATTTGAACGCCTATCACGGCAACCCGCGTGGCAATCGCCGCATCGACCTCGACGGCCTCCGCACCGTCGGCGTCTACGTGGGCGGAAACCAGAAAGCGGGCGAGTTGCGGGTGAAGGAGTTCAAACTGCTCCCGTAGGGCGTCTATCGATTTGGCGTTTTCCCGTCGGGAAAAATCGGGGCCAAGATTCTCCTCTCGCGCCGCTTTGTTTCAATCCACCCTCGCTGCCCCTTCGCGACTTTCGCTCTCCTCCGACCTGTTTCATGAAACACACTCTGCTCATCCTCCTCACCCTCGCCTCGTTCGGGTTTGCCGCGCCGCTCGTCTTTGAAGGCACCAGTGGCCCGGGCAAGGGCAAACACATCGTGTTCATGGCCGATGATCACGAGTATCGCTCCGAGGAATCGCTGCCGCAGCTCGCGCGGATTCTGGCGAAGCATCATGGGTTCAAATGCACGGTGCTCTTTGGCATCGATCCGCAGACGGGCGAGATCGTGGGCGGCGACAAATCGAACATGCCAGGCATCGAGGCGCTCGATACCGCCGACCTCGCGGTGGTGTTCCTGCGCTTCCAGAATTTCCCGGCGGATCAGATGAAGCATTTCGACAATTACCTGAAGCGCGGCGGGCCGGTGGTCGGGATGCGCACGGCGACGCATGGGTTCAAGATTCCAGCCGGAGCGCCCTTTGCGAAGTATTCCTACGACTACAAAGGCACCGACTACGAACTCGGCTTTGGCCATCAGGTGCTCGGCCAGACGTGGGTCGGCCATTATGGCAAAAACCACGCGCAGAGCACGCGCATTACCTTCGTCGACTCGATGAAGCAGCACCCGATCCTGCGCGGGGTGAAGGAGGTCTGGGTGCAGGCCGGCGGTTACGTGGGCAAGCCGGTGAGCGGCGACACCCTCACCATGGCGCAGCCGCTCAACGGCATGACGCCCGATTCGCCCGCCGATGCCACCAAGCCGCCGATGCCGAGCGAATGGACGCGCACCTACAAGGCGGAGTCCGGCAAGGAAGGCCGCGTTTTCACCTCGCTTTACGGCACGTCCGAAGACATCACGAATGAGGGTTATCGTCGTCTGCTGGTGAACGGTATCTTCTGGTCGCTCGGGCTCGAAGACAAGATTACGCCGGATCTGAACATCGCTTTCGTCGGGGCCGGCAAGCCAAACACGTTCGCGGGCGGCGGCTACGCCCGGGGCATCAAACCCGAGATGTATGTGGGGTGGGACGCGCCGATTCCGGCGAACCACAACACGAGGAAGCCGGAGCCCGCGAAGCAGGCCGCCACCCAGCCAGCGGCGGCGACGCCCGCGACGGTCGATGCCAAACCCACCGTCGCCACGGGCAAGCCTGCTCGTTTTGTTCGCATCGAAATTCCCGGTGAAAAGCAGTGTCTGCAAATCGCGGAGATCGAAATCATGAGCGGCGGGAAGAACATCGCGAAAGGGGGGGAGGCCACGCAGTCCACGACCGGCCATGGCGGGGACGCGAATCGCGCGATGGATGGCGACAAGAGCCGCCAATACGGGAAGGGGATGACACACACGCAGGAGAATCAGCCGAATCCGTGGTGGGAGATCGATCTGGGTAGCGCGCAGGCGATCGATGCGATCAGCCTGTGGAGCCGGGAAGGGTTTCCCGAGCGGCTCGGCGGCTTCACGCTGCGTCTGCTGGACGCGGCGCGTCAGGCGGTGTTCGAGATCAAGAATGTCGCGGCGCCGCAGTCGATGACGATCGATGTGAAGGCGGGCGGCAAGCTGGCCTATTTCACCTTCGATGGAAAACCGGGCAAGCCTGCTCCGCCGAAGGGCGCTGGCGGTGGCGGCAATGCCGGTCCGCCGGAGCCGCCGCTGGCCGAAGTGCCGGCCGGTTACAAAGATCCGGTGCCGTTTGCGTTCAGCAAAGGCGACGTGGTCGCGATTCTGGGCAACGGGTTGCCCGATCGCATGCAGCACGATGGCTGGATGGAGACGGTGCTCCAGAGCCAGCTCGGCGGTCAGGACATTCGCTTCCGCCACATGTGTGTCAGCGGCGACCGGCCGAATTCGTATCCGCGCAGTCCGGGGCAGATCGGCATGACGGCTTATCTTCAGCACGTGAAGCCGGACGTGGTGTTCGGCATGTTTGGCTACAACGAATCGTTCGATACCGAGCCGGAGGATTACAAGACGCAGCTGATCGAATTTGTGAGGAAGACGCGCGGCGCGAAGCCGAACGGCCAGACGTTCCCGCGCATCGTGCTGTTCAGCCCCATCGCGCACGAGGACACGCGCAATCCCAACGTGCCCGATGGCAAGGCGCACAACACGCAACTCGAAGCCTACACCAAGGCCACCGAGGCTGCAGCGAAGGAAGCGGGCGTGGCGTTCGTCGATCTCTTTCATCCGTCGCTCGCACTTTTCCAGGCCGCGAAGGAACCGCTTACGATCAATGGCGTGCACCTCACCGAGGAAGGCAATCGCCAGCTTGCGGAGGTGATCGGTAAGGCGCTGTTCGGCAAGCCGGTGAGCGCGTCGGGTTCGCTGGAACCGTTGCGCGAAGCGGTCGTCGATAAGAGCATCCACTGGTATCAGCGCTATCATGCCAGCGACGGCAACGACGTGTGGGGCAGCCGCTCGACGCTCGCCTTTGTCGATGATCAAACCAATGGCGTCGTGCTCCAGCACGAACTTTCGATGCTCGATGTGATGACCGCCAACCGCGACGAACGGATCTGGGCGCGCATCAAGGGCGGCGACAAAAAGATCGACGACGGCAACGTGCCCGCGCCGGTGCCGGTGAAGTCCAACGTCGGCGGCGGCAGCAAGAGCAGCAGCGCGCAGAAGGAAGGCCGGCTCGTGTATCTCGATGGCGAAGAAGCGATCAAGAGCATGGCGGTCCGGAAGGGCTTCGAGGTGCATCTTTTTGCCGACGAAAAGAAATTCCCGCAGCTCGCGAACCCCGTGCAGATGCAGTTCGATCCGAAGGGTCGCCTGTGGGTCGCGGCGTGGGCCGATTATCCGAAATGGGAGCCGCTGAAAGAGAGCAAGGACGCGCTGCTCATCTTCCATGACGACAACCACGACGGCAAAGCGGACCGCGTGACCGAGTTTGCCAAGGTGAACAATCCGCTCGGCTTCGAGTTTTGGAATGGCGGTGTGCTCGTCACGCGCCAGAGCGAGCTGCTTTTCCTCAAGGACACCGATGGCGACGACAAGGCCGACGTGAGCATCATCATGCTGCAGGGCCTCGATTCGTCCGACACGCACCACGGCGCGAACAACCTCATCTACGGTCCCGATGGCGGCATTTACTGGCAGAGCGGAGTGTTCATGCAGCACAACTACGAGCACCCGTGGGGGCCGTCGTTGCAGGCCACCTCGAGCGCGATGTATCGCTTCGATCCCCGCCGTTTCACCATCTCGAAACACGCCGACAATTCGCCGAATCCGCACGGCGTTTCGTTCGATTACTGGGGCTATCACTACGCCACCGACGGCACCGGCGGCCGCGCCTATCAAGTGCGGCCCGAGGGCAACAGCTTCAAGATGTATGAGCTGCTGAAAAAGGAAGTGCGTCCCGTCACGTCGAGCCACGTCGTCAGCAGCCAGCATTTCCCGCCAGAGATCCAGGGCGACTTTTTGATCTGCAACGTGATCGGCTTCCTCGGCGTAAAGCAGTATCGTCTCGAGCGCGATGCCGACAAGGGCGCCGTGTGGGGCGAGCCGAATGGTGATGAACTCACGGTCAAAGTCGCACAGGCCGACGGCACCGTGACCGAGGAGACCTCACGCGGCTTCCTCGTGAGCGGCGACAAAAACTTCCGCCCGTCCGACATCAAGTTCGCGCCCGATGGCTCGCTCTATCTGGCCGACTGGCAGAATGTCATCATCGGCCACATGCAGCACAACGTGCGCGACCCCAATCGCGACCACGCGCATGGCCGCATCTACCGCATCACCGCCACGGGCCGCGAATTGCAGAAGCCGGTCGCCATTGCCGGCCAGCCGATCCCCGCGCTGCTCGATGTGCTGAAGCATCCCACCGACAGCATCCGCCAGCGCGCGCGCATCGAACTCAGCGCGCGCAATTCGAATGAAGTCATGGCTGCCACGAGGGAATGGATCAAGCAGTTCGACCCGAACAAAAAGGAAGACGCGCATCCCTTGCTCGAAGCCCTCTGGCTGAGCTCGCAGCACAATCAGCGCAATGTCGAACTCCTCGGCCGGCTCTTGAAATCCACCGAGCCCCACGCTCGCAACGCAGCCAAGACGCTGCAGCACCTGTGGTTCAACGTCGAGTCCACGCTCCACGGCGGCATCATCGCCGGAAACGCCGAAGAGAAGGTCAAGGTCACGCCGCCCGCGTATCTCGCCAAGGAACACCACGCCCAATACATCCTCGGCGGCGAGGTCTTCCACCGCGACGCCCACTGCGTCACCTGCCATCAGCCAAACGGTGAGGGGCTCATCAACGTGTATCCCGCGCTCAAGGACAGCCCATGGGTCTCGGGCAGTGAGGAGCGCCTCATCAAGATCGTCCTCAACGGTCTCTGGGGTAAAATCGAAGTGAACGGCAAGGTTTTCGATACGGCCCGCGGCGTGCCGCCGATGACGCCCTTCGCCAGCCTGCTCAAGGACAACGAACTCGCTGCCGTGCTCACCTACGTGCGCAATTCGTGGGGCAACCAAGCGCCCCCCGTGAAGCCCGAAACGGTCACCCGCGTCCGAGCCGCCACCAAGAGCCGCACTCTCTTCTGGACCCCTGAGGAACTGCTCAAAGACCATCCGCTGGAAAAATAGCAACCGGACGCGGCACCACACCACGCACTCCCAAACACCGCTCGTTTCCTTACCGGCTTTTCCCGTGTGGGAAAGCCGGTAACCTTTCCGTGGCGATCCGTCATGGAGAGGGATGAGCCCGTTTGTATTCTCTGAGTCCGCTGATTGTCGTGCTGGCATCGCGAAAGCACTGTCATTTCTCCTGGTGCTGTGCGTCGCAGGGGCGCCGCTCCGCGCGGTTGAGCCGAAGGGGGCGTGGTTTGCCTGCGACTTCGACCACCCCGACTGGCAGGCGCGCTGGAATGCGGGGAATCCCAACCTGCCGCGCAACCTCACCGTCGTGCCGTATCGCGTCGCGGGAAAGAATTCACCGTCGGACGGGCTGGACAGCGCGCCACCGAGGTCGGGAGCGAACAAGGTCGGGGGTGACAAGGCCCTCGCCATCACCTTGAAGCCTGGCACGCATTACGGTGCAGACTTCAGTTTCGACTTCGCTGCGCAGACGGGGATGGAACCGGAGGAAGCGGTGTTATCTTACAAGCTGTGCTTTGCTCCCGATTTCAATGCGGAGGCCATGCAGGGCGGAAAGCTGCCCGGATTTGGCGGAATCTACCGGAGCGATGCCGGTGCGGCGGGCCAGCGGGTAAACGGCCGCGATTCGTGGTCGGCGCGGGGCGCCTATTGGAAACCGGACGCCTCCGGAAATATCCCGATCGGTTTCTACGTGTATCACGCCGATATGAAGAGTGACTTCGGCGACACCTGGTATTTCTCCCAGGCGCTCGAGCGCGGCAAATGGCATGACATCCGGCTCTCCATCAAACTCAACACGGCCGCTTCCCGGCCGGGAGAAAAAGGGCGCGCCAATGGTGTCCTGCGCGGATGGGTGGACGGACGGCAGGTTTTCGAGAAGCGTGACATTCGCTTTCGCGATGTGGACACGCTGAAGATTCGCAACGCGTGGTTCCACTTTTACCACGGTGGCGGCCAGCCGGCTTCCGCCGAATATCGCATGTGGATCGACGATGTGATGATTTCGCCGTGATGGTGGGAACCAGGCTATCTTTCCCGCAGGCTGGTCCGCCCGCCGCGCTGGCGGCGGATCTCGTCGAAGATTTCGTCGCAGCCGTCGGTCTTGAGCTGATGCAGCACGCGGAGGAGATCGCCGAGCCGGTCCTGCGGGAAGCCTTTGCGGGCGAACCACACGAGATATTCCAGCGGCAGATCATAGAGCGGCACGCCGCGTGGAGGATAGTGCGCCGGGCCGTATTTGCCAAAGGGCATGGATGTGCGCAGAATCTCGTTGAGATCGTGACCGAGCCAGTCGCGCAGGCGATTTTCCAGATTGGCGCGCGGGTGGTCTTCGGGCATAGGGCAATGCAGCGCGGGAAGGGGCTTTCGGCCACATCGAAATTCTTCCTTGCGCACTCTGGGAAGCTGAACCACTCTCCCGACCCTTTTCTCAAAAGCTGTCCCAACCTTGCCACTAACACATGTCCACTGAACTGATGACGGAACTGCTCGAAGCAGGCGTTCACTTCGGCCACCAGACCAAGCGCTGGAACCCGAAGATGAAGCCGTATATCTTCGAGAAGCGGAATGCAATTTACCTGATCGACCTCGCCAAGACGGCGGGTCAGCTCGACGCGGCGACCAAGTTCCTCGGCAACGTGGCAAACGGTGGCGGTAAAGTCCTTTTCGTCGGCTGCAAGAAGCAGGCGCAGGAAGCGATCAAGGAAGCCGCGCAGGCGACCAATCACTTCTACGTGAACCAGCGCTGGCTGGGCGGCACGCTCACCAACATCAAGACCATCCGCAAGAGCATCGGGCGCATGAAATACATCGAGGCGCTCGAGAGCCAGCCGGAGTTCTCGAAGATGGGCAAGCAGGAAATCGCCGCGGTGAAGCGCGAGGGCGAGAAGCTCAAGCGCAACCTCGAAGGCATCCGCGACATGGACAAGCTGCCGGACGCCGTCATCATCATCGACACCGTCCGCGAAGCGAACGCCGTGGCGGAGTGCAAGCGCCTCAAGATCCCGACGATCGCCATCGTCGATACGAACGCGAATCCGGAAGACATCACCTATCCGATCGCGGGCAACGACGACGCCATCCGCTCGATCCGCATCATTCTCCAGAAGCTCGTGGACGCGATCGTGTCCGCCGGCGTCTCCGAGCGCAAGAAGGAGCAGGCTGCTCTTTCGGCCGTCTCGGAATAAGAGGCCTCCCGCCTCTCGTCCTTTTCCCCTAATCGCTGAGACGAGAGCCCCCGGCTCTCGTCTCGGTCTTTTTTAGCCCTAAAGCCTCAAACCTACCTCATCCCTATGTCCACCGCTGCCATCGACGCACAAACAGTTAAAACCCTCCGTGAGAAGACCAACGCCGGCCTGATGGAGTGCAAGCGCGCTCTCGCCGAGTCCAATGGCGACATGGAAGCCGCCATCGACATCCTGCGCAAGAAAGGCGCCGCCAGCGCGGCTAAGAAAGCCGATCGCGAAGCAAAGGAAGGCATCATCGCCCAGGCGATCCTGTCCGGCGCCAAGACGGGCGTGCTCGTCGAAGTGAATTGCGAAACCGACTTCGTGGCGAAGAACGACCAGTTCAAAGCATTCTGCGAAGAGCTCGCCAAAAAGATCGCCGCGAATCCGTCGGTCGATCTCGAAGCCGACCGCGTCGCCGCCGTGCAGAAAATCGGCGAAAACATTCAGGTCCGCCGCAGCGAGCGCATCGAAGTGAAGGACAACGGCCTCGTGGCTGCTTACATCCACACCGGCGGCAAGGTCGGCGTGTTGGTGGAAGTCGGCGCCGAGAAGCCGGAGACCGGCTCGCAGGATGCGTTCAAGCAACTCGTCCGCGACATCACGCTGCAAATCGCCGCCGCGAACCCGATCTGCATTTCCCGCGATCAGGTCCCGGCCGATCTCGTCGCCCGTGAGCGCGCCATCCACGCCGACACCGTGCCCCCGGGCAAGCCCGCGCAAGTGGTCGAGAAGATCATCGACGGCAAGATGGGCAAGTTCTACGCGGGCATTTGCCTGGTGGAACAGGCGTTCATCAAGAACCCGGATCAGAGTATCCAGCAACTCATGGACGAGCAGAGCAAGGCGCTCGGCGACAAGCTCAGCATCCGCCGCATCGTGCGTTACATGGTGGGCGAAGCGATCGCCGCCTAAGCAGCGCGATCAGCGAAATTTGAGAGCCGGGCTCGAAAGGGTCCGGCTCCTTTTGCTTTTCCTAGGTCGGTAACGATTCGCGGTCGCTGCGGGCGGGCTCAACATCCAACTTTCAACGTTCAGCGGAGGTGCTTGAACGTTGGGAGTTGAACATTGAACGTTGAACGCTCAGCACCGCAGGCACCTCCCACTCCCGTGAAGCCCTTTCTCATTCTCCTCGCCGTCGCCGCTTCTCTCCTCGCCGCCGCGCCGCATCCTTCTCTCCCCGCGATTGGCTCGCTCGACGGCCTCGGCGTGAACATCCACTTCACCGACCCGCAGCCCGGGGAATTTGAAATGATCAAGGCTGCCGGTTTCCGATGGGTGCGGATGGATCTCTCCTGGGCGGGCACGGAAAAGGTCCCTGGCACTTACGATTTCGGTCCATGGGATCGCCTGACCGCAGCGCTCGAAAAGAACGGCATGCGTGCGGTCTTCATCCTCGACTACGGCAACCCGCTCTACGCCGAGCCGGGCGACCAGCAGCCCTTCACCAGCCTCGTGGGCACCGATGAATTCCGCGCCGCCTACGCTCGCTGGGCTGCTGCGACCGTCGCGCATTTCGCGGGCAAAGGTTTCCTCTTCGAGATCTGGAACGAGCCCAATCACGAAGATTTTTGGAAACCGAAAGCCGACGTGAAGCAATACGCTGCGATGGCGAAAGCTGCGTGCGAAGCTATCGCGAAAGCCGCTCCGCAGGAAGCCATCATCGGTCCTGCCACCTCCACGATCGATCTGCCGTTTCTGGAGGAGTGTTTCAAAGCCGGCCTGCTCGAGCATTGGTGCGCTGTCAGTGTGCATCCCTACCGCCAGCAAGCCCCGGAAACCGTCGAAGAAGAGTATCGCAACCTCCGCCTGCTCATCGCCCGTTACGCCCCGAAGGATAGAGCCATCCCGATCCTCAGTGGCGAATGGGGCTATTCCACCGCCTACTCCGCCTTCGCAGGCAAGACCGAGCCGGAGGCCGAAAACATGCAGGCCAAATATCTCGCCCGCATGTTCCTGACGAACGTCGCTAACGAGGTCCCGCTGAGCATCTGGTATGACTGGCGCGACGACGGCGACAACCCCAAGGAAGCCGAGCACCGCTTCGGAATTGTCCGCCGCGCTTTTCGCAAAGATGCCCCGGAACCCTTCGAGCCAAAACCCGCTTACAGCGCGGCGCTGAATCTTCGGCATTTGCTCGAAGGCCGACCGAACCTTTCGCAAGTGGACGCGTTGAAATTGCTGCTGGCCATCCGTCCGCCCGCGCCGCCCGCCGAACCCGCTTCCGGGGTTCCGGCTTTCGAGACCGACCAACCTTTGTCTGCTACTTCCGATGGCGCCCCGGACGCACTTCCGCAAATGACCTGCGAAGGTTTGCTCGGGGCCGCGCCGGGCGCGGGCGCAGCGACGTTGCGATACCATTTCGTATCGGGCTGGCGATTCATTGAGATCAAGCCGCAATCGCGCGAATGGCCGAGCGGAGCGGATGCGACGCCCAAGGCATTTGGACTTTGGATTCACGGCGACGGTAAAGGCTGCCACGCACGGCTGCGGTTCACCGATTCCACCGGTCAGACTTTCCAGCCGGATGGGCCGAAGATCGATTTCACCGGCTGGCGCTTCGCGAAATTCTCGCTGCAAACGAGCGCCGCGACGCCGTTGTCGCATTGGGGCGGGGCGAACGACGGCATCATTCACCCGCCCATCAAATGGGACACCGTCTTTCTTCTCGATAACGTCTCTCGACTCCCCGTCGAAGGTGAAGTGCAGATCAGCACTCCGACGCTGTTTTACTGAACGCCGTTACTTCGCGAAGTCGAGGCACACGAGGCGGTTTTCTCCGCGGAGGTAGAGGCGTTTTTCGCTCAGCACGGGGGCGGCCCAGGTGGGGTAGGTAAGGCCGGGGACCTGCCAGCGGGCGAGTTCCTCGCACTTCATGGGGTTCGGCTTGAAGATGCCGAGGAGGCCGGCTTCGCCGAGGGCGATGATTTTGCCATCGGCGAGGATGGCGCTGCCGCGGGCGAAGACGTTCGGCTCGGTGCCGGGGGAGATGGGGCCGTGGCCGCCTTTGAGCCAGCGTTCGTCGCGGTCCCACTTCACTTCGCCGGTGAGAAATTCGACGCAGCGGAAATGGCCGTCGGGTTCGTTGCGACCGGTGAAGGAGAAGAGATGACCAGCGGTGAGAATGGGGCGGGTCCAGTGGACTTCGAGTTGCAGTCCCTTCCACACTTCGCTGACCGATCTTCCATCGGGCGCGACGCGGAGCAGCACGGAGCCGCCGCGATAGTAGGCGGTGGAGATGAAAACGAGATCGTCCTGAACCACGGGCGTCATGGCGTTGACCGATTCATTCTGACGGACGCGAAACCAGTAGGAGAAATTGGCCGCGCCGGTTTCGGGGTTGAGCGACAGGAGGCCCTGACGCGTGACGACGAGGACGTGTTTCTGCCCGTGAATCGTGGCCACGATCGGCGTGCAATAGCTGGCCTGTTTTTCGTAGGTGGGATCGCTGCGGCTCCACTGCACGAGGCGTTCGCCGGGCCAGCCGGTCATCGGCACGCCGTTCCAGGTTTTTTCGCCGCCGTTTTCCCACAGCGTTTTGCCGGTGTTGGCGTCGAATGCGACGACAGCGGAGTTGGGCTGCGCGCCAATCTGCACGAACAATTTGTCGCCATCGAGCACGGGTGATGCACCCACGCCAAAGAATGAATCGGGCACATCGAAATCCTTCGCCGTGTCGCGTTGCCAGACCGGTTTCATGGTCTTGAGGTCGAGGCAGAGCAGCACGCCCTCGGCGCCGAAGGTATAGCAGCGGTCACCGGCGATCAGCGGCGAACAACGCGGACCGTTGTTGAATCCGAACGGGTCTTGAAACTGGCTCGGGTAACCGTAGCGCCCGCGTGATTCGCCGGTCTTCGCATCCATCGTCTCGACGATTTCCTCGCCGCCGACGCGGTGATGCAGCACGAGCACGCCTCCCCGGATGCTCGGCGCGGAATAACCGGTGCCGACTTCCTTCGACCAGAGCACGGGTGGAGGCAGCGTGTCGCGCAGGCCGGTCTCCGGCGAAGTCTGGTCGCGATTCGGCCCCATGAATTCGGGCCAATCGGCGGCGAAAGCGGGAGCGGCGAGAGCGAGGAGAAGAGCGGCGAACTTCATGTCGCGTTTATTTTGCCTCGGTGAACAGCAGCGGAGCAAACTCGGCGAGATATTTTCGCCAGACCGGCCACGAGTGATCGCCCTCGGTGAGCTGCCAGGTGTGGTGGATGCCTTTCTCTTTCAGCGCGACGACGAGTTCTTCATTGCGGGTGTGGCCGGGATCGTCCTTGCCGATGGCGATCCACAGCAGCTTCAGCTTGGCATTGGCCGCGGCGGGATCGGCGAGGAAACGCTGGAGGACCTCCGCGTTCCCGATGCCGCCGCTGAATGAACCCACCCACGCAAAGCGGCCCAGGTCGCCGAAGCCGATGGAGAGCGATTGCGCGCCGCCCATGCTGAGGCCGGCGATGGCGCGCTGCGAGGGATCGGATTCGACGCGGTAGAGCGACTCGACCAGCGGTAGGGCGTCGTCGAACAACTCGGCGCGGAAGGCCGCGAGTGCTTCGCCGCGTTTCTTCTCATCGCCCCGTGGCATCATGCCGAGCGGATGGCCATCGAGCATCACCACGATCATTGGCTTCGCTTTGCCCTGCGCGATGAGGTTGTCGAGAATCCAGTGTGCTTTGCCGTGCTCGATCCAGGTGCGCTGATTGTCGCCCGAACCGTGCTGGAGCACGAGCAGCGGGAACTTTTTCTCCCCATTTCGCTCGTAGCCCGGTGGCGTATAAACGCGCAACTCGCGCACCCGGCCCAGCGTCTTCGCGAGATACCCGTGCTGATGCACCGTGCCGTGCGGCACGTCCTGCCAATCCCACGGCATCGGTGGATTCGACGGCAAGTGCACGATGCTCTTCTGCCCTTCACGCTGCGGCTTGAACGAATTGTTCACGGGGTCCATCACGTTGAAACCATCGACGACGAAACTGTATTCCCAGATGCCCGACGCCATGGGTTCGACTGCCGCGGTCCAGGTGCCGTCCGCGCCCCTCGTCATCGCGACGGGAGTTTTCGACCACTGGCCGCGCAGCTCGACCTGCTTCGCTTGCGGAGCCCGCAGGCGGAAGGTCGTCCGGTTCGGTTCGATCTCCGGCGAGAGGAGCGGCGCATTTTGCGCGACGGTGGTGAGAGTGAGGGCGAGGAGTGAGAGAATTGGTTTCATGGGAGTCGTGCGGGGCCGACAAGCTGGCGAAGTTGCGGGAGGTCGAAGGATTCTAGAAGTCCGAAGCAGAACAACTCGGGCGTTTGCTCGACGGAGCCGTTGCCTTGAATGATTTCGTGGAGACTGGTGAGTGAATTGGTTTGTTTGACGGCGCCAATCGCCCCGGATTCGAGCGCGGCGGCGACGAGGGCAAAGACGCTGCTGCGCGGACCGGTGGAGTCGAGCGCGACCGATGGCGCCTTGAACTCGCCCGCGGCCCAGCGTGCCGCCGCAGCGAGCTGACTGGCCTGGATCCCGAGTGGACGCCCGCCGACGGCGGCGACTTGTAAGGCGTAGAGTGTGTCGCGTTGAGCGATTTTCGATTCACCGAAGTAAAATGGATCGATGGCGAGCACGCGCTGGCCAGCGGAGAGCAACGCTTCCACGCGAAGGGTGAGGCCCTTCCTGCCGCCATCGCCGAAAACGAGTGTGGTGCTCTTCGGTTCGCCGCGCGTGAGTTCGACGATCGGGACGGTCCATGTGTCGCCGACGCGCAGCTTCCAAAACGTTGCATGAACTTCACCGCGCGTTTCCGTGCCGGTGCGCTCGGCGGTAGCAGTGTAGTTTTGATAGCGCACGAGCTCGGTGAGGGTTTCTCTCGTGCCGCCAGGATGGGGCAAATCCTTGCTCGCGGTGAGGGCAAGCTGGTGGAAATCGAGATTGTCGGGAGGGAGGCGGACAGAGAGCTCCTCGTTCGTTTTTCGCTCGGAATCGAAAGGCGTTTCGGTGGCGTTGAAGGTGGCGTCGCCAGGGAAGAAGGTGTCGCCGAGCATGCGGTAGAAAGCCTGCCGGTTGTCGGCCTCGTAGTTGTGCGTGCCGGGTTCGTAGTTGATGTGAGAGCGCAGGCGCTCGGGCTGGCCGTAGAGCTGGAAGATCGGGGTGGCGGCATCGAGGAGCGGCTGGAGCGCGTGATCGGAGGCGAAGCAGCAATTGTCCTTCGCGTTGAACGTGAGGAGGGCCGCGCGGCCCGCGAGCATGGCGGTGAGGTGTGTGTAATCGGCCACAAGCGCGAGGTCATTCGGCGCCTGTTCGGAATCGCCAAGGTCGGAGGCGAACTGGGCGCGGGTGAGAAAGCTCGAGTAGCCGGCGACGGGATTGCAGAGCGTCACACGCGGATCGAGCGAACTGATGGTGATCGTCTGCCAGCCGCCGCCGGAGAGCCCACTCACGGCCACACGTTCAGGATCGGCGTAAGGCAGATCGAGCAGGAGGTCGAGGCCGCGCGACATGGTGAGGTAGAAGGGCGCGAGGCCGCTGACGCCGCAGAGATCGAGCTGGTTCAGCCGATAGTGGACAAATCCATCGGAGTGGAGCTCGCGCATGTTGAACCACTCCACGTTGAGCGACGCGATGCCTCGTTTGGCGAGGTTGAGGCAGCGCATCTGCTGATCAGCGGCGGCGTTGCCGTCCTTGTAGTTGTGGCCGTTCAACGCGAGGTGAACGGGAATTTTACCGGTGATGCGGTCGGGTTGGTAGAGCAGTGCCGGCACCCACAAGCCCGGCAGCGCTTCGTAGCGGACTTTTTTGATGTGATAGCCGGGCCCGCCGGGAATGGTGTCGAGCCATTCCACCTTCGTTTTAGCCTCGCGCCATTGCCGCGCCAGTGCACCGCGGAAGTAGACCTTGTCGAACGCGTCGCGGCGGATTTGCGCTGCAAGCGCTTCCCATTCAGCGACGGTTTTGACCGTGGGCATCGGTGGGACGCTTGCAGCGGTGCGAGCTTTGACTTCTTCGGTCGGGAGATTTGTGTCGATGATGCGGTGATCGAGCAGAGCCGCGACATCGGGAGACTGGGCAAGCGCGGTTGCGGTGAGAAGGAAGGGAAGAAGGAGACGCATGGGGGTGTGCGCTGACGACCCGCGGGGTGGGGGAGCCTTGGAGGCGAAGATGGAGAAGCGCGGTGGCCCTTAAAGGACCAGGCGCACGACGCCGCTGCCGGCGACGATGCCGCCGATGATGGTGCCTTTGGTCTTCTTCAGCACGGCGGGGGCGTCTTTTTCGGCGACGACGATGGTCATGCCGATGCCCATGTTGAAGACCTGATACATCTCGGCGCGGTCCACTTTGCCGCCGCGCTGGATGTGCTCGAAGATGGCGGGCACCTGCCAGCTCGAGCAGTCGATGACGGCGTCGCAGGTTTTGGGGAGAACGCGGGGAAGATTATCGACGAGGCCACCGCCGGTGATGTGGGCGAGGCCTTTCACTGCCCCCGACGGAAGGGACGCGAGCAGCGGCTGGTAGTTGCGATGCACGCGGAGCAGTTCGTCGGCGAGGGTGCCTTTGACGCCGTCCAATCTGGCATCGAGGCCGAGGCTCATCTTTTCGAGCAGAACTTTGCGGGCGAGGGTGTAGCCGTTGGTGTGGAGACCGTTCGAGGGGAGGCCAATGATGACGTCGCCGCGCTTGATCTTCGAGCCGTCGATGAGCTTCGGGCGATCGACCACGCCGACGATGGTGCCGACCAGATCGTATTCGCCGGGGTGATACATCCCGGGCATCTGCGCGGTTTCGCCGCCGACAATGGCGCAGCCGCCAGCCTTGCACGCCTTGGCGAAGCCTTTGAGGAGTTGTTTGAACACGGCCGGTTCAAGTTTTTCCGCGCCAATGTAGTCGAGGAAGAAGAGGGGCCGCGCGCCGATGACGGCGATGTCGTCGATGCAGTGATTGACGAGATCCTGCCCGACCGTGTCGTGCCGGCCGGTGGCAAAGGCGAGCTTCAGTTTGGTGCCGACGCCATCGGCGCTGGAGACGAGCACGGGATCTTTCATGCCGCGGAAGTTCGGGCGGAAGAGACCGCCGAACCCGCCGATGCGCCCGAGCACTTCCGGACCGTGGGTGGCTTTGACGAGCGCCTGAATGCCGCTCTTCACCTGATTGCCGAGGTCCACGTCCACGCCGGCGGCGGCGTATGCTTTCTTGCTCTTGCTCATGAAAAAAATCAGCGGGTCGCTTCGAAGAGTTCGGGGTGCGCCTCCGTGGGCACGATGAGATTGAGGCGCTCCCGACGGCGCTCCATGATGAATTTGTCGAGGTTCGGATCGACCGGCACAGGATAGTCGCCGGTGAAGCACGCCTTGCAGAAGCGGTTCTCGGGCTGATTCGTGGCGCGGACCATGCCGGCGACATCGAGGTAACCGAGCGAATCGGCTCCGAGGTATTCGCAGATTTGCTGATGGGAAAGCTGGTTGGCGAGGAGCTTTTCCGGATCGGGAAAATCGATGCCGTAGTGGCAGGCGTGCCGATGCGGCGGGCAGGAAATGCGCATGTGCACTTCCTTGGCACCCGCTTCGCGCAAGTTCACTACGCGGGCCTTGGCGGTGGTGCCCCGAACGATGGAATCATCGACCACGATCACGCGTTTGCCCGCGACGGCTTCCTTGATGAGGTTCAGCTTTACCCGCACGTTGAAGTCGCGAATGAGCTGAGACGGCTGGAGGAAGGTGCGCCCGATGTAGTGATTGCGGACGAAGGCGTGGCTGTAGGGGATGCCGAGTTCTTCCGCGAGGCCGAGCGCGGCATAGTTACCGGAGTCGGGCACGGGCACGACCACATCGGCTTCGACCGGATGCTGGCGCGCCAGTTCGCGGCCCATTTCGGTGCGGACGCGGGCGACGTTGATGTTGTTGATGATCGAGTCTGGCCGCGCGAAATAGACGTATTCGAAGATGCAGAAAGCACTGCGCTCTTTCTGGAAGGGGAACTCCGAGCGGAGGCCGTTTTCGTCGATGATGACGACTTCACCCGGCTCCACTTCACGGACGAACTCCGCGTGAATGAGATCGAAAGCACAGGTCTCGCTGGAGAGCACCCAGGCGCCTTCGATCTTGCCGATCGAGAGGGGACGGAAGCCGAACGGATCGCGCACGCCGATGATCTCGCGCTCGCTCATCATCACGAGGGAAAAGGCCCCCTGTATCTTCCGGAGGGCGGAAAGCACTCCGCCGGGACCGGCGGGCTGGGCGAGGAGATGGACGATGATCTCGCTATCGACCGTCGTCTGGAAAATGGAGCCGCGTTCTTCGAGATCGTCGCGCAGCACGGCGGCGTTGATGAGGTTGCCATTGTGGGCGACGGCGATCTGCCCGCGGCCGGTCTTGGCGACAAGCGGCTGGGCATTCACCAGCGTGCTCGAACCGGTGGTGGAATAACGCACGTGCCCGATCGCGCGCGTGCCCTTGAGCTGCTCGAGATTTTGCTCGCTGAAGACCTGCCCCACCAGGCCCATGGCCACGTGGCGCTTGAATTCGGCGCCGGATTTCTCGGCGGTGACAATTCCCGCGCTCTCCTGCCCACGATGTTGCAGGGCGAAAAGCCCGTAATAGGTCAGGATGGCGGCGTTCGGATGTCCGAAGACGGCGAAAACGCCGCACTCGTGGGTCGGTCGGTAGTGCTTCACGCGGGGCAAGGGCGCGCAGACTAGCGGTGCCGCCCGAGTGGTCAAGGGGACTCCCGAATCACTTTTGAAATGGGGGCGCTTCGGCGAGGCGACTGGTCACTCCGCGCGAGGACGAACTGCGCGAAATTCGAGCGGAACTGCGAGGAAGCCGCAGGTCGCACCGCGGGCACCGCCAAGGCTGAAGATGGCAGACCACGATCGCCGACAGCCAGCTTACGATCCACAGACCGAGAGTCACCACGGTGAGGATCAGATGCCAGCCGTGTTCCGGGGGCACGCGTTTGAAGAGCTGCACATGCTGGCAGCGTGGACAATAGGCGCGTAGACGATCCGTGTTCATCCCTTGGGAGGATGATAATATAAATCCTTTCCCGCAGGGTCCACCGAAAAATTGAGTCAGTGCGGGTAAGGGAGACGTTACGCCTCGGGAACGATGTGCTCGCGCACGGCGTAGCGCACCAATTCCGCGAGGGACTTCAGACCCAGCTTCTTCATGAGCCGGGCGCGATGGGTTTCCACGGTCTTGATGCTGATTCCGAGGCGTTCGCCGGTGGTCTTGTTCGTGTTCCCTTCGGCGAGGAGCTGAAGGACTTCGATCTCACGGCGGGTCATGCCGCCAGTGCGGACCACGCGGCGGCGGCTGCTGCGCTTGAGCGGCAGGCGATCGGCAAACTTCGACAGCCGGCGGGTGAGATATTGGCGGCCATCCCGCAGTGCCTTGACGGCGTCCACCACTTCCTGGGCGGCGTCCGACTTGAAGACGTAGCCTTGAGCACCCGCCGTGAGAGCTTCATTGGCAAAGTGCTCTGACTCGTGCAGGGAAAGAGCCAGCACTTTCGCCTTGCGCACGTGGCGGCGGATCTGGCGGGTGGCTTCGATGCCGTTGAGCCCCGGCAGCGCGAGGTCCATCACGACCACATCGGGTTGCAGGCGCTCGGCAAGTTCGACCGCGATCCGCCCATCGGCGGCTTCGGCACAAACTTCGAAGTCATTCTGGTTTTCGAGCAGCGAGCGAATGCCGCGCCGCACGATTTCGTGGTCATCAACGAGCAGGATGCGTGTAGTCATGATCTGGGTTCTAGAGGCAGCGTTACAGTGAGCTTCACACCGGGGAGAGCAGGTTCAAGGCCGAAAAAACCCCCAAGTTGCGCCACGCGCTCGCGCATGCCCGCAATTCCCACCCCGCGCAGCTCGCCCGGTTCGGCCGGCAGCCCGCATCCGAAGTCGCGCACTGCCAGCCCGACCATGCCGGGCTCGGTCGTGAGCACGACCTCCGCAGCGGGGCTCTCGGAATGCCGGTGCACGTTGCCCAGCGCCTCCTGCACGATGCGGAAAAGAGTCAGTTCGATGAGGGGGTCCTGCCGGCCGAGGTGTTTCGGCGCGCGGAACTCCACATTGATCCCACAACGCTCCGTGAAGCCGTCGATGAAAAAGCGCAGTGCCGCCGTGAGGCCGCGTTCTTCGAGCAGCGGCGGGTGCAGCAGGTAAGACTGTGTTCTCAATTCCAGCGTCGCCCGTTCCACCAGTTGGAAGCTCTCCGCCATCAGTTGCGAGTTTACCGGCGACGATTGCACCGCGGGGTCGGCGCGCAGCCGATTCATATTGATGGAGAGGGCCACGAGCAGTTGCGCCGTGGAGTCGTGCAACTCCCGCGCGATGCGCCGGCGCTCTTCGTCCTGCGCGCTGAGCAGGCGTTGCGAAAGTTGCCGCATGCGGCTTTCGGCGCGGCGCTGCGCCGTGCGGTCGCGCAGAATCGCGGCGCTGCCGATGATCGACCCGGCTTCGTTGCGCAGCGGGAAGACCGAGAGCAGAACGGGGATGCGCCGGCCATCTTTCGCGAGCCGCACCACTTCACGGTGATGCACCGATTCCCCAAGCCGCACCCGGCGCTTTACGTCGATGGCCGTGCCCTGTTCGTCCGGCGGTGTGATCGCCAGCGTCGAGCCGCCGATGACCTCCCCCCGGTTGTAGCCAAACATTTTCTCGGCGCCGTTGTTCCAGCCGACGATTCGTCCCGCGAGATCCGACCAGATCACCGCGTCTTCCATCTGCTCGATGATCATCGCCATTTCGCGCCACTGCTGCGTGCGCTCGCGAATGCGATCCTCGAGTTGCGCGTGCGCCTGGAGCAGATCTTCCCGGACCTGATGCAGTTCCGTCACATCTGTCACGCAGCCGATATAACCGGAGGCGTGGTCGCTCTGGTCCGAATCGGGCGCGATCTCGGTATGCACCCAGATGACGGTGCCGTCCGGATGCCGGTAGCGGTAGTCGGAGTTGAACCGCTCGCCGCGCATGACCATGCTGTTCCATTCCTCACGGACGCGCGGCAGGTCTTCCGGATGGACGGCGTGTTCCCAGCCGCGTCCCATGGCCTGCGGCTGGGTGAGGCCGGTCAGCTTGCACCACTTCTCATTCGCATAGATCACCCCGCCACTGGCCGAGCAAAGGAAGATCCCCACAGGCGAAACGTGGGTCAGCCGTTGCATCCACAGGACGGGATCGTCGGTGTTCATGCGCCGGGGTAGTTTTTGCAATACCATGCGTAGGTCTGCGCGATGCCGTCGCGCAGCGAAATGTGCGGCTTCCAGCCCAGCGAGGTGAGCCGCGATGTATCGAGCAGCTTGCGTGGCGTGCCGTCGGGTTTGGTCGAGTCGAACACGAGTTGCCCTCGGAATCCCACCACCTCGCAGATCAGTTCTGCCAGTTCACGGATGGTCACATCCTCGCCGCAGCCCACATTCACGATCTCCGGCGAGTCGTAGTGCTCCAGCAGGAAGCGACAGGCGCTGGCGAGGTCGTCGACATGCAGAAATTCGCGGCGCGGCGTGCCCGTGCCCCACACCGTGACCTCGGACGCACCGGCCCTGTTCGCCTCGTGCACCTTGCGCAGCAGCGCGGGCAGCACGTGCGAACTGGCCAGGTCGAAATTGTCGCCGGGGCCGTAGAGGTTGGTCGGCATGGCGCTGATGAAATTGCGTCCGTATTGACGCGCATACGCCTGGCAGAGTTTGATTCCCGCGATCTTGGCGATCGCATAAGCGTCGTTCGTCGGTTCCAGCGCGCCAGTCAGGAGCGAGTTTTCCTGAATCGGCTGCGGGGCAAACTTCGGGTAGATACACGACGACCCGAGGAAGAGCAGCTTTCGCGTCCCGTGATCCGCTGCTGCCTCGATGAGGTTGTTCTGGATTTTGAGGTTCTCAAGGAGGAACTCGGCGGGGAAGTCGTTGTTCGCCTTGATCCCGCCCACCTTCGCCGCCGCCACCACGACGACGCCCGGGCGTTGCTCGGCGAAAAATTTCCGCACCGCCGCCCGTTCGGTCAGGTCGAGTTCCTGCCGGGTCTGGGTCAACAGCCGCGCATATCCCGCGCGCTGCAATTCACGCAGAATGGCACCACCAGCGAGGCCACGATGGCCGGCAACGAAAATAGGCTCGGGAGAAGTCACGCCGGGAGGCTAAATGGAGTTGGGTGGTTTCTCAATGTCGGGGCGCTGGAGGGCACTGTGCGTGCGAAGCAGGAGCGAGACTCGCTTGCACGACTATTTCGAGCTTGGATTGAAATTTTATGTCCGGCGGATCGGTCTCGAAATCAGGGCTATCCTGACTCGTTTGCTCCGAATGGAGTTAGGTTGGATCAACCCGGATTAAGTTGGATTAAAAGAGTAGGGAGAACGGAGAAGTCGGATGGCGTAGATCCGAGGCGTCGATCCGGCCTCGGCAGAGGAATGAAAACGCCAGCGAATTTCCGTTCAAAGCGTTTGGAACGGGGATCGTGCATGGCTTGATTTACCTTGATCTGGCTTGATTTGCCCCGCGCCTGTAACTGCTTTATCGGGCCTCGACGGAGATAGGAAACGACCAGCTGTAAGATACCACATCCCGGTCGTGTGGCAAACCGGAAGCCGAGGGGGCAGGCGGTTGCGGGGGATATCCTGTGAGGCCGGGCGACTTGGAATCTTACCGACCGCGGAGCAGGCTGACGGTGCCTTCGTTGGGCTCGAGGTTAACCCGGCACCAGACGCCATCCCGTCGGACTGCGAAGAAGCCAGTGACGGAAGGAACGTATTTGGGAACGACGGTGATGCGTTTGCCGGTTTTGGAATCGAACCGATGAATGACCGGCGAGTCTTTTGTGACGACAAAGCCGAACGTTTCGGAAAGGGCAACCCAATGGGCCTCGTCCACCCCGGCAGGACGCGCGGCTGGCGGTGGGTCTGCCGCGAAAGAAGCCAAGGCCAGGGTCGCGAAGGCGATGATGGGAAGTGCTGGAGTTCTCATGAAGGGCAACTGGGTTTCACGTGAGAGGGGTGGCCGCGCAGCAGGGGGATCGAAGCCGGGCAGTATGGAGGTGGGAGCGCGAGCTTGTCGAGAAAGGAAAGGGAGCCCCGCCTGTCTCTGGACCGCCGGAAATCGAGACACCCACACGGGATGCCGCCTGCGTAGCTCCTCGCATGATTGCGAATGCCTTCTTCCGCCGCTGGGGCGTGGGTGATGAATTAGAGGGGCTGAGCCTCGGGCCGTCCGTCCAAAGGGGTAAAGGTTTTGGCTTTTTCATTCAGGATCACGAGGGTGCCTCGCGGCGGATCGACCTCCGGATCGACGAGGGGCCAGATGACGAAGCCGCTGCTGGCGACGCAGCCGCCCTGCTCTGGTGCGACGATGGCGGAGAGGTGGCGGTTGGGGCGGACGGTGGAGGTGAGCACGTCGCCGCCGCGGACGTATTGCCTGGCGCGGCTCGGTGCTTCACGCATCGGGAGTGCGGTATCGGAGGGAATGCCGTTGCTGTGAATGTCGCTGATTTCGATGTAGCGGAAGGCGCCGCTCGTCTGTGAGGTGAACTTTTCGCTGCGGGGTGGAGCAAATCGGCACCTTGGCGAAAAAGTATTGGGAACGGACGGAACGGTCGGTTCGCCATGGTGGCGATTCAGGACGAAAAGGCAGGGACATGCCTTCGCTTGTTCCGAATTCGCGTTTTGGGTTTCGAGTTCTCCGGGGAAACGACCGTTTCAAGGCGGCTGCGCCGGTCGTGGCTCACGTTGTCCCCAACGTGATCGAAATCGGCTGCGCCCGCGCAGGATGCTTTCCTCCGTTCACGCTGGGACTGGTATTTGCAGATGGAGGCGCACGAAATGGCGCGTTGCCTTCAGGAAGAAGCGGCCGCCGAGGAGAGCGGAAAGGAGGGCTAGCCTTCGCTCCTCGATTCGCTGGCCCGCTGGCTGGTCCTGCGGCTGGTCCGGGGAGACGAACAGACACACTGCCGAAGGCAGGTCGAGGTGGACTGCCCGCGCGAACGCGCTCCTTCTGCTGGCTGGAGGCCCATGCTGCAGACTAAGGTGGAAACACGGCAGCAAACATGGTGACAATAAACACACTATTTTGCCAGCCGCCGCTCCGCCACATCGCCGTGGCCGGGAGAGACGAGCGCTGGAAACGCTTCTGGATTCGCTGGCCCGCTGGTTCGCCCTACGGCTCGTCGGGGGGGACGAACAGACACAATAAACACACTATTTTGCGAGCGGCCGCTCGGCCGCATCGCCGTGGCCGAGAGAGACGAGTGCTGGAAACGCTTCTGGATTCGCTGGCCCGCTGGTTCGCCCTACGGCTCGTCGGGGGGGACGAACAGACACAGTAAACACACTATTTTGCGAGCTGCCGCCCCGCCACATCGCCGAGGCCGAGGGAGACGAGCGCTGGAAAACGCTTCTCGATTCGCTGGCCCGCTGGTTTGCCCTTTGGCTGGTGGGGAAGACAAACAGACATAAAACTAAGGAGGCGTCCTGCTGTATTTGTAATGTTTTTAACTACATCATTAGACTGGAATTATTGGAGCGCCACATGCGGCCCCCGCAGGCGATTGTTTCGGGATAACCCCGACACGCTCCAGCCCAATTCTCACTTCTTCTCTACGTCATGTCCAACCAGTGCCTGAATCGTCCCTCCCGTTCGTTCTCGTTGCGCTATCCTCGGCGCCGCGCTGGTTTCACACTGGCCGAGATCATGATTGTCGTGGCCATCATCGCCGCTCTGGCGGCATTGGCCTTGCCGAACTTCCTCCGGGCTCGCAAGCGGTCCCAGGCGACGCGCATTCTTCAGGATTTGCGGGTGATCGATGGAGCCATCGAGCAGTATGCGATGGAAACCAATAAGATGAGCGGCAAGACGGTCCTCTGGACCGATATTCAAGGCTACGTGAAGAAGAACTCCAAGCTCTACCACTCGGGTGGTTTCGACACTCTCGGAGGGTCTTACTCCGGCGGTCTTTTCAAAGTAGATTCCATCCCGACGGTTTCGCTCGGCACCTTCCTCCAACTCTCCGACGTGGCCCCGGCGGAGTTCTGGTCGCCCTACCGTTAAGCCGGGCTTGGGAGGTCGGACGGCGGAGCGCGTTGGCGCCGGCGTGAACTGCACTCTCATTGGTGCGATGGACCTCGGAAGTGGAGCATCAAGCAGGGGGAGGAGAACGCCCCTGCGTTTTCCAGAAGGATTGCCGGTTTTGTTAATTTTTTGCTAAGAGGTGGCAGATTCGAGGACTAGGAGGATGTTCCGCCGCTAGACTGACCGAAGCTCCGGTTCTCCCACTTCAGCCAACCAACCATGCAAGCCCTTCCCACCACTCCCTGCCGCTCTCTTTTTCTCTCCGCCGCCCTCGCTTTTGGGGTCGTCGCCGCCTCGACCTTTTCCCATGCGGCAGGCGCCGGATTTAGCGTGTCGAAAACTTCCCATGGCGTGACCGTCACCTACGGCGGCCAGCCCTTCGCCGAATACGTGATCGACGAAGCAAACAAACCCTACCTGTTTCCCGTGTTTGGCCCCACCGGGAAGCTGATGACGCGCTCCTTCCCGATGAAGAAAGTCGAGGGCGAGCAGACCGATCACTATCATCATCGTGGCATCTGCTTCGGGCATCAGGACATCAATGGGTTCGACTCCTGGGCGGAACGTGGCAGCGTCACGCAGGTCAACCGCAACGAGATCGCGTTGGTGCCCGACGACAAGCTCACCGACAAACAAAAGGCCGCGATTGCCAAAATGGGCGTCACCAAACACGTCGCCTTCAAGGAAGTCGCCGCCGAGGCGGACAAAGCCATCATCGTCGAACAAAACGAATATATCGGCGGGGACGGCAAAAAATCCGCCACGGAAATCCGGCGCATCACCTTCCGCGTGGAAGGCACCACCCGGCTGATCGACTGGGATCAGGAATTTACCGCCACGGAAGGCGAAGTGACCTTTGGCGACAAAAAGGACGCTGGCCTGAGCATTCGCGTTCCCAGTTCCATGGCGGTCGATAGCAAGAAAGGTGGCCAGATCGTCACCAGCACCGGCATCACCGACAAGGACGCGTGGGGCAAACGCGCCGACTGGGTCGATTACCACGGCCCGGTGGACGGCGAAACGCTGGGTGTCGCGATGCTCGATCATCCCACCAGCTTCCGCCATCCCACGAGCTGGCACGTCCGCACTTACGGCCTGTTCACTGCGAACCCCTTCGGCACGCTCGATAAGGCCGACCCCGTCCCCAACGGCCCGCACACGATCAAGCCGGGCGAAAAACTCCTTCTCCGCCATCGGTTCCTTTTCCACACCGGCGACGAGAAATCCGCCAACATCGCTGCCGCTTACGAGCGGTATGCAAAGGAGAAGTAGCTTCACTTCGGGGCACCTCGTCGGGTGTCGAGCGCCACACGACGCGCTCTTCGAGCGCGGTTTTTCGGGCGGGGTGAGACATTTGTTTTGTCAGTCGGGTGGACTTGCCGGTGAGGCCAGCCACCTTCTGACTCAGCCATGCTCAAACCTTTTGTCCTCTTCCTGATCTTTGCTGCGGTCGGTTCCCTCGGAATCGCTCAGCAGGGAGAAGTCCATCCGCCGGATCGGGAAATCTCCGCGCAGATGGACCGGGTCTGGGAGGTTACCTGGAGCCGGTTTTACCTTCCGAAGGTGCAGACCTTCGGCGACTACCTGAGCAGCTACGAGGCCGGTCGGGAGCAGGCGCATCTGCCGACGGCGGAGGAGGTGAAACGCCAGTATCCGAACCCGTGCGGCTACAGCACGGGCATGGAAGACGGTGCGATTCTCGGCGGCGCGATGCTGAGCGTATTGTGCGACCGGTTTGCGGTGACCGGTGAGGACCAACTCAGGGGAAAGGCGGCGGCGGTGTTCGCCGGTCTGCGGCGCTGCACCACGGTGCATGGGGTGCGCGGTTTTGTGGCGCGGAATGTATGCCCCGAAGACGGAACGAGTGTTTACATCAACTCCTCGCGCGACCAGGTCACGCACCTCGTCCATGGCCTCTGGCAATATTACCACAGCCCGCTGGCCGACGAGGCCACGCGAAAAGAAATCCGCGTCCTTCTTGGCGATGTCGCGGAGCGGATGATCGCGTTCGTCACGCCGGAGAACGACTACGATTTCTGCCGGGCCGATGGCAAACGCTGCCCGCTCGGAATCTGCCGCATGTGGCAGGTGCAGCCGCACGAAGCAGCCCGGCTGCCGATGATCTATGCGGCCGCATGGGATGTGACCCGCGACGATCGCTACCGCGAGCAGTGGCGTCGCTACGTCGTGGAAGCCGTCGAGCAGTCAGCCAGCCCCGGCGAGAACAAGCCCGCCTATGCTCTCCTGCAGATGCAGTGCTCGCTGGAACTCCTGCACGCGCTGGAGCCCGATCCTTCGCTGAAAGCAACGATCCTCGAGCGGATGCGTCACGTCCGCGAACTCGCCACGAAGCGCTTTACGAGCGTGCTGGGGAGCATCGCCAAAAAAACTCCCGAGCAAATGGGGATGCTCGGTCCCGACTGGCGGCACGTGCCCGAGTGGAAGGACCAAAAAGGCTACCCGAACCCGCAGTGGGGACCTTTCCGTGAAATCTGGTCCCTCTCGCGTGAAGCTGGCGAATCGGCTTTGATTCTCCTCATGGTCGATCCAAGTTCGGTCTCCGAAACGCAACGCGCTTCGCTGAGCGATCTGCTCGGACGCTTCGATTACCTGCACAACGCCAGTTGTGGTCTCATCTATCACCTCGCTGCCTACTGGAAAGCGCGCCATCGCGGCGTGCTTTAAACGGCTCGTCGATTGATACGGAGCCCAGAACTCGGCGGGCGCGACGTCGCTCAACATCTGGAAGGTGGCGTCGGGGACGAGGTCCCGGTTCCCAGATCGGATGTGGTTTGCGACGACTGGCCCGAAGGCGGTAAGCAGGTGGTATCCGGCACCTGCAAGCATCACGTAATTCGCGGCTACTTAGGGCTTCGCCCAATCATCCGGGATCGTAATCTCGTTCGGATTTTTGTAGTCGGGAACGGGTAATGCCGGCTTTGGCTGTGCCCATTGCACGGCGGGATTGCCGGGCAGCTTGACCCAAACCCGCCAGCCAGCGCCATGAGCATACTCTTGATAGTCCTTGTAGTCGGAGAACCATGGCTGCCAGCTATCGTCGTTGCCCCCGATGCGCACGTAGAGCTGGCCATTGGCTCCTTCCACCATGGCTGCGTAAACTCCCTTGGCCAGAGCGTTGAGCTGCACATGCAGAGCGCTGCCCGATTTGACTCCTGCAATCTTGCGCGCGTTGATCAGCGCTTTGATTTTCTCCCGGAGTTCACTGCCCCAGTCGAAGTAGTGCTTCCAGTAAACGCAGGGCACGCCCGGATGGGTGAGGATATAGGCGTAGCCTTGCTCCGCCTCCCAGTTATTAGCAAAGGTGTCGAACTTGTGGTCTGCCTGAGGCGAACCGTCCTCGTTGGTCCGGTATCCGGTGTCGTGATTTTCCAGGAAAGTGACGGCTCGATTTTTCCACGGCTGACCGTCGGTGGTATCGCCGATCATCCCGGTCCCATTTCCATATCCGCTCCACGCCGTGTAGGCTTCGTGATTTTGGAGAGCGAATTTGGTGGAGAAGTCGAAGACTGAACTGGCGGTGTGCAGATCACTGGGAGTCGTCGCCGTATTCCAGACCCATCCCCGTTGGGCGGCATGCTGTCCCCAGTCGTATTCACCCACGGAAAAAGTCGGTTGGGTCCGGCGGTTATAGAGGGCGATCCATCTGGCATGGTAACCATGAACCATGTCGTAGCGCCACCCGCGGTATCCGAGGGATTTCAGGCCGAGAAGGTAGCGGATAATGTCTCTGCGGACGGTCTGGTTGGTGTGGTCGATGTCGCGGAAGTCTCCATAAGCATAAGTAGTCCCCCCGTGACCGGCGTATTCGGGAAACTCCTCGGGAGCCCCCCTTTGGTTTTCAGGAGTGCCGCGAACCTCTGAAGCGGGATTGTCGAAACACTCATCGCCCCTGCAGATCGCCCAAGTGCCCCAGTCGGGATTTTTGAAGTCCGCCCAATGATGCAGCCCGTTTCGATGGTTAAGCACCAGATCGGCGATGGGCTCGACGCCACGGTTGAGAAGAGCTTCCAGCAAAGAGCGGTGCTCATCCAAGCTGCCGTAACTGTTGCTGAAATTGAAATACTCCCGCGGATCGTAACCCGCACTGTATTCGCCGGCGAAAGATGGCGGTGGGAGCCAGATCAGGTCGAAGCGGCCGTCGCGAATTCCATCCGCTTGTTCCTTAACGATGGCATACCAATGTTTGGTGCCGTATTCGATGAATTTGGGCTGGTGACCGTGCCGGTAAGATTCCCAGTAGAAGCCTTGTAACATGACGCGATCATCGTCGAATCCAGCCGCGGCTTTGGCAGGGCAGGGCGGGAGGCAGACGACCAGGACGAAAAACGCGATAGCCATCGCGGAAACCACACCGGCAATTCCTTGCCGACTCGAACGGGGCCATATTCTCATACGAGGGCAGTGGAGTAGTGCAACGAACTGGCGAAAGGAAGGAAAAAGTCTCGGCGGTGAATGGGGTGCCGGAACCTCGGCGGAGTTTTCAGCGGGTTAGTCTTCCATGGATGACAATGCCGGGCGGCGATCGCGATGACAGAGTTGGTGCCCGGGCGTGGGTGTGGTCGAGTCACGGGTCTTCCGGCGGCGAGGGCGGGCCAAGGCGCGGTGGGATTTTGCCAAGCGACGTGTGGTTAATACTCCCAAGGTCGGGGGAGGATGAAAGCTCTCGTTCAGAGATCGCATGAAACCCCTGTCTCTCCGCACTACTCCCCGATCGCTCGTCGCCCTCTGCCGTCGATCTGCGGTTCTGCTCCCGGCGTTGGCAGCGCTCGTGGGTGCCGCTGATTCGCTGGAAGCCGCCGCGTCCGGGCCGGTCCAGTTCAACCGCGACATCCGTCCGATCTTCGCCGACAAATGTCTGGCGTGCCACGGCTTCGACGCGAAGAAGCGCAAGGGCAACCTGCGGCTGGACACCAGGGAAGGTGCGACGAGCGCGAACGAAGACGGCTTGCGGGCCATTGTGCCGGGTGACCTGGGTAAAAGCGAGGCGTGGCAGCGCATCCTGAGCACCGACAAGGACGAGATGATGCCGCCGCCGGAAAAACACAAAGAACTGACCCCGGCCGAGCGCGAGACGGTCAAGCGATGGATCATGGAGGGCGCGACTTATCAAAAGCACTGGGCGTTCGAGGCGCCGCAGAAGGCGCCGCTGCCAGGCGGGAAGGACGACCGGTGGAGTCGCAATGCGATTGATCGCTTTGTGCTCGCGAAACTCGAGGAGGAAAAGCTCGCGCCTGCGCCGGAGGCCGACAGACGCACGCTCGCGCGGCGCGTGTCGCTCGACCTCACCGGCTTGCCGCCGATGCCGGAGGAGGTCGAGACATTCGTCCACGACGATGCGCCGAATGCTTACGAGAAGCTGGTCGCGAAGCTGATGTCCACGCCGCAGTGGGGCGAGCACCGGGCGCGTTACTGGCTCGACGCCGCGCGTTACGCCGATACGCACGGAATTCATTTCGACAACTACCGCGAGATCTGGCCCTACCGCGAGTGGGTGATTGCGGCCTTCAACGAGAACAAACGTTTCGACACGTTCACCGTCGAGCAACTCGCCGGTGACCTGCTGCCGAACCCCACCCGCGCGCAGCTCATTGCGACCGGATTTCACCGCTGCAACTCGACGACCAACGAAGGCGGCACCATCGACGAGGAAAACCTCGCGCTTTACGCGAACGACCGGGTGGTGACGACGTCGTGGGTCTGGCTTGGGCTGACGGCAAACTGTGCGGCGTGCCACGATCACAAGTTCGACCCGGTTACGATGAAGGATTTCTATTCGATGGCTGCGTATTTCCGGAATACGACGCAGCCGCCGAAGGACGGCAACGTGAAGGACACCAAGCCCGTCCTCTACCTCCCGCAGTCCGCGGACGAGAAGCGTTTCGCGGAGGTGGCCGCGGAGATCGCGGGCGTGCAGGCCGGGCAGCAACAGCGACGCGGCGCGGCCGGCGGGGAGTTTGAAAAGTGGCTCGCGACGGCGCGGCCCGACGACCTGGAGATTCGCCCGGAGAAGCTCGTCGTGCACCTGCCTCTCAATGAAGGGTGGGGTGTCGCGGTGAAGGGAGCCAGCGCGGACGGTGCGGTGGAATTCAAGTCCGAGGGGCCGATCGAATGGGTGAAGGGCGGCCAGCTCGGCAGTGCGCCTGCGTTCGCCAACGGCAATCATTTCGCGCTCGGCGACCTCGCTGGATTTGAGAAGGAGCAGGCGTTTTCGGTCGCGTGCTGGATGAATGTGCCGGCGGAATCCAGGGAGGCGACGCTCGTGGGCCGGATGGCCGGGAATCAAGGCTGGGAGCTGTTCGCGTCGGGCACGAAATTCGGCGTGCAGATGGCGAGCGCGAATCCGAAAAGCGCGGTGCGTGTGCTGACCCGGAACAACACGGTGCGCGCGGGGAAATGGCAGCACGTGCTGGCGACCTACGATGGCTCGGGGCGCGCGAGCGGGTTCCACCTTTACCTCGATGGCCGTGAGCAGCCGATCCAGGATCAAGGGAAGGAAGTGACCGGCCCGGTCCGCGCGGCGGCAGCGCTGACGATCGGCCAGCGCGAGAAAGGCAACGCCTTCAACGGCGGCGCGGTGCAGGACGTGCGCGTTTATGCCCGCGAGCTGAACAGCGGGGAGGCGCGCTCACTGCCCGAGGAGGCGGCGTTGCGCTCGGGGCTTGGAGCCGAGCCGGCTAAGCGCACCCCGGCGCAGAAGAACGCGCTGCTTGGTTTCTATCTCGACAACATTGATGAGCCGTATCGCGCGCTGAACGTGAAACTCGACGACCTCGAGGACGAAGACCTTGGAATCAAGGATCGGGCGACGGTTTCGCTCATCCAGGAAGACAGAAAGGGGAGCGAGCCGATGGCGAACATCCTGGCCCGTGGTGCCTACGACAAGCCCGGCGATCTCGTGCGGCCCGCGACCTTCGCCGTGCTGCATCCGCAAAGGCCGGACGCGCCGAAGAACCGGCTGGGCCTGGCGCAATGGGTCGTGGCGCCGGAGAATCCGCTGACCGCGCGCGTGACCGTGAACCGGTTCTGGCAGGAGATCTTTGGCACCGGCCTCGTGCGGACGAGCGAGGACTTCGGCTCGCAAGGCGAGCCGCCAGTGAACCAGGCGTTGCTGGACTGGCTTGCCGTCGAGTTTCGCGATTCCGGCTGGGATGTGAAGAAGCTCTTCACGCTCATTGTCACGTCCGCGACGTATCGACAGGCCGCGGTGACGACGCCGGAGAAGCTCGAGCGTGATCCGCAGAATCGCCTGCTCTCGCGTGGGCCGCGCTTCCGCCTGGATGCCGAGATGATCCGCGACTACGCGCTCGCGACGAGCGGCCTGCTCGTCCGCAAGATTGGCGGTGCCAGCGTGCGGCCGTATCAGCCGCTGGGCGTGTGGGAGACGGTTGCGATGCCGGGCAGCAACACGCGCGACTACCAGCGCGACAACGGCGGGGCGCTTTATCGCCGCAGCCTTTATACCTTCTGGAAACGCGCGGCGCCTCCCGCTTCGATGGACATTCTCAACGCGCCGACGCGCGAGAGTTGCACCGTCCGCCGCGAGCGCACGAACACTCCCCTGCAGGCGCTGGTGACGCTCAATGATCCTCAATTTGTCGAGGCCGCGCGCCACCTTGCGCAGAGCGCGTGGGAGGAAGCGAACGGCGATTGTGCCCAGACGATCGATCGAATCGCCGCGCGCGTGCTGCTGCGGCCCTTGTCGGAAAGGGAACGCAAGATCGTGGCGGCGACGCAGTGTGACCTCGAAAAGGAATTCGAGGCCAAACCGGAGGATGCGAAAGCCTTCCTGAGCGTGGGGGAAGACAGGCCGGACGCAAACATTCCCCCCCCCCAACTCGCCTCGCTCGCCATGATCGCGAGTCAGCTCCTGAACCTCGACGAAGCGCTCAACAAGTAGCTGCCATGAACTGCAACTCCCACCTCTTCACCCATCTCCCCGCCGAGACGAGGCTGGCGCTGACGCGCCGCGACTTTTTCGCCCGCGGCCGAAACGCGCTCGGCTACGCGTCGCTCCTCTCGCTCCTCGGATCCGATCCTCGGGAAGGCAAAGAACATCATCTACCTCCACATGGTCGGCGGTCCGTCGCAGATGGACCTCTATGATTACAAGCCGGTGATGGAGAAGTGGTATGACAAGGACCTGCCCGACAGCGTGCGGCAGGGGCAGCGGCTGACGACGATGACGAGCAACCAGACCCGATTTCCGATCGCGCCATCGAAATACAAATTCGCGCAGCACGGCCAATGCGGCATGTGGGTGACGGAGTTGCTGCCGTGCACGGCGAAGTGCGTCGATGACATGGCGTTCATTCGCTCGATGCACACGGAGGCGATCAACCATGAGCCGGCGATTACGGCCATGCAGACGGGCAACCAGATCGGTGGGCGGCCGTGCATCGGTTCGTGGGTGAGCTACGGGCTCGGTTCGCTGAACAAGAACCTGCCGACATTCGTCGTGCTCGTCGCGAAGCCCACGAACGAAGAGCAGAACCAGGCGATCTCGGCGCGGCTGTGGTCAAGCGGGTGGTTGCCGGGCGAGCACGCGGGCGTGAGCTTTCGCAGCGCGGGCGATCCGATTCTTTTCATCAATAATCCGCCGGGCGTGAGCGACACCATGCGCCGCCGCCAGCTCGATGGCATCCGTGAAATGAACGAGCAGGCCTACCGGGAGGTGGGCGATCCCGAGACGCACACGCGCATCCAGCAATTCGAGATGGCCTTCCGCATGCAGGCCAGTGTGCCGGGTCTGACGAACGTGGCGAGCGAACCGGCATCGACTTACCAGCTTTATGGTGAGGCCGCGCGAAAGCCGGGCAGCTTCGCCTACACGGCGTTGCTCGCGCGGCGGCTGGTCGAGCGCGGCGTGCGCTTCGTGCAGATCTATCACAACAACTGGGATCACCACCGCAACGTCGGCGGGCGCATGCCGTTCCAGTGTGGCGACATCGACCAGGCGACTTATGGGCTCATTAATGATCTGAAGCAGCGTGGGTTGTTCGACGAGACGCTCATCATCTGGGGGGGGGAGTTCGGTCGCACGATCTACTCACAGGGCGGACTTTCGCATGAAAACTACGGGCGCGATCATCACCCGCGATGCTTCACGATGTGGATGGCCGGTGGTGGCGTCAAAGGCGGCACGATCTACGGCGAGACCGATGAGTTTTCCTACAACATCGTGCGCGACCCCGCGCATATCCGCGACTTTCACGCCACGGTGCTGCACCTGCTCGGCATCGACCACGAGCGCTTCTCCGTGAAAGTGCAGGGCCTGGACGCGCGGCTGACCGGTGTGGAGCCAGCGAGCATCATCCAGCCGTTGCTCGGCTGATCCTGAATCGTCCTGCCGGGGAAAGCACCGCTGTGTCGTTCAGGTGCGGTGCTTCGGGGCAGTGACCGTCTGCGCGCACGGCATGTCGTGGCCCGCTCGCGACTTCCGACGGGACAGATCGCTCGTTTATTTGTAAGGCGACCAGAACTCGGCTGGGGCGACGTCGCTGAGCACCTGGAAGGTGGCGTCGGGGATGACGGGAAGAGTGTCCACGGTGAATTTGGGGCCAAAGGGGTGGCCGAGGATGTCGAGGCCGTTGGAGGTGGAAAGCTTCGAGCCTGCGGGGAGAAAGGGTCGGATGTCGGACCACTCGACTTTGATGCCGGGCGCCTTGTTGTGTTCGATAGCGTATTGATCGATGGCGGCATCGATCAGGCGCAGGTCCATGAGTTCGCGAGTGGCCTGGCTGCGTTTGCGGGCGCGCAGAAAATTCGGCACGGCGATGGCGGCGAGGAGCGCGATGACCGGGATGCCGATGAGGAGGAGGCCTCCGCCGACCAGACCGAGGATCAGGCAATTATTCGTCCTGGCCGGTGCGGAAGCGGAAGGCTGTGCCGGCAGGGCAGGCGGAGAAGAGACGGTGGGAGGGGCGGGGACAAAGCCGGGGAGTTGCGAGACGGGTTTCCAATCCGGGGCATCGTCCTGCCGCACGAGTTCGGTGCCGGCGAAGAAGCCCGCTTGCAACATCTGGTCGAGCTGTTCCTGCGAGAAGGGGCCGGCTTGCCTGCCGTTTTTGGAAAGATGATATTGGGCCATGGGAAGGGGCTCTGTTTCCTCGTGCGGCCGGCGGGATAACATGCGGCGTCGCCGCAACGAAGTTATTTCGGCTGGAAGTCTTCCATGCGGGCGACATCGAGGAAGTTTTTCTCCCAAAACATGGGGCTCTCGTAGATGCGTCCGCCGAAGGACAGATTGAGCACGGGAGCGTGGAGCAGGCAGCGGACGATCGGGACTTCGGAGCCGACGATGCCCATCTGCTGGCGTTTCCACTGGCGGGTGGTGAGCAGCGGACCGGGAAAGGCGGCTTTGACGGTGGCGGTCATAGGCGTCGGGGCGAACTCGTAGAGATAGGAGCAGCGCAGCTTCGGGTCGAGCGCGCCGAATGGGGAGAGGCGTTCGGTCTTCGCGGTTACCGGGCAGATGAGGTCTTCAGGGGTGAGATACTGCGGGACCAGGTCCGAGAGCCAGTTGGGGATGTCCTTGTGATCCTTGCGATAGGCGGCGATGGCATGGGCCAATTTCTGGAGGTGGAGTTTGCAGCCGTCGGCATCGGCGTTGTCCTTGGAGGGCTCGTATCGCTGGTGAGGATTGGGCGGGGCCGGTGCAGGCGGAGGCGCGTTCTGGGCGACGACAGTCGAGGTGGTGATGAGGAGCAGAGCGAAGGCCGCAGCGGGGACGAGGCGAGGTGAGTTCATCGGGAGGGGAGGGGTGGAGATTTCGATGACGTGCGTCGAAGGAGGCACTTGATCCCACGAAAGGGCGAGCAGGAAAACAGGTAATTGGCACGGTCCCCGAACACGGCAACGAAGCCAGAATGCGAATTTTCGATGTCGTGGTTTGCCCTATGCTCTTCTCAGGAGGGTATGGACGCGCTCGCCATCACTCTCCTGATTTTTGGTCTGCTGACCCTCGTGGTCGGCAGTATCATGATGCTCGTGGCAGCCTTTCGCGAAAGCGTGTGGTGGGGACTGGGCTGCCTCCTTTTTTCCCCGGTGGGACTGGTGTTCCTGATTATACACTGGGCGGAAGCCAAACGTGGATTTTTGGTCCATCTCGCAGGCTTGGCGATCCTGATTGGCGGCGTCTTTGTCTCTCCCACGGTGCGCGAAGGGGTCTCCAAGGAGATCGCAAGCAACATGCCCGAGGGGATGAACGTGCCTTTGCTGGAGAAGTCCAAGCCGCCGGTGGATATCAACGCGCAAATCGAGCAGAAGCGGGCGGAGATCGAGCAATTCCAGGAGCAGGTGCGGCAGCAGTCCGCCGCCGTAACACAGCAATTCCAAGCGCTCAACGGCCGGCGTGCTGGTCTTAAATCCGACGATGCCACGGCGGTCACCGCCTTCAATGCGGAGGTGGCGGCTTATCAGCAGGCCAATGCGACGCTGAAGCAGGCAGGACAGAAGGTTGCCACGGCGCAGCAGGAACTCACCGAACTGCTCAACGAACGTTCTCGCAAGCAGGCGAGTCCGGGTAATGTCGGAGGGGGCAACGCCGTGCCAGCGCGCCCGCCAGCGGCTCGCAGCGCCAGTAATCGTGGCCCCGTGATCATCTATTCCACTTCGCACTGCCCGTGGTGTGTTCGGGCGAAGGAATACTTCGCCAGCAAAGGGGTGAGGTATGACGAGCGCGACGTGGAGCGCTCGCCGAGTGCGCGCGCGGAATTCGAGAAACTCGGCGGAAAAGGGGTGCCTCTCATCATGGTGGGGGACGAGAAGATGGAAGGCTTCAACCAGCAGCGGCTGGACCAGCTTCTGTAGGCGGGCAGGTTGGCCAGCGGGGCGCTGGCCCCACAGCAATCATGGTCAGCCGCCGATGGCGCTCATCTCGACCTTGCGTTCGTGGGCGGTCGCCTGGGTGCGCAATTCCGAATAACGGTCGTCGCGTGCCGTCCAGAGTGTGCCGAGCAGGTTTGTGAGGTCGGCGTCGCTCAAGGTAGAGCGGAGGGCCGGGCGGAGATCGTGGCCGTGCGCCGCGAAGAGGCAGGTGTAGAGGTGACCGTCGGCACTGAGCCGGGCGCGGGTGCAATCGCTGCAGAAAGGCTGCGTGACACTGGAGATGATGCCGACTTCTCCGCCCTGCGGAGTGCGAAACCGCTGGGCGACTTCGCCAGGATAGCTGGCTGTCAGCGGCGTGAGCCCGAGGCGCTGCGCGATCTCGGCGGCGGGCACAACATCGTCGAGCTTCCAGCCGTTGGTGTTGCCCACATCCATGTATTCGATGAAGCGCACGATGAACTCCGGACCCGCGAAGCGCTCGGCGAGTTCGGTGATCGCATGCTCGTTCACCCCGCGGCGGATCACCGCGTTGATCTTGATGGGTGCGAAGCCCGCCGCGAGCGCGTTCTCGATTCCGCGCAGCACGCGATGCACGGGGAAGTCCACGTCGTTCATCGCGCGGAAGGTGGCGTCATCGAGCGCATCGAGGCTCACCGTGATCCGGCGCAGTCCCGCTGCGCGCAGCTTCGCGGCCTGCTCGGTGAGGAGGGAACCGTTCGTGGTGAGCGTGAGGTCGCGCAGTCCATCGATGGCTGCGAGGGAGGAGACGAGCCGATCCAAATCGCGCCGCAGCAGTGGCTCCCCGCCAGTCAGCCGCGCCTTCTCCACCCCGAGCGCGACGAAGCACCGCGCGAGTCGTGCAATTTCCTCGAAGCTCAGAATCTCCGTCTTGGGCAGAAAGGCGTGATCGCTCCCAAAAGCATCCTTCGGCATGCAATAGGTGCAGCGGAAGTTGCACCGGTCGGTGACCGAGATGCGCAGATCGTGCAACCGCCGCCCGAGGGTGTCGTGCGGGGCAGCGGGAGGACGATTGGACGATTGGACGATTGGACTAATGGGCTGAGCTATCGCGTCTTTTCCCAAACGTCCAATGGTCGATCAGCCCACTCGCTGGCGCTTGCGTCTTAAACGACCGCTTCCTTGACGCTCGCGATGGCGAACTCACGGTTGAGCGTGTTGATGACGCTGGCGGGGATGTTCGCGGGGCAGACGGCTTCGCACTCGAGGTAGTTCGAGCAGTTGCCGAAGCCTTCCTTGTCCATCTGGCGGACCATCTTGAGCACACGGTCGGTGCGTTCGGGTTGGCCCTGAGGCAGGTGGGCCAAGTGGGTGACCTTGGCACCCACGAAGAGCATGGCGCTGCTATTCGGGCACGCGGCGGCACACGCGCCGCAGCCGATGCACGCGGCGGCTTCCATGGCGGCGTCGGCTTCGTGTTTGCCGATGAGGATGGCGTTGCCGTCCTGCGCTGCGCCCACATGAGCGGTGATGAATCCGCCTGCTTGCTGGATGCGGTCGTAAGCCTCGCGGTTCACGATGAGATCGCGCACGACGGGGAAAGGGCCGGAGCGGAACGGCTCGATGTAAATCGTGTCGCCGTCCTTGTATTTCCGCATGTAGAGCTGGCAGGTGGTCGTCTCACTCGGTCCGTGCGGGATGCCGTTGATGCTGAGCGAGCAGGTGCCGCAGATGCCTTCGCGGCAGTCGTGATCGAAGGCGATGGGCTCCTCGCCCTTGCTGAGCAGATCTTCGTTCACGATGTCGAGCATCTCGAGGAACGACGCGTCCTCGGGAATGTTCTTCGCTTCGTAATCGACGAGAGCGCCTTGCGCATTCGCGCTCTTCTGGCGCCAGACTTTGAGCTTCAGGTTCATGGAGTGTAAATTGATTTTAGAGTAACCAAGGCAGCCTATCCTCGGCGGAGTCGCGCCAGGATCATATCGAGTGATTCCCAGTTCGACGCCACGGTGTGGATCATGACCCGGCGGCCTTCGATGGTGTAGAGGAGTGAAAGGGGAAAGCGGCTGAGTTTCATACGCCGATAGGGGCCGCCGACAGCGCGCCCGAGGCGAGGCATTTTGGCGAGCAATCCGAGTGTCTTTTCGACTTCGCGAGAAAATCGATCGCCGCGCCCGGCGGTCTGTTCTTCCACTTCGGCGTAAATGCGGAGAATGTCGGATTCCGCACGGCGGAGGAGCGTTATTTCTGCCACTTGCGCCACTCGCCGGCAGCGATTTTTGCCTTCACCTGATCCCAGCTTCTTCCGCTACTGGGATCGTTTCGATATTCCTCCATCTCGCGATCCAACTCATCGACGACCTCAGAAGAAAGCTTGTGCCAGGCATCCTCCCGGGCCAGCAGATCGCCCAATTCGCCGTAGAGCTCAGCCTGTTCGGTGGGGCTGAGCTTCATAATATCGGGAATACGCTCGATGATCATGCCTGGGATTGTATCAGCGTGCGAGGGGGAGGCAATGCGTCACTTGTAGCTGCGGACGGAAGGTTTGACGTTTTCGAATTCCAGCGGTTCGACGTTGCGGATGGGTTTCTGGCCTTCGCCGGTGAATTCCCAGGCGGCGACGTGGGCGAAATGTTCATCGTCGCGCCTGGCTTCGCCGTCGGGGTATTGGAATTCCTCGCGGAAATGGCCGCCGCAGGATTCGCGGCGCTCCAAGGCGTCGAGGCACATCAGCTCGCCGAATTCGAGGAAGTCCGCCACGCGGCCGGCTTTTTCGAGGGCCACGTTGAGCGATTCATTTTCGCCGGGGACATTGACGTTTTTCCAGAATTCCTCGCGCAGGGTGGGAATGCGAGCGAGCGCGCGGGTGAGGGATTTTTCCGTGCGAGCCATGCCGCAAAGATCCCACATGAGGAGGCCAAGTTCGCGGTGGAAGCTGTCCACCGAGCGGCGGCCCTTGATGGAGAGGAGCTTCTTGGTGCGGGCAGTCGTTTCCTCGACAACTTTCTGAAACTCGGGATGAGCGATGGACGGCTTTTTGCCGAGATTCGGCGCGAGGTAATTGCCGATGGTGTAGGGGATGACGAAATAGCCGTCGGCGAGGCCTTGCATGAGCGCACTGGCGCCGAGGCGGTTCGCACCGTGGTCGCTGAAGTTCGCTTCGCCGAGGACGAAGAGGCCGGGGATGTTCGACTGGAGGTTGTAGTCCACCCACAGGCCGCCCATCGTGTAGTGCACGGCGGGGAAGATGCGCATTGGCACCTTGTAGGCGTCTTCGCCGGTGATCTGCTCATACATTTCGAACAGATTGCTGTAACGCTCCCGGACTTTGTCTTCGCCGAGGCGTTTGATGGAATCGGCGAAATCGAGATAAACGCCGAGCCCGCCGGGGCCGACGCCGCGGCCGTCGTCGCAGGCCTCTTTCGCGGAGCGCGAGGAGATGTCGCGCGGGGCGAGGTTGCCGAAGCTCGGGTATTTGCGCTCGAGATAGTAGTCGCGCTCGTCCTCCGGAATGTCGGCAGGCTTGCGATTGTCGCCCTTCTTTTTCGGCACCCAGACGCGGCCGTCGTTGCGGAGCGACTCGGACATGAGGGTGAGCTTCGACTGGTAGTCGCCGGCCACCGGGATGCAGGTGGGGTGAATCTGCGTGTAACAGGGGTTCGCGAAGAGCGCGCCGCGTTTGTAGGCGCGGAAGGCGGCGGTGACGTTGCAGCCCTTGGCGTTCGTCGAGAGGTAGAAGACGTTGCCGTAACCGCCGGTGCAAAGCAGCACGGCGTCGGCGGCGTGCGCGGTGATGGCGCCGGTGACCATGTCGCGGACGACGATGCCCTTGGCGTGGCCATCGACGAGCACGAGGTCGAGCATCTCGGTGCGCGGATACATCGTGACGCTGCCAGCGGCGATCTGCTTGCTGAGCGCCGAGTAAGCGCCGAGCAGAAGCTGCTGTCCGGTCTGGCCGCGGGCGTAGAAGGTGCGGCTGACCTGCGCGCCGCCGAAGCTGCGGTTATCGAGCAGACCGCCATATTCGCGGGCGAAGGGGACGCCCTGTGCGACGCACTGGTCGATGATGTTGACGCTGACCTCGGCGAGGCGATGCACGTTCGCTTCGCGTGCGCGGAAATCGCCGCCTTTCAGCGTGTCGTAGAAGAGGCGATAAACACTGTCGCCGTCGTTCTGGTAATTCTTCGCGGCATTGATGCCGCCCTGCGCCGCAATGGAGTGCGCGCGACGGGGTGAATCCTGATAGCAGAAGCACTTCACCTTGTAGCCAAGCTCGCCAAGGGTCGCGGCCGCGGCCCCGCCAGCCAGACCGCTGCCGACGACGATGATCTCGTATTTCCGGCGGTTGGCCGGGTTGATGAGGGCCGACTTGAATTTGTGCTTCTCCCACTTCTTTTCGAGCGGGCCGTCGGGGATATTGGACTTGAGTTCGCCGATCATGACTTACTTGCCCTCCTTTGCGGGAATCGCCTGCGGAGTGGTGGGCGAGGAGAGTTTTTCCGCCTGCTCGATGTGCACCCGTTCGGCCACGTAGCTCTTGCCAAAGCTGGTCAGCAGCACCGCCGCTGGGACCGAGAGGAAGCCAGCCAGCAGCACGACGGCGATGACGCGGGCGCCGCGGCTCGTCGGTTCGGAAACTTTTTTCGTGCGGAGTCCGACGGTCTGCATCCAGCTCCAAGCCCCGTGGCTGAGGTGCGAGCAGAGCATCGTCATCGCGACGGCGTAGAAAATGGAATAAGCGGGATTCGAGAAACCGACGACCACCATGCGGTAGATGTCGTGCCGCCCTTTCTCGTCGTGAAAGCCGGCGTAGCTCGGATCGACGTTGTGCGTGGTGAAGTGGGCGATATGGAAGATCACGAAGATCAGCAACAGTGTGCCGGTGATCGCCATCAGCTTCGTGGAGAGCTTCGACTGCACGCTGGCCTTTTTCACGTAGCCGACGGGGCGGGCGCGGCGGTTTTCCACCACCAGCCACATCGTGAAGATGACATGCAGCCCGAGGCAGGAGAGCAGCACCAGGCGGATGACCCAGAGCAGTTCCGGAGACGTCCGCAGGAGTTGTCCGTAGTTGTTGATCGCCTCCGGCCCGAGGAAGACCTGAAGATTGCCGATCATGTGGCCGATGACAAAAAGGAACATCACGAGACCAGTCAGCGCGACGATCCACTTCTTGCCGATCGATGAGCGAGTGAGAAGAGAGAGCGGGTTCAAATTTGGGTCCGCAAGTCTCTACGCAACGAGGGCGTTGGATGCAAAGGGGGATTTTGCGAGGCGCGAAAAGAACGCGGTTTTCGGGCGAAGCACGTCGGAATGAGGTTTGGTCCATGCCGGCCAAGGCGTTTACGTCCCGACGGCTTCTGGGTGATCCGGCAGGTCGTTTGACTCGAAGGGCGCGAACGGGTCGAACCCTGCATCGCTGCCGGGTGGGAAGCTGACGGAGGCGGGATCTTCCGGCTTGAAGAAGCGCATCTGCACGAGGTCGCGATTCCGCTGGAAACCAGCGCTCGTCTCCTCAGCCTCGGCGATGTGGCGCAGCGGTGGCTCGCAAAAATAGTGTGTTTATTGTGTCTGTTCGTCTCCCTGACGAGCCGCAGGGCCAGCCAGCGGGCCAGCGAATCGAGAAGCGTTTCCAGCGCCCCGTCTCCCTCGGCCTCGGCGATGTGGCGCAGCGGTGGCTCGCAAATAGTGTATTTATTGTGTCTGTGCGTTCCCCCGACCAGCCGCAGAACCAGCGAGTCGAGAAGTGACGATTTCCGCTCTCATCGGCGACCGCCTCTGTCCAAGGCATAAGCCGGAGCGCCGCCGTAGCTTGGTTCTCCAGAACCGAGTCCGAGGGCGACGCCGCCCTCCGGGAAACTCGGCTCAGGAGAGCCGAGCTACTTCCACCTCCAGTTTGGGAGCGCGCTGGCGGACTCACACCAACCCGGAGCGCCCCGGATCGCTTCTGGTGCGTGCAGGCCGGAGGGAGGCGGAGAAATTCCTCGGCGCACGGCGCGTGATTCCGGCCTTGGCGGTGAGGCTCGTTTGGGCGTGGAGGAGGCGGAAGCATGTCCCTGCCCTTTCGTCATCGATCGCCACCACGGCGAACCGACCGGTCCGTCCATTCTGTCCGTTCCCCCTATTTTCGCTCCGGCGCCCTCGCTTTGATCGACCAGCCGGATCGGCATGGTTTGATCGAGCCCTTCTCCCGAAGCCAAGGTCGGCGGGGGGCTGATCCCCGGTTAAAAAGTTCCGCTTAAAGCGTGATCTTCCGGCCGGTTGTTACCGCTGTGCCTTTGATGACCTGTCCCCCATTTCCGCCGACGAACGAGCGGCTGATGGACGTAATCGCGCCGGCGCGATTCCGTTTCACTGTCTCGCTGAGGAAACCGTTGAAATTGTTCGTAAGGCTGGAAAGAACGCAGGCGACATCGCCCCACGTGACAGGCGCACTGATAAAACCGGATCGCCGCACCATCCGCCAAGGTGAGTGGTGATTGGCAGTTGAAATCCGTGCGAGGACTGTTCAGCCTCCGCGCCTCATGAACCTGAATCGATCGCTTTCTTTTTCCCTTTTATGCGCGGGCGCGCTGGTGCTCGCCGGGTGCAACAAATCTTCCACCGATGAGATTGTGGTGGGGGAGTTCGCTTCGCTGACGGGGAAGGAAGCGACCTTTGGGCAGTCTTCGCATGAAGGGACGGAACTCGCGGTGGAGCAGATCAATGCAGCGGGCGGGGTGCTTGGGAAAAAGGTGAAGCTGATCACGGAGGACAACCAATCGAAGGCGGGCGAATCGGCGAACGCGGTGAACAAGCTGATCGCAAAGGATTCGGCGGTGGCGATCCTCGGGGAAGTGGCGTCGTCGCGATCGCTGGAAGCGGCGCCGATCTGCCAGCAAAATGGCATCCCGCAGATCTCGCCCAGTTCGACGAATCCGAAGGTGACCAAGACGGGGGACTACATCTTCCGGGTGTGCTTCATCGATCCGTTCCAAGGAACGGTGATGGCGAACTTCGCGCAGAAGACGCTGAAGGCGCAGAAGGTGGCGATTTTTACGGATGTGAAGAGCGACTACTCGAAGGGGCTGGCGCAGTTCTTCAAGGAAGGTTTCCTCAAGGGCGGCGGGCAGGTCGTGGCGGAACTCGACTACAACGGCGGCGACAAGGATTTCAAAGGCCAGCTCACGGCAATCAAGGCCGCGAACCCCGAGGGGGTGTTCGTGCCGGGCTATTACACGGATGCGGCGCTGATCTGCATCCAGGCGCGGGAGGTCGGTCTGAATGTGCCGATCTTTGGCGGCGACGGCTGGGAGAGCGAGAAGCTGACGGAAATCGGCAAGGAGGCGGTGGAAGGAACCTATTTCAGCACACACTACTCGCCCGAAGCCGGTGGTCCGACGGCGAAGGCCTTTGTGGAAGCCTATCAAAAGCGGTTCAGCGGCAAGACTCCGGATGCGATGGCCGCGCTCGGCTACGATTCCGCGATGATCCTGTTCGATGCGATGAAGCGTGCGGGCGAAACCGGCGGCGCCAAGGTGCGCGACGCGCTCGCTGCGACGAAGGACTACGATGCGGTGACCGGCAAGATCACGATCAACAAGGACCGCGACGCCGACAAGGCTGCCGTGATCCTTCAGGTGAAGGGCGGCAAGTTCAAATACATGGAGACGATCGCGCCGTGAGGTGTTGATGGTGGATGGTGGATGGTGGATGGTGGATGGTGGATGGTTGATTGTTGATGGTTGGAGCTGCGCGCTTCGCGCCGGAGGCTCTCGATCACCCCATCAGAAATCCATCATCAAGAAACCTATGTTTCCTTTCGAAAAACTCGATACATGGCACAAGGCGGTGGAATTCGCGGACGTTGTCTACAGAATTACGAAGAGCTTTCCGGTCGAAGAGCGGTTTGGGCTAACGAATCAAATGCGGCGTGCGGCGGTATCCGTGTCGGCGAATCTGGCGGAGGGTAGTTCGAGATTCTCGAGGACCGATTTTGCGAGGTTCGTCGAGATTGCGACGGGATCGCTTTTTGAGGCGATTTCACAGGGTTTTCTCGCGAAGCGACAAGGATTTCTTGCCGAACCCGAGTTCGTCATGCTCTACCAACGAGCGGAGCACTGGGCCGAATGCTGAGTGGCCTGCGCGCTTCACTGACGACTGACTGCTGATTCATGCTGCCAATCAACTATCACCCATCAACCATCAACCGGGCCTGATGGATATTTTACAGCAACTCATTAACGGCCTGGCCCTGGGGGCGATCTACGCGCTCATCGCGCTGGGCTACACGATGGTTTACGGGGTGTTGCGGTTTATTAATTTCGCGCACTCCGATGTGTTGATGCTCGGGGCATTTGCCGCGTTTTATTTGACGCCGCAGATCGCGCCGGCGCTGGGCTCGCAATCGATCGGCACGGCCATCGTGGTGATCCTGCTTTCGGCGGCGATCTGTGCGGCGATCGGGATGACGATCGAGTTCCTCGCCTATCGCCCGCTGCGGAAACGGCCGCGGCTGACGGTGCTCATCACGGCGATCGGCGTGTCGCTGTTCATCGAGTTCACGGGGCAGCACAAGGCGGCGTTCGGTTCGGCGCCGCAGCGGTTTCCGGACCTGCTGCCGAAGCGCGAACTGGCGTTGGGGGCGTTGCACGTTTCGAGCAACGACGTGGTGGTGATCGTGCTGACGGCGCTGCTGCTCGCGGGGCTGTGGTTCACGGTGCAGAAAACGAAGATCGGCATGGCCATGCGCGCAGTGGCGTTCAACGAGCAGGCGGCGTCATTGATGGGAGTGAACGTGAACGGGATCGTGAGCTTCACCTTCGGGCTCGGCTCGGCGCTGGCGGGCGTCGCGGGGATTTTCTACGGGTTGCGCTTCTCGGGCATCGATCCGTTGATGGGCATTCAGCCGGGGCTGAAGGCGTTCATCGCGGCAGTGCTGGGGGGCATTGGCAATCTGCCGGGGGCGGTGCTCGGGGGGCTGCTCATCGGGCTGCTCGATACCTTCGCGGGAGCGACGCGCGGACTGTCGAGCTATCGCGACGGCATTGCGTTTGCGATCCTCATTCTCATCCTGCTGTTCCGGCCCGCGGGGCTGCTCGGCAAAGCCCAAATCGAGAAGGTCTGATGCGTCGCGATCCGCGTCTCTGGCTTTTAATCGCGTGCGCGGTGGCGATCGGGGTGTCGCTCGCGTCGGGGCAGTTCAATCGGTTTTACCTCGGAGTGGCGATCGACGTGGGGATTAATGTGATCCTCGCGGTGTCGCTGAATCTAATCAACGGACACACGGGACAGTTTTCCCTCGGCCACGCGGGCTTCATGGCGGTGGGGGGCTATATGGCGGCGAAATTGACGCTGGTTTTCGGGCCATCGCTGCCGCCGTCGGCGCAGCCATTTTTCCTCGGGGGTGCGTTGCTCGTCGGTGGATTGGTCGCCGCCGCCGCAGGGTTGCTCGTCGGGGGGCCTTCGTTGCGATTGAAGGGAGACTATCTGGCGATCGTCACGCTCGGGTTCGGTGAAATCATTCGCGTGATTTTCTCGACCAGCGCCACGTTCGGCGCGGCCACGGGGCTGACCGGCATCCCTCATCACACCAGCTTTGGCTGGGCGTGGGGGCTGGCGGCGGTCACGGTTTATGTGGTCACGTGCATGGTGAACTCGACTTACGGGCGCGGGTTCATCGCGGTGCACGATGACGAAGTGGCGGCCTCCGCGATGGGCATCAATACGGTGCGTTACAAGGTGACCGCGTTTGTGGTCGGTGCGTTTTTTGCCGGCATCGCGGGCGGGCTGTATGCGCACCACAAGTATGTGCTCGGCCCGGACATTGCGAAGTTCGACAAGAGCTTGGAAATCGTCGTGATGGTCATCCTTGGCGGCATGGGGCGGACAGCGGGCGTGATTCTCGCGGCCATTATCCTCACGGTGCTACCGGCGGTGCTGCGTGATTTAATGACCGGATTTTCCGAATTGCAGCCGATCATCAACGCGCTTCTCATCATCGTGCTGATGCTCACCCGCCCGCAGGGGCTCTTCAACTTCGGCAAGAAATGAGCACGCTGCTGGAACTCGACAAAGTCACGATCAAGTTCGGCGGCCTCACTGCGGTGTGCGAACTGGATATGAAGATCGCCGAGCGTGAGTTGATCGGTCTGATCGGCCCCAATGGGGCGGGGAAGACGACAGCGTTCAACCTCATCACCGGCGTGTATCAGCCCACGTCCGGGACCATCCATTTTGCGGGCAGACCGACGGCCGGCGTGAAGCCGCACGTGCTGTCGCTGCGTGGCGTCTCGCGCACGTTCCAGAACATCCGTCTCTTTGCGCAGATGAGTGTGTTCGACAACGTGCGCACCGCCATGCAAGGAAATCGTGCGCAGCAGGTGCGCGATGCGCTCCTTCGCGGCAAGGCTTTTCGTGAGGTGGAGCAGCGTGTGGAGCACGAGACGATGGAGTTGTTGAAGATCTTCAGCCTCGACAAGGATCGCGACACCAATGGGAAATCGCTGCCGTATGGGGATCAGCGCCGCCTGGAGATCGTGCGGGCGCTGGCCACAAAGCCAAAGCTGCTGCTGCTCGACGAACCCGCCGCGGGCATGAATCCGACGGAGAAGCAGGAACTGATGGAACTCATCCGCTTCGTGCAGGACAAATTCCAGATCGCCGTGCTGCTGGTGGAGCACGACATGAAGGTCGTGATGGGCATCTGCCAGCGGATCAACGTCCTCGATTATGGACGCAAGATCGCCGAAGGCACGCCGGAGGAAATTCGCGCCAATCCAAAAGTGATCGCGGCCTATCTTGGGAAGGAAAGTTAAGAATTAAGAGTTAAAAATTAAGACATCCGCACCGCGCGTCTTCACTGGCTTACTCTTCATTTTCACTTCTTCATTTCTCGCATGAGCGAATTCGGCGACCAGTTGAAGCAACGAACGAAGGCGTTTGCGTTGCGGATCATCAAAATGGCGGAGGCACTGCCGCGTTCCGCGGCAGGACGAGTTCTGAGCAATCAAGTCCTGAGAGCGGGCACCTCGGTGGGCGCCAATTATCGCGAAGCGAATCGTTCTCGGTCGAAGGCTGAGTTTCTCGCGAAAATCGGTGACTGTTTGAAGGAGGCGGAAGAAACTGCGTATTGGCTGGAGTTGATTGGCGAGGCAAAGTTGCTGCCACTTCGTCGCATGACTCCGCTGCAAACGGAGTGTTCCGAACTGAACGCGATTTTCGTTAGCATTCGGAACAAATCTTAATTTTAAATTCTGAACTTTTAATTTCCCCGATGCTTCAAATTAAGGATCTGCATGTGAACTACGGCGCGATCAGCGCGCTGCATGGCATTTCGCTCGAGGTGAAGCAGGGTGAAATCGTGACGCTCATCGGCGCGAATGGGGCAGGGAAGAGCACGACATTGCGTGCGATCTCAGGGCTCGTGAAGCCACGCGCCGGCGTGATTCGTTTTGCAGGTGAAAATATCGCCGGTCTGGCGCCACACGTCATCGTCGGGCGCGGCATCGCCCAGAGCCCCGAGGGGCGTATGGTTTTCGCCAATCTGACCGTGGAAGAGAATCTCCGGATGGGCGCTTACCTGCGGAAGGACAAGGCGAACTTCGACAAGGATCTCGGCTACATCTTCTCGATTTTCCCGCGATTGAAAGAACGCGCGCAGCAGGTGGCTGGAACCTTGAGCGGCGGGGAGCAGCAGATGCTCGCGATCGGCCGAGCGCTCATGAGCAAGCCGAAGTGCCTGATGCTCGATGAGCCGTCGCTCGGCATCGCGCCGCTCCTGGTGCAGACGATTTTTGAGAAGATCGTGGAGATCAATCGCGAACTCGGCCTCACCATCCTCCTGGTCGAACAGAATGCGAATCTGGCGCTGGAGATTTCCCACCGCGGCTACGTGCTTGAGACGGGACGAATCACGCTGAGCGACACGGCGGAAGCGCTGCGGGGGAATCCGGAGGTCCAGGAGTCATATCTTGGGGGCTAAAAAGAGGCTAAAAAATATCTCGACAAAGCGTTACGCAATTGGGCATAAACAAATCTGATCGTTATGAAAAATTCACTCATTCTCTCGATTTTACTCGGAATTATCGCTTCTACGGGCTTCGCTTATGACAGCGATCCCGGTTACGGCCAGCGCACCACCTACGGCGGTTTAGGGCCGACCAAGGCTGGCAAAGGCACCTACTTCAAGCCGACCATGCGCTACTTCGGCAAGGGCTACACCGTCACGTATCGCTACGTGCAATGGAATGACACCATGAACCGCGCGGGCACCCCGGCGTTTGAAAGCTCGCAGCATCGCCTGCCGGAAACGGCGATGGCAGTGACCGGCGCCGGCTACAATCAGCGTGTCGTTTACTCCTCGGCCGCGCAGCGCCAGGTCGAGGCCACCCGCACCGCTCCGGTGACCTCGCCGGTTTCGCCGGCGAAGGAAGTGCCAGTGATCGCCGAGAAGGTGAAGCCGTAAGCGAAAGAGCCTTTCCGCTCGATTTCCCACCCAGACAACGGGCGCTCCGCGCGGCTGATTCGGCCGAGCGGAGCGCCTCTGTCTTTTTAAGGGATATGGTGGCAATCCGCAGATTGCGACGATTTTCGCTGATTCCTCGGGCAACAGAATCCGAGAAATTACGTAGTTCCGTGCCCGTCCACAGATCCCCTTGACCGACTCAGAATAACTTCTGGTTACTTTTCAGAGAAAACCTCTTGCCAAGGGCGGGGGAGCACTGCACTGTGACCGCCCTTTTTCTAAAAATCTTTTCCAACCATGGCCTACGCAGTCTTCCAAACCGGCGCAAAACAATACCGAGTGTCAGTCGCCGACGTGATCGATGTCGAGAAGCTTGATGCTGAACCCGGCAGTCTCGTTACTTTCTCCGATGTCCTGCTCGTGGGCGAAGGCGATTCCGTCAGAGCGGGCGCGGCGGCCAACGGCACGACCATTGAGGCGGAAGTGCTCGAACAGCACCGCGGACCGAAAGGCGTGGCTTACAAGTATAAGCGCCGCAAGGGTTATCAGCGCAAGGTCGGTTTCCGCCGCAGCCTGACGAAGCTCTTCATCAAGTCGATCAACGGCTAAGCGCCGGGTTGTTTACTCATTCACCTCTAAACTCTTCATTTTATGGCACATAAAAAAGGTCAAGGCTCAGTCAAAAACGGGCGCGACAGCCACAGCAAGCGTCTCGGCGCGAAGAAGTCCGGCGGCCAGTTGGTCATTCCGGGCAATATCATCATGCGTCAGCGCGGCACGCGCTGGCACCCCGGCCTGAATGTCGGCATGGGGCGCGATTACACTCTCTTCGCCCTCGTCGAAGGCAAGGTGCGCTTCCAGAGAGCCAAGCGGAAGATTCACATCGATCCCGTGACGGCGGCCGCCTCGGCGGGCGCGAACTGAGTTTATTTGCTCGGTTAGATTCGATTCTCGGCGGCCCCGAGGCGCTTACGCGTTCTCGGGGCTGTTCGTTTTTCTGTGTCAGTTAAGCTACTTTGTTTGGAGTAGTGGCGCGCAATTCGCTCTTGCTTTGGTGCGATATGCCTGAGCCTGAAATTATTCTCGACGCAGAGTTCGATACCCAGTTGAAGGGACTCTTTGCGCAGGCTGAAAAGGCAATCGAATCGCGCACGACCGGCACGCCCAAGACAGAAGGGAAATCCGAGCCGTTGGCAGAAGTGCCGCCTGCTGCGACACCTGAAACACCCGGGACTCAGCCTCCCGCCCCTGCGTCTGCGCTTGCCGCAGCAACGCCCGCCGCGGCTGCGGCCGATCCCAAGGCGGGGCAGATGTCGCTGATCCAGCTTCTCAAGCCGCTGGTGATGGGGTTGGACGCGGTGAGCCGTTTCACGAGCGAGAATACGGCGATCCTGAAGAAGCTGGAAACGTCGGCAGAGGAATCCGCTGAGGCGCACAAGGAATTTCCGGGCGTCCTGACCGAACTGCGGGCGATGCTCGATGTGAGAAACTCGGTGAGCCAGAACATGTTTGCCGCGCTCCACGAGGAACTCAAGGGCTACAAGGACGGCTTCCTGCTCGACTCCGTGCACCGGCCCATCATTCGCGACCTCATTTCGCTCTACGACGACATGACGGAGATTCGCCGACAGGTAGTGACGACGGCGTTGGACGCGGGGAGATGCGAGGACGGAGCCGGGCTGATGGAGAAGCTCCAGACGACGGCGGTGAACATCGACCACAACCTTGAGTTCGTGATCGAGGTGCTGAATCGTCTCGAAGTGACGATCATGCCGCCGCACTCGGGCAAACTCGACAAGGCGATGCAGCGTGCGGTGGCCGTGGAACTGGCTGAAGATCCCGACGAAGATAGCGACGTGGTGCGGTCGGTGAAACGCGGCTTCATGTGGAAGGATCGTCTTTTCCGCGCCGAAGAAGTCGTCATCAAAAAATGGAAGGAAGGCTTTCTGGTCGCCCTTGCGCCTTCCGAGCACAAATAACATCTTATCAGTCCATGCCAAAGGCACATAACTTGCATTTCGGTATCAATCCCGGGCCACACTTTTTCTTCCCTCAATGAGCGATTCCGAACTGCCAGGCTCACGCAAGGCCGTCGGTATCGATCTGGGCACGACGTTCAGCGCCATCGCCCACATCGACACCTATGGCAAACCTCAGATCATTCCCAATGCGGAGAGCGAACGGATCACGCCCTCGGTGATTCTGTTCGATGGGCACAATGCGATCGTCGGCTCGCTGGCCAAGCAGAACGCGGTAGCCGAGCCGGAGAAGATCGTGGACTTCGTGAAGCGCGAGGTAGGCAAATCGAAGGCCCAGTTTCACCGGGAATTCGACGGGAAGGTTTACAGCGCGGAAGAACTCAGCGCGCTCATCATCAAGAAGCTCAAGAACGACGCGGAGAAGTATCTCGGCGAGCCCGTGACCGATGCGGTCATCACCGTTCCGGCCTACTTCAACGACGCTGAGCGCACCGCTACGCTTCACGCCGGGCAACTCGCCGGGCTGAACGTGCTCCAGATCATCAACGAGCCGACTTCGGCCGCGCTCGCTTACGGTCTCGACAAGCTGGAGACAGACCAGACCGTCTTCGTGTTCGACCTTGGCGGCGGCACCTTCGACGTGACCATCATGCGGATCGAGAGCCATCACATCCGCATGATCGCCAGCAACGGCGACCACCGCCTCGGCGGCAAGGACTGGGACGACGTGGTCGTGAACTGGGTCGCGGATGAGTTCGACAAGGTGCATGGGGAAAATCCGTTGCTCGACCTCCAGAGCTACCAGGATCTCTACAACCGCGCCCTCACCGCGAAAATTCAGCTCTCCAGCCGGACGCGCACGACGATCGTGCACAGCTTTAACGGCAAGTCGATCAAGCTCGAGATCACTCGCGACGAATTCGAGCAGAAGTGCCGGCACCTGTTGGAGAAGACCAAGGCGATCTGCGAAATCGTGATGCAGGAAGCGCAGATGAACTGGACCCAGATCGACCGCATTCTGCTCACCGGTGGCATGACCCGTATGCCCAGCGTGCGGCAGATGATCAGCGATCTTTCCGGGCGCCCCGTAGCCGACGACGTGAGCCCGGACGAAGCAGTGGCGCTCGGTGCCGCCATTCAGGGCGTGCTCGCACTGCTCCACGAGGAAGACCAGCTCGGCGAGCGGCATCTCCCGGCGGAGGTGCGCAATCAGTTCAGTGCCAACGATGGTTCGCTCATCAAGGTCACGAATATCACCACCCATACCCTCGGAGTCGTGCTGTGGGACGACTCGAAAGTGGAGGAGTATGTGTTCCCCATGATCAAGAAAATGACGCCGGTGCCCACGCACGTGCGGAACAGCTTCGGCACCGCCAAGGCCAACATGAAAAACGCCATCGTGCGCATCGTGGAAGGCGAGAGCACCGTGCCGAGCGAATGCACTCCGCTGGGGATTTGCGATATCGAGCTGCCTCCCTTTCTTCCCAAGGGCAGCCCGGTGGAACTGACCTACAGCTACGACGAAAATCAGGTGCTCGAAGTGGTCGTCGAAGCCTACGGCCGGCAAAACCGGGTCTCGATCGCTCGCAATACCGGCTTGAGCGAAAACGAGATCGCCACGGCCACGGCGGATCTGCTGCAAATCAAGGTCGTCTAGCGCGACCTTGCGCGCACTTCTAATACGTGTCCCTTCCCAACCCGCTCCCCGATAATCCGCTCCGCTGGGATGGCTGGAAGCTCTACAACTCGCCGAACTACTACGAGCGGCTGAGCCTCTCGTTCGACTCGAACGCGACCAACGAGCAGATCGAAGAAAACTGCCGCCAACTCCTCGTCTGGTGGCAGAAAAAACTTCCGCTTAAAAATCAGCCGAGCAATCCCCTTAGCCAGATTCTGCGCGCCGGGCTCGACGAAGCGCCGATTTTTCTCGTCGAGGCGCGCACCGCGTTGCTCGATCCGGAGCGGCGCAAAGCGCACGATGCGACGCTGCACGTCGCCGCGGTGGAAGCCGCGGGGGAGGAGTTCAAGAAACTCATCGGTTTTACCATCATCGGCAAACAACTGCGCGCGCCGGATGAAGAGCGGCTGCTGAATGCGGGCATTTCCCTCGGGCTCAGTCCGCAGGAAGCGGCGGGGGTGATCGAGGCGGAACTTACCCGCATCGGGGCCGTGCGCGTGGCCGAGGCACCGCCGCCACCGCCGATGGCCATGCCCGCGCCGTCGGCTGGTTTTGGCGCAGCAACGTCGGCTCCCGCGGGAGCGAGCGATCCATTCAACGAATTTCGCCGCCTGCTCACGATGTCCCGCCTCTGCCGCGATGGCGAGGACATGACGGATGATCAGCGCGACGCGATGTGCAACCTCGGCGAAAGCCTCGGTCTTACCGGCGGCCAGGCGGAAGACCTCATCGACGAATATCTCGAGCAGGTGGCGATGATGCCCTCCGAGCCGATGAAACCAGCCAGCCCCATTCGCGGAGCGGCTCCCATGCGGCCCGCCGCGCCTGTGCCTCCTCCGCGGCCCGTGCCCGCGCGTCCGGCTCCGGCCATGGCGACCGCTGCTGCCGCCACGTTGCCGCGTCCCATTGCCGCGGCTGCGACTGCGCCTGCCGCACCGGTCGGCCGGCGCGATTTTCCAAACATCACGCCGCTCATCCGCGCGCAGGAAAAGGAAAAACATCCCAGCTACGTCAACCCGCTCGGCATCGAGTTGAATCTCGTCACCAGCGGCGCATTTGTCATGGGGAGCAAGGCGTTCGATTCACAGAGCAACGAACAGCCGCTCACCAATGTTTTTCTCAGCCGCTTCTACATGGCGCGCCACCCGATCACGAACGCGCAGTATGAAGCCTTTGACCCGACGCACGCCACCAAACGGGCGCCGTGGGCGGATGAAAGGCATCCTGTTGTGTATGTGAGCGCGCTCGATGCCGAGCGCTTCTGCGAGTGGCTCAGCAAGATGGAAGGCCGCCGCTATCGGCTGCCGACCGAAGCCGAGTGGGAATACGCCGCGCGCGGTCTCGACCATCGCATTTACCCGTGGGGCCAGGAGATGGACGCCGGCCACTACGCCAATTTCGCCGACGCCCGCAGCAACTTCCCGTGGCGCGACCCGCGCATCGACGACGGCTGGCCGCAAAGCGCCCCGGTCGGCTCCTTTCCGAAAGGTGTCAGCCCCTTCGGCCTCGAAGACATGGCCGGCAACGTTTTTGAATGGTGCCTCGACGGCTTCGAGAACTACAAAGGCAAGGACGTCGAAAATCCACGCGGCCCCCGCAATAGCACCCGCCGTATCTACCGCGGCGGCAGTTGGAAGAGCCGCGCCGCCAGCCTGCGCGCCCCCGCCAGACATTTCAACAGCCCGGACTACAGCAGCAACGACGTGGGTTTCCGGGTGGTGTGCGAGTGCGCGTAGAGGCGGTCCGTTCTGGGCCGGACTTTAGCGTGGCAGGGCAACCGCTGCGGATCTGAAAACCCCTGTGGCGTGAGTTACGCAGCGCTCTTTGGCTGCGAAGTCTTGCTTGCTTTCGCGGTCTTGGCGGGGAGCTGGGCGAGGATTTTTTCCACGGCGGACTCGGCGGTGAGGCCGTGTTTCTTGCGGAGGATTTCGACGGCGCCGTGTTCGATGAACTGGTCGGGCCAGCCGACGCGGACCACCGGGGTGCGGATACCGGCATCGTTGAGATGCTCGATGACGGAGCAGCCGAAGCCATTGTGCAGGACGTGGTCTTCGATGGTGCAGATGACTTCCACCGAGCGGGCGAAGAATTCGATGGTGCCGCCGTCGAGCGGCTTGATCCAGCGCGGGTTGATGACGGCGGTGCTGATGCCCTGGGCTTCGAGTTGGGCAGCGGCCTCTTCGGCCATGGCGCACATGCCGCCGAGCCCGAAGATAGCGACGCGGACGGGCTGGGTGCCGCCGTGGCGGACGACTTCGGCTTTGCCGATTTCAAGGATCTTTGGCTGAGCTTTCGGCTGAGCGCCGGTGCCGGCGCCGCGCGGGTAGCGGATGGCGATGGGGCCTTCGTGGTAGTTGGCCATCGTCCAGAGCATGTCCACGAATTCGTCCTCATCCTTCGGCTGCATGTGGACGATGTTCGGGATGTGTCGCAGGTAACCGATGTCGAAGAGGCCGTGATGCGTGGGGCCGTCGTCGCCGCTGAGGCCGCCGCGATCCATGCACAGGCAGACGTTCAGGTTTTGCAACGCGATGTCGTGCACGATCATGTCGTAGGCGCGCTGCATGAAGGTGGAATAGATCGCGAGGAAAGGCTTGAACCCCTGCACGGCGAGGCCGGCAGCGAAAAGCGCGGCGTGTTCTTCGGCGATGCCCACATCGAAATAACGATCCGGGTGCGCCTTGGCGAAATGAATGAGACCGGTGCCGGTGGGCATGGCGCCAGTGATGGCGACGACTTTGTTGTTGTGCTCGGCGAACTTGGAGAGGGTCTTGCCGAAGATCTCCGAGTAGGTCGGCGCGGAAGCAGGCGCGGTCTTGCCGGTCTTCGGCTCGAATTTGCCGAGGCCGTGGAACTTGTCGGGCTGCTCCAGCGCAGGGGCGTAACCTTTGCCCTTGGTGGTCTGGATGTGCAGGAGCACGGGCTCGTTCTGCGTCTTGAGGAACTCGAACGTGCGGGTGAGCAGGGGAATATCGTGCCCGTCGATCGGCCCGTAGTAGCGGAAGCCGAGCTCTTCGAAGAGGACCGAGGGCACGAAGAGATTTTTTACGCCAGCTTCGATCTTATGCGCGAAATCGAGTGCGAACTTGCCTCCGAGCATCTCGACGAAATTCGCCGCGCGCTCGTGCAGATGCGCGTAGGTCGGGTGGGTGGCAATCTTCGAAAAATAGCTGGCGATGGCGCCGACATTTTTGGCGATCGACCATTCGTTGTCGTTGAGCACGACGATGAAACGCTTGGTCTGGTCGGCGACGTTGTTCAGCGCCTCGAAGCTCACGCCGCAGGTGAAGGCGGCATCGCCGGCGACGACCACGACGTGCTCGTCGGACCCACGCTTGTCGCGTCCCACCGCCATGCCGAGTGCCGCGCTGAGCGCCGTGCCGGCGTGACCCGCGCCGTAGCAATCGTGCTCGCTCTCGGTGCGGAGCAGAAAGCCGTTGAGGCCTTCGTATTGCCGCATGGTGTCGAACCGCTCGCGGCGGCCGGTGAGGAGTTTGTGCACGTAGCCCTGGTGGCTCACGTCGAAGACGAACTTGTCTTTCGGAGTCGAAAAGGCGCGGTGCAGCGCGATGGTGAGCTCGACCACGCCGAGATTGGGCCCGAGGTGACCGCCGACCGATTTCGGATTGTCGTCTGAGAGCACGCGGATCAACTCGTCGCGCACCTCCTGAGCGAGCTGCGGCAGGTCGCTCTCGGGGAGCACCTTGATGTCGTCCGGTGAATTGATCTTCGTCAGGATGGGCTGGGTCATTTCGGAAGTGGAAAACGGGTCGTGTTCTTGATCGTGCTCGCGCCGCGGTTTGGACGGCAGGATAAAGAGGCAGGTGCTGGCTAGAAAAGCGAGACGTCCTCCTGTGGCGGTGGCGTCTTGGCGGCAGGCGCCGGAGCAGCCGCGGCTTTCTCCGGTTCGAAGGGCTCGACCCGCGGTTCGCCTTTGGCGTTGCGGGTGATGATCTCGATCCGCTTTTCGGCGGTGGCGAGCTGTTCCTGGCAGAATTTCACCAGCCTGGTGCCTTCTTCGTAGCGCACGAGGAGGTCGCCCAGCGGCAGCTTGTCTGACTCCATCGCCTCGACAAGCGACTCCAGTCGCTCGACGGCGGACTCGAAGGTGAGGTCAGGTTCAGATTTCGCAGCTTTGACGGGCATGAAGCAGAGAACCCCGATGTTGCAGCCATTCAGCCGCTTCCTCAACCCCCAAGTAGTGGAACATCTCCTTCCGCCTCTGCCTTTTCATCTGCTTCCGTTTTATTGGTGCCGATGGGAGCGAAGTGGAGGCAGATGAAGAAGTAGAAGCAGATTAATAGCCCACGCGCACGTAAAGCTCGGCGACCGGGATGCTGCACTCGATGGTCTCTAAATCGATGAGGTCGGTTTTTTCGGTCAGCACTTCGCCCTGCCAGCCGTCGCCGGTGCGGCGCCAGATTTCGACGCTCACTTTGTTCTGTGCGATGAGCACGTAGGCTTGGAGCGAGGGGAGGGAAAGGTAGGCATCGCGTTTCTCGGTGCGATCAAAACGCTCGGTCGAGTCGGACAACACCTCGAAAACGGCGGTGGGTTCGGTTTGATAGACGCCCCGTTGGATTTCGCCGCACACCACCATGGCATCCGGATAGTAGAAGCGGCCTGTCGTGGCATGCCGAATCCGCACTTTCATGTTGGCGGTGAATGGAGTGCAACGCCGTCCCCGGAGACGGTTTCCTAGTGCGAGAAAAAGGTCGCCGCAAATAAAGTCATGCTCCCACGTGCTGCCCGCCATCGCATAAACGACGCCGTGCAGATATTCATGCCGCTCCTCAGCCTTCTCCTCGAAGGCGAGGTATTCGTCCGGCGACATCAAAGTTTCGGCAATCGGGATCGCACTCATGACTGACGAAGTATGTCAGAAAGCGGCAGCGGGTCAAAGTCTGCTCTACTTATCCGCCGGCAGCAGAGCTTTGCCGACAATCTCGGTCCAGATGCGGTAGCCTTTGTCCACCATGTGCAGGCGGTCGGTGCGGAAGATGTCGGGCTTGGGCAGGCCATCGGGGCCGAGCATGGCAGGGAAGACGTTGATGAATTTGGTCTTCGGCGTGGCGGTGCAATAGTCGGCGACGCTTTGATTCAGCGCCTTCACGTTTTCCACTTGAGCCCAGCGTTTGGGGTTTGGCGCGATGGAGATGTAGGCGATTTCGGTGTCAGGAAGCGCCCGGTGGACCTTTTGCTCGAAGGCTTTGAAGTCGGCGAAGACCTGCTCCGGCGGTTTGCCGGCATTGAGATCGTTGCCGCCAGCATACATCACCACCATACGCGGGGCGTAGGGGATGACGATACGATCGGCGAACTCCACGCTATCGGTGATCTGTGAACCGCCGAAACCGCGATTGATGACCCGGTGGTGCGGGAAGTCCTCGGCGAGAGTGGTCCAGAAGCGGATGCTGGAACTGCCGACGAACACGATGGCGCCTTTCTCCGGCGGGTTCTCTTTATCTTTTGCCTCGAAGGCGGCGATATCTTTCTCCCATTTCTTCGATGCCTCGTCGGCGAAGGCAGGGGCGAGAAGCAGGGCAGCGCAGAGGGCGAGGCGGGAGATCATGTGGGATTAAAAGGGAGCGGGGCAGCGATTGAACGATGGCGCGGCACAAAAGCAACTTCTTGCCGAGGTGGGTGAAAGCGGGAACGCTGGAGCCGGTGGAACGGTCTCAGCCTATCCCAAGCTCACTTGTTGTCGCCGCCATCGATTCCGTTAACGCCGCTTTGATATTTGGCACCGCAGTTGAGAGCGGTATTGCCCCGGTAGATTCCATCGCTCGAATTTCCAAACTGAATCCCGGTGAACCAACCCGTGACGACGTTGTTTTCGGCCAGTGACCCGGTGCAGCCTGTGTCGAAAAAAATCCCGACGGTGGGCACGATCAAGATGGGTAACGCTGCTGACTTCGTGACGCGATTGCCGGACACCGTGATCGCGCCGGCCGCGATGGCGTAAATGCCGTAGGACGCCATGGTGTTGCCGACCTGCTCGATGTCGAAAATCTCGTTGTCGAGCGCCTTGGTGCCTGTGCCGGTGAGGTGAATGCCGAAACGATTGGCCAGGAAGACGGTGTGGCCGCCGACCGAGGTGACGCGGTTTTTGCGCACGATAGAGCCGCGTCCTTTCACCTGAATACCGAGGAACGTGCAATGATCCGCGTGGATATTTTCGATGAGGTTGCTGCCGGTGTCTTCCACGCCTTCAAGGTAAATGCCGCGGGCAAATCCCCGCACCGTGCCATTGCGGATGGTGATGTTCTTGCGCGAATTCGCCCGCACGCCGGCTACTTCTTTGGTTGCCCCGAGCGTGGCGTCGCACGTGAGCGTCCAGTCGGCGAGATCAAGCACCACATCGTCGCAACTGATCAGGATCGCAGCCACCGCGGTCTGGTTTGTAAAGTTCAGCGACCGCGACAGCACATAGCGGCCGGGCGTCTTGATTTCGTAGGGAATCCGGGTGATGGCTCGCGGGGCGGCGGCGTTGGCACCCAAGGCCGACAGTAGGAAGACGAAAAGGATCGCGAGACGGCGCCGGGCGGTGGAGAAGCTCATGTCGCCAGAAGACGACATCTGCTTCGGCACGGTCAAGCACAGCTCATTGTTTCCGTGTCAGCCGCCGCGAAGTTGGACAGCATGGCGCTCACACGAACTTATGAGCGCCAACCCATCGCCTTCCGAATACCTCGTCATTTCTCGCGGCCAGTGGGACCCCGATGCCTCGAAAGAGCAGATCCAGGTGGCGATCGATGAGTTTTACGTCTGGATCGAGCAGATGATTCGCGAGGGTAAAATGAAGACGGGCCAGCGACTCAGCACCGAAGGATGCACGGTGTCGCGACAGGGGATCATCGCCGATGGCCCCTACGGCGAGACGAAAGAAGTGATCGGGGGTTACTGGTGGATCGTGGCCGACAGCCTCGATGAAGCGGTGCGGTTGGCGTCCGGCAATCCGTGTCTGCGTTACGGTCTGTTCTACGAAATTCGTCGCACCGATCCCGAGAAATGCTCGGCGTTCGACACGACGGCCGAGACGCCGAAATAGGCGGCAATGCCATGTAGTGGAATCCTTGACATTGCAATTTTCGGAGCCATTTTTCCGGCGCTGTCCTCTCTCTGCGGAGGGCTTCAGGTCAGAATCCTCGGGCCGGTTGGCGCTTCATGGCGATGACCGGCCCGAAATCTTTGCCGCCATGATTAAGAAGCGGCGGGCAATTCTGTCGGTCAGGAAACCGATCGCGGCAGGATCGCCCGCATCACGAGTTATTCCTTCAGCAAAAATTTCGCCGCCTGGCCGACGTCTTTGTCGCCGCGGCCGCTGAGGTTTACGATGATGAGGTCTTCGCGGCGCATCTTGGGAGCGCGTTTGATCACGCCGGCGATGGCATGGGCGCTTTCGAGTGCGGGGATGATGCCTTCCCAACGAGCGAGCTTGGCGAAGGCATCGAGAGCGTCATCGTCGGTAGCGTAGTCGTAATCGATGCGGCCTTGCTCGCGGAGGTAAGCGTGCTCGGGGCCGACGGCGGCGTAGTCGAGACCGGCGCTGACGCTGTGAGTGAGCTGGATCTGCCCGTCTTCATCGGCGAGCAGCCACGTCTTGGTGCCTTGGAGCACGCCAAGTTTGCCACCTTGGAAACGCGCGGCGTGCTGGCCATCGACGATGCCGTGACCACCCGCTTCGATGCCGAGCATCCTGACGGATTCATCGCGCAGGAAGGGCCAGAAAAGGCCGATGGCATTGCTGCCGCCTCCGACGCAGGCGATGAGCAGATCGGGCAGGCGCTTTTCCTTTTCCAGAATCTGTGCGCGGGCTTCCTCGCCGATGACGCGATGAAAATCGCGCACGATCATGGGAAACGGATGCGCCCCGAGCGCGCTGCCGAGGATGTAATGCGTGGTGCGAGGATTCGTGACCCAATCGCGCAACGCCTCGCTCACCGCTTCCTTCAGCGTGCGCTGGCCGGCGGTGACGGGCACCACCTTGGCGCCGAGGAATTTCATGCGGGCGACATTGAGCGCCTGGCGCTCCATATCGACTTCGCCCATGTAGATGACGCACTCGAAGCCAAACCGCGCGCAGACCGTGGCGGTGGCGACCCCGTGCTGACCCGCGCCCGTTTCGGCGATGATGCGTTTTTTTCCGAGCCGCCGGGCGAGGAGAATCTGCCCGAGGGCGTTGTTGATCTTGTGCGCGCCGGTGTGGAGCAGGTCTTCGCGTTTGAGGTAAATTTTCGCGCCGCCGAGTTCCTCCGTGAGCCGTTCGGCGAAATAGAGCGGGGTGGGGCGCCCGACGTAATCGCGCAGGTAATAGGCAAGCTCGGCCTGGAAAGCGGGATCGTTTTTCGCCCGTTCATACTCGGCCGTCAGCTCGAGGAAATTGGGCATCAACGTCTCGGGGACGAACATCCCACCGTAAGCGCCGAAGTGGCCGGTGGCGTCGGGAAGTGTGGCGGTGTCGATCATGAAATGCGGGGTCGGGATGCTACGGCGAAAGCGGAGAGTGGCATCTGTTTTTTGTGTTGCTGCCTTTGGACTCGTCGTCGTGGGATCGTTTCAGCTACAAGGAACGGTTTTCTCCCTCGCACGATTTCATGGTCTCTTCCGCACCGCCTGCCGTTCGTTCCGTGTCCGACCGGGAACGGGGGCCTGCCGGTCTTCTCGCGGTGGCCTTGTGGGGCCAGCTTCTTGGCTCATGGATTCTGGACGACTTCTCTCCCGCGGCGATCACCCTCGCGACGGTCAGGGTAGGCGTGCATGTGATCCGAGAAACCATCCAGCGAGGTTCTCTGGCCGGAATCGCGTCGGTGGATGCCTTGGGCGGCGTCCTCTGCGGAGTCGTGATGCTGAACATGGTGCTGGGAGTCGAGGCGATCTGGCGTCGCACAGGACGAACGCTCATCCTGCGGGGGAGGGCGTTCTGGTGGTGGACCGTGGTGCAGGGCAGCGCAGGCACCGGGATTCTGGTCTGGATCTCCATTTCTCTCAGCATGAGCTTTGGAGGCGCTATCTCGTTGCAAGAAATTCGAGTGATCGGGCTCGCCTTCGCCGAGGTGCTGATCGCCAGCTACGTCCTGCGCCACGTTTCCTTTTCCGCACCGTCGCGAGAGAAACCCGAAGCCTGATAGTTCGCTTCGTCTTGGAAAGAGACAGCGTCGCCGTTTGAAGTGGTGGCTGGGGGGAGAATCGAACTCCCGACACGAGGATTTTCAGTCCTCTGCTCTACCAACTGAGCTACCCAGCCATGGCGAAGGGGGCGGAAAGAAGCATGGACCCGGTGGCGCTGGCAAGTGGTGTTTTTGGAAGAAAAGAAAATTTGTTCAAGGATGGGCGAGCCCTGCGGGCGGCGTAAGGTCCAACGTGCCACGGGTGAAATGGATTGTGTTTATTGTGTCTGTTGGCGTCCCCTTCACAGAGAGAGGGTGGCCGAATAGGGACGAAAATAGTGTGTCTGTTGCCTCCCGTGGCTCACGCTGTCCGCAGCGTGAAGAGAGGTAAGCCACCTGCGCTCGCGCAGCCCGTTTGAAATCACGCTGGGGACAGCGTGAGCCACGATCTTCTCGACAGCGTGCGCCTCCGACTCCATCGACCCCATCCCGTCGCCTGGGATCGCCACCCGCGCAAGCACGCTCTCACCATCAACCCTCCTCTCTCCACCATCGTTGCCGGCAAATTCTGCGTCGATCACTCGCACTCAGCAATTTCGCCCCTCCGCGCCCGTCCGACAAACCGCCTACTCCGCCCGTTCCGTCGGCGCCGGGATTGGTTGGCGCCGGTTATTTCTTCGGGCGTCTCTTGAGTTTGGTTTCCAGCGCCTTGAGGTCGGCCTAGTCCTGCTGGTCGGCTTGAAGGGCTTCCTGCTTTTTGCGGTCCTGATCGAACTTGAGGTAAAGCTCGCCCGTGCGCCCTTCCATCGGTTGGTGAGGTGGTTTTTGCCGTCCAGTTCGCCGTCCTCGAAGATCTTCTTGAGGTGCAGCCCCACGTTATCCGTGCTCAGGGAAGCGATGGTCCTCCTCCCAAATCCCCCGCGAAAGGGTTGACGCGCCCGGCGTTTCTCTCTTAAAGGGTCCGCCTCATGCCTCGACCCTCCGCAACCCTTTCGTTCGCGCTTTCCGTTTTCGCCGTGGTCAGCCTTGGCGGCTGCAAGACGATCTATACGGATATGTATCGGCCCACGCGCAACCACTTCAAACCGGAAAACGAGAAGATGAAGGCGAGTGACATCTCGTTGGACACCAAGCCGACTGGAACGGGTGGTGCCGATGGGTTGATTCCTCCGATGCCGCAGGCTCCGGCGCTCGATCCCGGCGCTGCTCCGGCCCCGGCCCCGGCTCCGGGTGCTCCCGCTCCGGCGGCGCCGCCGGCCATTCCGGGTCTGTAAGAGACTTTTTGCGAGGGCTGTAGTTTTAGGCGGTTCGCCTAACGTTTTGCCTTGGGCGGTGTTCCCTAGCCCATGGAAGCTGCTACGCTCACGCCAAGGCCTGATCTTGACTCGCCACCGCGAGCCGCAAGGCTGTCGTCCGTGCCCGAAGAGTCCGCCGATCCCATTCCGTCGTTCGATGTCAATCCACCACCTTTGCTGGCGGAAGTGCATGTCTATGTCGATGGACAACTCGCACACAAATACGCCATCGAGCCCGGCGAATACATCATCGGGCGCGATGCCACCTGCCACATCGTGGTGGAGGCGGAGCAGGTCTCGCGGCATCACGCGCGGCTGACGTTTACTTCGTTCGAGCTGCTGGTCGAAGATCTCGGTTCCTCGAACGGGGTCTTCATCGAAGGCGTGCAGGTGCAGATTCCCACGCGGGTGCGGTCCGACCAGGAAGTGCAGATCGGCAGCGCGCGGCTTTACATCCGGCTGCACGAAGAGACGCAGAAGCAATTTCGCGATGCGCTCTGGGACAAGGATCTCGGTCTTGAAAGCGTGCGGCAGACGCTGGCCGGCACCAAATACAAGGTCGTCACCACCATCGCGCGCGGCGGGATGGGCGTCATCATGCAGACGCGCGACCTGCATGTGCGCCGCACGGTGGCGATGAAAGTGATGAAGACCTCGTCGCAGTTTTCGCGTGAGAATGTGCTGCGCTTCATCGACGAAGCGCAGCTTACCGGGCAGCTCGAGCACCCGAACATCGTGCCCGTGTATGAGCTCGCACTCGATGAGCACGGCGAGACGTTTTACACGATGAAGTTCGTGCGCGGCATCACGCTCGACGAAGTGCTGCGCTCGCTGCGCCACGGCAACGAGGCGATGGTGAAGAAGTATTCGCTCGCGATGCTCATCACCATTTTCCAGAAAGTGTGCGACGGCGTGGCGTTTGCGCATTCCAAGGGGGTCGTGCATCGCGACCTCAAGCCCGAGAACGTCATGATCGGCAGCTACGGTGAGGTGATGGTGATGGACTGGGGCCTGGCGAAGAACATGACCGGCGCGCAGCGCAAGGAAGATGGGGAGCAAGCGGTCGAAACCGTGGCCGATCATCCCTTGCCGGATGCGCGCGGATTTCAGACCATGCACGGCCTGGTCGTCGGCACGCCGCCTTACATCTCCCCGGAGCAGGCTCGCGGTGAACTCGACAAGATCGATCCGCGCTCGGATATTTACGTGCTGGGCGAAATCCTCTACGCGATCCTCGCGCTACGCGTTCCGTTCGGAGGCTCTACGGTGGCGGATGTGATCAGCGAGATTCTCGCCAGCAAGATTACGCCGCCGAGTTCGTTCAGCTCGCCGCCGAAGTCCGCGCGCAAAATGGAGTCGGCGCCGAATGCGAGCGACAGCCATGACATCGTGTTGCCCCATCTGCCGGGCGGTCGCGTGCCCGAGAGCCTCAGCGCGGTGGTGATGAAGGCGATGGCCTTCGACCCGGAGAAGCGTTACCAGAGCGTCGAGGAAATGCAGGCGGACATCACTGCATTCCAAGGCGGTTTTGCGACGAAGGCCGAACGCGCGGGGCCTTTCAAACAGACGCTTTTGTGGGCCGGTCGTCACAAAAAGGAAGTGATCCTCATTGCGGTTTTTGCCGTCGTTTTTCATGTCGCGGTGGTGACGTTTTTCCTCTCGATCAAGCACGAGCGCGACATCGCGGTGAAGAATTACCGGCTCGCGCTGCAGAACGAATTACTCGCCAAGAACAACGAAGCGCGCGCGCTCGAAAGCGAAAAGAAGGCCGCCGAGGCCATCGAAGATTTGCGGCAGACCGCGCCGACGTTTGCGTCCGACGCGCAGGCGCTGTTGGAAGATCTCAAATTTGCCGAGGCGCTGGAAAAGGTAAACTACGCCATCGCCCAACAGCCGCAGAACGCGGATTTCTGGGTGCTGAAAGGCCACATCCTCCAGTCGATGCTGAAACTGAACGAAGCGAAGGAGGCTTATACCACCGCGATCTCGTTCAACGCCAAGGTGGCGGGAGGAAGGATCAATCTGGACCTGACCAAACGCATGCTCGGCGCGCTCGGGCCGGATGGGAAGCCGACCATTGCCGCGATGCAGGAGTTTCAACAATCGCTCCTCGCGCAAAACCGCACCGACGAAGCGTTCGGCATCCTCCGGCAGATTACCGCGGATCGCGAAGCGTTCCGCAAAGTCATCCTCGAATCGTTTGGCAAAATGGGGCTGAAGGATCGCGTGGAAACCAACGACGACGCGACGGTGAATCTCGACCTGAGCGGCATCGACCTGCCCAAGCGGCCATTCGGACCACCCGGGGAACGCGGGCAGCGCAAACCGGGGATGGGGCTGCTGCGTGAATTGCGCAATCGGCCGATCGTGAGCCTGAATCTAGACGGCACGCAAACGGTCGATCTCACGGTGCTGAAGGGCTACCGCCTCGAAAAACTGTCGATCAACAACGATCCGGTGAGCGATCTGCGTCCGCTCATCGGCATGAAGTTGCGCTCGTTGACCGCCGACGGGTGCCCCATTTCCGATCTCAAACCGCTCCACGGCATGCCGCTCGATACGCTGCGTCTGCGCAATAATCCGCGCATCGCCAGCCTTGCCGATCTGGCCGGCGCGCCGCTGGAAAACCTCGTCCTGGCCGGTTGCCGCGAGTTCAGGGACACGGGCAGTCTGGCAAATATGCCGATCCAGCAGCTCGACCTGAGTCGCACCGGCGTGAACGACCTGCGGCCGCTGGTGAAGTGCCCCATCCGGGAACTCAACCTCGAAGGTTGCACCGATCTCATCGATCTTTCGCCGCTCGCCGAGATGCAGACGCTCGAAGCCGTAGTGATTCCGCGCCAGTGCAAGGACATCGATTTCCTCCGCGAGCATCCGACGCTGCGCCGCCTCAGCTACAAAAAGCTGACCGAGCCGGTGTATGAGTTCTGGAAGGAATTCGACAAGTAAGCGCCGCGACGTAACCAGGCGGCAGCGCCTTTCGTCTCCATCCTCCGAATGACCATGCGATACGCTTCGATTCTCCTTGCTGCTGCGCTGACGGCGCACGCCCAAAACCACCCGCTGCTCGACCAACTCGGCAAACAGTGGCTCGCTGATCAGTTCAAGAAATACGACCTGAACGCGGACGGAAAACTTTCCGCCGACGAAGCGAAGCCCGTCGCGCTCTATGTGGCCGGGGCGGATGCGGACCACGACGGCTTCATCACGCGAGATGAATTGCAGGCGCATTTTCAGGCGCAACGGGGCGGCCTTCAGAACGTGGCGCGCAAGGCTCTCGCGGCGGTGAGCGAGGGGGATATCGAAAAGCGGTTCAAGGAATTTGACCAGAATGGCGACGGCAAACTGACCGGCGAAGAATTGTCGAAAGCGCGCTGGCTTTCGCGTCTCGGTGGTGGCGCGGATGGAGTGACGCTGGAGCAGGTGAAGGCGTTTTTTGCCACGCTGAACAAGACGGCGCCTGCGCCGAGTGGTCCGACGGCGCCGCCCGTTTATCGCCCGGAAAATGAAAGCCCGCGGCAGGAGCCGAAGAGGCTCACGGCGAGCGAAGCGGGCGTTGGCCGCATGATTGGGGAGGCGACGTTCAGCGATCTCGACGGGAAGGAACACAAGCTGGCCGAATTCACCGACGGGAAGGCGACGATCATCGCGGTGATCAGTCCGAGCTGTCCGGTGAGCAAACGTTACCTGCCGTCGCTGGCGAAGTTTGCCGAGGAGGCAAAAGCGAAGGGAGCATCGATGCTGCTCGTCGCCCCGCTGGCGGCGGAAACGCCCGAGCAACTGCGCACCGCCCTCGTGGAAGCGAAGCTCACGACGCCGTGCGCCTACGACGCGAAAGGCGCGCTCAGTGCCACGCTGGGTGCGGGCGTGACGACCGACGTGCTCGTGCTCGATGCGAAGCGCACGCTCGTCTATCGCGGTGCACTGGATGATCAGTATGGCCTCGGTTATTCGCTGGATGCGCCACGGCATCGTTATGCCAGCGAGGCTCTCACCGCCGCGCTTGCGGGTGCGGTGCCGGAGGTGCAGGCCACCGACGCGCCGGGCTGTGTGCTGGACCTTTCCAGGACGACGGCCGCTGTCGAGTCCGACCTTACCTATCACAACCGCATCTCTCGTCTTCTGCAGGCGAACTGCGTCGAGTGCCACCGCTCCGGGGGTGTCGCTCCGTTTGGCCTCGAAACCGTCGAGCAGGTCAATGCCAAGGCAGGCATGATGCGCAAGATGGTCGAGCGCCAACTCATGCCGCCGTGGTTTGCCGCTCCGCCGGCAAAAGGCGAACACTCGCCGTGGAAAAACGATCGTTCGCTCAATGAGCGCGACCGCGCCGACCTGCTGGCCTGGCTTTCCAACGGACGCCCCGAGGGAAATCCGAAAGATGCACCACTCGCTCGCACCTGGCCGGCCGATTGGCAGATTGGCCAGCCGGATGCCATTTTCCAGATTCCGAAACCAATCGTGGTGAAGGCCACGGGCACGATGCCTTACCAGAACGTCGTCGTGCAGACCGGGCTCAAGGAAAACAAGTGGGTGAGCGCACTCGAGATTCAGCCGACCGCCCGCGAAGTCGTGCATCATGTCCTTGTCTTCGTGAAGGGAAGTGGCGGCCCGTTCGGCGGTCAGCGCGTGGCCGAGGGTGACGAGGGGGGCGGATTTTTCGCGGCGTATGTGCCCGGGAACGATCACGTCATCATGCCCGATGGCTTCGCCAAGAGCCTGCCCGCGAATGCCACGCTCGTGTTTCAGATTCACTACACTCCGAATGGCATGGTGACCCCCGAGCAGGTGAAGCTCGGCGTTCGCTTCACCGACAAGGTGCCGGAGCACGTCGTTCAGGTGGCGGGGATTTCCAATCATCGCCTCAGCATCCCGCCCGGTGCGGACAATCATCCCGAGGCCGCTTCCATCACGGTGCCGCGCGAGGTGGTGCTGGTCGGTTTCACGCCGCACATGCACCTGCGCGGGAAAGCGATTCGCTATGAGCTGGTGCTGCCCGGCCAGGCGCCGCGCACCTTGCTCGACGTGCCGCGCTACGACTTCAACTGGCAGCTCTCGTATCGCTACGCCGAACCGATCACGGTCCCCGCCGGCGGCGAGATCCGCGTGACCGGCTGGTATGACAACAGCGCGAAAAACCCCGCCAACCCCGACCCGAACAAGACGGTCCATTGGGGCCCGCAGACCACGGACGAAATGATGCTCGGCTACGTCGAGTATTACGTCCCCGGCCTGGTGCCGAAAGTCGCGGAGCGGTAGGCCCGTTACTCCTCCGCCAGTCGGATGCCGCCGTCTTCGAAGCGAATGCGGCGTTCTTTGTAGAGGGCGCCGAGGGCTTGTTTGAAGGCTTTCTTGCTCACTCCAAACTCGGTGCGGATGGTCGCGGGCGAGGTTTCGTCGTTGAGCGGGAGAAATCCGCCGCTAGCGCGGAGTTTGTCGGCGATTTGCTGGGCGAGGGGAGGCACGCGACCGCGGCCGGTGCGGTCGAGCGAGAGGTCGATTTTTCCATCCGGTCGAATCTCGCGGATGTAGCCTTCGAGCCGCTGGCCGAAGGCGAGCGGGCTGCCGAGATCGGAATAGTAGAGCAGGCCGAGATGGGTGTTCTCGATTACCGTCATATAGCCGAGCGGGGTTTCCTCCGCGATGAGAAGCGAGACGCACTGGTCTTCCGCGAAGGGGGGAGGAGTCTGGTGCAGATGCCGGCGCAGTCGCGTGCTCGCGACGATGCGGCCGGTTTGTTCATCGACATAGACGTAGGCCACCGCGCGATCGCCGGGTTGCAATTCGTAGGCTTGCTCGCGGCGTGGCACGAGCAGGTCTTTGCTCAGGCCCCACTTCAAAAACGCGCCGAGGTGCGGATCGCTCCCGACTACTTCGAACACCGCGCATTCGCCGACCATCGCGAGCGGGGTCTCCGTCGTGGCGACGAGCCGGTCTTCCGAATCGCGATAAATGAACACTTCCACGTCGCCGCCGGGAGCCACGCCTTTCGCGATGTAGCGGCGCGGCAACAGGATGGGGCCGAGTTCGCCGCCGTCGAGATAAACGCCCTGCGGCGAGCCCTCGATCACGTGCAGGGTGTTTTTTCTCCCGATCTCGACCATCGGATCAGGCGGTCTTGAATTCGCCGATGCGGCGGAACTTCTCGTAACGCTGTTCGAGCAGTTGGTCGATCGGCAGCTTGCACAACTCGTCGAGTTGATGCGCGACGGCGCTGCGCAGGTTGTCGATCGCGGCGTGATGATCCTGATGCGCGCCGCCGAGCGGCTCGGGCACGACTTCATCAATGATTTTGAGATCGAGCAAATCGTTCGCGGTCAGTTTTAGCGCCGTGGCGGCCTCGGGCGCGTGCTTGCGATGCTTCCACAGAATCGCCGCGCAACCCTCGGGGCTGATGACCGAGTAGTAGGCGTTTTCCAGCATGAGCACGCGATCCGCCACGCCGATACCGAGCGCGCCGCCGCTGCCGCCTTCGCCGATCACCACGGAGACGATCGGCGTGCGCAGCGTCATCATCTCGCGCAGATTCACGGCGATGGCTTCGCTGATGTGGCGCTCCTCGGAGCCGATGCCCGGATAAGCGCCGGGAGTATCGATGAGCGAAACGAACGGCAGGCTGAACTTCTCCGCGAGCCGCATGAACCGGAGCGCCTTGCGGTAACCTTCGGGATTGGCGCAGCCGAAGTTGCGTTTGATGTTCTCCTTCAACTCACGGCCTTTCTGGTGGCCGATGACGGCGCACTTGCGGCCTTCGATCGTGGCAAAGCCGCCGGGCATGGCAGCATCCTCGGCGAAGAGCCGATCCCCGTGCAGTTCGATATAGTCGGTGAACGAAAGCTGGAGATAATCGAGGGTGTAAGGCCGCGCCGGATGTCGCGCGATCTGCACCCGCTCCCAGGCGGTGAGGTTCATATAGATCTGGCGTTTGGTTTCCTCGATTTTCGATTCGATGCGGTGAACTTCGCTTTCCACGTCCACGTCGTGCTCGCGGCTGTGCGCCTTGAGGTCGGCGAGTTTTTCTTCGAGTTCGACGATCGGCTTTTCAAAATCGAGCGGAGCAGTTTTCATGGTTCGGTCAGTGTTCGACGGTGACGGCAGCACCCTTGTTGAGCAGGATGGCCAGCTCCGACGCGGCCTCGGGCGCCACGCCGATGCCACCGGTCGGCGGCTTGTTGGGTTTTTCCCCGGACGCAGGGTCGGGGTCGGAATAAATGGTATTGCCGGGGACGCTCACGCTCACCCAGAAATTCGCCTGGGGATACTCCTTGTCCGTGAAAATGACGCGGGCGCCGCTGGGACCCCACGCGATTTTTTCGACGATCTTGCCCTGCTGCTTCTGCACCACGTTCGGCGGCGGCGTGGCCTTGCGCGAAGCGAGGGCGGCCTTGGGCTGAGGCAGAGTGGTGATGGGGTATTGCTTGAAGAATTTGCCGTGGTTGAGCAGCACGACCTTCTTGTTGCGCTTGTCGATCACCATCGTGAAATCGGCCGGCGTATAGTAGAGGCGCTGGTCGATCCGGAGCATGATGCCCGTGAGATCGTTCGCCCGCATGAGCAGTTCGGGTGTCGTCTTGGTGAGGTGCGCGACCTTGTTCAGCACGTCGCCCTTCTTTACGACATAGACCTGTTTCTCCGGCGCGGGTTTGGTCGAGAGGAAGAGGTCGGTATTGATGCCGCCGAGGTATTCCTTCGCTGCGTCGAGCTTCAGCGAATGCGGATTCTGATCCACGAAACGGGTGAAGGCGTCGCGTGCCCCGAGCAGATCGCCGGACTGGAGTGTCTCGACCGCTTTGTTGAACTGTGGCAGCGCCGGGTCTGGTGGGGGCGGAGTAGGCGGAGCGTTGCGCTCGGCTTCGATGGCCTGATTCGGCTTCAGGAAAAGCTTGTCCGTGTAATACCACGCGCCGCCGAAGATTGCGGCGGCGAGGGCGAGAATGACGAACGTCTTGATGAGAAAGGAAACCATCGAGCGAAGTGAAGACTAATGGACTACCGGACGGATGGACTAGTGGAAAGAGAAGACGGGCCGCTCCGTGTCCCCATCAGCCCAAGGGTCCATTCGTCCAACGATCCCATCACAGGAGCCCGCGCCGCTTCCAGTCGCCCATGTTGTCCGGGGCCGAGGCCTGGATCATGTCGGCGGTGAATTTGAGCAGGCAGACTTCCCAGCCCTCATCGACGCCCTGGATGATCGTGCTCATCGGGTCCTTGCGCCGGGCGAGTTCTTCGTTCAGCCGCCCGACGACATCGGCCATGGGGCAATGCACGACCTCTTCGCTGATATCGGTCTTCTTGAACTGAAAACCGTATTTCAGGATGGCGAGGTCGCGGGTGTGCTCTTCGAGCCAGCCGAGAAATTCGTGGGCCTTTTCGCCGAACCCTTCGAGCATCTGCCGCTTGATGTATTCGGGGGTGATGATCGCCGGACGCTCGGCATGAAGCCGCCCATCGCGCACCCGCACCTGGTTCGCCGAATCCATCAGTTCGCTCACGAGGAAGAAGCGAAAACTGGTGCTGCCAAAGGTCTGGATACGCTGCTCCGGAGCACGCACGACGTGCGTGTTCTCGATCGCGTATTGGAAGTTATCCTCGCTGAGCATGGCGCGGCGATACTAAGATAGCCCGCGCCGGGTTCAACCCGCCTTTCCGAAAAGAGTCCTGGAGGGACGTGGCCGGCGCAGGGGGACGAAAAATGTTCTTACGACTCCGGGTGTCGCCGGTCAGGATGGTGAAGCCCCATCCCTCCCATGTTCTCTCCTCTTCGCTTCTGCTGCGCTCTTTTCATCTCCCTTGCCGCCGTGGCTTCCGAGTGGAAGGAACAGCCAGTCCCCAGCGAAGCCAGCGTGGTCAGCGGGGAACCGATGTGGCTGCGGGCTTATGTGAAGGTGCCGACGAATTGGGCAAAACCGATCGAGGGGCGCTCGGACCTGTATCGAGATTCCATGACGCTGACGCTGCGGGATGTGCCGGGGCCATTCACCGTGTTCATCAACGGGCAAAAAGCGATCGAAGGCGGGCCGGTGTCGGCGGAGGCGAATCAGCGGTTCAAGCTGCCGAAGCTGCTGGAGTTGGGAAAATTTAACTGCGTTGTGATCGAATTGCACGGACCGGCGACGAGCGCCCTGCGCAACGCGCCCTTCATGGCGAGTTACTTCGACGAGATTCACTTCACGACGTTCGAGGCCACCGCAACGCAGCCGACGGCGGTCGAGATGGCCGCGGTTTCGAAACAACCGGTGCGGGCGTTCTTCACGGAAAAGGATGCGCGCAAATCTTCCACGCCGCTCTCCGCGAATGCCGAAAACATGCCTGGCGTGCGCATGACACCGCAGGAAGAACTCGCGCAGCTCAAGCCGGGCGACGATCTCGCCGTCGATCTCATCGCGGCCGATCCGCTCGTCGCGCAGCCCACGCACATCAGCTTCGACGAGCGCGGGCGCATGTGGGTGGCGCAATATCGGCAGTATCCGTATCCCGCCGGACTGAAGCAGATCAGCCGCGACATGTATTACCGCGCGGTCTTCGACAAAGTGCCGCCCCCGCCGCCGCATCAGGACAAGGGGCGCGACATCATCAGCGTGCACGAGGACACCGATGGCGACGGTGTTTTCGACAAGCATAAGAACGTGCTCGAAGGTTTGAACATGGCGAACTCCTCGCTGCGCGGTCACGGCGGTTTCTGGGTGATGAATACGCCTTACCTGCTGTTTTATCCGGACGCGGATGGCGACGACGTGCCGGATCGCGATCCCGAGGTGCGCCTCGCGGGTTTCGGTCTCGAAGATACGCACTCGGCGGCGAACG
>JBGAGV010000006.1:0-313190 GCA_044226525.1 Chthoniobacteraceae bacterium | reverse complement strand
GATCGAAAACTTCTTTCAGCGCGCCAAAGCCATGCGCCGCTTCGCCACTCGCTACGAAAAAACCTCCACCTGTTTTTTCGCCGTCGCTTGCCTGACCGCAGTCCTCGACTGGCTCAAACCATTTTGAAGACACGCCCTAGAAGCTATCCCGAAACCTCGACATTAGGTAAAGTGGCAGCTAAGAGTTGGGATGTTAACGCTGGGTGAAGAACAGTTAGATGTGCTCGAGGCATTGGTTCCCGATCATGAACCGAGCCCGAAGGGCGGACGGCCTCCGACGGACAAGAGGCAAGCGCTGGCGGGGATCTTTTGGGTGCTCGATAACGACGCCAAGTGGAAAGATCTGCCGCCGCAGTATGGCACCAAGAGCAGTGTCCATCGGTGGTTCCTGCGCTGGGTCAAAGCGGGTGTTTTTGAAGAGCTGATGCGTTCGCTGGGCACGCTCGTGGAGGAGGACGGCCGCTTCCGCCTTTACGAGTGTTTTGTTGATGGAACCTTCTCCAAGGCCAAAGGCGGCGGCGATGGGATCGGCTGCACCAGAGTCGGTAAAGGCGTCAAAATCATGATCTTGGTCGATGCGAAGGGGCTGCCGCTGGCGGTCAGCACGGCAGCGGCCAACTTTTACGAAGGCGGCCTCATCCAGGAACTCTTCGGCTTCATGCTCAGCTCCGCGCCACCCGAGCGCATCATCGGCGACAAAGCCTACGACAGCGATCAACTCGATGCGCGCCTGGCCGAGCAAGGCATCGAAATGATCGCTCCCAACCGGGCCAAACGCTCGGTCACACAGGACGGTCGGCCCTTGCGACGATATAAGCGACGCTGGACCGTTGAGCGCACCATCGCCTGGCTGCAAAACTATCGCCGGCTCTGCATCCGCTGGGAAAAAGCCACCTTGGCTTTCCAAGGCTTTCTTCATCTGGCTTGCTCGCTTCTCCTCATGAAAGAGGTTTGGGGATAGCTTCTAGTCCCCGGGTTCCCCCGCGCTTCAGAGCGGCAGCGGAATGCTCAGCACTCCCTTGCGTCCGTCGCTCAGTGTCACTTTCACGCTGACGAAGCCGGCTTCGTCCGTAGTGCGCCCCTGGCCCCGGTTGGCGGGTCTGGCCACGAGTGCCTGAAAGACGCGGACGGTCGGTGTGTCGTCGCCGATTTTAACCGGCTGATCGGACCGCAACAGGAGCTCCACATTGCCCGCCGCGGAGATGGCCCACAAGCCCTGGCGGTTTTTCTTCGTGAGGTTTTTTCCCGCGGTCGTGCCTGTGAAGACCATGTGACCGGTCGCGGTATCGGTCACGGCGACCGATTGGAATCTCTGATAGACAGGACCATCGCCGAATTCCGCGGCCGGGTCGCCGAGGCGCGCGACGACGCTCTGCGTTCCGGAGCGATCCTGAATCAACGCGACCCTGTTTCTGGTCGTGACTCCTTTGCCCGTGAGTGCAGCGATGAACCCGATCATTCCGCTCTGGCCCATGAGCGGCTGGCCGAGCCGCGCAAACCGCTGCTGGTTGTTCCCCGGTAACGTGCCGCCCACGCGGGCGACCGAGCGAAGCACACCATCGCGGTTCGAAAAAATGGCACGCGAAGGCGGAGGCGGCTGACCCGTGGCCGCAGCCCGGAGCGCGGCGAGAAAAGCCAGCTTTCCACCACTCGCCGTGGCCGGTGGATCGAATTCCCGAAAAGTGGCATTTACTTCATCCGGGACGGTCGTGGAGCGAGTCACCGCAACATCCACACTGCCATCCGCGGCGACGCGCACGACGCCAGCATCGCCATTGTCGAAGGCCGCGGCCGCAGCCACCCCGCCATCGGGCGCAAAGCTGCGCCGCTGGTCGGTCGCATTTGGCACAGGAATCATGAGCTTGAGCGTCTTGATTGCGTTCGTGCCATCCGGTTTGTCGCCGGTGCGCACGAGGTTTTCGCTCGCGCCCGCCACCGCCGTCTCGCGCCAGATACCAGAATCGTTCTTCGCGTTCACCGCACCACCGCGGCGCAGTTTGCCGGTGTAGATCAGCCCAGGGCGCTGGCGAGGCAGGCCGAAGGTCGGAATCTTCGTAAACAGACCACCGTTGACGCCAGCCGCGTCTCCGCCCTGCCGGGCAAGTTGTTTGATCGAGGTCGCCTTCGAAAGCCGCGAATAAAGCGCCGCGAGTTTCGCCCCCGGACGAAGTGCCGTGGCACGAGTGATGTCGGCGACACCCAGCCGCACATCGAGCAACCACGCGGGAATCTGCACCGGATTCACCTTCGCGATGCCGGTGAACCCGAGCGCTTCGCCGGCAAAAACCGGATCACCCAGCGCGATGAAAGTCGAACCGGAGCCGTCCGGCTGGCCGGTGCTGGCGATCACGGAGCTATCGGTGTCGCCGTAGATGATGGTGACCGGCTTACTCCCGGTCTTTTTCACCGTCGCCGCGCCCCCGATCACCCCCCCATCGATGGCTGGCGCGCCGAACTCGAAGAACTTCGTCCCCGGGTCCGCGCCGGTGACATCGCCGCCGGTATTCACGACCGGCACGAAGACTGCGGGCGCCGTGACGAAAGACAGGATCGCGCCATAAACCGGGCCCGCCGTGTCGAACACTACCGCACGGTAAAAATAAGTCGTATTCGGCGCCAACCCAGTGACGGGAATGCTCTGATTGCCGCCGCCACTGAAGGTCTGCGCAGCGGAGAACTGCGAACCTGCGAGATTTGAATCAGCGCTGTATTCAAAGCGCAGATCAGCCGTTGGGCTGTTCGTATTGACCGCGGCTGCGAGCGTCGCGCTGGTGCTGGTGATGGCGCTGGCGGCGGCGGTTTGCGGGATGAAGAAATCCGCGACGGTTTCGATCAGGCTGGCGCTGGCATTGTGAAAGCCGCCGAAGGTGTGCGCCCGCGCGCGAAGTTTTCCAACCGCTGGGAGAGTCGTAAGGTTGCCGAGATACCACAGACCGGAAACCCCGTCTCCACGAGGGATCTGCGAAGCAAGCCCAAGCGGCGTCCAGCTTGTGCCGCCGTCGGTGGAGAGTTCGAAGCTCACATCCTGCGCCTCGGGAGCCGAGCCGTCCCGCACCCACTGCACGGTCGTCGGATTGATCGCCGAGAGCGTATCTTTTGCCGCGAGATTGTTCAGCAGGGCCAGTCCATTTCGCACCGCACTGTTCACCGTGGAAAAGAATCCGCCGAGCACCACGCGGCCATCCGGGAGAAGGGAAGAATACGCGAAGCCATCGGCATCGGGATTGAAGCCGCCATCAACGGTGTCGTCTGCATTCAATCGCGCTATCTTGTGACGGACCAGTCCGGCGACATGGTCGAACTCGCCGCCGATCATCAGCCTGCCGTCGGCCTGAGCAATGAGCGTCCGAACTTGCGCATCCGGATACACATCGAATCCCGGGTCCACCGCGCCAGTCGTCAAAAGCCGGACCATGAAACTGCGCGCGACTCCCCCCACTACATTAAACGCCCCACCAATCGTTATTTTACCGGGGCCGGGTTGAACCGTGATCGCCTGGACGAAACCGTTCACGTCGGGATCGAACGCGGCATCAAGCGTGCCATCGGACTTGATGCGCGCGAGGTTATTCCGATTGGCGCTCGCCACCTGCGTGAAATCGCCACCGACGAGGATGTCCCCGTCCGACTGCAGTGCCAGAGTGTAAACAGCGTTGCCGGTCACGCCGGGGTTGAAGGCGATATCGAGCGTGCCGTCGGCATTGAGTCGCGCGAGACGAGTCCGCGTCGCGCCGCCACACTGGCTGAAGGCTCCGCCGAGGAGAATCCGGCCATCGGGCTGCACGAGGAGGCAGTGCACGGTGCCGTCCACGTTGGTCGTAAAGCCGCTGTCCAACGCGCCGTCGGGGCCAACACGAGCCAGGCCGACTTTGGACGATCCATTCACCAGCGTGAAGGGGCCGCCGATGAGGAGTTTTCCATCGCTGAGCACCGCGATGCTTTTGACGGCCTGATCGGTGCTGGTCGAAAAGCTGTTATCCACCACCCCGTCAAACTCCAGCCGCCCAAGGCTGAATTGCGGGCTGCCTCCCAGAACACCGAAATTTCCTCCGACAACGATTTTGCTGTCCGGCTGCACGGCCATGCCGTAAACGGCGCCATCCGGATCCGGCAGGAAATCAGGATCGAGGACTGGGAATGTCGTCACCGTTTCAATCAGGCCACTCGAACCATTTCCTCCGCCGCCCGCGGTGCGGCCTACCGCGTTGACCGCGTTCGAAGCGACCAGATTGACACCGGCGATCTCCCATCCGCCAGCAATCCGGGTGCCGTAACCCAAGCCGGTCCAACTGATGCCACCGTCGCTGGATTCATTGAAGAACACCGACGAAAACTCGGGCCCGCCGCCCCCTCGGATCCACTGGACGTTGGTGGTCGAAGGCACGGTAAGCGCTTGCGGTGCGGGATTGCCGAAGAGCCGCGCGATGAAATTGCGCGGGTGCGTGCCGATGTTTCCAAAGCCGCCCGTGACGAGAATTTTCCCATCGGCCTGAAGCGTGACGCCTCCCACGTTGCCATTGCCCGCCGCGTCAAAAGCGGTCACTACCGAACCATCGGGATTCACGAGCGCAAGGCCCCGGCGCGCGTCGGTGCCCAGATTCTGGAAATCGCCGCCGAGGAAAATTTTGCCATCGGCCTGCACCGCAATACTCCGGACCGCGCCGTCGGCATTGGGATTGAAAGCGGAATCGAGCACGCCGCTGGAGTCGATGCGCTGCACGCCGAAATCTCCGCCCACGACGAATTGTCCGTCGCTTTGCGCCGCGATGGCGAAGACGAAGCCCGACGCACCGGGATCGAAGCCCGTGTCCAGCACTCCGTTGTTGTCGAACCGGGCGATCCGGCTGCGGAACGTGCCGTTCACGTTGAAGAAGGAGCCGCCGATGACAAGATGGTCATTGTCCTGCAAGGCGATGGCGTAGATGTCGTCATCGACGTCGGGATTGAAGCCGTCATCGACCGAACCGCTCGGGCTGACCCGCACAAGGCGGCGATGCACGCGGCCGTCCACATTCTGAAAAGATCCGCAGGCTACAACGCTGCCGTCCTGCTGCACGACCAGGCCATAGACGCTGGCATCCGCGTCGGCTTGAAAGGATTCATCGAGCGTCCCATCGAAAAAGAGCCGGGCGAGATGGGCGCGCGTCTTGCCATTCACGGTAGTAAAATCGCCCCCGATCACCAGTTTGCCATCCGGCATCAAAGCGATGGCCGAAACGGCGCCGTCGAGCACGGCGTTGCAAGTGGCGCTCGATCCATCCGGATTAAACCGGGCGAGAAACGACCGGGCCGCCCCATTCACAAACGTAAAGGTGCCACCGAGATAGACCTCACCGTTGGGCCGCACCGCCGTGCAGCGAATGTTGCCATTCAGGTCAGGAACGAAGCCGGGATCGGCCACGCCGAGGCCCGCCCAAGCGACACCAGAAAGGAGTAGCGTAACGAAAAGCAGAAGTTTTAGCGCGCGAGTCATAAATGCTTTCTGGGTGCCGGAAGTGACCATGGAATAATGGGCGCCCATTTATCCGTCACGAAGGGTCACCCGGATGCCGGGGAGTTAGGACAGTTCCGGAAGAGGGTCAATGGCACTGACACGCGTTTTCCGACCTCCCTGCTTGCCGACGCCGCGCGGCCCGCTAGCGTCCCGGCGCATGTCCCGACCGCTTGGTCTCCTTTCCATCGTCGCTCTCCTCCTCGCGCCCACCCTTTACTCGCAGCCGAACGAGATTCGCAAATCGGTCGCCCGCATCAGCAATACCTCGCAGGAACCGAACTATCGCATTCCGTGGCTCCCCGGCTCGCAAGGGGGCGGCAGCGGCACCGGCTGGGTCGTCGGCAAAAATCGCCTGATGACGAATGCTCACGTCATCTCGAACGCGAAGTTCCTGACCGTGGAAAAAGAAGGCGACCCGCGCAAATACATCGCCCACGTCGAGCACGTGGCGCACGATTGCGACCTCGCGCTGGTGAAGGTGGACGACGCCCGCTTTTTCCAAGGCACCAAGCCTTTCGAGATCGGCGGCATTCCCGAGTTGGAGTCGACCGTGTCGGTGTTCGGTTACCCGATTGGCGGTGAGCGCCTCTCGGTCACACAGGGCGTCGTGTCCCGCATCGATTTCCGCCCCTACACGCACTCGACGGTGGACTCCCATCTCACCATCCAAATCGACGCGGCGATCAATCCCGGTAACTCAGGCGGCCCGGTCATTCAGGACGGCAAGGTCGTGGGCGTCGCATTCCAAGGCTACTCCGGCGACGTGGCACAAAATGTCGGCTACATGATTCCGACGCCCGTCATTCAACACTTCCTCAAGGACGTGGAAGACGGTCACTACGATCGTTACGTCGATCTCTCCATCGGCACCTTCCCGCTGCTGAATCCCGCACAACGCAAAGCGCTGGGTGTGGAGGAGGAAGATCGCGGCATCATGGTCTCCAGCGTGCTCCAAGCCGGTTCCGCCTTCGGTGTGCTGAAAGTGGGCGATGTGATCCTGACCATCGACGGCCATCCCGTGGCCAGCGACGGCATGGTGGAACTCGAAGGCGAGCGTGTGCAGATGGCTGAAGTCTCCGAGCGCAAATACGTCGGCGATGCGCTGAAGATTGAAATCATCCGCGATCGCAAAAAACAGACGGTGGAAGTGAAATTCGCGACCGCATTCCCGTTCACCATGAACGCGAACCAATATGAAAAGCTGCCGCAGTATGTGCTCTTCGGCGGGCTGCTTTTCCAGCCTCTCACGCGCAACCTGGTGAACGCCTACCAGTTCCAAAATCCGCGCGTGGATTACCTGTTCGACTTCTTCATCCAGCGCGAAGTTTATAAAGATCATCCCGAGGTCGTCGTGCTTAGCTCCATCTTGAACGACCCGATCAACACTTACCTGCAGGACTTCCGCGAAGGCATCGTGGAGAAGGTGAATGGCGCTGAGATCAAGACGCTGCGCGATCTCGCCGCGGCGTTCGCCAAACCGTCCGACTATTACGTCATCGATTTCCTCGGCGCCGGCCGACCGCTGGTGCTCGAGCGCGCGGCGGTCGAGGCCGCGCGTGAACGCATCAAGGCCCGCTACAACGTGTCCGAGGAGCAATACCTCGGCGAACCCACTCCCGCTTCCTAAATCCGTGCGTCGCTTTCTCTCCCTCTCCTTCTGCCTTTTTTCCACCTTCGCCACCGCTCACGCCGACGAGCCGAAGACCGAGCCAAAAATCGCCCCGCCGCCCGCGGTGAAGACGGACGACGCCATGCACGTCGTCCGCGTTAATATCACGAACCAGAACTGGGATTTCATGCGCCCGTGGGGCAAGCGCGCGCCCTTCACCCGCCGCGCCGTCGGTCCCGTGCTCGCTGGGGGCCGCGTGCTCTGCACCGCGGAACTGGTGGCGAATGCCAACTACATCGAATTCGAAATGCCCGACGGCAGCGCGAAGACGCCCGCGCAAATCGAAGCGGTCGATTACGAGTGCAATCTCGCCATCCTCCGCGGCGACGATCCGGCGTTCCTCGCGCAGTTTGAACCACTCGACCTCACCGAAGCGAAGGTCGGCGACACGCTCAACGTCTGGCAACTCGAAGCCACCGGCGTGGTGCTTGCCACTTCCGGCCCGCTCACCACCGTCGAAGTCACACGTTACCCGATCGATGACTCGTCGTTTCTCGTCTATCGCTCGACAGCGACGATTCAGTTTCGCGATTCCAGCTTTACCCTCCCGGCCTTGAAGAATGGCCGGCTGGCGGGCCTCGTCGTCCGTTACGACAACCAGTCGAATAACGCCGAGATTGTCCCAACTCCCGTCATCCAGCATTTCCTCAAGGACGCACAGAAGAAACCTTACGACGGATTCCCCCGCACCGGCCTCGGTTTCGCCAATACCCGCGATCCGCAATTTCGCCGCTACATCGCCGTGAAAGGCAACAACGGCGTCTATGTCACCCAGGTGCTCAAGGATTCGCCCGGCGCGCAGGCAGGCCTGAAAACAGGCGACATCATCCTCAGCATCGACGGACACGCGATCGATCAGGACGGTAATTACGTCGATCCCAACTACGGAAAGCTCGCGCTCATCCATCTCATCTCCACCAAACACTTCGTCGGCGACAAGGTGAAGTTCAGCATCCAGCGCGACGGCAAGCCAATGGATCTCACCGTCACCCTCGCCCATCGCGACGCGGAGAGTTACGTCAGCGAACCTTACATCATCGACCGCGCACCGAAGTTTTACATCCTCGGCGGGCTCGTGCTGCAGGAACTCTCGCGCCAGTTCCTCAAGGACTTCGGCAACGACTGGCAGAAGCGCGCTCCGCAGGAACTGGTCTATATGGACCGCTATCAGCAGGACCTCTTCGCCGACGGCCCAAAAAAAATCGTCCTCCTCACCCGCGTGCTCCCGATGCCTTCCACGCTCGGTTACGAAGAGCTGCGCACCCTCCGCGTCACGAAGATCAATGGAGTGGAGCTGCAGAGTCTCGCCGACGTCCCCGGCGCGCTGGAAAAACCCGAGAACGGCCTCCACAAAATCGAGTTCGATGCCGACCCCAGCGTCATCTACCTCGACGCCAGCAGCCTCAAGGACGACGAAGAAGCGCTGACCAAGACCTATCGCCTGCCTGCGACGAAACGGCTGTAAGATCTTCACGGGCTGGTCATCCTGAGCGAAGGTGCGGAGCACCGAAGTCGAAGGCCCCCGTCGATTTAGCGCCGCCCATTCGAAGTCGGAACGGTCGCGCGTCGCCGAGCGATACATAACCGCCCCCTGCTCGCTCTATACCCGCACCCGCGAGCGAAACTCCCCCACCCCGCGCACTCCGGCGCGCCAACGATACACGCTCCCATCTTCCGTGTCGCTCCCCGGCACTCCACCCGCGGTAGTCACAAAAAATTCGTCGAGCCCCAGCCCGCCCAGACAAAGCGACGACACCTTCGCGACCGGGAATTTGAACTTCTCCACCACGCTCCCATCCGGCGCATGACGCACCGCCGCATATCCATCCCACCGCGCTGACCACACATGCCCGTCCACATCCACGGTCATGCCGTCAGGGATGCCTTCCTCTTCCGTCGCCTGATAGAAAACCCGCTCCCCGCTAAGCCCGCCTGTCGCGCGCTCGTAGTCGTAGGCGTAAATCCGCCGGCGGGTGGAGCACGTCCAATAGAACCTCCGCAGGTCCGGCGAAAAGCCCATCCCGTTCGACACTCCCGTGCCGCGAAAGAGCAGCGCCATTGTGCCGTCGCGATCCATTCGATAAAGTCCTCCGCTTATCTCCGTCCGCCCGATCGTCCCCGCAAACACCCGCCCCTCGGGATCTGAGATCACATCGTTGAACCGAGCCGCTCCCTCATCCGCAAACTCGCGCACCACCTCCACGCTCCCGTCAGGTCGCAGCAGCGCCACGTCGCTCACGCGGAACAGCAGCAGCCCTCCGTTTTCCTGAAACGTAAATCCTCCCACGGTCACGCCGCGATAAATGACCTCGTGCTTTCCACTCGGGAGATGAAAGCGGTGCACCCTGCCCCCTGTAATGTCAGTCCAATACAGACAGTCGTCGTCCGTGTTCCAGAGCGGATTTTCGCCCAGTTCGCAGTGGGCATTGAGGAGGGTGGTGAACATGCGGGCAAACATCCGCGATTCACCGCTCCTCCTCCAAGATCGAAACCGTTAATTGTGCCACAATGACCACGGACGCTTCGCGGGCTTCTGCGCCTCGGCTAGGAAAAGCCCGAGCACGGCTTCCCCCAACCCGGCCCAGCGCGACATCGTGGGATGCTGCGCGAATTCGTCAATGAACTCGCGGCACGGTTTGGGGCCGATTTCCCAGAGCAGGCAGTGGCGTTTCGGATCGGCAAGCGTGAGCAATCCGTCGCCGATTAGGAGCATTCCGAGCAGGTCTAAAGCTTGTTTTTTCATATCCAAAGTATCGGAGCGACTCGAGGGTTCGGTTCTCCCGAAGCGCAGCCGGTGGCACCTACCCGAACCGGCGGTCAAGCCCCACGAAAATTTAGCTTGCGATTACACACGTAATCCGCAACCGATTACACACGTAATCCATGCTCCCACCCGACGACGCCCAGTCCCTCCCCGCCATCTCCGACGCCGAATGGATCGTCATGCGCGAATTCTGGCAGCGCGGCGAAGGCACCGTGGCCGACATCGTGAAGGCACTCGACGGGCGTATGGAGTGGAAGCCGCGCACCGTGCAATCGCTCATCAATCGCCTCGTGCAGAAACGCGCGCTCGGGTTCGAGAAGATCGGGCGCGAGCATCTTTACCGGCCGCTCGTGGGGGAGAGCGATTGCGTGATGGACGTGAGCCGCTCGTTTGTGGATCGCATTTTCGGCGGAAAACTCGCGCCCCTGCTCGCCTGCTTTGTCGAGCGCGGGGCGGTCAGCGAGACTGAAATGGCGCAACTGCGCCGCATCCTGGAGAAAGCCAAAAAATGATCGCCATCGATCTCCCCTCGTTCGCCTCCTGGGCCTTGCACGGATCGCTCGGCGCGCTGCCACTCGGCGTCGCGCTGCTCATCCTCGCCGGCACACGCCTCTGCCAACCGCTCTGGCGGGTGTGGCTCGCCGCGCTGTTTTTCCTGCGCCTTGCGGTGCCCTTCGTGCCGGAAGCGAGCTGGAATACGTGGAGCACGAAGCCTGCAGCCGTAGCGGCCTCCCAGATTACCCCGCTGTCTGCGACAGGCGAAGACATCGCTCCCGTCGCGGCTGCGGCGAAACCGGCGTGGAATTGGAAGGCCGTCCTGCCCGCGCTCTGGCTTGCGGGTTTCGTCATCACCGTAGCCTGGCTCGTCGCTTCCCATTTCATCACACGTCACTGGATTCTCCGGCGCCAGCAGCCTCCGCTGCGCTGGTTTGAATCGCTCGCCGACTGGGCGCGCGAGCGTCAGGGCGTCTCGCAGCATGTTCCGGTCGTCGTCGTGCGCGACCTTGGCACGATGGCCATCTTCGGCTGGGTCAGGCCGGCACTGCTCGTCCCGTCCAATCTCGCAGATCGCTACACCGCCGAGCAAATCCGAGGCATGTTACTCCACGAGTTTGCCCACGTGCGCCGCCGGGATGTGCTCTGGACCTGGCTCGCGCTGCTTGCGTGCGCTACGCATTGGTTCAATCCCCTCGCCTGGCTCGCCTTCCGTCGCTTCTGCGCCGATCGCGAACTCATCTGCGACGCCTCCGCGCTTGCCCAGCTCGGCGAAGAGGAACGCTACAGCTACGGCGACGCGTTGCTGCGTTCGCTCGAAGTCGTGCCGCTGGCGCCCACCCCTTCGCTCGCCCCGTTCTTCCGCATCCACCCAGAAATCAAAACCCGACTCCTCATGATCACCAAACCCCTGATCCCCAACGTGTGGACCCGGCTCGCCGCCGGCGTCCTCGTCCCCGCGCTCAGCCTCGTCAGCTTCACCACCAGCCGCGCGCAAAGCGAAGGCGGCAAACCCGCCGAGGGCGAAAAGCCCAGTCCCGAAGCCCGCGAAGGGGAAAAAAACCGCGACGGAGAGCAACGGAAATCCGGCCCCCGCGACGGCGACATGAAAAAGGAAGGCCAGCGTGACGGCGATCCGAGAAAAGAAGGAGCCCGCGAGGGCGACGGTAAAAAGGAAGGCGCTCGCGAAGGGGAAAACCCCCGCAGCAGTGCCGCCGAACGCGCCCGTGAACGCCGTGAAGATCGAGAGATGAAACGTAAAGGCCCTCGCGAAGGCAACGGCGATGCCCGCAAACCCCGCGATGGAGAAAAGCCGCGCGAAGGCGAACGCGACGGTGAAGGCCGCAGATCCGGTCCGCGCGATGGCGAAGCCAGAAAGGACGGCCCGCGCGATGGTGAGAAAAAGCGCGAGGGCGCTCGTGAGGGCGACAGCCGCAAATCCGCGGAGCGCGAAGGCGAGAAGCCGCGCGAAGGCGAAAAGCGCGAATAATAACTCCACCCTCGCCCCCCAGTGAAGTCGCTTCTATCCGCAGCCATTTCGAGCAGGTCGCCTTCCGTGCGCAGCCGCGGAATGGCTGCAGTAGGAGCGGTGCTTTTAACACTGGTCATCCCCCTTTCTTCCTCGCTCGCAAAAGATCAGCCCTGGTCTTTCAAACCTCTCGCCAAGCCATCCATCCCCACGGTGAAGGATCGACCCTGGCTCAAGGACGGCCTCGACCTTTTCATCCTCGCGCAACTCGAAGCCAAGGGTATCGCGCCGAACCATGACGCCGACCGCGTCACCCTGCTGCGCCGCGCGACCTACGATCTCACGGGTCTTCCTCCATCCCCGGAGGAAATCGACGCCTTCGTGCGCGATCCTGCGCCGGATGACCAGGCCTTCGCCCGTGTGCTCGATCGCCTTCTCGCCTCGCCACGGTTCGGGGAACGTTGGGCCCGCCACTGGCTCGATGTCGCGCATTACGCCGACAGCGTCGGCCGCACCATGAACGCCGTCTTCCCCTACGCGTTCCGTTATCGCGATTACGTCATCGACTCGTTCAATCACGACAAACCCTACAACCGCTTCGTCGCCGAGCAGGTCGCCGGCGATCTGCTCCCCGCGAAGACGCCTGCCGAACGCGCCGGGAACCTGGTGGCTACCGGCTTCCTCACGTTCGGTTCGATGGATCTCACCGACCGCGGTTCGCAATTCGAGATGGATCGCGTGGACGACCAGATCGACGTCACCACACGCGCTTTCCTCGGTCTCACGGTCGCCTGCGCTCGCTGCCACGATCACAAAACCGACCCGATCAAACAGGTCGATTATTACGCCCTCGGCGGCATCTTCTACAGCACCGAAACGCTCGCCGGCCAGGTGGACACGCGCGGTCTCGGCCCCAACGGTTACGTGGATGAAGATAACCTCGTGCGCCTCCCCTCGGCCGCTCTCGCCAGCGTAAAATCTGGAACACGGAATCCGAGCGGGGCCGGAGCGATGATGGACTCGGACGCGATGATGCCGGCGAAGGGTTACCCCACCGTCTTTCGCTTTCTGCCCGATCGCGTCATGGGCGTGGCCGAGGGCGAAATCGCTGACTGCGAACTGCGCATCAAAGGCGATCCCCGGGACCGTGGCGACGCCCCGCCGCGGGGTAGCATCGACATTCCCGGCCTGCCGAAAATGGACGCAATTTCCAAGGGCACCAGCGGCCGCCTCCAACTCGCCCAGTGGCTCACCTCGTCGCAAAATCCACTCCCCGCGCGCGTCATGGTGAATCGCATCTGGCAGCACCTCTTTGGCGCAGGCCTCGTCCGCACCGTCGATGATTTTGGCATCACCGGCGAAGCGCCGACGCATCCCGAGTTGCTCGATCACCTCGCGGTGCGTTTTGTCGAAGGCGGCTGGTCGGTGAAAAAAATCATCCGCGCGATGATGCTCAGCCACACCTACCGCCTCAGCAGCGCCGGGCGACAGCCACTGCCCGACGAAAGCCTCTACTGGCGCATGCGCCCGCGACGGCTCGAACTCGAACCGATTCGCGACACCTTGCTGCTCGCCGCCGGCCAGCTCAAGTTCGAGCGTCCCGAGGGCATTCAGGTTGCGGGCTTCGGCGGCAAGGGACGCGAAGCGCGTGCGCGCAGCCTCATGCGCGAAGATGCACCCTACCGCACCATCTACGTGCCCGTGCTGCGGTCGCTACTCCCGTCGATGCACGAACTGTTCGACTTCCCCGACCCGAGCCAGATCAAGGGCCAGCGCGAAGTCACCACCGTTTCGTCGCAAGCCCTCTATTTCATGAACAACCGGTTCGTCGAAGACCTCGCTCGCGATACGGCGGACGCCCTCCTCGCCGAAAAGATCGACGAAACCCGCCGCATCGAGCACGCCTATCTCCGCGTTCTCGCCCGCAAGCCCGCAGCCGACGAAATCGCCGACGCTCGCGATTACCTCGCCGGCCAGGACCTTCGCCCCGCCGATCGCTGGACCACCTTCGTGCAAGCCCTCTTCGCCAGCGCCGAGTTCCGCTACGTGTTTTAACCTCCCATGAACACCTACTGCTCCATCGCCACGCCCTGCACGCGGCGCGATTTCCTCCAGTTCACCGGCGCGAGTTTCGGCTGGATGGCTTTTTCCGCGCTCGCGGCCGAGCAGGCGCAAAAAGCCGGCGTAAATCCGCTCGCGCCCAAGCAGCCGCATTTCAAGGCGCGCGCCAAGCGCGTCATCTTCCTTTTCATGCAAGGCGGCCCGAGCCATCTCGAGACTTTCGATTGGAAACCCGAACTCGCCAGAGTCGGCAAGGGGGGGGCGCATCAACTGCTCGGCTCGGTCTTCGAGTTCAACCCGGCTGGGCAGAGCGGGCTGATGATCTCCGAAGTGTTCCCAAACCTTGCCAAACAAGCCGACCACCTCTGCCTGCTCAACGGCATGCAGACGCGCACGAACTCCCACGTGCAGGCCACCGTGGCGCTACACACCGGCAGCGAAACCTTTGTGCGGCCTTCGGTCGGCGCGTGGATCACCTACGGCCTCGGGTCCGTGGCGGAGGATCTGCCGGGCTTTGTCACCATCGATCCCATTCACGACCAGGGCGGCGCGATGAATTACGGCTCCGCCTTTCTGCCCGCCTCCTATCAAGGCACGCGGCTCGCCGGCAGCGGACACGGCATTCCGAACATCGACAGCGGTCTCGGCAGCAGCGATCAACGCCGCCAGCTCGACCTCGTGCAGCGGATGAACCGCCGGCTTCTCACCAAACAACCCGCCGACCCGGAACTCGAAGGCGTCATCGAATCCTACGAACTCGCCTACCGCATGCAGACTTCCGTGCCCGGCGTGCTCGATCTTGACAAGGAACCCGCCGCGATTCAGGACCTCTACGGCTTGAACAACGGCGCCACGAGCAACTTCGGCCGTCAATGCCTGCTCGCCCGGCGTCTTGCGGAAAAAGGGGTGCGCTTCATCCAGCTCACCAGCAACGGTTGGGATCACCACAACAATATGCGCCAGAGCCTGCGCGATCGTGCCACTAGCATCGATCAGCCCATCGCCGGCCTCATCACCGATCTCAAACAACGTGGCATGCTCGACGACACGCTCATCATCTGGGGCGGTGAATTCGGGCGCGGCCCGCACGATGACAAGGGCGACGGCAATGGTCGTGGACATCACGGGCGCGGCTACTCCATGTGGATGGCGGGTGGCGGTGTGAAAGGCGGCTATCGCCATGGCGCGACGGACGACATGGGCGATGAGGTCGCCGAGGGCAGAATGGACACACAGGACCTCCACGCCACCATTCTGCATCTGCTCGGCCTCGACCACGAAATCCTCACCTACCGTTACGCCGGGCGCGATTTCCGGCTAACGAACGTGAGCGGCAAGGTCGCTCGCGATATCGTGGGCTGAGGTCATCGCCCGCGGCGGTCTGAAAAAAATACCAACAACGGGACATTGGCGCCACGGAGGCTGCGCTTACGATTCACGGCACCTCCTATGTCCCTCGCCCGCGTCATCGCCCTCGCTGCTGTCGTCTGCACCGCGCGTGCGGATGTGAAACTGCCCGCGATTTTCTCCGACCACATGGTTCTCCAGGCGGACAAGGGAGCCGCCGTGTGGGGATGGGCCACCCCGGCCGAAAAAGTCACCGTCGCCATCGCCGGCCAGCGCAAATCGACCGAAGCCGGTCCCGATGGAAAATGGTCGCTCCGGCTCGATCCGCTGAAGCCCACTGCCAAGGCGCTGACCATCACCGCCCGCGGCAAGAATACGGTGACTATCAATGACGTGCTCATCGGCGAAGTGTGGCTAGCGTCCGGGCAGTCGAACATGGAGATGAAGGTGAAGGACAAGATGCACGGTTTGGTCGATGGCGCGGACGAAGCCATCGCTGCCGCGAACCATCCGGACATCCGGCTCTTCGTGCACGACCAACCTTACGCGATCTACGAAACGCCCGTGCCACCGGCGGCGCCTCTGTCCGATCGGCCCGGGCGCTGGCGGGTGTGCTCACCGGAGACCGTCGCCGATTTCAGCGCCATCGGTTATTTCTTTGCCCGCGATGTGAATGCGCAAATTCACACGCCCGTCGGTATCGTCTGCTCTGCCGTCGGCGGCACGCCGATCGAGGCGTGGACGAGCCTCGAAGCCCAACAACACGAACCCGCCTTCAAACCGATGCTCGATGACTGGGCGAAACACCTCGCCGGTCTCGACCCCGAGAAGGAACAGAAGGCATTTCTGGAAAAGAAAACGGTGTGGCTGAAAGAACGAGCCGCCGCGACCAAGGCGGGACAACCCGCACCGAAAGCACCCTCGCCGTTCAAGAACCTCGGCGTGATGGCACCGGGCGCTTTGTTCAACGGCATGATCGCGCCGCTCGTTCCCTACACCGTGCGCGGCGTCATCTGGTATCAGGGCGAGAAAAATTCGCTCGGGCCATTTACCGGGCTGTATGGGCTGCAGTTGCAAAAGCTCATCGCCGATTGGCGCGCACGCTGGGGTGCAGACCAGCTCTACTTTGCGTGGGTGCAACTTCCCGGCGCCCAGAAGGAGCAAAAAGAGCCGAGCGAACCGAAAGGCTGGGGCGTCTCGGTGCGGGACGGAATGCGCCGCGCTTTGGCCGTGCCGCATACGGGCATGGCCATCACCATGGATCTGAATGCCAAAAACGCCGGGCATCCCACGAATAAAGCCGACTTCGCGGCGCGCCTCTCCCGGGTCGTTCTGCACGACGTCTATGGCAAAGGCACCGCGCCGTGGTCCGGCCCGCTCTTCCGCTCGGCGAAGCGTGACGGCACGAAGATGATCCTCACCTTCGATCAAGCCGAAGGCCTCAAGGCAGCGAAAGGCGACAAACTCGAAGGTTTCGCTATCGCCGGCAGCGATCAGAAATTCGTGTGGGCCAAAGCGCAGGTCATCGACGGCAAAGTCGTGATCTCGAGCGATGGCGTGACCGAGCCCGTCGCTGTGCGCTACGCGTGGGCCGGAAATCCGAAAGGAAATCTCGTCAACGCTGCCGGCCTGCCCGCGTCGCCTTTTCGGACCGATGAGTGGAATTAGGGCGGTGCTCATTCACCCGGCAGTGTCATCCCGAAAAGTCGCATGAGACTTCGCCTCCTCACGCTCATCGCACTTTCGTCGGCCACCTTCGCGGCGGAGGCTCCGTTCCGCATCGAGAACCAAGTTGTCGCCACCAGTCCGCCCGAGTTTTACTGGTCGCAATCTCGCCCCGCGCCGCTCCCCGGGAATCCCGCCCGCGTAATCGTGACCATGCAGCAAATCGAGAAAGGGGGATCGCATGGCTACCGCGACGTGTTTTTTACGGAAACGGCGGACGGTGCCAGAACGTGGAGTTCGCCACGACGGATCGACGCACTCGCGCGCGGCGTTTCAGGCTCCGGGCGCGAAACGGTGATGGGCGATATCTGCCCGCAATGGCACGATTCGACGCACAAACTCCTGCTCACGGGAAAGACCTTCGGCTTCCTGCCCGACGCCAAGGATAGCGGAGGCAAGGACGATCGCTCGATGGAGCAGGTCGCCTATGCGGTCTATTCTCCGGACACCCAGAAATGGAGCGGCATGAAGCAGGTCGCTCTGCCCCAAAAAGATCACGAAGGAAAACCCTTCCTCGAACCGAACTCAGGCTGCCATCAGCGCGTCGATTTGCCGGATGGCGACATCCTGCTGCCGATCCGTTACCGCAAAGATCCCGCCAGCCGCTGCTATACGACGATCGTCGCCCGCTGCACTTTCGATGGCGAAATGCTGACCTATCGCGAACACGGCTCCGAGTTCACCGTGCCAAAACCGCGCGGACTCTACGAACCGTCGGTCTGCCGCTATCGAGATCGCTACTTCCTCACGATGCGCGCGGAGGCGACCGGCTACGTGGCGCGCGGAAACGACGGCATCCACTACGAGCCGTTCACCGAGTGGAAGTTCGACGACGGCGCACCGCTCAGCAGCTACAACGCACAGCAACATTGGATTACGCACAGCGACGCGCTTTACCTCGTCTATTCGCGGCGCGGCGCGAACAACGACCACGTCTTCCGAAACCGCGCCCCGCTTTTTATCGCGCAGGTCGATCCCGAGAGGCTGTGCGTGTTGCGCGCGACGGAACAAATTCTCATGCCCGAGGAAGGCGCCGACCTTGCCGGCGGCTTCGCCCCGCTCGCCGTGAGCGCCCAAGAAACGTGGGTCATCAGCTCCGAAATGGCGATACCAAAGAACCGGCTGCACGATCCGAATCGCGTCTTGCTGGCCAGGATCATCTGGTCCAAACCGAACGCTCTTTTTTCCGCGCCACGATGAACATCCCCACTCTCCTTGAATCCCTCCACCACGGCTCGTCCGTGCTTGGCACGTTGATCGTGTCGCCCTCGCCGCGCTGGCTGCAATCGGTGCGCGGATGTGGACTGGATTTCGTATTCATCGACACCGAGCACATCGCGATGGATCGCCATCAGCTCTCGTGGATGTGCCAGGCTTATCAGGCAATCGGCCTGCCTCCGATCGTGCGCATTCCGTCGCCCGATCCCTTTGCCGCCACGATGGCGCTCGACGGCGGCGCGGCCGGAATTATCGCGCCCTACATCGAATCGGCCGCGCAGGTTCGCGCGTTACGTGGCGCTGTGAAGCTGCGCCCGCTCAAAGGCAAGAAGCTCGAAGCGGTTCTCGCGGGCGGTGAAATGGAGCCCGAACTCGCCGCCTATCTCGATCGCCCGGAGCATCGGCGCGCATTGATCGTGAATATCGAGAGCGTGCCCGCGATTGCGGCGCTCGATGAAATCCTCGCCGAACAGGGCCTCGATGCCGTGCTGATTGGCCCACACGATTTGTCATGCAGCCTCGGCGTGCCGGAGCAATACACGCACCCCAAATTCCGCGAAGCCGCGCGCACCATCTTCACGAAAGCACGGCAGGCTGGCATCGGCGCAGGCATTCACTTTTGGGACAATCTCGACCTCGCCCGCGAGTTCATTGCGGAAGGAGCGAACCTGTTCATCCACAGCAGCGACGTGCGGCTCTTCACCGCGAATCTGCACGCCGACTTACAGCGGCTGAGGCCGGAACGATTCGCCACGCCGGATTCGCAGGAACCCATTTGACCACGATGCTCCGCTCCTTCGCTCTCGCCTCTTTGTTCGCGACGCAAGTCGTCGCCGCCGAAATCATCGACGCCGATGTCTGTATTTACGGTGGCACTTCCGGCGGCGTCGCCGCTGCCGTGCAAGCCGCCCGCATGGGCAAGCGTGCCGTCATCGCGGAACCCGGGCGTCACCTCGGCGGGATGACGTCGGGTGGACTCAGCGCCGTGGACATCGGCGATCCGCGCACCGTCGGCGGGATCGCACGCGAATACTTCACCCGCCTGGTGGCGAGCTACGGCAAGACGCTCGCTTGGGACCGCGCTTTCGAAAGCAAGGGCGGCGGCCCCGCGACGGGCGGCGCGTATTCCATCGAGCCGCATGTCGCGGAGAAGGTCTTCACCGACCTCGCGCGGGAAGCGAACGTCGCGGTGCATTTTCAGGCGCGGCTAGCGGGGGTGAAGAAGGATGGGGCTCACCTCGTCGAGTTCGCCACCGAGGACGGCACCGCCTTCCGTGCGAAGGTCTTCATCGATGCCACCTACGAAGGCGATCTGATGGCCAAGGCCGGGGTGAATTACACGCTCACGCGTGAGGGAAATGCGAAGTATGGCGAGACCTACAATGGCGTTCACTACGCTGAGCGCTTCATGCCGCACACTACCTATCTGCAGCCAGGGCCGACGGGGCGACTGAAAGGCGGCCAAGGCGTGTGGGATCGCGACTTCCCGCTCGATCCCTACGTCACTCCCGGCGACCCGAAGAGCGGGCTGCTGCCGCTGCTCCAAGCCGGTGAGCCGGGCAAACCGGGCGATCCTGCTCCGGGAGTGCAGGCGTATTGTTTCCGGCTCTGCCTCACCACCGCACCGGACCGGCTGCCGATTGAGCCGCCGAAGGATTACGATCCGAAGCGGTATGAACTGATCGTGCGATTTATCGCGGCGTGCGTCGCGAATGGCGACGCCATGGACCTGCGGTGGTTCTCCAAGCACGACGAACTGCCAAACGACAAGTGGGACTTCAACACCGCGACCTTCGGCGGCAACCTGCCCGGTGCGAGCTGGGAATGGCCCGAGGCCACTTACGCCCGCCGCGAGCAGATCGCGCTGGACCACGAGAACTATCATCGCGGCCTGCTCCACTTTCTCGCCACCGATTCGCGCGTGCCGGTGAAGGTGCGCGACGACATGAAACGCTTCGGCCTGCCGCGCGATGAATTCACCGACTGCGGCGGCTGGCCACACCAGCTCTACATCCGCGAAGCGCGCCGGATGGTCAGCGATCTGGTGATGACCGAGCATCACACTTTCGGAAAGCAGGTCGCGCCGCACTCAGTCGGCCTCGGCAGCTACGGCACCGACACGCACGAAATCCGGCGCATCGTGAAGGACGGCGTGGTGACGCGCGAAGGGAAAACCGCCGGGGGCCGCGACGGGGCGCCGCCATATCCCATCGGCTACGGGGCGATCGTTCCGAAGCAGAGCGAGTGCGACAATCTCTTCGTGACCTTCGCCCTCTCCGCAAGTCACACGGCTTTCAGCAGCATTCGCATGGAACCGGTCTTCATGGTCACCAGCCAATCCGCCGCGACGGCGGCCGCGCTGGCGATCGATCAAGGTGCACCGGTGCAACAGGTCGATCAGGCCAGTCTGCGCGAGCGCCTGCTCAAGGACGGGCAGGTGCTGGAGTGGACGCGATAGCCGCTCAGGCTGATTGCGCCTGCTCGGCGAAGAGCTGACGAATGACATCTTCCACCGGCGGATCTTCGACGCTGATGTCGTGGACCCGGCAACTCGCGAGCAGGTCGCGCGCGACTTCGGTCACGCGAGCCCGGGCAACGCGGAGCTTCACCCCACGGTCGGTTCGCTCGACGATTTCGCCCGCGCTGGTGAAGTCACACTCCGGCGTTTCGCTGAAGGTAAGGCCGATGATCTTGTGCGTGGAGAATCGCTCCACGATGGCGGTCAGCGGGCCGTCGAACATGATGCGGCCGTTGTCGATGACGATCACACGACGGCAGAGCGCTTCAATATCCTCCATGTAATGGGAGGTGAGCATCGTGGTGAGGCCGTGCTCGGAATTGTAGCGGCGCAGGAATTCGCGGACCTTGAGCTGGCTGGTGACATCCAAGCCAATGGTCGGCTCATCGAGGAAAAGCACGCGTGGCGAATGAAGCAGCGCACTGATGAGTTCGAACTTCATGCGCTCGCCCAGCGAAAGCTCGCGCACCATCACATCGAGTTTGTCTCCCACGTCGAGCAGCACGGTGAGCTCGTCCACGATCGCGTGGTATTGCTCCTCACCGATGCCGTAGATCGCGCGATTAAGTTCCAGCGATTCACGCGCGGGCAGGTCCCACCAGAGCGCATTTTTCTGGCCCATGAGCAGCGAGATCTGCCGCTTCATCGCGTCCTTGCGTTCCCACGGAGTGAAGTCGAGCACACGGGCTTCCCCGCTCGTGGGGTTGAGCAGGCCGCTCAACATCTTCAGCGCTGTGGTTTTGCCCGCGCCATTGGGTCCGAGGAACCCAACGAATTCGCCCTCTTCGATGGAGAAGCTCACGTGATCGACCGCGCGGGTTTCCGAGTATTCGCGTCGGAAAAGTCCGCGCACCGCGCCCGCGAGACCGGGCTGTTTTTTGTAGGTGCGGTAAACCTTGGTGAGGGCGCGGGCTTCGACGATGGGCATCACCGCACCACTAGCAGCGGTTTTCCCTGGGTCGCAAGTGATCGCCGCGTTTGCTGTTGAATGCCGGGAAACCTCGCGACAGAACGGGCATCGATGAAAACAGCCTACCTCCTCCCGGGTTTCTTTTCGCTCTGCCTTGCTGCGGCACCGTCCACGCCGGCCAAGGATGCCGAAATGATCGGCTTTACCAACGAGCACGCGAAGGCCCAGGCGGAGTTGGAGAAGGCGTTCGACAACCGCTTGAGCGCGGAGGATCAGCGCGAATGGGTCGAGAAGATGGCGGAGGGGCCGAATCACGTCGGTTCGCCCCACGACAAGGCCAACGCGGACTTCATGCTCGGGCTGTTCAAGGAATGGGGCTGGGACGCACGGATCGAGACGTTCGAGGTGCTCTACCCCACGCCGAAAAAAGTGGCGCTGGAGATGGTGGCGCCGGCGAAATTCACGGCGCGTTTGCAGGAACCGGCGGTGGAGGGTGATCGCACTTCGACGCAACTCGCAGAGCAACTGCCTCCCTACAACGCTTTCGGCGCCGACGGCGATGTGACCGGCGAACTCGTCTATGTGAACCAGGGGATGCCGGATGATTACAAGGAACTCGCGCGGCACGGGATCGACGTGAAGGGGCGCATCGTCATCGCCCGCTATGGCGGCGGGTGGCGCGGACTCAAACCCAAGCTCGCCTATCAACACGGTGCGATCGGTTGCATCATCTATTCCGATCCGCATGACGACGGCTATGCCGCGGGCGATGCGTATCCGAAGGGCGGCTTTCGGCCGGCCGATGGGGTGCAGCGCGGCTCGGTGATGGATATGCAGGTGCATCCGGGCGACCCACTCACGCCCGGCGTCGGCGCGACGGCTGATGCGAAGCGGCTCCCCATCGCGGAGGCGAAGACGGTGTTGAAGATTCCAGTGCTGCCGATTTCACATGCGGATGCGACACCTCTGCTCAAGGCGCTCGATGGTCCGGTGGCGCCGGAGAGCTGGCGCGGAGCCCTGCCGATCACGTATCATCTCGGGCCGGGACCGGCGAAGGTTCAACTCACCATCGAGTCGGACTGGAGCCTGAAGACGATTTACGACGTCATCGCGACGATGACAGGGAGCGAGCTGCCAAACGAGTGGGTCGTGCGGGGAAATCATCACGACGGCTGGGTGTTCGGCGCGAGCGATCCTCTCTCCGGAAATGTGGCATTGATGGCGGAAGCGAAAGCGATCGGGGCACTCGCGAAAGGCGGCTGGCGACCGAGGCGCACACTCGTCTATGCGAGCTGGGATGCGGAGGAACCAGGTCTCATCGGTTCCACCGAATGGTGCGAAGCTCACGCCGACGAGTTGCGTCAGAAGGCGGTGCTTTACGTGAATTCGGACGGCAACGGGCGGGGCTTTTTCAGTGCGAGTGGCAGCCACTCTTTTCAAACGCTCGTCAATCAAGCAGCCGCGAGCGTGACCGATCCGCAGACCGGCGTGAGCGCGCTGGACCGTCGTCGCGCGAGGATCATGGTCGAGGGAAACAAGAAGGGTTCGGAAGGCGAGGCGAAGAAGCTCGCGAAGCTGGTAGCCGACGGGGCGGCACCGCCCATCGGGGCGCTGGGCTCCGGCTCGGACTACACGGCGTTCATCGATCATCTCGGCATCGCGTCGCTCAATGTTTCCTACAGCGGCGAAGAGGATACCGACGGCGTTTACCACTCGGCCTACGATTCGTATGATCACTTCTCGCGCTTCGGCGATCCGGACTTCGTGTATGGCGTGATGCTGTCGAAGACGGCGGGACGCATCGTCCTGCGCACCGCGGAAGCCGACGTGCTGCCGATGCACTTCGGGGACTTTGCGGCGCGCGTGAACGACTATGCCGAGGACTTGCACAAGCTGACGGACACGATGCGCGAAAGCACCGACATCCAGCACCGGTTGCTCGATGAGAAGCTCTACGTTCTCGCGGCGGACCCGACGAAGACTTACCTGCCGCCCGAGCGCGACGCGGCAGTGCCGGTGCTGAATCTGGCTCCACTGGACAACGCGGTGCTGCGGCTGAAGAAATCGGCCAAGGCGTGCGACGAAGCGATGCGTGGCGCCTGGGCAAACGGACTCAAGCTCGACGAGACACAGCGCGGCCAGCTCGCAGCGTTGCTGCAAGGCATGGAGCAGGCGCTGGCGAGCGACAAAGGGCTGCCGCGGCGGGAGTGGTTTCGGCATATGATTTATGCGCCGGGACTCAAGACGGGTTATGGAGTGAAGACGCTGCCGGGCGTGCGCGAGGCGATCGAGGATCGGCGCTGGGCCGAGGCAGAGGAATATGCCGGAATCGTCGGCGGCGTGCTGAATGCCTATTGCGATCGATTGGAGCAAATCACGGCTTTGCTGAAGCCGAGCGCGCCGTAACCGTTCTTCGCGCTACATGTGGTAACGCTTCTGCAGGACCTGCCAGAGGCGGCGAACCCAGCGGGAGAGGAGCGGTTCGCTTTGGAGATTAAACCGGATCTTGCCGGAGGAGCCGTCCCACAGCGGCTCACCGGAGGTCGGCAGGTCGCTGACGACTTTGAAAAACGGTTCGACGGATTTGTTGCCGTGCTCGTCGTTGACCTCGACCGGCACGTCACCACCGGCACGCCAGCCGAGCGCGGGCGACGGGAGCATGCGCTGCTCACCGGGAATCACGCGCCAATCCTTCACGTAAAGCGACGTGCCGGCATCCTGTTTCAAGCGGACTTCGGCGCCGGGAAGTTGCTTGCCGAAAAGCGCATCGGCATCCTCCTGGAGGACGGTAGCGACGAACTGGAAAGACTCGGGATTCACGAGCAGGCCGAGATTCGAGCCGCGCGTGAGCCAGCGGCCCACGTATTCCTCGATGCCGGGAGCGATCCAGACACCGTCGTGCCGCGCGCGGACGGTGAGTTTCGAGACATCGTCCTTCACTTTCGCTAGACGCGCATCGACGGAGGCTTTCGTCTCCATGAGCGGCTTGAGATCGGCGGAGTCGTCCTTCATCGCCTTGAGCAGGCGCGCCTCGACTTCCTCGGCCCGGGCGCGGGTCTGGGCGAGTTCGAGTTCCAATTCGGGATTGGTGAGGCGCAGGAGGGCCTGGCCCTTCGTGACGCGTGAACCAGCGGGCGTGGCGATCTCGGCCACGGAGCCGGCCACTTCGGTCATCATCTCCGTTCGCTCGGTCGCGCGGACGACGCCCGAGGCGCGGAAGTGATTCGGAAACGGAATGACCTGCAGCAGAATCAAGAGCACCAGTGCGAGGCCGGCGGTGACACCAATCGCCCGCCATCGCACGCGCTCGAGGCGCGGACTGCCGGAGAGGTATTTGCACAGCTTGATGATCGGCACCGTGACCCACGAAATGAGGCAGACCACGGCCATGACGATACCGATGATCAGGAACCGATCCGCCACCGCCAGCAGGATGCCGCCGAAAACGAAAATGCGATAGATGCCGCTGGCGATGCCGAAAGAGGCGAGTCCCCACTGGCCCGAGGGCTTGCTGGAAGCGGGCCGCACCTTGGTCACACCAAAGAGGTAACGCTCGGCGAGGTAGCGCAGTTGCTCACTCGCCCGCTGGTGCAGGTTCGGCACCTGGAGCAGGTCGCTGAGGATGTAGTAACCGTCGAAGCGGAGCAGCGGGTTGAGATTGAAGATGAGCGTCGAGACCGACGCCACGAACATGATGTTGTGCGAAATCGAGTGCAGCACGCCCGGGCCCGTCCGCGCCCAGACAAAGCCGGCGATGGCCGCGAGGAAAATTTCGACGATCATGCCCGCGGCGCCGACGAGCGCCCGGCGGGCGTGACTGCGGAAGCCCCAGCTCGCCGTCGCATCCACATACGGCACGGGCGTAAAGATCATGAGCATGATGCCCATGACGTGCACTTCGCCGCCCCACTTGCGGCAGAAATAAGCGTGGCCGAATTCGTGAAAGGTCTTCACGAAAATCATCGCGAGATAAAGCAGCGGCAGGTTTGCCGGGGAGAGAACGCCCTGAGTCTGATCCTTTAGCGCGGGCCAGTTATCGATCACATTCTTGAGCCCAAACCCGACGACGAGCATCCAAATGAGCCCGCCGAGGGGCGAGATGAGCTTGCCCACGACGGGGAGCGTCTTCACGAGGAAGCGATCCGGATCGAGCAGCGGGAAGCGCATGAACATGACGTTCAGGAACTGCGAACCGACTTCGCGCTGGCGGCGCTTTTTGTAGCGCTCGAACAGCTGCGAGGCGTCGGCAGCGGTATCGTATTGCAGCAGGTTCGAGAAATAGAGCTGCGAAAGGAGCTGGATGACCGCTTCCTGTCCGGGCGCGTGATCGGGGTAACGATCGAGACATTCCTGCCAGACCTGCTCGACGGTGCGATCGGGCCGCAGCCGCGCGACGAATTCAAACGCCTCAGGACGGATGCGGAAGAACTGATTGCTGAACGGATTCTCCAGCACGATCCAGCGTTCGCCGCGGTAGTTCTGCCGGCGCGTGATCACGCCGGGCCGCAGGCAGATCCGCTGATTGGCGACGCGATACCAGGATTCGCTGAAGGTGGAGGATTCGCCAGGCATCAGAGAGAAATCCTCATCACCACCACAGCTTGAGCCGGAGGAAATCGACGGTGCGGTGGGTCAGGATCCACCACAGGGTGCGGTTGCCGACGGAGATTTTGGCGACACCGGTCATGCCGGGGCGCCACCAGTTTTCAGGCGCTTCGTCGGGCTTGAGGCGGACGAGGAAGACGTTGGCGTCTTTCTTCGCGAGGGCTGCGGGTTCGACGGTGACGACAGAGGCATCGTATTTTTTCTTCGGCTGCGAGACGAAGGCAAACTGGGCGCGTTTGCTGTCGATGAAGTCGCGCACGTCGCGTTCATCGAGTTCGGCCTCGACATAGAGACCATCGATGCGGGCGACTTTATAAAGCGGCTCGCCGACCTTGACGGGCGCGCCGATGCGTTCGCGCAGATCGCCTTCCACCACGACACCGTCGAAGGGCGCTTTCATGATGGCGACATCGAGGCGATGATTGACGAGGGCCAGACGAGCGCGGGACTGCTCGGCGAGGGCGTCGGCGATGCGCATTTCGGCCAGTTGCTTGGCGGCGCGGGCTTTTTCGGCTTCGCGTTCGTAACGGGCGATTTCCGCGGCAGCACTCGATTGTTCGAGGAGCAATTCGGCGCGATTCAGCGCGACGATTTCTCCGCCTTTGGGAACAAAATCGCCGGTGCGAACCGGAACCCGATCGACATAACCATCGAAGGGCGCGGTGAGAAACGAGACGGCTTCGCTACGGACGATGAAGGTGCCCTGCGCGCGATACGGCCAGCGCACGAGGAAGAGCAGGACGAGCACGAGCGCACCGAGAATGGCGAAGACTTTCGGCCACGTATGCTCGGGCCCCAGCAAGCGCGCAAAAAGCTCACGCGCATCCTCGACGAGGCGCGCGCCGAACCAGCGGTCGAGCCGCTTCAACTCCGAAAGGCGCGGCGTAAGTTGATCGCAGAGCAGGCGAAGCTGCTGCATCTCCACGGCGGCGAAAGGGCTCCCCTGGCGCTCGCACACTACGACCGCGACGACCTTGCCATCGACCCGCAGCGGCAGGGAGCAGAGGTGCGCGACACTTTGTTCCCGAGCAAATTTTTCGTGGTCGCGCGCCACGGCGGTGGCGCCTTCCGGAACGGGCCAGAGGATCTCCTCATCCTGATCGGCACCCTCTTCCATGAGCGCTTCGAGCGACTGCGCCGCCGCCATCTGCCGGTCGAACTTCTCCGTGCGGCTGATCGCCTGGAGCCGGATGTAACCGCCATCCTGCCAGCCGACGCTCACACGATCGCACACAAAACGAGTCGCGACTCCATTCGCCAGCGCGAGCAACGCCGCCAGGAAACGCTTCTCGCTGTTCACCGGCACCATGAGGTCGAGCACGGTGGCAAATTTTTCCACATCGGCCGTCGCCTGGCGGCTCGCGAGATTTCCCTGATAAAGCGCGGGCGTGTCGGCCGCGAGCGCGATCCGAGTGACGGCGTCGCGCGCGGCGCTCTCAGTGAAATCGACGACCAGCGTGATCAGGACGACTTCGTCCTCCGGGCGGGCCAGCTTCAGCCGATAGCCGATCACGAAAGCGCCGGTCGTTTCGTCGTCGTGCTCGATGAAACTGCCTTCGCTCGCCGCGCGAACCGCGGCCTGCTCGAGGAAGTCGTGGAAGTTTTTGCGCAGCGCGGGCTGGCCGGGGCCGGCGCTCCATTCCCCGATCTTCTGCCAGCGCGGATGCTGGCCGGGGCGACCGAGCAGAACGACGGCCACGTCGGATTGCGCGAGCTGGGCGCACGCCGCGAGGAAGCGCGGCCAGAATTCCTTCGGCACGCCGGGGAAGCGGCGCAGCTCGGCGAGTTCCGCAGTGGCGCGGCTGAATTGTTCGTCCATGCCGTTGAGGTTCGTTTCCATCGCCTGGCTATTCGATGATCATACGCGCCGCGAGACCGGGCCGGACCTGTCCGTCCGCATTGTCGAAGATGGCCTTGATCCGCGCGAGGCCGCTGGCGGAATCGACCACCGGCGCGATGAAGGAAATGGCCGCTTCGACGCTCTGCTTTCCGCCGGCAATCTCGACGCGCACCTTCTGCCCGAGTTTCAAATCGGCGGCGGCGGGGCCTTCGATATGGCCGATGAAATAACAGCGCGTGGTGTCCACGAGTCGCACGAGCGGCTGATACGGCTCGCAGCTCGCACCGGGCTGAAGCAGGATTTCCACGATGCTCCCGGCGAAGGGGGCGATGATCTTGCGCCGGCGAAGCTGCTCCTCGGCGATCTGCAACTCGGCCACGGCGACCTTGTATTCGGTCTGCTTTTTATCGAGCTCATCCTTGCTGACCGCCTTGGCTTTTTCGAAGACCTGCCGGGTCGATTCGTAATCGCTCATGGCGTGCTCCATCACCTGCTTGCGCCGGCCGGTTTCGAGCTCTTCGAGCTTGCTGTCGAGTTCGAGGATCACGTCCGACTGCTTGACCTGCGCGCCTTCCTTGAAGTGCTCGAGGTGGATCGTGCCCTGCACGGAGGAGCTCAGCGTCACGTCCATGAAGGGCTCCGTGATGCCGGACACCGCGCGGGGCTCGGCGGAAGCGAGGAGGGAGAGTCCCTGGAGTAAAATGGAGCCGATGAAGGCGGAGCGAATCATGCGCGCGCACCAGAGACGCGGCGGGGGAACGGGTCAAGAGCGACGGGGCCGCCCATCGAGGGAAAATAAGGAGGGAAGCGTGTCATGGATGGCGCGACAGGGACGGGTGTGGGGCGCGATTGCGGATTGCGAATTGCCGATAAGGGAAGGACTATTCGAATGCCACGTTGCGCGAATATTGTGTTTATTGTGTCTGTTTGGGGGCGGCGGGTTGAGGGTTGAGGGTTTCAGGAGGCACGCTGCGCGTGGGGGGAGGGATGTGGGCAAGCCGTCTCCCATTGCCGCATTCGGAGGTTGGATTTAGTTGGATTAAGTTGGATTCCCTCTGTGGGGCGAGATGGGGACAGGGGCGAAAACTTGCACACCGAGACGCACAGAGAGCACGGACGGGAGAGGCAGTGATTCGTCCTTTTGTGGCTTTGTGCCTTTGTGCGGAACCTCCGCTCTGCCGTTTCGATGAACTCGCACAAGGCACAGAGGAGTTACCTTGGAGGGGTTGGATCAAATGCGGGCAGAGAGAGAAAGAATGGTGTTGGCCGGCTCAGGCGATGGTTTGTGAGAGAGGGCCTTCTCATGGCTCTGCTCTTTTCGTCCGTGGAGGCGGAACCTCCAAACCGCCCACTCTGTCCATTCCGTCCATTCAAGTTTTTGCGGCTTGCCCGGTGGAGGGGCGGGAGACAGGCTGTTGGGCATGAACGAAGCGGAAGGCCCCAGACTCGCCGACGGCAGCAAGGACGAAGCCGTTTTAGGCGAAACTTATTTCGCCTACATCATGTTAGGCGTTTCCTCGCGCGTCCTGTGAATGAAGACCAAACAATTTTCATCCAAGCGGTTCAATCTGCTGATTCGCTGCCTCTCGCCGTTCGCGCACAGGCTGCGGCGGTTCAGTCTTGCCAGCGGCGCAGCTTCGACGCGAGTTACCTACAGTTTCTCCGCGAGCAAATCGCCCTTGAACCGCGCGGTCCCGAGTGGACAGCCATACTCAGACAGCGTCTCTCAGCGCTTTCGCCCTACTGCGACCTGCCTACGCTTTCCGGCACCATCTCCACACAGACTGGCGACTACCACATTCGAGTCGATCCGATCAGTCGCCAAGTCATCCATCACGAACGATATGAATCAGCCGGAAACGCTTAACTCTTGCGCCTCGACAGGTTGTCCACAGAGAAGGCTAATCTGGAGATAGGAGGAAGAGAGTTCAAAGCGGAATGAGGGCGATGATCGTTATAGTCGCAGAGGAAGTGAGGAAGGAAAGAAGCGCGGTGGTCGCTGGAGCGGCAGGAGCGAGCATAAGCCCATTCGCGAGTGATGGTCTGGATAAAGCGCTCGGCCTTGCCATGGGTCTGGGGGGCGATAGGGCCTGGCGAAGCGATGTTGGAGGCCGAGTTCGTGGAGAACGGGGAACGCCGGGTGCGCCACCCGGAATCAGACTGTGCCGTCTCAGGAGTCGATGAGGGAATCCCGCGGACTCCAACGTTCCATCGCGAGGCTCGCTGCACCGAGGGCGCCGGCATCGTCGCCGAGCTGGGAACGGAGGAGGCGGATGGGTTTCGCTTTTAGCGAGGGCGCGAGCCGTGGCGCTGCGGCAACGATGTCCGCGCAAAATGCGTCGCCGAGCGCGGTGAGCGGGCCATGGAGGAACCATGTGTGGGTGTCGAGCAGCAGATGCATGCTTGCCAGCACGCGGGCGTAGTCCTCGATGATGGCGGCGCGGGCGTCGTCACGGTTGTCGACAAAGATGGAGAGCGCGGCGTGAAGGTCGCTGGGAAGACTGGCTCGTTTGGTCTTGCCTGTGAGACGCCGCCAGACGGCGGGGGAGGAGAGCGCGTCGTGCAATTCACCGCCATCCGGCCACGGCCAGCGTCCGACTTCTCCCGCAGCGTGTTCGGTTCCGGTAACGATGTGGCCGCCGACGACCATCGCGATGCCGAAGCCGCTTCGCGGACCGAGGATAACGTAGTCCGCAAGATCGCCCGCCCCGCCGAACCAACGCTCGGCGAGCGCGATGGCGCGAAGGTTATTGTCGAGCGTGACGGGCACGTCGTGCCTGCTGTGGAGTGTCTTCGCCAGCGGCACGTCTTTCCAAGCTTCGATGAAGGCGTAGTCGCGTGCGATGCCGGCGACGGGATCGACCACACCAGGCACGCCCACACCGATGCCGAGCAGCGGCCCGGTCGCGCTCTGCGTGAGCGCAGCGATCGTTTTGCTGATCTCGGCGACCACGGCCTTCGGCGTCACGGACTCGGGCAGGGTCGTGCTGCAGCCTTCGGTTTTCGCGCCGGAAAAATCGACGCGCACGGCTTGGATGCGCTCGGCGTTGAACTCGATGCCGGCAAACCAGCCTGCGTCGGGATTCGTCGCGAGCGTGCGCTTGGGGCGGCCCATCGGGCCCTTTTCCAAGCCGGTTTCGTTCAAGTGCCCGCTCGCGATAAGCTGGTCCACATACTGGCCGGCGGTCGTGGGGGAGAGGCGCAGCACGTCCGCCAGCGTGCGACGTGAGGTGGCGCGCTGGCTGCGCACGTGAAGCACCGCCTGAGCGATGAGTTGGCGCTGGTCTTCGGGGTTACGCATGAGGTGGCGGCATTGTGAGCGGGGGCGACGGGCTGACAACCTTCGCCTCGGCGCGGAGGTCAGATCATGAACTCCATCATCACCGGCTCGGGCTCGGCGCTTGCGCCGAGGCCGAGAATCGTTTCCGCGACACGTCGTGCCTGGCCGCGCAACTCCGGCACCGCGATGGTTTCCCAATACGTGCCGCGCAACAGCGGGCCGAGCGCGAGCAGTCGGGCAGATGACCTGCCAGCACGATCTACGACGGTGTGATCCAGCCCGATGCGGATGCCCATCTCCATCTCATCCGGCGTGATGAGGCCGCGACGGAGCAGATTTTGCAGCAAGACGGATCTGGTGTCGGTAAAATGGGTCTGTGGTCCCGTGGCGTTGATCACGAGATCCCCCTCGAGGCTTTTGCCGTTGCTCAAAAGAACGCGCACGCGCTCACCGAGAGCTTCTACTCGCTCGATGTTCGCAGCGTGAACTTGCAGTTGCCCGGTGAGCTGTGCGCTTGCGATCTGCGCGTGGATCTCCGGCGCGATGCGGTGGCGCAGCACGTTCCACCGCGCGGCGTGCTGGCGCGCGAAAGTGTTTTTCTCGCCCAGTGTGAAACGTAGCCAGATGCGCTGGGTGTGCGGACGCATCTTGTCCACAATAATGGCCGGATTGGCGCCGAGCTCGCGCAATCGCGCGCAATGATGCTCGAGGAGCGCGAGCAGTTTTTCCAAGCCCAGCTCCGCGAGATCGACATCGGCAGGCGGAAAATCGGGATATTCGACGCCGCGGAAGTGCGCGTGTGGCAGCCAGCCGTGCCGCGACACGGCGTGAATGCGACCGAGCCAGCCGAGCGCGCGCAGCGTGATCACCGCGTCCACGGTGGTGAGACCGGTGCCGAGCAACACGAGCGCGCCCGTGTCCGGCGGCAGCTTCTCGTGCCACGGCAGCCACGGATTGCTCGCCCACGCGGGGTGCGATGCGAGCGCCTGCGCACCCGGCAGGTCGGCGGGCGCTTCGTTGCCCGTTGCGAGCACGATGCGGTCGGCTTTGACTCCCTGACCGTCCGCCAGCTTGACCATGCCGTCTTCCGTTACATCCACGGCATCCCCATTCACAAACGTCACGTCGCTGAGGAAATGATGCGCCAGCGACTTCAGGTAGTCGCCGTAGATCACGCGCGGGATGAAGCGCTCGCGCAGTTCGTGATCAGGCAACAGGTCATATTCGTTCCGTGTGCGAAGCCAGTTCACGAAGTGATCCGGCTGGTCGGGGAACGCCGACATGTTTCGCGCCGCGACGTTCAGCAGATGCTCCACGCGCCGCGTGCCGTAGGCCACGCCGCGACCATCGGGACGATGTGCGTTGACGATCGTGATGCGCGGCGGCTTTGGTGCCAGCCGGACGAGATTCACGGCGGTGAGCGTGCCGCTGTAGCCGCCTCCGAGGATGACGACGTGCTGTGAGGATGCTGCTGAGGCCATGACGTGAGGTGCGGTCTGTTCGAGTTGAAGAATTAGCTTGCCGGCACCGCCCGTCCAGCCACATATTGCAGTATTGGAATATATTCCGCCGACCATGCGTGCTCTAATCGTCCATCCGGCTGAAGAAGCCGCTGCCCGTCGCCGACCTGCTCGCGTTTTAACCCCAAACTCAATCGAACCATGACCACGACCAGATCAATCACGTCCACTCGGCGCGAATTTATCGCCACCACCTCCATCGCCACCGTCTCTGCCGCGACGCACGCCTTCGCCGCGCCGAGCAACACACTCAAACTTGCGCTCGTCGGATGTGGTGGACGCGGCACGGGCGCCGCGAGCCAGAATCTCAAGGTGAGCGAAGGCACGAAGCTCATCGCGATGGCCGACATCGCGCACGACCGGCTCGACCAGAGTTTGCAGGGATTGAAAGCCCAGTATCCCGGGCAGGTGGACGTTTCGATGGCGAACCAGTTCATCGGCTTCGATGCCTACAAGGAAGCCATCGCGCTCGCCGACCTTGTCATCATCGCGACGCCGCAGGGCTTTCATCCGTATCATCTCGCGGAAGCGGTGCGGCAGGGAAAACATGTCTTCGTCGAGAAGCCGCTCGCGGTGGATGCGCCGGGAGTGCGCCGCGTGCTCGCTGCCGCGGAGGAGGCGAAGAAGAAGAACCTTAAAATCGGCGTCGGTTTGCAGCGTCATCATCAGGCCGGCTACCAGGAAGCCGTCAAGCGAGTGCGCGACGGCGCAGTCGGCGAGATCACTTCGATGATGTGCTACTGGCTCGGCAACGCGCGCGCCGGGCAGGAGCGCAAGCCCGGCGAAGACGAACTGCACTACCAGCTCCGCAACTGGTATTATTTCACGTGGATCTCCGGCGACTTCATCGTCGATCAGCACATTCACAACATCGACATCATCAACTGGATCAAGGGCGGGCATCCTGTGCGTGCGCAAGGCATGGGCGGGCGGCAGGTGCGCAACGACCCCAGGCTTCACGGGCAGATTTTCGATCATTTCTTCGTCGAGTATGAATACGCCGACGGTTCGAAACTCTTCAGCCAGTGCCGGCAGGGGCAGCCGGGCACACATCAGATCGTGAGCGAGCACGTCGTCGGCACGAAGGGCCGCGCGGACCTTGGTCTGCGAAACGGGGGTCTTTTTCAAATCACCGGCGAGAACGCCTGGGAGCAGCGACTCAAGCAGGCTGAAAACGGGCACCAGCTCGAGCACTACCCTCTCATCGAAGCGATCCAGAACGACAAGCCCTACAACGAACTTGAGGAGGCCGCGATGAGCACGATGACCGCGATTCTCGGGCGCATGGCGGCGTATTCGGGCAAGCTGGTCGAGTGGGACGAGGCGTTTCACTCGAAGCTCCAGCTCATGCCGGAGCGAGTGACGTGGGAGATGGAGCCACCGGTGAAGCCCGATGCGGATGGCAATTATCCCGTCGCCATGCCCGGACGGACCATCGCGTTTTGATCGCGCACGCGCATGAATCGCCGCCGTTTCCTCCTGAATACGCTCGCCGCCACCGTCGCGACGCAGAGCCGGGTATTTGCGCAGGCCCCACCACGGGCGCGAAGCTGCGACACTCGCTCTACCGCGGCACGTTTTGAAATTCGCGAACTACATGGCCGACCGCACGAGCTTCGGCGTCGCGCTGTGCGTTGTCCGACCGGTCGCTCCCCCCCGGCTCGCGCAGTTCGCCGGCACGAGGGCAGCGAATGAAGAATCGCGGCAACGGAAACGAAGCGATACAGGAGGAAGCCGGTTTGTCGGAGGGGCCAGCGCTTGAGCGTCTGGAAGAAGTTTTCGACGCGGCGCCGCTTGCGATAGTAACCGCGATGGAATGGACGGACTCCACGCGGTTGTGCTTTGCAGGCGGGGCATGCAATTTTCGTCACCGTTTATGACGTCCGGTCATTTGAAACTTTTTGCTTTCGTCCTGGCCATCCACCTGGCGGGGATCTGGGCTCTTCCCTTGCTGGACCGCGATGAGACTTATTACGCGGAGGTGACCCGGGAAATGAACGGACGTGGGGATTTCGTAGTGCCCTACTACAACGGCAAACCATGGCTGGAAAAGCCTCCCCTGCTCTACTGGACGCAATCCGTGGCGTTCAAGGTGTTCGGTGAAAACAGTTTTGCCGCACGCTTTCCGACGGTCGTCGCGACGGCCTTGACCTCGCTGGTGATTCTGAGTTTCGGCACGAGGTTATATGACGCCGCGGCGGCGTGGCGGGCCGCGATCGTTTACGCGCTGTGTCTGCAACTGGTGATCTTTGGCAAGGCCGGCACGCCGGATGCCTTCGTGGTATTATTCAACTCGCTCGCAGCCTGGGCCGGATGGGAAGTCTGCCGCGGAACGGAGCTTCGACGCTGGTGGTGGATTTTTCACCTCTCACTCGCCGCGACCATCCTGGCGAAAGGGCCTCTCGCCGTGCTGCCGGTGGCGGCAGTGGCGGCTTACGCATTCTGGACGCGGCCCGAACAGTTTTTCCGGCGGATGAGGCTCGGCCGCGGCTTCCTGCTGACGGCGGCAGTGACGGCGGTGTGGAGCGTGCCGATGATGATCGCGACGAAGGGCGAATTCTACGACGTCTTCATCGGCGAGCATATTCTCACCCGCTCGATCTCGCCCATGGACGGGCACGGCAGTTCCAGCCTTCCCGGCTACCTCGCCCTGCTACCGCTGTATGGGCTCTTGCTGATCCCTGCTTTCCTGCCGTGGACACCCTGGCTCTGGGCCGCTTTGAAACACACCTTCACCTCGCGTGTGCACGCGGACCGATATCTCACGTGCCACATCGCCGTCATCTTCGGTCTCTTCAGCCTCGCGGTGACCAAGCTGCCTCATTATACGCTGCCGGCCTATCCGTTCATCGCGATGGCCGTCGCTCGGTTCATCCCTGCTGCCTGGTTCAGGCGGCTATCCCTCGGCATGGCCGGCGTGAGCCTGCTCCTGACTTTCGTGGCCTTTCCGATTTTCGCGGGCACCAACGCTCCCGCGAAACTGGCCGCTTCTCCTCTGCTCGACAAGGAGATGGAAATCGGTTCGGTGGAATATCTCGAGCCCGGTCTTCTCTGGGAATTGCGGCGGAAAATCATCGGACCCAAGTCCCACCGCGAAGGCCCATGGGTGCAGAGCTTGCAGCCGCACGAGGTGGACGAATTCATGCGCCGCCCGGGCCCTCGCGTTTGCCTCATGCCCTCCGATCGACAGGCACAGATCGTCATTGATCCCGCGTGGAAGACGGCGTCGGCCACGGGAATCAACCTGGCCAAAGGCAAGGCCCTCACCCTCTCGATGATCGTAAAGCCTAGCGGCGCGGACGAAGCTTCTTCCCCGACTCCAGTCCCTCCCTCGAATCAGCGGTGACCGTTCGCGCACGACAGCGCGTTGAGGCAAAATTTTCCTGAGATTGCACGTCCCGGCCGATTCACCTAGAGCAGCGAATCCTATCCGTGAAAATTGAAACCCGACCGCATTTGCACTCAGCCAGCAGCCAGCAGGCGCTTTTTCCCTATCCTAAGATGGACGCGCGCATGTTAGATTTCGGCGGTAAACTTCGATTGGAAAGGCATTGAATAGTCGTGTGACCGGGTCTCTTGTGAAGGTGGGCGATGAAGCCAACTGAACTTATTCTTCGGGATCGCTCGCCCCTGAGAATCCTGATGGCCGCCGGGGAAGTCTCCGGCGACCTCCAAGGCAGTTTGCTGGCGCGTGCGCTGAGTGCCCGGATGCCGGACTTACGGCTCACCGGCGTGGGTGGTCCGCGCATGCGCGCCGCGGGTGTCGCGCTCGAAGCGGAGACGATTCACCTCTCGTGCGTCGGCTTCCTGGAGCCGCTTCGCTACGCCGGGGCAACCCAGCGGGAATTCTCCAGACTTCGCCGATTTGTAAGGCAAGAGCAGCCGGATCTGGCGATCCTGATCGATAACTCCGGGTTTAACTATGCACTGGCTCGCTATCTCCGGCGGCTCGGAATTCCTGTCGTATATTATTTTCCACCGCAGGCATGGGTAGCCAGTTGGTTTTTTGCGGGAGCCGTCGGCCGCGTAGCTCGGCTGATTATCTCGGCTTTTGCGGGCGAGGCGGAGATTTATCGAAAGCACGGCGCGAACGTGGTTTGCCTCGGGCATCCGCTGGTGGACGTCCTCAAACCGGCTTCTCCGCCCGCATGCGGCGCAGGCCCGGCACCCTTGGTGGCATTGATGCCGGGGAGCCGGCAGCAGGAAGTCAGGATGCTGGCTGGACCGATGCTGGGAGCCGCGCGCCTGATCCGAGACCGATATCCCAAAGCGCAATTCATACTGCCGGTAGCTGCTCCGCACCTGCGCCCGGTGCTGGAAGGCAAGCTGGCGGAAGCGGGAATGAAACCTCACGTCGAAATCGTGTCGGACGATGTCTATGACCGAGTGAGCCGTTGTGCGGTGATCCTGACCGCTTCCGGCACCTCGACTCTCGAGGCGGCTCTACTCGAAGTTCCCATGGTCGTGTGTTACCGGATCGACCCGCTGAGTTGCTGGCTGGGCCGGATGTTGAATAGCACGCCTTACGTGGCGTTGCCTAACATCCTTCTGCGCCAGCTCGTGGTTCCCGAGTTGATGCAAGGCGACGCTACCTCTGAGCGCATGGCGGCCGCGGCGCTGGAAATTCTGGATCACACCGACCGTGCGGAGGCGATGCGAAACCGATTTCGAGAGATTCGCGAGATGCTCGGACCGGACGGGGTGATCGAGCGAGTGGCGTCACGCATTCTCACGGAATTGGACCAAATCATCGATTCCTCCCGGCGCCAGTTGACTAGTTAGCTAGTTATTCCCGGGTTACGGCTTGCCGAGCACCCGCGCGAACCCGCGCCCGCCAGAGCCTGGGTTTTGGGACCAGGTCAGAGGAGCGCTATCGATCACGGTGTAAGTTCCGGGTGGGAGATAGACACTCGGGCGGCACTCCCAGTAGGCGTTCCGGACCCCACCCTGACCAGGGAGGCCGGTCGTTTTCCACGGGCCGTAGATAGTTCCATCCGCCGCCCGAATGCTGAGGGTTCCGGGCCTTGCTCCCTTGCCATTGTTCCAATGGTAGGTGCTCAGGTAAGTAATTCCGAAGCCCTGCGCAGTGGTGAAAGTGGTGGGCACAGTCGGGTTGTTGATCACGCCTCCCACATTGCCGTTGTCCAGCAGAGTCTGCTCCGTGCCAATAAAGTCCTTCGGGTTACCCTTCCCTTTCTGCCCGAGGAAACTGTAGCTCAACACGCCATTCGTGACGATCCAGTGCCCGGACGTGCCGACGATGCGCATCTTGATGATCTTCACCCTGCTCTTCCGGTCGATCACCGGTTTTCCTTTCGCATCCAGGATGGGATTCCCGACGCCATCGATTTTGGTGCCCAGAGAGAAGGCCGTGGAATAACCATTCCTTACGGAAAAGGTCAGCCGCCTTTCCTTAAAGGACGTCCTCGCTCCGGTGGGCAGGGTGAGAATGGAAGAGGCGTAGACGGTCTTCTTGCCGGTCGGACCGATCACTTCGCGGAACTTCAGGGCCAGATTCCATGCCTTCCTGGTATTGGCAGCCTGCGCGCCGGTGACCGGAAAGTCGCCGGAACTTGCACGAGAGGAATCTCGCACTCCATTGACCGTAGATCGACCGGACGCGACGCCGTTGAGCTTATAGTTGCCGCCGCCCGTGCTGGTCAGCGTGAGTGGCCCGGAAGCCGCGCCGCTCGCGGTGGCCGGATTGCCATCGACCGTCCCGGTGAAGCCCGCGCTCAACCGGGCGCTCGGGGTTCCATTGAGGGTCCGGAGGGAACCGACGGAGGCCGTGATAGGGCCTCCTGCTTTCGGCACCACTCCCGCCATGGTGCCCATCGCCGTCAATTTACCGGACTCATCCATCGCAACATCCGCAGCGTAGGCGCGATGGCCGAAATTGGGGGTGGTGCCGGTGTAGTGTCCGGTAATATCCACCATCCCGGTGGCCTTCCCATCGGGGAAGTTTAGGGCAAAGTCACCGGTGGGGTTCACGACGGAAAAGACGGCGACGATGACGTGAGCGCTGCCCACCGGGCCGAACCGCACATGCCGATTTCCATCCAGCCAGGTGAGGATGTCGTCGGCGTTCTTGCGGAGCGTGGTGAGTTGGAAGCCGCTTTGGGTCCTGATCGTGAGGTCCACGTAGGCGCCGGAATCGAACACCAAGGTGCCTGACTTGTTGAGGACTCCCGTTTTGGCCGGAGAGGAGGTGGCCCAAGCCACGCTTCCCCCGCCTGTGGGGGCAATGATGACTGACCATCTGACGGTAGCAGCGTAGGCTTCGGTAAGCGCGCCCAGGCAAAGCAGGGCAAGCGCGATGCAGAGGATTCGAATGATGACGGTTTTCATGGCGTCGGGGTGGTTGTGGGCAAGCCGTTTAACGCCGCTTGCGCGATCGGCGGGGTTTCGGTGTGAGAAATTTGACCGAGTGCGGTGAGGGCGGCCGGAGTCCCGGCACGCCGCAGGGCAAAGACCGCTCGCATCCGGATGTTCAGCGTTTCGGGAGAGAGCGCGATCTGGGTGAGTTCCGGGACGACCGTCGTATCGAACCATCCGGCGATGTTCGCGGATGGGTTGCGCCGGACGGCATCGCCCAGAGCGTTGAAACCCGCCACGCGGGCCGCGGTGTCCGTTTCGGATTGGATCAGATTCTGGAGAGAGGCCGCCGGGTTTTCCGCCTGAGCGGGCAGCGCTTCATAAAGGCGGCGGCGCACATCGGCCTCCGGTTCATTCCGCGCGAGATCGGCCAGACCAAGCCCCAACTCGCCGTTCGGCGCATGAGCGGACAGCGCCCACGCGGCGGCTTCGCGCACATCCGGATCGAGGTCTGAGCGGGCGGTGTTGAGGAGAAACGGCGCCGCCTCGGGGGAGGAATTGGCCAGCGCCTCGACGGCTGCGGTGCGCAGCCGAGCCGGCGTATCGGATCCCCCCAGATACTCCGTCCACATTTCCTCGATCTGCGGGAACGGAAAGTAGCCGAGCGTGTCGAGTAGTTGGGCATGGATCTCCGGATCGGAAAATTCGCTAAAGGCGGCGATCAACTCGTCGCCCGCCTGCGCCGTGCCGATGATCCCAAGGCCCAACGCTGCCGCCAGCCGCGTGTCTTGCGGCAGGCTGGCATCGTGCACCATGCCGGCGAGCCGGTCGGTATTGGCATCGCCGCCGATCGCGGCGAGTCCGCGGATGGCGGTGAGCGCGTCCGTTTCGCTCCCGGCCTTCAGCACTCCGAGGGCCGCCTCGGTGCGCACCGCATCGGACCATCCCAGGTCGTTCATCACATCGGCGAGTTTCTCGATGCTCCTTTCGCCACCGAGAGCTGCAAGGCCTCGAATCGCCTCCGCCGCCTCTGTGTCGTTGCCCGTCTGCAACTGGCCAACCAGACGCGCGGCGGCCTGTGCTTTGGGATCGTAAACAGGCTGGGACGTCCTGAGTGACTTGTGCGGCTGCCCGCCCTCGATCAACTCGAGGGCCACCGTCTGGGCGATGGTCAAATGCTCGCCACTGGCGGCAGGCAGCGGATCACCGTAGCCCGCGTGGGCGCGTTCATCCTCAAGCCAGCCGGATGCCGCCCAATAGCCCGCGATCCCCAACACAATGGCGATGACTCCGACCGCCATAAGGACGCGCGGCGGCACCCGCAAACCGGATAACCTGCGAGTATTGAGGCTGCCTGAAAACTGCCCTTTCTCTTGCCCCGTGTTGAGGAATCGAGCGTGAGCATTCATCAAGAAAATCATCAACTATCCTGAATCTGGCGCTCACCTTCGCTTGGGTAAGACCCACCACTTCTTGTTGCGCCTCAGGTCACTCGGGGGGCCGCGCCATGACGCCCGCTGTCCCGAAGATCGCGGCATAGGTGACCTCGCTCCCTCCACGGCAGGCGAGCAGCCGTTCGTAGCCGATTTTCCCGATGGTCCAGCCTCGCGCTTCGTCGTGGAGCAACCGTTCCAGTGCCGGTCGGAGGTCGTCAAATCCACCGATCTTGCAGAGGCCACCTTCCGCCACAAACGGCCGCTCGATCTCCGCAAAATTTTGCATCCAGGGCCCAACCACGACGGGCTTCGCGAAGTGAAGCGGTTCGAGGAAGTTGTGGCCACCGACCTTCGGGCAAAAACTTCCGCCCATGACGACGACGTCGGCGCACTGGTAGAAGCAGGGCAGGTCTCCCACCGTGTCCACCACGAGCAGGTCGCACGGGACGACGGAATCACGTCCCAGCGCCTCGCTCAGCAGCACGGCGGTCCAACCTCGCTCGGCACTCAGTTTTCGGATCTCGCCGGTTCGGCTAACGTGCCTCGGCGCAACGACGAGGAAGATCGACTCTTTGGACAACAATCGGACCGCCTGGATCATGAAATGTTCCTCGGGGGCGTGAGTGCTCCCGGCGACGATGACCTTTCGACCCGCCGGAAGCAGCCGGCGAATCGCCGCCACCCGTGCCGGATCGAGGCGGAAAGAGGCATCGCACTTCAAGTTTCCCGTCACCACAATCGCCTCGGCAGGCAGGCCGATTTCTTTCATCCGCTCGCGATCGCCTTCGCTCTGGGCGAACAGCGCACGATAGGTGCGAAAGAATGGAACGAAGAACCATCGCAGCCGGCGGTAGGCGGCTCTTTCCCACGGACCGATCCGGCCATTCACGAGAAAAACCGGGATCGCTCGGCGGTGGCAAAGGCCGAGGAAGTTGGGCCAGATTTCGACTTCAGCGATGATGACCGCCGTGGGCCGGATCACGTCGAGAAAACGGCGGATCACAAAGCCAAAATCGGCGGGAAAGTAGAACAGCGTCACCGCACTTCCCCAGGCTTTCTGCGCAGCCTTAAAACCGCCGGCGGTGCTCGTGGACAAATAAACTTCGTAGTGCCCCGCAGCGAGGATCGTCTCGACGAGGCGTTGGACGCTTTTGATCTCGCCGGCATCGACCGCATGCACCCAGACGGCAGCCCGGCGCGGCCGTGGCGGCAGACGCAGGCCGAGGCGACAGGCGTGCCCCGCGCGAACACGCCGATCCAAAAGTGCGTGCACCGCGAGAACGATCACGAACCACGGGAAGCCGGGAAGCAGAACCAGATTGTAAAGCGCGAGACGCCAGCCCACGCCCGGCATTGCGGGCGCTGGACTGAGATTCGGCGGTTTCGTCATGTGAAGGGCGGCTACGGGAGCGAGCGTTAGGGAGGCCACGCCAAGCCTGTCAAGCCGACGACGGGAGCCGGCAGAGGGCAAAGATCTTCGGTAGCGCCACTCCCGCTCCGTTCACCCCTTGCCAAAAAGCCAGGTGTGCGATTTTCTTCCTCGATGCGTTTCGTCTGGCGTTGTGCCTTCGGTCTCGCGGCTGTCTGGACGGTTGCGTTGCTGGCTGTCTTCGCCATCGAGCAATCCCGTCCGACGCCGAAAAAGTTCATCGCCTACGTGGCCGAGCACCCCTTGCAGGGGCTCGACGCCGCCAGGCGCGCGGCCACGATTGAGCGCACCGCAAAGCTGCTGAACGGGCTGAGCTTCGAGCAGCGGCGGGAACTCAAGGAAACCCAGGCGCTGCGGACCTTTTTCACCCAGTTGACCTCCGCCGAGCGCAGCCACTTCATCGACCTCACCGTTCCCGAAGGATTCCACCAGATGATCGCAGCCCTGAACCAAATGGAACCGGCGGAGAGAAAAAGGCTGGTGCAAAGGACCGTCCAAAATCTGCGGACTCATCGCGCCGAGGCCGACCTGCTCAGCGCCGATGAAGACATCCAGCGGCTGGTTTCCCAAGGATTTTCGACCTTCGACCGCGAAGCGGATGTGCAGGTGAAGCTCGATTTCGCTCCGCTCATCGAAGAGGTGCAGACGAGGCAGGCAAATCAATCTGGCACGCCCACCAGCCGGCCGTGATCGAGTGAGCGAAGCCATCGCCATCATCGGTATCGGATGCCGTTTCCCGGGTGGAGTCGATCGTCCCGAGAACTTTTGGCGGCTGCTCACAGAAGGCCGCGACGCCGTGAGCGAAGTCCCGCCGGAGCGCTGGAACGCGGACCTGTTCTACGACCCGGTGCCCGGCCGCATCGGCAAGACCATTTCCCGCTGGGGCGGCTTCCTCGATTCCATCGATCGATTCGACGCGGAGTTTTTCGGCATCTCGCCCCGCGAAGCGGCCAGCATGGACCCGCAACATCGGCTTCTGCTTCAAACGGCGTGGGAAGCCATCGAGGACAGCGGCACGATGCTCGCAGAGGGGGACGCCCGCGCGGGAGTGTTTGTCGGCATCTCGACGAATGACTATGCGCAACTCCAGTTCTCGCCCGGCGACCACCGCGCGATCAATCCGTGGACGGCGACCGGCGGCGTCGCGAGCATCGCCGCGAACCAGATTTCCTACTGTCTGAACCTGCGCGGGCCGAGCTTCGCCGTGGATACGGCGTGCTCCTCGTCGCTTGTGGCGCTGCACCTCGCCTGTGCCAGCCTGCGGCGAGGCGAATGCCCGCTGGCGCTCGTGGGAGGAGTCAATGCCCTGCTCATTCCGGCGCCATTCATCAGCTTCAGCCGCAGCGGCATGTTGTCGCCCGATGGGCGGTGCCAGGCGTTCGATGCCCGGGCGAACGGGTTCGTGCGTGCCGAGGGCGCGGGCGTCATCGTGCTCAAGCCTCTCTCGATGGCGGTGGCGTCCGGGCATCCGATCTACGCGGTGATCCGAGGCACGGCCATCAATCAGGACGGTCGAACCAACGGCCTCTCGATGCCCAATGCCGCAGCGCAGGCGGAACTGGTGCGTGAGGCCTGCGCGGATGCCGGCATTCATCCGGGGGAAGTGCAATACGTCGAGGCACACGGCACCGGCACCGCGGTGGGCGATCCGATCGAGGCCGAGGCGCTCGCTGCCACAATCGGAGCGGCGCGCCCGGCGGGTGACCCGTGCGTGATCGGGTCGGTGAAGACGAACATCGGGCACCTGGAAGCGGGCGCGGGAATCGCCGGAGTCATCAAGACGGCGTTGTCGCTTTTTTACGGCCAAATCCCGCCCAGCCTGCACTTCGAGACGCCGAATCCGCGCATCGATTTCGCGCGGAGCAATCTCCGCGTCGCGCGCGCGCTGGAAAACTTCCCGCCCGGCAGGCCACCGCTCGCGGGAGTGAACTCATTCGGCTTCGGCGGCACGAATGCGCACGCGATTCTCCAGGCGCCGTCGGCGCGCCCGCTTCCCGCCGCACCGGAACGGACCCCGGCCAGCTTGCTGACTCTCAGCGCCCGGAGCGAGCCCGCGCTCCGGGACCTCGCCGCGAAATACGCCGCGTTTCTCAAGACCAGCCGGGATCGTCTGACCGACATTTGCTTCACCGCCGCAGCAGCTCGGAGGCATCATCCGTTTCGGCTCGCCGTCGTCGCGGAGGACGCGGAGCAACTCCAGGAAAAGCTCGCCGCTTTTCTCTCGCGCGAGGATCGGCCTGGCGTCTCGACCGCTCGCGCCGGCGAAGAGGCCGCCGCGCCGGTGTTTGTGTTTTCCGGCCAGGGGCCGCAATGGTGGGCGATGGGGCGCGAACTGCTCGCGACGGAGCCGGTGTTTCGACGCCAGATCGAGGAGTGCGATCGGATCGTCCGCGGCCTGGGAAAATGGTCGCTCCTCGAGGAACTCGGGCGCGATGAGGAAACCTCGCGGATGCACGACACCGCAATTGCTCAGCCAGCGATTTTTGCGGTGCAGATGGCGCTGGTGGCGCTCTGGCGAACCTGGGGAATTCGGCCAGCCGCAGTCGTGGGCCACAGCGTCGGCGAAGTCGCCGCCGCCTGCACCGCGGGCGTGCTGACTTTGCGCGACGCGATGCACACGATTTTTCATCGCGGCCGTTGCATGAGTCTCGCGCGCGACGAAGGCCGGATGCTGGCGGCGGGCATGCCGGCTGCGGAAGCGGAACGCCTGCTCGAAGGCCTCGCAGGAGAGGTATGCATCGGCGCGATCAACAGCCCGCAATCCGTCGTGTTCTCCGGCCGGAAAGAGACGCTGGAGCGGCTCGCGGCGGTAGTGGAAGAACGCGGAATCTTCTGCCGTCTGCTCAAGGTTGCCTACGCTTTTCACAGCGCGCAGATGGACCCGGCTCGCGACGAATTGCTTCGCTCGCTCGGCCACTTCGCGACGCACGCGCCCGAAATCCCGATCTACTCGACGGTCAGCGGCGCGGAGATGGCAGGCGAAGACTTCGCTCCGGCCTACTGGTGGCGCAATGTCCGGGAGCCGGTCCGTTTCGCCGCGGCGATGGATGCGCTCATCGCGCGGGGCCATCGCGTGTTTCTCGAAGTCGGCCCGCACCCGGTGCTGGCGGCGGCGGTGCACGACTGCCTGCATCACCGCGGCGGGTCTGGCGCGATCCTGCCATCACTGCGCCGCGGCGAACCGGAACGCGCCACGTTGCTCGGCACCCTCGGTGCCTTGCACGTGTCGGGCATCCGCGTGGATTGGCGAGCGGTCCATCCAGCCGCCACGCTCGTCCGCCTGCCCACCTACGCCTGGCAAAACGAACGCTATTGGAACGAATGCGAGGATTGGCGATGGATTCGAGCGGCAAGGTCCGCGCATCCCCTCCTCGACCGTCCCATCCATGTCGCGTCGCCGACCTGGCAGACCACGCTCGATCTCGAGGCGTTTCCCTATTTGAAAGATCACCGCGTGCAGGGGCAGATCGTGTTCCCGGCAGCGGCATATCTCGACCTGTCGCTCGGGGCTGCGCAGATTCTTCTCAATGGCAGGCTGCCGGTGCTCGAAAACGTCGAGTTCCGCAGCGCCTTGTTTCTCTCGGAAGCGGAGAAGCCGGTCTGCCTCCAGTGGAGCCGGCATGCGGGAAGTTTTGCCATCGCCAGCACGCGGGACGGGACCACTTGGACGACGCACGCCACGGGCCGCCTCACCTCGGGGGAAACGGCGGATTCGACCACGCCGATCGAGACGCGGCAGCGCGCCTTGAGCGAGATCGTCGCCGGTGAAGCTTCGCGGCAGCAGTTCGCCGAAAACGGTTTGCACTTTGGTCCCGCCTTTTCCGGAATCACAACGGTCCACCGTCGCGACGGCGAAGCGTTGGCCCGCATCGTGTTGCCCGCCGGGATTGAGTCCGGGGGCCATCCGTTTCATCCGTGTCTGCTGGATGCGTGCCTGCAAGCGCTCGCGCACGCGTTGCCTGCCGAAGCCCGGCGGAGACTCTTTCTGCCGGTGCAAGTAGATCGAGTGCGGTTCTTCGCCCGGCCCAGCGCGTCGGTGTGGAGTCACGCCCGGCTCGTCCATCATGGTGGCAAGGCCATCGCGGGAAACATCGAGGTGCTCGATTCGGAAGGCCGGCTGTTGCTCGCGGTGGAAGGCTTCCGCTGCCAGGCCGTGCTCGGGAAAGAAGCGGACGACGACTGGTGCCACGAGCTTCAGTGGAAGCTGGCGCCATCGTCCGTCCGGGCGCCCGCGGCAACCCACGAGCCAGCGGCGTGGCTGCTCTGCGCAGATCGCGGCGGGCTCGGAAAGACCGTCGCCAAGCAACTCGGCACGCTCGGCGATGGCCTCGTGTCGGTCTCGGCCGGCGCCGACTATCTGCGCCGGGATGAATCTTCCTGGCAGGTCCGCCCGGGGAATCGCGAGGACTGGCAGCAGGTCCTGTCCGACCGGAGAGCGACGGGCCTGCCCGAGATCACCGATGTGCTCCACCTCTGGAATCTCGACGCGAGCGACCCGGCGAAGCTCGACGAGACGACCCTGCGGCGCGCCGAGGAAGAAGGCTGCCACAGTCTCTTCGCTTTGCTCCAGAGCCTGACCGGAGAACACGCGCTGCCCCGCTTATGGCTGGTCACCCGGGGCGCTCAGGCCGTCACGCCCGCCGACGCCATTTCGCTGGGGCAGACGCCGGCATGGGGAGTTGCCCGCGTGATGTTCAACGAATTCCCGCAGCTCCGTTGCCGTCTCATCGATCTTCCTCCGCAATCAACCGGGGATGACGCGGCGGTCTTGCTGCGCGAGTTCGCGATCGATGATCGCGAGAACGAAATCGCTTATCGCGACGGGGTGCGATACGCGCATCGGCTTTCCAGAGTTTCCGCGGCGAAACTCCCGGGCCACTCCGCGTTCGGGAGCTATCGGTTGCAAGCGGGGCGCCTTCCCGGGATCGATCACCTCGCTTTTCGTCCGTGCTCTCGCACCGCGCCGGGCGGTGGCGAGTTGGAGATCGAAGTCAGCGCAGCGGGATTGAATTTTCGCGACGTGCTGAAGGTGCTGGGGATGTATCCGTCGGAGGATGAATCGGACAGCCTGCTCGGCGACGAATGCGCGGGGCGCGTCGTGGCAGTCGGGGACGGCGTGGATGAATTCGCGGTCGGCGACGAGGTCGTGGCCATCGCCCCGGGAAGTTTCGGTTCGCATCTCACCCTGCCGGCCACTCGCGTCATCCGAAAGCCCGCTGGACTGAGCGACGACGAAGCGGTCACCATTCCGGTCGCCTTCCTCACCGCATGGTTCGCGCTGCATCATCTCGGGCGTTTGCAGCGAGGTGAGCGCGTGCTGATTCATGCGGCCACGGGCGGAGTCGGTCTGGCCGCGGTGCAGGTCGCGGGGCATTTCGGGGCTGAGATTTTTGCCACCGCGGGAAGTCCGGAAAAACGGGAGCATCTGCGCTCGCTCGGCGTTCGCTACGTGATGGACTCCCGCTCGCTGACCTTTGACGACGAAGTGCGAGCGCTCACAGAGGGGTGCGGCGTGGATCTGGTGCTCAACTCACTGTCCGGCGAAGCGATCGCCAAAGGCATCGCATGCCTCGCCCCGGGCGGTCGCTTCCTGGAAATCGGCAAGCGCGACATCTACGCAAATACCGCGCTCGAACTTCGCCCTTTCCGAAACAACCTTTCCTTCTTCGCCATCGATCTCGCGCAGTTGCTTCGCGATCAGCCTGCCTCGATGCGTTCGATGCTGCGGGAGGTGATGGATCTGGTCGTGGCAGGCCGTTTCCGTCCGCTGCCCTTGCGCCGGTTCGCCTTCGCTGAGGCCGGGGAGGCTTTCCGCGCGATGTCGCAGGCGCGGCACATGGGGAAGATCGTGCTCGCCCGCGACGCGGCGCCCCCTCTCTCGATGCCCGGTCCGGACGACCCGCCGATGCCATTCCGGGCCGATGCGACTTATCTGATCACGGGGGGACCGAGCGGGTTCGGTCTGGCGGTCGCGGAATGGATGCTGCACAACGGGGCGCGGCATCTCGCTGTGGTCAGCCGCTCCGGCGCGTCTCCGGAGACGCTGGTTCACCTGCAGGCAAGCGGCGCCAACGTGCTCGCCCTCGCCGCCGATGTCGCACGACCGGAGGACGCGGATGTTGTCTTCTCCACCATCGCGCAACGAATGCCGCCCCTGCGCGGCGTGGTGCACTCCGCGATGGTGATCGAAGATCAAACGCTGCTCCAGCAAAACGGCGAAGCGTTCCGGCGCGTGACGGCGCCGAAGGCTTCCGGTTCGTGGAATCTGCACACGAGAACCGCGAAGCTCGACCTCGACTTTTTCGTCCTCTTCTCGTCGGTGAGTGGCATCGTGGGCAACCCCGGCCAGGCGAGTTACGCGGCGGCCAACAGTTTCCTCGACGCGCTGGCTCACCATCGGCGCGCCCTCGGGCTGCCGGCACTGGCCATCGACTGGGGGATGCTGACCGACGTGGGATATGTCTCGCGGACGGCCGGGCTGGGCGCGACCCTGGAGCATCACGGCATCTCCGGTCTGACGGCGGGTGAGGCGACGGGAATCCTCGGGCGCCTGCTCCAAAGCAGCGCCGTCCAGGTGGGCGCCTTCCGGATCGACTGGCGAAAGGCGGCGGATCGCATGCCCGGGCTCGCCCGTTCCGCGCGCTTTGCCGACTTGCTGGAGAGCCTGCCGTCCGGGCCGGACGCCAGCTCGGAAAGTGCGATCTCCACGATCCTCGCGCTGCCCGCAGGCGAACGACTGGCCGCGCTCACCACGCAACTCACCGAGCAGGCCGCTCACGTCCTGCACACCTCCGCGGCGCGGCTCGACATGCACCGACCGCTGGGCGAAATGGGCTTCGACTCGCTGATGGGCGTGGAACTGGCGAATCGGCTCGAGGCGGCGCTCAAAGTGCCGCTTCCGCTTGGCAGCATTCAGCCGGGCCTGTCTCTCGCAAAACTCGCAGCGAGGCTGCTTGAAACGGTGGCCGGGGGCTACGCCCCAACCACCCCGCCGACACCTCGGCCCGTCGAACTCCCGCCCCGTGCTTCGGCGGAAATTTCCGCTGCGGCCATCGCTCCGACGCCGGTCCAGATCGAACCACCCGCCGCCTCGATCGCTCTGCAAGCTCGCTTCCACCTGGAATGGCTGGCCGTGCGGGCACTGCAAACCGTCTTCAGCCGGGCCGACTTTTCTCGGGCGCAAGCTTACCTGCGCATGCTCACTCCGGTGGCAACCACCGTCTTTCGGCCCGACTGGAATTGGGCGGTGCGGAACCTGAAACTTGTCTTCGGCCCGAACCTTTCCGACGCCGAGCGCGCGCGCCTGGTCCGGCTCGCTTTCCAGCATCATCTGAGCAGTTATCTCGAAGGTCTGCGCCACGCCGACGTGGCGGCCGAGTTCGAGCATCACGAGCGGCTTTTTCAAAGCCATGCTCGTGGTCGCGGCGTGATCCTGTGCGGCGTGCATCTCGGAAGCTGGGAATCAGTTCTGCCTCATGCCGCCCGTGCCGGCCTGCCGGTCGTCGGAGTGTATCGGCGCGCGTTCAATCCGCTGAGCGACCGGGTCTTTCAGGAAATTCGCGCCGCCTATGGCATCGAATGGATCGACAGCAGCGACGTCGAAGCGATCTCGAACGCTGTGCGCGCGGGCAAAATTATCGGTCTGATGACCGACTTGAACACGCCTGCTGGTGGCCTCGTCGCGGACTTCCTCGGGCTGGCCGCCACCTGCCCATCCGGCCCGGCGCGCCTTGCCGTGTTGCACGGCGCACCGGTCATTCCCGCCGTAGCGATCCGATCCGGCGCGGGGCGGGTCGCCGTGCGGTTCGAGCCCCCGATCCTGCCGGTGCAGGGCGAGTCACTTCCCGATCTGACGCGTCGCATCAACGCGGTGTTCGAGCCGTGGGTGATCGAATACGCCGAGCAATATAACTGGATGCACCCACGCTGGCGGAATCGTCCCGACGGACGCCGGTGGAGCCTCCGCCTGAGCGACGCGGAAATGGCGGAAGAACGCACCGCGCCGTTCCTCACCGTGCCCGAACGCGTGCGGAAACTTTTCGTCTGAACGCGGAGCGCGCGCTGGTTTCTTGCCCCGGCAGACAGCTTGTGAAATCGTCTTTCGAGTTGAACACCAACAGTCTCTCTCCACCTCGAGCTCGCGAAGCCATCTTTGCCGGCGGCAGTGTGGGGTGGAGCAAACGGTTCATGCTTCGCGTCTGGTATCCGCTGGGCACGCTCTGCTTTTTTGGGGGCGGCGCACTGTCCGCGCACTTCCTCGATGGCACTTTCGACTGGCGCTACAGCCCGCTCTCCACGCTGAGTTCCGCGGTATCAAATCCCCACGGCTTCGCTTACTGCTGCTTCGGGCTGATCGTCTCTTTTTTCATGGCGCTGCCGATTTGTGGATACCTCCGGAGCCGCTGCGCGCCGCTCGCACCAAAGACCGCGCGCTTCGCCTTCCGCGCTCTGGCGACGGGTTGTGTGGGAGCCATCGCGGTGGGCTGCGAACGGCTGCTGACCCAGAGTATTTCGCTGCACACGCACAAGCTGCACGAGGTCCTGTCCATCGTCACTTTCTTCGGCCTGCTGCTGGGCATTCCGGGCTTCTGGCTCTGCCTCACTCGCTGGCTCGTCACGCAGCGCCGATGGCCCGCGTGGGGCGTCGGGATCGTTCTGCTTCTTTCCGCGGGTCCCTTGATCGGCACCGGGCTGAGCCAAGGGTATCTCTACTTGTTCGGCGCAGACCTCGGGTGGGTGGGACCGCGCTGGGCGGAGCTCAGCGTGCCTCTTTATTTAAGTTTCGCGTTTTGGGAATGGCTGAGCGCCGGCGGAATTTTCATCTACTTCTTCCTCATTGTCGCGCTGCTCCCCGGCGAGATTCCTTCGATGCGCTCCTCGCAGGCCGGGGACGCCTGACTTCCCACAGATCCGCGGAAAGCTATTTCGCCGGTCGCTTCCGCGGACGTTTCCGTGCAGTTGTCGCTTTTTTCGCGGCGGCGAGTTTCTCCTCAAGCAGGGTCACCTGCCGCTTCAAAGCCCGGATGGTCTGCCGCAGCTCGGGCAAAAGGGGAATCACCGCCCCCACCTGGAGCGAGTGCATATGAGGCAACACCGGCGCTCCCGAAACCGTCTGGTTCGGTGCGAGGTCCCGGTTCACTCCGGCCTGCGCGGCGATCGTGACGTGCTCTCCCACGCTGACGTGATCGGCCACGCCCGCCTGCCCTCCGATCACCACGTGATGCCCGATGGCGGCGCTGCCCGCGATGCCGACCTGGGCGACGAGGACCGAGTGTTCGCCGACGACGGCGTTGTGGCCGATCTGCACGAGATTATCGATCTTTGAGCCGCGCTGGACCACGGTCTGGCCAAAGGTGGCCCGGTCAATCGTGACGTTAGCGCCGAGTTCGACGTCGTCTTCGATGGTCACACCCCCGAGTTGCGGCACCTTCTGCTGCCGGCCCTCGTAGGGAAAATAGCGAAACCCGTCGGCACCGATCACCGTCCCGCTGTGGACGACGACTCTCGCGCCGAGGCTGCATCCATCGCGAATCACGACGTTCGGGTGCAGAACCGTGTCGTCGCCGATGCAGCAATCCGAGCCGATGAACACGCCGGGGTAAAGCGTCACCCGCGCGCCAAGCGTTACGCGATCGCCCAACGTCACGCGGGGCCAGATGGAAGCAGCCGGACCGATCCGCACATCCGCTCCCTGGATCAGGTCGGACGCAATGCCGCGGGGCGGGTCGCGCCGGACGAAATATCGTTCGGCCACCTGCGCAAAGGCGAACAGCGGACTGCCCACGACGATATGCGGAATGGCCATCCCGGAGAGGTGACGGCGCACCAGCAAGGCCCCGGCCCGCAATGAGCCCAGTCCCTGGAGCGCCTTTTCACTCGCCACAAACGAAAGCGCGTCGGGGCCAGCCTCGTCGAGCCCGGCTACCGCCGACAAGCAGGTGCGTCCGTCCCCGTGCAATTCGCCGCCCACGAGGCGGTGAATCTCGGCCAGCGTGATCGAAACCGGAGGAGGCACCGCGGCCATGATCAGGCCTTAGTGCGGCGCGCCTTGGCCGGGTTTTTCTTTGTCACGGCCCTGGACTTCACGGCGCGCGCCGCCTTCGGCGCGCGTTCCTCGATGTAGGCCGACACCGCTGCGACCGTGGTGAGGCTCGCAAGATCCCGGTCGGGAATCTCCAGATCAAACGCCTCTTCGAGCTTGAAGAGCAGTTCGATCACCGCGAGCGAATCCAGCCCCAGGTCTTCGCGGAGATGATCCTTCGCGTGAATGGTGGACGCATCTCGTTTCAGCGCCTTGGCGAGCGCCTGAATGATCTCGGTTTCAAATGAACGGGTGGACACTACCGCCCTTTTTTCATCGCGCTCCGTCCGTGACAACTTTTTTGAGCACGACGCAGGCGTTATTCCCCCCGAAGCCAAACGCGTTCACGAGCGCCGCCCGGACCCGCCTCTTCTGCGCCGATCCGCTGAGGCCGGCGAGACGGCACGCGGGATCGGGGGTCTCGAAATTGGCGGTCGGGTGGATGTGCCCCGTGTGAATGGAGAGCGTCGTCGCGACCGCTCCGATCGCCCCCGCCGCACCGAGCGTGTGGCCGACGAGCGACTTCGTCGCGCTCACCGCGATCGCATCCGCGCGCCGCTGAAAGAGCTGCCGGATCGCGCTCGCTTCGACGGTATCGCCGAGCGAAGTCGAGGTGGCGTGCGCATTGATGTAATCGACCTGCGCCGGCGTCATCCCGGCCGATTTCAAGGCGAGACGCATGGTGGCAGCGACATCGCTTCCATCCTCCCGGGGAATGACCATGTGGTAGGCTTCGCACGTCGCGGCATAACCCGCGACCTCGGCATAAAGGCGCGCCTTTCGCTTCTTCGCGTGGGTGAGCGATTCGAGGATCAGCGCGCCGGCGCCCTCGCCCATGACGAAACCGTCGCGCCCCCGGTCGAATGGCCGCGATGCTTTTTCCGGCGTATCGTTGTAGCTCGTCGAAAGCGCGCGCAACGCGCAGAAGCCCGCGAACACGAGCGGCGTCAGACTCGCTTCCGCGCCGACCACGATCATCACATCCGCCCGTCCGTCGCGGATGCACTCGAAGGCGAGCCCGAGCGCGTGCGCACTCGATGAACAAGCGGTCGAGATGGTGAGGTTGGGGCCTTTGGCACCATGCACCATCGCGACGATTCCCGACGCGGAGTTCAGCGTGATGACCGGAATCAAATGCGGATGAACGCGCTGCGGTTTCTTCTCGCCGTGCAGCCGGCGAAACTCGCGCTCGCCCATCATCATGCCACCCATCCCCGCGCCCACCATCACGCCGACCCGCGCCGGCTCTGCCCGCGGCATGGACAAGCCCGCGTCTTCGATCGCCTCCCGGCTGGCGACCAGCGCAAACTGCGCATACCGGTCCACTCGCTCGCCCTCGCCGCCGGGCAGCCATTCGTCCGGGGAAAACTGCGGAATCTGCCCGGCCACCTTCGAGCGGTAGCTCTCGGACGGAAAGGACTCGAGAGACTGGAGCGCGGTGATGCCCGAACGTCCCGCCAGCGCGGCTTCCCAGAATCTCTTCACCCCAATCCCGATCGGCGACACCATGCCCAGCCCCGTGACCACGACGCGTCGCTTCATCGCTGCCTCCGAAGGCCGGAAAAGAAGATCAATGACAACATCTACGTCTTGATATCACGAGCGGAGAAACAGGCCAGACCGATCAGCCAGCAGGACGCCGAGATGGCCGCGAGCAACACCAGCGAGGTCGCAATACCGTGCCAGGGCGGCTGGTATTGGAACACCCGCACCCAGCAGGATACATGGTGAGAGAGGAACCACTGGTGATGCGGCGCGAAAAACGGAATGCTGTAAAAACCGAAGTCCACCGAGAGATACGAGAGCGTCAGCACGGTGGCGGTAGCCGGCTTGATCTTCAGGCACGAGCACATCAGCGCCAAAGCCGAGATCGCCTGGTAGCTCAAAGCCAGAAGCAGGATGGCGACCAGGTAGCGCTGCAGGCCCTCGCCCGCGGGGTAAACCGCCGAGATTTTCTCCAGCGGATGATAGACCCACATGTTCCCCGCCCGGTGCTGTCCGATCCAGCCGACCGCGAGGCTGCTCGCGCCGACAAACAGCGCCAGGACAAACGTGTAAGCCACGCCAGCCATCGCCTTGACGGCAAACAATCGCGCCCGGGAAATCGGACGCGCCATGACCATTCGGATCGTGCCCTCTTCGAATTCCTTCGCCACCAGATCTCCCCCCACCAGCGCGAGATACAAACCGGCGACCAAGCCGACGCCGAAACTCACGGCAAAACACGCGATCGACAGCGCGCTGGAACAGTCCTCCCAGCGAAGCCCGTTCTTCTCCAGCAGCGTGGTCAGCGGCTCTCGCAAGACGCGGCTGTTCCATAGCCAGACGACGATGAATTCCGTGAGCACGAAAACGGCGAAGCCGAGATAGCTGCGTTTCCGGCTGCACAGCTTCAGCAACTCATTTCGCAAGGCTCGGAAGAACATCTCGAAATTCATGGGCGGTCCGGCGGAGGATGAATGGCGTCGAGATAGAAACTCTCCAGCGTGCGCTCGGCCGGCGAGAGCGACTCCACATTAAACCCGTTCGCGACCAGCCACCGCGCGACCTCCGCCACGGTGACGCCCGGCAGCATTTCCACTCCGGTGCCGGCGGACTCTGCACGCACCAGCCCCGCCGCGCTCAACCCGCGCACGGCGTCGTCCTGCCGATCCACCTTCAGCACGATCCGTCCCCCGTCCGCGCGCGCCTTCAGCCAGTCCCCCGCATAAAGCACCCGCCCCTCCCGCATGACGGCGAGGTGCGTGCACAACTGCTCCATTTCGCTGAGGTGATGCGACGAAATCACGATGGTCATGCCCCATTCCGCATGGAGCTGCCGGAGCAGCGTGCGCGTCTCGATGATCGCCTCCGGGTCGAGTCCCTCGGCAGGCTCATCGAAAATGAGCAACTCCGGCTCCGGCAAAAGCGCCTGCGCGATCGCAAGGCGCTGGCGCATCCCGTGCGAATACGTTCCCACCCGGTCCGCAATCCGGCCCTGCAACCCGACCATCTCCACAATCTTCCGCAGGCGCGCCGGGTCCACGCTCCCGGTGTATTCGCAGAGAATTCGCAGGTTTCGCTCCCCGCTCAGGTAATCGTAAAACGCCGGCGCCTCGTAAATGGCGCCCACTTTCGCCAGCGCCTGGGCTCGCTCGGCAAAGACGTCGTGCCCATCGATCCGCACCATCCCCGCGTCGGGAATGACCTGGCCGAGGATGACGCCGATGAGCGTGCTCTTGCCGGCGCCGTTGTGGCCGACGAGCCCGAAGAGGGTTCCCTTGGGCACGCGGCAACTGACCGCATCGAGCGCCCGCCGCGAACCAAAAGACTTGGTCAATCCGTCAATCGCGATCACGACGGAGGGAGTTCATCCGGCAAAAGTTCGATCGGGGGATTCAACGGAATCATCAGTCAGAGAATCCACTGCCTACCGAGACTTGCCAAGACAGTCACGAGCGATCCGCACTCAGCTCTTCGGAGCCAGTTGCTCGGCGAACAACTGGGAAAAGACCGGGCAACTGCGGAGCAGTTCGGCCACGCTGCCATCCCCGACAACTCGACCGCGGTCCAGAACGATCACCCGCGGGAAGCGGCTGATCGTGGACAACCGATGGGAGAAAGCCAGCACGGTGCGCTGCCGGAGCCATGGGTCGAGCTGAGCAAAAATCTGCGCCTCGCTTTCGCCGTCGAGGGCGCTGGTCACTTCGTCGAGCACGAGGAGAGCGGGATCACGCACGATCGCTCGCGCCAGGGCGATGCGTTGTTTCTGGCCTCCGGAAAGATCGCGTCCACCTTCTTCGAGCACCGCATTCAGCCCGCCGGGCAGGGAAGCGACCATCGACTCCATGCCGGCCAGGGTCACGGCCGATTCGACGGCAGCCGACGACGCCTGCCATGAGCCGTAGCGGATATTGTCGTTGAGCGGTCCGCTGAAGATGAAAGGGTTTTGCTCGACGACGCAGACCGCGCGGCGCAGTTCGCCCAGTCGCAGCGAGCCCACGTCCGCGCCGTCGAGGCAAATGCGGCCGCGCTGCGGAGCGATGAAACGAACCAGCAGACTCGCCAGCGTGCTTTTGCCGCCGCCGCTCGCCGCCACCAGCGCGACGTTCGCACCCGGCTCGATCCGCAAATCGATCCCCTCCAACACGGGCTCCTCGCTTCGGTAGCGGAAGTGAAGCCCTTCGATATTCAGGCCGCCGCGCACCGGCAGCGGCAGCGATGCGGTCCCATCCACCTCGACGCTGCCGAAATCGATCACTTCATAGACCCGCTCCGCGGCAGCGAGGACTCGCTGCAAGAGTGCCTGCACCTCGCCGATGCGGCGCAGTGGCTCGACCGTCTGCCCGGCATAGATACAGAAGGCCAGCAGTCCTCCAGCGGTCATAGCGCCGCTGAGCGTGAGATGGGTGCCATACCAGAAAATGCCGAGCAGGCCAAAGCCGGTGGCCAGCCACACCAGCATCAGCAGCAAGGCCGCCCACCACTCGCTGCGCATTACTTCGCTGCGTGCGCGCGCGTTAGAGGTGCCGAAACGCTCGTGCTCGAAGCCCTCCGTCTGAAACCCCTTGATCGTGCTAAGGCCGGATAAGTGTTCGCCGAGCGTGGCGCTCAGTTCGGCTGCCGATTGCTGCGCTGCGACGGCGTGCCGACGAATCAACGGGCCGAGAGACTGCAGCAGCCAGGCGACCGGCGGAACCAGGAGGCACGCGGCCAGCGCCAGCCGCCATTGCAGATGAAACATCATCCCGAGCGCACCGATGAGAACGATCCCCTCACCGACCAACCGCCTCACCACATCGCGCAGGAAGGTGGAAAGCGCACCGACGTCGCTGAGCACTCGCGCGATCCATTCTCCGGTCGGCAGCGCCCTCGCCATGGTGAGGTTGCGACTCAGCAAGCTGGCGTGGATGTCGTTGCGCAACCGTTCCATCAGGCGCTGGTTGACGCTGCTGAGCAAGTAGCGAAAGGCGTAATCCGCCAGGATGGCGGCGACCGTCGCCACGACCGCACGAAGGAGAAGCGAAGAAAGGAGCGCCGCGTCCCCATGGGCCATGGTTCCCTCGGCCCACAGCTTCACCAGCCAGGTCAGGTAAAGCTGGGCCACGCCCAGGATCGCGAGGCTCACCACGATTCCCACCACACGTCCGGGAAAGCGCAGACACTCGCGGACCAGTCGCCGGAAAGTCTGGTGCGCGGTCACGGACGCGTCATTCGTTGGGTCATCCAGCTATTGTGCGGAAGCACCCGCGCAAAGCCAGCCTCGCCTGCGCAGCGATCAAAGCGCCAAGAGCCCTAATCCCCGTCGGGCTTGACGGGAGCGGCGCGGCGCACGGGGAGACCATCGTCAGCTTTTTCTTCCTTCGTCTCCTTGGGCTTGGCCTCGTCGTCTTTCTTTTTCGAGGACTTCTTACCCTTCTTTTCCACGGGAAAAAGTTGCTTCAAGACCTGGCCGACGATGGGAGCGGCGAAGGTTCCGCCGTGGACGTCGTTGTTGTTGGCCTCGCCCTCGTAGAGGACGGAAAAGGCGTAGCGCGGTTTGTCGGCGGGCGCGAAGCCGGTGAACCAGGCGGCGGTGCGCTCGTGGTTTTTCGGCCCCCACTGCGCAGTGCCGGTCTTGCCGGCGACGATGATGTGATCGAGCGACGCGCGCCCGGCCGTGCCGCTGCCGCTGTTGACGACGTCGATGAGCCCTTTGCGAATGGCTTTCATGACCTTGCCGTCGATGGGGACGGCCCCACGAGCCCGGGCGTCGTAGGCAGTGACGACAGCGTTATCGATGCTCTGGACCTGCTGGACGAGGCGCATCTGGAGAAGGGTGCCGCCATTGGCGATGGCGGCCATGGCCTGCGCCATCTGCAGCGGGGTGACGAGGGTGTCGCCCTGGCCGATGGACAGGTTGGCGATGTCGCCCGGCATGAACTTCCGCTTATAGACCTTGAGCATGTAATCGTCGGTCGGGATGCGACCGTTTGACTCCGAAGCGAGAGGGATGCCGGTGCGCACGCCGAGACCGAGGCTCTGGGCGGTTTCGTAAATGGGACGCGCTCCGAGGCGCAGGCCGACCTGGTAAAAGTAGGTGTTGCAGCTCTGCGTGAGCGCTTCGGCGAAGTTCAGTTCGCCGGCGCCTTCCTTCTTCCAGTTGCGGAAGGTGAGGTTGCCGATCTCCATCGACGCGGGGCAGTTGAAGGTGTCGTCCGGCGCGATTTTTCCGCCCTGCATGGCAGCGAGACCGACAAAGGTCTTGAAGGTGGAGCCGGGCGGATAAGCGGAGCGATAGGCGCGCGGGATGAGCGGGTTGTCGGGGTTCAAGCGCAGCGCATCAAAATCGGCCTGGGAGATATTCGGGACGAACCAGTTGGGGTTGATCGGCGGCCAGGAAGCGAGGGCGAGAATGTCGCCGTAGTTCGGATCGACGACGACGAGCGCGCCGCGTTTGCACCCCTTGGCGAGCGCGTCTTCGCACATGCGCTGGATATGGAGATCGAGCGTGGTGACGACGTTGTAGCCGGGGACGGGCGGGAGGACGACCTGCTCGCTGGCTTTGCGACCGGAGGGGTCGAAGGACATGTTGAGCTGGCCGACCTTGCCCTTGAGCTGGTCGTCGAACATCTGCTCGAGGCCTTCGCGGCCTTCGCTGTCGGGCCAGAGCAGGTCGTTGTTTTCGATGACTTTCTCGGGCATCTTGCCCGAGCGCCCGGCGTAACCGATGACGTGCCCGGCGAGGTCGCCCTGCGGATACCAGCGCAGATAAACGGGCTGCAGGACGAGGGAAGGAGCGTTCGCCTGCTTGACCTTATCGACCTCGAATTGCTTGAGATCCTGCGCGATGATGAGCGGGAGGACACCGCGGTTTTTGTAGTGCTTGAGAAGCTGATCCTCGGTGATGGAAATCGGGCGGCCCGTGAGCGAACGGGCGAGGATGATCTGCTGCTCGGCGAAGCGTTTCGCCTCGGCATCGGAAAAGGTGAGCGGCGTAGGAAAAGCGACGCCGAGATTGTAGCTCACGCGCGTCTGCGCGAGCGGGAGGCCATTGCGATCGACGATCTGCCCACGCGGAGCCGGGATGCCGAGCAGCCAGGTGCGCGCGCCTTTCTGCGTCTCCCAGGTCGGCTGGAAAGTATTCGCACCGGGCGTGGCGACGGGCTTGGGCGCGGCCGGGGCGGGCAGGCCCATATCCGGACGGTTCACAGCCAGCGGCTGGACCGGTGTGACGACATTCTGCCCGTGCGCCGCAGCGACGGAAAACAGAGCGAGAACCGGGACGAGTGAAGCGAGGCGGGAACGCATCGGACCGGGACTATGGACGGAACCTATGCCTCGCGCCAGCCCGGCCTTGCGCCTTGCCAAACCATTCAGAACGGCAGTCACAGCCTGAAACCGCCGAGGGCGGATGCTCAGGAGAGGCGCACCGTGCTTCCGACCTCAATTGGTGCCCTTCGGCTTGCCACCGATGCTCGGCCGGAAGCTCTTGATGCTACCGGTAAAGGGATCGATTTGAACCGTGGAGTAGTTGATGTTGGCGAGGTCTTTGCCGAGGTCGGGGAGATTCAGCACGGTGATATACCATGAGTCGCCTTCGTCCAACCCCGTGCCGCTGGAGCCTTTTTTGACGGCGCGAGACGGCAGGGTCGTGGTGCCATCGGGCAGGAAACGGAAAGAAGTATATTGGTAATTTTTGCCCACCATCCGGCCGTTGATCTCGATCGGGATCTCGGGTGCCGTCGGGTCGTTCGGACCTTCCTGGTAGGTGCCACGGTAATCTTCGCTCAGGAGCGTGGAGTATTTATCGGACTCCATGACGGTCATGCGCGGCAGGCGCTGGAAGGTAGTGCCGCTGGCGGGAACCGTAGCTCCGTTATCCATCACCTCGAAAATCTGGAATCCACGCCACCGGCCTTTCTTCGGTTCGTCGATAACTTCGCCCGGGGTTTCCGGATCGCCGAAGCGATAGATGCGGAATTCGATCGTGCGATTGCGGCTCAGGGCGAGCTGGCGCGCATACGAGAGCTGATCGCCCAAAAGCTGGCCGGCCTGCGTCAACTGCGAGCCTTTCAGCGTCGTATTCACCGCGGGAACGGCAAAGGCGATGACGATGGCGATGACCGCCATGACGGCGAGCAACTCAATCAGCGTAAAACCGCGGGAGGCCGAGGAAGGCCGTTGAGGGGAGACGGGGGAGGAAGTCATGGTGTAAATGCTTTGTGAATACAAAGCCAGTTTTCAGGCTTCGTCAAGGGAGTTGAAGCCGAAGTTTAACGCAAAGGTGGCACGGACGCAAAGCAAGCCTCTCAAGCGGACGGCACAAAGACGCTCTTGGCAGATTGCCAGTTGGCGGTCAGAGCGAGGGCTTCGTTGGCGCGGTCGAGCGGAAAGCGGTGTGAGACCATTTCGTGGAAGGGAAAACGCTCACGATTCGTGCGGAGAAATTCGATGGCCTGGCGCAGATGCCGCGGTTCGCTCGACCACGAGCCGAAGACTTGCAGTTGCTTGCGCGTGATGACGTGCGGATTCCACATCACCGGTCCTGCGTCGCAGTAGTGTCCGAGGACGAGATATTTCCCGCCGTCGCGGCACAGCTCCATGCCTTCGACGACGGCGTTCGGAATGCCGACGCACTCCAGCACGACGTCCGCGCCGTAGCCACCGGTGAGTTCGCGCACACGAGCGAGGCGCGCGGCGGGGTCGGGAGTCTCGTCGAGGTCGATGATGTGATCGGCACTGAAGCGGCGCGCGAGTTCCAGTCGCGGCGCGGGTCCACCGATAACGATGACCTTACTCGCGCCCGCGCTCTTCGCCACGGCGAGCGCGGCGATGCCCACCGGTCCCGCGCCCTGCACCACCACGGTATCCTGCCAGGCGATGCCGGTGCGCTCGACGCCGTGAATCGCCGTGATGAGCGCGCAACCCGCGCCGATCACCGACTCGGTCGGCAGGTCGTCGGGCAATTTGAAAATCGTGGTGCGCGGACGCAGGTAGTGGAAATCCGCGTAGCCGCCGAGGAAGTGCGGCGCCTGGTCGCTGCGATAGCCGATCCCATATGCCCGCCGGTGCGGACAGCGCGTCGGCTGTTTTTTCTCCGCGCAGTAATAACACGCGCCGCACGAGGTGGCGGAGTTCCACGTCACGCGATCACCCACCGCGAGCGGCTGTCCGGTCCAATCGCGCTCGATCCCCTGCCCCAGCCGCTCGATGAGTCCGACCGTCTCGTGCCCCATGATGACCGGCAACGCGATCGGCAGCTGGCCTTTCCACAAATGCACATCGGTGCCGCAGATGCCGGCCATCTCCGTGCGCACAAGCACCGCACCGGGCTCGACTTCGGGCAGCGGCAGGTCCTGAAGTTCGAGTGGAGCGTGAAAGGCAGTGAGGACGGCGGCGCGGGGCATGGGCGGAGAAATTCGAAATCCGAATAGGGAAATCCGAAACAAATCCCAAGAAAGTGAAAAAGGAAAATTGCGAACACAGTTCCGTTTCCCCATTTCGGGCGTCGTCCTTTGATCCACCAAGGTATAGTTGCCGGAAGCATGGTGTCCGCGCTCAGGTGGCACTCCCGCACACTCATGAAACCGATTCTTCTCCTCACCCTCCTCGCCGCCCTCCCCTGTTACGCCGGCAAAAACGCCGCGCTCACCCCGACGCTCGCGAAAGCGGGCAAGACGGTGTTTGAGCAGAATTTCGACTCCCGCAAGCTCGACAAACCGTGGGCGGTGGCGAAGGGCGACTGGCAGATCGCGGATGGCGCGATTGTCGGGAAAGAGAAAGCGGAGGACAAACATCCGGCGGTGCTTTCCCTCGCGCTGCCGAACAGGGATTCGATCACTCAGTTCTCGTTCAAGTTCGATGGCTCGAAGCTGCTCAGCTTCAGCTTCAATCACGCGAAGGGGCATCTTTTCCGCGTAAACATCACGAGCGAAGGATTCACCATCAACAAGGACGGCGACAAGAAGGACAAGAGCATCAAGGGCGGCGTGCTCGGCAAGGCGGCGGCGAAATTCGAGAAAGGCCAGTGGTATTCCATCCTCGTCGAAGTGAAGGGCGAGAAAGTGTCCGTGCAGACCGACAATGGCGCCAAGGCAGAGGGCACCGATCCGCGCCTCGCGATGGACAAGGTGAACTTCCGTTTCGTGACGCAGGGCGAGTCGGTGCAGATCGACGATCTCAAAATCAGCGAGGCGCAGTAAGCCCGCTCGCTCCCAACCATCGCGGCTGCCCTAGGCCGCCGCTGCCACGACGGGCTGGCGCGAATCCAACGCTTGTTGCACGGCATCGAACAGCGCGGTGACGTGGAACGGCTTGGCCAGAAATCCGAACGGCTGTGCCAGGCGCGGAGGCTCGCTCGCGGAAACAAAAAGGAGCGCCGCTTCCGGGTGCAACTGGCTGATGTTCGCCGCGAGCGCATCGCCTCGCATCCCCGGCATTTCGATATCGGTCACCAGCAGATCGATCTTCGGCGTGCGGTGCGCCAGCCAGAGCGCTTCTACCCAGTCGCAGGCGGTCAGCACTTCGTAGTCGGTGGTGCGCAGGAGATTCGCGATGAGCGCGCGCACTCCCGGCGAATCATCGACGACCAGGACGGTCGGAAAGCAATCAGTCGTGTGAGAGTTCATGGGCACGGGCAGTGGGCCGGCGGCGTTTTCCTGGCAGAAGGGAACGCCGCAAGCGGTTCAAGGAAGACAGACGAGGCGCCTCGGCCGGCGGCAGGGAGACGCAGGAAAAGAATGGCACGCCATTCCCGCTGGCGAGGGAGCGGCAGCAATGCCGGCTCGCTTCCAAGGCGTGCCAGTCGGCCTCGGACGGATCGAACAACGCGATGAGGACCGTTCCGCGAGCGGCGCCATTCGCCAGGATCTGGTCCAGCCAGCGGCGAATCGCGAGGGTCATGCGGCTGCCGCGGGCAAACGAGACCAGGATGAAATCGCTCTCGGCGGCCTCCCGCGCGGCTTCCTCGGCGATGGGCGGAAAATCCAGCAACTCGGTCCGCCAGAGGAAATCGGGAGCCCGCCGCACCCCTGCGCACGCACCGACCAGACGATCCGCGAACTCTTTCGCGCGCAGACCGGCGGCGCGATCATCGTAGAGGACGAAGACCTGGGCGCCCTCCGCCTCAGTTTGATCGCGACCAGGAAGAACAGAAAGGGCGGTGCTCATGGAGGGCGCAAATTATCTCACCGCCTCGCGCGAAACTATTGGGCACGGTCCCATATCGTCGCTCCCCATCCCCCCTGACGTCCCATACGGGCAAACCTTAGTGGCAGCTAGGTCGCACCAGCCGCCTGCGACCCCACCCAGCGCGCGGCAAACGCGATCAACTCCGGCGCCGTCGCGATCTTCAGCTTGGTCTTGATATGCAAGCGATGCACTTCCACCGTCTTGAGGCTGATCTTCAAACGGTCGGCGATTTCCTTGGTTGAGAGGCCGCGCCCGATGAGTTCGAACACTTCCATCTCGCGATCGGACAGACGCCCGAGGGGTGCGCCTCTGCCGCCACCGGTGAAGGATTCCACAATGCTGCTGCGGGTTTTCTCGCTCAGTGCGATCTGACCACCCAGCACTTCCCGAATGGCCTCCATCAGCCGGGCGCCACCTTCCTGTTTGGACACATATCCACGCGCGCCCGCCTTGAGCGCACGCTCGGCAAACAGCGCCTCTTCGTGCATGGAGACCACCAGCACCGGCGTGGTTTTCTGCAGCGCGCGGATATCCTTGACCAGTTCGATGCCGCTGCGGTCCGGCAGGGTGACATCGACTATCGCCAGATCGGGGCGATGGGCCGCAACGATGTTCATGGCCTCCCGGGCCAGACCGGCCTGCCACGCCACTTTTAGATCCGGCTCCCGGTCGATGAGCTGCGCCATGCCATCGCGCGTCATGGGATGATCATCGACGAGCAGGACTCGCTTCATCTGGATACCGGTGGACGGCGGCCGCTTGCTTTTCATGGCGATTCCTCTGTCTGGGGAATCCGGCAGGTCACTTCGGTTCCTCCCCCCTTCCGCGGCTGGACGCTCAGTTGCCCGCCGATGAGCCGAGCCCGGTAGTTCATCGCCCGCAAACCGAGTCCGTTGGCCGAACGGGCGGACGTGGACATGCCGCGCCCATTGTCAGCCACAACCACACAAAGCGCGCCACGGCTGGCGTGCAGCCTCACATTGATTTCTTTCGCTTTTCCGTGCTGGATGGCGTTTTGCACAGCTTCCTGCACGATGCGATAAAGTTGATCCGCCATCACTCGGTCCTCGACCATGATGGGCTTCGGACACCTGAAATGACACCGCACCCGATACGTCTCTGCGATGGTTGCGGTAAAATGGCGGAGTGCATTCATCAACCCATCTCCGCCCGCCACGACCGGATTCATGGCCCGCGCGACTTCGCGGGTGTGGCCGGCCGCCTCGACGATGGTTTGAGCCAGCTTTTTCACGCGAGCAGCGAGTTGCCAGTTGAACAACTGCACGTCGCGCTCGAGCGCGGTGGCGGCAAAATTGATGCTCACGAGTTCCTGGCAAATGCCGTCGTGCAGATCCGCCGCCACGCGCTGGCGTTCGTCTTCGCTGATCTGCAGCACCTCGGCCTCGAGCCGCTTGCGCTCGGTCAGGTCGCGGATGACGCCGGTAAAAATGTTCAGGTGAGTCGCTTCACTCACCGCCAGTTCGATCGGGAAGGTCGTCCCGTCTTTGCGCTTCGCCTGCAATTCGCGCCTCGCCCCGATGATTTTTCTCTCCCCGGTGCGGCGATAATTCGCGAGATATTCACCATGCTCGTCGCGGAAAGGCCCTGGCATGAGCATCCTGACGTTGCGTCCCTGCATCTCGCCCTCCGTGTAGCCGAACATCTGTAGCGCGGCGGGATTGACCCCGAGCATGATTCCCTCCCGGTCGATGGTGATGACGGCATCGCCCACGGTATTGAGAATCGCGCGCAGCCGTTCCTCGCGATCGCGGAGCAGGCCGATTGCCTGATGCTGCTCGGTGATGTCCTCCTGAATGCCAACGTAGTGCCGCAATTTTCCGTCTGACCCGACCACTGGCGCGATCACCGCGTAGGCCGGGAATAACTTGCCGTTTTTCTTCCGGTTGCAGATGGTGCCGCGCCACACGCGGCCCGTCGTGAGCGTGCCCCACATCTCCCGATAAAACTCCGGTGGATGCTGGCCGGACTTGAGCAGGCGCGGGTTCTTCCCCATTACTTCGCCCAGCGCGTAGCCGGTGACCTCGGTGAACTTCGGGTTCACATAATCAATGCTCCCGTCCTCATTCGTAATGAGCACGCTCACCGGGCTCTGCTCCACGACGTGAGAAAGCGTCCGGAGTTGATGAACAGAATTACGGACTTTGATTTCGGCGTTCTTGCACTCTGTGACGTCGCTCGCCATGCCGAACCATTCGAGAATTCGCCCCTCCGCATCCACAATGGGGACAGCCCGGGAAAGAGTCCAGCCCACGCTGCCATCGGCAAGCCGCACCCGATGCTCCAACTCGAACACGCTTTTCTCGCGAATCGCTTTTCTGATCCCGGCCATCAGCTTGGGCTGGTCCTCCGGGGGAATGTATTTGGCCAGCCAGCGTCGGCTCGGTTTCACGGTTGGCGGGAGAAATCGGTTACTGGAGAGATGCCGCATCTCTTTCCAATCCGCACTCATCCGATACACTACATCCGAGCTGGCCTGCACCAGCGCACTCAAGCGGTCCTCGCTTTCGCGCAGCTTCGTCTCCACCCGGCAGCGCTCGATAAAACTCACTGCCGTCTGCGCGTAAAGATCGAGCCACGCGAGTTCCAAAGGGGCGGGGCGATGCGGCTGGCGGAAGTGCGTGCTCATCATTCCCAGCGGCTTGCCGTCCGTGCCCATCAGCGGCGTGGACTGCACCGCGCGATAGCCGGCTCCGCGCGCGATGCGGCGGAAGGGCTTGAAGGCGGTGTCCTTCTGCACGTCCTCGATGACGATGCGTTTGCCCGTCCGCAGTGCGCGGCCGCACGCGGCGTTTTCCTTCGCGGAAACTTCGCGGAAAAAATCGAGAAATGGCTTCTTGAAGCCGCGATGCACCGCGATGCGCAGCACCCGTTTCTCCCCGTCGTAGATCTGGACATTCCCGAAATCCGCGCCGAGCAAATCGATCGTCGCCGCGAGGATTTCTCGCAATCCTTCATGCAAATCCTGAATCTGCCAGAGCCGCAAGTTCGCTTCATTCAGCCGGCCCAGCGCGGTAACGTCAGCCTCTCCCCATGGCGCGCTCGAGGCGCGCCTGCCATGGCCCCGGCGGGCAGGGCAGCGATGGTTTTGGCGGGTGGGTGGGTGGTGGGACATCGAACGGATTGTTGCGCGGGCCTTCGCAAGGAGCCTTCCGTTTCTTGCCGAGAATCGAACCGAAATTGCACTCACGTCTCGGCACGCGCTAGCCTGAATATCCGCATGGACGTGACGCGAGCGCCCCTCTTAACTCCGCCCCATGCTCCGCTCCCTCACCCTTCTCATCGCCACTGCGTTTATCGCCACTGCCGCCGACGCTCCGCTGCTCGTGAAGCCAAGTAAGGCCATCACCACGCCCGATCTCAAATCGCCGCTCGGGCCGGAGTGGTCCGTGGCCAAGGGGAAATGGGAGCCCGTGGACGGCGTGCTCAAGGCGACGGAAGTTCCCGCGGATAAACACTCGGCGGTGCTGCATCTCAAAACGGGGCCGGCGCCGCTGGTCTTCGAGTGCGAATTCCGATTCGGCACTGCGAAGATTTTCTACATCGGCTGCGATGCGGCCAGCCACGTGGGCCGGCTCATCGTGGTGCCAAAGAAAGTCCAGCTCGCGCATGATTCGCCGGACAATCCGGTCGGTGCGAATGGCAAGCGCACGAGCCAGACGATCACGGACAAAGCCATCGATCTCAAACCGGACGACTGGCAGAAGGTGCGCGTCGAGTTCAGCGGCGACCAACTCGCCGCCCGGCTGAACGACCTCGAGTTGAAGGCGCAGCACCCCTACCTCGCCACGCCGAAGCAACGCTGGTGGTTCGCCGTCGGTGGCGGAACCGCGGAGATTCGTAACATCCGCGTGAGCGAAGGCGCGCCGCTGAAATAAGCAGCACGTTCCGTTCAACGCAGAGGCGTAGAGGGCGCAAAGAAGGAGGTCGTGATGATGCGCCCTCCTCTTCCTTTGCACCCTCCGCGCTTTCTGCGCCTCTGCGTTAAAAAAACGCGCCCGGACCGCAGAGCGTTTTGCTGCAAATCTTCCGCGAAGATTCTCGCTGAGGCTCGCGGTCGTGCGGGATAGAAACAACACTCCCATCGACCACTCCGATCCACTCATGAACCCGACCCATCTTTTCCCCCGCCGCCAGACCCGTCGCGATTTCCTCAAGCTCGGGGCTGCCACGCTCGCCGCCACCACTTTGGGCCGCGCGCAGAGCGCCACGCCGGTGAAAATCGGCTCGGGCCAGTGGACTTACACGCTCGACCCGGCGTGGGGGCATCTGCCGGATGGAATGGATTTCGGCTTGGGCTGCGGGGTGGTGGTGGACGGCAAAGGACGCATCGTGGTGACTTCGCGCTCGACGAGTCCGTGCGTGGCCATCTTCGACAAAACCGGCACGCTGCTCGAAACGTGGGGCAACGACTTCGCGCAGAAGGTCGGTTACCCCGCCCCGGATCAGGTAAAGCAGACCGCCCACTGCGTCTATTGGAGCAAGGAAGACGGGAAGGAATTTTTCTACTTCACGGAGAACGTGGCGAAGGAAGATCCGAAGCTCGGCAAACGCGTTTATAAGACCGATTTGAACGGCAAGATTCTCTACACGATCGGCAACGTGGCGGCCGAGGACGCCACGCACCAGAAGTTCGACTGGACCAATCCCACCGACGTGGCTGTAGCGCCGAACGGCGACATCTACGTGGTCGATGGCTACGGCTCGCAGAAGGTCAGCCACTTCGACAAAAACTGGAAGCATCTCAAGACCATCGGCACCAAAACCGACCCGAAGGAGAAAGGTCCCGGCGCACCGAACGATACGTTCAACACCTGCCACGGCATCTGGGTCGATACGCGCAAATCGGATCTGGAAATTTACATCGCCGACCGCGCGAACAGCCGGCTCCAGGTCTTCACGCCCGACCTCGAATACAAGCGCACCCTTAGCGGCGACGCCGTGCGGAATCCCTGCTGCTTCTACCAGCACAACGGCCATCTCTACGTCCCCGATCTCGCCTCGATGGTGACGATCTGGAACGACAAGGACGAATGCGTCGCCAAGCTCGGCGACGGCAAAGGCCTCGCCGGCGGCGGCGCCAAAGCCGCACGCGACATGGACCTTCCGAATGGCGACAAATTCTTCGCCCCACACGCTCTGACCGTCGATGCCGAGGGAAGTATCTATGTGGTCGAGTGGGTCGGCTGGGGCCGCGTCCGTAAATTCCGCCACACCCCCGCCTAGAGCGGGGAGCGGGCGCGGTGAGCCACGTGGTCGAGCAACCGCTCCGGTTGCCGGTCACGTCTTGACCACGGCACGTTGGTGTCCAGCCTTCAGGCTGTTTGCACAACGACCCAGCCGTCAGGCTGCCATCTCACGTCAGGCTGCTCCACCGCTGGGCCGCAGCCTAAAGGCTGGACACCAACGCAGCCTGAAGGCTGCAAATCAACGGAGCGCCAGCCAACGGTCTAGCTCGCGGAGGCGCTTTCGCGCTCGGAGGATGGGCGTTTGGCCGACGGAGCGGGATGGGACGGGGCCTTGTCGTCGCCCTCCTCATCACCATCGTCATCGTCATCGTCCGCGTCATCTTTCTCGTGTTCGTTTTCCTCCATGTGCAGGAGGTCGTGTTCGGAGAAGAAATGGCGATGGCGCTTGGCCTTCGGCAGCGGCGCGAGATTCATGACCACGCTGCGGCCCTGGAGTTTCGGCTCCTGCTCGACCTGCGCCATCTGGGCGAGGTCTTGCTTGATCTTCTCCATGAGTTGCATGCCCAGTTCCTTGTGCGCCATTTCGCGACCGCGAAACTGGAGGAGCACGCGGACCTTGTGGCCCTTGTCGAGAAACTCTTCGGCGTGACGCATCTTCGTATCGTAGTCGTGATCGTCGATGTTCACGCGGAACTTGATCTCTTTCATCCGCGACGCGGCGCTGCTCTTCTTGTCCTTGTCGTGCTTGGCCTGTTCGTATTTGAACTTGCCGAAATCCACGATGCGGCAAACCGGCGGTTCCGCCGTTGGTGCCACTTCCACGAGATCGAGGCCCAGTTCCTGAGCCTTCCGCAGAGCGTCCTGCACTTTCATCACCCCGAGTTGCTGCCCGTTTGACGCGAGGACGACGCGCACTTCCCGTGCGCGAATCTTACCGTTTACCCGAATATTTTGGACTTGGATAGTCTTGATCGTTGGAGCGGCGCAGCCGTGGAGCGGGGTCGCGGCGCTGTTGGTTGTTCATTGGTTCTGGTCCGTCGCGGCGCGGGCGGGCTTTTCCAAGCCTGGGCTCGCGGCTCCTGTTCTCACCGATCCGGGGGCAACGGAGCCTCGCATCGGCGGGTCGCGGGAATGTGGGACGCAACCACGGCGAGGATGGCTCTAAAAGAGAAGGCGGCAAGGTCTTTTTCTGTGACTTTCAGGCGGCAGGTGTGTCATCCGAACAGGGGAGCGCCAGCGGGTCGTTGGCACCGCGGACGCGATGCATACCCTACGGCGCGTCGCGGAGGAAAGCGATCAAGTCGGCCATCGCGTCCGGAGGGATGGCCGCTTCGAGGCCCTCGGGCATCGGCGAAGTGCCGGCGGCTTTGAGCGAGACGATGTCACTGCGAGCAAGGCTTTGCTCGACACCGTCGGCCGTTTTCAAAACGAGCCCGGTTTCCGTTTCCGCAGAAATCAATCCGGCCAGTGCGCGACCGTCTTTCAATTCCACGGTGTAGAGCATGAAGTTCGGCGACACCTCGCGATTTGGGTCGAGGATGTTCGTGAGCAATTGCTCCCCATTCCATGCCGCCACCGTGGCGAGGTTCGGGCCGAAGTCCCGCCCGGCATCGCCTTTCCGATGACAAGCCGAGCAGACTGCGGCGTAAACGGCCTGGCCTTTCGCCGCATCGCCTTTCGCCGCCAGAACGGCCTGATAACGCGTGAGCACTTCCGCCCGCGAACCACTCGGTGCGAAGAGCTTCGCGGCGCGCGACGCGAATGCCGAGCGTTGCAATGCGGCGCGAGTGGCGGGGCTGATTTCCGCGGCCTTCACTCGCTGATTTTCGAGGGCGGCGAGCAGTGCCTCCGTCCATTCCTTGCGGGAGAGTAACGCCGTGGCCGCAGCTTCGCGCACCGCCGGAGTGAACCCGCCCCACCCGTCGAGCAACAGCGCGGGCACACCCACATCGCGCCGGGTTTGCAATTCGCGCACGAAAGCCACGCGGATCGCGTCTGGCTGGTGCGTCGCGAGCAACGATTCCGCCAGCGTCCGCAAGGTTTCAAAATCGGCCAGACTGAGCAGTTCAATCGCCCGCAACCGTTCCTCCCGCGCGGCGGCGTTCACACCGCCGCGAGCGGTGCCGGCGAGTTCATCGAGCCACACCCGCGAGGGTTGGGCCGTGGCAAAATCGCGCGGGCGTTGACCATGGCGTGCAAGACCCTTGGCCAGACCGAGCACGCCGGGCTCCGATTTTGCCTTCGCCAATGCGGCGAGCAGTGCCGCGCAATCCGCCGGCTTTCCCGTCGCGCCGACGATCTCGCCCGCGCCGCGCAAAAAGTCCGCCGCATCCGGGGCCTTCCCCGCCACTTCAACCGCAATCTCCGCCAGGTGCGTTCCCGCGGAACTAAGCACCGCGGTGCGAATCCACGGATCGGTAAAATCCCGCGAGGCGATCAACCCCAGTGTTCCCGCGGCGGCTTTGCCGGGAGCCTCGCCACACGAAAGCGCAATTTGAAACCGGACCAGTGGCGAGGGGGAAGCCGTCAAACCTACGATGGCCGCTTGAAGCACGGTATTGTCCTTCAGATTCGCTTCCGCGATGCGCACCGCAGCGGCCTGCACATGTTCATCGTGATCGAGAAGGACCGAAACGAGTTCGTCAGACGGGAGCGCATCGATCCCCACCAGAGTCCACAGCGCATGGAGGCGCGTCAGCGGATTGGCGTGCTGCTTCAGCAGGTCGCGCAGTTGCGGAACGACGCTTTTGTCCTGTCGCTCGAATAGCAACCGATGCGCGGTATCGCGATGCCAAGCATTCGGATGAGCGAGCAGCGCCACCAGTTCGGCGCTGCTTTTCTGGCTCAGTTTTGGCCCGGAACGGCGGATGAAATTTTCCGGGGCGAGCCGGTAGATGCGGCCCATGTCGCGGCCGAGTTCGAGGTCGAGGGCGGCGTGGATGTCGTCGGGGAGCGACCACGGGTGCTCGATCACTTCACGATACATGTCGCACACGTGCAGGCAGCCATCCGGGGCGTTGGTGAAATTGACCGGACGAAACCAGACATCGCGACCGGCGCAGAATTCGTGATCGCCGTCCACGCGCTTCGCCTTGAACGTGACGCCGTCGCGCGCGGTGACGAGACGGTAGAACAAATTTCCCGCCACGTCGGCGACGAAGAGATTGCCGCGATACTCGGGCGGGTAAGCGTCGCCGCGATAAACGGTGATGCCCGCAGAAGATGTGACCACGCCCGCGCCGACGAGTTCGCTGCGCGGCATGTGCGCGATGACGGTGGAATCGGACGACCACCGTTTCGCGCGCAGTTCGCGCCACACCTCGGGCGGACTGGCACGATGCACGGGCAACTGATCGCCGGATTCCGCCACATCCACGAGCGGACTCACCGCGGGCAGGTAGGGCTGGCGCGCAAGGTAGCGGCTTTCAATGACGATGTGCTGCGCGGGGTTGCGGATGTTGCAGAGGAAACGATTGCCCCAGTCGTCGCGCGTGTTGCCGAAGCGCGCTCCGCCGCTCACCAACTCGAAGGACCAGTCGCGCGGATCGAGCTTCACGTCGGCGCGGCGCACCGGCACCGGTTTTTCCCCAGGGCACGCGATCTCGCCTCCATTTGTGCCACCGGCGAGGTAGAGCCGGTTATCAAGCCCCCAGATGGGATTGTTCATCACCGCCTGCACGTTCAGCTTTTTGAACCCGGTGAGGATTTTCTCGCGCACGTCGGCGACGCCGTCGCCATCGGTGTCCTTGAGATACCACACATCCGGCGTGGCGGTGACGATCACTCCGCCCTTCCAGCAGGCGACGCCGGTTGGCCACGAGAGCTGGTCCGCGAAGACGGTGCTGCGATCGAACTTGCCGTCGCCATCGTCATCGACCAGCAGGCGGATTTTTCCGATCGGCGCGTCGGTTGGATTCACCTGGCTCGCCTTGTGGTGTGCCTTGTCGGTGTAGGGGTAATCGTTCATCTCCGCCACGTAGGCACGGCCATCCTCGTCGTAGGCGATCGCGACGGGATCGGTGACGAGCGGCTCGGCGGCGAGCAGTTCCATGCGGAAGCCGTGCATGGTTTCGAGGGTCTTCTCCGCCTCGTCCGGGGGCGTCGGGGGCGTGGCGGGAAACCTCAGCGGCTCCGCCGCGAAAGCCGCGAAGCTAAGCAGCCAGAAAACGCTGGGCGTTCGCATGGGTGATGGCGGTGAGTTGGGCCGGGGTGAGTTCGGATTCCTGCAGCTTCAGGTGTGCGGCTTCGTGGTAGAAGACGGGGGCGTAGGAGCCGAAGCAGAGGCGCTCCACGGGCATGTCTTCCAGCGTGGCCTCGATGCCGGCGATGCCTTCGAGCATGGCAATGTCGAAGAACAGCTTCGTGTCGGCCAGCGCGAGGAGCACCGGTTTACCGGCCATGCTGCGGAGCCAGTTCAAAACCATCACTCGCGCTCCAGGGACGGCAGCCAGGGTTTTGGGAAGGGACGAGATGTTCACCACGGGCGCGCGCATGAGCGGGTTTTGGGTGCGCTCGTCTTCCAGCACGAGCGCGATCTGCACCGCGAGGCGTTGCTCGGCCGCGAGCTTGAGCGCGGCGACGAATCGAGGATCGTCGAGCTGATAGCCGTGATAGGCGGGCAGCAGCCGGATGCCGCGCATCTTCTGCGTTGCGCACGCCGCGACATCCGCCTCCCAGCGCGGCAACGTCGGATTGATGAGACCGAAGGGCTCGAAGATCGGAAACACGCGGCACGCTTCGGCGAGGCGCGCATTTACCCCGGCGATGTCCTTGTGCAAAATCCCGTCGAGCGACGACGCCCACGCTTTCGTCACGCCGCTCCTGGTCAGTTTCGCGGAGAGGGCAGCCGGATCGGCGAGCGGCAGATGGCGAATCGGCCAGCGCCCGAGCCAGACGTTCGTGTCGATCAATTCGGGCTTCGCTTCCGCACGTGCAGCAAATGCGGCGGCGGCGAGCGTGGTGGCTTGGATGAAGCGGCGGCGAGGCAGCATGGCTCTAAAATTTGCCCCCCTTCTCGCGCAGGATCGGGGCGAGAAGACCGATGAGGTTTTCGGAGAAGATAAGGCGCTTGGCTTCGTCAGGGATGTCTGCGCCGTGAACCTTGGCGAGCTGCGAGGAAAAGCTGCGGCCGGCAGCGTCGCTGCCGTAGATCACGCGGCTGGCGCCGAGTTCGCGCACGGCCATTTCGGTATAGCCGGCCACGGGATCGGAGCCGGCGAGGTCGGCATACACATTCTTTTGCGCCGCTATCGCGCGAATACCGCGCTCCCAATCGCCACCGGTATGGCCGCAAATGATCGGCTCGTCGGCAAATTTCTGTGCGAGCTCGACCAGTTCGCTCGGGTTGGATTCGCCCGCGTAGTTCTCACCCGCCTTGAACCAAGTGTGCTGAAACACGACCGCCTTCAGCTCGTGCGCACGCTTCACGATCGCGGCAGCTTCGGGGGAATTGCAATGCTGCGCGACCCAGAGCTTCACGCCAACCATGGGCCCATGCCCCACACAGCGCTCCAACTCGGCGAGGCTAGCGTCGAGATGCTTGGGGTTCAGGTAAACGAACCCGAGCAGCCGATCCGGCCACTTCGGGAGCACGCTAAGGACCTGATCGTTCTGCGCGCGGAAGCTCTCCGGCGACGGGTCCTGCGACCATGGAAAGCCCATGTAAAGGCAGAGGCGTTCGATACCGACGCGATCGGCGGTGCGAAGGAGCTTTTCGGCACGCTGCTCGGTGGTCCCACCGCTGGCGGTAGGGAAATGGGTATGGAGGTCCCAGATGCGCATGGGGGGCGCATCGATAAACCCGCGAACGCGCTTTTTGCTAGGCCTACTTGGCCTTGGCGGGCTCCGCAGCTTTCGCAGGCTCGGCGGCGGCGACGCGCACTTCGCTGCCTTCCACCAGCGAATCGGCTGGATTGACCACCACGCGGTCGCTGGCGGTCACGCCGGAGAGGACTTCGACGGTGCTGCCGAAATCGCGCCCGAGTTCCACCTTGCGGAGCGAAATGTGGTTGTCGGCACCGACCACGGCGACGAGCGAACCTTCCGAACGGAAGAGCAGTGCGTTGGCCGGCACGGAGAGCACGGCATCGGGCTCGGCACCGGTGAGACGCACCAGGCCGTAGCTGCCGGCGAAAAGCTCGCCCTTCGCGTTATCAACTTCGAGTTCGACGAGAAGCGTGCGGGAAACGGCGTCGAACGCGCCCGCCGTGCGCACGATCTTCGCGGGAAACGTGCGCCCCGGAAGATCCGGCACGGTGAGATCGACCGTGAGACCAACGGTGGCAGCACGCGCGTAATTCTGTGGCACGCGAATGAAGACGCGGAGGCGCTCGGTCTGCGCGAGGCGATAGAGCTCTTCCTTCACGTCGGTATTCACGAGCTGGCCGACATCGAGATGCCGCGCCGTCACGACGCCCGCAAAGGGCGCGGTAATGCGCGCGTAGCCGACCCATTCTTCGAGCCGCTGCACGTTCGCCTGCGCAGCGGAAACGGTGGCCTGCTTCAGCGCGAGGTCGGCGACCTTTTCGTCGGCTTCCTGCGGGCTCACCGTCTTGGCCGAACGCATTTCCTGCCAGCGTTTGGCGGTCAGTTCGGCGAGCTTTTCGGCAGCCTGGGCCTGGGTCAGCTCGGCTTTGGCCTTGGCCAGATCCTGCGTAGTTTCGGGCGTGTCGAGTTCGGCGAGGAGCTGGCCGGCTTCGACTTTCGCGCCGATGTCGGCATGCCACGCTTTGATATAGCCGCCGACGCGGGCCACGATGCCGGTTTCCGACACGGGCCGAAGCTCGCCCGAAAGCGCGAGGGGCGTGGATGGCTTCGACGGTTGCGGCGCGACGACGGCCACCGTGGGCGCGGCGAGTTCCGCGGCGTCGTGCCGGATCTGCGCACGCTCTTTCAGGCGCGGGAGAAGCCCGAACACAAAAGCCGCACCCGCGATGAGCAACGCGATCACGGCCATGCGTCCGAGCTTCGGCGACGGGCTGTGCCGGGTTACGCCTTTCGCGTCCATCGGATCGGGAAAGTCGTTAGGTTCGAGCACAGCGGTGCTGTCGCGATGTGGAGCATTCATGGCAGAAGAGCGGTTTTCGGGCAGCGCGCCATCCGATTTCATACAAGGACGGGGTCCTCCGCGGGTTTGGTGGGCTGCAGTTCGAGATGATGCGGCTGCTTGAGCCCCTTGCGGTGCATGAGCGCGAAGACCACCGGCACGAAGAGGAGAGTCGCGAGCGTCGCGAGGCACAGGCCTCCGATGACGGCGCGGCCGATCGGTGCGTTTTGCTCGCCGCCTTCGCCGAGGCCGATGCTCATTGGCAGCATCCCGATGACCATGGCGGCGGCCGTCATGAGCACGGCGCGGAGACGCGTGGAACCCGCATTGAGCGCAGCGGTCATGGCATCGACGCCTTCATGCAGGTTCGAGCGCGCGAAGCTGACCACGAGCACGGAGTTCGCCGTGGCCACGCCGAGGCTCATGATCGCCCCCATCAGCGCCGGGACACTCAGCGTGGTGTGGGTGACCCACAATCCCCACACCACGCCAGCAATGGCGCCCGGCAGCGCGCTGATGATGATGAGCGGATCGACGAGGCTTTGGAAATTGATAACAAGTAACAAATAGATCAGAATCATCGCCGCCACGAGACCGAGACCGAGGCCCCAGTAGCTGGTCCGCATCGTTTCCGCCTGACCGCGCACGATGATGTAGCTGCCGCGGGGAAGATCCTTTTTCGCGGCGTCGACCAGCGGCTGAACGTCCCGCAAAACCCCGCCGAGATCGCGCCCGCTCACGCCGCCGAAGACTTCGATGACCGGCAGCACATTGTAGTGCGAAACCACCGTCGGTTCCTGCCCGCGCTGGATGCTGGCGAGATTGGTGAGGAGCTGGCCATCCCCCTGCCCCGCGCGGCTCAGGCCAACGGGGACGCTCTCCAGCGCGCCGATGGAATCGATGCGATGCTCGGGCGCGCGGATGTTGATAGTATATTGGATGCCGAGTTTCGGATTGAGCCAATAGGTCGGCTGCACCTGGCCGCTGCCGCTGAGGCTGAGCAGCACGGAGTTCGCTACGTCGCGCTCGGTAAGACCGAGCTCGGCAGATTTGTCGCGGTTCACGTTCACCGAAAGGTGCGGCAGGTCGGCGGGCTGCTGCACCCGCACATCGACGGCGCCGGGCACCTTGCGGATTTTCTCCGCGAGGCGCGAGGCGATGACGCGATTGGTCGCCTGGTCGCGACCGTAGATCTGCACATCGAACGGCGCGGGCAGACCGAGGTTGAGTGTCTGGCTCACGATATCCGCCGGCAGGAAGTAAAAGGTGACGTTCGGGAAATCGCGGTTCAGTCGCAGGCGCAGTTCACGCACATATTCGTCGGTGGGCCGGTGCCGATGCGCGAGCGAGACGAGGATGTCGGCATCGGCGGTGCCGATGACGCCGTTGTTGGAATAACTCAACGCGATGCCGGAGAATGGAATGCCGATATTGTCGAGAATACCGGCGAGTTCTTCCTTTGGGATGACCTGGCGAATGACCTGATCGATCCGCTCGACGAGCTGCGCGGTTTCTTCGATGCGCGTGCCGCTGCGCGTGCGCAGGTGGAGGCGAAGCTGCCCGGCATCGACCTGCGGGAAGAAATCCTGCCCGAGTTGCGAGACGAGCGTGAGCGATACGAGGCAGAAAGCGAGGAAACCGGTCGCAAACGCGCCTTTTCGGCGCAGGATCGTGCCGAGCAGATGGCGGTAGCCGTTGCGGAAATGGCAGAAGGCGTGCTCGAACCCGCGCTGGATATGGACAAACGGGGCGGTCCACCCGCGCGGCGGCGGTTGATCAGCGTCGGCCGCTTCATCCTCGTGGCTGTGATAGGGCGAGTTCCAGTAAAACCACATCACCAACGTGGGGATAAGCGTGCGGGAGAGCACATAGCTGGCGAGCATTGCAAACACCACGGCCTCGGCGAGCGGGACGAAAAGAAAGCGCGCCACACCCGAGAGGAAAAACATCGGCACAAACACGATGCAGATACACAGCGTGCTCACGAAGGCCGGCAGCGCAATTTCCTGCGCGCCATCGAGGATGGCCTGGATGAGCGGTTTGCCCATGGCCATCTGCCGATGCACGTTTTCGATCTCCACCGTCGCGTCGTCCACGAGGATGCCGACGGCGAGGGACAGACCGCCGAGTGTCATCAGATTGATCGTCTCGCCGAGTGCACTGAGGGTCGCAACCGAAGCCAGCACGCTGAGCGGAATCGAGATGGCGATGATGATCGTGCTGCGCCACGAGCCGATGAAGAGCAGGATCATCAAGGCGGTCAGCGCCGCCGCGATCACGCCTTCCTTCAACACGCCGCCCACCGCCGCCCGCACGAAGAGCGATTGGTCGGCAAACTCCGTCACCGCGAGGTCCGGCGTCACCGTGGACATCACCTTCGGCAGTTCGGTCTTCACCTTCTGCACGACGTCGAGGGTCGAGGCGAAGCCGTTCTTCATGATGGTGAGCAACGAACCACGCTGACCATTCAGGCGCACGATATTCGTCTGCGGATTGAAGCCATCGCGCACCTGGGCCACGTCGCGCAGGTAAATCGTCGCGCCGTTCACCCGCTTCACCGGCAGGTCGTTCAGATCTTCGAGAATGCGCGGGCTGCTGTTGACGGCGATGTTGTATTCCGTCTCGCCGATCTTGGCCGTGCCGCTGGGCAGAATGAGATTTTGCGCCGCCACCGCGTCCACGATGTCCTGCGGGCGCAGATTTTTCGCCTTCAGCGCCGTGAGATCGAGATCGACCACCACCGCGCGCAAGCGCCCGCCATACGGCCACGGGATCTGCGCGCCGGGAATATTCGTCAGGCCCACACGCACCTGGTTCAGCGTGAGGTCGGCCACTTCCTGCTCGCTCAGCTTCTTGCTCGAAAAGCTGTATTGCAGGATCGGCACCGTGGAAGCGTTGTAGCGAATGATGAGTGGCGGCGTCTGGCCGGGCGGCATCTGGCGCAGAATCGTCTGCGCAACCGCCGTGATCTGCGCCACGCCTTCATCGACGTTGGCGCCGGGCTGGAGGAAGACCTTGATGATGCCGACGCCGGCGTAGCTGTTCGACTCGATGTGCTCGATGTCGTTCACCGTGGCGGTAAGCACGCGCTCGTGATTGTAAATGATGCGCTGCTCGACCTCCTGCGCGCTCATGCCAGCGTATTGCCAGATGACCGAGATGACCGGGATATTGATCGAGGGAAAGATGTCGGTGGGTGTGCGCAGGAGCACCAGCGGCGTCATGAGCAGCAGCAGCAGCGACAGCACCACAAAGGTGTAAGGACGGCGAAGGGCGAGACGGACGATCCACATATCAGGTCAAACTCAGCGGGCGCGGTTCCTGGACACGCGCCTCGGCGTGCGGCGAAGGTTCTTCGCCCGCACTGCGCGAATGAGGCGACGCAGTTTTCCGAAAATCATGGCCCCATCATCATCCGCGAGCGGGCAGAACGATTGAACATTCTTGCTCGCAGATGAGGATGCGCTTGCGGCGCGAAGATTGCGGCGTTTTACCCGACAAACACGCCCGGCGTGACGCCGAGGACGCGTTTGAAATGCCGCGCGAGGTGGCTCTGGTCGGCAAATCCGCAATCGTGCGCGATGGCAGCCATGGTGAGGGTCCGGCCGTTTTTTTCGAGCAACTCACGCGCGCGGTCGATGCGCAGACGGATGAGATATTCGTGCGGAGGGTAACCGGTTGCGGCCTTGAACTGGCGGGCGAAATGAAATGGACTGAGCCCGGCTGCATGCGCGAGTTCCTCGATCGGCAGAGCCTCCGCGAGACGCTGCCGCATGAGTTCGACCGCGCGCAACACCGCGACCGGCGGCGCGAGATCGGCCGGTTTTTTTCCGGGGAGGAGATGAAACTCGCGCAGCAGCGTCACCGCAATGGCGCGGGCCAGACCCTCGGCAACTTCCGATGAACCGGGCAGCAGATCGAGTTCCCGCTCGACCAGTCGCACGAGGGTGGAGACCGGATGATCCGGCGCAAAATGGAATTCGTGGGCCTCGCGCGGCAGGACCGCAGAGCCGCCCAATTCCGCGGCGACGCGCTCAAAAAACCACGGCTCGAACCCGAAGATCAGCAGTTCCACATCGCTCGCCCAATGAAACTCCGCCGCCCGCCCCGCCGTCACGAAGCGCGTCTCCCCCACCCGATACCGCGAAGCCACCAGTTTGCCGTCGATCTTCGACTTCGCCTGCATCGGCCTAGTAAAACAATACAGCGCATGCTGGCGGATGCCCGTGGTGTAACTCACCGACCCCGGCCCGCCCCGGCGTTCCTGCAAAAAAATCCCCGGCCAACCCTGCGACCGCCGCACCACCGTGATCGCACGCGGCACGTAGTTTTCGAGATCGATAAGCGGCTTGATGGGTGGCACGGCGCCAGCGTGCGGCAGCGAATAGATTGTGTCGAGTCGGACAAAATCCCCTCTCCCCAAAACGGCGGGATTCGTGCAGGTTGCGCGAATCTATGGACGCCAAAGCGAAAACTTTTCTCTTCGATCTGCTGAATACACCGAGCCCGACGGGCTGGGAAACGGCGGGGCAACGGGTGTGGGCGGGCTATCTGCGCAAGTTTGCGGACCGGGTGGAAAACGATGCCTACGGCACCGCCTGGGCCACGCTGGAGGGCAGCGGGAAGAAACCGAAACGGATCATGATCGAAGCGCACGCGGACGAAATCGGCTTCATCATCAAGCAAATTACCAAGGACGGTTTTCTGCGGCTCGACCGCGTAGGCGGGAGCGACACGGCGACGGCGCGCGGACGGCGGATTCGGTTCCTCGGCGAGAAAGGGCCAGTGACCGGAATCATCGGAAATACGGCGATTCATCTGCGCAAGGACAAGACGGACGAGAAGGTGCCGAAGATTCACGAACTGTATGTCGATGTGGGCGCGTCGAGTCCCGAAGAAGTCGCGAAGCTCGGTCTGCGCGTCGGCATTCCCGGCGTGTATGCGGATGGCGCGGAGGAGTTCGGCAAGAACCGGGTCGTGGGACGTGCGCTGGACAATCGCCTCGGCGGATTCGTGCTTTCGCAGGTCATCGCGCGGCTGAGCAAGGAGCGGAAGAAACTGCGCTCGACCGTCATCGCGGTGAATGCGGTGCAGGAAGAGATCGGCGGGCACGGCGCGAAGATGGTGGCACACCGGCTCATGCCGGATGTGTGCATCGTGCTCGACGTCACGCATGCGACCGACACGCCAGGCATCGAGCATTGCATCCACGGCGACGTGAAACTCGGCGGCGGGCCTTCGGTCACGCACGGCACGTGCAACCACCCCATCGTGGTGGAGCGGCTGCTCAAGGTCGCCGCGTCGGCGAAAATTCCGATCCAGCACGAAAGCAGCAGCCGCTACAGCGGCACGGATACGGACGTGATTTTCGACGTGCGCGAAGGGATTCCCAGCGCCCTCGTTTCCTTTCCGCTGCGCTACATGCACTCGGTCGTCGAGATGGTCGATCTCGCCGACGTGGAAAAGACAATCGAACTGCTCGTCGGCTTCGTCGAAAGCGTGAGCGAGAAAGACGAATTCGGGGTGAAGCTGTAGCCGATCTCGCTGAGGCCAGCCGGGGGCAGCGGCTCCGGCTACAGCGGGCGGCTCTTCAGCAGATCGCGAATCTCCGTCAGCAGGCGCACATCGTCTGGCATCGGCGGCGGTTCGGCGGGTTTTTCCTCGGCTTTCTTCTCGGTCATGGCCTTGAGCAGGTTCATCGGCTTCACCACGAGAAAGAAAACGACCGTGGCGAGGATGAGGAAGGCGAGGACGGCGTTGATGAAGGTGCCCACGCCGAGTGGGCCAAGGTGCACGGCGGAAAAATCCGGCTGCCCGCCCAGCACCCCGATGAGCGGCGTGATGAGGTCCTTCACCACGGAATCGACGACCTTGCCAAAGGCCGCCCCGATGACGACGCCGACCGCGAGATCGACGACGTTGCCCTTCAGAATGAAGGTCTTGAATTCTCCTGCGATGCTTTTGATTTCCATAGCGCCGCCGAGCCTGCCGGAAAACGGGGCTTCACGACAAACCATTTGCGCGGGGGAAACGCAGGCGTAGCCTTGCTTTTCCCAACCATGGACTTCCAAGCCCGCATCGACCAAGACCTCAAGGAGGCGATGAAGGCCCGGCAGACCGAACGGCTCAATGTCATCCGAATGCTCAAGAGCGCGCTGAAACTCGCCTCGATCGAGCAGGGTGGCATGGATGCCCGTCTCGACGACGCCGCCGCCCTCGCCATCGTCCGCAAAGAACTCAAAAAGCGGCAGGACTCGATCGAGCAATTTACCAAGGGCGGTCGGCCCGAGCTGGCGGAAAAAGAGCAGGCCGAAGCCGCCATTCTCGAAGGTTATCTCCCCGCCGGACTCAACGCCGACGAACTCGCCGCGCTCGTGCGCGAGAGCGTCGCCGAAGCGGGAGCCACTTCCAAGGCGCAGATGGGCGCGGTGATGAAGATCGCCATGGCCAAGGCCGCCGGGCGTGCGGATGGAAAGGCGCTCAGCGCCGCCGTTTCCGCCGCTCTCCCCTAGCTCCATGACCAGCGCCATCATCGTCGCCGCCGGCAGCAGCCGCCGGATGGGGTTCGACAAAATGTTCGCCGAACTGTCCGGAAAACCGGTCGTGTGGCATTCGATCAAATCCTTCGAAGACACGAAGGAAATCGACGAGATCATCATCGTCGCGAAGGCAGACCGGGTGACGGAATTCCGGGATCTCGTAAAGAGTTCGAAGTTCACCAAGGTGAAGGAGATCGTCGCCGGGGGAGCCGAGCGGCACATTTCCGTGTGGCGCGGGTTGCAGAAGGTGGAGAGCGCGGGAAGCGAATTTGTCGCCATCCACGACGGGGCCCGCCCGCTTACCACCCCGAAGCTCATCCGCGAATGCCTCGCGGCCGCACGCGACCACAGCGCGGCGTGCTGTGCCTCGCCGATTCCCGACACGGTGAAACGCGCCAGCGTCGAGCAGATGGTGCAGGAAAGCGTGGAGCGCACCGGGTTGTGGGCCATGCAAACGCCGCAGATCTTCGCCAGCGGTCTCATCCTCCAGGCCTACGCCGCGCTGATGGCCCGCAACGAGATGGTGACCGACGAAGTCAGTGCCGTGCAAAAGCTCGGCAAACGCATCTTTCTGCTCAAAAACGAGGACTGGAATTTCAAGATCACCTTCCCCCACGACCTCGAACTGGCCGAGCACGTGCTCGCTTTGCGGGCCAAGAAAAAGACTCCGAAGAAGCTCTAATGCGTTAAGTTCATGTCGAACGCCTTTCGCATCACCCGGCTCGCCAATGGCGCCCGCATCGCCACGGCCTCGATGCCCCACATGAAGACGGTGGCGGTCGGTCTGTGGGCGGCGGTGGGTGGGCGGCACGAATCGGAGCGGCAGAGCGGCATCGCGCACTTCATCGAGCACCTGCTCTTCAAAGGCACGGCCAAGCGCAATGCGCGCCGGATCACGGCGGATGTGGAAGGCATCGGCGGTTACATCAATGCCTTCACCACCGAAGATCACACCTGCTACTACGCGAAGGCGGCTGCGCATCACGTGCGGCAGCTCTGCGAGGTGCTGTGCGACGTGTATGTGGACAGCGTTTTTCCGAAGCAGGAAATCGAGCGCGAGCGTGATGTCATCCGCGAGGAAATCCTGATGTATCGCGACCAGCCGGCACAGCACGCACAGGAACTGTTGAGTGACAGCCTCTGGCCCGATCATCCGCTCGGCCGCCCGCTGACGGGCACGCTGGAGACGGTGGAGAGCTTCACGCGCAAGGAACTGCGCGACTTTCATCGGGAGCGTTATTGCGGGCGCACCACCATCGCCGCCGTAGCCGGCTGCTGCGACCATGAGCAGGTGGTAAGCATTCTCAAGCCGCTGCTCGAACGCCTGCCCACCGGGCGCACCGCGCGTTTCCTCCGCGCTCCGCGCGAACTGAACCGCTCCAAACTCAATCTGCACACGCACGACACCGAGCAGACGCATCTCGCCATGGGCTTCCACGCCTTTGGCCGGCGAGATGAACGCCGCTACGCGCTGAAGCTGCTCAGCGTCATCCTCGGCGAAAACATGAGTTCGCGCCTGTTCCAGAAACTGCGCGAACGCCACGGTTACTGCTACTCGATCCAGTCGAGCACTGTCACACTCGCGGACTCCGGCGCGATCAGCATCTACGCGGGGCTCGACCACGGAAAGCTGGAGCGCTCGGTGAAAATGATCCTGCACGAGCTGGAGCAGATCTGCCATCGCGCACCGAGCCGGAGCGAACTGCAAAAGGCGAAAGATTACGCCGTGGGACAGATTTTGATGGGGCTCGAATCGACAACAAATCAGATGATGTGGATCGGCGAATCGGTCCTCGGTTATGGCGCGGTGCACGATCCGGCCACGGTGGAAGCCCGTATCAATGCCGTGCAGGCCGAGGAAATTCAGCGGTGCGCCTGCCATTGCCTGCACAAAGGCCGGCTCGGTCTCGCGCTGGTGGGCCCGAAGCACGAGCGTTCGCGGCTCGAGCGCTGGATTAGTTAGGCAAACACCTTAAAAATCGTTCATCTAGTCGGGAAGGCGCAGATTGTTCTCGACCCCGTCGAGGGGATGCCGCCCAATGGGACGCGTTGAAGTTTATGAGTTTGCGCACGTTTTCGTTGTCTCTCGTCGGTCTGGCCCTGCTGGTTGGCGGTTGCGCCAATTCCAATCCTCAAGCCGTCTATAGCGGTCCGGGGCATGCAAGGTCGGAGGTCGCCCGCCTGCCGTATTTCGAAGCCCAGCGCGACATCCGCGTGGTGAGAGTGGACGGAAAGCAGATCGTGAATCCAAAGGCCGACATCACACTCGCACCGGGCATGCGCGCCATTGAGGTCGTCTATACTCCGCCGAAAACTTCGCACAGCTATCCCGTGCGCCTGACCTTCCGCGCCGAAGCCGGCCACAGCTACGCGCTCAGCGCCAAAGTGCTCGGCGGCCGCAATGCCGGCCAAGGATTCTGGGAGGGCAAATATCAGGCATTCGTTTACGACCTGAGCCCCGTCCGCGAAGTCGCCCGGAGCGAAGGGCCGATGACGGAAAAGCCGGGCAATCGCGAGTAAGGTCGGTGTCCAGGCTTTAGCCTGACGCCTCGCTCCCAGTCCAACTTCCCGCCTACCGCGCCAGCTCTTTCCAACGCGCGGAGTAGCGAATTTCGATCTTTTCGCCGGGCCGACGCACGACGCGAGCGGCGACGTTGGGGGTCTCTTCCACGAGGGCCATTCCACGCTCGGGGCCGGAAACGCTCACCGCGGTGCCAAGGCCGTCAGCGGTGGTGCAGTCCGGACCAAGCACGGTGATGAGGCTGTGGTCGGTCAGGCCCACACCGGTGCGGGGATCGACGATATGGGAATAACGCACGCCGCCAATTTCGACGTGCTGAAAAAAGTCGCCGCTTGTGGCGATGGCATTGCGGCAGAGAAGCACGGTTTCTGGCGGGGGGGCATCGGGTGAATCGAGCTGAGCGACTTCGATCTTCCAGCCCGGCTGTCCCGGTGGCGGATCGACCGCCATCATGTCACCACTGCCCCCCACGAGGCAGCTCCTGATGCCGTGCTCCCGCAGCACCTTCACGGCGGCATCGATGGCGTAACCCTTGGCGATCGCGGCGACATCGAGGCGCATCTCCGGCACGAGTAGCTTGGCGGATTTGGTGGCCGGATCGAGCACGAGGTTCTTCCAGCCGACACGCGCTTTCATCTCCGCGATCAGTTCGGCGCTCGGCAGCTCCTGTTTCCGGCGAGCACGCCGCCAGAGATTAATGAGCGGGCCAGCCGTGATGTCGAAGCCACCGTCGGTCTTCTGCGCGAGCACCTGGGCTCGCTCGAGGACGTTCCACAGGTCGGTGGTGACGGGCACGAAACGGTTTTCGCCGGAGGTGCGGGAGAGGCGGCTTAGCTCGCTGTCGGGATCGTAATCACTGAAGACGGAATTGAGCTGGGCGATGCGGGCGTAAGCGGCGTCGGTGGCCTCCTTGGCGGTCTTCTCGTCCGGCGCGTAGAGCGTGATGCGGAAGGGGAGACCCATTTCGGCTTTTTCGTAGAGGAAGCGCTGCAGAGGCTCTTCGGCCCGCAACGTCACCGCCGCGAGTGCGGCGAGGGCAAAAAACCTCATATCGAAGTCGCCTCTTCCTTGATCGCCTGCACTCCCGCGATTCTCCAGTCGTCCCCCACCCGCTCAAGCAGGTAGTGATAGCTGGCGGCTTGCCCATCGGCGGCGGTCACACGCACTGTCACCACCGCTTTTTCGCCGTCGTCGAGCGTTACGCCGAAGCTGGCGTCCTTCGACTGCGCAATCAGCGGATATCCGCGTCGGACCATTTCCTCAAACGCTTCCACCGGGAACTGCGCCTTGATGCCCGGCGCGGCGAAGACATACGCCGCCGCATAGTCGTTGCGACGAAACGCTTCGAGTTGCTGGCGGACGATCGATTGGAGTTTTTCTTTCACAGCGGGGGCGCTCGGCGTGGGCGTCCCGGCCCGGCCGGACGACGGCTGAGCAGCCAGCAGCAGAAGCAGGGCACGACGCATGATGTCCGGACGCTAGCGGCGGGATGACGCGGGTTCACGGGGAAAGTTTGGCACGCACGCCGGGACCGTTCTACGATGGAGCCCTGTGTCCGACCTCTTCAATCAGACCGAGTCCGAAGATGCCTCGTCCGCGCCCGACAAGCTGGCGCCGCTGGCCGCGCGGATGCGCCCGCGTTCCCTGGATGAATACATCGGGCAGGAACACATCCTCGGCGCGGGCAAACTGCTGCGACGCGCCATCGAGGCGGACCGGCTTTCTTCGCTCATTCTCTTCGGCCCGCCCGGCGTGGGGAAAACGACGCTGGCGGAGATCATCGCGCGGGCGACCAAATCGCGCTTCGAGCGGCTGAGCGGCGTCGAGAGCAGCGTGGCGGACCTGCGCCGGGTCATCGCGGCCGCCGTGCTGCGGGCTTCGCGCGGCGAGAAGACGACGCTGTTCATCGACGAGATCCATCGCTGGAACAAAGCGCAGCAGGACGTGCTGCTTCCCGATGTCGAGCGCGGCACCTTGCGGTTGATCGGAGCAACGACGCACAATCCATTTTTCTACATCAACAGCCCGCTCGTCTCGCGCAGTCAGGTGTTTCAGCTCGAACCGCTCACCACGGCGAATCTGGTCGAACTGCAAAGGCGCGCTCTGGCGGATGAAGAGCGCGGCTTCGGCACGGTGAAAATCGAGGCCGATGCGGACGCACTCGAACACCTTGCGATTACCGCCGATGGCGATGGGCGGAAATGCCTGAGTGCCTTGGAAATCGCGGTGGTGACCACGCCGCCGAACGCGGAGGGCATCATTCACATCACGCGCGCGATTGCCGAGGAGAGCATCCAGAAAAAAGCGGTCGTCTATGATGGCGACGGAGATCAGCACTACGATACGATCAGCGCGTTCATTAAAAGCATTCGCGGGAGCGATCCGGATGCGGCGCTCTACTGGCTCGCGAAAATGCTGCATGCCGGCGAGGACATTCGCTTCATCGCGCGCCGGCTGGTAATCTCCGCGAGCGAAGATATCGGCCTGGCCGATTCCCAAGGCATCGTCGTCGCGATCTCCGCGCAGCAGGCGGTGGAATTCATCGGCATGCCGGAAGCGCGCATTCCCCTCGCCCACGCCACCGTTTATCTCGCCACCGCACCAAAATCGAACACGGCCTATGTCGCGCTCGACAAGGCGATGGAGGAAGTGAAGACGGGCGTGACGCTGGCCGTGCCCCGCCATCTCCGCGACAAGAGCCATAAAAAAGCCGCGAAAGCGTTCGGCCACGAAGGCTACAAATACAGCCACGATTACGAAGGCAACTACGTGCCGCAGGCTTATCTACCGGAAGGCCGACGCTATTACGAGCCGGCCGAACAGGGCGCGGAAAAGCGGATCAAGGAACGGCTCGACTACTGGCGCGCGCTGTTTGAGCAGGCGCAGGCAGGGGCGAAGTAGCGCATCATCCCGCCAGCGCTGCGGCGCGATCGGGGAAGATGCGAAAGACCTGATCCAGACAGGCGATGGTGAAGATGTGCTGCACGCTGCCCCCGAGGCTGCACAGCGCGAGGCTGCCACCGTAGGCCTGCACCCGCTGCATCGCTTCGATCAGGACGGCGAGGCCGGAGCTATCGATGTAGCTGACTTTCGCAAGATCCACGATGATCTTCCGATCTTTCGCCGCAATATGTGGCTCGATCTGATCCCGGACGAGGCCGGAACGGTGCAGATCGATTTCGCCATCGAGTTCGATGATGGAAGGCGTGAACTGGGCAGACATGTCGGCGGATTCGTAGCTGGAGTGGGAGCGCACGGCAACGCTTCGCGTGTAACGAGTCGCTGCATGAACCGGCTCGGGAGCGGGAAAGGCTACTTCCCGCCGGTGCGAATGACGACCGCGCTGATGTCGTCGATCACCACCACGGCGTCATAAAACTCCTGGCCAACCAGTTGGGCGAGATGCACGGCTTTGTCACCGACGACTTCCACTTTGCCCGAGATCTTGTCGCCGGATTTGAGACGCAGTTCGACCAGCTTGCCGGCCTGGCGTTGCAGGACGGAGGCGACGGTATCGGCGGGAGCGAAACCGATTTTATTGTCGGCGAGGGCGGCAGTGGCGAGGGTGCTCATCAGGACAAGAAGCTGGATGGATTTCATGAGTTCTGGTTGTGAAGCGAACGGCCATCTGTAGCGAACACTGCGGGAAAGGAAATAACCCTTTGGAGCTACCCTTCCGGGGTTCGCTGGGGAACCGGAGGGCTTGCAGCTTGGAAATTCATCCAAACCATCCTCACTCCAGCCCACTCGCGCTGAACACCTTGCGCAGGGTTAAAAACGGAAATGCAAGGTCGCACTAGCCCCCGGGGCGGTTTCGCGCTACCCGTCCCGCCCTTTTCCACCATGACCCGAGTTTCCGATGTCCATGTTATCGCCAATACCGCGCTGCCTTCGCCGCGCGAATTGAGCGCCGAGATCCCGCGCAACGAGGAGAGCGCGGCCTTGGTGGCGAAGACCCGTGCGGAAATTTCGCAAATCCTTTCCGGGGAAGATTCCCGTTTTCTGGCGGTGGTCGGGCCGTGCAGCATTCACGATCTCAAAGGCGGGCGCGAATACGCCGAGCGCCTCGCTGCTCTCGCGCAGGAAGTGCGCGACAAAGTGCTCGTGGTCATGCGCGTTTATTTTGAAAAGCCGCGCACAACGATCGGGTGGAAGGGCCTCATCATGGACCCGCATCTCGACGGCACGAACGACATCCCGACCGGTTTCCGCCTCGCGCGCACTTTCCTGCGCGACGTGCTGAGCCTCGGCCTGCCGACCGCCACGGAGATGCTCGATCCCATCACCCCGCAATACATCGCGGACCTCACCTGCTGGAGCGCGATCGGCGCGCGCACCACAGAATCGCAGACGCACCGGCAGATGGCGTCCGGGCTTTCGACGCCCGTCGGTTTCAAGAACACCACCTCGGGCGCGCTCGGGCCGGCGATCAATGCGATCAAGGCCGCGATGCAACCGCAGACTTTCCTGGGCATCAATGAAGACGGCCGCGCCAGCGTGGTCGTAACGGAGGGCAATCCCGATGCTCACGTGATCCTGCGCGGTGGCGAAAACGGTCCAAACTTCGCCGCGGAGCCGGTGGGGCAGGCGCTTGATCTGCTCAAGCGCAATGGGCTCGCACCGGTCGTGATGATCGATGCCAGCCATGCGAATTGCTCGAAGGATTTCCACAAGATGCCGAGCGTGTTTCGCGAAATCTTCCGCCAGCGGCGCGAAGGCACGCGTGGGATTATCGGCGCGATGCTGGAGAGCAATCTCGTGGCCGGGGCTCAGGCGATGCCGGAATCCGCGGAAGCGCTGACCTACGGACAGTCGATCACCGATCCGTGCATCGACTGGGAGACCACCGAGACCTTGCTGCGGGAGATCGCGAAGTAGGACGAGTCCCGCCGCCCTCAGAACGGGCCGCGATAGAAGATGGACGGACCGGAGCGGCCGCGCGGCGCTTTCAACATCGGCTCCAACCGGGCCTTTGTCTCCGAGGAAATGGCGGTCGTCGTCTGCACCCACTGGGTGGCGGCGTTTTGATCCTTGCGCGCCCAGTTCATCACCACCCCCTGCAGCGCGCCGTCGCGCTTGCCTTGATCACCGATCGTCATCGCCCAGGCGATCGCACCTTCCGGGTCTTTCTGCGCCACGGAATTGGCAAAACTCTGCACGGCGACATCGCGCGTGGCTCCGGCGGGAAGTGTCTCCAGCCAGCGCGTCGCGCCGTTCACGTCACGGTTGGCCCAGTTACTCGCCACATTGCCGACGGCGCTTGTGCGGGCGTCCTCGTCTTTCAAGCCCGCCACCCACTTCGCGGCGGCGGTCGGGTCCCGCCAGGCCCAGCTCGCCGCGAGGCCGGGGGCGGCCGACGCCTGCTGCTCGGCGGGTAATTTGTCGAACTGAGCCACGGCTTCCGCCGGGCTGTTGCGAACGAGGTTCGAGAGCACATTACCGATCAGCTCGCCTTTGTTTTCGCGGCTGTTTGGCAGTGACGACGTCCACTGGAGCGCGGCTTCGGGGTCATTGCGCGACCATTCACTGAGAACCTGGTTGAGGACCCAGCGGTTGTTGTCGCCTGTGTTCTCCACGAACCACTCGGCGGCGCCTTTCGGATCGGTGCGTGCCCAGCGCCACGCGATCTGTTGCTGGGCGTTTTCAGCGGGGCCGCCGCTGGGCAATTCCTTGAGGATCGCGAGCGTTGTCTTGATGTCGGTATCGACAAGGTTTTGCGCGAGCTGCGACATCGCGCTGTCGCGCATGCGTCCTTCCGGCAGGTCGCGCGCGGCCTCCAGCGCGGCTTTGGAATCGCTCCCGGCCCAGGTGGAAAAGAGTCCCTGCAACGCCTCGTCGCGGCTGCTGTCTTCGGGCAGATTGCGGAGCCACTCGATTGCGGCACGCGGATCGCGGCGCGCCATTTCACGAGCCACGGTCTGCATTTGCTGGTCGCGCAACTCGCCGGCGGGAAGCCCGAGGGCATAGTCGCGCGCGGCGTTGAGATCGCGCTCAGCCCAGCGGCTCATGGCCCGATTACCCAGATCCCAGCGCAGCTCGGAGAGCTTGGCGGTGCGAATGGACTCGATGACAAGGCGCGGATCGGTCTCGACTTTCTGCCCGAGCGCGGCGCGCATGGCCCGCATTCGCATCCCCGGATCGGTGAGTCCCTGCGCAGCCGCGTAGGCGCTGGCAAAATCGGTTTCGGCCCATGCGGAGAAGACATTGTCGTAGGCCGCCCCGGCATCGCGCCCGGCGAAATTTTCCCCGATCAACTTGAGCGCGGCGTTCGGGTCGCGCTTGGCGAGCTGCCCTGCGACGACGGCGATGCTGTCGTTGCGCGCCTCCCCTTTTTCCAGAGCCTTCGCCCACGCGAGCGCGGCGTCGAAATTCTGCTCAGCCCACGCGGTGAGTGCCGTGCGGCGCAGGAACCCGGCATTCGCGCTTTTCGGAAGGAGCTGCGCGTATTGCACCGCCGCCGCCGGATCGAGCTCGGCCCAGCGTGCGAAGAGAACGCCAAGCGCCATGTTGCGATGCGAGAGCGGAAGCCGCATCGCTTCGTTTACGGCCCCGGCCATATCGTCGGCCTTCAGCGTGAGGCTGTATTCGTAAAGACTGCGCGTGCGCTGAAAGTCGTTCTTCCCCTCCATGAGCCGGCCAATGGCCGTGCTCGCGAGCGCGCTGTTTGCCCCATCCTTGATCGGCAGCGGGGTAGTGGATGAGGCGCCGCGCGAGGAGCTGCTACTCGAAGACGATCCACCAACGAAATATCCGAAGGCCCACGCGACACCAAAACCGAGGGCAAGGACACTGTAGTGGAGCGTCGAGTTCATGGCACGATGCGAAGGATACGGTCGTTGTAACTATCGGTGATGTAAAGCAGGCCGTCGGGTCCGATGGTGACGCCATGCGGGCGGCGCAGCCCGCAATTGACCGGATCGCCTCCGACCCCGTCCGCACTCGCCTTGCCCGTCCCGGCGACGCGGGTGATGAGGCCGGTCTTTGGATCGTAGCGACGCACGACGTGATTCTCCGCGTCGGCGATCAACACGGAGGAGCCATCGCGATCCATGCAGATGTGTTTGGGACCGTTCATGGTGGCCGCGAGCGCCGGGCCACCGTCGCCGCTCAAGCCTTTCTGACCAGTGCCGACGACGGTCCTGATCTTTCCGGCCGCATCGACGTGGCGGAGCGCGTTGCCATTACGCTCGAGAATATAAAAGCCGCCCTCGCGCTCGGCTACGGCGGCGCGAGGATCGACGAGCGGCTGCTCGATCGCGGGCTGTCCGTCGGTGGGCACACCTTTCTTGCCGTTGCCCGCGACGGTTTCGATGATGGTGGACTTGAGATTGATGCGGCGCACGCGCGAAGCCGGGAGGTCGGCGATGTAGAGCCACTCGTTTTTCGGATCGAGCGCCACGGACATCGGCGTGCCGAGACCAGCTTTCGCCGCCGGGCCGCCATCCCCCGCGTAACCTTTGCGGCCATCGCCGGCAAAGGTATTGACGATGCTCCACTTCGCATCGATGCGGCGCACGCGTTGATTGAAGGCGTCGCTCAGGAAGATCGTGTTATCGGGCAGAATGGCGAGATTGTGGATGCCGTTGAACTGCGCGCTTTTCGGATCGCCGCCATCGCCCGCTGCACCCTTCTGGCCAGTGCCGGCGAGAAGATTGACCTGCCCGGCTTTGTCGAGCCGCAGCACACGTTCGCCCTTCGTCATTTCGACGATAACCATTTCACCGGCGGAGGTGAACTCGACTCCGAACGGTTCTTTCAACTCCACCTCCTGCGCCGCGCAGGGTGGTGCTTTCGTGCCGCTTCCGGCGACCAGTTCGATTTTCGCCGCGAGCAGGGAAGACGGGAGGAGAAGCGCGGGAAGGAGGAGAACGAAACGCATGAGCAGAGATTGAGTGGCCGGACAGCAACAGGCAAGCCTCCGCAAGGCGGCTCGCGCTGGACAATTCGGCGCGGCTCGCTTTTACACGCGCGATGTTTCGCTCCCTTTCGCTTTCTCTTGCCCGGCAGCTTGTCCGGCTAGCCACCCGGCTGGACCGGAACCTGGCGGGAGCGACGCTATTTGAACCGGGAAACTACTATTCGCCGCTGCTCGATTTGCACGAACTAGCCCGTGATCCGAAAGCCTTCCTGAACTCGAGCGCCCGCGGCTGGGACCATATCGATCTCCGCGAAAACGTGCAGGCAGCGCGGTTGGAGCAATTTCTCGCGATCGAAAATCCCTTCCCCTTTCCGGAGCAGGCCGGATCGCGCTGGCGTTATTATTCGGAAAACGACTTCTTCGTCCATGCGGACGCCTTTGCACTCGCCGGGATGATGGCGACCGAAAAACCGCGCCGGATCGTCGAGGTCGGGTCCGGCTTTTCCTCGGCGCTCATGCTCGATGCGCGCGAACACTTCGCCCTGCCGACCGAACTGACCTTCATCGAGCCGTATCCGGAGCGGCTGAAGAGCCTCATGCGCGAATCGGATTACCCGACCAGCCGTCTGCTGGCCCAGCCGGTGCAGCAAGTGGGGCTGGAAGAGTTTACCCGGTTGGAATCGGGCGATTTTCTCTTCATCGACTCCTCGCACGTGGCCAAGGCGGGCAGCGATTTGAGCGACCTGCTGCTGCGCGTGCTGCCGGCGCTCAAGCCCGGCGTGTGGGTTCACTTTCACGACATCTTCTATCCAGGGCCGTATCCCACGAGCTGGCTGCTGCTCGGGCGCGCCTGGAATGAGGTGCCATTTTTGCAGGCATTTCTCATTGGAAATCGCGATTTCACCGTCGAATGGTTCAACTCCTTCGCCCGCGAACGTTTTCGCGAACGGCTCGCAGCGGGCTGTCCGCACTTCCTGAAACGCCTCGGCGGAAGTCTCTGGTTGCGGCGGGTGGGAGAGTCATAACGCTCGGACCCGCCCTATTCGGCGGGAACGTCTGGCTTCGATTCGCCCGCGCCCTCCGGCGCCGGTTCGCTTGGAGCCGCCAGTGTGGACTCGCTTGATGCGGCCGGGGTTGGTTCGCTGGGGGCACTTGGAGCTGCCGCGCGCGGGGCGCCCGGGGCGAGCAGACCGGCGAGTTCGTTCTGCACCTGCTCGAGTTCCTCGAGCTTCAGTTCGGGATCGGGGATGACGAAGACTTCGCCGGTGCCGGCGCGCTCATACACGCGGATGCGCGAACCATCGTCGGCTCGCTTGACCTGAACTTCCTTGAGGATGCGTTTGCGTTCCAGCATGACGGCGAGCAGATAGCGGGCGCTGGCGTGCATCGGCGTGCTTTCAGCCATGTAAGAGCGCAGCAGATCCTCGGCGGTCTGCTTGCCCAACGTCTCTGGCGCAGCCGGTGGCGGGGGCGTGTATTTGGTGCGCCAGAAGGAAAACGGCTGCACTGCATCCGCCGGACGCGCCTTGTAGGCCTCCTCGCATAGATCTTCGCGGCGGTAGCCCGTGGTATCATCGAAGAGCAGCGCGTAAAAATACTCGTCCTCGGCGAAGGGTTTGCCCGTGGCACTGCATTGATGGCCCCGGTTCTGGATCGTCCATTCCTGTTGCATAGAAAATCAGCGGCGCCGGATGAAGAGACCCGCGAAATCGCGGTTGGTCGAGCGCAGGTAAAGAAGGAAAAAGCCAATGACGGCGATGACCGCATTCGGCGTCCACGCGGCCACCTCGGCGGAGACACGCATGCCTTTGCCGAGGGCGAGGAAGAGGTTTGTGGAAAAGATCATGCCGAAGAAAATGAAGATGGAGCTGGCGACCCCGGCGAGCACTCCACGGCGGTTATAGACGATGCCGAGCGGCGCGGCGATGAGCACCACCACAAAGCACGTCCACGGCACCGCGTAGCGGTATTGCAGGAAGGTGCGGTAGGGCGCGAGGTTGAACTCGGGAAAGTCTCGATTTTGCACGAGATATTGCTTCAGCTCGGGAATACTGAGGTTCTGGGCTTCGAGATTCGAGGAAGAGATGCGCCAGGGAGTTTCCGGCCAGCCGGCGATGCGGCGCATGCTTTCCGAGAAATCCTCACGACGGACCTCGTTGCCCTCGGTATCGAACTCCACTTTCATGCCCCCGAGCAGCCCCCAGTCGCCCGAACGCGGGTCCCAATCCGCCCGCCGCGCATACCACTTGGAAACGATGTTTGCCTTGTCGTCCTGCTGCACGATGACGATGCCCTGCAGCGTGTTCGCCCCCATGCGGTATTTTTCGCAATACCACGTGCGGCCGGTCATGCGATCCCGAAAAAGATGCCCTTCGATGGCTTCCTGGCGCATCGATTTCTGGCCCTTGGAGATTTGCTCCAGTGCGATCTTCTTGATGGCGTCGGCATGGGGCGCGAGTTCGTAGTTCAGCCAGCCGAGAATGCCAGTGCAAACCAGCCCGACGAAGAATAGCGGCATCAGCACCCGGACGACACTGCGGCCGGCAGTGAGCTGGGAAATGATCTCATTCGTCCGGCTCATGCGGCTGAGCGAAAAGAGCATGGCCAGCAGGAGACCGACCGGCAGCACGATGAGGATGATCGCCGGAAGCTGCGTGAGGTAGAAAAGACCCACGATTTTCAGCGGGGCCTTTGCGGCGATGAAATCCGGGCCATTGTCGGACAGGTCGAAGATCAACCAGATGGCCAGAAAACCGAAGGTGCAGATGATGAATGGCTCGAGGAACGAGCGGAAGACGTAACGGTCGAGGAGCTTCAAATCAAAAATGAGCGAGCGGGATGCAGAAAAGGAAAGCGAACAGTTTGGGGCGCAAACCGCTCCATTGGCAACCGGAATGAGCACAACGGATGGAGGGGCGTCAACCCGGCGGAGCATCCGGGTTTACCCGACTTGACCGAAATGTCCCGCATTTTACGATGCGACTCCATGGAGCAGATTTCCCCACCGCCATTCCCGAGGAGCGACCCGATGCAGTCCGCCCATTGCTTCATTCACGAATCCGTTACGCACCCAGCATTTCCCCGCACCTTTTTGGCCATGAAATTGCTTACTTCTGCGGCAGGCCGAGCGCCCATGTCTTAACGGCCCAACCAAGTCCTCTCCGAAAAATATCTGCGAATGATGTTTCCGGCGCTCCGCTGCCTTGCCGTCGTCCTGACGGCTCTCCTGCTCTCCGCTTGTGTCGAGGAGCCGGAACCGACTTTGCGCATCGGAGCGTATCTGCGCCCGGGCTTCGAACCGCTCTTCCTTGCGCGCAACCTCGGCTATCTGGATGAGCAAAGAGTTCAGCTCGTCGAGTTTCCCACCGCGGCGGAAACGCTGCTCGCCTATCGCAATCACGCGATCGACGGCGCGGCCCTGACGACCGACGATGTGCTGCGGCTGGCCGCGGAGGGCCAACCGGTGCGCATTGCCCTCCTCATGGCCTACTCCTCCGGAGCCGACGCGATCCTCGCGCGGCCGGACATCGCCAGTGTGTCCGACCTCAAAGGAAAAAAGGTCGCCGTAGAATCCAACGCGCTCGGCACCTACGTGCTCAGTCGCGCCCTCGAGACAGCCCGGCTCGGGCTTGCTGACGTTCACCTCATCTCCGAACGGGTGGATCGCATGGGGGTCGAGCTCATGGCAGGGCAGGTGGACGCAGGGGTGCTCTGCGATCCTCACCGCATGCGGATCAACCGACCCGGCTTCAGAACGATCTTCGACTCCGGCAAAATCCCCGACGAAATCGCCGACGTGCTGGTGGTGCCGGACGCACTGGTCGCCAAGCCTCCGAAGGCGCTGCACGAAACCACCGCCGCGTGGTTCCGCGCGCTGGATTACCTGGCCACCAGCGGCGAAGACGCCGCGGCGCGAATGGCTCCCCGCGAAGGATTGACTCCCCCGCAATTCACCGAGGTCCTCTCACGAGTAACCTTCGTCGGACTCACGGAAAATCGGCGCCAGCTCGGCACGCCTGCCACCCCACTACTAGGACATATGAGGAAAATGATGAACCTGATGACCCGGACGGGCATGCTCCCGCACGAGGTCGACGCCGACATTCTCCGCACTGATCGAGTGCTTCCCGCGTCCCCGAAATGAGCTGGCCTCCTCCCCTTCGTTACCTGATTCCCGCGATGCTGATGCTGTTTGCGAGCACGGCAGCCTTCATCACCGTTCGCTACGGGCGCGGCATCGAGCAGCGCTATATCGAAGATCGCTTCCGCGAACGCGCTCAATTCCTCGGAACGAAACTCTCGGGCATGTCCGCCTACTTCATCGAGAGCAATAACCTCGCAGGTGCGCAGCGCTCCATCGCGCTGGCCGCCGCGGACCGCGACCTGCGCACCGCGCTGGTGGCGGATTCGGACAATCGAGTGATCTTCGGGACGCGTTACGAATTCCTGAACCGCCCGCTGAAAGAGACGCCGATCGCGCCGTTGGGCGATCTCTTCGAGCGGGTGCGGCTGCAACGCTCCGGCATCATCGAGCTTTCGCCCGATCACAACAGCCTGCACGCCGTGTTCCCCTTCCCTATCACGCGGCGCCTGGGAGGCTCCCTGCGCGACTCGGAATACGGCATCGTCTTCCTCGATTTCAATCTGCTGCCGGTGAAGACGCTCTCGGCTGCGAGCAATGCGCGGCGGCTCTGGGTCGGCGGCATCGTGCTCTTCGGGCTCACGATCGTCTTTTCGCTCATCTTCCAGCCGCTGCTCATGTCGCGGGTGCGGCGCTTTGCCCGCGCCGCCAGCCGGCTGGCGGGCGGCGATCTCTCCGCACGCACCGGCCTCACCGGCGCGGATGAACTGGCCGATCTCGCGCGTTCCTTTGATCGAATGGCGTCCGACCTGCAACGGGGTAATAGCGAGCTGCGAGAGAGCGAAGCGCGCTTTCGCTTTCTGGTGGAAGGCATTCCGCACGTGTTCTGGCTCGACGAACTCGACCCTTATCGCCCGCTCTATGTCGCTCCTGCTTTCGAGCGGCTGTGGGGCTGCAAGCGTGAGGAATTCTACGCGCACCCCGAACTGTGGAGCGAACGCATCCATCCCGAGGATCGCGTGCGCGCCAAAGCCGCATATCTGGACTGGATCGAAGGCCGCGCGGATACCTACGACGTGACCTTCCGCGTCTTGCGTCCCGACGGCACCGAAAGCTGGGTGCGCAATCGCGGCACGATCTTCAATCCGGACCCAGGGGGCCGCCGTCGCGTCGTCGGCATCGCGGAGGACATCACGGTGCAGCACCGACTGGAAAAGGAGCGCAATGAACTGGAGCATAAGCTCCAGGAGACGCAGAAACTCGAAAGCCTCGGCGTGCTCGCCGGCGGCATCGCGCACGATTTCAACAACCTGCTCACCGGCATCCTCGGCAACGCCAGCCTGGCCCGAAGTGAACTGAGCCAGCTCAGCCCGGCCCATCCGCACCTCGAGCAGATCGAAGCCGTGGCCCAGCGCGCGGCCGATCTTTGCAAACAGATGCTCGCCTACTCCGGCAAGGGCCGGTTCCAGGTGCGGCGACTCGATCTCAGCGCGCTGGTGCGCGAAACAACGGATCTCATCCGTCTCTCGATCGATAAAACGGCCGTGCTGCGCTTCAACCTCACCGAGCCGCTGCCGCCGGTGGAAGCAGACGCCACGCAGATTCGGCAGATCATCATGAACCTCGTGATCAACGCCAGCGAAGCGCTCGGCGGAAAGAGCGGGGTCATTACGATCAATACGGGTATCGTCCACGCCGATCGCACCTATCTTGAGAAGACGGTGCTCTCCCCCGATCTGCCTGCGGGAGACTATGCCTACCTCGAAGTCTGCGACGACGGCTGCGGCATGACGCCGGAGCAACAAGCGCGGATCTTCGAACCCTTCTTCACCACCAAATTTGCGGGACGCGGCCTCGGTCTGAGCGCGGTCCTCGGCATCGTCCGCGGACATCACGGCGCCATGCGGGTCTATAGCGAGCCCGACAAAGGCACGACGTTCAAAGTCATCTTCCCCGTGGCCAGCGGTGAAGCCGATCCGATCACCAAGGATGGCATCCCGGAAACCGAATGGTCCGGCGCCGGCGCCATTCTGATCGTCGATGACGAGCAAACCGTGCGAACCGTCGCTTCACGTATGGTGGAAAAGATGGGCTTTTCGGCCGTGACCGCCGTGGATGGCCGCGAAGGCGTGGAAAAGTTCAGGACGCACCAGACAGAAATTGTGGCCGTGCTGATGGATCTCACCATGCCGCAGATGGACGGCGAAACCGCCTTCCGCGAACTGCGCGCCATCGCCCCCGACGCCCGCGTGATCCTGATGAGCGGCTTCAACGAGCAGGACGCCATCAACCGCTTCACCGGCAAGGGTCTCGCCGGCTTCATCCAAAAGCCCTTCCGACCCAGCACCCTCCGCAAAAAGCTGCGCGACGCGCTGGATCCGGTCGTGGAGTAGCGGGCGACGTTACCTGGCCAGATGCTTCTGGAGCATCGCGAGAATCTTGGCACCGTCGTGCTTGAGCAGGGCTTTCACATCGAGCGCGAGCTTCGGAAAAACGTCACTCACGAGGACGCCGCTTCGTGGCGTTTTTTCGACATACCGCTCATCCTTCAGTTCGAACCAACAGACCCGTTCTTCACCCACGATCCACACAAGGTATTCGGGGATGCGATGCCGGCGAAAAACGTTCATCTTGTCGTGCAAATCGATCGACGCACTGCTGGCCGCCACTTCGCAAATCAGCTCGGGACGACCGCAAAGATATCCTTTTTCGTCGAACCAAACATGGTGCCCGCGTCGTGGCGTGGTGCAGAGAATACAGTCAGGCTGCGGGGTATTATCACCATCGAGAAGGATGGTCGTGTTCGGAAAAAATTCAAGACCCGGCACCTGAATCGAATAATAGCCGAGCCAGATGTGAAGCAGGCCGTCGGGTTTGCCGTGGGAGACCGCGCTGAGTGGGGGAAACCTATGGACCTTCCCTTCGATGAGCTCGATCTTCTTGATCTCGGGGTGAGCCTCGAACCGGCGCAAAAACTCAACGCTGGTCAGCGTATCCCATTCTCCAAGGGGATGGGGCGACGGCGGCGCCGCGCGGGGGCGGCGGGCGAACTCTCAAGAAGCGTCGGCATGAACGAGAGCATACGGCATTTTTTCCGCTTCTGCCAGCTTCTCGATACGCACCAGCGCGTTGTAGTCGGGGACGCCGCCGCCTTTGTCCACGACGCCACGGTGGATGATGACGTTTCCCTCGGGCCACATGACCTGCAGGTTTCCCGGGGCGAGGTCGGCGAGGAAGACGCGACCTTCGTAGCGGCCGAGTTCGTTCACGAGAGCGATCGAATCGCCTTGCTTGAGATGGAGGCGCCCGGCGTCTTCGCCGCTCATGAAAATAGCGTCGCGCTCGGCACCGGTAAGCGGATCGACCTCGGCGTAGATGAGGGAGTTGAACTGTTTCCCACGGCGGGTGCTCGCGTGGAAAAAACCGGGGCGATGCGCGTTCGGCACGTCCACGGCGGCGAGGTGCGCCTTGCCGTCGGGCGTGGGAAAATTGCCGCCGGCGCAGAGGTGCGGGCCGCCATATTGGAAAGCATCGCCGGTTTTGCGCAGGTGCTGGATGCCGTCGTAGAACGGCACCACCCGGGCGATTTCCTCGCGCATGGCCCAGCCGGTTTCGCAGCCGAGCAGGTGCGCTTTTTCGGGATGCACCCGGGCGGCGAGGTCGCGCAGGATTTTCCACTCGGCACGCGCTTCGCCAACCTGGCGTGGAAGCTCGGGTGAGAACATCACACGGCGCTCGGTGCTCGTCTCGACGCCGCCGTCATCCTGCTCGTAACGTGTCTTCGCCGGAAGCAGCAGCACCTCACCGCCGGCAGCAGGTTCGATAAACATCTGATCGGTGAGGATGATGTCCTGATGCACACGCAGAGGCACGTGAGACATCGCATCGGCCACGTAGCCCGGCTCCGGCAGCGTGCGGAGGAAATTTCCGCCGAGGCAGAAAAACACGTCGAGTTCACCGCGTGCGCAGGCTTCGACCATTTCCACCGCCGTAAGCCCGGACCATTCGGGAATCGGAAAGCCGTATTCCCCGGAGAGCTTTGCGCAGTTCTCGGGAGTGATCGGTTTACCCCCGGGCAGCGCGGTCGAGTAAGCGCCCATTTCCGCGCCGCCCTGCACCGATGAGTGCCCGCGAATCGGCATCACCCCACAGCCGTCCCGGCCCACCCAATTTTGCGTGAGGGCAAGATTCAAAATCATCTGCACACCATCGGCGCCCCACGGGTGTTGCGTGATGCCCATGCTCCACACGAGCACTGCTTTTTTTGCCTCGTGCAGCATCCCGGCAAACTCGCGCATGGCCGACTGCGGCAGCCCACTCACCTTTTCCAACTCTTCCCACGAAAGTGCTTCGGTGCGCGCCCTGAGTTGCTGCCAGCCCTCGCACTTTTCCTCGAGGAAACGCTGCTCGATCCAGCCCTCGGCGAAAAGCACCTTCAGCGTGCCGTAGATGAAGGCGATGTCACCGCCCTGCGTGACGGGGAACCAGTAATCCGCGATGTCCGTGCCGAAGAGCGCCGAGTCGAGATTGCTCGGCACCCAGTAGCGTTTCATGCCGGGCTCGAGGAGGGGGTTCACCAGCACGACTTTCATCCCCTCTTTCTTCGCCTCGTGCAGATACTTCGTGGAAACGGGCTGATCGTTGGCGGGATTTGAGCCAAAAAACACCACCAGATCGGCGCGATACCAGTCCTTGTAACTGCAGGTCGTCGCCCCGACGCCGAGCGTGGCCTTCATCGCCGCGCCGCTGGGCGAGTGGCAGAGGCGCGCGGCGTTATCGACGTGATTGGTGCCGATGAACCGGGCCGCTTTCTGCGCCATGTAATAGACTTCGTTCGTCACGCCACGCGACGTAACGAAGAACGCGACGCGCTTCGGATCGCTCGTGCGAATTCGTCCCGCCAGATGATCGAGCGCGTCATCCCACGAGATGCGCCGAAACCCCGTTTCGCCGGCCTTTCGCAGCATCGGATAGGCAAGCCGGCCGAGTTTGCGCAATTGTTGATTGTCCAGCATCGCGAGGCCCGCGGCATCGGCCATGAGGCGATGATCAAGCGCCGGCATGGTGTTGAGCCGGAGCAGATTCAGCCGCGTCATGCACAGGTGCGGGCCTTTCACGGTCCAGTCGTGCAAGCCCGCCACGCCCAGCGCACACCCGTCGCATACGCCCTTGCTCAGCACCTGCCACGCGTAGCCAAGATTATCTCGATTCTCCCAGATGATCTTCCCCATGTCGCGAAAGTGCTGCGGCTTCATCTGCCCGACGCCAAATGGCATCCATGCGGACAGCGAGCGGCGGTGGGAAACTTGATGGGGACTCATACGGCAACGAGTAGGCCCGCCCTCCGCCTGAAGCAAGGCACGCTACCGCTCGCGCTTATGCACTTTTCGCGCGTCGCAGGGTCGCCAGCACCAGCCCGATCGTGACCAGTGAACTCAGCGGCATCAGCACCGCGGCAGCCAGCGGACTCATCCGGCCCGCGGCGGAAAAGGCGACGGTCACCACATTGTAGGTGATCGCGAAAGCGATGACGCGGTGCGAAGCGCGAGCACGGGAGCGGGCGAGGTCGAAGAGTGTGCGCAAACCAGAGAGGCTGCGGCCGAGGAAATAGAAATCGGCTTTGTGCTCGAGCAATCCACGATCGATCACCGGCGTGCCGGTGCAGAGCGCTTCGTTGAAGGCGAGGCTGTCGTTCGCACCATCGCCGATCATCAGCGTATGCTCGCCGTCGTGATGTCGCAGCCAGTCCGCCTTGTCGTCGGGGGAAAGGCCACCAAGCGCGTGCGCATGCGTGAGATTCAGCGACTCGGCCATTCGATCGACTTTCTGTTGAGCGTCGCCGCTCAGGATCGCCACCTCGATGCCCTGCCGGGTAAATGAACCCAGTGCCACGCGGGCGTCGGTGCGCAGGCTCTCGCAGAACGTGAACGCCGCCAGCACCCGGCCATCGCAGGCAAAGATGCATTCCGCCCAGCTATCTTCTCCGCCAATCCAGGAGGGACGACCCAGCTTCCACTGATGCCCGTCGTGGTCGAGTTCGATGCCGAGACCGATCTGTTCGCGCGGCGGAATGTGCACCACTTCGGGGATGACGCCGACGGACATCAGCCCTTCCCGCAGCGCCGAAGCGACGGGATGGAGATTTTCGCGGACCATCGTGAGCAGGACCGCCAGTTGGTGAGTATCGAGCGCGAGAAGCGCGGAGGGGTCGGCGAGGCGAGTGCCTTGCAGTGTGAGCGTGCCGGTCTTGTCGAAAACGATTTGTTTGATCCGCAGCAACCGGCCCCACAGCGATTGCTCGCGCACGAATACTCCCAAGCGATGGGCGGCGGCCGCGGCCAGTTCATCCGCCAGCGGGAGCGCAACCCCCGCCGCACACGGACAGGAAACGACGAGGATGGAAGTGAGCACCTGGAGCGCCCTCAAGAGATCGCCGGCGGCGAAGAACCATCCCGCAAAGGCCCCGACCCCGAGAGCCAGCACGACCAGCAGGTAAACGCGGAGAAAACGTTCGAGGGCCGTGTCGCGCGCAGGTTCGCGCCGGCCGCTCTCGACGAGACGCGCCAGCAGCGATTCGCTCCACGACTCGAGGGCCTCACACTCGATCGGCTCGTTTCCGAGATTGATCGATCCCGCCGCGAGCGACTGCCCGGCGTGCGCCGACCGGGTTTCGCTTTCACCATTGATCCACTCGAGGCTCACGCTCGCATTCGCGGAAAGGAGCAGCGAACGCACGGGCACCGTGCCGCCGCGGGCCACGTGATAACGCTCGCCGGTGTCCGGCCGCACGATGTCCGGCTCCGCGGCCAGCAGCCGACTCCGATTCGCTTCCACCGCCCGCTGCTGCAACCAACGTCCCGCCAGCATCAGAAACGTGAACATCGAGACGAAATCGAAATAGACGAAGCCGGGCTGGTTCGCCCGCCACGCGATGACCGACCCACTCCATGCCGCGATCAGGCCAAGCCCGATGGGCAGATCGATGTGCACGACCCCGCGTCGGAGACTTTGCGCCGCCCGCACGATGAAATAACTACCACCGATCAAAAAGCTCAGCGTCCCGCAAGCGAACGCGATGTGGGCGAACAGCCCCGCGAATTCCGCGCTCGGCTTCATGCCAAAATACGTCGGCACGGTGAAGAGCATCGCATTCAACGCCAGTGCCGCGCAGACGCCGAGGCGGAGGAGCAGCGTGCGTGAGGCGGGTTTCGCCGTCTGGCCCGGCGGCCCGACGAGATAACCAAAGCTCTGCAACTCCTGCGCGAAACCAACGTAGTCGAACTCGGGGGTCGTGTGCAGGGTCATTCGGCCCAGCGTAGTATCGATGCGGATAGCGAGTGCTCCGGCCCGGCGAAGGAAAAGGCGCTCGATGAGCCAGACGCAGCCGACGCAGGAGAGGCCTTGCAGATCAAGTTCCAACGGCTTCCCGGCCGCCGCTTGCGCGAGACCTTCGAGCCAGGCGTATTCGCGCGGCTGGAAGACAGTGGCTGGCGCAGGCGGCAGCGCGCCGTCCTGGAGATCGTAAAATTGCCCGAGGCCGTTCTTAACGATCAAGTCGTGGACGAACTGGCACCCTGTGCAGCAATAGTCCTTGCATTGCGCATTGGGGCGAAACGGGGTGCCGCAGTGCAGGCACAGCTTGCGTTCAATGACAGTGTCCATCGACAGGAATCATCGCGCGCCACACCAGCAGGCCCGCCGCCACCACGGCGACGGTGCGCTGGAGCCAAAACAACCACTGGGCCGGCAGTCGATTCTGGGCGCGGAGGAAAGAGGATTGCAGACCGGCGTAGAGCGGGATGGTGCCGGCCACGAACGCTGAAAGGAGGAGCGCGCCGCGGAGCGCCGAAGCGCTCACCGCGGCGACGCTCAGCATCATCCACAGGGGGCCACAGGGGAGCAGCGGAGTGAGAAAACCGAGATGATCGCGGAGGCGAGCCTGGAGCATGATCTTCGCGAGCCAGCGAGGCTGGGGAATGCGCTTTTCGAGGCCGAGCGCGAGGCCAATCAAAACCACCGCCATGGCCCAGGGCGCGAGGCGTAACGCGGGCGCGTGGAAGAGCATCGCCATGCTCTGGCCGAAGACACCGCACACGCCTCCGGCGAGCGAATAGGCGATGAACCGCGATCCATGATAACGCAGTGGCTTTGCGCGAACCGCGCAAGCCAGCGGGCCGCACATGCCCACACAATGCAGGCTGGTGGCGAGCCCTGCGGCAAAGGCGGCGAGCGGTGTGGCCAGGTTAGCGTCCATGGACCAGCGGCACCTCCTTTTGCTGATGTTTCACCGCGATGACCACCATCGAGCAGAGCACACTGACCATCGCGACGTAACCTAACATCACCCAGATCCACGGCCGGCGGGCGAAGAAACCCTCGGGCTTGGGCTCGGGCGTTTCCTTGCGATGCGAACACCCGTTTCCACATTGCGTGCAGCGGCAGGGTTTCTTTTCGGAAGTGGTCGAGTTCATGGTGTGAAAGGGCCGAGGAAGGTGACGCTTTTCTCGCCGACGGATTTTCCGGCGGCGTCGCGCACACGGACCTGAAGCGTAAAGTCCGCTCGGAAATCTTTCCGCGGCAGCGTGACCACGAGCGGACGCATCTGCTCGCCCAGCGCGGAAACCGCCAGCGGTTCCGTGAAGCCGGTCGTCTTGAGAGAAGCGGGCGGGTTCACCAGTTCGAGGTGATACACCTCGTCGCGATTCCGCTTGTTCAGCACGCGGAGGAAAAACTGATTCCGCACTTCGCCTTCGGAAATGATGTAAGGCGCTCCCTGGATGCGCAGCAGGCTTAACGTCGCCGGTCGCAGCGTGCTCAGCGCGAAAGTCATCGCCGTCAGCCCGAGACACAGCAGTGCGGTATAGAGCAGCGTGCGCGGGCGCACCCACCGCGTGCGACGGCCTTCGAGACCTTCGAGGCTGTCGTAACGAATGAGTCCGCGCGGACGTTTCAGTTTGTCCATCACGGCGTCGCAGGCATCGATGCAGGCCGCGCAGCCGATGCACTCGATCTGCTGGCCTTGGCGAATGTCGATACCCGTCGGACACACCGCGACGCAGCGGCGGCAATCGACGCACGCGCCCGCGCCTTCCGTGCCTTTTTTCCCACGGGGCTCACCCCGCTTCACGTCGTAGCCGAGCACCATGGTGTGTTTGTCGATCAATGCACCCTGCAACCGCCCGTAAGGGCATAGGATGATGCAGAATTGCTCGCGGAACCACGCGAAGTTGAACCACAGCGCCGCCGTCATGAGGAACACCACGAGGAAACTGCTCCAGTTCTCACCCGGAGAATGGGTCATCATCCGGTAGAGCTGCGGCAGCGAAGTGAAGTAGCTCAGGAAGATGTGCGCCAGCACCGCCGCAAACAGCCCATACACGATCTGCTTCAGCGTGCGCCGCCCATCCGGTTTGCGGTCGAGCTTCGCCCGGCTCGCCGGATCGCCTTCGATCCAGCGCTCGATCCGGCGCGAGATATCGAGGAACACCGTCTGCGGGCACGCCCATCCGCACCACACCCGGCCGAAGAGCGAGGTGAGGTAGAAAAGGGAAAACGCGAGCCCGCTGACGAGGAAGAACGCCAGCCAGAGATCCTGTGTGACGAAGGTGAGCCCGAAGAAATGGAACTGCCGATGAGCCAGGTCGATAAACACCGCCGGGTTCCCATTAATCGGAATCCACGGCAGCAGGATATAGATCGCCAGGAGCATCACAGCGGCCACTCCACGCCATTTCGTAAAGCGCCCGTGCACCGCCGCCGGATGAATGACCCGGCGCGAACCGTCCTCATTGATCGTGGTAACTCGGGCGAGGCTGGGTGGCGGCGGTTGCTGGCTCATCTTGGTATCTCCTTTCAATTCGCTCCAGGGGCGGGGGCAGGTGCGGCGCCGGGGGTAAGGACCGGCACCCACGGTTTGATTTCCACGGGCTCGCCTTCCTTGTGGAAGCTCATGATATAGGCACTGACTTCGCCGATTTTCTTGGCTCCGAGAATCGGTGCCCAGGTCGGCATGCCTTTCGCCAGCACGCCTTCAGTGATCGTCTTCACCACGACCATCGGCGTGCCGCCATGCACCCACTGCTGATCGCGCAGATTCGGCCCGATCATGCCCAGCAGATCCGGCCGATGACACGACGCGCAGGTCGTCTCGAAGGTCGCCTTGCCGGCTGCGGTGATGCCAGCGTCGCGGCTCATCGCCCACAGCTTTTCATCGCTCAGCTCAGGCGAATTTTTTAGCGCCTCGACCTTGGCCGCTTCCATTTTCTCGCGGAGCGCCAGACCGGGGTCAGGCGCCATCTTCATATTGAAGCCGAAGGTCCAATAGATGGCGGAGTAAATAATCGCTCCGTAGAAGGTCCACAGCCACCAGTTCGGCAATCGCTTGTCGTATTCCTGGATGCCGTCATAGACGTGGGGCCGGAGGTCTGCGACATCGATCGAAGCCTCGGCGGGTTGGTTAGGATCAGGCGTTTGGTTCATCATTCTTCGGTTCGGTTTCCAGCGGAAGGCTCTCGAGGTGATTCACGCGTTCGCGCGGGAGGGCGAACGCCCACACGACGGTGCCAATAAAGACCAGGAAGAAGATCGCGAAGCTGAGCAGCGCGAACTGATTCATCCATTCGGTCACAAGGATGCGGTGAAACATGGTTGATTAACGGTTAACGACGGATTTGGCGGGCGGTTCGACCGGCTTGACCGGTTCGCTCTTCCCGAGCTTCTGGAGATAGGAAATGAGGGCCACGATCTCGCGGTCCGCTGGCGTCTCGACGCCAGCCGTCTTGAGGTCGTCTGCGATCGCCTTGCCTTGCTTCGCCGCGCTGGCTTCGATCTCGGCCAGCGTGGTTTCGGTGAAGGGCACGCCGAGTTTCTTTTGCACCGCGATCTTGCTCACCAGCGCGCCGACATCGGTCTGCTGACGGAAGAGCCACGGGTAATTCGGCATGGTGGAACCGGCACTGACCGTGCGGGGATCGAGCATGTGGTTGAAGTGCCACACGTTCGGATATTTCCCGCCCTCGCGAGCGAGGTCCGGACCGGTGCGTTTGCTGCCCCATTGATAGGGATGATCGTAGATGCTCTCGCCCAGCTTGGAGTAATCGCCGTAGCGGAGAACATCACCCACCAGCGTGCGGATCATCTGCGAATGGCAGTTGTAGCAGCCTTCGCGGACGTAGATATCGCGACCGGCCAGTTCGAGCGGCGTGTAGGGAATCTGACGCACGCTCTCCATGTTCTCGGCCTTTTGCACGATGACGGTGGGAACGATCTGCACGATGCCGCCGACCGCGACCGCCGCAGCGGTCAGCAGGGTGAAGGGCAGTGAGTTCGCCAGCAGCGTCTCATACCACTCGCCCCAGGAAGAGCCGTGGAATTCCTTATGATAGATCGCTCCCAGCACGGTCACGAGCACGCCGATCAAGGCGAGGCCTCCCCAGATTCCCGGCAGGATGCTCCAGCCGACGAGGCAGAGGATGAGAGAAACGCTCGCCAGCACCGGCGCGCTGAGCAACCCCTGGCCGAGGCCCATGGGTTTGGCCTTTTCTTCGATATAAACTTCCATCGTGCCATTCACGACTTCCGCCCCGAAGGCCGTCTTCCACACATTGTAGGCGCAGACGATGAAGCCGATCAGATAGAGGAAGCCGCCGAATGCACGGATGTGCATGAGGAACTTCGTGCTCGTGACCGCATCGAGGAAGTTCGGGTTCGCCAGCACGGTGCCGCCTTCACGGGTGGCGCTGAGCATGAGGCCCTGCGTCACACCGCTCGTCCACATGGAAGCCACGTAGAGGAGAATGCCCACCAGGCCGACCCAGAAGTGCATGTTCGCCAGCAGGGTGGAATGGAGCTGCCGCTTCCACAGCCGCGGCACGAGCCAGTAGATCATGCCCGCCGCCATGAAGCCGTTCCAGCCGAGTGCACCGCTATGCACATGGCCGATGGTCCAGTCGCTGTAGTGCGAGAGTGCGTTGACCGCCTTGATCGACATGAGCGGCCCCTCGAAGGTGGACATGCCGTAGAAGGTCACGCCCGCCACGAAGAACTTCAGCACCGGGTCCGTGCGCAGCTTGTGCCACGCGCCGCGGAGCGTCAGCAGGCCGTTGAGCATGCCGCCCCAGCTCGGCGCCCACAGCATGAGCGAGAACATGGTGCCCAGCGCCTGGAGCCAGTTCGGCAGCGCCGTGTTCAGCAGGTGGTGCGGACCGGCCCAGATGTAGATGAAGACCAGCGACCAGAAGTGCACGATCGAGAGCCGATAGGAATAGACCGGCCGCCCTGCCGCCTTCGGCAGGAAGTAATACATGATGCCCAGAATCGGCGTGGTGAGGAAGAACGCGACCGCATTGTGCCCATACCACCACTGCACCAATGCATCCTGCACACCGCCAAAGATTGGATAGCTATGCGTCCAGCTCGTGGGGATCGAGAGGTGGTTGACGATATAGAGCATCGCCACGGTGATGATCGTCGCGATGTAGAACCAGATGGCGACGTAGATGGTCGGTTCATTTCGCTTCGCCAGCGTCCAGAAGAAGTTCACCGCAAAGACCACCCACATCACCACGACCGCGATATTGATCGGCCAGATCAGCTCGGCGTATTCCTTACCACGGGTCAGCCCGAGCGGGAGAGTGATCGCCGCCGCGACAATGATGAGCTGCCAGCCCCAGAAATGGAGCGAAGACAGGAAATCCGACGCCAGCCGCGCTTTGCACAATCGCTGGAGCGAATAGTAAATGCCGGCAAACATCATGTTGCCCACGAAGGCGAAAATGACCGCGTTCGTGTGCAGCGGGCGGAGCCGGCCGAAGGTGGTGAAGGAGGTGTTGAAGTTCGCCTGCCAGAAAGCGAGCTGGGTCGCGACGAGCACGCCCACGAGCATGCCCACGACGCCCCAGAGCAGCGTGGCGACGAGAAATTGCCGGACGACCTTGTCGTTAAACTCAATCGTTGTTTTGGTTCCAGTAGTTGCGTTCATCAATGGTTGGGGCCTTGGGGTTTTTCATCCGTCAACGGCAGCAGCGCCTCCTGTCCGCCTCCGGGCGGATGCTGGAGGAGCTGCGCGACAAAAAGCAGGGCAAACAGGGTGACGAGCACCAGTCCCACGAACACTGTTAGAGCGATCACATTCATTGGCCCCAATCTGCAAAGGTCCGGTTTTCCCCGCTCTCCGTAGATTGGCCGGTGTTGACCCGTTCTTGCTCTTGGCACTGCTTGCGCTTGCCCATCCGTTTTCCACGCGCATGATGGCGACCGTGTCCGATCCCCAGCATTTCGACCTGATCAGCCAGCTCACGCGGTCGCAGATTTACCGCGACTACGAGCGTGCCTTCAGCGAAGCCACGGGCCTGCCGCTCGCCTTTCATTCCGCCGATCGCCGCGCGCCCGCTCTGCGCCAGAGCAAATGGGCCAACGATTTCTGCCGGCGGATCAGCGAGACTTCCCCCGGCTGCAAGCTGTGCCTGGAGATGCAGCAGAAGATCCGCAAGGACGACGGCGAATCGCACACGGACGTGTGCGACGCCGGGCTCACCGACACAGCCGTGCCGGTGCGTTTTGGCAGTCACACCCTTGGTTTCCTCCAAACCGGGCAGGTCATGATGAAAAAGCCGGGCCGCGAAAATTTCCGGCGCATCGCCGAATGGCTGGAGCGCGGTGGCGCGCATCTCGACTGGAAAGAACTCGAAGCGGCTTACCTCGATTCGCCAGTGCTGAACCGGCAGCAATACAAGGCCATCGTGCATCTGCTCGAAGTCTTCGCGAGCCATCTCTCCCTCGCCGCGGAGCAGATCGCCACGCAGCAGAATCACACCGAACCGGTCCTCGTCACCAAGGCGCGCGAATACATCGCCGAGCATCAGGACAACGAGCTCACCCTCGCCGACGTGGCGCAGGCGGTCCACGCCAGCACGTTCCACTTCTGCAAGACGTTCAAGAAAGCGACCGGGTTCACCTTCACCCAATACCTGAGCATCGTGCGTGTCGCGAAAGCCAAGCAACTGCTGGCCAATCCGCAGAAACGCATCAGCGAAATCGCCTACGAAATCGGCTTCCAGTCGCTCACCCATTTCAACCGCATCTTCCGCAAGGTCACCGGCCAGAGCCCCACGCAATACCGCGATCAGGCGCTGGCGGCGTAGAGCAAACGCAGCATCTGTCGGTGGATTGGACATCCCGTTCTGATAGAATCCGGCCGTGCATATCCTCCCTCTGCTCACGAGCCGCTGGAGCGTTCTCTCAATCGCCGTCCTCTTTCACGTGGGTCTGTGGTTGTGGTGGCCGGAATCACCTCCAGCCCGAGTCAAAAGTCTTCGACCATTGCTTGCCGAACTGAAGGCGTATCGGGCCGCACACGGCGAATACCCTGCTCAAATCAGCGAGACTTCAGCTTACGCTTCTTTGTCTTGCTCATTTCGAGTTTACACCGGCGAACGCGGGGATACCGGACTGACTTGGAGTCCATTCGAGGTCAGCGATCACGACCTTACAATGCTGCTCACTCCCAAGGTTTTTGAAATCTTTATTCCCACCGAACGGGTCAAGATGTTCTCGCTTTCCAGTTTCGCGGTGTGGCGTTTCACGAGCGAAAAAGAGCGGTGGGAAAACGGGCGAATCCACTGGTCACTCCTCGGAACCTATTGGTCCGAAGATTAGTCGCATGCAGGCCGCCCTTGCCCATCGGCTCGCCTCGGTTACAGCACTCCCCTTCAACACATGCCCGGACTCGTCATTCGCCCACGTTCCCGTCTCTATCATGGCCACGATTGGGTCTATGCGAGCGAAGTGCTCAAGGCCTTCGGCGATCCGCAGGATGGCGATGTCATCTCGCTCAAGTCGGGGCACGATCAACTGCTCGGCAGCGCGATTTACAATGCGCGCTCCACCATCGTCGCCCGCCGCTTCAGCCGGCAGCGGCAGGATCTCGATCTCGATTTCTTCCAGCGCCGCATCCGGCTCGCGCTGCAATACCGGGAAAAACACGGCGTGAACCTGCGCCTGGGCCGGCTGGTGTGGAGCGAAAGCGACGGCCTGCCCGGCGTCATCATCGATCGTTATGGCGATCATCTCGTGCTGCAAACGCTCACCCTCGGCATGGATCAGCGCCGCGACATCATCGTCGAAGCGTTGCGCAGCGAGTGCGCCCCGGCCAGCATCGTCGAGCGCAACGACAGCTCCGTGCGCCAGGCCGAGGGTCTCGAATCGCGCAGCGGCATGCTCTTCGGCGAACCGCCTCCTCCCTTCATCGTCGAGGCCGATGGCATCAGCTTCGAGGTCGATCTGCTGCGCGGCCAGAAAACCGGCCTCTACCTCGATCAACTCCCCGCCTACCGCGCCGTCGCGGCGCACGCGGCCGGTCGCAGTGTGCTCGATTGTTTTTCCAACGCCGGCGGTTTCGCTCTCGCCTGCGCCCGCGCTGGCGCCAAAGACGTCACCGCCATCGAGATCAGCGCCGACTGCGTCGCCCAGATCCAGCGCAACGCCGAGCGCAACCAGCTCCGCATCGATGCCCGCGAAGAAAACGTCTTCGGCGCCCTGCGCGAACTCGAACGCGCCAGCCGCAAGTTCGACCTCATCATCCTCGACCCGCCGAGCTTCACCAAAAACAAAGGCAAGCGCGACGAAGCCCGCCGCGGCTACAAGGAGATCCACCTGCGCGCTCTGAACCTGCTGAACCCCGGCGGCCTCCTCGCCACCTTCACCTGCTCGCACCACGTCAGCGCCGAGGACTTCCGCGAAGTCATCAACGAAGCCGTCGTCGATGCCAAGAAAACCCTCCGCCAGCTCGCCACCTACTCCCAAGGCCTCGACCACCCCATCATCTCCACTCTCCCCGAGACCGAATACCTGAAAGGTTTCCTCTTCGAACTCGCCCCAGGCCGCTGATTCCCCCCATTTCGGATTTCGAGCTTCGAATTTCCGCGCGCAGCGCGGCATGGGGCCGGCGGGATTTGAACCCGCAACCAAGCGATTATGAGTCGCCTGCTCTAACCGTTGAGCTACAGCCCCGTTAACGGCTGGGATGAGTGGGCCAGAAATGGCGCCGGACCAAGTGAAATCGCGTCGTGGGAGAGCGAGGGAAGATGGCGCTTGCTGCATGGCGCGCCCCCGGGGTAGGTGAAGAGGCATGCCCCCCTTTTCGCGTTCATGGCCTGCCGAGGCGCTGGAAGCCCGGATTGCGCCCGCCTTGTTCCTCCTGCAGCCGACCGGAATTTATAAGGTCAGCGTGGGCGGACTCGTGGATGCCAGCAACTCGGATCTCTCCGGTTTTGCAGAGTCTGGGCTCGCGGCGGTTTTGAACAAGGGCGACCGGCTCGCGCTCGATCTCGATGGGGACGGCACGCTGACCCCAAACAGCCCAGAGGTCACGATGATCGAGGTCGAGGCGGGACGTGTCGCGGTGTTCCTCACGGACATCGATGGCATTGCGGGGTTCGGGGCCGGGGATTTGACAGGGCTGGGCCTGGGCGGCGGGGTGAAAGCGACGGTGAATGCCGATGTCCATGGCTCGATCGTCACGGCTCTCAACGAGCGGGAAATTGGCGACTTCATGCACACCCCGCGCAATGTGGCGCGGCTCACCATTCACGGCAGGGTGCAGGGCCATCTGCTGGTGAGTGGAAGCATCTCCAATCTCGAGATCCAATCGAACGCGGCCACGGAAACGACGAGCATCGACAAGATCCTCACCGGGGCGGAGGTCTTCTCCGAAGAGTTTTCGTGGAATGGAGGAACGACCACGTTCAGCCTCGGGGACCTTTGGGCGGCCCCTTTCGGCTACACGAGTATTTCCAAGGTGACGCTCTCCCACGGAGCGCGCGTCATCGCGGCTGGCGGCAACGCGGTCGGCGCGGGTGGTTCGATCTCCCACGTCAAGATCGCCCGGCAGCAGGATGGACTGAGCGTGAAGGCGGGGTCGGGAGCCGACTCCCTGGCACGGGTGGGGGCAGCCGGCGGATCGATTTCCGATGTGTTCATCGGCGGATTTATGGACTTCGGATGGGCTTCGTTCGAGGCGGGGAATGGCGGAGCGGGGCGCACTCGATCTGGTCCCGGAGGGAATGTGAGCGATATCATCATCGCTTGCCCGGACACGGCGCTGGACAGCTTTTTGTTCCGGGCCGGCAATAGCGGGGGGCTGGAAGTGCCGCTCGATCATTTCGCTCTCGCGGGCGCGCGAGGCGGATCGGTCGTGAACGTGCAAGTGCTATGCAAATCGGCCCGGGACCTCTACGTGACCGCCGGGACTGGCGGACTCGGAGCGGACCTCTACCTTGGCGAAATTGGAGCCCGAGCCCCCTTCCCCACTCCGGGAGGCGATGGAGGCTCGATCTCGAAAGTGCTGGTGCGCGCACTGGAGCAGGTGAATTCGCTCAGCCTGACCGCCGGGGACGGAAATTTCGGCTCCACCGGATTGCAGGCCGGCCAGGGCGGCTCGGTGAGCGGGATCACCGCGACCAAGGTGAACCTCGTGTCCGCGGTGGGAGGCCGCAGCGGTGGATTCGCCGGGAAAGGAGGATCGATCCTCCATCTAAACGCCGAACTGATCGGTGAAGACGCCCGGCTGAGATTGAACGGCGGAGGTGGCGGAATCGGCCCGCGCAGCAGCGGCGGGAACATTCAGGACGTTCAGATTCAAGGCAGCCTGAGCAGCATTTACCTGTCTGCCGGCGATGGCGGTTCGGCCGAGGGAATCGGCACCAATGCCGCCGGTGGCGCGGGCGGATCGGTGAGCGACATTCGGATCGACTCGAGCGGCAGCAATTACGTGACGATCCAAGCCGGCGCGGGAGGCTCCGGAGGCAGCCGCATGATTTTGGGGAACAGCGGCGACCCTTACGGCGGGGATGCGCGAATCGTCGGCGCACGGGGGGGACAGGGCGGCTCGGTGCACGACATTACGTTGCAGGCTCTGGCAGGAGCGAGCACGCCGGACTCCGTCTATCTCACCTCCGGAAACGGGGGAGCGGGCTCGGAAGGCAGGGCGGGCGGCAGCGCCGGGAACATCGCTCACCTGACGCTCGATCATCTTTACGGTTTCGGTGCCAGCACGGGCACGGGCGGCAGCGGAGGTGTGGCAGGCCAGGGCGGTCAAATCAGCGATCTCACGCTCGATTTCCCAGGCGCCGCCAGCGGGCTGTCACTCTACACCGGTGAGGGGGGCAAGGGGTCGAAGCAAGCGGGCGCAGGTGGATCGATCGCCAATGTCACGGTGACGGGCGCGTCGTTCGACGGCATCAGCCTCACCACGAGCAAGGGCGCCGATGCGGAGGACGAAACCAGCGCACGCGCCGGTCACGGCGGAGACCTCCGTAATCTCCGCTTCACCGTCGATGCCGTGAAAACATTTACGGTCAGCGCCGGCCATGGCGGTCGCGGCGGAGTGCGCAACGGGGATTTATCCGGCCCCTATGAGCAGGATCAGGCCGTCGCCAGTCCGGGAGGTCGCGGAGGCACCATTTCCAGCCTGTCGATCACCACTCTGCTGGCGGCGGGAGAACCGGCGGCGATCGAAATCGTGGCGGGGACCGGTGGTAGTGGTGCATGGACGAAAGCCGGCGGTGCTGGCGGCACGGTGCGCGGGCTGAAGGTGGCCCTCGCCGGCGACGTCACCCGATTTTCTGTCGCGGGCGGCACCGGTGGATCGGGCGGCAACGTCAATTACAAAGCCGTCGGGGGCCACGGGGGCACGGTGACGGATGTCACCCTGAAAATCACCGGTCAGGTTCTCAATTCGGTCGGGATTTTTGCAGGCGAAGGGGGAGATGGGCCCCGCCGCTTTGGTATCGGCGGATCGATCATCCATGCGGATCTCGAAGCAGGCGCACCGTTTGTGCCGCAGTTGGTGGTGGGAGGGGGAGAACCACAAGGCAGGCTTGTCGATATCGTCATTCTGCCTCCTTTGGTTTCATGAAGCTCTGCATCATCGGCCTCGATTGCCTGGAACCCACGCTGGTGGAGCGGTGGCTGGTGGAACTGCCGACGTTCGCGCGGTTGCGAGCGCTGGGGGCGTGGGGGCGGATGCGGAGTTGCGTGCCGCCGATTACGGTGCCGGCGTGGTCGTGCATGATGAGCGGGCTCGATCCGGGGTCGCTGGGGATTTATGGGTTTCGCAACCGGACCGGGTATGGCTACGAGGCGCTGGGATTTGCGACGAGCGATTGGGTGAAGCAGGAGCGGCTGTGGGACATCCTCGGCGCGCGGGGCAAATCGTGCGTGGTGTTGGGCGTGCCGGGGACGTATCCGGTGCGCCCCGTGAATGGGGCGATGATCGCGGACTTCATGACGCCGTCGCTGGAGAGCGCGTGGACGCATCCGCCGGAGCTGAAGGACGAGGTGCGCAGGTGGCTCGGCGGGGACGATTACCTTTTCGACGTGCCGGATTTTCGCAGCGCGAATAAGAAGCGCATCCTTGCAGATATCCACGAGATGACGCGGCGGCGGTTCACGGTGGCACGGGAATTCATGCGACGCGGGCAGCCGGATTTTTTTGCAATGGTGGAGATGGGAAGCGACCGGATTCACCACGGGTTCTGGCACTACATGGACCCGCAGCATCGCAAGCATGAGCCGGGGCACGAACTCACGGCGGCGATTCACGATTATTACGTGGCGCTGGATCGCGAGATCGCCCGGCTGCTGGAATTGATCGATCTGCGCGAGACGATCGTGATGCTGGTGTCGGATCACGGCGCGCAACGCCTCGATGGGGGGATTTGCGTGAACGACTGGCTGCGGCGGGAAGGGCTGCTCGTGCTGAGGAGCGAGCCGCCCGCGCCGGGGACGCCGCTGGCGAAATGCGAGGTCGATTGGGCGCGCACGACGGCGTGGGCGGAGGGCGGATATTACGCGCGCATTTTCCTTAATGTGCGCGGACGCGAACCGCAGGGAATCGTGGAACCGGCGGCATATGAGCGCACGCGTGGAGAGATCGCGCATCGGCTGGCGCGGATCACGGACGATCGCGGCGCGGAGATTCCCACGGAATCGCACCGGCCGCAGCGGCTGTATCCGCGCGTGGAAGGAATTGCGCCGGATCTGATCACGATCTTCGGCGGACTGCACTGGCGCGCAGTGGGCACGCTCGGCTGGCCGGCGCTGCACCTTTTCGAAAACGACACGGGGCCCGATGAAGCGAACCACGCGCAATACGGGTTTTTCCAGCTCGTCGTGCCGGGAGTGCCGGCGACTGCGGGGGCGCAGGACATCGACATCCTCGATATCGCGCCGACGCTGCTGACGCATCTGGGCGTGCCGGTCCCGGCGCGGATGAACGGTCGGGTGCGGCTTGCAGGCGAACCAGCTCCCGTGGCGGCGAGCACGCCGGGTGCACCCGCGCAGACTTACACCAAGCAGGAGAACGCGGAGATCGAGAAGCGGCTCGAGGCGCTGGGGTATCTGGGGTAGCGGCCACAGAGGCCACGATCCAAGCATGCGGGGCATCCCGTTCCTGAACGGAGCAATCCATGCTGCGCGTGCCGTGTCGAGGTCGGCGAGCGCCGGAGCTGCATGGCCCGAAAAGAGTCGGGCCGGTCGAGGTATTGAAACTTCGACCGGCCCGTTTTTCGTCCTGGAGGATTCTCGTGGGGGCGAGATGGGGAGAACGAGCGCCTCTCATCGGCCACTCCGAAAAGACTGTCAAGCGGTCATCGCGAGATTCCTGACAAATCTTTCCGGAGGCGATGCCGGGCCGAAATTTTCAGCCCCGGCCCCGCTTATTCGAGCGGGAGACCGTTGGCTCCGAGAACCACGCCATTCACGACGCGGATGCCGGAGGTGGGTTCGAAATGATCCTCGGTGACCTTGTCGCCGGAGGTGACGGTCTGGATGCGATGTGAACGCTCGACCATATCGCTGAGGCGTTCCTTGAACTCGCGTCCACGCGGCGTGAACTGCTCGGCCGCGCCCTCGAACGGATTGCGTCCGGTAGCGAGGTTGAAGATCGAGAACGGCACGCTCACGCGCACGCCCGCGGTCCAGTGGCCACCCATGAGCGCGGCGTCGTCCCAGTATTCGAGGTCGGCGATGAGGCCGGGCAGGACGCGCGCTTCGAGCCGGGCCTTGAAGCCTTCGAAGTCGCTGCCGAACGGATTGTCGTAGTGGTAGTAGCCGCCGTAGATGCGGTATTCGCCGCACTGCGCGGGCAGCGGGATGAGGAAACCGAGTTCGGCGTTGAAGCCCTGCAAGGCCGCCTCACGGCGCTCGAAGACGCGCGTGCGGGCACCGCCGTCGTCTTCCGAGACCCAGGTGTGGCGCTTCACGACCGGCTGATCGTTGTCCGGCAGGTAGTAGTTAAAACGGGCATCGACCCACTTGGTGAGAATTTCCGCACCGAGACCGAGCTGGTCGAAGTCGCTGCCGCTGGGGCCGTGCACCGAATCCCAGTAGGCATTCGCGCCGATGATCACGTCGTGATCGGGCAGCAGCTTGCGGAAGCCGAGGCCCATGCTGCTGATGTATTCGTGGTTGTCCTCCCAGTGATAGCGGGAGTTGAAGAAGAGAAATGCATCGCGCGACTGCGGCGACCAGAGGCCGGTGATCGAGTCGGCGAAGATGCCGGTGGCGTGCTGGCTGAACTGCGCGCCGATGGTGGTGAGGCTACGCGGTTCATCCGGGAAAAACTCCCGGAGCGGCGCGGTTTCTTTGGCTTCCTTGGTCTCCTTCCCGGTCGAGGGCGAGATTTCCTGGCCCGCGCGAGCCAGCGGCGCGAGCAGCACCGCCACGGCGGTCGTCAGAATCAGGTTACGGATATCGGTCATTTTCTTGGTTGGTTGGAAAAACGAGCGTCAGGTGAAGATTAATTACGCTGGCTGCTATTGCCAGAGCTGCCAGCGATCCACAGCGCCACGTTCGGGAACTGCGAGTAAGCGGTCAGCGGACGGAGGAATTGCCCTTCATGTTCCGGATCCGGCGTCATGATCTCCGTGATGGTGCCACTGGCGAAGTCGTCGCCGTCATAGAATTTCACGAGGCTCTTGTTCTTGATGCCCACGCTGACAATGATGTCCGCGATGCCGTCGCCGTTCACATCGGCTGCGGCCACGCGCACGCCGAAGGTGTTCTTCGGATGCAGGGGGTCGGTATCGAACGGATTCAGCAGCGGATTTTCCTCCGGCCCAAAATGGCGGGCGGTGTTCGGATCGGTCGAGAGACTGCGGGCGTCGAAGACTTCGACCACGGAAGGCCGGCCCGTATTGCGGCCGGTGATGATGTCGGCGTGGCCGTCGTCATTGATGTCGCCCAAGGCCACGGAAACGCCGCCGCGGAATCTCGGACCACCGACTTTGATCTCGCCAATCTCAAAATTGCTCTCCTGCCCAGGCGACGAAAACATGACCTCGCCGTTGTAGGCGATCACCTTGCTGCCGTAGTAACCCTGACCGACGACAATATCGTCATTCAGAATGCTTTTGCCGTCTTCAGGCAGGGCTTCGCCGAAGCCGAAGCGATCCACATCGCCAGCCGCGACGCGGACGCCGCCCTTGAACCGCGCGCCGAACGGCGTGAACTGCTTGATCATCTGCAGCGGGGGGAGCTGGCTCCCGCCCTCCTCGGGCTGGGCCGTCGGCTGCTGGAAGCTGTAAACGCGCACCTTGCCGCCGCCCAGCGCGGAACCGACGATGATCTCCGGCAGACCGAAGCCATCCAGGTCGCCCACGGCGACGAAGGCGCCCCGATCACGGCGGCCGTCGAACACGGCGAATTCGTTGATGAGCTGATCGCCCGTGGCGCCGTCAAAAATACGGAGCTTGCCGGTGCCGCGCGACGTGGTGGTGACGATGTCGTCGATGCCGTCGAAGTTGAAGTCGCCCAGCGCGACGCGGATGCTGTCGCGATAGTTGCCGTAGGCGTTGATGGTGAAGAGTTCCTCGCCACTCAATCGATCGAACACGCGAAGGATCGAAGGCGCATACTTCTTTTTGATGGCCACACCCGGCGCCGTGACCACGTAGCCGTGGTAGAGCGGCGTGTCCTCGGTGGCTGAGTCGTTAGCCGAGTTGCTATCGCCTTCCTCGTCGAACGCTGCCGTGGTGGTGAGTTCGGCGGCACCCGAGCTGAAGCCGACGTTGATGACCAGCGAAATGGTCTGGTCGCCACTGTTGCCGGGCACATCCACATAGGCCGTCACCGTGCCAAAGCCGGAGCTAAAGCGCGGATCGCTCAACCCGTTGTTGATCGAGCTTCCCGCCGGCAGCGTGACCGTGAGCGGCACATCCGTGAGGTTGCGATTGCCGAGGTTGGCGTAGTGGATGAGGAACGTCGCCGTGCGGAACTCCACCGCGACCTTGGGATCGTCGATCTTGGTGACCGTGAGATCGTGGGAGACGCCGGTCAGCAGGTCGTAATCCGACGCCGAGTTATTTTCGCTGTTGCCATCGCCACCGCCGGAAATGGTGGCCGTGGTCGCAACCGTGGAGCTAAAGCCGTCGATCGTGCTCTTCACGTGCAGCTTCAAGGTGCTGCTGCCCGTCGCGCCAGCGGCCAGACCGCCCACGAGCGTCTTGGTGAGCGTGCTGCCATTCAGCGACCAGCCCGTGTTCTCGCTGCCGACGAAGTCCAGGTTCGGATCGAGCTGCACCGTCAGCACGACACTGCTGCTGTTCGTGGCAGCAGAGCCAATGTTGCCGTAGTTGATCGTGTAAGTGAGCAGATCGCCCGGTGCCGCACTGTTCTTGGTGTCGGTCACGCTCGTCACGGTCAGATCGACCGCAGGCGCCGTGATCGTGTAGATTTCCCCATTGGTGTCGCCGTGGCCGTTGTTCAGCAGCACATCGACCACCCCGAAAGGCAGGCCCAACTGCTCGGCCCCCTGCTCCGGCGGGATCACCGCCTGCTGGGTCGTGCCAACCGTCACGATGTCAGGCCGGCCATCGCCGTTGAAGTCCGCGATCGAAAGCGCCAGCGCGTCGAATGCATTGGTGCCGATCACGTAGGGCGTGGTCCCATTGAAGGTGCCAGCGCCGTCGTTGTGCAGCACGCTGACGAGGCCGGTAAGCACGGCGCCTTGCTCCGGTTGTGCGCCTTGCACTGCGAAAAACACGCCGCTGGTCGAGACGATGTCGATCCGACCGTCGCCGTCCACATCCGTCAGCGCCACTCCGCTGGGCGAGGTGCTGCCGGGCGAGGTGCCGGTATCGTAGTCCACATGGCTGGAGAAGCTGATCGAGCCAACGCTGGAAGAAGCGTTGTGCAGCACGCTCACGGTGCCGTCGGAATTGTTCGCCGTCACGATGTCGAGTTTGCCGTCGCCATCGAGGTCGGCGACGTCGAGATCGGCCGGTGCGAAGCCCACGGAGAAGAACGCGCTGCTAAATTGTCCGCCTCCCTGGTTCCGGAGGACCCCCACATTATCGCTCCCGAAATTGGCCGTCACGATGTCGGTGAGACCGTCGCCGTCCAGATCCGCCAGAACCACCGCTCTCGGCTCCTGTCCAGTCGCGTAGGTCTGGGGATTTTGGAAAGTCCCGTCGCCGTTGCCGATCAGCACATTCACGAAGCCGATCCCGCTCTGCGAGGTCTGCACGATATCGGGCTTCCCATCGCCGTTCACATCGCCCACGGCGATGGCGAGGTGCTGATTCGCAAAACCGTAATGCTGCTGCGCGCCGAAGCCGCCCTGACCATCCCCCATCATCACGGTCACCGACGTGAAACTCGAGTTAGCAGGGTTGAAGGCAAACTCCGTGATCGCGATGTCCAGATGGCCGTCGCCATTCAGGTCGGCGAGAGCGATGTCGCGCGGATTGCTGCCGACGATGATGTTCGACTGCTGCGTGAACCCACCCTGGCCGTCGCCAATCAGCACCAGCAACATGCCGCTATTGTAATCCGCCGCGACGATGTCAGTCTTGCCATCTTCGTTGATGTCGCCCGTCACCACCGCCACCGGGCTGAAGCCCGAACCAGCGAGCGAAGCGCTGCTGTAGCTGATGGGATCGGTCTGAAGTGGATTGCCTTCGCGATCGTGGATGGAACCGTCGTCCACGAGGTTCAGCGCGATCAATCCCTGCCCCACATACCCGCTCGCCGTCACGGTGTAAGTCGTCGCATAATTACCCTCGGCATCCGTCGGCACCACCGAGGTGGTCGTCGGCGACGTGAGCCCTTCGGTCGGAAACGAAAAATCGTCCGTGCCCACATCGGCAATCGCCACCTGTTCGCTGAAGGTCACCGTCCACGACACCGACGAACTGTTCGTCGGATTCGTGGCCGCGCGGACGATCGAAGTCACCGTCGGGTGCGTCTGCACCACGTGATAGGTCTCCCCGGTAAAGCTGCCATTCAGCGTGCCGGACCCGCCCAACCCGGTCTCGGAGTTGTCGGTGAAAATCGTGCCGTCATCCACCAGGTTCAGCCCCACGTAGCCGTTGCCTTTGATGCCCATGACGCTGACGTTATAAACATTCGGATCAACCGTGCCAGTAACGAGCACCGTGGCATCGGCCTTCAGGTTGCCGGTCGTAACCACCTCGAAGTCGCTCGCGTCGAGTCCGGTGATGGGATTGCCGCCTGGGTTGTTGAAGGTCACCTTGAAACCCACGGCGTCGGTCTGCACTTCCGACGGTGCCGGAGTGTCGCGATCGATCGACGCCACACTGAATCCGATCACCGCCGGGGCAAGACGGGCCTCGAGAGGTTCCACGGAACGGGAACGGGCTTTACGCGAACGGACAGGAGTCGGCTTTTTCATGGAAGTTAATGGGCTGTGCAGCGCTTCATGAGCACGATGAAGCGCCTCCACTGCAATTTAGTCGGGCGAGGAGACCTGTTTCCCAGCTCGGGGTCAACAATGAATCTCCTGCCCAAACGCCTTTTTGTGGCGATTTCGACGGCATGCCATCCTTTTCGGGGTTTTGCTGTAAAGTTCGACTGGGCAGCACCTTAGCCTCTCAGAACGCCCACCCGAAGGCCGGGCCGAGTTGACCCCGCCATCGCTTGTGTCATACTAATAGCGGTTCTTTGCCAGCGTAATGATCGAGCCAAGTGGCCCGATCAACGGGGGACCCAAATTCCGCCGCCCTTCTTTCCTAGAAGAGCGGCCACTGGGGCGAACGGCGCACTGCGGCGCCGGGGGCACTGAGTGGCCCAAGCCCGACAGCTAACTCCGTCCGCTCAACACCCAGAGGCAGGGAGCCGCGGCAACCCTCGGTGAGCAAACTCACCGGGCGCCAAAGCGGCGCTCCATCCTCTCGAAAATAGCCAGCTTCGCGCACACCCGTGCCCGGATGCCGGGAGCCCTGCCGTCCTGCGGCAGCACCAAACGTGAACGGCCCAAGGCCGCCACGCCGCTCCAGCCCACCCGAGCCCGGACCGCAGTGTTCGCAAAGCCGACATATAGAAAGAGAACACATCCATCATGAACGGCATCATCACGCTGTTCACCGTCGGGTTCCTGCTCGTGAAAATCATCGCGGGCCTGGCCCTTACCCTCCTGCTGCTCAACTTCCTCCTCGGTCTGCGGTATATCCCGCACGATCGCGTGGGCATCGTGGAAAAACTCTGGTCCCATCGCGGCTCGCTCGCGCATGGACGCATCATCGCCCTCGCAGGTGAAGCGGGCTTCCAGGCTCGCGTCCTGCGCGGTGGCCTCCATCTCGGATATCCCTTCTGGATGTTCCGCGTGCACACCGTCCCGCTCGTCACCGTCGCGGAAGGCCGCATCGGTTACGTCTATGCCCGCGACGGCCTGCCGCTCGGCCCGACCCAGACCCTCGGCGCCGTGGTGACCTGCAACTCGTTCCAGGACGCCGTCGGCTTCCTGGAAAATAACGGCCAGCGCGGCCGCCAGCGCCTCATCCTGCGTGAAGGCGTCTATGCCATCAATACCGCGCTCTTCGTCGTCATCACCGAAACCGGCGTCCATGCCGGCCCGGTCGATCGCCGCGAACGCGAACAATGCGCCACCTGGCAGGAAGAGCTCAATGGAGCGAATGGCTTCGAGCCCGTCCTCATCGGCAGCGCCTACTACGTGCAACGCAGCGGCGACCCCGCTGTGCAGGCCGACGCGAGCAAACTCTCGCCGCACGATCTCATCGGCGTCGTGACCATTCACGATGGCCCCACGCTCGAGCCCGGCGAATTCATCGCCCCGCAGGTCGGCACGCCGACCGATGGCGGCCACAACTACTTCCAGGATCCCGAGGGATTCCTCGCCCTGGGCGGTCGCCGCGGTAAACAACTGCAAGTCCTTACCGACGGCACCTATTTCGTGAACCGCTGGTTCGCGAGCGTCGAGCTGCAACCGAAAACCCTCATCCCCATCGGCTACGTCGGCGTCGTCATCAGTTACTACGGCGCGAGCGGTGAAGACGTCACCGGCGCGCAATTCCGCTACGGCATGCAGGTCGAAGCCGGTCGCCGCGGTGTCTGGCGCGAAGCCCTCGCGCCCGGCAAATACGCGCTCAATCCCTACGCGCTCAAAGTCGAGCACGTGCCCACGGTGAACTTCGTCCTCCGCTGGATCAGCGGCCAGGTCGAGGCGCATCGTTACGACGAGCATCTCACCAGCATCCCGCTCATCACCGCCGACGGTTACGAGCCCCTGCTCCCGCTGTCGCTCGTGCTCCACATCGACTACGAAAAAGCCCCGCGCGTCGTGCAGCGGTTCGGCGACGTGCGCCGCCTCATCACGCAGACGCTCGACCCGATCCTCACCGCGTATTTCCGCGACGTGGCGCAGAGCAGCCACATGCTCGACCTGCTCACTCGTCGTGAAGAAATCCAACGCCACGCCACCGAGCAACTCGGCAAGCGTTTCCAGGAGTTCGATATCAACTGCGTCGCCGTCCTTATCGGCCGCCCCGAAGCCGGCGTGCTCAAACCCGGCGCCGAAGACCCGATCGATCGCCTGTTCGATCAGCTCCGCCAGCGCCGCCTCGCCGAGGAGCAAAAAGAAACCTTCGCGAAGCAGCAGGAAGCCGCCATGCAGCAGAAACAGCTGAACCACGCCCAGGCCGAAGCCGAGCGCCAGACGCAGCTCACCCAGACCCGCGTCGAGATCGAGATCGCGGGCAACCGCGGTGCCGCCCAACTCGCCGAAGCCGAGCGCCTCGCCAAACGCGAAGTCACCCTCGCCGAAGGCCGCGCCCGCGCCACCGAACTCGAAGGCCAGGGTGAAGCCGCCCGCGTCGCCCAGGTCGGCCAGGCCGAAGCCGAAGTCAGCCGGCAGAAGGTCGAAGCCTTCACCGACCCGCGTCTCTACGCCATCAACCTCGTCGCCCAACAACTCGCCCAAAGCGAACAACCCCTCGTCCCCGAGCGCGTCGTCTTGCTCGGCGGCCAGGAAGGCAAAGCCGGCGCCGAAGTCGGCCTCTTCCAGGCGATCCTCCAAGTCTTAACCACCTGGCAGGAAGTAAAGTCCGACCCCGAGCCGCCGAAACCCACGCCGATCGATAAGCTAGCCGCCTAAAGTAGTTCGAAGCTCCCGCTTCGATCCCCGCCGCAGCGTCCCATCCGCTGCGGCGCAAGCGGAAATGTTATGATTGTCGCCGCTGCCGCGCCTCTCGATAAAGCGCAAGAACGCGAGCACGGCCCCTGTTGGCTAGTTTAAAGCCCAAGCCATGCCGAATAATTTCCGGCATGAACAACTTATCCGGTTCGTCGGAAGGGGCGAGCAACCCTAGCTGCTGCATAAATACGACCTCCTCTGCCGATAGACCTACATCCGTTGGAGAAAAAGGAATCACTTTCAAATTAATGGCATGCCCTTGGAGACGCGAAAATATTGATTCCAACGCGGCAACTTCTTTTCCCAGTTCGGCAATTTTCTCTTGCGACACAGATGGCACTGCGTTCCTCAGGGCTGTATGCGGAATTGGAAATGATCGAATCCCGTGATTCTCCGCAGCGTAGCGCACTAACCTCGTCATATCTCTCGCCTGCAAAACGAGATTAAAGTCTGAAAGGGTCGCGATTACCCATTCGTCCGTAAAAGCCTCGCGCTTCCCCCCCATCTTCTCGCCCCAAAATGCAAACAAGGCTTTACGCAATTCATCGTATGACGCAGTCGCGACACTCGGAAGTTTTGTGTCCCACCCAAGTCTCGCCAGCAACCAGAGCGGTAAGCGCAATGCGTCTGCCGGCGTCCATGTCAACGTCGTGTCGCGGTGAAGAGCCTCGAACTGCCCAAAGTTTTGCCTGATAGCCAATGCAGCCAAGTCTCGTCTCACAAAAACGACCAAGCCAATATTATCAACTCCGGATTCCCGAAGGATGCTAGGAAAATCCTGCAACAGGTAGCGGAGGATTTTCTTTTGCGGTTCAGTTAATCCCGTCCCAACGGTTACCTGAAGTGCATCTTCTAGACCGTCCACAATCAGAAGAATGGGCTCAACCTGAGAAAAGACTGATCGAAGCTTTTCACGAGCATTGTTCCCCGCTGGAACGGGCAAACCCAAACGATCGGCTATAGCACACAACCAAAAATCAAATGGCTCACATGAGGTATCAGACCGCTCCACTTGATCCTTGAGCGCAAAACGCGTCAGCCTCGATTCACGACTCCCTACCACCTGCTCCTCAAGTGCCCTCACTTGATCCGCCAAATGCGGGCTTAATGAAGTGGGAGCTAAAAGTGGAAATATTTGCGCGTCCCGCACTTCATGAGTCGTCGAGACGAGTTGAGAAAACTTCAAGAGACGTTTCGCAAGAACCAACTGTCCCCAGGCAAATGTTTTACCCGCCCCCTTTGCACCAATCACGTTAGCTATCGGAAGTCTCCCGGTCGGCACCTCTAAAAGCTTTCGCAAAGCGGGGATCGGTAACAACCCCACTTCAGAATTTTGTTCGGCAAACTCCAATTTTTTCGCTGCCTCTGCGACATCCTTTGGCGTTATCGCGGCCGAAACTCCGGCGTCTTCACGCGCAGGCACTGAATCAGAAATATCGACAAGGCGCTCAACTAAATCGGGGGCAACCTTTTTTCCAAGCTGAGTTCCGGAAAGCCGTTTTAACGCAAAGTCGTCCAAGCTTTCGAAATGCAGAAGCTCCTGCGCAAAATCAGACCGGTGAATTCCAAGCTGCGAGCCGACCGAATCCCCTCCCGTTGGCGGCTGATCATTGAATACGTCAATTATGTCAGTGCTAATTTTTTCAAACAACTCTCCCGAATCGGGAGGCACAAGGCTAACAATGACCTCCGGCTTTTCACTAGACGGATGAGCCTTTTGCACCCGCCGTAAAGTCTCTACTGTCCCCCGCACCGATTGAGCATTGCAGGAGGTCACCAAAATCTTTTCAACACGAGGGTCCAGCAAAAGCGGTGATGAAAACTCTGTTATCCCCGTCCGCATGTCCACCAACACTACATCAAATTTCAGCGTTTGCGAAAGTTCGAATAAAAAGTCAGCCATCAACCATGCTCGTCCTCGTGCACGCACCACTTGTTCTGGACGAATCGGCATTTTAAAAAGTTGGTCCACCGATCGAACCGCCGGAAGAAACCAAAAATCGCGACGCCCATCCGGTATCTCGAGAGTTGCGCTACCCAGTCGGACGCAATCGGCAATGAGAGGTAGCGCATCGCGTTTCCAATCGTCGGCATCATGAAGCAACGAAAGTGCGTCGATATAAGAAAAGCCATCCTCAGTGGGTGGCTTAAGAAGCCAGGTTAGACCAGGAGCCTCAAAATCCGCATCGATCACCAAGACGCGGCTGGTAGGATGTTGATGCAAAATTTCCGCCAGCATCGCAACGACAGCGGTCGTTCGCCCCACGCCTCCTTTGTATGAATAGAAAGCACAGACTTTTGATTTCAGCGGGGCTGCTGGCGGCTTCAACTCAGCGGTCCGATTGGTCCATAGCGGTCTCTCAATCGTGACCACCGGGGCAACATCAGCATCCTCGATAATCTCCACAATGAGTTTCCGCTGATTCGAGGGCAATCCAGCGAGGCGGACTGAATTCGTCTCCGCCTCGAACGAAGGAATAATATCTGTCAAAACGCGGCTACACTCCGCCGCTTGTCCAGGGAGGCATTCGATTCGGAGGGTGGTGGTGTCGGCACTCGCCCGAATCCACGGCTTTTCGTTAGAGCCGTCAACCTGATCCTGAACGTCTCGCCATGTAAACAACTCCTTCATTCGAGTTGCTCCTCGATCCAAAATACAATTTCCTGCAGCCTACTTCGCAACGCTTGTAAATTATTGTTACTTAGCTTCCCTCCATATCGAAAAAGTTCATGTAATCGCCGAGATTCGAGGCGCAGGCTCGCGGGCTGGGCTACATCCGTTATTCCAATGCGATGTCGGCACCCAACCTTTGTGCTGAGTTCATCCAAATCGTGCGTTAGATCATCATCCGAAAGCCGCTCCGTGCTGTGCAGGTTTCGCTGAATAAGCAGAACGAGTTTCAGCCCGCACTCTACAGAATAGCAGAGCAGAAGTGCACCTGAACCACCTGGGATGTCTCCACCAGCCGACGCCAACCTATGTGCTTGAAATGCGCCCGCCAAGAGAGTCCTTCCGGTATGTAGTTTCATACCTTATAAGGCGAAGCTAGATCAGTCAATTTAACTGAGCGACAGAGGAGCACAGGCTGAAAACAAATTTTGGGATTGATCGCGATCTGAATTTTCTACACATGGTCTATCCAGCGTTCAATCGCAAAAGCTTAGCGCTCTTGAAGAAGCCCGCCTTGAACGGTCTGTCGCGCGCGGGAGGGGTCGACTCTTCACATTGACAGGTGATACAAACTCCAAATCGGATCGCCAACCTCGTGCCGCGCAGCACACGCATTCGCCTCGCCAACGCCCCAGGGATCGAAGCTGAGCTTCGTGTGACCGGAAGCTTGCCCCTTGGTGGTTCCGATCCCGCGTCTCTTACCGCTTCGCAAGCCACTGCCGGGCCTCTAGCATATCGGTGAATACCTCGAAGGTCGGCTGGGTGTCCTTGATTAGATCGGCGTAGGCACGGGCGAGTCCATATAGGAAACCGCTATTCGTGACGATCGCGGTCCGGCCCGGGGCACGATCCCCGAGCGCTGTGCGCACCTCGCGGACGATGGCGGGCAGGTCGGCCGAGGACAGGTCGAGCGTGACGTTCCGGGCATCGACCAATTCGTCGTGAGCCATCACTCCGGCCTTCACCTTGGCCCGGATCAGCTCCACGACATCCGCATACGAAAGAATGCCGGTGGCCGTGGTGAGCACCCAGGCGGTGTCGGTGTCGATGGTGAACGAGGCGGGCATGGCTTCAGCCGTTCAAGGGGCGTCGTAGCTGTGCAGGATCCTTCGCTGGCGCTCCCGGGCCAGCAGATTCGCCTGGAAGATGATGCCGAGGGCTGCCAGTGCGAGAAACAGAAGGCCCCTGAGCAAGGGCGCGGGATGAAAGGTCTGAAGGATCAACGCGCTGCCCGCGATGGACGACCAAATGATGAGCGCCCAGTCAAACAGGACGAGGACGAGCACCGCGCCGATCACGAAGCCGACGAGGAAGGACAGTTCGGTGAAATGATGAGGCTCCCACGTGGTGCCGTGGACAAAGGCCCACGCCAGGTAGCCGCCCATCATGCCCCCGGCGAATCCAACGGCCAGCTTCTGGGCGAAAATGGCGAGCACGGCGCCGATCACCCCGGCTGCCACGGCGATGAGGAGCAACGCCCCAGCCGACCCGTCGGGCACCAAAATCGGGGCAATGCTCCAGCCATAGAGAAACCCTGCGCCTCCCACAAACAGCCAGAACACACGGCGGCCCGCGACCAGCAGGGCAAGGCCAAGGAGCAGGACGGGGATTTCCATATAGGCAAATCGTTCGCCCCGAACGGAGCGGATGCCGTCCTCCGTTCAGGTTGTTTCTTACCGGCGCAATCCGCGGCAGGGGGCAACTCTTGACATTGACAGGTGAGACAAACTCCAGAATCGGATCGCGCAACCTCATGCTGCGCAGCACACGCATTTCTCCTCGCCAACGCCCCACCGAGCGAAGCTGAGGTTCGCCTGGCCGGAAGCGCGCCTCCCCCCCTGGCGCCTGAGCGGTTACGATACCGCCCCCGGTTAACCAAAAATGAAACCGGAACCCACGGAATGGAGGGAATGGACGGTTCGCGTGAATTCGGGTCGGAGGCGAAACTAGGCGTCTATGAAAACACTCACGCGGTCTGGTCGTCCTTCGGAAGGCGCGGCAACTCACTCCACTCCGCAGCGCGCGAAACGTTCGGTAAAAAAAGATCCCCCCGATCCGCTCGCCCCACCGCATCCGCTTGGGCTGGCGGCGGACGCCGGCGGTATCGGGCTGCTCACAGGCCGCAAGGTCCGCTCCGATTGTGTGCTCAAAAATCTGCCTCGCGCCAGACAGGAAGAAATCATGGCCTGGTGCGAAGCTGGGCGCGACGGGTCCGGCTCGGGCCGCGGCGGGGTCGCCTTTGCCCGCGAACAACTCGCCACCGAAGGCATCGAGGTCGCGATCACTTCCCTGCGCCGGTTCTGCGCGTGGTTCCAACTGCGCGAACTCCTCGAGCAGGCCCGCGATAGCGAAGCCTGATCGACCTCGACCCCGCCGAAATCGCCCGCACCCACGCCTGTGCCCAGAAGCTCCTCCTCGATCTCGCCCTGGCCGAGCGCAACGCGCGTCTGCTCGCCCTGGCCACCGCCGCCGTGGACCGCCAGCGCCAGCTCGATCTGCAATCCGCCCGGGACACCTGGCGCCAGCGCCAGCGGGAACGTCAATGGACTCAAACGGTCGCCCTGCGCGAGAAGGCCCTCCAACTCGCCCGCGACCGGTTCGAGGATTCCAAGCTGCGCTACGAACGCGCCCATCAACCTCCGCCCAAACCCACCGGCCTCACCCCCGAAGTCCTCCGCCAGATCGAGGAGGCGGCGAAGCTCCTATGAACCATGGAGCGCCGGCGTCCCCGCCGGCCACGCCCCCACCCACGCGCAGCGTGCACCCAGAAAACTCTCAACCCTCAACGCTCAACTCTCAACTCGTTCCCCCAAACAGACACAATAAACACACTATCCGTCAGCGGTGGCATTCGAGGAGACCTCTGGCGCCTTCCCGGAGTGCAACTTGGCCGCATTGTTCAAAATTGCCGGTGGTTTCAGCCTGTGGGCGTGGCTTCGGCAGCAGCGCAGCGTGTGGTGGCTCGTCCCTGGTGTCATCAGTCTCGTTCTGTTCGCTTCGCTTTCACTTCACCGAAGGGGAACGCGACGCTGAGCTATCCCACCGGCCATGCGCAATTTGATCTGCGCGATGGCGGCAGCACTCCCCTCGTCAGTCATCGCATTGCGGTCAGCACAGCCGATCGCGTCACCCTCGACGACGCCTCGACCGACGGGCTCACGCTTAAGATCAATCACCGCAACGGAGTCATCACCGGTTCATTCATCCATCCGGCATCCGGCAAGCGCTCGCGGCTCAGCGGTGCGATCTATCAACAGACCAATCGCGCGACCGGTTTCTTCACCGGTCCGGCGGCGACCGGACGTTTCGAACTGCGACCGGAGTAAGCGGGGCTACGGGACGCCGGGGGTATCGTCGGCCACGGCCCCGATGCTGCCGACTTCCTTGCGACCGATGAAGAAGCCACTCACCCGCGATTCGGACTGGAGCACGGTTCCGCGGAAGGAGAGCACACGGTCCTCGCCCACGGGCCTGAATCGGCCGCTGACCAGGCCGGTCTTGTGCTTGAGCGAGAGGCGGAAGGCGTCGGCCGTGGGACTGATCACGCGGACGCGATCTTTTGAGTCGATGGAGAGCCCTTTCAGGAAAGTCGAGGCGAGTCCACCGTCCATCCCGCGAAACTCAGCGTTACCATCGGTATCCGCAGTGCCAAGACCCGGCAGAACGCTCTGCCCGCTCGTGACGGTGAGCGGTGAGCCGACCAGATCGATGATGATCCCGCCCGGCCAGCCCGTGGGATATTGCATGGCGCGGGCATTCGCCGGTTTGTGCCAGAGCAGGCCCGCGGATGTGCTACCGCCGAGCCCCAGATCGACCAAGCCACTCACGGCGCCACGCCCACGATTCGTGGCTGCATAGAACGGCCAAAGGTTCGTTTCCGAAAGCGGCGCCGCCGCGCTGATCGCGCTTCCATCGGCCAGGGCTCCGCGTAGCGACATCACACCGTTTGCTTTAATCCGAAAGGTCGCCGGACCATCGCCTTGGGGATAGGAGGCACGGGGCACGCCGTTGTTCGTGCCCGTCCGATGCTCCAGGAGCGCGGTGTAATTTCCCACGAGGGGAGGCAGCGCCGGGTGTGTGCGCGCGTCGTAGCCCGCACGCTCCGCCGTCACGACAGCGAAGGAACCGGCGCCCTGCGCGACCGTGCCGGCGAGCGTGCCGGTCGGCCCGGTCACATCCAGATTGAGTGCCAGTGTGAGCGTCGGCTTCCCTCGGCGGCGCAACTCCAGGGTGGCGGTGTTCTGCGCCCCGCCAAAACGCACGCGGCCATCGTTGAGCACGAACCCCTTGAAGGAATAGCGCACGCCACCCAGCACAAGACGGCCGGAGAGATCGCCCTTCGGACGAATGAGCAGGCTGATCATCCCCACCTGATCGACGGAACTCCCGACTGGACTCGCCGGCCCAATCAGCCCGGCGTAGCTTCCCGTTTTTCCGGCAAACGAAGTCACCGCGATCTGGAAGGTTTGCACGGCACTCGTCGCTCCGCCCGAATCGGTCGCGGTGACGGTGACATTCGTTTTGCCGCTGGCGGTGGGTGACGGGGTGAACGTGAGCGTGCCATTCGGTGCAATCGCCGGGGCCACGGAGAAGAGCCCCGTGCCAACAGCCTGCACGGCGAATGTGATCGTCTGGGCCGCTTCATCGGCTGGGCCGGAGCTGATGCTCGACGCGAAGTTGGCGATCGTCTGCGGACCTGCGTCCTGAGCCACCGCGAGGTTACCGCCAAGGGCAAAGGATGGCAGATCGTTGGCTGACGTCACCGTGAGGGTGAAGGTAATCGGCGAGCTGCCTTCGAGCCCGCCGGAGTCGTGCGCGACAACCGTCACCATCGACTGCCCATTCGCATTCGGCGCAGGCGTAAACGTGAGCACCCCGCTTGAGCTCAAGGCGGGCTGGGTGGAGAACAACGCCGGGGCATCGTTCGTGAGAGCGAAGCTGACACTTTGCGCAGTCTCATCCGCCGGTCCGGGGCTGATGTTCGTCGCCCACGCATTGATCGTCGCAGGGCCGGAATCTTCCGCCACCGACACGTTGCCACTGGCGGTGAAGCTCGGCGCATCGTTCACCGGATCGACCGTAACGACGAAGCTGCCGCTCGTCTGTCCGCCGGTGCCGTCCTGCACCGTCACGGTGATCGTCGCGGCTCCGTTGGCATTGGCTGGAGGAGTGACCGTCACCGTGCGGTTCGCTCCGCTTCCTCCGACGACGACGCCAAACGACGGCACCGACGACGATGCGTTCACGGTAAGGCCCGCCACGGGTGTTTCCACGTCACCGACAGTGAAAGACAGCGCCCCCGTCGAGCTATCTTCATTGATCCTCACATTGCCGAGACCTGAGATCGTCGGCGCGGCATTCACCGTGAACGTCTTCGTGAACTCGTTATCGGTCTCGTTCGACTCAGCCAGCACGTTGCCCGAATCGAGCACCACGCGGATCGTGTGCGAACCCGAAGCCAACGATCCGAGCGGAAGATCCAGCACGCTCGCAGTCTGCCCGACTCCGAGCGTCGCGGAGATGGGCGACTGTGAGACGAGCACGTTGTCGAGGAATACATCCGCCGTGCTCGCGGTGCCGGTGACCAACTGCCCTTCGTTGACCGCAGAAAAATCAACGAACACCGAATCCGTGACTTGAAAGACCGGCGTGTCGGTCGTCGTCCCCGTCGTGTTGGAGACCGCAATCGTGCCCGGCGCGAGATTCGGCGACGGCCCCGGCAGGACGGTAAACGTGCGCACGATTTCGTTGTCGGCCTCGTCCGATTCCGGCACCGAGGTGCCCGCGTCCACGCGCACGCGGAGCGTGTGCTGTCCCACGCTCAACAGGCCGAGTGGCACGTCGAGATTCCGCGCCTCGGCGCCCGGCGCGACTGGCAGCATCTGCGTAAAGGTCCGCTGCAGGACGCCGTCGAGATAAAGCTCCGTGGTAAGCGCCTGACTCGCCGGCCCGTTGCCGCCGTTGTTCATCGCAACATCCACGAAACCCGACTGGGTCGCATTGATCGTCGCCGCGTCGGTGTCGGTGCCGGCAACCGTGGAGAGAATCAACGGCGCGGGCGTGAGATTGGGGCGACCGACCACCACGGTGGCGCTGCCGGTGTTATTCGAGGGATCGTTGTCCAGCCCTTGCAACCCACTCGTAAAAGTCACCACCGGACTGCCCGCGCTCTTCACCTGGCAATCGAGCGTGAGCGTCGCCGAACTGCCCGCAGGGATCGAACCGTAGCTGATGGAGACGAGCTGACCGTCGAAGAAACCAGTGCCCTGTGAAATATTCCCATCGAACGGAATGAACGCGCCGGGCAACGTCGTATCGAGCGTCACTCCATCGGCCTGGGTGCCACCATTGTTGAAGACCTGCACCGTGAACGTGACGGCATCGCCGACGCTGAGCGGCCCCGCTGGCGACACGAGCACATTGAGATCGGCGCCCGGTTGCGCCGGACCGAGGACGATTGGGGCGACGATATTGCCGAGCGGGGTCGAGCCGCTCTGGAGGGCAAATGTGGCATTCAAGGTGCCACCGCCCGCGCCGTTGGCCGTGAAGGTGAAATCACGCACCGCCTGTCCCCCTCCCGCGGTGAGCGTGCCGTAACTTTGCGGACCACTCGGTGCCGCGATTCCGTTCACCGGCAGCAGCGTGGCCGTGATGTCCCCGGCGGCACCGCCGACATTTTGCAGCGTAAACGAAACCGTGACGGTCTCCCCCGGATCGGCCGCCGAGTTCGGAGGGGCAAACGATTCCGTCGCCACGGCGGCACCTACGAAGCTGATGATCGGTCCGGGATCGACGGCTTGAATCGCTGCGGGCGCCATCACGATGCCCGCCCCCGAATCCCGATCGATTCCAGCGCCTTCGATATCGAGCGCGGTGCTGAGGAGTGCGGACCGCACCTGCGCCGGGGTGAGCGCCCGGTTGTAGCTCCACAAGAGCGCAGCGACCGCCCCCGCATGCGGCGCGGCGGCCGAGGTGCCAAAAAACGCGCTGAAGTTCGGGGTGGAAGTCGCTACGCCATCCGCAGCGGCGATGTCCGGCTTCTGCCGCAGGCTGCCGCCGGTCACGCCGAAGTTCCCCGGCGTGATGGGCGTTCCGTCGTGATTGTAAAACACGCGCCGCGGACCATCGCTGCTGAACTGCTCGATCGGGTTCGCCGCGCCGCCGGCAAATGGATTCGGGCTCGACGTCGCCGCGTTCACCGCCGCCACGGCCAGCGCACCGGCGGCCGCGGCATGTCCGGCACACGACCCCGCCGTGCTGACCGAAAGACGCCCGCTGTAGTTTTGGAGATGCAAAAAGCGCGGCTGCGCATCGTCGGCTTTCACGATCACCAACCGGCTTCCCGCGCCCGGCGATTGCACAAATTCGATCGGGTCTTCCGAGCCTGTCTGGAAATTCGTGGATGACGCGAGGACCGTCGTCCCCGTCGCATCGAGCACGTAGAGATCGTAGTCGTTGCTTGAAGCACCGTAGGGGTCGGCCCAGAACAACGTCACCGCATCGCTGCCACCGACGATGGTGTTAAAGTTGTCCACGCCAAAGCGATGCACGCGACCGCTGGCAGTCAGCGGGGCGCTCGCCGCGCCGCCATCGTTGAAATCGCCCTCCCACACCCCCGATGTGTCGTCGTTCTTGTTTCCATCGTTCCCCGCCGAGCTGAAGTAAAGCGCACCGTCCGCCACGACTGCATCCACCGCTTGTGCCACGGGCCCGTCCATGAACGGCGACTCGTCGAGGTAGAAGACGTCGTCCACGATGATATCGCAACCGGCCTTGCGCAGATCGAGGATGTTCTGTGCGAACTGCGCTTCGCTGATGAATGCCGACGCGAAGAACAGCTCCGTGTCCGGCGCGAGGTCGTGCACGATCTCCAGCATCGCCGTGCCTTCGCTCGGCAGCGAACCGCCGGTGTAACCCACGCCATCCTGTCCCGGCAGCACCGTGACCTCGTCGAGATCGCCGGTGGCCTGCACATTCGCCAGGTAATCCACACTGTTCGACAATACGCCGAGCTTCACTCCGCGGCCCGTCGCCTGAAAGTTCGCCCGCGCGGTATTCGCGGCGTGGGTGAAATCACCCGCACTGGTCTGCAAGCCCGCCCGCGTTCGCGCCAGGGCGGCGGGCTTGATGAACTTCACCTCCGCCCGCGCCGCCAGGCCTTCGAGTTCGCCCCACGGCACCCGCGCCCGCACCGCACCAAAACGCGGCACACTCGCCACGATCTCCGCTCCGGCCGCGTGCAAGCCCGCGAGCAATGCATCCGTGACCGTGCCCTCGATATCGACCAACTCCCCACCTGCTGCCGCGGGCTTGATGTTCGCCTCAAATGCGGAGAGCGCCGCGCCGAACTGTTCGCCTCGTTGCTTTTTGACGAGGTGCACGAGGCGCGAATCCATCTTGCGTTGCTCCGGCGAGCGCTCGGCCTTCTCCGCCTTCAAGAGTTCGATCTGCGATCGTGCCGCCGAACTCAGCGCCAGCGGTTGCTGGCTGAATGCGTGGGCAGCAGCGAAAAATCCGGACAGGCAAAAAAGCCGGAAGGCGGGGAGGCGACGGAACATCCGCCGCACTAAAGTGCGCCGCCCCCTTCCTTCAAGGGGAGACTGCGAGAAGCCGACAATTCGAGTGTCTTAGAAAACTCGGACGCGTCGCGCGTTGATCTTTCTCGAAGGAATGCCTCCCGATCCCAACGCGATTCTAAATTGCCAAAGTCCAACCGTCTCGGGCAACCTGCTCCCCCTCGACCGTCGAGCCCTCCCTCCCACACCTCCTGAATCCCATGGCGCACGTCACTTTCATTCATGGCATCTCCAACAAACCGGCGGCGGACGAGCTGCTGAACATCTGGCGCCGCTCCCTGGCCGACACAGGAGACGATCCGCTCGCGTTGGGCGCTCTGGGAGTTTCTTCCAGTCTGGTCTATTGGGCAGATGTGCTTTACCCGGCACCCGATCTGGACGTCGCGGCGCACGAAGGCGTGCTCGAAAATACGCCCGCCACACTCGACGGGAGCGGCGATCCTGCGTTGCCCACGCCGGTTTCACCCGAGTCGGCCGAATTCATCGAGGCTCTGCGTCACCATCTCACCGATTTTTCGGATGAAGAAATCGCGACCGCGACTCAGGCACCGGAACCCACGGGCACCAAGCCGCTGGAACGGATTCCACTGCCCTGGTTTTTGAAAAAGCCGATGATGGCCGCCTTCCTGCGCGACGTGCATCACTACTTGTTCAACGTCGAATCGACGCCGCGGCCCGGAGAGACATTTCGCGTTCAGGACGAGATTCGACGCCGCACGGTGAATCTTCTCGGGCGGGTCGACAGCCGTCCGCATATCGTGGTGAGCCACTCCATGGGAACGGTCATCGCCTACGATTGCCTCAAGCGCGTGGCCGGGTGCCCGGAAGTCGATGGGCTCATCACGCTCGGCAGTCCCCTCGGGCTCGACGAAGTGCAGGACAAGCTGCGCCCGGAATGGTCCCGCGCGGATGGTTTTCCCAGCGGCAAAGTGGCCGGCGAGTGGGTGAATGTTTTCGATCCGCTCGACCCGGTGTGCGGCTTCGACCCCCATCTTCGCAACGACTATAAACGGCAGGCGGCCGAAACCGTTCATGACATCCAGGTGGCCAACGGGGGAGCCTGGCCTCATTCGGCCACCAAATATTACCGGCAGCCAGTGCTGCGCCGGGAGTTGCGCCGCTTGCTCGGGGTATGAGCCAGCCAGCGAATCCCGAGGATCCGCGCGCCGCCCTGTTGCGCGCCGCGGAAGAATGCCTGGATCGTTTGCGTGGCACCCCCAGCCATGAAGACCTCTATGCCGCCGGCTCCACTGCCAAAAAATTGCGAGGGATGCGGGAGTTCGCCATGCTGGGGCGCCTCGCCGAGGCCGCGGGCCGGCACGCGCCCGAGGATGCGGTCGTGCGGTGCTGGTATGCGCAGGCCTTGATCGAAACTGGTAAAGCGACGGCGGCGATCGATCTCTTGCGCACCTTGACGGGATGGCTGCCGAAATCATTTCCAGCTTGGGGAGAAGCGACCGGGCTGCTCGGGCGCGCACACAAACAAATCTTTTTCGACGCACGAGACAAACATTCGCCGGCGGCGCGCACCGCGCTCCAGCAAGCCGTTTCCGCCTATCGGGCCGTGGTCGATGCGGGAGGATCGTGGACATGGCAGGGAATCAACGTGGTGGCCGTTCTCGCTGCGGCACGACGTCTGGGGATCCCGGCCGCACCGGAACTCGATCCGGTGGACCTGGCCCGACGGGTGTTGGAAGCGCTCGAAAAAGTTCCCTCCTCCCAGCAAGACGAGTGGCACGCCGCCACCATGGCCGAGGCATGTCTGGCCCTCGGAGACTGGAAAAATGTCGCGCGCCATTTGAGGACGTATGTCACCCATCCGAAGGTGGAAGCCTTCCACCTGGGCAGCACCCTGCGGCAGTTTTGCGAAGTGTGGGGGCTGGACGAAGACAAGAAGCACGGACGCCCCTTGCTGGCTATTCTGCAGGCGCAACTGATGCGGAAGCCAGGTGGCACCCTCGAACTGACCCCAACGGACTTCAAAAAACTCGCCGCCACGCCAACACCAGCCCGCGGCCAACTCGAGGCGATTCTCGGGGCGGACGGACCGAAAACGTATCGGTGGATGCTGCTTGGGCTGGAAAAGGCTCGTTCCGTGGTGGCCATCGAATTGCGCGGGATTCGTCGGCAGGGCACGGGCTTTCTCATGCGGGCTCACGATCTCGGCCTCGACCTGGATGAGCTAGTCGTGCTGACGAACCACCACGTCGTCAATGCGGAAGGATCGGGCGAGGCGATCAAGGCCGACTCGGCCGAGGTGGTGTTCGAGGCGTTGTCGCCGGTTCAGCGCATCGAGGTGGAAAAGGTGTTGTGGAGTTCTCCTCCCGACCGCCACGACGCGAGCATCCTCAAGCTCAAGAAGCAGCCCCAAGGGGTTGGGGCGCTCTCCGCCGGGAAGACTCTTCCGCTGGCAGGTGGACAGCCGGCGCAGCGCGTTTATGTCATCGGCCATCCCGGAGGCCGGGAACTGGCGTTTTCGCTGCAAGACAACGAATTACTCGATCATGAGGGACCGACCAAAGGCCGGCCGGCCATCGAGGGAGTCGTCCGGCTGCACTATCGAGCCCCCACCGAGGGCGGCAGTTCCGGCAGCCCGGTCTTCAATGAAGAATGGAGCGTCGTCGGCCTGCACCATCTCGGCGGCAAGGAAGGAATCTCCCGTTTGAACGGCGAGGCCGGCACCTACGGAGCAAATGAAGGCTTGTGGATCCAAGCCATCATCAAGGAAAAAAAGACTTAGCCGCAACGCGATGGAGAAGCTGTTCCTTTCCTACACCTACCGCCCTCACCCAGACCACGAGAACGAACTCGAACGGTTACGCAAATTCGTCGTTCGAACAATCGAAGCGATGGGCTTGCGCGTGCTCGACGGCGTCGATGTCGGCGGTCGCCCGCTCGATGACGCGCTGAAAAAGCGAATCGAGGATGCGGACGGTTTGATCGCCTTGGTGACCCCGCAAGCCAACGACGCCGGCGACATCGCGGATCCCGCCTTCGTCCTGAGCGAGTTTCAGTATGCCGAAGGCCTGAGAAAACCGACCATGCGCGTCCTGCACGAACTGCTCCGGGCGCGTGGCCTCGGCGCAGGCAACGAATACACGCCCTACCAGCCCGGCCGCGAAATCGATGTCATCCTCAAACTCATGAACACCATCGCCCTGTGGAAACGGGACTACGGCAAAGCCGCGCGAGTTCGCATCGAACCGGACGACCTGGCGGCGCGCTATGACGAAACGCAGGGGGACAGGTGCGAATTTCAGGTCATCTCGCAGACTGGTCAATTCCGGGACTTCGAACGCGCCAGCCTCGGGTTGGAACCTGGTGCCGCTTACGCGATTCTCCCAAAGCTGAAAGAAGGTGAACGTGTTCGCCTTCGCCTGCGGCAGGGAGGAAAAATGTGGCAATCGCGCCACGCCATCGACCCCTTCGTGGGCGGCGTGCGCCTGGAGGAACACGCGTGAGCTACCGAATTGCACAGGACTACGAATACGTCGGCAACGACTACTGGCGCTGGTCGGCATGGCTGGAAGGGACGGAGGCCGAAATGAAGGAAGTGAAGCATGTCGTCTGGATCCTCCACCCCAGCTTCAGCCAGTCCCGCGTCACGGTGGAGGATCGCGCCAATGCCTTCCGGCTCACCACGGCGGGCTGGGGAACGTTCATGCTCCGAGCCGAAGTCGTGCTTCTCGACGGCACGAAGCATTCGCTCCGTCACTACCTCAAACTGGAATATCCAGACCGCGAACAGCCGGCCGCAGCATCACAGGCCTCGCCTTCCGGCCGGCCGCCGACGGTGTTTCTCTCCTACAGCACCGAAGACTCCCGCACCGCCGCCAAGCTGCGCGAGAGCTTCAAGAATTCCGGCTACGAGATCCTCGACCAGACGAGCATTGCCACCGGTGAATCCTGGAAGGAATCGTTGCGCCGCATGATCGCGCAATCCGACGCGGTGGTCGGGCTGGTCGGCGACGATGAAATCAGCCCCTTGGTGAGCGCGGACCTCGACGTCGCGACGTCGGCAGGCAAAGCCGTCCTCGCTTTGATGCCCTCGGGCACTTCCGCCGCCGGAATCCCAACGGGCGTTCATAAAGTGGAGTTGAATCCCGGGCACTTCGATCCCGCCAAGATTATCGATTTGATTCGCGCCAGGACGGTGGACTGATCGCAGTGCGGCCCATCCATTTTCCGAACGAATCTGGTGAGTTGCGCAGGCGAGACGTCCTCTACGCTGGCCGCGGCACCTTCACGTCCTTCACCGCCCACTTGGTCACGGTGAGGCCCTTGGAAGTGCGCGAGCTGACGGCGAGCGTGGTGAGGTCGAGATCGAGTTCGCGCACGCGGGCACCGCTGCGGCCGTCGAGGGAGACGTGCAGTTTCTTCGGCATGTCCTCTTCCTTGGCGTGGACCTTGAGGAAGAGAATCTCCGAGCCTTCGCTCTTCACGATCGGATACAGCTTGTCGCGCGAGAGGCCGCCGATCTGGAACTTCTTCACGAACGACGTGCCCGTTTCGCCGTCCTTATAAACCATCGTGTAGAAGCTGGTGTCGCCATCCTTCGGCCAGATGGCGACGTGGATGATATCGCGGCCCATGAAAACCTTGTCCGCGACCTTGGCGACCTTGAGCGAACCGTCGCGCATGATGGTGAGCACGTTGTCGGCGATGGTGCATTCAGTGACGAACTCGTGCTGGCGCCAGTTCAGGCCGATGAAGCCGTCCTGCCGGTTCACGTAGAGGCGCTGGTTCGCCGACAGCACCGCGCTCGCATCGATCTGGGCGATCTCGTCGTAGCTCGTCTTGCGTTTGATGCCCTTGCCGTATTTCTGCTGGAGCATCTCGAACCACGCGACGGCGTATTCGGTGAGATTTTTGAGGTTCTTTTTCACCTCCTTGATCTCCTCCTCGATCTTCTTCATCGCCTCGTCGGCCTTGAAGCGGTTGTAGGCGGAGATGCGTTTGATGCGGATTTCGGTGAGGCGAACGATGTCGTCTTCCGTGACCTCGCGGCGTAACCCGCCGAGGTGCGGCTGCAGGCCCTTACGGATTTCCTCCAGCACGCTCTCCCACGTCTGCGATTTCTCGATATTCCGGTAGATGCGCTCCTCGATGAAAATGCGTTCGAGCGAATCCCAGTGCCACTGCTGCTCCAGTTCGCCGAGGCGGATTTCCAGCTCTCGCTTCAGCAACTCCTTCGTCGCGTCCACGCTCGCCTTGAGAATGTCCCGCACGCCCAGGAACTGCGGCTTATCATCGCCCGTCACCGGGTCACGCACGATGACGCAGGCCGCCGGCGAAAGCTGCACCTGGCAGCTCGTGAAGACGTAGAGCTGCTGGATGACTTTCTTCGGCTCCGCACCCGCCGGCAGGTGAATGAGGATCTCCACCTTGTCCGCGGTGTTGTCGTCCACATGCTTGATCTTGATCTTCCCCTTCGCGTTCGCCGCGAGGATCGATTCGATCAGCGACGTGGTCGTCACGCCGTAGGGCAGCTCCGTCACCGCGAGCAATGTCTTCGAGCGCATCTCGATGGCCGCCCGCACCTTCACCTTGCCGCCACGCTCGCCGTCTTTGTATTCCGAAAAATCAGCCGTGCCGCCCGTGGGGAAATCCGGCAGAATACGGAAGGTCTTGCCTTGGAGATGATTGATCGCCGCGCGGCAGAGGTCGTTGAAGTTGTGCGGCAGGATTTTCGTCGAAAGGCCGACGGCGATGCCGTCCGCGCCTTCCAGCAGCACGATCGGGAACTTCGCCGGCAACGTCACCGGCTCCTGGTTGCGTCCGTCGTAGCTGAGCTGCCAGGTCGTGGTCTTCGGGTTGAAGAGCACGTCCTTCGCAAAGGGTGTGAGCCGCGCCTCGATGTAACGCGGCGCCGCCGCTTCGTCGCCCGTGTAGATATTGCCGAAATTTCCCTGCGGCTCGATGAGCCAGCCGCGCTGCGCGATGCCGACCAGCGCTGCTCCGATCGAGGCATCACCGTGAGGGTGCAGCTTCATCGTCGCGCCGACCACGTTTGCCACCTTGTGGAAACGCCCGTCGTCCATGTCCCAGAGCGTGTGCAGGACGCGGCGCTGCACGGGCTTGAGGCCATCGTCCACATGCGGCACGGCGCGGTCGAGGATGACGTAACTGGCGTATTCAAGGAACCAGTTTCGATAGCTCTGCGCGAGCGGCGCCTCATCGTCCTGCACCTTGCCATTGCGCGGCGGAGGAGGAGGCTCAACGCCAGCGGGAGCCGTTTCCCCGGCGGATTCCGCGGCCACGGATTCCGGCGTCTCGGGCGCCTCGGGGACGGCGGGCGTCTCAGGGACCGGGGATGGAGGCACGGCGTTACCATTCGCCAGCGGCAACTGCGGCTGGTTCTCCTGATTTGGATCGGGCTTCTTGGGCATCTAAAAAGGGGTCCGCGGCGCGTCATCGCCCCGCGAGGGACGCCGATCATGGCAAGAACTCTCGCGCCCGCCACGGGAAAACGGGGGCAAACCAGGCGGGCAGCCATAGGCCGGGCCTATGGCAAAGGAAGGAATGAAATATTTAACGCTCGGCGCGAAAACGGATACATCTCCGGCCCACTCACGCCGTATCGTGCGGCGTCCACCCTCGTCATCCATCTTAAAACCCAAGAAACAGACCTCATGTCCACCGAATCCAAATGCCCCTTTAATCACGGCGCCGCCGCGGTCGGCTCCGGCACGACCAACCAGGACTGGTGGCCGAATCGCCTCAAGGTCGAGCTGCTCCACCAGCACTCCTCGAAGTCCAACCCGATGGGCGAGGAGTTCGACTATGCGAAAGAATTCCAGAGCCTCGACTACGCTGCGCTGAAGAAAGATCTCGCCGCGCTCATGACCGACTCGCAGCCGTGGTGGCCCGCCGACTTCGGCCATTATGGCGGCCTCTTCATCCGGATGGCCTGGCACAGCGCCGGCACCTATCGCACGGGCGACGGCCGTGGCGGGGGCGGACGCGGACAGCAGCGCTTTGCCCCGCTCAATAGCTGGCCGGACAACGTGAGCCTCGACAAGGCGCGCCGCCTTCTCTGGCCGATCAAGCAGAAGTATGGCCGCAAGATTTCCTGGGCCGATCTCATGATCCTCACCGGCAATGTCGCGCTCGAAACGATGGGGTTCAAAACGTTCGGCTTCGGCGGCGGCCGACCCGATACGTGGGAACCGGACCATGATGTCTATTGGGGCACCGAGAAGAAGTGGCTTGGCGGCGACGAGCGCTATTCGAAAGGCTCGCCCGGCACGAACGATCCGCACAGCACGCTGGTGAAGGACGACGACAGCCAGGTCGTGCACTCGCGCGATCTCGAGAACCCGCTCGCCGCCGTGCAGATGGGCCTCATCTACGTGAATCCCGAAGGTCCGGACGGCAATCCCGACCCGCTCCTCGCGGCGAAAGACATTCGCGACACCTTCGGTCGCATGGCCATGAACGACGAAGAAACCGTCGCGCTCATCGCGGGCGGCCACACCTTCGGCAAGACGCACGGCGCCGGCCCGGCGGAGAACGTCGGCGCCGATCCGGAAGCCGCTGGTCTCGAGCAGCAAGGGCTCGGCTGGAGCAACAAATTCGGCACCGGCAAAGGCGCGGATACCATTACCAGCGGCCTCGAAGTCACCTGGACCACCACGCCGACGAAGTGGAGCAACAACTTCTTCTGGAACCTCTTCGGCTACGAGTGGGAACTGACGAAGAGCCCGGCCGGCGCGCAGCAATGGGTGGCGAAAGGCGCGGGTGCGACCATTCCGCACGCGCACGATCCGTCGAAGAAGCTCGTGCCCATGATGCTGACCACCGACCTGGCGCTGCGGTTCGACCCGGCCTACGAGAAAATCTCGCGCCGCTTCCTCGAGAACCCCGACCAGTTTGCCGACGCCTTCGCCCGCGCGTGGTTCAAGCTCACCCACCGCGACATGGGCCCGAAGTCGCGTTACCTCGGACCCGAGGTGCCGCAGGAAGATCTCATCTGGCAGGACCCGATTCCGGCGGTGAATCATCCGCTCGTCGATGAGTCCGACATCGCCGCGTTGAAAGGCAGGATCGCGGCGTCCGGTCTCACCGTTTCGCAGCTCGTGTCCACCGCGTGGGCCTCCGCTTCGACCTATCGCGGCTCCGACCTGCGCGGCGGTGCGAACGGAGCGCGCGTTCGCCTCTCGCCGCAGAAGGATTGGGAAGCCAACCAGCCCGCGCAGCTCGCTGCCGTGCTGTCCAAGCTCGAAGCCATCCAAGCCGAGTTCAATGGGGCTGCCGCAGGTGGGAAGAAAGTATCGCTCGCCGATCTCATCGTCCTCGCGGGCGGGGTCGGCATCGAGCAGGCTGCAAAGAAGGCCGGTCACGATATCACCGTCCCCTTCGCCCCGGGCCGCAACGACGCCTCGCAGGAGCAGACCGATGTCGAATCGTTCGCCGTGATCGAGCCCATCGCCGATGGCTTCCGCAACTACCTCAAGGGCAAATACACCGTGCCCGCCGAGGCGTTGCTCATCGACAAGGCACAGCTCCTCACGCTCACCGCGCCGGAAATGACCGTCCTCATCGGCGGCCTCCGCGTGCTCGGTGCGAATGCCGGCGGCGAAAAACACGGTGTCTTCACCACGCGCCCCGAGACGCTGACGAACGACTTCTTCGTCAACCTCCTCGACATGGGCACGGAGTGGAAACAAGCATCCCCGTGCGGCAACGCCTTCGCCGGCGTCGATCGCAAAACCGGCGCCGCCAAATGGACCGCCACCCGCGTCGATCTTGTCTTTGGCTCGAACTCGATCCTCCGCGCCGTCGCCGAAGTCTATGGCTGCGCCGACAGCGAACCGAAGTTCATCGCCGACTTCGTCGCCGCGTGGACGAAGGTCATGAACCTCGATCGCTTCGACCTGAAGTAAGCGTCGCGTCCTTCCCGCGATTCATCGCTCCCGCACATGCCTCCCGCCGCAAGGTGGGAGGCATGTTTGTTTTTTCCGGTGGTTCACGGGGCGACAATTGACACCACCCTCCGCAATTCTACGCTGCCCTATGAGCGCGATACAGGTGATCGAAGCCATCAAACAGCTCCCGCCCGAGGAACGGCTAGACGTGCTCCGCTTCGTGAGGGAATACGAGACCGCGCCCAAACTGACGCCCGAACAACTCGGTGAACTGGGCGAACGTCTCGCCCAAGCCACCGACCCGGAGGAGATCGCCACCTTGGAGAAGGCGCTCATGACCGACTTCTATGGCATGAAGATCGATGCCTAAGGTTCTGCGCGAACGCCTGCCGTTTGCGCTCCTTCAGCATCTTCGCGAACGCATCAAACAGCGGGAAATCGGAGGCGATCAACTCGTCCTATTGGCTCGCTGGCTGACACAAATCCCGAGGTTCCCGTCGGTCGGTGGTTCAAGCGCTTCCCTTTCATCACGGTCTGCGGCGAAGGCGCACTCATCAAACATTCCTTCGCGTTGGTCAGGTGGCAGAAGGAGAGCAGGTAGAGTAAACAAGGGAGGCTTCGCCCCTCGCAGTGGCTTTGACGCGACGGCCTACTTCCTCTCCACCCACTCCACACGCACGATCTGCTCGACCTCCATCCTGCCTCCCGCCTCGGGGATATTTTCGGTCGTTTTCTTGAAGGTCACGCGGCAGGTGCGGCCGCGGTAGGATTTGGGATTGGCGATTACCTTTTCCACCGAGGCGTCGGGGCGAAGGATGAAGAGCGAAACTTCCTCGCCGCTCTTCTTGCGCATCTGCCAATGAGCGTAGTCGCCTTCCTCAATGCCAAGGAAAGTTCCTTCGATGGTGTTCGCGGCGGGCGCGGCTTTGGCGGATGATTTTCCTTTCTTGAGAGCGCCGACGAAGTTGCGCGTATTCGTCACGATTCGTTCCGTGGTGGCCCGATCATCTTCGCCGTGGAAGACCGGGGCGGGTTTCTCGCTGGTCAGCCATTTGATGATTCGCCCGTCGCGAAAATAAACGCGCTCCTCGATCTTCGCACCGCGACCTGCCCCGGTGCGATACGTGTTGTAAACAAAGAGCGGCGCTTCCTTCTCGAGATAGTATTCCTCCTCACCCTCGTCGGTGCTGTTCGTGGCGACGATCTTCTTCACCTCTCCATCCTGCAGCCAGCCGGTGAGGGCAAACTCGATGGGATCGTCCTTGAACGTGGCCGTGACTTTTTTCAAGCGCGGCAGGGCCGCATTCGTCGCGGCATAAACAGCGCGGTGATGCGCGGTGTCGTCTTCGGCGCGAACGCCGAGCGACAGGAGCGAAATAACGAGCGCACTGAGGAGAAAGCGACAGATCATGTTCGACGCGTAGTGAGGTCGCATCGAAAAGACAATCTCCGGGGCGAATGCCCGGTGGGCGGCCGCTACGGGCTTGTCCGCGCAGACGCGATGATTCATCCCTGCGAATCATGATCCGAAAATCGTTCCTCATGCATCTCCACCCCGGCACCGAAGCGGAATACGAGCGGCGCCACAATCCGATCTGGCCGGAATTGCAGGCGGTGCTGGCCGAGCACGGCGTGCGGTCGTATTCGATCTTTCTTCATCCGGAAACGCGGCAGCTTTTCGCCTATGCGGAAATCGAGAGCGAAGAGCGATGGAACGCGATCGCGCAGACCGAAGCCTGCCGCCGCTGGTGGACGCACATGCGCGAGCTGATGACTGTGAATCCAGACCACAGCCCGATCACGGAACCGCTGTGCGAGGTCTTCCATTTGTAACGCCGCGCCGGTCGCGACTCCCAATCGGCCGGGGGAAAACTCGGCTGGATTTTGGCCGCGCATCGCCGACTCGTTCCCGTATGAACTCGCTAGTTCCCCCCGGACTCACGAAACTCAATCAACCGACGACGCGGCGCGATGTCATCCGCACGCTCGGCGCCACGGCGCTTTTTTCGGCGTTTCCCTCGCTGCGCGCGCTCGCCGCGGAGAAGGACTCGCTGCCGATGCAGTTTTACAAATCGCTGACCGAGGAGCAGCACAGCAAGATCGTGCTGCCGGTGAACGACCCGAAGCGGCAATTTGTGAGCAACTGGTGGTATATCTGCCCGGAGCAGCGGCTGCATACCTTTTACACCAAGGAGCAGCAGGATCTCGTGCAGCAGATCTTCGAGTCGCTCCACGCGCCGGAGCATCGCGAAAAGATGACGTGGCAGGTGCAGAAGGATCTGATGGGCGAGATCAAAAACACGCCGTCCGTCGGGTTCTTCGGCACGCCGGAAGACAAGGATTTCGAATTCATCTACACCGGCCACCACGTCACGCGGCGGTGCCATGCGCACACGGACAAGGGGCTCGGCTTCCACGGCGAGCCGATCTTCTACGGGAACTTCGCAAAGGGCTTCCACGAGTCGAAGGATCACGAGGGGAACCCGTTCTGGTATCAGGGCCTGCTCTTCAATGAATTCGCCGGCACGCTCGACGGGAAGCAGCAGGAGAAAATGCTCGTGGGCCAGCAACCGCGCGCGGAGAAGCCGGCGACGGTGATCGAGAAACGGAAAACCGATCTCCCTGGCCTCGCCGTCGCGGACTTGAGCAAGGATCAGCAGGCCAAGCTGCTGGACACGATGCGGAAGATGCTCGGCTGCTTCCGCGCGGACGATGTGAACGCGACAATGAAATCGATCGAGGACCGCAAGCTGGTCGATCAGCTTTTCGTCTCCTGCTACGGCGGCAAATACGACATCGGCGATGATCACGTGTGGGACACCTGGCAGATCGAAGGCCCGGACATGGTGTGGTATTTCCGCGGCGAGCCGCACATCCACGCCTACTTCCACCTCACGGCGTAGCGCGGCTTCGCCACCGAAAAAGCGGGGCAATTCACGGCTGACTTCATATCGGGCCACGCCGAAGTTGCGTGCTTATGCGTTTCACCCCTCTTCTCTTCCTCGCTCTCTCGCTCGCGACCGCTTTCGCCCAGGAGCAGAGCGTCAAACCCGGCATCAACGACAAGTTCCTCGATCCGCAGATGAAGGCGGAAGAGTGGGTCGGGAAATTCGAAACCGAGAGCCGCGAAATCTTTCACCAGCACCAGAAAATCGTCGCCGCCGTCGGGCTGAAACCGGGACAGACCGTGGCCGATATCGGCGCGGGCACTGGCCTCTTTACACTCCCCTTTGCCAAAGCGGTGGGCGGCGCCGGGAAAGTGTATGCGGTAGAGATCGCGCCAAAGTTTCTCGAACTCATCCAGCAACGGGCCACTCAGGCTGGCGCAAAAAACATCCAGACCGTGCTTGGCACCGGGCGCAGCGTCGCGCTACCCGAAGCGAGCATCGACGTGGCCTTCATCTGCGATGTATATCACCACTTCGAGTTTCCGCAGGCCAGCCTCGCCTCGCTGCACCATGCGCTGAAGCCGGGCGGCGAAATCGTGCTCATCGATTTCAAGCGCATTCCGGGCGTGAGCAGTGACTTCGTGATGGGACACGTGCGCGCCGGGCAGGAAGTCTTCGAGAGTGAAATCATCGCCGCCGGGTTCGAAAAAATCGGCGAAGTGACCGACCTGCTTAAGGAGAATTATTTCGTGCGCTTCCGGCGCTCCTCCGCCGCTCAGGCGAAGTGATAACGCGAGAGCCAGTGAGCGTAGGAGTCGGGTAAAAGTGCGGGCGCATTCGCGACACCAAGTTCGCGCGCGGCGGCGAACGGCCAGTGCGGGTTGGCGAGGATGGGACGGCCAATCATCACGAGATCGGCGGACCCTTCCTGTAGCATCTCCTCGGCGAGTGTGGAGGTGTTGATGTTCCACGTCGTCGAGCCGGGCAGACCCGCTTCGCTCAGCACGCGCTTGGAAATCTGGCGCAACTGCCCCGGCCCCCACGGAATTTTGGCCGTGGGCGTCGAGAAGCTCATGCTGACGTCGAGGAAATCGAGCCCGAGTTGCTTGAAGCGTTTCACGAGGGCGATGGATTCCGCGAGCGTCTCCTCGTCGCGATCATCAAACTCGATCACCCCGAGCCGCGCGGCGAGCGGAAGATGCGCGGGCCAGACGGCGCGCACGGCTTCGAGTGTTTCGACCATGAACCGCGCGCGGTTCCCGGCGCTGCCGCCGTATTCGTCGGTGCGCCGGTTCGACCAGCGGGAGAGGAAATTTTGCGCGAGGTAACCGTGCGCAAAGTGCAGCATGAGAAACTCGAAGCCGGTGTCACGGGCGCGCTTCGCCGCAGCCACAAAATCTTCCCGCACCCGCGCAATATCCGCCAGGGTCATCTCGCGCGGCACGCGGGAAAGCTCTCCACCGTAAGCCACCGCGCTGGGCGCGATCGGCTCCCAAGCGCGCGGATCGCCCGCCGGGATGTGATTATCCCCTTCCCACGGCACGTTCGCCGAGGCTTTGCGCCCGGCGTGTCCGATCTGGATTCCCGCGACCGCGCCCCCGGCCTTGATGCCCTCGGCGATCGGTCGGAATGCATCCGCGTGGGCGTCGCTCCAGAGCCCGGTGCACGCCGGGGTGATACGCCCCTCGGGACTCACCGCCGTAGCCTCCACGACGACCAATCCCGCTCCACCGCGCGCCCGCGAAATGTAATGCGTCGGATGCCAGTCCGTCGGCAATCCATCGATCGCCTGGTATTGGCACATCGGCGAGACGGCGATGCGGTTGCGGAAGGTGATGTCCTTGAGCGTAAACGGCGTGAAAAGTTTTGGAGTCATGTGGCGTGATGGGCAATTATACAGGCTATCCCATCCTGTCATCCCGTTCGGGATTACAACACGTAATTCGCGGCTTCGAAACTAACAGCGCGCCGTCTTCCGTTTTGGCGCCACCGGCTGGCCGCGGCGGCACTTGACGATGTAAGGCGCGGCTTCCGGCACCTGACAATCGGTTTCGCCCATGTCCACTTTCACCGATCCGATCTTCCGGGCGGCAGCCATGGCCTTGTCTGCGAGCGGAGCGACATAGGTGCCGCAACAAATCAAATAGCTATTCATCACGTAGCGCACGCGGTTGGGGGAGGAGTGAATGTTTTTCACGACACGAGCAAGGAGTGCGTCCAGTTGGTCGATCGGCAGTTCCTCGTCTTTGCGCACGCTGATCACCGCCGCCAGCGTCGCCCAACCCGCCACGGCGATCTCCGCTTTCGGAGAATCCATCCATCTCATCGCGATTTCAATCGCGTCGGGATGTTCCGCCGCCACCCACGGCACCGTGCAACCGGAGATCATGTGCCACGTCGCAGCTTTCGCCCACCGATCCAACTCGCTCCGCTTCATCTTCGCCCCATCGGCGATTAGTCCCGCGAGATACATCGCATCGGAATTACCCGTGGCGTAAAGCTGCATCGCCAGCGCTTGGTCACCCTTCACCTGCTTCGCGATGGGCTTCAAATCTCCCACCTTTACGCCGAACATGTTTTCCGGCGCGCCATGCCTGCGAAAGGTCTTCCGCGTCTGTTCGCGTCCCTTCGATTCGAGCAGTTTCATGGTTTGATCGAGAGTCATGATCACCGGGTGGAGGATTCTTTGTCCACGATGTGAGCCTGTTCTCAAGCACGCACCCTGTGTTTCAACGCCGAGACGAGGCAAATCGGCGGCGGTGCGCCGCGCCGGATCGTGCGGTGATCAGGTGTCGCGCCTTACGCCACCGCTTCTTCCACCAGGTCTTTCTCCACGCGCAGGTTTTCGATGATGAACTCCTGGCGCTCCATGGTGTTCTTGCCCATGAAGAAGCTGAGCAGTTCGCTGCTGTCGTGGAGGTGGCTGAGATTCACGGGGTCGAGGCGGATATTTTCGCCGATGAAATCCTTGAACTCGCCGGCGGAGATTTCGCCGAGACCTTTGAAGCGCGTGATTTCGTGGCTGGCACCGAGAGCCTTCATCGCGGCCTGTTTTTCCTGCTCACTGTAGCAATACTTCGTCGTCTTCTTGTTCCGCACGCGGAAGAGCGGCGTTTGCAGGATGAAGAGATGGCCGTTGCGGATCACGTCGGGGAAGAACTGGAGGAAAAACGAGATGAGCAGCAGCCGGATGTGCATGCCGTCCACGTCGGCATCGGTGGCGATGACGATTTTGTTGTAGCGCAGGCCGTCGAGACCTTCCTCGATGTTCAGCGCGGCCTGGAGCAGATGAAATTCTTCGTTCTCGTAGATGACCTTCTTCGTGAGGCCGTAGGTGTTGAGCGGTTTGCCCTTCAGCGCAAACACCGCCTGCGTCTGCACGTCGCGCGTGCTGGTGAGTGAACCGGCGGCGGAGTCGCCCTCGACGATGAAGAGCGTGCTCTCCTCGGCGCGCGGATTTTTGTCGCCGAGATGCAGGCGGCAATCGCGCAGCTTGCGGTTGTGCAGCGACGCCTTCTTCGCGCGCTCCTTGGCGATGTTGCGGATGCCGGCGAGTTCCTTCCGCTCGCGTTCGCTCTCCTCAATCTTGCGCCGGATGATATCGGCGGTTTCGCGGTTTTTGTGCAGATAGGTGTCGAGCGACTGCTGCACGAATTTGCCGACGAACTCCTTCAGCGTCGGCCCCTTCGGCCCGAGCATCGTCGAGCCGAGCTTCGTCTTCGTCTGCGACTCGAAGACCGGCTCCTGCACGCGCACCACGATCGCCGCATCGATCGACTGCCGGATGTCCGCGGCGTCGTATTCCTTTTTGAAGTGGTTGCGGATCGTGGCGACGAAGGCGTCCCGAAACGCGGCGAGGTGCGTGCCGCCCATCGTGGTGTGCTGGCCGTTGACGAACGTCCAGTATTCCTCGCCGTAGTGATTGCCGTGCGTGACCGCCATCTCGATGTCGTCGCCCTCGAGATGGATGATCGGGTAAAGCGGCTCACCGCTCAGTTCCTTGGTGAGCAGGTCCTTCAGCCCGTTCGCGGATTTGAAGGGCTTGCCGTTGAGCGTGAGCGTGAGCCCGCGATTGAGGAACGCGTAGTTCCAAAGCATGTCCTCGACGAACTCCATGCGGAACCGGAAGTCCGCGCCGAAGAGTTCCTCATCGGGCGTGAACTCGATCAGCGTGCCGTTGCGATCGGTCGTCTTCGTGACCTTCGACTCGCTCTTCAGCTTCCCTTTCACAAACTCCACCACCTTCGTCTCACCCTCGCGGATCGCCTGCGCGCGATAGTTCAGCGCGAGCGCATTCACCGCCTTTTGCCCGACGCCATTGAGGCCCACGGCTTTTTGGAAGGTCTCGCTGTCGTATTTCGCGCCCGTGTTGATGATCGACACGCAGTCGACCAGCTTGCCGAGCGGAATGCCGCGGCCGTAATCGCGCACGCGCACGCTGCGCTCGGTGATCTCCACTTCGATCTTCTTCCCCGCGCCCATCATGAATTCGTCGATCGAGTTATCGATCGTCTCTTTCAGCAGCACGTAGATGCCGTCCTCCGCATGCGCGCCATTGCCGAGCCGGCCGATATACATGCCGGGACGCAGGCGGATGTGCTCGAGCGAGCTGAGGGTCTTGATCGAAGCTTCGGTGTAGTTCGCAGCCATGGAAATGAAGGGCCGATGAGGTAGCGGGCGATTGGCCCGCCTGCAACAGGGAGTCGCAGGTCAGTTCGATGTGTCCGCGCCTTGCTGAATCCAGCGGCCCAGAACGGCGCGCTCCTCGTCGGTCATCTGCGTCTTGTTGAGGAAAGGCATCGTCTTCTGCGCGACGGCGCGCTCGTAGATGCGAGGGGCAAAGGCTTTTGCTTTTTCCGGCGAGTCGAACATGATCCCGTTCGGGGCGATCTTGAAAATGTCATCGGTCGGGTTCGCCGAATGGCAGGCATAGCAGCGCGTCTGCATGATGGCGTAGGCCTGCGAAAACGGGACTTTCGCATCGCCGGCGGCGGCGTTCGGAATCGTCGCCTTGCGCGGCGCGGTCATCCACATCATCACCGCCAGACACCCGAAGGCCGGGGCGAGCGGCCACGCCTTGGCCCGAATCATGGTATGCCGCACGAGCGCACCGGCCACGACGACGAGGCAAAGCACGAGCCAGTTTTGGGGATGACCGTAAAGGCCCGCGAAGTGGTTGGAGATCATCGTGAACAGCACCGGCAGCGTCACGTAGGAGTTGTGCATCGAGCGGCGCTTCGCCTTTTTGCCCATTTCGAAATCCGGTTCGCGCCCGGCTTCCGCGGCAGCGATCATCGCGCGCTGCATCGGGAGAATGTGCATCCACACATTCAGCACCATGATGGTGCCAAACATCGCGCCGAGGTGAATGAACGCGCCGCGCCCGCTGAAAGTATGCGTGAGCAGCCAAACCGCGACGGCGGCCAGCGCGAGGCCGATCACATTCCCCCACGCCGAGCGACCGAGCGGGGAACGGAACAGGACATCGTAAATCAACCAGCCACCGACGAGAAAAGAGAGCCCGAGCAGGATGGCCTGGCCTTGGGTGAGGGCTCGCACCCCAGGGTCGATGAGATACGCAGCGTTGCTAGCGTAATAAACGATCCACAGCAGTGCGAATCCCGTGAGCCACGTGAAGGTCGCCTCCCACTTGAACCAGTGCAGCCCCGGCGGCACCGCCCCCGCGCCGAACCGGCGCTTTTCCACCCGGTAGAAAAACCCACCGTGCGTCATGTAGAGTTCGCCTTCGACGGAATCGCTTTTTTCCTTCGGCGGCTCAAAGGCGGAATCGAGCCATACAAAGTAAAACGATGTGCCGATCCACATGATGCCAGCGATGAAGTGCGCCATGCGGACAAGCAGATTTAACCACTCATGGATGTCGGGCATCGGCGCTTCTACCATAACCCACCGGCGCAAGGCCAGTGCTTCAATTCCGAATGTGCCGGCGATAGGCCGTGGGGCTGCGGCCGACGCGCTGGCGGAACTGCTCCGCGAACCGGCTCGCATCCCCAAAACCGCACCGCACCGCGATTTCCGACGCGGAGAGATTCGTCTCTTCGAGCAGCTTCATCGCGGCGCTCACGCGGGTTTTCACCAGGAACTCCTGCGGGCTGAAACCGAACGCGTGCTGAAAACGCCGCTGGAAATGCCGCACCGATAGACCGCACGCGCGCGCCACTTCGCTCAGCACCACCGAGCCGGCGAAGCCGCGCCGGATGATCTCCACGGCGCGCGCCACGCTCTGGATCACCGGGAGCTGCATTTCGTGTTCGGCCGCCTGCCGGACCACTCCCGCCGTGCCACAGATTCGCCCGCTCGCGTCCTTCAGCGCGAGCTTGCTTACGAAGAACCAGTCGAGCACGCCCTGCTCGTCGAACCACAGCTCCATTCGCTCGACGAGGCGCTTTTTGCCGGAAAGAAGCAGCGCGTCGTCGAGCACGTAGCCGGAAGCCATATGATGCGGCGCGACATCGAAATCGGTCAACCCGAGGATCTCGCGTTCATGGCGCAATTGGTAGTGCTGGAGGAAGCTGCGGCTCACCAGCATGAAGCGCCCCTCGGCATCCTTGCAGTAAAAGCAGACGCCGGGCAGATGATCGAACAACGGGTGAAAATGCCCATCCGCGTGCACCCGGCTGAGCCACGCCGCGCGCTCCTGCGCGAGCTTTCGCAGACCGCCACGCGCCGGAGCGCGGTGGCGGGTTCGTGGCGCAATGGGTATAGGCTTTGTCGTCACGCCTGTGCTCCATGTCGCGCTACACGTGTGCTGTCAATCTGGCAGGCATCTGCCATCCCCGTTTCACCTCCTCACCATCACATCATGAGTTCCTATCTGCCGAATATTCCCCGCATCGCCTACGAAGGCCCGAAGTCGAAGAACCCACTCTCGTTCAAACACTATAACCCGGACGAAGTCGTCGAGGGCAAGTCGATGCGCGATCACCTGCGTTTCTCGATCGTCTATTGGCACACGATGTGTGGCCAGGGCGCGGACATGTTCGGCGGGCCGACGGCCATTCGCCCGTGGGAAGCGGGTCTCAGCGGGCTCGACCTCGCCAAGGCGCGGGTGCCGGTGTTCTTTGAAATCGCCTCGAAGCTCGGCATGCCCTACTATGCGTTTCACGATCGCGACGTGGCGCCGCACGGCAAGACGCTGCGCGAGTCGAACGAGTATCTCGACACCATCGTCGCGCTGTTGAAAGAGCAGCAGGAGGCCACGGGCATCAAGCTGCTGTGGGGCACCGCACAGCTCTTCGTGCATGAGCGTTACAAGGACGGCGCGGCCACTTCGCCGAACGCCGAAGTCTTCGCTTTCGCCGCGGCGCAGGTGAAGAAAGCGCTCGAAGTCACGCACGCGCTTGGCGGTGAAGGCTACACCTTCTGGGGCGGTCGCGAAGGTTACTCGACGCTCTGGAATACCGACATGAAGCGCGAACTCGAACACCTCGCAAAGTTCCTGCATCTCGCCGTCGATCACGCGAAGGCGATCGGATTCAAAGGCCAGTTCTACATCGAGCCGAAGCCGAAAGAGCCGACGAAACATCAATACGACAGCGACGCCGCCGCGTGCCTCAACTTCCTCCGCGAATACAACCTCCTGCCCTACCTCAAACTGAACCTCGAGACGAACCACGCCACGCTCGCGGGTCACTCGATGCAGCATGAAATGGAAGTCGCCGGCGCCGCGGGCGCACTAGGGTCGATCGATGCGAACACCGGCGACCTGCTCCTCGGCTGGGACACCGATCAGTTCCCGACCGACATCTACCTCACCACACAGTGCATGCTCAGCGTGCTGAAATATGGCGGATTCGCGACCGGCGGCGTTAATTTCGACGCGAAGGTCCGCCGCGAGAGCATCGAACCCGAGGACCTCTTTCACGCGCACATCGGCGGCATGGACGCCTTCGCGCGCGGCCTGAAGATCGCCGCCGCGATTCGCGCGGACGGTCGCCTCGGCGAGTTCGTCAAGAAGCGCTATTCGTCGTGGGACAGCGGCCTCGGCGCGAGCATCGAAGCGGGCAAGGAAAGCTTCGCTTCGCTCGAGAAACTCATGCTCGACAAGGGCGAAGCCGCCGCGAATCCGAGCGGCCGCCAGGAGTTCCTGGAGAACCTGATCAACGAGTTCATCTAAGCCCGCAGGTGCTTCGCCCGGCGGCTCTCTGCACGTTCCTGCTCTGCCTGTGCCATGGACTCATGGCGCAGGCGGACGATCAGGAGGTGAAGTTCAGCGCCCTGCCGCCGGGCACGCTCGTGATCGCGCAGGATGCGATCGAGCGCAGCAAGGTGGAGTGTGAATTTGGCAGCGTGGCCCCGGTCGTCACGACGGATCGCTCCTTTACCAAGGCGGCCCGGATTCGCACCGTCAAGCGACCGGCCACGCCCTACCAATTCCAGCTCCGCGTGCCCATCACCGGAGCCGTCCATCAAGGAGATCGGCTCCTCGCGGTCTTTGAAGCGCGCGCAGTGGAAGTTCAGGAGCAGGACGGGCTCGCCGAATCGGAATTGGTCTTCGAGGCAGCGAGCGCGCCTTACACCAAGAGCATTTCGCATCATATCGAGTTCGGCATCGCGTGGCAGCGGTTTTACATTCCCTTCGAGGCGAAGCTCGATCACGAACCCGGTCAGGCCGCGGTGATTCTCCGCGGCGGTTACGCCCCGCAAACCATCGAAATCGGGGGCGTGCAGGTGCTCAATTTTCAGCGCCAGGTTCCGCTCGATCAACTCCCGTCGGCCACAACGACTTACCTCGGTCGCGAAGCCGACTCGCCGTGGCGCCAGCTCGCCGCGGAGCGAATCGATCGCCTCCGCAAAGCGGATCTCACCATCAAAGTGGTCGATGCGGCGGGAAAACCGATTCCCGGAGCCAAAGTGCTGGCACGGATGAAACGTTCCGCCTTTGCATGGGGCACTGCGGTCGATGCCCGCATGCTTTTCGAGTCCGGTCCCGACGGCGAGCGTTATCGCCAGACACTCACGGCGAACTTCAACACCGCCGTGCTGGAAAACCACATGAAGTGGCCGCTGTGGCAGGCGAACCGTCAGCCCGCCATCGATGCGGTGGCGTGGTTGCACAAACAGGGCCTGGCGGTGCGAGGACATGTGCTCGTATGGCCGGGGAAGAAGAACCTGCCGGAGCCGGTCGCAAATCTCTTACTTCAACCTGATGCGTTGCGCCGGGCGATTCTCGATCACATCGCGGAAGAAGCGGGCGCGTTCCGTGGGCAACTCGTCGAGTGGGATGTCGTCAATGAGCCTTATACCAACTTCGACGTGCAGACCGCGCTGACCGGCGTCTCACGGGAAGGCTCGCCGGATTACATCGAGCGCCACGCCGCGGTGCTCGCGCCTTTTTTTACCGCGGCCCACACAGCCGATCCGGCGGTGAAGCTCGACCTCAACGACTATTCGATCCTCGAAAGCGGCGGCAAGGATGCGGCGCACCAAGAACACTATGAGCGCACGATTCGCGCGTTGCGCGCGGAGGGGGCGCCGCTGCAGGGCATCGGCATCCAAGGGCACTTCGACGAAAACCTCACGCCGATTCCCCGGCTATGGCAGATCCTCGATCGCTTCGGAAAACTCGGTCTGCCGATCCAGATCACCGAGTTCGATGTCAACGTGTGGGACGAAGCCTTGCAGGCCGATTACACTCGCGACTTTCTCACCGCCATGTTTGCACACGAGAACATTCGCGGAGTGCTCGTCTGGGGATTCTGGGAAAAGCGGCACTGGATTCCGAACGCGGCTCTTTACCGCAGCGACTGGACGCTTCGTCCCGCCGGGCAGGTGTGGCTCGATCTCGTGCAAAAGCAGTGGCGCACCGACGCCGAGGGCATCACCGACGCAAGCGGCCAGTGGGAAGTGCGAGGCTTCCATGGCGAATACAAAATCACCGTGGTCTCGGACGAGCGAACGTCCACCGCCTTGACAAACCTGCCGCCAGACGGCGCCACGGTGACGATCACGCCAGCGGCATCTCGCCGCTAAGGAAAAACCGGCCGCTCAGCGCAGGATCTTCGCGTCCGTCATGGCACGCACGATGGCGTCGGCGATGGCATTCATGCCCTCATCGCCCGGATGCCGCGCGACGCCCTCGTGATCGATCTTTCGTTCGGAGCGGGCGTAATTGCGTTCGTCCTTCCCGAGCGTGCCGATGTCGATGAAGACGCCGCCGACGGCGGTGCAGGCCTCTTTCATGGCAGCGTCCTTGGCCGCGTCGGCCCAGAAACAACTTCGCACGAAAAGCGCGCGAGGGCCTGATCCTTTCAGCAAAGTCAGCAACTGCGTCATGCTTTCGCGGAACTTGGTTTTTGCCTCGTCGGTCTTCAAGGCGGGCACGTTTTCACCGATCGCGACCACCACCACATCGGGCTGCAAAGCGAGCGGCTCTTTGAGCTTCGCGGCAAGGTCGAAGTGCTCATACGCACGCTCGAAGTCGGCCACATTTGCGACGCGAAATTCCGGCGCCTTACCGTGTCGCTTCGCCACTGCCGCCACCACACGATACACATAATCTTTCTCCGCTTCACTCGCAGCCATGCCCCATTTGCCCGTCCAGCCGATCTTCGGCGCGGGACCGTGCAGCGTGATGCTATTGCCGATAAATAGGAGCCGTTCGGCGGCGACTTCCTGAGCGAGGGACGGTCTGCTCGAGGCAATGACGGCGGCGAAAAGGAACAGGAGGGTGCGCATAGGTGAGGGCATCAATCGCACAGTCACACGTTTCTTGGCCATCGCGCACCGATACGGATGGCAATGTTTATGCGATCGGTCCCTTCGTGGCTTTTCACACCGCTCAGGACGGCCCTTGAAAATAGACACCGGTCACTCCACGCCCGTAACTCGCGTGCCGCGCGGCGGGCCTTAATCCTCGCGGTCAGCCGATGATGCCGGCGTGGAGTTGAAATCTGCCGTGGCGAAAGACGGTCCGCCGCCAACGCTCCGCACGTTATCCATCGGCACTGTCGAGGTCACGGTCGTCTGCACGCGTCCGCCCTGATTGGTTTCGATGCGGATCGGGTCGCGCAGGACCCATCGATTCTCAAAGCCAAACGGGAAAATATAGTTGGGATCGACGTGCACCCAAAGGTGATACTGATTTGAGGTGTCCACCAATCGACGCTCCGAAGGGTATAATTCCACCGCCTCAAAATTCGGCCCGACCAGTTCGTTTTTGATCTGTTGAAAGTCCCGCCAGTTGTGACACGGCTGCTCGTCCTTCCGGCTGATGGAAAGCCGAACGAACGGCGATTCAACAAACACGCCCACCATGTAAACGTCGTTTTCCCAGCGCTGGACGGGCCGGGCCACCTGCATCGACTTTTCGACCCAGAGGATTTTCTCCGCGAGAGTCGGCACGCGTCCGCCGAAGAACCCTTTGAAGAATTCACACGGATGGTTGAGTAACGCCTGACGGCGGATCATGGGCTCCAATACATCGGGTTGGGCAGGAACGAAGGATGTCATAGGACCTCTCTCATGCCCCGGCCACGTTGCCGAAAGATTGCGACAACATTACCGCACAGTAAGGTTCCCGCTTTCCTAGCCGACCGGCAGGATGAGCGAAAACTCCGCCCCCTGCCCTACCGAGCCTTCGGCGGTCACGCTTCCGCCATGAGCCTCGACGATGGCTTTTACAAAACTAAGCCCGAGTCCGAGTCCGCGTTCGCTCCGGCTGCGGTCCCCACGAAAAAGCCGCTCCCACACTTTCGACAAGTCGTCCTTGGAAATGCCCACCCCGCTATCCGCCACGGTGAGTCGCACGTTCGTATCTTCGCGGCGGGCCGAAACCCGCACCTTCCCTCCACGCGGAGTGTATTTGAGTGCGTTATCGAGGAGATTAGCCACCGCACGTCCGAGCAAGATCGCATCGCCTTTGACCCAGAGCTCACGCGGCACGTCCGCCGATACGGACACGCCGCGATCCTCCGCCACCTCACTGTAGAGATCACAGGTATTTGCGACGATGTCGCTGATCCGAACCGGCGTGGCGGGAATCCGAGTCAACCCCGCTTCCGCTTCCGCGATGTCCATGAGGGTATTGAGCATTTCGAGCACGCGATCGGACTCCTCCACACACCCGGCGAGCGCGTCCTGTTGCATGTGAGGATCGCAGCCCGATTCGAGGCATTGCTGGGCTCGGTTGCGCAGGCGCGTCATCGGCGTGCGCAAATCGTGCGCGACGTTATCCAGCGATTCGCGCATGGTTCGCAACAGCCGCTCGATCCGCTCCATGGCCGAGTTAAAAATCCGCGCGAGTTCGTCCAGTTCATCGCCCGACCCCGTCACCGGCGTCCGCATGGAGAACTTGGCCGTCTCCTGAATCTCGCGGACCGTGCGGGTGAGCGAACGGAGAGGCCGCAGGGCGCGTGCCGCAAGAAAAGCTCCACCCGCAAAACTCGCTGGAAGCGAAACCAGCAACATCACCACAGTGACAAATCGAAACTCCTGCAAAAGCGTGAACGATTCCTCGGTCGCCTTCCCGACCTGGACGATCGTGCCGTCCGGCATCTGCGCTCCAGCCAGCAGCAGCACATAACCTTCCGGCGACGGCAGGCTTATCCAGTCGATCTGGTCTCCCTTGGGTGGCTTCTCGCGCTCCAGCCGGGCGGGGTCGAACTCAGCCCAATCGTCCACATCCCGTTCGAAGAGCGTTTTGCCTTCGGGTGAAGCGATCCGCACAAAGAAAGCCTTTTGAGCCCGGCCTTTCCGGAAAGCCGCGAGTGAGATCACGCCGTTCAACCCATTGCGCCGATATTCGGCGGAATATTGATTGAGCCGAAAAAGAACCACATCGCGGTCCTGCTCTTCCACCCGCGCACGCAAGGCCAGGAAGGCCAGCAGGATCACCACAAAGATCGTGGCAAACGCCATGGCCGAATGCCAGAGCGCAAGCCGGACGTTCAACCGGCGCCACGGCCCGCTACTCAGGACGGAAAACATATCCGACGCCGCGCAGCGTGTGAATGAGTTTCGTCTCGTGATCGCGGTCCAGTTTGCCGCGTAGCCGGCACACCAGCACATCCACGACGTTTGTCTGCGGATCGAAGCTGTAGTCCCACAGCCGTTCGAGCAGTTGCGTCTTGGTCAAGGCACGCCCCCGGTTGCGCACGAGCAATTCGAGCAAGGCAAATTCCCGCGGCTGCAGATCGATTCGCCGGCCTTCGCGTTTTACAATGTGCGAGACCAGATCGAGTTCGACGCCTGCAGCCTCGAGCCGTTCGGTCGGTGCCTCGCGGTTCGACCGGCGAAGCACCGCCTCCAGGCGCGCAAACAGCTCCGACATCGCGAAGGGCTTTTGCAAATAGTCATCCGCACCGCTGCGCAGACATCGCACCTTGTCATCGACCGAGCGCTTCGCGCTCAGCACCACGATCGGCATGGTGAGCTTTTCGTTTCGCAGCATCTCGATGACCGCGAAACCATCGAGTTTCGGCAGCATCAGATCGATCACCGCCGCATCGAATGGCGCCGTGTGCGCGATGTCCAGAGCCGTCTCCCCATCGCCGGCGATATCTACGACGCATCCGTTTTGCTGAAGGCCCTTCGCCACGAAGGAGGAGATTCGGGGATCATCTTCTACAACAAGAACGCGCATCATAGGACGCAGAGGCACATACGCCATTTTACTTATAGCGGCAGCCGGTCCGCTGGCATTTTTTGCCTTCATTAGCTGTAGCGACAGCCGTGACACGCGGGTGCGAAATGCGACGACAGGTGGCGTCATCCGGTGCACGCCATCCGACCATTGCCACCTTGTAATGGCACACAACGAGACAGTGCCCCGAAGCACCGGCACATTCCCACGTCATTCATGAACCATCAGAGCCACTATCGAAATCCGCAGCGCCGGGAACGTTTGCTGAATCTCGCTGCCCATCGCCAGCCACAAAACTCGTCTGAATCGGAAGACTCAGCGCAGGGCGCGATCAAGCACATGGAAACGATTGCCGACACTTCTCGCTCACAAAACGGCCGGGAACTGCCGGAGCCGGAGCGGGTCGGTTAGTCGCGAGCCTCGGCAAAGGCAGCCGGACCATCCCTTCCAGAGCCGTTCACGCACCGCGCGGTGGGACGATCCCTTCGCTCACCGCCTTGGCCACCGCGCTGCTGCGGCTGCGAACCTGAAGTTTTTCATAGACGCTGCGGATGTATTCGTCCGCCGTGTAGTAGCTGATTTTCAGCGCCACGGCAGCTTCTTTGATGGTCTTGCCTTCGACGAGCACCTGCAGGATCTCCCGTTCCCGCGGCGTGAGGCCGTAATCGCGCGCGGGGGGATTCGCCTTGGAAAACATCTCGAGCACGCGCCGGGCGATGGTGGGGTTGATCGGCGAACCTCCCGCTGCGGCGGTGCGAATCGCGCCGGCGATCTCTTCGATGCTGCTGGTCTTTAAAAGATAACCGGCCGCCCCGGCGCAAATGGCGCGGAAGATTTTGTCGTCGTCCTCGAAGACGGTGAGGATGACGGGGGCGGTCTTCGGCGCTTGCTGCCGCAGGAAGGCGAGTCCGTCGATTCCGCTGATGCCGGGAAGCCCGACGTCGAGCAAAAGCACGTGAGGAGCCTCGCTTTTCGCCAATGCGGCGAGAGCATCCTCGCAGGCAGTGAAGCGATGCTCGCAGCGAACATCCTCGATCCGATTCAGTGCCCGGGCGAGCCGTTCACCGTAGGTTTTGTGGTCTTCGACGAGCCACACGTTTACTATTTGCTTCGGGTCAGGCATGGCGGGGAAGCGTAATCGCGACGGTGGTGCCTTGGGCTGGCGCAGAGGTCATGCAGATATCGCCGCCGTGTTTCCCGGCGCGGCGCTGGAGATTAGTGAGTCCCATGCCCGCGCCGCCACCCACCGCGGAATCGAAGCCACATCCATCGTCACGAATCGTCAGCGTGATCTGGCCGTCGCGTTGCGCGAGTCGGATTTGCACATTCTTCGCCGAGGCATGTCGTGTAATGTTATGCAGCACTTCCTTGAACATGAGAATCAGATCGCGTTGACGATCGACGGAAAGGGCGCGGGGATGAGGAACGCCTTCAATCGTCAAGGTGTGCTCGATGCCGCGCAGAAGACGCCCGGCCGTGTCGCGCAAGAGCGTGGCGAGATCATCCGTTCCATATCGATCGCTCTGAATGAGACGAGTAATGTCGCGCATCGCACTCACCGTTTCATTCGCGATGTCTTTGATTTCGCCCAGATCGATGCGCGCCTGCGCTGGATCATCGCCGTCATCGAGAATGTCCTGCGCGATGAGGGCGATGCTGCCCAGGCTGCTGCCAATTTCGTCGTGCAAATCACGCGCAATCCGCTGGCGGAGCGATTCCAACTCCGCGCGCCGTGCCCGGCGCTGGCGAAGGGTCCATCCCAACACGACGGCCGCTCCGGAAAGGATCAACCCGGCAAGCCCGACTAGGCCGGCGCGCAGCCACCAGCGGGTGAGAATCGTGTGCCGCTGCTCGATCGCGCCCAGCCGCTGCTCGACTTCCCGCCGCTGCGAAAGGCCAGCCAGCCACGCAGGCCAGTCCACGATGTTCGCGCTGCTGGCAAAGCCATCCACCAACGCCGCGCCTGACCAGCCGGGCTGATCCGTGAAATCCGAGGCCGCTACGCTTCGTCCAGCCGCGATGTTTTTGCCATTCGACCACACCTGCATTTCCGCCAGCGCGAAGACCGGCCCGCCGTTACTGACGTGCGGCTCCAGCGCGGTCAACCGGACGAACCGTGCACCCAGTCCGCCCGCGACAACGGTGACGATGTTATCCCCCGGCGGCGCGCTGTAGTCGCCGGATTGCGGGGCGGGCAAGATCACGGGCGGCCCGTTTTCCGTCTCGCGAAGTTCGATCTCATAGCGCAGCGGGAATCCATACCCGTGGCTGTGGGCAAACTGCGGCGGGTGCGCAGGAAAAAGCCGCACTTCGTCAACGGGGTCGACGCTACCGAGGTCCACGGAGACCCACTTCGCCGCGTCCCACTTTGCCCCACGTTCGTGCTTCAAGCGGCCCCGGAATCCCAGCGACGGGCTCGGCTTTGTGCCAATGGGCGGGCCGAGTGCAGTGTTCCCATCCACCACATTGATCCGCCCCCAATCCGGCCGCGTGCCTTGGCTGCTGCTGGCGCGAACCGCGTCCGGCCCCACCACTTCAATTCCCGGGCCGAGGTTCCGCTGGCCTTGCAGCAGCATCACTTCGCCGAGCGCAAAGAGGTAGCGACGGTTCTCGCGGAACAATCGGGTCGCGGTAATGCGGATTTTGTGAGTCACCCACCCACCGGCGGGAATCACCACTGGCAGGCTGCCGGGATTGGGAAAATCGGCCCGGGAATAATCCGCCAGCACCCGGCGCTCGGTCTTCTCGTCGTCCCCGAGTGATTCGACGCGGAAACGCAAAGGAAATCCATAGCCCGGCTCGAAACCGCCACCACTCGGCGGTGGCGCGATGAGCGCCACGGCATCCAGCGCTTCCCCACGCCCGAGGTTCAACTCTATCCATTCGACCGTATCCGGTGAGGCGGAGTAATCGCTGTGCCAGCCAAGGCGCTGGATCACTTGCGGCTCGGGCGCCGGGGGACATGCGGTCAAGCGCTCCAGCAAAATCGCGCGTTCTGCTTCCAGACGGTGCCACTCCGGGCTGAACCGGTCGAGCCCCGCCTTCGCCTCGGCGCATGCGAGCACCACCATCACGAGGATGGCAGAGCGCAGGGCTGAGTGGGCGGCAATCAACATCGGCAGAGCTTACCGTTTCCGGGGCGATTTTCCATGCACGGACAGATTGGTGTCACCCCGAGTTTTCGGGGGTGCCTGGCCGGGTCTTTTTCGTTAAGAAAACACGTCCGCGCCGCTCGTTCCCCCAGCAGCTTCCTGAAATGAATTTGCCGAAACTCCCGTTCCTCCTCACGCTCGCCGCTTCGCTGGCTTTGGCTGGCGCACCGCACCTCTCCAAGGTCACTTCCGAAGCCGACCTGAACGCTGCCGCGGCGAAAGTTTCCGACCCGACGCTGAAGCGTGCGTTGCAGGAATATGCGAAAGATATTCTCGCCGCCGCCGCGCAAGCGCCACACGCCGAAGCTGTCGCGCGCACTGTCGAAGGCGCGAAAGGAAAGGTCGAGCGCATCAACACCACGCCAGAAGCGCTGGCCAAAGCCGCAGGTGGACCGGTCGCAATTTTTGACACGCTAAACCTCGTCGATCTCGCGGTGCCGAATACCGGCCCGCACGACAAACGCGAGAACGATCCGTATGACGCTGCGTTCTTTGAGCACGTGGGGCACTTGCCCGCTCTCGAATCGCTGAACGTCATCTCGACTAAATTCAACGACGACTGGATCGCCCCAATCGGGCAACTCACGAACCTCAAAAAGCTGGCCTTCACTAACAACGACAAACTCACCGATGCCGGGATGGAGAAGCTGGCAGGCCTGACCAATCTCGAATCGTTCAACTTCGTCGGCACGCAGATCACGGGTCGCGCTTATGCGAAATGCACCGGCTGGAACAAGATCACCCGCGTCAGCCATCGGGGCAGCAGCATCGACGACGAGGGGCTCAAGGAACTTTGCGATCACCTCCCGAACCTCGAAAGCATCAGTCTCGCCCATGCGAAGTTTACCGATGCTGGCGCGCCCAACCTGGCGAAGCTCACCAAGCTCAAAGGCCTCGAACTCGGCGCGCACGCCACCGCGGCTGCCTTAAAAAACCTGCACGCTCTTCCGCTGGAATACCTGCAACTCGGCGAAGGCTTCAGCGGCTCGGACAGCATCGCCGCGATCAAACCGATCGCGACCTTGAAGCGCCTCACGCTGACCGATTGCAGGAAACTCGACGACGAGGGGCTCAAGATCGCCGCCGATCTCAAGCAACTCGAACAGCTCGAACTCGGCAGCCTCGAATTGCCCGACGAACGACTGCCGCAGTTGCAGCAGTTTGCCTTTTTGAAGGAACTGAAACTCCTCTGCCGTCCGCAAGGCTATCCGGCGGAGACTCAGGCAAAAATCAAGGCGCTCTTGCCGAAAGTGGATGTGAAGTTTCAATGAAGCTGGCATCCGCTCTTTTCTTCGCACTGCTGGGCACGATCGCGCAGACTGCATCGGGGGCGGGGCTTGATCCCAAGCTCAACGCGTATCTCGAACAGCACTGCTACGATTGCCACGATTCGACGACACAGAAGGGCGATTTTCGCATCGACAATCTCTCCCCGAAAATCGGCTTCGAGAACACGCCGCAGTGGCTGGAGATCATGGAGCGAATCAGCTCCGGTGAGATGCCGCCGAAAAAGGTGAAGACTCGCCCGACGGCGGACGAGAGCGCCTCGATCGTGGATCTGCTGGCCGCTCGGATGAAGGAAGGTGAAGCCGCGCGCATGGCGCTGCGCCCTCCGGTTTCCTACAACCGGCTCACGCGCGAGGAATACGTCAATACGGTGCGCGATCTTCTCGGCGTGCAATTCGATGCCACTGACCCAGGCGCCTTTCTCGAAGATCCGGAGTGGCACGGCTTCGAGCGCATCGGCTCGGTGCTCACCATGTCGCCTTCGAACGTCGAGAAATATCTGGCCGCCGCCGAGACGATCCTGTCGGAAGCGTATCCCGAAATTCCGCCGCTGCGAAAAGGCGAGAAGCCGGCTCAGCCTTACGGTGGAAGCAAGCCCGCGATTCTTCCCGAGCAAGTGAATGAGCGCCATCGCGAGCGGTTGCAGCAAATGGGCGTGCTGGAAAAGCTGCCTTATGAAATCTGGCCCGGCGACATCTTCCGCTACTCGATCCTGAAAGATCCACTACCGGAAACAGGCATCTACGAGATCAGCTACACGATCAGCGGCTTGAAGCCGGCGAAGGGTCGCGCGCCGCGGATCAAAGTGTATGAGGCGAGACTCGATCGCACCCTCTTTGAGCAGGACATCGTAGCGCCCGAAGACCAGCCGGTCACGGTCACCTTCCAGACTCACTTGCCCAAAGGGCGGCCCACCATTGAAGTTTATAACGACGTGCCCGGCCCGTCGAATCTTCCGCGCTCGGGCCGTCACGGAAATCGCCCTTTCGTAAGCCTTAAGGACGGTCGCATGCCTTGGCAAATCAAGCTCACCGATGAACAAGGCCGGCCGCGTTATCCCTTCCTCATTCTCCATTCCATCTCGTGGCGCGGTCCGATCGTCACCGACCAGGAACGGCAGCTTCGCGATGACTATCGCCCTCAATCCGAAGGCGACCTCGTGCAAGCCCGCGAAATCCTGCGCAAGCTCGCCACACGCGCTTTCCGCCGCCCCGTCGCGGAAGAAGAGCTGAACGACTTCATCCGCATCGTGGAAGCGGAGTTGAAGGCGGGCGAAAAATATCCCAGTTCGGTCAAAGCCGGGCTTGCGGCGGTCCTCTGCTCAAAAAGCTTCATCTTTCTGGCCGAAGGCGATGCGGAAAAAATGCGGCAGACACTGAACAATTGGGAAATCGCGAGCCGGCTTTCATATTTGCTGTGGAGCACGATGCCCGACCACGAACTCTCCGGGCTCGCCCAAGCGGGCAAGCTCCACGACAAGGTGGAACTCGCCCGCCAGGTCGGGCGCATGCTCGCCGATCCTCGTTCGCAGCGGTTCACGGATGCGTTCAGCTCGCAGTGGCTGCGGCTGCGCAAGGTCGGAATGTTCCCGCCGGACAAGATGCTTTACCCCGATTACGACAAGCAGCTCGAAGCCTGCATGATCGGCGAGACCCGCGCGTTTTTCCGTGAGGTCGTGCAGAGCGGCTTCACGCTGCGCGAGTTTCTCGACTCGAACTGGACGATGGCGAACACGCGACTGGCGGAATACTACGGCCTGCCGACCGAGGGGCTGCCTGGCGACGGCTACCAGCGTGTGACGCTCACGCCGGAGAGCCACCGCGGCGGTCTCCTCACCCAGGCGGCGATCCTCTCGCTCACCTCCGACGGCACACGGCATCGCCCGGTGCATCGCGGCGTCTGGGTCATGGAATCCATCTTCGGCAAATCCCCTCCGCCGCCGCCCGCGAACGTCGAACCGATCGCACCCAATCCCGTCACGTCGCCCAAAGCCACGCTCCGCATCAAGCTGGAGGCACACATTCACGACGCAAGTTGCGCTGCATGCCATGCGAAGATCGATCCGCTTGGCCTGGCGTTTGAAAATTACGACGCCATCGGCCGTTGGCGCACCACGGAAAAAACCGAAGGCACCGGCAGCGATCCCTCCGTGGACCCCGGCGGAAAATTTCCCGATGGCCGCACCTACCAGGACGCGGCCGAATTTAAGAAACTCCTGCTCGCCGACCTCGATTCGTTCAATCGCACCTTCATCGAAAAGCTGGCCACGTATGCCCTGCGCCGTGCGGTCTCGTTCGACGATCGCGACCAGCTCAAAACCATCGCCGCGGCCAGCAAAGCTGCCGACTATCGCGTGAAAGATATTCTAACCGCCCTCATCACGTCCGATCTATTTCAGAAACGGTAACCCCATCCACTCCACCAAACTTATGAGCAACCTGAACCTCAACCATTGGCAGATCAGCCGTCGCACGATGTTGCGCGGACTGGGCGCTACCATCGCCCTGCCGTTGCTCAATGCCATGCTGCCGGCCAGCACCCGGGCGGCGGCCAGCGGGTCCGCATTGAAGCCGAAGCGTAGCGTCTTTCTCTACATCCCGAACGGGGTGAATACACTCACCTGGCAGATCGAAAAAGCAGGCGCGGATTATGAATTCAGCCGGCCGCTGAAATCGCTCGAAAAGCATCGCGCCAATCTCACGCCCATCAGCGGCCTGCACCACCCGATGGTTATCGGCAAGCATCACAACTGCGAGAAGGTCTGGCTCACCGGCGCGAACGTCCCCGGCGATGGCGGCCCATTCCGGAACACCGTTTCCGCCGACCAGCTCATGGCCGAAGTGCAGGGCGTCACAACCCGGCTCTCCTCGCTCGAACTCGCCATCGAGGGCAACTCCCTCGCCTGGTCGCGCGACGGCATCCAACTTCCCTCCGAGCGAAATACGCAGACGATTTTCAATAACCTCTTCGGCGTGGAGAAGGAGGGGAAGGACGTCATCCGCCGCCGGCTCGCCCGGCGCGGCAGCATTCTCGATCTGGTGGCCGACGACGCAAAGCGTGTGAACCACAAGCTCGGCAGCGAAGACAAAAACAAACTCGACGAGTATCTTACCGCCGTGCGCCAGGTGGAGGAACGCACCGAGCGCGCCAACTCGTGGCTCGACGTCCCGAAGCCCGAGGTTTCGCCCGCGGAAGCCGCCCGGCTCACGCGCAAGCTGAGCATGGCCGAGGCTGGCGAATATTACCGCCTTTTCCATGATCTCATGGTGCTGGCGCTGCGCACCGACAGCACACGGGTGATCACTTGCATGATCGGCAGCGAATCGCAGGCGAGTGGCATTCCGGAGATTGGCATTTCACAAACGCGCCACGGGCTCTCTCATCACAACGGTGATCCAGAGCAACTGCGCCGCCTCACGGAGACCGATACCTTTCTCATCGAGCAGTTCAGCTATTTCCTCGATCAGCTCGAGGCGCACCGGGAAAACAATGCGCCGCTCCTCGACACCACCCAGGTCCTGTGGGGCAGCGGCATGGCTTACGGACACAGCCACGGCAACGCAAACCTCCCGCTCATTCTCGCAGGCGGCAAAGCGCTTGGCTACAAGCACGGCCAGCATGTCGATTTCAACCTGCCCACCATCGGCGCTTACAACGTCGCCGACTCCCAGGGGCACTACAAAATCTGCTCGCGCCCCGTGGACACCGACGCGCGGGTCAGCAATCTCCTGCTGACGATGCTCCAGCAGGTGGATGTGAAGGCCGATCGCTTCCAGGACAGCCTGCGCCCGCTCAAGGAAATCCTCGCCTGACGCGACGTGCGCCGCGCCTGCTCTTCGCTTCTCGCCCTGTGCGCGTCAGCTTTACTGCTGCGTGGCGCAGACGCTCCGACCTACCGCACCGACGCCGACGGTCCTTCCAACAAGAAAGTGCTGAAGCCGAATGGCAAACCCCTGGAGTGGTTTCAGCTTGTAGATGGGGAGTTTCCGCCAGAAGGCTCCGCGCACGCGATCTCCGGCGAACTCATCCGCGTTGAACATCCTCTGCGCACCTTTCGCATTCGTGTCGATCGCGATGATAGCCAGGACCGCGGTGTGTGGGATTTGCCGCTGGAATCCGAGATGCTGCCCTACGGTTCGATAGTCTATCACGGCTCCTACGCGGCGTTGTGCGACATTCCGCTGGGCACCCATCTACACGGGCTTTTTTACAAGCGCCCGCCCACCGACAAGACGCCGCCACCGGATGGAGAATATCGGCGCGGTATCACCCTCGATGTGGATTTCCGCCGCTGCTTCCGCCTGGAAGATGACTTCTCCTTCCACACTCGGCAAGAGCAGCTCTGGAAAGTCGAATCCGTGAACCTCGCGGAAAACAGACTCACCGTGCGCCTGCATCAGGAAGGCCAACCGGTCGCCGAGCCGAAAATCTTCGAACTCAGCAAGGCTACACGTGTGATGAAAGGCTCTGGATTCACCAGCCTCGAAGCGCTCCAACCGGGCCAGGACGTGCTCTTCAATGTAACCTGGGCAACGCTCTATGGACCCGGGCGCATCACCGACCTGTGGCTCGATGCCGAAGCCCGAGCGCTCGCCACCGCGCAGCAACGCGAGCAACATCTGCTTTATACTCGCGACCGCGGCCTGCCTGCGATGGTTTCGGCTGTGGACGACGAACAGGAAACCGTCACCGTCACCCTCTTCGCCAACGTCGATCCGGTGCTCTTCGAAGACTTTCGCCTCAACGCCCCCGTGCCAAAAGGCATGCCGCCCGAGACAAAGACCCAGCCTCAGGCCAATCTCTTCGTCACCGAACCCAACCTGCTTAGCTACGATCCGCAGAATGACCGCAAAGGTGGCAACATCCTCGAGCATACCAATGTGCCTCCTGCACCCGGCAGCAGCGGTGTCCAGCTCAAGGTGAAGGTCAGCATGATGCTCGAAGGATATCGCCCCCGCCGCATTGTCCTCATCCAGCCGGCCACGTGGATCTACCGGACACTGCCGGTGGAGGAACAGCTCTTCGGGCGCGAATAGACCGTATCGCCTCTACTGCGCCCCCGGAGCGTCCAATTGCAAGACGGTCGTCTCACCGGCTTTGATGGAGACCGGTATCTCTACTCGGCTGCGCCCCGCCTCCTGCGCCACGACCCGATAGGTGCCGGCGGGAATGCTCACGGTGTCGGGTTCGGAAAACCCAAGTGGCCCGGCATTGGCCACATCTTTATAGAAATTCCCATTTTCCGTCAGAAGCCGATAGTCGCGATGCACATAACACAATCTTTCATTCACCGACCGCCAGACTTGCGGAGTGTAAACTTTCAACGAGCCCTCCGGCTCTTTCGCCGGGTGAGCCCTCCCATCGGCGACGGGCGAAGTCGCGCAGCCGAATACAAATAGAGCGGCTCCGCATAGCACCACTGGAATCGAAAGCTGAGCTATCACACGACGATGCATCGATTTCATATCAACGAAGTTTCACGATTTTGAGGTAAGGTGCAGACGACAGTCGTCCCTTTCCCGGGCAGCGACTGGATATCGAATTGCGCCGCGATCGACCGGGCGCGGTAACTCATCGTAGCCATGCCAATCCCGCCATTTGACATCTCGCGCGTCGGCAATCCCCGACCGTCATCCGCTATGGATAAGCGTAACTGGACGGGGTTACCTTCAAGATCGATTGCGATGTTATTTGCCTTGCTGTGCTTGATGGCGTTCCCAAGGGCCTCCTGGGCGATCCGAAAAAGCTGCGTGGCAAGGGAAGGATCGCCGACCGTGGTATTCCCGGACTCCCGAAAAGTGATATTGATCGAAGTAAGCCGTTGCATCTTGAGCGACAGCTCATCGAGCGCGATCGAGAGTCCGGCGCCTTCCAAGGGCATTGGAACCATACCCCGGGCCAGATTCCGAGCCTGATTGACCGCGTCGCCGAGCTGTCTTTCGATCTCCAGCAGACGATCGCTCCACGGCGCCACGATCTCATTCTGGCTGCTGGCGACCCATTTCACGGCGATCATGATGGCCGCCAGATTCTGACAAAGGCCATCGTGCAGATCCCGCCCGAGGCGTGCTTGTTCCTGTTCGCAGGTTCGCACAATCTCCTGTTCGAGTTGCCGCGTTCGTTCCAGCGCTTCAATGCGCATCAGATCCGCCTCGCGTTGGGCGCGCAGCGCCGTGGCACCGATGGCGAGAAAGACAAAGTAGGCGAGCCGGGCCAGCGCGGCCGAGCCGTATCCCCACGAGGTATGATACAAATGACCCGTGTAATTCGCGAACGCCCAGGTCGCAGCCCCGATGATAGCCATCGTGATGCCCAATCTTCGATCGCCATGCCACGCCGCGAAAATAATCGGGAATGCATAGATGATGAGGACGCTTAGTTCTGCCCCGGTGGCATAGTCCAACACACCGGTAGCCAGGGTAAGGAGAAGAGTTTCCGCAAACAGCACGGAGGTGGAACGTCCGTAAAAAAGGCCCTCATGTCCCGAGCGATGCAATGGAAGGTCTTTTACCATGGAACCGGCTTACGGCGTGGTTGGGGGAATCACGAACCGGCTGGGCGAGGCGACTTGAAAGTCGAGCGCCAGTCGGTTCATCTGATATTCGTAACGAGTCGTCGTGTGGTTCAGTTGCGCCTGTAGTTTCGCGACCTGCGCCTGGCTCAGCTCCACGATCGAGGTCACCCCGCTCTTGTATTTCGCCTCGGCTAGATCGTAGGCGTGTTCGGCGTTCTGGAGCAGGCTCGCCGTTACCTGGATTTTATCGAGGCTGTTGGTCGTATTTAGCAAGGCGACTTGAACGTCTTTCGCGATGATATCCTCGACATCGCGGAGGGATTGCTCTGCCGCCTGCGATTGGAGCGACATCTCCTCGGCGCGGGCGCTGAGGCGAAAACCGGTAAAGAGCGGCATCTCCACGTTGATTCCCGCCGCGGCATAGTCACCCAGGACGCGCGGATCGCCCGTGGTCGTGCGACCCGCCGCCCCCTGAATGGTGATACGCGGAAAATGCGCGGCCCGTTCCGCCTGTGCCAATCGCGAAGCCGCCTCGACTTCATGGTGAGCGGCGATCGCTTCCGGACGCTGCACCAGAGCCTGTGAAATGAACTGGGCGAGCGTGCCGGTCGGAGCGGCAAACTGAGGCACCGGGGCGAGCGAAAAACGCCGCGGCCCCTTGTAGCCAAGCGCCAGCGCCAAATCGGCGGACGCGGCGTCCACCCGGTTGTGCGCCTCGAGCTGTAGCAGCTTGGCTTCGTCGAGACTCACCCGCGCAAAACTGGCGTCGAGGTCGGATTTCAGTTTGCTCTGCGCGAGCGCCGCGACCTGATCCGCAAGGAGCTGCCGCGCCATCACGGTTTCATCCGCCACGCGCAGGACGGCTTGCGCCTGCAACATGCGAAAATAACATTGATCCACGAGCAGCAAGACCTTCGCGCGCGCCACCAGGCTGCGCTGCGCCTCCGAGAGGGCGATGTTTTTCGACGCCGCGGTCAGATCCCACGACCGGCCGAAATCCGTCACCAACTGGCTGAAGAGGATGCCGTTCGCCTCCCGGGTGAGGACGGTTGGGTTATTCAAACCACCTGTTGCACCGATCCGCGTGTCCTTATTCGTTATCCGGTTCCAACCCATGTAATCGGCGATGTCATCGCCCGTCGCCACCCCGCTGAACTCGGCGGTGATCTGGGGGAAGAAGACCGAGCGCACCTGCCGGACCACTTGTTGGGCCGCCAGCGCCTTGAGCCTCGCGATATTCACGACCGGTGACTGGCGCAAAGCGATCGCTTCCGCCGCGGCAAGATCGAGGTGTTCGGACGGAGGAACCGGAGCAGACTCGGTGGCGAAGGCCGCGATGCTGATGAAAGAAAGAACAATCCGGCGCATTAGACGTGTTCCACCTCCGGCTGGGGAGTCGGCTCGGATGCCACGGGACGAATCTCCGCCTTTCTCGACTGACGCCGGCTATAAGCGATGTAGAAAGCCGCGGGGACGATGAACACCGTCAGCACAACTGACACCGTCAGCCCCCCGATGATCGCTCGAGCCAGCGGTGCATAGGCCTCACTACCCGTGCCGAGTTTCAAGGCCATCGGAATCAGCCCGATGATCGTGGCGAGCGACGTCATCAAAATCGGGCGGAGCCGCACGCGGACCGATGTCTGGACAGCTTCCCGCAGCGGCAGACCATCCTCGATCAGCCGATGGGTGAACTCCACAATCAGAATACTGTTGGAAACCACGATGCCGGCCATCATGACGATCCCCATGAGTGACATGACGTTGAGCGTCGTGCCCGTCGCCGTGAGGATGACTAACACCCCCGATATGCCCGGCGGCACCGCGAGCAGAATGAGGAGCGGGTCCACAAACGACTTAAACTGCGCGACCAAGATCAGGTAAACGAGAACCACCGACAAGATCAGGCCGAGGCCAAATGAAACGAATGACGTGTTCATCGCCTGCACCGAACCGCGCACGGCGATGCGGATTCCTTCCGGCTTTTCGACCTGGCTAATGATCCGATTGACCGCTGCCGACACGCGTCCGAGCTCCTCCGTGCGGGGAGCTACATAGATATCGATGACTCGCCTTAGTTGATAGTGATCGACCTCGGTCGGCGCCCGCATCGGCTTGAGGTTGGTGACAGCGTCCAGCCGGGCCGCTTCACTCTGCGAGGCTGCGCGAATCGGGATGCTGCGCAGGTCCGTAAAAGTCTTCACCTTATCTTCCGGGTATTGGACCGTCAGCAGATAGTCGTTGCCACTGCGCGGATCGACCCAATAACTCGGGGCGATCATCTGGTTGGAGGTCAGCGCGGTGATGACGTTGCTGACGACTTCTTTTTCGCTCAGCCCCAGATTGCTCGCGTGCTCACGGTCGATGGCGAGCTGATAGGCCGGGGCATCGACATCCTGCGGAATCAACACATCACTCACGCCCGGCAGCTTGCGCACTTCGCCGGCAATATTTGCGGCGATCTCGTAAGCACTTTCGATATTCGAGCCGCTCACCTGAATGTCGATCGGTGCCGGCAGACCTAGGTTGAGCACCGCATCCACCAGACCACCCGACTGAAAATAAGTATTCACCTCGGGCACTTCCTCCCGCAAGGCCGCCCGCACCCGATCCATGTATTCGTAGCTCCCCACCTCATGCTCGTCGTTCAAACTGACCTGAACGAACGCCGTGTGAGACGCCGAGTTGCTCGTATAGATGGATGAAAAGCCGGGCGTCGCACCGATGTTCGACGCGATGAGGCGAAGGTCCGAAGGCGTCACGATCCGGCGCACGACATCCTCGACCTTCTTCACTTTTTCCTCGGTAATTTCGAGGCGGGTGCCGGTGGCCGTTTTAACATTGATCACAAACTGGCCCGGATCGGTCCTCGGGAAATAAGCCAGTCCTAGCGCGGGAATGAGACTCAGGCTGACGATAAACAGGCCGCCGATGCCGAGCACGGTGGCGACAGGCCGAGCGAGCGCGACCGTCTGCACGCGATCGAACCGGCCCAGGAAGGCGTGGAATCGAGCGTTAAACCAGGTGTTGAATCGCCCCATCATGGTCCGGGGCTCCCCCTCCGAGTGCTCGTGATCGTGGCCTTTGATGAGCTTGGCGCAGAACAGTGGCACCACCGTCAGCGCGACGATATAGGACGCGAATAGTGACAACACGACCGAGAGCGCCAGCGCGGTGAAGAGGAATCGACTGACTCCATAGAGAAACGTCACCGGGAAAAAGACCACCGCGGTGGTGAGCGTAGCGGCCAGCACCGGCAGCGCGACTTCTCGCCCCCCTTTCTCGGCCGCTACCTCGGGCTCCTCGCCAAGTTCCAGATGCCGGAAAATGTTTTCCAGCACGACGACGGAGTTATCGATGAGGCGGGAAAACGCGAGGGCCAATCCACCCAAAATCATCGCGTTAATGGAGCTATCGCCATAAGACAGGCCGATAAAAGTCGCCAACGCCGAGAGCGGAATGGATAGGAACACCGCGAGGGTAGCCCGAAAATTCCCGAGAAAGATGAGGATCATCAATCCGGTCAGGACCAGACCGATGGCGCCCTCGTGCAGAAGGTTCTCGATGGCAGTTTTAACGAAGATCGATTGATCGAAGACCACCTTAGCCACGAGCGACTTGGGAATATCCGTCAGGTCGGCGATGGCTCTTTTGATCCCATCCACGACTGCGATGGTGTTAGCATCGCCGCCCTGCTTGAGCACCGGGAGATACACGGAGCGTTGCCCATCCACCCGGACCACACTGGTTTGAATTTGTGATCCATCGACGGCCTGTCCGATATTACCGACCAACACGGAAGTTCCATCCACGGTCTTGAGCGGAAGGGAATTAATCTCCGCTACGGAATTGAGCTGGCTGTTCGTATAAAGGCTATAGTCGATCGGGCCGATTTTCACGTCGCCCGCGGGAAGAATCAGGTTCGCCTCGTTTACCGACCGGACCACATCCATAACGCCAAGCTGGTGAGCTTCCAGCTTGAGCGGATCGACGTAAATCATGATCTGCCGATACTTGCCGCCGAACGGCTGCGGGACCGAAGCACCGGCGACGTTAGCTACCTGATTGCGCACCGCATATTGCCCGGTGTCTCGCAGTTGGGTTTCGTTGAGCCCCTCACCTTTCAGCGTAATAAGGCACACCGGCAGGCTCGACGCATCGAACTTCAAAACGACCGGCGGGAGCGTGCCCGGCGGCAGCTTGCGAAGATTAGCCATCGCGAGATTGGAAATCGTCGTGACAGCGGAATCCGCATTCGTGCCCGGTTGGAAGTAGACCTTGATCAGGCTCACACCGGGCAGCGACCTCGACTCGATATGATCGATCCCGCTACCGAGGGTGAAGAACCGCTCGAAACGCCCGGTAATGTCGTTCTCGATCTGCTCCGGCGGCATGCCGTTGAAGAAGGTCGCCACGACGACCACGGGAATTTTGATCGATGGGAACAAATCCACCGGCATGCGGATCACGCTCATGCCGCCGATCACGCAGACCATGATGCAAACCACGACGATCAGATAGGGATAGCGAATCGAAAAGCGGGACATGGACGCCTAGAATTTTTGGTTGATCAGTTCCCTCAATCCGTCCTTCGAGAACTGCCCGGAACGACAGAATTCGACGATGCGATGCTCGTGATCGCGAAAGCGCTCGAGCACACCCGGTAGTTTGTCAGCAATTCCGGCTGGAATACTTACAATGCCATGGCGATCGCCGTGGAGAAGATCGCCCGATCGAATGTGCAGGCCGCCGATGACCACTGGCTCGTTCACTTCGACGACGTGCATATACGCGTGTGAAACGGAGACACTCCCCGCAAAAAGCTGGAAGCCCGCACGCCGGACGGCCGGAACGTCGCGGACAGCACCGTTCGTTACCACCGCAACGGTGCCGAGCGCGCGGAGAATAGCCGCGTGAACTTCCCCGACAAAGGCGCCGACTCCGGGGCGCCGGTCCGAGTCCTCGATCACCAAAACGCGCGGCGCGGGCACCTCTTCGATCCGGTCCCACCAATCCGTGCGCTGGGCGTAGGAGCCTCCTTCCATCGGCGGGTTACTGCTATGAACCCGAAGTGTGACCGCGTAGCCGACGAGCGGTGGCAGGTCGGGCGTCTGGCAGGTGATCGCATCACAGGTGAAGCCCTCGTTTCGCAGCCGCACCGCGAACGATTCGATTGCATTCGTCACGGCACACGTGTCAAACTGGGAAAGGGTCTCCAATGTGGCGGGGGCGGCAGGCACAACAGATTTCGAGATCATTCTGCGCTGGGGACTTCGACTACCTTCGTCGCAACCTTCTGGCCCGACTTGATGCCGGACCGGCTTCCGACAATGACGAGATCTCCCGCCGCAAGCCCCGAAGTCACTTCCGCCGCATAGGGCGTCTGAAGATCGAGTTTCACCGGACGCTCCTCGACCATTCCAGCGCTCGTGACGGCAAACACCTTCGGCTGCGTGCCGGTGGAGATGGCCTGGATCGGAACGGCCAGCGCACCCTTCTTTTCACGGATGATCAGATCGACACTCGCATACATTCCCGGCTTCACCTGGCCGTCTTTGTTGTCGATATCGACTTCCGTGGCCATCGTCCGGGTGGCGCGATCGACCTTGCCCGAGAAGCGTGAGATTTTGCCCTCCAGTGAACTTCCCAAGGAACTTACCATCACCCGAACCGGTGCATCGACTTTCACCAGTGGGACTGCCGACTCCGGCACTGGAAAAGTCAGGCGCAGCTTGCGGTCTTCGTCGATGTTCACCACCGGTATTTGCGAACTGGAAGACGTCCCCGCCTGCACGAGCGCACCCGGATCGACAAAGCGCTTCGTAATCACACCTTCGAGCGGTGCAGTGATCGTGGTGTAAGCGATCATCGAGCGGACCTTGTTCACCTCGGCGGAAGATTCGGCGACGCGCTGCTTCGCTGCCGCGAGCGCGCTGGCCGCAGCGGCATCTTTTGATTGCACCGCATCGAGATCCTGCTCCGCGACCAGCTTGGGCTGACGCTTGGCGACTTCCTGCAGGCGAGTGCAGGAAAGATGAGCTTCGTTGTAGTTCGCCTCGGCGCGGCTGGCGTCCTGTTCGCTCACCCGAAGCCCGGCCTGTGCTTTTTCGAGATCGTCTTTCAACTCTGGAACATCGAGTTGGGCGATCGCTTGTCCTTCGCGCACGTGATCACCCACATCGACCGAGATCGATTGCAGGTAGCCCGCGATCTTGGAATGCAATGCGACCTGCTGATAAGGTCGGAATTCCGCCTGGATCGTCATGGTTTGCGCCAGATCCGCTGGGGCGACGCGAGCGACGGCGACGATGGGCAGATGTTTGGTATCCGCCTGAGTGCCTGCACCGGAGTGAGACACAAAACGGGTAACTAACAGACCACCGACAATGGCTAATATCCCGGCTCCGGCGATCGGTGCGCTGCGAAGAATCGACGGACGACGTTGAGCCGATGGGCGAGGGGCAGCCGGGCCACGTGTCGCAGGTGGCGCTTCAACGGGCGATTCGGAAATGGGCAGCGGGGTCATAAGTGAGATGCTCTCGGAAGGCCAACGGTCACCTGGCAGCCGGTGGGGCAGATATTGCTCACCGTGACGGAGCCACCGTGGGCCGTGCAGATGGAATCCACGATGGAAAGCCCGAGTCCGGCACCGGGCACATCGCGGGAATGGACTTCGTCTGCGCGGTAAAACCGCTCGAACAAATGGGGAAGCGCGCTCTCCGGAATGCCGGGGCCGTTGTCCGTGACCTCGAGGATCGCGGTGCCATTTTGTGCCCGGACGGCCAGGGAGACACGCCCTTGGGTCGAGGTATATTTAATCGCATTATCCAGCAGATTGACGATGACCTGCTTAAGGCGGGAGCGGTCGCCTTCGACCTCCACGGCTTCGCGGGTTTCGCAGGTCAGGCTGATCTGCTTTTCCTCTGCCAGCAGGCACATCTGCTCGGTAGTCGTCTCCACCAGTTCCGCGAGATTTACGCGGACACGCTCGGTCTGCGCTTCGCCACTATCCAAGCGAGAAAGCGCAAAGAGCCCTTCCACGATCCGCACCAACCGCTCGACCTCCTCAATGAGGCTGGTGAGCGCGTCGCGCAACTCGGGCGGCAGGCTCCGGTCGCGAAGGATCGTCTCGATTTCGCCGTGGATAATCGTGAGCGGCGTGCGCAGTTCGTGCGAGGCATCGGTGGTGAAGCGGCTGGTGTGCTGGAAGGCTTCATCGAGCCGCGCGATCATCTGATTCAGCACCACCGTCATTCCGGCGATTTCGTCGCCGCGATCGGAGACGGGAAGACGATGATTGAGATCGTGCAGGGAAATATCCTGCGCGGCCCGCATGATATTCTGCACCGGATCCAGCGCGCGTTTCATGAGAACGTAGCCGCCCAGAATCGCCACGCCGATGAGAAGCGGCAAACCAGCCGCCAGGGTGAGCATGATGGCGCGGAGGGTGCGCGCGCTGCCTCGAAGCGACGTGCCCACTTCCACGACATAGTGGTTCCCCGCCACGGTGCTGCGCAGTGCGGAGATCAGCATGGGGTGATGCCCCGAGGGGAGGATCTGCTCGCGAGTCCCCTTCTCCGAAGCGATCGAAGCAGGTGGAACGCTTTCTGGATCGAAGCTGGCGTCGTTCGGGGCGGCCGAGGCGTAGAGCACCACGCCATCGCCACGCGTCACGCGAACAAACTTTTCATTCAAAGCGGGCGCGTAACGCGCCTCGATTTCAGCAGCCACATACTTCTCCCCACGCGCGGGCAGCTTCTTTAAAATGCCTTCGGTGATCTGCTCCGCGCGGTGTTCGAGAGTGGACTGCAATACCTCCCGGAGAAAGTGATCTAGCCGCCAGTAGGCGTAACCGCCAAAGGCGACGAGGACCAGCGCGAGCAGCGCGGCATACAGGCTCACGAACCGAAAACGAAGCGAGCGCGGGTTCATTCCAAACCCTCCTCGCCCAGCGTATAACCCACGCCCCGCACCGTGTGGATGAGCTTGCGCGGCGATGGCTCATCGATTTTCGCGCGCAACTGCCGCACATAGACATCCACGATGTTCGTCAGGCTCTCGAAGCTCTGATCCCACACGTGTTCCATGATCATGGTGCGGGACACCACCCGCCCGGCGCTGATGGCGAGATATTCGAGCAGCGCGTATTCCTTGGAAGTGAGCTTGATCGGCCGCCCCCCGCGCTGGACCTGATGCGTGATCCGGTTGATTTCGAGGTCGGCGATTTGCAGCGTGTTCGAACGGTTCACGGTGCCGCGGCGCAGGAGCGCTTTCACACGCACGACGAGTTCGGCAAAAGCGAACGGCTTGGTGAGGTAGTCGTCGGCGCCGGCCTCGAAGTTGTTCACCTTGTCGGTCACTGCATCGCGCGCGGTGAGCACGATGATCGGCACCTCGGGATTCTGCCGGCGGACGTGGCGGATCAAGTCCGTGCCGCTCAAGCGGGGCAGCATCAGATCGACGATCAGCAGATCGTAGGAATTGATCGAGGCCATCTCCAAGCCAGCCTCTCCATCGGCCGCATGATCGATCGCGAAGTGTTCGGCTTTGAGACCGATCTTCACGAAGCGGCTGACTTTTTCTTCGTCTTCGACAAGGAGAATACGCATGGAGCAGTGGTGTGGTAGCAGGCGCACGTGAGGATCACGTGAGCCCACGATTAAAGTTTCCTCATCGATCGGACCGGGCGAACAGCCCGCCATTAGCACCACAAATCGATGGCGATTATCGCCACCACCACCACCACCACCACCCCGCGCCCACGCGCACGCCGACACGCAGCGAGCGTGTCGCAAAATCTCCCTCTTACAATCGGATCGCTTCCCGTGAAACGATCAGAACTTCCCGTTCAGATCGATCTCGACGACGTCCGACTTGAGCGGCGGACCGGCCACTTCGTTTGCGCTCATCCAGCGCAGACCGATCGAGACTTTCGGCGAAAGCGCCACGTTGCCTCCGACCCCGTAGCCTTTGAGGTTGGTGCCACCGAAGCCACCGGTGATGCCGAAGTCCGAATCGACGAACCCATCGACGACCGCGTCCGATTCCACGTAGCGGTAGTTGATGCCGACGTTCCAATCCCAGCGCTTCTCCAGCACCGCTTTGCCGACGCGAATGCCCGTATACCATGCCGTGTCGCCGCCCTCGAAGCGGGAGATGCCGGCCGCGTTGATCGGGCCACGGTTATTCACCGCAATGGCCTCGATCGAATCGCCGTTGAACGCGAGGTTGCGAGCGTATTCGCCGAAGAGACTGATCTGCACCGGCTCGAAATAATTGAGATCGAGCTGACCGCTGAGGTTCAGCACACGGAACGGCGTCGCGAGACCGAAGTATTGATACTGCTTGCTCGTGCCAAAATCGTTATCGACCGTCGGGATGATATCGCGCAGCGGACGATAGGTGTTACCGTATTGCGCATAGCTCGGGCGGCTCGCGTCGGTGTCGCCCGCATCGGAGGCCGTAAGTGGCACGAAGGGCTTGGACAGCCGCCCTTCGACGTTGTCGAAGAGGTTGTAGGAGGCGCCGAATTTGAAGTTAACCTTCTTCGCCATCTTCCAGTCGAATCCGCCTTGGATGGCGTAGAGCCACTTATCGTAGCTCCGGAATTTCGACGGGTTATTCGTGGCGAAGTTCAGGTCGGTATTGAAGATCGGGAAGGCGCCGCCCGTGACGAACGGCACAAACCCGCGAGCGACCTCGTAGCGAGCGTGCGCCGCCAGACCGTCGAAGCCGACGTCGTCATCCCACATGATCTCACTCGCCTTGAAGAAGGGATTGTCGAACCGCCCAGCCATGATCGCGAGATTCTGCGTGGGCCGACCGCCGACTTCGTATTTCAAATAACCGCGATCAAGCCAGATCGCGTATTTGCTGAAGTTACCGCCCTGGCCGTTCCCCGCGGCACCGAAGGTCTGGTTCGCGGTGACCGGCTGGTTGTCATTGCCCGTGGCCAGGCGCACGCCGGCGGTGAAGCCATCACCGAGATCCGCTTCCGCGCCGAGGCGAACACGCAGGCGCAGGCGCTGTCGGTCGCGGTCCACATCCAACTGCGGCGAAAAGACCGTGCCGCTGACGTCGAAAGGCGCGCCGGTGTTGATGGCGTTGAAATTCGGGAATGCGCCGGTGTTGTCGTTGCCGCTCGGATAGTAAATGCCTTCCCCGCGAATGCGCACATCGCCACCCACGCGAAGGCGCGACGCCCAGTTGGGAAAGGAGCGCGGCGCGGCCCAGTTTTCGTTCTTCGCCGTGGCCATCACCTCCTGCTTCACCTGATCGCGAATCTGCGCCTTCACCGACTCCGGTATATAGGTCACACGCACCGCATCGTCGGGCATCGGAGGTTCCTCCGCCTGCATCTGCTGCACGACCTCCATGGCCGCAGCCGCGGCCTGCGCTCTGGCGATTGCCGTATCGGCCTCCGCCTGGCGGATCAATTCGTCTGCTTCTTCCTGTTCGAGCAGCCCCTTTTTGACCATCCGCCGGATCAGATTGATCGTCACATTTTGCGACGGCGTGTTGGGCGGCGCAGCCACGACGGGAGGGACGGCGTTTTCCGCGACGAGGAGCGGGTTGATCTCGTCGAGATTCACCATCGGAGTCGAGTCCGCAGCGAGCAACGCTTCACTCCCCGGCAAAGCCTTCTGAACCCGAGGATCGGACTCGGGCAGTGGCGTTCCCGCCCGAGCGATTTCCCCAGTTCCGAAAAGGCCCAAAAGGCCTCCGGACGCGGCGAGGAGCGTCCTAAATTTTCGAGCGCTCGCGCCGGTCATGTGGGCGAGCGAAAAGGCCGGCAAACGGGGGACGATCGTGTGAAGTGGATTCGGCGATTTCAAAGGCGCCCACTGTTTGTCCGGAGGCCTTTGTCTCAAGCGACATACTGTGACATTCTCGCGTCCTTCTTCACGCAGATGTAACAAAGCGCCGCTCGACAGAAATTGCTCCCGCAGCGCGACGCGCACGCGTTCATCTGCCGCGCTCGTTTCTCCATCGCGAGGAGCGATCGAAAACTGCCGGTGCATTACGGCAGGCAACCCGGCTTAATCAGGGCTTGGCGGAACGTTGCCAGAGGGGGCGGTCGCAAATGACAGCATGACGCGCCGCGGATTTTCGCCGCCCAAGCAGGTTAAACTCGCCTGACTCATGGTTAAGGCCGATTCCTCACGCCCTTCGCGGAGCGGTAGAGCGAAACATGGTTATTATGGCAGACGATAAATCGAAAACGGGGCTCGCAGACGGCTCGCGCATCAACATCCATGAGGACTACGAGGTCCAGTATTGGAGCGAAAAGCTGCGATGCACGAAAGAGGCACTCGAACGAGCCGTGGAAAAAGTCGGACCGATGGCAGACGCGGTGAAGAAGGAACTTCGAGGCGAGCCGACCTGATTCTCGCCTCGAGTTCGATCCACGGCTCAGGCCCATTCGGTTTCAAGGGCAGTTACGGCGCGAAGGTGACTGGCGGATGGCGTTCGAGTGGATGAAGTCGCCCGAATCGGCGTTGGTTCCCTCACCCTGCAACACGACGCCGAAGAAGGAGCCCATTTACGCGGTTGATCGAAATCGTGCCGCTGAAGGAGTGGTTGCGGGGGCGGGATTTGAACCCGCGACCTTCAGGTTATGAGCCTGACGAGCTACCAGGCTGCTCCACCCCGCGTTTTGTGAGAGGCGGAGAGTAGAGAGGGGCGGCGGTGGTGCAAGCGGTTTTTCAATCTTTGTCGATCGAGAAGCGACCGGGGCCGATGCAGGCAAGGCCGACGAAGACGAACGCCATTTTGAGCGGGTGGCTGTAGGATTTGAACTCTGCGCCTTTGCCGGAAGCAAGCGTGAGGGTGGCGATGGTCATGGTGAAGGCGAGCAGCAGGCACACGGGGCGGTAGAATGCGCCGAGGATGAGGAGCACCCCGCCGATGCCTTCGCTGACGGCCGCCATGAATCCCCAGAAGGCAGGCCAGAAATGGATGCCGACGTGGCCCATGGAATGGCCGAGATCGGCCCACATTTTCGGCCCGCCGACGAGCTTCGGAAGGCCGTGAACGATATAGATCGCGCCAAGCCCCAGGCGCAGGATGAGCAGGCCGAGGTCGCGATGTTTGCCGAGAAATTTGAGCAGCATACCGCAGTGCTAGCGGACGGGGTGCGAAGCGAAAATGGAAAAAACGCCGATGAGCTTCAGTGCGGCCAGCGCGGCGAACGTGAGCAGTAGCCCGTCGAAGAGCCGCTGGGGGATGCGCTTTACCAGCCAGCGCCCGATAATCATCCCCAGTGCGACGGCGGGGATGAGGACGGCGTTGAGCAGGAGGGTTTTGGGGTGAATGAGGCCGAGCGCGGCACTGAACGGAACCTTGAACGAATTGACGATGAAGAAATACCACGCGCTCGTTCCGACGAACTCGAACTTCGGCAGCGCCACGGCGAGGAAGTAGAGCGCCATGATCGGGCCGGCGGCATTGGCAAGCATGGTGGTGATGCCGGCGATCAACCCCATGGTCCACGCGAACCACCGCGCGTGAGGGATTCCGATGAACCATTCGGGTTTCCGCATGCGCGCAATTTGCAGCCCGGTGAGGCTGAGAATCACGAAGCCGATGAGGGGCTTGAACACGGACTCGTCGAGACGGTGCATGAGCAGCCAGCCGATGACCACTCCCGTGCAGGCGGGCGGGAGCATGCGGCGCACGTAGTCCCAGCGGGCGTGCTGATGGAAGGCGATGAGCGCGCAGATATCGCCCACGATGAGCAGCGGCAGGACGACCCCGGTGGAATCTCGCGCGCCAAAGAGAAACGCGAAGATGAGGACATGCACGAGACTCACGCCGGCGAAGCCGCTCTTGCCGATCCCGATGCCCATCGCGGCCACGATCGCGAGCAGCCACTGGGCGAGAGTGAGGTCCGGCATCAGGCGCGATCGCCAGCAGGGCCACTGACGCTGGTAGCGCCGATGCGCACGATGAGCTGGGTGAGGATGACTTTGGCTTCGATCGCCGAGGTGACGAGCTGCACGTTCGCCTCGAGGCAGGCGTGCAACGCTTCACGCAATTCCACGTCGGTAAAGCGATGTGCGTGAATGGCGGCGTGGCCGAGGCTGAAGGTATTCAGTGTGCCGTCTTTTTTCCGCGGGAGGTGATCGGTGGCCGACGCGGGGAGCCGTTCGAGTTGCTTCGCAAAACCAAAAGGATTCGCCTGCTTCGGGAGACGGTGGCGCGTGATGAGATCGCGCGCGAGCAGGAGGCTGCGGACGGTGGGGATGATCGACGCGAAGAGGATGCCGACTTCGCTTTCGCCGTGGAAGAGAAGCTGATCGAGCAGTTCCAGCGCGCGAGTGGTGTCGCGGAGGGAGAGAGCATTGCCGAGTTCGAACACGGCCCCGACATGCGAAGCCGGCACGAGCAGGCGGACGTCCGCCTCGCGAATCTCGCGGCGCTCCGCCCCCAGGTAGAGGTCGAGCTTTTCCATCTCGCTCTCGATCTGCCGGCGGTCACCACCGGTCATGAGAGCGATGAGTTCCGCACTGTCTCCGGCGAGAGTGAGCCGGCGCTCCGTGGCGGCATCGCGCACGAGCAGCGCGGCCTGCTCCTCCCAGCCGGAGCGCGAGGTATCGAGCGCATCGATGACCTGCGTCTTCGCCACCTTCTGTAGCGTCTTGTAAAACGAGCGGCGCTTGTCCACCGGCGAGGCGCTGAGCAGGAAGACGGTGCCATCCGGCAGGCCGCTCTCCAGCGTCTCGACGAGCTTTTCCAGACCCGCCAGCACCGCTTCGGAACGGCCCGTCGGGTCGTCGCCGAGGAAGGTCGCACTCTTGAGCCACACGAGCTTGCCCCCGCCGAAGAACGGGAACGTAAGCAGCGCCTGAATCGTCGAGTCGATCCGCTCGGCGGCATCGCCGGAGTTCGAGACGCTCCCGTCGATAGTCTCCGTGCCGAATTCGCCGCCGGGCGAAAGCTGGGTGGCCAGTTCGCGCGCCGCCGACATCACTCCGCCGTCGTCCGAGCCAACGATGGCGTGGACGGAGGCATTGGCAGTTTTGGCGGCGGGCATGCGGGAAGGGTGCGCAGCTCTCCGGCAGGCCGCGAGAAATTTTTCAGCGATCCTGGAGGGAAGTTCCGTGCTCGCGCGTGGCGTAATCTCTCGCCGCCTTGTCCAGCGCGGCTACGTCGGAAAATTTCCCGGAGAATCCCTTACCGAGTGCACTGTCGAAGCGGTTACCCTGCGCCATGGCTTCGAGGAAACGCAGGAAACCGGGCTTGTCGGCCGCGGCGAGAAACCGCACCACGCGTTCCGATTCATCGTAGAAAACACCGACCTTCGTGACGTCGGCGGGATAGGTCACGGCACTCGTCAGTTCAGCCAGTGAAATCCATTTGGTTGGATCGACGGCCTGCGATTTCGGCCGGGCCTGAAATCCCCTCGCCCGCCAGAACGCTGCGTAACCGCGCGAAGCCGAATACTCGGCGAACCCTTCGTTCAACCACAGCGGGATGCCCGGCCCAAAAAAACGATGCAGCACGAGATGAGTCACTTCGTGCCCCAGCGTGTCGCCCTTCCACTTCACCTGCGGATCGCGCACGATGAAAAGCTCACCGGCTGCGTGCAGGCCGCCAGTCCATGGATCGAGCTGGCCCGCGGTTTGGAACTGCGCCCAGTCCGCTTGCTTCTCGAAGACGTAGATGTGGCACTTCCGCTCCCACTGCGAGGTATCCCGGCCGAGTTCCTTCGCCACGACCGAGTAGAAAAATTCCGCCTCCACCGACACGGGCGCCGCCACGAACGACTGGAAGAAGTGATAGACAAAATGAGCCGACTCCGCGTGCTTCCAGTCGCTCTTGCGAATCGCGAGAGCACGCGTGCCCAGAGCCCCGATCGAGCGATCGGACAGCCGTTCAAACGGCGTCTCGGAAAAGTTCCCCGGAGTGCCCTGCCCTCGCGCGCCGCACGCCAGCGCCAGCACCAGGGCGATTCCCACCCCAAAAAGACATCTCCTTGGCATTTTTCGGCGCATACTCAATGAAGCACGCTGGTTTCCGCCGCGCGGAAGATTCTCAAAAACTGATCGGCATCCTCCGCGGCAACCAACTGCCCCTGCAGCTCCGGATCGGAACGGAAGACCATGGCAAACTTTCTGAGATAATCCCGCCAGGTCCCATAGGTATCCTCCGCAAAAATAACCATTGCGACCAGGTTAACGATGTCTCCCGAGTCCTTCCAAACGACTCCGTCGCGATAGACCCCAAACGTAATGGAGAGGCGCGGATTTCGATGCGTGGCGCCGTGCGCGATGGCGAACCCTTCTCGAAGCACAACCGGCTGTTTTTCCTCCGCTTCCTTCACTCGCCCCAGAATGGAACTCAGTTCCAGACCATGCATGCGAGCATGACGGGCCGCCAACTGCCCAAGCACGTCTTCCTTGGAAAAAGAGCCACGATTGACGAAGACGTGCTGCCCCGTGAGCAAATTACTAATGAACGGGTTTTGCACATACCCATACTCCGGGCTCTGGGACCGGACGACCTGTTCGGCAAATTCAAGAAGTTCCCCAATCGTCGAATCGCTCTCGAAGCCCTTGGCTCGCCGACGCAACCACTCATCGCATTGCCAGAGACTCTGCAAAACGGATTTCACGCCATCGCTCGCCTTGAAGCGATTCAATCCCCAGGTCCGGATGGTCACACTCGTCCCCACCTCGATTTGCAAATCCAGGATCTCCTTCTGCAACGTATAGTTATTAGCCGGGCTCATGTCGAACGCAAAGATACCCAGCGACGGAACCTGAAAGGACAACTCAACCCGACAGTCGAAATATTTCGCCAGCAGGGGAATCATCGGCAGGCTAAGGTTATGGAGGCGGTCATTGATGGTGGCGACCGCGCGACATTCCTCCTGGGGCTTGTCGCGAATGTTGGTGAGAGCCCCGCCTCCCGGGTCAGCGGCGATATCTTCCACATCGGGATCTTCGATCCTCGCAAATGTTTCGTCGATAAGCTGGGCCAGTCGCACCTTGGATTCGACGATGTCGTGAGAATAATTTCCCAGGTTTTCCCAGGCGACGCGAAAAAACTCCGAGGCCATGATCTCGCAGCTGCCACTGACCTGCACGATGACTTCATCGCCGTCCTCGAAGCCAGCGACGACGAGTTCCATGATGCTCTTCGGATCGACGGCATCGGAGGGGTCGACAGGCTCCGGTTCCTGCGGACACACACGATAGAGCAAAAAGCTGGTTTTCGGGAAGAGCTTACATAGTCCGGTAATGTAGGACGCAGGTCGGAGATGCCATGTCACCGGTTCCTTATAATTGAGGGTGCAACGCAGTTGTTTCATCGGCTGGCCGTGGGTAAATCAGGACGACGACGAGTCCGGCATCCAGCCCCGAAGGCCGAGACGTTTTCGCAACCCCTCGATTTTTGCGATCAACTCGACCTCGTTTACGCGCTCGCGCTGAATGGCGGTGGACTGTGCGGAATCCCCGAAAGCCAGGCGCAAAAATTCTTCCAGCGAACCCGCATCCTTGACGTGTAAAAATAGACTTTCCAGCGAGCGTCCGCTGATCCGCGAGAGCTCGTGCCAGTCGGCATCGGTTACGAAATCGGTAAAGGCCTCCACATCCCGCAGTTTGGCTTCCTCCTGCCGGATTAACTTGCGCGATTCAGTCGGCTTGACCTGCTGGAGCAAGGCCTCGGCGTAGGCCTTCAAGGTTTCGTTCAATTTGGAAAGGGCGGATATTTGCGCCGACAAAGTAGTGAGCTGGCGGCTCTGCACCCGCGCCCGCAGCAACTCCTGAAACAGGCCAGCCCATTGCTCCCGCAAAAAAACCTCGATGTCCGAAAAACTGAAAAACTTACAAACCGGATTATTAATCGACCGCCCGAGGATATCCGCAATGAAATGAAAAATGTTGATGGAATCAACGTGAGGATATTTCAGGCGTTTCGCCTTGGGGTTGAGCGAGAAAATATCGTAGTCGGCATGAACATTCCCCTCGATTAGAATATAACAAGGAACCATGTTCTGCGTGGCCGCCTCGTATTCCCCTCGCGTGACACTCTCGTAAATCACATTGAAATCGCGGTGATCGGCGCCGGCGTGTTTCGACGAGGGCGAACCATACCGCCCGCCAATGATCAGCACGAAAATGTCCGCCGTGGCCGCCGCGCGGTAACAAGACTCGTCCAAGGGGGATTCCGGGCTGTAAGTGATCGCATTCCTCTCCGACACCACGGCTTCAAAGCCGAGCGACTCGACCAACCCCTGGAGGGACGCACGCAAATACTTCAGGTCGTAGTGGGTCGAACTGATGAATACTCGCGGTCTCATGCCTGCCACAACCTCGATGCTCGAGCCATCCGCAACCAACCCGAGCCCGCTCCCGGGAGCCAAAATTCTCTACGGCGGAAAGCGGAATTTACATTCATGCGGGCCGTGCGAAAGGAGAGCCAATCCCATCCGTCCGCGCAAGGACAAACATCAACTGTCACAAGCACCCGTAGCGTCTCCGAGCCTGAGCGAAGGAGGCCGTTTAGTGACAGCAGGACGAGCAGGCTGCAGAGACGAGGGCGAGCGTGAGGAGAACGAGGCGGGTGATCATGGCTTCGGAAGGTAGAAGAGCGTGTAGTAAGCGGCGTCGTGGAGCAAGGGCTCTCCTTTCGCCGAGCGCACCCCAGCGGCGTGCAACTCGTGGACGTGACCTTCCGCGAGTTCACTCAGGACGAGCCGGGCGCTGCGGTGGTCAGGGGAAAGGGTGATCGACTTAATGGCCGGCTTGGTCTGATCGACCTCCGGGCTGCCGTAAGTTTCCTGATAGATGTAAGTATAAGTTTCCATCGTGTAGCTTGCCGGGTCGGCGGCGGTGTTGGGATCGACGGGTTCGGTGAAGATGAGTTCAAAGCCGTCGGGTTTCGCCTTCATCTCGTGGATTTCGAAAGGCGCCTTGCCCGTCCAGACGAGACGCTGCAATGCGAAAGGCTTGCCTCCTCGCGCGCCCCAACCACGGTCGGTGCCATAGACCATCAGCGAGCCGTCCTGCGCGAATTCGAGCCCAAGCGAGCCGGAATCGAACCCGGCTCGGAAAGGATAACAGGCGCCCTGATAGTGCTCACCGATTTTCTCGAGCGTGACGCGCATGACCGTCGAATGCGTCTGGTCGCCGACGAAAAGCTGATCCTTGAACAGGCCGAACCTTCCGCCCGTCTGGTCGCACGCGATGCCCGAAGCGGACTGGCCCATTTTCGGATACGGAAAATAAACCGACGGCGGCAGAAGCTGCGGGATCTTTTTCGCTTCGAGATACAGCCGGCTCTTGTCCTGCGGACGTTCGGGTTTGTGCAGGCCAGCGCTGGCGATGAGTTCTTTCGTTTTCGGTTCGTCGAACCAGCGAATGCCGTCGGGATGACCGACGAATTTGTCCGGCACGATCTGCTGAAGTTTGCACGAGCCGTTCCACGGCCCCTGGTTGTCGGTGTAGAAAAGATTGCCGAGCGAATCGAACCCGATGCCACCGGGCGAACGCACGCCCGCGCACACCGGGATGGTTTTACCTTCGGGCGTAATGCGCAGACACCAGCCGCGAAACGGATTGTCGCTGTGGAATGAACCGGTGAGGCACAGCACGACATACAGGTTGCCGTCGCGATCGAACTTCGAGCCGAAGGCGTATTCGTGATAGTCGCCGCCGATGCTCCAGGCATCGCTAAACGTCTCGAACTCATCGGCACGGCCGTCGCCATTGGTGTCGCGCAAGCGGGTTACTTCCGGGCGCTGCGTGGCGTAGATCCAGCCATCCTTTTCACCCGGGCGCACGGCAAGGCCGAGGACTTCGTGGAGACCGCTCGCGAAGAGCGTCCACTTCGGCTTGGGGTTTTCGCCCAGCACGCCTTCGGCGATCCAGATGTCCCCGATGCGCGAGGCGCAGGCGAGCTTGTCCGGCCCGAGAAAACAAAGCGCGCCCGCTTCCATCGTCACCCCTTCGGGCGTCGGCAGTGTGATGATCTTATAATAATCGGGCTCGCGCTCGCTGGCCTGCGGCCCGCCTTTTTGCGCGGCGAAAGCGAAGCTGGTGACGACGAGGAAAGCGAGGAGGCGAGTTACCATGCGATGTGTTCGGTGAGAGCGGCGGTGCCGGATTGGAAGGTGAGAGGGACGAGGAGTTCGGCGTGGCCGCCGGAACTGCGCACGATGGGCTGGGCACCCGCGAAGGTGAGGCGGAGTTTTTCGTCGATGAGATAACTGCCGTCTTTTTGCGGCTCGATTTTCGATCCGACCGCGGCGCGGAAGTAGAGTTTTCCGGAGGGCGGAGTTTTCGCCTTGAGAGTGAGCGTCCGGTGCAGGTCGGCATCGACCGGGCCGGGCACAGCGATGGGGAAATCAACGACTTCGATTCCGTCGAATGAATAGCGGAACGAGGGGCGTTGTTTCCCGTCGAGACGATAGCCGTGGAATTGATAACCCGCGTCGCGACCCGTCGCAGCGGGCCACTCGTCGCTCTCGCTTTTCAGCACGGCAAACGGCGCGCCGGGAGGACCGTTCAGCACGTTGGTGCCGAGCGGTTTCTCAAAGCCCTGCCCGCGGCCATTGCGATGTTTTGCCGCGTCGATGAACGGCCCCTGCCAGATCATCGCGAGGCGCATGTCGTTGGCGTCGAAACAGACGTTCGCTTTCTCCGGATACCCGACCCCGATGGCGCGCGCATTGCCGCCTTCGATGAAGTTGCGGTAGATGACCGCTTCCGTCGTGGGGGTGAGTTCCATTTTGCCCTGCACGAGGCCGGCGGGAAGGTCGGTGAAATTTTTCCGCGCGAGATAAGCCCAGATGGCAAAGATCTGTTTCTCCGCGTCGCCACCGAGAATGTCCTTGTTGGCGGCCACGCCGCCCGGCCAGAACGCCGGCATGCGGGTGCCGGGACGCAGCGATTGCGGATCGAGCAGATAGTGGCGGAACCAATCCCACTTCAGCCGTTGCGCGGCGGTGGCGAGATCGAGCGCGGGGACGCCGAGCGATTTATTGCCCGCAAACATGTGGCACGCGATGCAGGAGAGCCCGCCGGTGCCGAGCAGTTTGCGGCCGAATTTGTTCGCATCGCCAGCAACGCCGGCGGCGAAAACATCGGGTTGCGGCGCCGCATCGGGCTTCGCATCGGCCTGCTCGAAAAGCTCGGGAAGATGACCCACATTCGCCCCACCAAACCGCGGCATCCGCGTGGCCATGTAGGGGCGCACCTTCGAGCCCTCCTCAAGCAGTTGCTTCACCCATTCCGTGCGCAGCTTCGCTCCGACATTGGTGAGCGCAGGCGGGACGCGGCCCTCGTCGCCGAGGTCCACTTCGCCCACGGTGGCAAGAAAATCGCGGCGCAGACCATCCGGGCCGCCGCGCCGATCGCGCCCGTGGCAGGCGTAGCAATTCAGCGTCGTCATGGTGCGGCGAATCGCGTGCTCCGCATCGAGCGGCGTCTTCAGCGGCGTCTTCTCCTGCAGCAGCGCCAGGATCACCTGCCGCTGCCGATCGTTGATGTCGAAGCGCGGCACATTCGCGCCGGGCTTCGCGCTCAAGCAACCGCGTGGCTGGCGGGCGGCGAGGAGTTCGAGCGGCTTCGCCTTGCGACCCGGCACGCCGAGTTGGTGGCACGCCGCACAATTGAGATCCGCGAACATCTGCCGGCCTCGCTCGGCCTTGGCGGCATCGGCGGTAAACGGCGCATCGCCCACCGGCCGCATCGGCTGCGCATCGTGCGTGAAAGCACTCGCCGGAATGCTGCCCTTTTTCAAACCCGGCCCTTCCCACTTCACGCTCAGTTCCGTCTGCCCGCCGCCGTCGAAATACGTGAGCAAAAACGTATGCACGCCTTCCTTGAGCTCGATCTCGCCGCTGCGCTCCTGCTTCGGATGAATGCCGCCATTCTCAACCACCTGCCGCCCGTCGATGTAGAGTCGCGAGCCGTCGTCGCTCTGTGCGAAGAAGGTATATTTTCCAGCCTTCGCGACGGTGATATTTCCACGAAACCGCAGAGCAAAGGACTGCTTTCGCTTCGCCACGCCGGGCGAAGGCGTCTTCGCCACATCGCTGACGCTCGGCTTGAGCCGGTCGAACTCCGGCAACTCGGGAAAGTCCTGCTCGTAGTAGTCGTATTGCAGCCCGGGCACGGCGATGCTGGCACCCGCCGGCACCTGTTCACGCAACAGATACATCGCGATCGCTTCCGCCTCCGCTTCGTTCAGATTCATCCCCGGCATCCGGCCCGAAGGCCGCGCCTTCAGCGGGTCGCGCAAGAAACGCGTCAGCTCCGACACGGTGTATTTCTTCGCCAGCCCCTCACCGAGCGGCACCGAGGTCGCTTGGAGCTTCGCGAGTTCCTCTTTCACCGCCGCGTCGTTTTCCTTCCCGGTCGGCCGTTTCATCGGCGCATGGCACATCACGCAGCCAACCGAGTGAAAGAGCCGCTCGCCTTCCGCCATCGCGGCGGCGCTCGCGCCGGGCCCACCGCTTTCCGGCCCCGGATGCTGGGTCGCGAGAAAATGCGTAAGGGCCTCCGCGGCGGCCTCCTTCTCCTCGGGAGCAAGAGCGTGGAGCACATCGGGCATGAGCGTGCCGGGCTTGGCTTTCTGCGGATCGAGCAAAAACTCTTTCGTCCACTGCGGCGTCGCGTGCACTCCATTCCCATCGAGCCGGGGCGATTGGCGCGAGGCAAGCCGGGCAGTGAGCGGACCAGCCTCGTGGCAGGCGGCGCAATTCATTTCGGAGATGAGGATCTCTCCGGGCGTCACCTCCGCACGCGCAACGGTCGCGACGGCAAGAGCGGCGAAAACGGCAATGGGGCGAATCATGCGGCGGTTTGAATCGGCGAGAGACGCCGCTCTTAGCAAGCATCGATAAGAAGACATCTCATTCAGCGAGCCGCAACACGCCCGGAAGCGGGTCCCTGAAACGGGCAACCGCGCGCCATGGTCTAGGGGGCACCCGGTAATTTCACGGAAAGTTTACCCGGGAGAACCCCGAGGCACTGCGCCTGCTGCCAAGGTAGGTCTCTTCGCTACATGTCCACTCGGGGAAATTTGAAATTGCTCGCAGCGCGCGCATTCCTTGCCGCCGTTGCGTTAACCAGCCTGCCTGCCTTCCATACTCAGGCGCAGGATACGGAACTCGTGTCCAAAGCACCACTTTGGCGCATCGAAGACTTGATCGCCCAGGCCGGCAAAACGGACGAAGCCCAGCGCGTGCGGTTGCGTGGGATCGTCACCGCCTTTCTCGGTGCCGACATGTTTTTCATCCAGGATGCCAGCGCCGGCATTCTGGTGTGGCAGGCCGATGTCGTCGGCAAGGTGCGCCTGCATCAAGTCGTGGACGTCGTCGGGCTGTCGCGCAACACGGGAGCCCTGCCCCACCTGTTGTGTGTCGAGTTGCGAGTCGTGGAGGCAGGGAAGCCGCCGATCCCGGTCGATCTCGACCCGCGCGTCGCTCCGGCCGCGGACACCGAAGCGCGGCTCGTCCGCCTGCGCACCCGCGTTTCCTCCACCAACGCCTCCCAACCGGAAGGAGCCCAGGTGCTGGTCGATGCCTTCGGCGCTCCCACCCCGGTCATTTTCGATTCCCCCTCGACCACCAGCCGCTGGCCGGAGTTAACTCCCGGCGACCTCGTCACGGTCACGGGTGTGCTGTCGCATCGGCGCGCTAGCTGGAGGATCATCGTTCCGAGTCGCAGAAACCTCGTCCGGCTCGAGCCTGCACCGACGTGGACAGGGCGGCACTATTTGAACGTCTTCGCCATCGCGGCCGGTCTGCTGGCAGGCGGCTGGCTCCTCGCGGGAAACCTGCGCCGCAAGCCGCGGACTGCGCCTGCCTTGGCCCCGGTTCCCCCGCCGAGTGCTCCGCCGCTCCCGGCACCTTCTTCCAATCCGATTACCCCCACTCGCGCTCTTCCACCCGCCACGGAAACCCGGCCGGCGCTCAGCGCCAGTGAAGCGGAGATGTCACGCCGGTATCAGGAGCTTTTCGAGAGCGCGACCGACGTGATCCTCACGCACGATCTCGCCGGGATCATCACCAGCTTCAATCCCGCCGGCGAGCGCTTGCTGGGCTGGGCCGCCAGCGAAGTCATCGGCCATCCCATTTACAGCCTCATGGCGCCGGCGGAGGCGGAAATCGTCGGTGGCCTCGTCAGCTCGGCACGCTCGTCCGATACACCCACGAGCATCAGTTCCAGTTTCCGCCTCGAGTTGAAATCACGCGATGGCCGGGCGGTGCCCTTCGAGGTGAATTCGTGGATCGAATACCATGCCGGCGAACCCGTGGGCGTGCAGGCGATCTGCCGCAACATCAGCCATCGCCTTCGCTCCGAAGACGAACGCATGCGCTTCGAGCGCCGCCTGCAGGAGACGCAGAAGCTCGAAAGCCTCGGCATCCTCGCCGGAGGCATCGCGCACGATTTCAACAACCTGCTTACCGCCGTGCTCGGCAACGCCAGCCTGGCGCGAATCGAACTTGGCCCCGACTCGCTGGCCGACAAATCGCTGCACGAAATCGAGATGGCCGCCGAACGCGCGTCCGACCTGTGCAACCAGATGCTCGCCTATTCCGGCCAGGGCCGCTTTGTGGTCACCCGCGTGGATTTGAGTGCCCTCGTGATGGAGACGCTCGAATTGCTTCAGGCCTCGATCAGCAAACGAGCCAAACTCGAGCTACACCTCGGCGAAAAACTTCCGGCCGTGCATGGCGACATGTCGCAACTGCGGCAGGTGCTGATGAATATCGTCACGAATGCCAGCGAAGCGCTCGGCGACGGCCACGGCACCATCACCGTGCGCACCAGCCGGTTTAAGGCCGAGCCCGGCTGGCTCATCGACGCCCAACTCGTGCCGGAGATTTTCGAGGGCGAATACATCATGCTCGAGATCGGCGATAGCGGCAGCGGCATGGAGCCCGAAGTCGCCGCTCGCATGTTCGAGCCCTTCTTCACCACGAAATTCACCGGCCGCGGTCTCGGTCTCGCCGCGGTGCTTGGCATCGCACGCAGCCATCGCGGGGCACTCAAGGTGGAAACCCGCCTCGGCCAAGGCACGACCTTCCGCATCGCCCTGCCGGCCACCGGCGTCTTCCCGATCGGCGAACCCGACACCGAAAACGGCGACTCTCGCCCGATGCTGCAAGCCACCGTGCTCGCCGTGGACGATGAAGCGACCGTCCGCCGCACCGTCACGCGTGCCCTGGAAATGCTCGGCTGCAAAGTCGTCGCCGCCGAAAACGGCGCCGTAGCCCTGCAACGCATGCGGCAATACGGCCGCCCCTTCGATCTCGTGCTGCTCGATCTCACCATGCCACAGATGGATGGCGTGGAAACGCTGCGCGAACTCCGCCGTCTGCGCCCGGATCTCCCGGTTATTCTCATGAGCGGATTTGCCCAGGTGCAAGCCATGGCGCGCTTCGGCGAACATCGCCTCGCCGGGTTCCTCCAGAAACCCTTCAAGCTCGACGACCTCTCCCGTCTGGTCGGCCAGGTTTTGACCGAACAGCAGGGGCTCTTCGCGAATTTGCGCTGATCCCAGATTCGCCCGTGGGTTCGGTTCCCGCGATTCGGATTTCGATTTTTCGATTTCCGCGCAATACATTGCGCGACCATGGATCGCCGCCGCTTACTCATTCGTGTCGTTCCCGTCGCCATCGCGCTGGTGGTGATGTGGTTTCAGACGCAGTCTGCCGAGAAGTTCACCAACGAAGCCGGACGCTCGGTCCGCGTGGCCCTCAATCCAAAGGAGGAAGCGGCGCTCGGCCTGCAAAGCTACCGGCAGGTCCTCTCGCAAAGTCAGACGATCAGTTCCGGCAAGGAATACGACATGGTGCGCCGCTGCGCCGAACGCCTCGCGCAGGCCACCGGTGATTCGGGGAAGGATTTCAACTGGCAGGTGTCGCTGGTTCGCAGTCCCCAGGTGAATGCGTTTTGCCTGCCTGGCGGAAAGATCTGCGTTTACACCGGCATCCTCCCCGTCGCGAAAACCGAAAACGGTCTCGCCGTGGTGATGGGACACGAGATGGCCCACGCGACCCTGCGCCACGGGAGCGAGCGCCTGCTTCAGCAGAAGACGACGAATACCCTCATGACCGGCGTGCGGTTCAGCGTGGGCGACTTGAGCTACGAGCAGCAACGCGCCGTGATGGGCGCGATCGGAGCGGGAGCTCAATATGGATTCCTTCTCCCATTCAGCCGCGAACACGAAAGCGAAGCCGACGAAATCGGCCTCACGTATATGGCCAAGGCCGGCTACGATCCGCGCGAAGCCGTCACCTTCTGGCAGCGCATGAGCCAGCAGAGCGGCAGCCAGCCGATGGAGTTCACCTCCACACACCCCAGCAACACCACGCGCATCGAAAATCTGAAAAAGCTCATGCCGAACGCCGTCGCCATCTATCAGGGCAAGGTGGAGCGAGAGTAGGACCCCAAGTTCCGTGGATGTTTCTGCTCCGCATGCTACCAAGCTGCTCTTCGTGTGCAGCCGGAATCGGCTTCGCAGCCTGACCGCCGAAAAAATTTTCGGCGCCATCCCCGGCCTTCAAGTCCGCTCCGCGGGCACGCAACCCGACGCGCGCATCGTCGTCACCGCCGGCCACGTCGGATGGGCGGACCTCATTTTCCTGATGGAAAAATCTCACCTTTCCCGCCTTCGGCAGAAATTCCCCGAGGCGCTGGAAGGGAAACAAACGGTGACTCTGCTGATTCCCGACGACTACGAGTTCATGCAGCCGGAGTTGATCGATGAACTCTACGCGAAAGTGTCGCGCCATATTCCGCTGCCGGACATCGATCGCGCCGAATAAAAGCGTTTAAGGTCCGGCCGTCCTTACTTCGCAGCCCGCTTCCTCCGACGCGGCTTGCTTGGTTCCTCTTCCTCATCGTCACAATCTCCGAGGTCCTTCCCCTGCTTCTTGAAGGCTTCGCGCTCCCGCTCGTGAATTTCGGCAAACTCGGCGGCAACCTGCTCGAGTTCTTCGTCGGACATGTTTTCGAGGTCGACGAGAGAATTGCGTGCGCCCCGCACCGCGCGGATGACTTCATCCAGCTTCAGGTGCAACGCCTTGGAATCGCGGTTCTGCGTGTTCTGAATGAGAAACACCATGATGAACGTGACGATGGTCGTGCCCGTGTTGATCACCAGTTGCCAGGTGTCCGAGAAACCAAAGATCGGCCCCGTGGCTGCCCATACCACAATCACCAGCACGGCAGTCAGCGACGCCCAATGGGAGCCCATCGCATTGGAAGTGCCGCGGGCAAAATCGGTGAAGTAATCGGAGAACGTATGTTTCTTCGAAGAGCGGCGCGGAGACGATTTCATATCCACTCCGCAATCGTTTCATCCCTTCGCCGTGGCTGCGCGAAAGCGCTACAGTGCTCAGGACACCGCCGTGAACCCGGACAGATGCAGGTCGTCTCCAATCTTCTGGTAGCGCACGTCGTGCAGGCGCAGCGATTCTTCCGTGCTCCCGGCACCGCGCCCCCCGATGACGTGTGGCCCACCACAGAGCAGCGGGGCAAAGTAGAAATGCACTTCATCCACCAGTCGCCGGTCGAAGGCTTCTCCCAGCACTTCGCCCCCACCCTCGATGAGCACACTCATGATCGACATCGCCCCAAGTTCGCGCAGCACCGTGCGCAGTGGCTTGCCTTGGATGACCAGCGTGCGCGCGCGGTCCGCATCGGTGAAGACGTGCGCTTTTTTCGGGAGCTTGCTGCTGCGGGTCAGGATCACGCGCCACGGCTGGCGGGCATCTTCGAGGTCACGCACGGTGAGCCGGGGATTGTCGGCGCGCAGCGTGCCGGCGCCGATGAGAATGGCATCCACCTGCGCGCGCAGCTTCATGGCGTGAGCCCGCGACGCCTCACTCGTGAGCCATTGCCCCTCGCCCGGCGGGCGCGAAAGCCGGCCATCCAGCGACAGGCCCGCCTTGGCGATGACCCACGGCTTGCGCGTCACGATCCAGCGATTGAACGCACGGTTCAGCTTCGTGCACTCGGCCTCCAGAACGCCGGTGACGACTTCAATGCCTGCCTTCCGCAAAATCTTCACGCCACGCCCGGCGTGCTTCGGGTTCGGATCGATCGCACCGACCACCACGCGCGCCAAGCCCGCCTCGCGAATCGCATCGCAACACGGCGGGGTGCGGCCATGCGTGCTGCACGGTTCGAGCGTGACGTAGAGCGTCGCCCCCCTGGCCAGCGACTGCTTCTTCAACGCGCGGATCGCTTCAATCTCCGCATGCGCTTTGCCGGCCTGCCGATGCCAGCCACGCGCGATGATTTTTCCCCGGCGCACGATCACGGCGCCCACCGCGGGGTTCGGGCTGGTGTGTCCGAGTCCCTTCGCGGCTTCGCGCAAAGCGGCATGCATGAGCTTTTCGTCGGCGGTCATTCGTGGCACTCGTAGAGCCACATGTCCCCTCGCGTCAAAGCGCAGCTCTATCATTCGCTCGCCCAGCTCCTCCGGGCCGGCATCACTTTTCCCCGGGCGCTCGAGAAACTGAGCAAGACCGCGCGGGGCAGCGCGCGAGGGACGATCGCTCATATCCACCGCGGTCTCGAACGTGGCAAAACCGTGGGCGAAGCCTGCTCCGCCGCCGGCGTGGGCGGGATGGAAGCCGCCGTGCTCGCCGCCGTGGAACGGGCCGGCTTCCTCGATCGTGGCCTGGAAGAACTTTCGCGCCACTTCGAAGCCGTGGCTTCCGCGCGCGGGAAAGTGATCGCGAAGCTGGCCTACCCTGTTTTCATCCTCGTGCTCGGCGTGTTCCTCCTGAATCTGCCCCTGCTGGTGCGGCAGGATTCCGATGCCTACCTGCGCGCGACCGTCCCGCTCATCGCCGCCGCGGCGGCGTGCGGCATGGCTTTTTTCATCCTCTGCAAATTCCTCGCCGCGATGGCCGCATACGATTCCATCATCGACGGGCTGCTGCGGATGATCCCTCTCATCGGCGGAACGCGTCGCGCCTTTGCCATGAGCCGATTTTGCATGGCCTACGAACTCCAGCTCGGCGCCGGCATCAACGTGCTCGGTGCGCTCCAGGCTGCCGCCGTTTCGAGCCGAAGCGGCATGGTGCGTTCCGTGGTCACGAAGGCTCTGCCAAAAGTGCGCACCGGGGAGCAGCCCGGCCCCCTGCTCGGTCGCGGCAGCGCCTTTGACCCGGAAGTGGTGGAAGGAATCGTCGTCGCCGAAGATTCCGGCAGCCTCGGGAGCAGCCTGCGCCGACTCTCGGAGACGCAGGCCGAGAAAGCGTATCGCCGCCTCGACGCCCTCTCGGAATGGATTCCCCGGCTCATCTACGTCGCGGTCCTGATCTATGTCGGCTGGCAGATCGTCCGGGTCTATCGCGACTATTTCGAGCAGCTCAAGCCGCTGATCGAAGGGGTGTAGCGATCTGTCGCACCTGTGCGCAGTCACCCCGTGTCGTTTTCGCGCGGAAGTGTCCCATATTGTCACATACTCCGGAGGAGTTAAAAATACACTTCTTATTCAAATACAGCCACTTACATCATATCAAATTCAACCCGAAAACGGCAGGCATCCCGTTAGCTCATAAGGAGCGCGAAACCAAAACCAATTACCACTCCTTATGAGCCTCATCCGTTATCAATTCCCGTCCCTCCCTTCTTGGGCCAACTTCGATCGCGTGGCCACCCTGCGCGATGAACTCGATCGCCTGTTCGACTTCGCTCTGCCGAATCGCGACAGCGGCCTGTTCAGCGGCTGGACCCCGGCCCTCGATGTGCACGACGAAAAAGACAAGCTCGTCGTGAAAGTCGAACTCCCTGGCCTGAAGAAGGAAGACATCAACCTGTCCATCCATGACGGCGCCCTGTCCGTGAGCGGCGAGCGCAAAGTCGAAAACGAGCGCAAGGAAGGCGAGACCTTCCGCAGCGAACGTCACTTCGGTCGCTTCCAGCGGAGCGTCACTCTGCCGGTCGCCGTGGACGCCGGCAAAGTCACCGCCAGCTATCAGGACGGCATCCTCAGCATCGATCTCCCGAAGGCCGAGGAAGCCAAGCCCAAGCAAATCGAGGTCAGCGTCAGCTAACCCGATTCGTCCACTCATCCATCACTCATGAATCTCCTCAAAGCCATGTCTCAACTCGTCAAACCCGAATCCAAACCCGCCACTTCGCCGGAAAACGGCGCCAGCCGCGTCTCCTACGTCACCCCGCTCGCCAACATCCTCGAAACCAAGGACGGCTACGTCCTCGAAGCCGAGATGCCCGGCGTGGCGAAAGATGGCCTCGAAGTGACGGTCGATAACGGCCAGCTCACCATCGTGGGCCGCCGCGCGAACTATGCGACCACCGGCCACACGCTGTATCGCGAAACCCGGGCGCACGATTACCGGCGCGTCTTCGAGATCGATCCGTCGATCGATACCGGCCGCATCACCGCCAAGGTCGAGCAAGGGGTCCTCACCCTCACGCTGCCGAAGGCGGAAGCCGTGAAGCCGCGCAAGATCGCGGTCAACTAACCTGCCCTCACTGGCACAAACCAAAGACGCGTAACCCCGGGTGGCTAGAAACGGCTGCCCGATCGCGAACCCCGCGGGTCCCCACGCCCGCGGGGTTTCTTTTTGCTGCTGGCACGGCGCGCCGGGCTGCGGAAGACTGCGGGTTCACATGCTCGAAGTCACCATTCACGTCCCAGGCACCACTGCCAATGTCGGCCCCGGTTTCGATTGCCTCGGCATCGCGCTCGCCCTTGGCAATCGCGTGACCGTTCGCCGCAGCGATGTCGGAAAAACCAGTTCCATGATCGCCGAAGCCGCCGACCAGTTTTTCGCCGCGAGCCAGAGCAAGCCGTTCAACTTCGAGTGGTCGATCGCGGGCGAGGTGCCGCAATCGCGCGGCATGGGTTCGTCCGTTACCGTCCGCCTCGGCATCCTCCACGCGCTGAACCAGCTCTCGGGGCAGCCACTCAGTGACTATGGACTCTTCGAATTGTGCGCCGACCTCGAAGGCCACCCCGACAACGCCGCCCCCGCCGCCTTCGGCGGTTTCGCCGTGTCGAAACAGGGCACAAAACCGATCACCGTGCCGGTCGATGAATCGCTGAACTTCGTCCTGCTCATCCCCGACTTCGAAGTGAGCACGCCCGAGGCCCGCAAAGTTCTCCCCGACACGCTCGATCGCCGACGGGCCGTCGAAAGCTGCGTCAATGCGTGCCGCATCACGGCTGCCTTCCTCACCCGCGACTACGATTCACTCCGGGGCGCCTTCGTCGATCACCTCCACCAGCCGCACCGCGAACCGCTCATCCCCTTTCTCTCGCGAGTCATCGCCGCTGGCGAAGCCGCTGGCGCGATCGGCGGCTGGCTCAGCGGCTCCGGCTCGACCATCTGCTGTCTCACCGCGCAAAATCCGCAAGCCGTCGGCGAAGCCATGGTCGCCGCCGCCAACTCCCCGGGCTCCCGCATCATCATCACTCACGCCGATAACACCGGCGTGCGCAGCCTCTCATGAGATCCGCAGATTACGCCGATTTTCGCAGAAGAATTCTGCCCGGAAAATCTGCGTCCATCTGCGAAATCTGCGGATAAATTCCTGATGCGCGCGACTCTCGATCGCCTCGAACAATTTGCCATCGACGTCATTCTCGAACGTCGGTTTGGCAAGCGCGCGGCGTTATTACGCTGGTTCCTCTACGCGTTGTCGTGGCTCTTTCGCAGCGGCGTGCAGACACGGCTGTGGCTCTTCCGTCACGCCTTCCTCAAGCGCGCCCATCCCGGCGTCATCGTCATTTCCGTCGGCAACCTGACCGTCGGCGGCACTGGCAAAACGCCCGTCGTCGAACGCCTCGCACGAACGCTCAAGGACGGCGGGCGCCGTGTCGCCATCCTCAGCCGCGGTTATAAATCGAAGCGCCCGCCCCTGCTCCGCCGCCTCCAACGCAAATGGCTCGGCATGGAGAAAAATAAATCCCGCGTTGTGCATGACGGCCAGAAACTCCTGCTCGATTCCAAGTTCGCCGGCGACGAACCCTACATGCTGGCCCGCTCCCTCAAAGACGTGCCCGTGCTGGTGGACAAGGACCGCGTCCGGGCCGCCTTTCACGCCGTCCGCCACCTCGGCTGCGACGTGCTGATCCTCGACGACGGCATGCAATACCTCACCCTCGATCGCCGCATCGAGATCGTCCTCGTCGATTGCCAGGCCCCCTTCGGCAATGGCTACATGCTCCCGCGCGGCACCCTGCGCGAGCCACCGGGGAATCTGCGCCGCGCCCGCTACATCTTCCTCACCAAGAGCGACGGCGAGGATAAGTCTCAGCTCATCGAAGATCTCCGCGAACACAACCGCACCGCCGACATCATCGAGACCACCCACCGCCCGCTCTACCTCCAGAATCTCTACGACGAAAAAGATCGCCGCCCGCTGAGTTACCTCGAAGGCAAATACATCGGCGCGATCAGCGGCATCGCCCGCCCGGAGAGTTTCGAGGGCAAGCTGCAAGACCTCGGCGCCGAACTGATCATCACCAAACGCTTCGCCGATCACCATCGCTTCAGCGACGAAGAACTCACCGATTTCGTCACCCGCGCCATCCGCCGCGACCTCGACTTCATCGTCACCACCGAGAAAGACAGCGTCCGTTTCCCCTACAACTTCAACGGCGACGCCGTGCCGATTTATTACCTGCGCATCGAGATCGAATTTCTTAACGGCGAAGAGGACTGGCAGAAATTCGTCGCTCGCCTCTGCGAACCGCAGCCCCTCGTCGCCCCCCAGCGCTTCTTCGCGTAGCCGCTGAAGGATCGATCCGCCGATTGCGCCGATTTTCGCGGAACTACCCGGAAGGCTCGTTCCCTCAATCTGCGTTCACCTGCGCAATCTGCGGATCTTCTCCTCCAAATTGATGAAACCCCTCCCGTTCGTTGCTCTTGCGGCGCTCGTCATCCACGCGACCGCCGAGCCCCCCAAGCCCACCCTCGCCAACGTCCACTACGGCCCGCACGAAGCACAGGTCCTCGACTTCTACCAAGCCGACTCCGACCACCCCACCCCCGTCCTCTTCTTCATCCACGGCGGCGGCTGGATGAACGGCGACAAGGGCCTCTTCAACGACGGCGCCCCCTACCTCAAGGCCGGCATCTCCGTCGTCTCGATCAACTACCGCTTCATCCCCCAGGCCGAAGCCGACAAACTCGTCCCACCCGTGAAAGGCCCGCTGCTCGACGCCGCCCGCGCCCTGCAATTCGTCCGCAGCAAAGCCGCCGAGTGGAACCTCGACAAACAACGCATCGCCGCCAGCGGCAGCTCCGCCGGAGCCTGCAGCTCCCTCTGGCTCGCCTTCCACCCCGATCTCGCCGACCCCAAAAGCGACGACCCCATCGCCCGCGAATCCACCCGCCTGTGGTGCGCCGCCGTCGTCCGCGCCCAGACCACCCTCGACCCAAAGCAAATGGTCGAATGGATCCCCAACAGCAGCTACGGCCCCCACGCCTTCGGCTTCAAAGGCGCCCCGGGAAAAGCCCTCTCCCCGTTCGCCGACTTCCTCGCCCGCCGCGACAGCCTCAAGGACTGGATCGCCGAATATTCCCCCTACGCCCTCGTCAGCCCCGACGACCCACCCATCTACCTCCTCTACAACCTCCCCCCCGCCGTCGGTCAGCCCCAGGAAAACCCCACCCACAGCGCCAACTTCGGCGTCAAGCTCCAGGAAAAATGCCAGGCCCTCGGCATCCCTTGCGAAGTCGTCTACCCCAACGCCCCCAACGTCAAACACCCGAAAGTCCTCGATTACCTCCTCGAAAAACTCAAAGCCCCAGCCGCACGGTAAATCATCGCGTGGCGATGGACTGCGACAAAGCCGCACGGAAACAAGGAGCGCGATTTTCCCAACTCGCGTTGAAGAATGGGCGGCGAAGCCGCGTCGCATCCGCCACGAGCTGGGGAAATTCGCACCGCTGCATCCGCCAAAACAAAGGACGATTGATTTCCAGACAACCTGGTGCCATCTTGGCACCATGCCTGCCGCTGCCGAAAAGAAATCCCGTCTCGTCGCGCGCATCCCCTCGACGCTGCGCAAGACCATCCAAGCCGCTGCCGATCTCGAAGGCGCGTCGCTCAATACCTTCGTCGTGCAAGCAGCCCACCGGCTGGCACAGGAGATTCTCGAGCGCGAGACGATCATTCGCCTGAACCGCGAACAAACCCGGCGCGTATTCGATCTGCTCGACAAACCGCCCAAGCCCAACGCCGCCCTGCGCGCCGCCAAAGCTGCCCACCGCAAGCTGCTGCGTGCTTAAGGTCGAACTGCTCGACGCCACTCACGACCGCACCGGGTTCGACTGCGGCGTCGAGCCGCTGAACCGCTATCTCCAGCAAATCGCCCGGCAGCACATCGCCAAGGGCGTCTCCAAGACGTTCGTGCTCGTGGATGACACCACTTCCACGCCCAGACCCGTGCTTGGCTTCTTCACCATTTCCCTCTGCCAGGTGCTGGCCGAACACGTGCCCGCAACGTGGGCCCAAAAATTGCCCGCGCAAATCCCCGCCATGCGGCTCGGTCGGCTGGCGGTTGCCAGAGCACAGCAAGGCGCCGGTTACGGCAAGGCGCTCCTGGTGGAAGCCCTCCACCGCGTCGCCCGCGTCGCAGAAATCGCGGGCGGCATCGGCCTCTTCGTGGACGCCAAGGACGAAGCCGCCGCCGCATTCTACGAAAAATTCGGGTTCGAGCCAGTCGCCACCCCACTCACCCTCTTCCTCCCGATGGCCACCATTCGCCAATTCGCCGAGGCCTGATCGATCCCGCTGCTCCGCCTTTCCAACGAGAAATGGATAAGAATGGATACCGAATTGGACATAAATGCTGATCGTCTCTCGTTCTTCAATTCATGTTGGTCCCTGCGTGAGGACCAAAGGTCCTCCATAAGCCAGCCCAGGGCAAAGTGAGGAACGAACGCCGCCCTGGGTAACCATCCCATTAACGGCTCCACCCTGAAAGGGTGGGACAATGTAAGAAACCTGCCCGACACCACGCCAGTCGAATAAGAGCACCGCTTGCCGATCGGCATAAAACGCAACCGCACTCATGGCATGACCACTACCGTCACGCTTGGCAAAGCCCGCGATGGTCTTCCCATCCTCACCGGCGGCCGCCCGCGCGCCAAAGGCGACATCGTCAAAGCCATCAAAGCCGCACGCGACGAGCGCACCGACCGGATTCTCGCGCACCGCAAAAAGAAGTAAGGACGACGGTTCGTGGTTCGATATAGATTGCCGCCCCCGTTTCTCCGGGAACGCATCGTTTCCCTTCGCGATTGAGCCCCAAAAAGAATCATGCGCCCGATCCTTTCCCTCCCCATCTCACTCCTGGTTGGATTCGGCGCCGGCTTCGCCTGGTTTCGCGACAGCACACCGGTGCGCGTTCCCCCTCCCGCGCGGAAAACGCTTGTCTCTGCCGCTCGCGCCGATGCCGCCGCTCCCGCCGAGTCGAGCGAACCCACCGAGGTCAAAGCGCAACGCATCATCGCGGCCATTTCGCAGCGCGGAGAAAGCCTCGACCGCGGCAACGAACTCTATCTCGCGATTCAGGCACTCACCGCAGACGATTTCCGAAATTTGCTGGGCAATTCCGCCGCATGGAAGGAGATGCTTGAAAAGCTGAGCAAGGCCTCGCCTTACCCACCTTATTCGGTTGATGCGATCATCGATGCCCTCATTTCACGCTGGCTCGCCGTTGATCCCGACATGGGGACCTGGGTGCCGCGGGCGCTTGCTGCGATCCGAGTTGGGGAGCGAATGAATTCGTCTGATCTGCAAGTGTCGCGATGGCGGATCCTCCGCGTCCTCTCGAAGCAACGGCCGGAAGACGTGCTCAAGTTGGTATCCTCCACTAAAAGTGCGGATGAACGAAGGGACCTGATTTCTTCCGGGCTGCGCGAACTCGCGGCGCAAAACCCAGCCAAGGCGAGCGCGTGGCTGGAGAGCTGCACCGACAAAACAGATCGGGCGATCGCGGAAAAAACGATTCGTGCCGGCCTGGTGCAAGGAAACCCACTGCGGGTCGTCGATTTGACAGCTGACCTTTCGGACCGCAACGAAGTGACTTACCTGTGGAGTAACGCTCGTCAAAAAGCCATGACGATGGGCTCGGAAACCGTCCGGCAACTCGCGAATGCCCACATGCCGGGCTGGTTATCCTCGGAGATCCTCGCCACCTTTGCCCAGCAAGACCCGGAAGCGGCTGCCGATCTGGCGGCGAAATATCCGCTCCAAGGGGACCAGTCGAGCTGGGGCATGGAGATGGTGTTTGCGCAACTGACGGCGCGGGATCGCTCCCTGGCTTGCGAAAAGGTGCAGACTTTCACTGGCACCACACGTAGCGCGGCAATTGCGGGAATCGCTTCCGAGTGGGCCGCAAGCGAGCCGGCCGCCGCACTCGAGTGGGTGACTTCCTTTCCAGCGTCCGACCGAAAAAGAACCACCATCCTGCCTGGTGATGCCGCTGACACGCTGCTCAAGGTCTTTCAAAACTGGGTGACGGCCGACCCCACGACGGCGGGCCAGTGGGCCGAGGCTTTGCCGCCAGGCGAAACGCGCGACCAGGTTCAGGCGCAACGAGCGCGCGCCTTGTCTACGCTGGGCGACCTGGCCGGAGCCGCACACGTGTTGAGCACTTTGAATCCGCCGGATTCGAAGGCACTGAGCGAAGTCGCCCGTCAATGGGCGCAACGCGATCCTCAAGCGGCGGCGGACTGGGCCATTGCGCAGCCCAGCAGTCCGCTGCAAAGCCAGGCGCTCGCCAGCGTCGTCGCGACCTGGGCCAGCGATGATCCAGAGCGCGTGGCGAATTGGGTGGCCCAATTTCCTCCCGGTGAAGCGAGAGACCGATCCGTCGTGGCTTTCCTCTTGGGGGACAACTCTCGAGGACCAGACACTCGCCCGGTGCCGGCTGATTTCGAGAGGTGGCTGGATTTGATCGAAGACCCATGGCAGCGCGCGAAGCTGGCGCAGCGCTCCTACGAGATGCGAAAACGAACCGATCCGGCGGGCGCGAGGGCCTGGCTCTCTTCCTTGCCCAACGTCGATCCGGAGCTGATCCGAATGGCTCTCCGCCGAAGCAACTAAATCGCGATGCGCCGCTTCCTTCGCTTCCTTCCATCATTCCTGCTCTTCGTCATCGGCCTGGCGGCTGGAGCGTGGTTTTCCACCGAGCGCCGCGACCGCTCGCCAGCCATCGGCATCGACACTCGGCTGAAGGGAGGAGCGGCTCCTTCGACGGTGCCGATTTCGGAAGCGCCCTCGCGCCTTGCCTCACGGAAGGACATGCTGACGAGGGTGATGAGCGCGGTCGTGGAGGAAGAGCCGCTCCTCAGGGCGCACCGCCTGCACGAGATTTTTGCCCAGCTTACCCTCCCCGAGTTGCACGAATTGATGGAGCACTCGTTGCAGATGGAAGATCGCGGGCGGCGCGATGCGGTTCTCTCGGCGGTGCTGCAGCGCTGGGCCGCTCTCGATCCCGCCGGGGCGACCGCGATGGCTCGGCCCTATTTTGATCGGGCCCGCAAGATGGGACGCTACTCGGCGTGGAGGAGCGGGGACGGAGCGGTAACCGCAGCGTGGGTGAATGCCATACCCGAAGCAGCCCTGGCCGAGGCTAACATTCTGGGCCGGTTTTTTGGGACGTGGGAGCTGGATCGGAAGGTGAGGGCGTCGTTAGCGGATGGCGATCCCGCCCGGCAGCTCGATCGGTTTGCGAGGCTTCCGGATAGCTCGATCCGCGAGGAGCTATGCATCGGCGCGATCGATCTCCTGGCACGCACCGATCCGGCGGCCGCCGAGGCGCACCTCGACCTCATTTCGGACCTTGGGAAACGGAACGGCTTGCGAGCCGAAATCCTCCACAAACTCGCCAAGACCGATCCCGCCGCAGCGCTCGCCCGTCTGGCGCAACTTGGACCTCAACTGACCCCTGGATACAACGGCACTCAGATAGTGGATGCGGTGCTGGTGGATGCGGCCAAACAGGATCCCACCTCAGCCTTCGCGATCTTGGACAACCTGCCCGAGGGCCTCCGCTCGCGAGCCACCGGAGCAGTGTTGATCGGCTGGGCCTGCAAGGATCCCGTGGCGGCGCTCGATTGGGCAACCGCCAACGGATTGGACCTTGCGAATGTCCAAGTAGCCGCTGTCTTCGGTTCGAGACCTACCAACGGTCGGAGCACGCTGCTCAACACGGTCTGGGGCGCCGATCATGCCAAGGTATTCGATTGGGTGAGCGCGCAACCTCCCTCGCCCAGCCGGGATGATATGCTGCAAGAGAGGATGGCGCTCGCCCCCCGCGACGAGAAGTTTACCCTCTACGGGATGATGACTCCGGAGAGTCAGGTTGAGCAAGTCGGCACCGTCGTCTATGCGCTGAATCGGGAAGATCCAAAAAGCGCGGAAGCCTGGGTGACCAACCTGCCCCCGGGACCGGCGCGATCTGCCGCCGTCCAAAGCCTCATCGCAGCTCAGGCCTACAAAAACCCAGACCGGCTTGAAGCCATCGCCGAAGGATGGATGGCCGGGCCGGACCGGCAGGCCGCCTTGGCCAGTATGGCCACGCAACTGACCTCCACCGATCCGCAGCGCGCTTTGTTCTTCGCACAGCAGATCACGGATTCAGCAAATCGAGAGGTCGCCATGGAAAAACTGGCCTCGGTCTGGCTGCGCCGGAATCCCAGCGAAGCGCGAGGATGGATCGACCGCACTACCGACCTCTCCGCCGACCAGAAACGCGTCCTCATCCGGCAATTCCAAGAGGAGTAACCTTCAGCCACGACCTGTTTGGGAAAAAAACCCGGAACGCTCGGAATGGACGGAATGGACGGTTTGGCGATCCGGCTTCTCTGGACGAAAAGAGCAGAGTCATGCCCTCGCTTCCAAGCCTGCTCCAAACGCGCAATAAACGAGTGCGCTCTGCGGCGACCGCCAAAAACACAATAAAACACAATATTTTAAACCTTTTTTTGTGCGCTTCGACGAACCAACCGCCCTCAAGGTAAACCCTGTTTCCTCGCAGCAAGCCCCCCCGTCCCACCGCCATCATCGTCCAATCACCTGATCCTCGAAATGCATGCAAGATCGCGAGTCCGGCATCTTGAAAAACTGTGATGCGTGCCGAAAAAACGAAAGGTTGCCACGGCGCAGTGAAATACCGCGAATGAACGCCAATGAACGCGAATAGACTCGTCTTGAAGGAGGATGTTTATGCGGTCGTCGGATGCGCCATCGAGGCGCTGAACGTTCGCGGCCATGGGCTGCACGAGAAAATTTACGAAAACTGCCTTTGCATTGAGTTCCAGTTGCGCGGAATCGAATACGCGCAGCAAGAGCGGCATCGCGTGACCTACAAGGGTGAACTGGTGGGCGAATACATCACCGACCTCGTGGTGAAAAAAGCGCTGATCGTGGAGACGAAAACGATTGATGCCATCACCGACCACGAACGCGGACAGATGTTGAATTACCTGCGCATCACCGGCCTACAGGTCGGAGTAATTCTGAACTTCAAACACGCGCGCTTGGAATGGGAGCGAATCGTCCTGACTGAACCGCGCATGGCCGCAAACGAGCCCGAATCAAGGCCAGAAGACGTAGATTTCCAAGCCCCCTCCCAACATCCCTGAACGCACATTTCCCTGTTCCCTATTCGCGTCCATTCGCGTTCATTCGCGGTTTTTCAATCCTTAACCTCACCTCATGGAACCAGCAATCGGCGTCATCGGCGGCAGCGGACTTTACCAGATCGACTCGCTCACGGGCGCGGAGGAAATCCGCGTGGACACTCCGTTCGGGGCGCCGTCGGACGCCATCATCGGCGGGACGATCGCTGGGCGGCGCGTTTATTTCCTGCCGCGGCACGGGCGCGGGCATCGCATTCTGCCGCATGAACTGCCGCATCGCGCGAACATCTGGGCGCTGCGTTCGCTCGGCGTGCGCTGGATCATTTGCGTGACGGCGGTCGGCTCGTTGCAGGAGCGGTATCACCCCGAGCACATCGTGCTGCCGGACCAGTTCTTCGATCGCACCTCGCAGATCAATACGTTCTTCGGCGGCGGCATCGTGGCGCACGTGGCCTTTGCCGATCCGATCAGCGCGGACCTGCGTCGGCTGCTGTTCGAGAGTGCGAAGGATCTGCACCTGCACGTGCACGATGGTGGCACTTACGTGAACATGGATGGCCCGCAGTTTTCCACCCGCGCCGAGAGCGAGACGAATCGCCGTCTCGGCTTCGATGTGATCGGCATGACGAATCTCGCCGAGGCCAAGCTGGCGCGCGAAGCCGAGATCGCCCTCGCGACGATGGCCATGATCACGGATTACGACTGCTGGAAGACGGATGAGGAACCGGTGACCAGCGATGCCGTCATCGCCCACCTCCACGCCAATGCCACCTCGGCCAAGCGCCTGCTCGGCGCGGTGATCCCGAAAATCCCGTCCGAACCCTCCTGGCCCGAGCATCGCGCCCTCGATACCGCTCTGGTGACGCCCAAGGACCTCTGGCCGGAGGACACAAAGGAAAAGTTGCGTCCCATCCTCGAACGGTTTTTGTAGTGCCATGTTCCGCCGCACGCTTGCCGTCCTTTTCACTACAGCTTCCGCCTTCGCTGCATCACCGGCCGCGCCCGCCGCACCGGCGACTGCTTCTGCGGCAGTTCCGCAGATGGCCAAGCCGGCTGAAACCGAGCCCGCCCCCGCGGGCAGCCCGAAGATCACCTACAGCCAGTGCCACGTCGATGGCCCTTACGTCGCGCTGACCTTCGACGACGGTCCGCACGGTGCGAACACCCCGCGCCTGCTCGACATGCTGAAGCAGCGCAACATCAAGGCGACCTTCTTCGTGTGCGGCGAATGCGTGGCGGAGTATCCCGATATCGTGAAACGCGCCGCGAGCGAAGGCCACGAGATCGCCAGCCATTCGTGGAATCACCCCAACCTCATCCCGATGAGCGAGGAAGCGGTGCGCAGCCAGCTCGAACGCACGCATCAAGTCGTGAAGCAGGCCGCCGGCGTGGAGATTAAAAATTTCCGGCCTCCGTATGGCAACTTCACCCAGCGCCAGCGCAACTGGGCGAATGCTACCTACGGTTACAAAATCATCCTGTGGGATGTGGACCCGCTCGACTGGAAAGTCCGCAACGCCGACCACGTGCAAAGCGAAATCCTCAAGCACACCGTGCCGGGTTCGATCATCCTCTCGCACGATATCCATAAGACGACCGTGGATGCGATGCCGGCCACGCTCGACGCCTTGCTGGCCAAGGGGTTCAAGTTCGTGACCGTCGCCGAGTTGCTCGCGATGGACAAACCCGTCCCGCCCAAACCGAAAGCGACGCCGGGGGCTGCCCCGGCCAAGGCCCATTCTGCCAAGGCGACCGGCGCCGAGTAGCGACCGTCACCAACCTCAAGCGCCGCGCACGGCGATGAGGCGCTCGACGTATTTCGCGAGCAGATCGTATTCGAGATTCACACGTTCCCCGGCGCGACGGGTTTGCAGACTCGTCACGGCGCGCGTGTGGGGGATGATCCAACACACGAAGCTCTCCGCGCCCACTTCCGCGACGGTGAGACTGATGCCGTCGATCGCGATCGAACCCTTCTCCACGACGTAGCCGCGGGCCTCGCGCGCGAGCGCGATTTCCAAGCGCCAGTCCGCGCCCTTCGGTTCAAAGCCAATCACCTCCGCCGTGCCATCGATATGTCCTTGCACGAAATGTCCGCCCAGCCGCGCATTCGCCGCCAGTGCGCGTTCGAGATTTACCACCGCGCCCGGGGCCAGCGCCCCGAGATTCGTCCGCTTCAGCGTTTCATTGAGCAGGTCGAAGCTGATCGTGTCCGCCGTGGGATCGGTCGCCGTGAGACAGCAGCCGTTCACGGCGATGCTGTCGCCAATCGTGATTTCGCCTGCGAACGGGACGCGCAGCGTCAGTCTCGAACCGTCTCCGCGAGGAGCGAGCGAGACGACTTCACCTGTGGCTTCGACGAGACCGGTAAACATGGGATTAGTGGAATGGAGAGATATAGGCGCGCATGAGATTGACCCGTCCGCCGGGGAAATACCATCGCGGTTGAAATTCAAAACTGCGGGCCGCCGCACGATAGTCGAGCCATGTTTCCTCGCCCGGATAATTCGCATCATACACCCAGAATCGGAGATCCCCACTCTTCCGCTTCTCCATGCGATAGACGACCAGGCAATGATTCATGCTGGGAAAACGCGAGATATAGACCGCGCGGAGCTTCCCCTCCTGCATCGACTGCTCCAGCCATCGAGCGGCGAAGGCCTGACCGAATCGGGGATGCCCCATGGCCATGCGATAGTTTCCCACGCGAAAATAACTCAGCAGCCAGACGCCGAGATTTTCCTGGAACACTTCCGGCAGCGCCCGGGAGAGTTCCCGCAAATCGCGAAAACCCGGCACGACGATGCGCTCCTTCCGCGAGCTCCACACCGGGATGCTCGTGAGCCGCCGGACGAGCTTCGCGTATTCCTCGCGAGACACCCTCGGCTGCTCCGGCTCGAAGCGCGCGAACTGCCAGAAGACCATCACCGCTCGCGACATGAGGAAGCACGCATGTGCGTAAACCGGCGCCGTGTCGCGCTGTGAAATGTGGAGCTTGCCCCGCTCATCGACCTGATATCGCCAGGCGGTTTCGTTTCCGAAAGCCAGCGTATCGCGCTTCAGGTCGAAGCTTCGAGCGGAGGCGAAAAGCGGGACGAAAAGTAAAGCGAGCAGAAGGAGACGCATGGAGTTTAGCGATGAAGACTTAAAAAGACTGCGCCGAGCAGCAACCCCGCACCCGCGAGTCGGCGCAACATGACACGCGGGCCATGTTCACGCTCCGTATTGCCAAACCAATGGCCGATCGCCCACACGATGATCACGCTCCAGATCCCGCGCGTGTTGTAGAGAATGTTGGTCGTGGTGACCTCGTGAAAAACGGAGATGGCATAGGCCATCCCGGTCGCCTGCAAGCCGAGCGTCAATCCACCACCCACCGCCCAGCGAAAACTCGCCGCCGGCATCGCGGCCAGCGAACCGCTGAAGAAAGGCACAAGCGAAAACGACATGACCGCGATGGCCAGGAACATCACCGGCACGAAATGGCCGAAACCCCAGTCTTTCACCCAGCGCTGCATGAGGACATCGGTCGTCGCAAAAAACATCGCCGCGGAGAAACCGTAGAGCAGGCTGGGCCACAACGAACTAGCTTGGATCCGGCGATCGCTCCCAAGCAGAGCCGTGGCCACCGTCGTCAACAGCGCCGCCAACCACAGAGCGCCACTCAGCGGTTCGCTCCCCATGATCACCGCCAGCAGCGCAACGAACAGCACCTTCGTGCCGAGCACCGGCGTGGTCAGGGACACATCACCGCGTGTCAGCGCGAGGAAGGTCAGAATCTGTCCGCCGAAAAAGAGCAGCGCAGTGACGATCGCATGACCCAGATTCGCCCACGAGAATGGCTCTCCCCCGGTGAACCACCACGGCGCGAACACCATCGCCGCGGCCCAGTTCGTGAGGAAGGTCACCCGCCAGGGTCCGACCCCGCGTTCCGTCGCCCGTTTCAGCATCAGCGCGGCAAAGGTGTAGCCAAACGCCGAGAGAAGCGGCAGGGCGGTGGCTAACGGTGAACGCATCGGGAAAAGGTGCGAACCCTCGCGGCGCTTGCCGCCGGGAGCAAGCGCCACGCATGTGTCCAGCGGTCAGGCGGCAAAATTTGCCCGCGCCACCCGTAGGATATTCCCACCCAGGATTCGCCGGATGTCGTCATCCGAAAAACCGCGCTGCACGAGCCCGACCGTGAACATCGGCCAGTTCGTCCACGCGAGGCTTTGCAAGGCCTCGGGCGTCTCCACGAAGTCGTCCCTCGGCCACAACCCTTCCCACTTTGGCCCGGCGCCCAGCGGCACACTTCCATCGGCGCGACGTTTGATCTTCGCCCGCTCCTCCTTATCGAAACGCGACACGTAAGACGTGTCCGTCCCGATCGCCACATGCTCCGAGCCGAATTTTTTCGCGACGTATTCGATGTGATCGATGAATGCCCCGATGTCGCCGGCTCCACCGAGAAAGCGCGGGATGCAGCAGATTCCGACCAAGCCGCCTGTGTCGCAGATGGCTTTGACCGCCTCGTCCGGCTTGCCGCGGAAATGCCGATACTTGCCGGCCGCCGATGTATGGCTCGCCACCATGGGTTTCGTCGAAGCTTTCGCGCCCTCGAACGCCGTCTTCCAGCCCGAGTGCGCCACATCGACGATCACGCCCAGCCGGTTCATCTCCGCCACGACGGCATGCCCGAAGTCGCTCAAGCCCGCGTCGTTCGGCTCACCCGCACCATCGCCGATCGGGTTCCGGCGATTGTAGGTGAGGTGCATCATGCGAATGCCCAGTTCCTTGAACACACGGATCGTGCGCAGCTCGTCCCGCACGCTTTCCCAGAGCTGCGGAAGCGGCACGCCATTCCCCGTGAGGTAAAGACAGAGCTTGTCCGCTCGCTTCACCGCTTCGATGTCATCAGGACGCACCGCCTTCGAAAGCTCAGGCCGCAGCAGATCCGTCGCATAGGTAAATCGCGCGAGGCGCTTCAGCAGGCGCAGCGGGTCGTTCCCCTCCTCACCCGCATTTTGGAAAATGCACGTCACTCCCGCCGCGTGAAAGGCTTCGAGAAACTCCTTCCGCTCCCGCTCGTCCGTGGCCATCCGCGTCATCATCATCTCCTCGCGCAGATCGTTCAACTCGCCCGCGGAAGCTCCCGCCTGCACGGCCTCGTTGATCCCCTGTCCGTCGATCGCCGCGCGGGGCGCAAAACCATACGCATCGAAAACCAGCGCCGAGCGATGCAGTTCCATCGCCCGCTCCACCTGCGCCGCCGTGGGTTTGAGAATGGAAATCGCCACCTCCCGCGCGCGGTCGATCACTTCGTTACCCGTGCGCCACGGCTCCGCCGCCGCTCGCGCCCGCCAGCCACTCAGGACGCTGGCGGTGCAAAACGTGCGACGAAAGAAAGTGCGGCGGGAGCAGGAGGACATTCCGACATCGTGCCTATGACCCGAGTGGATTGTCACGCCACGCTTGCAGTTCGTTCCGAAGTCGCTCATCACCACCGAACCCTCCGCTCATGAACCGCTCTACTGCCACCCGCCTGCTGGCCGACTACGGCATGGTGCTCGTGCTGCTGCTGCTCTGCGCGCTCTTCAGCGTGCTCACTTTGAGTGAACAGCATCCCGTCGGCGGGGCCGCGGCCCGGCAACTCGCGGGTGACATCGACAAAGGAGCCCGCGTCATGATCGCCGTGCGCGAGCAGGCCGAGGACGCGGCGTTCGCTCGCGAACTCGAAACCGCCTTCCATGCCCGGGGTGCGGAAGTCGTCACGATCGTGAAGGGCGAACCGAAGGACGCCCGCATCGCGCTCGGCAAGATCACCGGCAAACTTGACGCCATCGCCTGCAATCAGGCCAGCGCGGCCTGGCTCGTCTTCAGCGATCTCCCACACGATTTTCCCACGCTCGGCACGCCGAAGGTCATTCAACCTCGCTCCTATCGCTGGCCAAATTTCCTCAAGACCGACAATCTGCTTAACATTACCAACCAAATTGCCGTCATCGCCATCGTCGCTGTGGGCATGACGATGGTGATTATTGCTGGTGGGATCGACCTCTCCGTCGGCAGCCTCATCGCCCTCTCCGCCGTCCTTTCCACCCTGCTCATCCGCAATCTCGGCGGAGGTCTGAGCGCCGGCCCGCTCGGCATGACGCTCGCCTGCCTCGCGGCCATCTTCGTCTGCGGCGGAGCCGGGGCGATCTCCGGCACCATGGTCACGGCCTTCAAGCTGCCGCCATTCATCGTCACCCTCGCGATGATGCTCGTCGCCAGCGGCACCGCTTACCTGCTTACCCACGGCCAATCCGTCTATCAGGTGCCCGATTCCTTTGTCTGGCTCGGGCGCGGCGCGAATCTGCTCAATATTCCAAACGCCGTCCTGCTCATGGCGTTTCTCTATTTCATCGCGCATGTGCTCATGTCGCGCATGCCGCTAGGCCGCTATATCTACGCAGTCGGCGGCAACATCGAAGCGGCGCGCATCTCCGGCATTCGCGTCGCGAAGGTGCAACTCTTCACTTACATCGTCTCGGGCGCGCTCGCGGGACTTGGCGGCGTCATCATGGCCTCGCAACTCAAGAGCGGCGCTCCCAGCTACGGGCAGATGTATGAACTCTATGTCATCGCCGCCGTGGTCGTCGGCGGTGCGAGCCTTTCCGGCGGTTCCGGGCGCATGTTCGGCACCCTCGTTGGCGCCTTCACCATCGCCGTCATCCAGAATGGCATGAACCTCACCAACGTCGAAAGCTACACGCAAAAAGTCGTCCTCGGTCTCGTCATCCTCGGCGCCGTGCTGCTCGACACCTGGCGCGAGCGCCGTCTTGGCGCCAGCAACTGATTCGTCTGATAACTCTCCCCAACCCGCCCCTTATGAAATCCAAGTTCCTCCTCCTGCTCACGTGCGCGTTCCTCGCCGCCTGCAACAAGCCGGCCACCTCCTCGACCAGCAGCGACTCGACCGTCCCGCCTGCGAAGAAAGGCACCATCGGCGTCACCCTGCTCGCGCTGCAAAATCCGTTCTTCAAAGTTATCGGCGATAGCATCACCACCGAGGCCGCTAAAGTCGGCTACGATACCATCGTGCTCAGCGCGGACAACGACGTCGCCCGGCAGTCGAACCAAGTGAAGGACTTCATCGTCAAGAAAGTCTCCGCCATCGTGCTGAGCCCGTGCGAATCCCGCTCGGTCGTGCCGGTGATCCAGGAAGCAAACGCCGCCGGCATTCCCGTGCTCACCGTCGATATCCCGTGCAACGAGCCCGGCGTAAAACTCCTCACCCAGGTGGCCACCGACAACTACGGCGGCGGCAAGGAAGCCGGCAAAGCGATGATCGAAGCGCTGGGAGCACAAGGCGGCAAAGTCGCCATCCTCCATTTCAAACAGGCCGAGTCGTGCCGCCTGCGGGTGAGGGGTTTCCGCGAAGTCATCGACGCGCATAACGCGAGCGCTGCCGGAAAAATCGAGATGGTCACCGAACTCGAGAGCGGCGGCGCCAAGGATGTCGGCTACAAAGCCGCCGAAGACGCGCTCCAAGCGACGCCCGATCTACGCGGCATCTTCGCCATCAACGACCCTGCCGCCCTAGGCGCACGCGCCGCGCTCGAAAAGGCCAGCAAGCAGGATGCGGTCTTGATCGTCGGCTTCGACGGCCAACCCGAAGGCAAACAGGCCATCAAGGACGGAAAAATTTACGCCGACCCTATTCAGTTTCCCGACAAGATGGGTGTCGAAATTGTGAGCGCGATCATCAAACATTCCAAAGGCGAAGATGTGCCTGCCGAGATGCTGATTCCCACCAGCCTCTATCGCAAAGCCGATGGTCAGAAAGACGCTTCGCTCAAGTAATATGGCCGGACAAAACTTCCTTCACGAACTCGTTGGCTCCATGTCGCAGGGCGCGGCGGGCAATCCCACCGTCGCGATGATCGAAGCGGCTTTTCGACATCACAACCTGCACTGGCGCTACATCAACATGGAGGTCACACCCGATGACCTCGCCGATGCCGTGCGCGGCGCGCGCGCGATGGGTTTCCGCGGATTCAATTGTTCCATGCCCCACAAGGTCGCGGTCATTCCGCACCTCGATGGGCTTGGTGAATCCGCCGCCATCATGGGCGCGGTCAATTGCGTCGTGCGGCGCGGCGACCGGATGATCGGCGAAAATACCGACGGCAAGGGGTTCCTCAAATCGCTCCGCGAAGTCCTCGACCCCGCGGGCAAAAGCGTGGTGCTCCTCGGTGCGGGCGGGGCCGCCCGAGCCATTGCGGTCGAACTCGGCCTGGCCGGCGTCAAGCACATCACGCTCGTCAATCGCAGCGACGAACGCGGCGCCGCCCTGGCCACCTTGCTCCGCGATCGGCTCAAGCTCTCCGTCGAATACGTCGCCTGGAGCGGCAACTACGCCGTGCCCGCCGGCACCGATGTCCTCATCAACGGCACCTCGGTCGGACTCTACCAAGCCGACGCTCGCCTTGCGATCGATCTCGATTCCCTGAAGCCCGGTCTCGCCGTCGCCGACGTTATCTTCAGTCCACCTCGAACCCGCCTGATCCGTGACGCCGAAGCCCGCGGCTGCCGCCCCATCGACGGTCTCGGCATGATCGTGAACCAAGGTGTGGTCAGCATCGAATACTGGACCGGCGTCACCCCCGATCCTGCCGTCATGCGCCGGGCCGTCGAAGAAGCGCTCGGGTTGTAGCTCGTGAAACCGTTCCCCGCCTCGTTCCTGCTGCTCGCTCTGTCATTCACGCGACTGATCGCAGAAACCCCGGTGGAGTGGGCCGGGAACTATCTGCAGGGAGCAGCCAAGGAAGACCTCCCCGGAGTCGCCGTGCTCGTGGGTCGCGAGGGGAAAATCCTGTTCCAAGGTGGGTTCGGCTCTGCCGATTTGGAAAAGAAAACGCCGATCAACGTGGAGACAAAGTTCCGCATCGGCTCAGTCACAAAGCAATTCACGGCGGCGGCCATTTTGAAACTCGCTGAGGATGGAAGACTCGCTCTGACCGACCCGCTCTCGAAATTCTTCCCTGCCTTTCCCAAAGGCCAAACCATCACGCTGCATCACCTGCTCACGCACACTTCCGGGCTGCACAACTACACCGATCATCCCGATTTTTACGGCAGCGTCACCCAGCCCATTTCGCCCGCCGCGCTGATCGCTTCGTTCCAGGGCGATCCACCCGACTTTGCTCCCGGCACCAACTTTCGTTACTGCAATTCCGGCTACTTCCTCCTCGGTGAAATCGTCGCGAAAGCCTCCGGCCAGTCCTATGCCGACTACCTGCGCACCACTTTCTTCGAGCCGCTGGGTATGAAGGATACCGGCGTTTATGTGAACGCCAGCCCACCGCCGGGCATTGCGCGAGGTTACGCGGTCGAAAACGGCAAGACCATCCCGGCGCTCGATTGGGACATGTCTCGCGCGGGCGGTGCCGGAGCCATCTACTCCACCGTGGGCGATCTCCTTCGCTGGACCGAAGCGCTTCATGGGGGGCGAGTCGTCAATGCCGCCTCGCTCAAGGCTATGACTACGCCTCACTCGCTGCCTGCCGGCGCCGACGGCATGAACTATGGCTACGGCCTCGTGATGTCGGAAAAGGACCATCTCCCCACCATCGGACACAACGGCGGTCTCCACGGCTGGTCGAGCAATGTAATGTGGTTCCCACAGCAAAAAGCCACCTTCATCGCCCTGGCGAATGCCATGCCAACCGTGCGGACACTCACGCCCGGCGTCATTACCGACGAATTGCCGCGCCACTTCCTCGCCGACGACATCGCGCGGGCGCCTGCGCCGCTGGAAGATAAAACAGTCGATCCGAAATCCTACGCCGCGTTCACCGGCCGTTACGATTACCAGGATTCCGTGATGACTGTGACCGTGGAAAACAATCACCTCTTCGCCCGGCTCACCGGGCAGGCAAAATACGAGATATTTCCGCGCGCGGCCGACGAATTCTTTTGGAAGGTGGCCGATGCTCGCGTGCGTTTTCTGCGCGACGAACAAGGCGCGGTCGCCGCTGCCGAGCACACCCAATCCGGCAATACCTTCCGGGCTGCGCGGATCAAAGCCGATCCCGTGAAAGTGACGGCAGCCGAACTTCAGGCCTGCGTCGGACAATACCTCTATGCCCCCGGTGCCATCGCGACAATCACTCGCGATGGCCCCCAACTTTTCGCGCAGCTCACCGGCCAGTCGCGCGCCCCCATCTTCCCCATCGCCACCGACACCTTCGAATGGCACGTCACGGCCGCTAAAGTGCGCTTCGTCAAAGACGACACCGGGAAGGTCATCAAAGCCGTGCACGAGCAAAACGGCGCTACTCTCGAAGCCCCGAAGATCAAGTGACACACGCGCTCACAGCGAAGGCTTGCAGCATCCGGCGCGTGCTTCACAATCCGGTGCGGCTCGAATCGACCGCATCCATGAACCCATCCCTTCTGCTCCGGCTGTTCACCTTCCTTCTGCTCACTACGGCGGCGTTCGCGGCGCCGAAATCCGAGGCGGAGGCACAGAAGATCGTCGAGTCGCTCAAGTGGCGCACCGAAGGCACGATTCCGCTCGAAGGGGATACCGCCACCATTCACCTGCAAAGCGGCTATCGTTATCTCGACAGCGCCGACGCCACCAAGGTGCTCTCCGATCTCTGGGGCAACCCGCGCCAGGAAACGCTCGGCATGATCTTCCCTCCGGGTGAGACCGACTCATCCTGGAGCGTTATCGTCGAGGGGTTCGAAAAGGAAGGTTACGTGAAAGACGACGATGCCGGCAAACTCGATGCGGCCAAAATCCTCAAGGACATCCAGGAATCGCAAAAGGAAGCGAACGCCGAGCGCCGCGACCAAAGTCTCTCCGAACTGGAAATCGTCGGTTGGGCGGTGCCGCCGCGTTACGACAAGGAAGCGAAGAAGCTTTTCTGGGCGCTCGATATCAAGCGGGTCGGTTCCGACCATCACTCGGTAAACTACTACATCCGCGTCCTCGGCCGCCGCGGTTACCTCGTGCTCAACGCACTCGGTGGGCTCGATCAAATTCCAAAGATCGAAGCCGCCACCCCGCAGGTCCTCTCCCTCGTCGAGTTCAACCAAGGGCACCGCTACGCCGACTTCGACCCCAAGACGGACAAGGTCGCGACCTACGGCCTCGCCGGCCTGATCCTTGGCGCCGTCGGCCTGAAGACCGCGGCCAAGCTCGGCCTCTTCGCCCTCTTCGCCAAAAAATTCGGCGTCGTTCTGCTCGCCCTCAAAAAACTCTGGATCTTCATCATCGCCGGCATCGCCGCCCTCGTGAAAAAGATGAGAGCCTTCTTCGCCCGAAAGAGCGAACCGCCGCCGGTGGGGAATCTGCCGATGTAGTTGGCGCTTGGCAGCAGAGGGCGAGCGTGGGCAGCTTCGACGTATGAAGTCTCTCCTCCCCGTTTACTTCGCTCTCACCCTCCCCATGCTCGCCGCCGACCCATTCCGCCAGACCTTCATCAGCTCGGAGAAAAATATCCGCATCGAGACGGCGGAGCTTTCCGGGCGGAAACTGACGCCGAAAGCGCCGGCCTGGACGATTCGCAAGCTGACGCTGCACGGCGGGAAGCAGGAAGGCGTGGACGTGATCGTGGTGAACAACGGGAAGCTGGAATTCACCGTGGTCCCGACGCGCGGGATGGGACTGCTCGAAGCGAAGCTCGGCGACGTGCGACTGGGATGGAATTCCCCGGTGAAGGAAGTCGTGCATCCGCGCCACATCAATCTCATGAGCCGCGGCGGACTCGGCTGGCTGGAAGGGTTCAACGAATGGATGGTGCGCTGCGGACTGGAGAGCAACGGCGGACCGGGGCCGGATGAATTCATCAACAACGTCGGCGACAAGGCCACGATGGATCTCACGCTCCACGGGAAGATCGCGAACATTCCCGCGAGCGAAGTCGAGGTGATCGTCAATCGCGAACCGCCCTACGCCATCACCATTCGCGGCGTCGTGGACGAGCGCATGTTTTACGGTCCGAAGCTGGAACTGGTGACGGAAATTTCGACCGACCCCGGTTCGGGCTCGATCCAGTTGAAGGACACCATCACCAATCGCGGTGATGCGCCGCAGGAGTTTGAGCTCCTTTACCACGCGAACTACGGCCGCCCGTTGCTGGAGGAAGGCGCGACCTTCCTCGCCCCCGTCTCGCGCGTGACGCCCATCAATGCGCACGCCGCAAAATCGGTCAACGACTGGGCGCGTTACGCCGGGCCGACGCCGGGCTTTGTCGAGCAGGTCTATTGCCTCACCCCCATCGCCGACGCCGAAGGGCGCACGCTCATCGCCCTGCAAAACAAGGCCGGCGATCGCGCTGTCTCGATGGCCTACTCCGTGAAAGAACTCCCGTATCTCACGCAGTGGAAAAATACCGCCGCCGAAGGCGAAGGTTACGTCACCGGGTTGGAACCGGGCGTGAATTTCCCCAACCCTCGCCGCATCGAGCGCAAACTCGGCCGTGTGCCAAAACTCGCGCCCGGCGAGAGCCACACCGCCGCGATCGACTTTGCCATTCACACCGACGCTGACGCCATCAAGGCGCTCGCCCACCGGATCGCGAAGCTCCAAGGGGAAACCAAGCCGACGATCGACTCCGAGCCGGAAAAAAAGGACTGACCGGGTCATGTCACTCGGCTCCCTATGCCGAGCTACCCTTTCGCCGGGTCGTCGGACGGTTCGGGCTGTGACATCTTCCACGTTCGTTCCCATGAGACTCCGCCCCTGCCTTTTCCTCTTCGCCCTCACTTTCACTACCGCTTGGGCCGAGCCGCTGAACGTCCTCTTCATCGCGCTCGATGACCTCCGGCCCGAGCTGGGCTGCTACGGCGCGAAGCACATCCAATCGCCAAACATCGACCGGCTGGCGAGCCAAGGGATGCTCTTCGAGCGAGCTTATTGCCAGCAGGCCGTCTGCAATCCGTCGCGGGCCAGTTTCCTAAGCGGATGCCGGCCCGACACCACCACGGTGATGGGCAATAACACCTTCCTGCGCCCGAGCCTGCCCGATGTGCTGACCCTCCCGCAGCACTTCAAAAACAACGGCTGGCACAGCCTTTCGCTCGGCAAGATTTTCCACCATAGCGAAAAGGAACCGGGCGATGATCCACTCTCGTGGAGCGAACCATCGTGGTATCACGGCGAACCGTATAAGCATTGGTTTTCCAAGGAGGCCGAGGAGGAAATGAAGCGGCTGAAAAAGCTGCCGCCGGAGAAGCGCCCGAAGCTCATTCGCCCCGCGCCGTTTGAGGCAGCGGACGAACCGGACGATTCCTATCCCGACGGCCAGACCGCCCTGAAAGCAATCGAAACGCTCCAGCGGCTGAAGACGATGGGGAAGCCGTTCTTTCTCGGGGTCGGTTTCGTGAAGCCGCACCTCCCCGTCACCTGCCCGCAAAAATACTGGGACCTTTATCCCGCGGACACCATCAAGCTGCCCGACAATTACTACCGCACCAAGGGCGCGCCCGAGGCGGCATTTCACAACTGGTATGAACTGCGCACCTACGGCGGCATTCCCCCGAAGGGCGAAATCTCGGACGAGACGGCGAAGAAACTCATCCGCGGTTATCGCGCGTGTATCAGCTTCGTCGATGTGCAGATCGGCCGCGTGCTCGCGGAACTCGACCGACTCGGCTTGCGCGAAAAAACAATCGTCGTGCTGCTGGGCGATCACGGTTATCATCTCGGAGAAAACGGTATCTTTACGAAGATGACGAACTTCGAACTCGGCACGCACGCGCCGCTCATCGTGAGCGTGCCGGGCCAGAAAACGGCGGGGCAGCGCACGCGCGCACTCGTCGAGTTCGTGGACGTCTATCCCACGCTCGCCGAACTCGCAGGGCTGCCCCTGCCGCCGCACCTCGAGGGGAAGAGTTTCAAACCACTGCTCGATGACCCGGCCCAGACGTGGAAGCAGGCCGCGTTCAGCCAGTATCTCCGCCCAAGCGGCGCGAAGGAAATGGGCCGCTCGATTCGCACCGATCGCTGGCGTTACACCGAGTGGATCACCGCGAAGGGCCAGCCCGCAGGAGTCGAGCTCTACGATGAGCAGACCGACCCGCAGGAAAACCAGAATGTGGCCGATGTGCCGGCGAATACGGAGCGAGTCGTGGAACTTGCTCGTCAGCTTCACGCCGGCTGGCGCAGTGTGAAGTGATGCCTCGTATTCTCGCCCTAGGAGAAGTGTTGTGGGACCTACTCCCGACCGGCCCCGTGCTCGGTGGAGCGCCCGCCAATTTCGCCTGCCATGCCCGCGCCCTCGGCGCCGACACCACACTCGTTTCGCGCGTGGGAGACGATGAGCGCGGCCGCGAAATCCTGCACCACCTCGACGCCAAAGGTCTTCCCCTTTCCGCCGTCCAGATCGATCTCCAGCGCCCTACCGGCACCGTCTCCGTCGAACTGGCTGCCGACGGCCAGCCGCAATATATCATTCACGAAGGAGTCGCGTGGGATGCCATCGAAGCCACGGATTCCGCGCTGGCCACTGCGCAAGCCGCTGACGCCGTCTGCTTCGGATCGCTCGCGCAACGCGCGGCGATTTCAGGCGAATCAATCCAGCGCCTCGTCTCCGCCTCGAAAGCGGGCGCCTGGCGCGTTTTCGATATCAACCTGCGCCAATCGTTCTACTCGCCGGAGTTGATCGAATCTTCGCTCGGCCTCGCCAATGTGCTCAAGTTGAACGACGCGGAGTTGCCTGTCCTCGCGGAGATGTTCGCCATCGCGGTGGACGTGGAAGCGCTCGCCGTCCGCTTTGATCTGCGCGCGGTCGCCCTCACGCGCGGTGGCACGGGCAGCGTCTTGTGGTCCGATGGCATTCGATCGGAACATCCCGGCATCGCCACCACCGTGCGCGACACCATCGGCGCAGGCGATTCCTTCACAGCGACGCTAACGCTCGGCCTGCTTGCGGGTCATCCGCTCGACCGGATCAACGATCACGCCAATCGCGTCGCCGCGTATGTCTGCTCCCAATCCGGCGCCACCCCGCCTCTTCCACCCGATCTTCTCTCGTTATGAAAATCCCCGCGCTCCTTTTCCTCGTCACAACCGCTGCCTTTGCCGACGACGCCGTTCGCACCGAGCACGACGTCGAATTCCTCGGCCCGGATCGGCAGGAAAAAGCCGACCTCTACCTTCCTGCAAAAATCGAAGCCGGTCAGCGTTGCCCGGCTGTCGTCATCATTCACGGCGGCGGATGGGTCGGTGGGGAAAAGCGGGCTGCACGGGAGATCAATATCGGCACGAACCTCGCGAAGAACGGCTACATCGGCATGAGCATCGAATATGTGCTCGCGAAGAAGGAAGGCACCACACCCACCTGGCCGCAGAATCTTTACGACTGCAAAAGTGCCGTGCGCTGGCTGCGCAAAAACGCCGAACGCCTGCAGGTGGACCCCGATCACATCGGTGTCATCGGCGGCTCTGCCGGCGGGCATTTGGCGGCCATGGTCGCGCTCACCGGTCCCGAGCTCGATCCGCCGGGCGAAGGCTCTACCCGCGTGAATTGTGCCGTCGATCTGTATGGCCCGGTGCTGTGGCTCGATCAGCGCGATCTCCCGATGTTTCGCAAAACCCGCGCGGAAGCGCCCGAACTTTACAAGCAGGCATCCCCTCTCATGCATGTGGACAAGAACGATCCGCCGATCCTCATCCTTCACGGAACCGCCGACAAGACCGTGAGCGTGGATGATTCGAAGGCGCTCGATGCCGCACTCACCAAGGCCGGCGTCGAGCACCAGCTCGTCATCGTCGAGGGTGCCCCGCACAGCTTCCACCTGGAGCCGAAACAACAGGACCTTCGCCCGCTCGTGCTCGGCTTTTTCGACAAGCATCTCAAGGCGCACTAACTCCGTCGCCGCGTCCTTCCGATGATTGACTGGATCGAGACGGAACGCACCCGGCTGCGTCCCTTCGAGGCGAGCGATACGGAAGCAGCATTTACGTGGTTCTCCGACCGCGAAGTGATGAAATACATTCCGCGCGGCGCGGATACGACGCGGGCGGACACTCAGCGCCGCATCACTGGATACCGCGAGCATCAAGCCCATTTCGGCTTCAGCAAATGGCTCGTCGTTCATCGCGAAACGAACGAGCCCATGGGCGACTCGGGCTTGTTTCACCTGCCGGATGGGCAGCGCATCGAACTCGGTTACCGACTTGCCCGCCCTTGGTGGGGCGCGGGCTACGCAGCGGAAATCGGGCGAGGCTGGCTGGCGTGGTTCGATGCCTATTTGCCGGGCGAAGACCTCTTCGCCGACGTGCACCCTGAACATCTGAAATCGCAACGCGTCCTCGCTAAACTCGGGTTCGCTCCATCGCACCCCGAACGGATCTTCGACACGACCATGATCATCTATCGCCGCCTCCCATGAAGTTCCTTCCGTATCTCGTTTTGCCCTGTGTCGCCGTGGCCGCTCCGCTGAGCGAAAGCTGGCAGACCGGCTACACCGGCAAGGACGCCAGCGGCCCGCAGGTGCTCGGTTACTGGCGGTTCGATCGTGGCGCGGAACTCGCCGACACTTCTGGCAAAGGCCACACGCTCACGCTGGCGGGAGCAAAACTCCCCGCGGCCGGCAAATCGGGCGGCGCGTTGGAATCGTTTCCCGGCTGGCCGGTTGAAGACAAACGTCACGCCGCGTTCGCTGCCTCGAAACCGACGCTGAGCCCAAAGGGAGCCTTCACGCTCGAGCTGTGGGTAAAGCCCGGTGCGGGTCTGTCGCCAGACCTCAACCCGGTGCTGGTGGACAAAAAATACGCTGCGCACACCGACTATCAGCTCCGCCTGAGTGCGGCCGATCGTGGCGGCGCGCGCCGCCTGCAGGTAAATCTCGGTTTCGGCGAAGAGTCGGCAAACTTCGTTTCCGATCCCTTCACGCTCGGCGAGGGCTGGCAGCACCTTGCATTCACTTACGATGCCGCAGGGGAGGTGCGCTTTTTTCGCAATGGCGCCCCCATCGGCAGCAGCCGCAAACCGGGACTTGGTCCCGTCGCGCCGGGCAAACAGACGCTTTCCATCGGCGATCGAGGCGGGAGTTATTACGCGGGCTTTCCGGGGTTCATCGACGAAGTGCGCCTGTGTGATGGAGTGCTGGAGTTTCGTCCGATCGCAGTCGAGTTCACCAGCGAGCGCAAAGTGTGGCGGCGCATGGAACAGGCGGAGCCGGTTCACGTCGTGGTGCACAACCTCGCCAAGGCTCCCGCCACCGCACTGCAGGTGCGCATCACTCCCGAAGGCGGCACCGAAAAAGCGGTCGAGATTGCCTCGCTCGCTCCGGGTGCCTCCAAGGACATCGAGGTATCGGTGGACACCTCGCTGCGTCCCGACACCTACCATCTGCGGGCTCGTGTGGAGGTTTCGGGCCAGCCGCCTTTCGTAAGCGAGGAGGACATGGAGTTCACGATCGTCCCGCGCCCGTTGCCCAACCGCATGCCGGTGATGATGTGGGGCATCAGCGGGCCGGACAGCACGCGCGATGAAATGGCCCGGCTCAAGGATCTCGGTTTCACGCATTGCCTCGGCGGTGGGGGTGCGGATTACGGCTCCATCTGGTCCGCCAGGAAAGTCATGCCCCCCGCGAAAGAGGAGGCCATCACCGCCACCAAAGCGATGCTCGATCTCGCTCTCGCGAACGACTTCGGCATCGCTTTCACGCTCTCGCCGGGCGGTTGGCTCAAGAACCAGCCCGATCTCCAACGCCTCGGCCGCGACGGCAAACCCTACGCCACGCGCCCCGACGTCAATGCCGCCCTGCCCGGTCTCGCGGAGTTCTGCCAGAATGTCGGCGCTTCCATCGCGCAAACCTATCGGGCCTTTCCCGCGTGGCAGGCGACGCTTATCAACACCGAGGTGCGCGACTCCGCTCAGGTGAGCTTTTCCGAGTTCGATCGCACGGCGTATCGCAAATTCTCCGGCGACGACATTCCCGCGGAAGTGGCGGGCAAAAACGGCGTCGAGTGGGGCAAGTTGAAAGACTTCCCGGCGGATCGCGTGATCCCGGACGATCATCCACTGCTGAAGTTCTATCGCTGGTTTTGGACCGTCGGCGATGGCTGGAACGCGCTGCACACCGCGGTGCATCGCGGCGTTCACTCTACCAGGCGTGACGACGTGTGGACCTGGTTCGACCCGGCGATCCGCGCCCCGAGCATTCCGGGCAGCGGCGGGGATGTCGATGTGCTCGGGCAGTGGACTTACACGAACCCCGACCCGCTCCGCATCGGCTACTTCACCGATGAATTGCGCGCACTCGCCACTCCGCACCATCAGCGCGTGATGAAGATGACGCAGCTTTTCTGGTATCGTTCGCAAACCGCGCCGAAAAAGGCTGGGGCGGATCACATCGCCTCGCCGTTCGACGATCACGATCCCGATGCGGCCTACATCACCATTTCACCCATGCACCTGCGGGAGTCGTTCTGGACCAAACTCGCGCGACCGATCGATGGGATCATGTATCACGGCTGGCAGGCGCTCGTGCCGACCGACAGCACCGGCTCCTACCGCTATACGCACCCGGACACGAAGGAAGAATTCCGTCGCCTCCATCGCGATGTGCTGGAGCGGCTTGGTCCCACGCTGAAACAGGTTGGCGATCGCCCGAGCGACGTAGCTTATCTCGACAGCTTCACCTCGCAAATGTTCGCGCGCCGCGGCAGCTACGGTTATTCGAGCGACGAGGCCTATCTCACGCTGCTCTACGCGCAGCTTCAGCCGGAGGTCATCTACGACGACGCGCCGCTCGACCGCCTCAAAGTGCTCGTGCTGGCCGATTGCGACGTGCTCCCCGCCAGCACCGCGAAACGCATCGGCGAATTTCAACAGCGTGGCGGTATCGTCATCGGCGACGAGAACGTCGCGCCCGCGATCAAGCCCGACCTGCGCATTCCGAAAGTCGCCCGGAACAAACAAGCCGCCACCGATCACGCCACGCTGCTGGCAAACGCCGCCAAACTTCGCGCCGCCCTCGACACCAAATATGCGCGCCACGCCGACAGTTCCAGCCCCGAAGCCATCGTGCGTTGCCGCGAAGCCGGCGAAAGCGACTACGTTTTCGTCGTGAACGACCGCCGCGAAGCCGGCGATTACGTTGGCCAGCACGGATTAGTGATGGAGAACGGCTTGCCGACCGAGACCGAGCTTTCGGTGCGCCGCGGCGAAGGCGCGGTTTACGATCTGCTCGCAGGGCGAAAGATCGAGGCCGCCGCCGCGAAAGGCGAGCTCCGCTGGCCGGTCAATCTCGACCCGGGCGATGGCCGCGTCTTCCTCGTGACGCCCAAACCCATCGCCGACGTGAAGATCGACCTCGCCGAAAGCACAGCCCGCGGAGTGCAGACGAAAGCGAATCTGCGCATCGCAGATGCCACCGGTGCGGTCATCCCAGCGGTCGTGCCGGTGAAAGTCGAAGTATTCGACCCGGCCAGCCGCCGGGCTGAGTTCAGCGGCTTCTACGGCGCGAAAAATGGCGAACTCGCCCTCGATCTCGACATCGCGCGCAACGACGCCCCGGGAATCTGGACGGTGCGCGTTCGCGAACTCGCATCTGGCCTCGAACGCGCCGCCTACTTCCGCGTGAAACCGTAACCGCTTCCGCAGACTCAGTAGGTTTTGTAATGCACCGAAATGGTGCGGAAGATGTTCGCCCCGTTTTGGGCAGCGTAATAGAACAGTTCCACGGCTGCGTTGTTCAGGTTCCACTTGTAGCCAACGATCGTCTGCTGCACATCACCCACCGGTTCGGTTTTGCGCACGATCTGCTGGCCTTCGCCGTAATTGCGCTCGATGGCCTGGCGCACCTGGCTCATGAATCCGCCGTAGTCGCGCTCTTCCCAATCGCTGCGCTGGTAGATGAGTTCCACCTCCGCGAGCTCGTCGTTCTTGAAATAAAAAATCGTGCGCTTGAGGCCACTCTGCACCAGCCCGTCCACGTCCCATGCGATAAGCCCACCTTGCACGGGGCGCTTGTCCACGATCGTGGCCTTGGCGTTGCGCAGCATCTTTTCCAGGCGCGCCGCCGACTCCCCCCACACCAGGCCGAAGGGCGGCTTGATGTCGGCCGCGTGCAGCGCGGAAGCGGTCGCGAGCAGCAGCAGAGGCGTGAGGGGGCGCGGGAAACTCATGTGAAAGGCGGTCGCGCGCTCAGGCCGAGTGCGCGAGGCAGGCCTGCACAAAACCCTTGAACAGTGGGTGCGGCGCGTTCGGCTTCGACTTGAATTCGGGGTGAAACTGGCAGGCGAGCATCCACGGATGATCGCGCAATTCGATCAGTTCGACCAGCTTTCCGTCCGGCGAGGTGCCCGCGATAGTAAAGCCCGCCGCTTCCATCTGCTCACGATAGGTATTATTGAACTCGAACCGGTGCCGATGCCGCTCGCGAATGTCGGACTTGCCGTAGAGCGCCTGAGCCTTGGTGCCATCGGTGAGATGGCATTCCCAAGTGCCGAGGCGCATGGTGGCGCCCTTGCCCTTCACCTTTTTCTGCTCGGGCAGGAGATCGATGACAGGATGCGTTGGGGCTTTCTCGAACTCCGTCGAGTTTGCGCCAGTGAGCCCGCATACGTTGCGGGCAAATTCGATCGTCGCGATCTGCATGCCGAGGCACAGGCCGAGATACGGCACCTTGTGCTCGCGCGCATACTGACAGGCGCGGATTTTCCCCTCGATACCGCGCTCGCCGAAACCACCCGGCACGAGAATGCCGGAGACGTGTTCGAGGTGCGTCGTCCGCTCGGGATTGTGCAACTCCTCGGCGTCCACTTCCTTCACCTCGACGTGGCAATCGCACGACGCGGCGGCGTGAGTGATCGATTCGAGGATCGATTTATAAGCGTCCTTGTGGTCGGTGTATTTGCCGACCAACGCGATCTTCACGTGCTTCTTCGGCTTGATCACGCGGTCCACGAATTTGCGCCACTGCGTCATTTCGGCAGGCGGCACTTCCAAAGCGAGCGAACGACAGACGATGTCGTCGAGCTTTTCCGCCTGCAGGGCGAGGGGGACTTCGTAGATGGTGTGTGCCACGTCGCGGCATTCGATGACGGCATCAAGCGGCACGGAACAGAACTGCGAGAGCTTCTCGCGCGTGTCCTGATCGAGAGCCTGCTCGGTGCGGGCGACGAGGACGGAAGGCTGCAGGCCGATCTCGCGGAGCTTGGCGATCGATTGCTGCGAAGGCTTCGTCTTCAACTCACCGGCGGCCTTGATGAACGGCACCAGCGTGACGTGCATGACGATGGCGTTGTTCGGCCCGGCATCGTGAATGAACTGGCGAATCGCTTCGAGAAACGGCAACCCCTCGATGTCCCCCGTGGTGCCGCCGATTTCGGTGATCACCACATCGACATCGCGCCCCTCCCCGCCCCGTTTGATGCGGTTTTTGATCTCATTGGTGATGTGCGGAATCACCTGCACGGTCTTGCCGAGATAATCGCCGCGGCGCTCCGCCTCGAGCACCGCCTGGTAAACCTGCCCGCTCGAAGTCGAGTTGGCACGGGTGAGCGGCGTGTTCGTAAAGCGTTCGTAGTGCCCGAGGTCGAGATCGGTCTCGGCGCCGTCGTCGAGCACATACACTTCACCGTGCTCGAAGGGGTTCATCGTGCCGGGGTCGACGTTGAGATAGGGATCAAATTTTTGCAGCACGACCTTGAGGCCGCGTGCCTCGAGCAGGGTGCCGAGGGAAGCGGCAGCCAATCCCTTGCCGAGACTGCTGACCACGCCACCGGTGACGAAGATGTATTTCATGATGCGATTTCGAAGAGATCTCCTCCGACGAGGCAGAGGAGCAAAAAGGATAATTTAAACGGAAGACAGAAGCTGACCAACCATCGCCAGGTCGGCCGGAGTATCGACCCCGACGGCGGCGTGTTTGGTGAGCACCACCCGAATCCTGGCACCATTTTCGAGGGCGCGCAGTTGTTCGAGCGATTCCGCCTGCTCGAGGATCCCCGGTTTCCACGACACAAAGCGCAGGAGGAATTTGGTCGTGTAACCGTAGATGCCTTGATGGCGGTAAAAGGTCGGCTTTACCCCGTCGCCGCGGACATAGGGGATGGGGCTGCGGGAAAAGTAGAGCGCATTGCCATGCAGGTCGAGGACGACCTTCACCATGTTCGGATTGGTGACTTCGTCTCCAGGCGCGAAAGGGTTGGCGGCTGTGATCATCTCGATCTTCGAATCCTGCGCCATGGTGGCAGCGAGCTTCGCCACGAGTTTCGGGTCGATGAGCGGTTCGTCGCCCTGCACGTTGATGACGTGCGAGATGCCGCACAGCTTCTTTGCCACCTCGGCCACCCGGTCAGTGCCGCTCCGATGTTTCGCCGAGGTAAGGCTCACTTCGGCGCCAAAGCCGAAAGCGGTCTCGGCGATTCGCACATCATCCGTCGCCACAATGACCTGATCCACGCCCTTCACGGCCAGGCAGCGCTCCCACACGTGCTGGACGAGCGGCTTGCCAGCGATTGGCAGGAGCGGCTTGCCCGGCAGACGGGTGGAGGCGTAACGCGCGGGAATGATGACAGCGACTTTAGCCGGCATCCGACTCCTTTAGGATCAAATTGGCTGCTTCCGCAAGGTCGCGCGCGATGAAATCCGCTCCCGCCCCATCCCCCTGCCTCCCCTGCCCGCAGAGCACAAAGATGGTCCGCGTGCCTGCCGCCCGCCCGCAACCCACATCCGCTGCCTTGTCTCCCACGAACCAGGACCGGCGCAAATCGATGCCGAGATCACGCACCGCATCCATCACCATGCCAATCTCCGGTTTGCGCCGGGGACTCCGAGCCTCGGGTGCCTCAGGGCAGAAATAAGTCGCGTCGATCAAGTCCGAGCCGATCAACTCCAGCGTGCGCGCGTGGACCGCTTCGTAATCTGCCAGCGTCATCGATCCCCGCCCGATGGCGCTCTGGTTGGTGATGATGACGGTCCGGTAGCCCGCTTCGCGCATCCGCTGCAAGGCCCCGACGACTCCCGGCAACACCTCCACGAGGGCGGGGTCTTTGCAGTAGTGGACGTCTTTGATGAGCGTCCCATCGCGATCAAGGAATACGGCAGGCAACAAGGTCATGAACCGCCCACCTTATTCAACTCCCGCCGGGAGCAAAGGGCGCAGTCGATTTCGGCTGTCAGGCCATTGCCAGCGGCGTTATGACCGGCGTGGGAGACGACTCGATGCCGTGCACGTAGTGCGCACGCTCGAAGGCGGATGGATCGGTCACGGCCTGGTGGCTCATCTGTCCGCGAATCTGCTCGAGGGAATCGTAGCTGTGCTGCTCCATCCATTCGCGCACTTCTCGCTCGATCGTGCCAAGGTGATCGATACCTTGCTTCAACAGCACCGAGCACACCATGGCGACATCGGCCCCGGCCATGATCGCCTTGATGACGTCAGCGCCGCGGTGGACTCCGCTGGTCGCCGCCAGGCTGCACGCCACTCGTCCATGCAGGATGGCCATCCACCGCAGTGGCAGCCGCAATGCCTCCGAAGTGCTCAGCCGCAGGTCCGACATCAGGGTGGAACTCTCGAGATCGATGTCGGGCTGGTAAAAGCGGTTGAAGAGCACCAACCCATCGGCGCGGTGCTGCACCACGCGGCGGGCAAAATGACCGAGATTGGTGAAGAACGGGCTGAGCTTCACCGCCACCGGTATCCGCACCTGCGACTTCACGGCTGCGACGATGCACAGATATTGATGCTCGATCTCGTCGGCGCAAAGGTCCGGATTCGTTGGGACGGCGTAAAGATTCAGTTCCAGCGCATCGGCTCCGGCCTGCTCGATTTCGCGGGAAAAGGTGGTCCATCCACCAAAAGACGTGCCGTTGATGCTCCCAATCACCGGGATGCTCAGACGTTCCTTCGCCGTGCGGATCAACTCCAGGTAGGCATCCGGATCGGCCCCTCCCTCCCGGCGCAGATTCTCCTCGAAAAACGACGGCAGCACCACTGCGCCCGCCCCGGCGTCTTCCATCCACCGGAGGTTATCGATTTCGCGCCCGAGCGGTGACGAAGAGGGCACCACCGCAGAGCGAAGATTCAGGCCAAGATAGGTCGTGGTCAGATTCATACGGAATAGAGGAATGGGGAGTAAGCCCCGCTTTCAGTCAAAAAGATGCCGCCCAAACGCCCGGAAGGCTCTCCCTTCCTTGCCAGAGACGCACTTCCTCTTGTCCCGCCGACCTCAGCCAAATTTCTTGCCGGTCGCGGCTTCGCTTTTACCATGCGCGCCCTTTCGTCGCCCATGCCTGTCCTTCGCTCTTTGCTCAACTCTGCCGTTTTCGGCCTGGCACTGGCGGGGACGTGCTTGGCGATCGGGGCCGCCCAGCCCTTCCCGAAAGTGCTCGGGGTCTATCAAAAGTGGCTCTACTTCAAGAAGAACAAAGACGAGTTCGACGCGATTTTCGTCGGTTCCTCGCGGGTCTATCACGGTGTCGTGGCAACGCAGTTCGACGAACGGATCAAACAAGCTACCGGTCAGCCGCTCCGCTCCTTCAACGCCGCTTACGACGCCATGTGGCCGCCGGAGAGCCTTTTCATGGTCCGCCAACTTCTGGCGATGAAACCGGCCAAACTGCGGTGGGTCTTCCTGGAGTGCCTCGACATCTACGCCGATCTGCACGCCGAAACTCGTGACACCCGGCGCACTGCTTATTGGCACGATTGGCGTCATACCGCCATGGCTTGGGCGTCGATCCAAGACCGCGCCTTTGAGCCGCTGGACCGCTGGCAGGTCGCCTCAGGGCATGCCACCATTCTCCTGCGCAACTGGACCAACCAAGGACTCGGGGCGGAATGGCTCGGTTACGAATTTGGCGTCGAACGCCGCAAGAAAGACAGTCGCTGGGATCCGCCTGAGGAGTGGAAGCACCAGGGAGGCTATCAACCCGAGCCGGACGAACCCCTGACGGAAAGAGATCGCCGCACCTTCCTCGCCGGCGTCGAAGCCCGCAAAAAGGCGTTCCCACTACGCCCGATGCCACCCTCCCTCCGCGATGCCTTTACCGAGATCATCGCCGAGATCCGCGCCGCGGGCGCCGAGCCAATTATTCTCGTGACCCCCACCATTCGCCCCGAGGAAAATTTCGCGGGGTTCGCCCCCGATGTCACGGTCTGGACCTATCACGACGCCAACCAATATCCCGCGCTCTACGATCCTGCGAATCGTCACGATCCGACTCACCTCAACGACGCCGGCGCGAAGATCTTCACCGATCTGCTCGCCGATCGTTTTGCCGCAAAGATGAAGGAAAAGAAATGATTCGCATCCTTCGCGGCTTCCTCTGCTTTATCGTTTTTGTCGCCGGACTCGCCACCACGGCGAAGCTCCTGAATAACATCGCGCCTTTCGCCGAGGTGCCGCTGCTGCGCGACAAGTGGGCCTTCTGGCAGGAGCACAAGGACGAGTTTGACACGCTTTTCATCGGCACCAGCCGCACCATTCGCGGGGTCATGCCTTCCGTATTCGACCGACTCACCGCCGAGGCCGGGGTGCCCACGCACTCCTACAATTTCGGCATCGACGGCATGTTCCCACCCGAGGACGCCTACGTGGCCGAGCGCATCTTTGCCACGAAGCCGAAAAACCTGCACTGGGTCTTCATCGAGATGGGTGTGTTCCTCGGCGATTTCGAAGGCCGGCCGCCCAAAAGTGTGCGCAGCGTCCATTGGCACGATTGGACTCGCACCTGGCTCTGCATCCGCGAGAAGTTGTGGCCGAAGAAACGGAAAACGAAGTGGGAGAAATGGTTCAAATCCGAGAACGGCGAGCCCAGTGACGCCTCGGTAGCGATAACGCACCTCGAGGTATTTCTCTACCAATCGCTGAATATCGGGCGTGGCGCCAATGCCTGGAGCCGAGTGGCCCTTCAGAAGACCCTGCCGGTCGAAGATTTCGGCCCGAACCCCGACGGCTTCCTGCCCATGCCAAAAGAAAGTGTGCTCAAGGGCAACGTTCTTGAGGCCTACAAAAAAGAGTTCGCCGAACGGCAGGTTACGCCCGCCCGTGTCGTGCCATTGCGTCCGTATTTGCAGGAAAGTTTCGACCGGATGCATCGGCTTGCTCGTGCCGCCGGGGCGCAGGTGATTTTCCTCGTCGCGCCCACCACCGGAGAGCTCAGCGGCCAACCGGATGTCTCGTCGAAGGTTCCTTCCTTTGACTATCGCAACCTGCAAAAATATCCCGAACTCTTCGAACTCAGCGCCCGTGCCGATACCGCTCACGTAACGCCCAAAGGCGCCGAACTCTACACCCGGCGCATCGCCGAGAGTTTCATCGAACTCAACAAAAACCGCCAGTGACCCAGATGATCAAATCGCGATTGGCGCAAATAACGCAGATGGACAGTCGGCCAATTGGTTCCCGTTTTACGTCCTCCCTGGTAGCTGCGGCTCCCTTTTCCATCCTCGGCATTCGTCGTGCCGCCTTGCTTTCGTAAATGCTCTTCGTCCAGCTTCGCTTCGTTGTCTTTTTCCTCATCGTCTTTGCAGTGCACTGGGCACTGCGGACGAACACCTCGCGCAAGGCGTGGCTGCTGATCGCGTCGCACTTCTTTTACGCCTGCCTTTTCCTCGGCGGCCCGAACAGCGCCTCCGCGGATCAATTTCCGCTGTTCACCTTCTGGGAAGCCCTCAAGGCCGGCAAGGAATTGCCAACTGGCTGGTGGTTCCCCTTCGTGCTGTGGGGCAGCACCATCATGGACTATGTCGTCGGCCTCGGCATCGGCCGCGCGCAGGAGGAGAGCAGGCGCAAGGCGTGGCTGTTCGTGTCGCTCGCCATGAATCTCGGCGTGCTCGGGTTCTTCAAATACTACAACTTCTTCGTCGATTCGATCCACGGTGCACTCACGTGGTTTGGCCTGCACACGAGCAAGGGCAACCTCGCCATCTTCCTTCCCTACGGCATCAGCTTCTACACGTTCCAATCGATGAGCTACTCCATCGACGTGTATCGGCGCCGGCTCGAGCCGGTGAAGAGCTTCCTCGATCTCGCTTTCTTTATCTCGTTTTTCCCACAACTCGTCGCCGGCCCAATTGTTCGCGCGATGACTTTCCTACCACAGGTCTTCGAGAAACGCGTCTGGTCCAGCGTGGATGTGCGCGGCTGCCTGACGCTTTTCTTCATGGGCTTCGTGAAGAAGGCGTGCATCTCCGAAAACGTCGCCCCCGTCGCCGATGCGCTCTTCGCCGATCCCGGTCGCTACGGAGTCACCGCTACCTTCGTCGGCGTATTCTTCTATGCCGTGCAGATCTACTGCGATTTTAGCGGCTACTCCGACATGGCGATCGCCAGCGCCCGGCTGCTCGGCTACGAACTGACGCTCAACTTCGACTTCCCCTACTTCGCGAAGAACATCACCGAGTTCTGGCGCAAGTGGCACATCTCGCTCTCCACGTGGCTGCGCGACTACCTCTACATCCCGCTCGGTGGCAGCCGCGGCACCAAGGCGTTCACGTATCGCAATCTCCTCCTCACGATGTTGCTCGGCGGCTTGTGGCACGGAGCATCGTGGACCTTCGTGATCTGGGGCGGTCTGCACGGTGTCGCCCTGATCGTGCATCGCGAATATGAACGATGGACCGAGCACGCCGGGCAATGGTGGCAGAAAGCCCGCGTTTTCGTGGGTCCGGTGCTGTGCTTCTACTGGGTCTGCATCACGTGGATCTTTTTCCGCGCCCAACCGGTGATCGATGCGAAGACAAAGGTCGTAAAAATGACCGGTTTCGAAGTCGCCGGGCAGGTTTTGAAGTCGTTCGTGCTCTTCCAAAAGAACGGCGAGAAAAACTTCGATAGCGCCTGCCTTTGGGCCTTCGCCGGGTTGCTCATCCTGCATGGGCTCGCCTCCCGCGGCGCCTTCGCCACATGGTGGCGTCGCATTCCCGACTGGCTCTATGCCGCGCTCCTCGGCATCGGCCTTGCGCTCGCGCTCTATTTCGTTCCGCAGCACTACAAGGCATTCATTTACTTCCAATTCTAAGGACTCATTGCGCCGCGTCCTTGCCGACCCACGATTTACCTTCATGATGCGCGCCGTGTCGACTTCGATGCTCCGCCATCTCCTTCGATCCTCAGAATGATTCGAATCCTGCGCGCACTCGGTTTTGCAGCCCTGTTTTGCGGCGTGCTCTTCGCTGCCGCGGCACTAACCAGTCGTATCGATCCGTTTCGCGACGTGGACCAACTCAGCGAAAAGTGGAACTACTGGCAGGCGAACAAAGATCTCTACGACACCGTCTTTATCGGCACGAGTCGCACACTCCGCGGCGTCATGCCTTCGGAGTTCGATAAGGCCACCGCGGCAGCCGGCCTTCCCACCCACACTTTTAACTTCGGCGTGGATGGCATGCTGGCGCCGGAGGATGCCTACGTAGCCGATTACATCCTGCGCGATCCTCCGAAGAATCTTCGCTGGGTCATCCTCGAACTGGGCGCCTTCGCGGACGATTTTGAAATGCGCAAGCCGAGCAACATCCGCAGCAGTCACTGGCACGACTGGCAGCGTTCCTGGCTTTGCATCCGCTCCGCGCTCTGGCCGAAGCAGCGGTCGGTAAAGTGGCAGAAATTCTTTGAAACCGACGACGGAAAGGCCTCACCCGCCGCCGATGCCTGGACGCACTTCCGGCTCTTTGTCGGGCGCACGCTCAACCTGGGACGCGGTGCGGCTGCGGTGACTGCGTCGATGATGGCAGAACGTCCTCGCGATGAATTCCTCGGCCCGCAAAGCGATGGCTTCTTTCCATATCCGCCCGACGTCGCGCTGCGGGGCGAAGAACTCACCAAATACCTCGAGAGCGTGACCTTCCGGAAAGAAAACCCCTCCAAACTGACGCCGCTCACATTTTACCATCGTGAGTGTGTCGAGCGCGTGCTCGCGAAGGTGCGCGCCTGTGGCGCCCAGCCGATCCTCTACACCGCCCCGAGCGTCGGGCCGCGCCGGCTAAAACCTGCCGAAGGTTGTAACGTGCCGCATATCGACCTTTACGATGTGCGAAAATATCCGGCGTTATTCGAACCGGACGTCCGCGCCGACACCATGCATCTGAACCCGAAAGGCGCGAGCCTCTGCACGCAGGAAATCGCTCACCAGTTCATTCAGATCGCCACGAATCAATCCCCCGCCCCAGCTTCAGCACCGCGGTAGATGCTCTTCGTCCAGTTTCGTTTCATCGTCTTCTTCCTCATCGTCTTCGCCGTCCATTGGGCGCTGAAGTCGAATCAAGCGCGGAAAATCTGGCTGCTCGTTTGTTCGCAGTTTTTCTACGCCTGCCTGTTCCTCGCCGGACCGAACAGCGCTTCCTCGGAGGAATTTCCCCCGCTCACCTTTATCAAGGCGCTCATGGCAGGAGGCCCCCTCCCCACGGGCTGGTGGTTCCCGTTTGTGCTGTGGGCCAGCATGATCATGGATTACACCGTCGGCCTCGGCATTGCCCGGGCGGAGACGGATGTCAAAAAGCGCGCATGGCTCCTGGTGTCGCTCTGCATGAATCTCGGCGTGCTTGGCTTTTTCAAATACGCCAACTTCTGCCTCGATTCCGTGCACACGATGCTGGCGTGGCTCGGCCTGCACACCGACAAGACCGTCCTGAACATCTTCCTCCCCTACGGCATCAGCTTCTACACGTTCCAGTCGCTGAGTTATTCCATCGACGTCTATCGCAAACGCATCGAGCCGGTCCGTAGCTTCCTCGATCTCTCGTTCTTCATCTCGTTTTTCCCCCAGCTCGTCGCCGGTCCAATCGTCCGCGCGATGACCTTCCTCCCGCAGGTTTCCGAAAAACGCGTGTGGGATCGCGTCGATGTCCGCGGCTGCCTCACGCTGTTTTTCATCGGCTTCGTAAAGAAAGCCTGCATTTCGGAAAACATCGCCACGGTGGTCGATGCATTTTTCCACGCGCCGTGGAATTACGACATCGTGAGTAGTTTTGTCGGCGTCTTCTTTTACGCCGTGCAGGTGTATTGCGATTTCAGCGGCTACTCAGACATGGCCATCGGCTCCGCCGGTTTGCTCGGCTACGCGCTCACCGAGAATTTCAACTTCCCCTATTTCTCCGGCAACATCGCCGAGCATTGGCGCCGCTGGCACATTTCGCTCAGCACCTGGCTGCGCGATTATCTCTACATCCCGCTCGGCGGAAACCGTGGCACCACCTTTCAAAATTATCGGAACCTCACACTCACGATGGTTATCGGCGGCCTCTGGCACGGCTCTTCGTGGACCTATGTCATCTGGGGCTTCCTCCAAGGCCTGAGTCTTTGCGCGCATCGCGAATACAAAAACCTCGCCGATCGCGCCCCGGGCTGGTGGCAGAAAGTGCGTCCTTGGATCGGGCCGCCGCTCACCTTCTATTTTACCTGCACCGCTTACTGCTTCTTCCGCGCGCAGGATGTGGTGAACAAAGCCACCGGCGAAATCGTTCCCGGCTACCAGATCGCCTGGACCGCAGTGAAATCCTTCGTGTTCTTCCAAAAGAACGGCGAGAAATCTTTTGGACCGATCTGCCTGTGGATCTTCGCCGCGCTCGCGCTGATCCATTGGCTGAACTACCGCAAGGTCTTCTCCGTCTGGTGGCGGCAGATTCCCGCCTGGCTCTACACCACGCTGCTCGCCCTCGGTGTCGCCGCCGCCCTGTTCTTCGTGCCGCAACACTACAAGGCGTTCATCTACTTCCAGTTTTAAGTCAGATTCTGCGACGGCTTTTCGCTACACGATAAACCTGCTCAAACCGCCGGTCTCTATCTTGCACGCTCCTGACTTGGCCCCACCGTGGCCACCGTGTGGACATCGATTCGTCGCGCTACCTGGATCTGGCAGTGGCTTGATTACGCTTTCTCACTCGGCGTGTCCCCCGCCACCGGGAGGCGAGCGCGCCGCGCCCGTGCGTCGGGTGGCGTCGGCAGCACTTCAAGCGATTCATTCACTTCCAGCTTCGAATGCGCACAGCGCTGAACTGGATCGGTTTTTTTGCCGCGTTCATTGTCACGTGTGCGGTCATTCGCAGCCGGCAGTGCTTTCCCTCCGTCGCCGGCGTATCTGAGAAGTGGCAGCACTTCGAGCAGCATCGCCATGACTACGACGTGCTCTTCGTCGGATCCTCGCGAATGCTCGAACACGCCATCTCTACGCAATTCGACGCGAAAGTCTTTCAGCTCTCCGGTCAGCGGGTGCGCTCGTTCAACATGGCCTGCCTTGCCATGTGGCCGCCGGAGAGTTTCTGGTTCGCGGGCAAGATTCTGGACCACCGTCCCGCCCGGCTGCGCTGGATGTTTATCGACATCATGAACATCCCACCCCGGCCTGATCCCGACGTCATGGGGCGCCGCGCTGGTTACTGGCACGATTGGGCACACACTATCATGGCAGCTGATGCCGTCGGCGGGCTGAGCGTCCCGTGGCATCGGAAGTGGACTTTGTGGAGCGAACACGCCGGTTATTTCTTCGACGAAATGACCAGTCGGGGACGCGGCGCCGAGGAACTGTCCGGCTATTTGGGTCCAAAAACAAAGCGCAAACCTCCCGAAACGCCGCCGCCGTGGAAAGAGACCGCAGGTTTTCTGGCGGAGAAACGCAGCACCTGGCTCACAGGCAAACATCTCGCTGATTTTGCACGCGATGTCGCCGAGCAGCGTCTCGATTTTGCTCGCCACCCCGTCCCGCCCGCCCTGCGTCGTGCCGTCTCTGTTACGGCAGCGGCTGTGCGGGCCGCGGGGGTGGAGCCTATTTTCATCGCCACTCCCACGCTCGATCCTCGCGAGCACTTCGGCGATTTCGACGAGGGCATTCGCGTCTGGCGCTTCGATCACCCGGCCGAATACCCGGCGCTTTTTGATCCCGCCCTGCACTACGATATCACCCACCTTAACGAGGACGGCGCGCGTGTCTTTACCGATCTGCTCGCCCAGCGCTTTGCCGAAATCGGACGTTAGCGATTCAGGTCGGCCTTCACTTTCACAAACTTCTCGATGGCGAACGACAGATCGTCGCGGGTGTGCGCTGCGCTGATCTGGCACCGGATCCGCGCCTTGCCCTGCGGCACGACCGGATAGCTGAAGCCGACCACGTAAACACCTTCGGCGAGCATCGCTTCCGCAAAACGCCCCGCCAAGGCAGCGTCCCCTAGCATGATCGGTGCAATGGGATGCTCGCCCGGCAGGATGGAAAAGCCCGCGCGTGTCATCTCCTCGCGGAAGAAGGCCGTATTAGCCGCGAGTCGATCACGTAGCTCGGTCGAAGCGCTGAGCAAATCGAGCACCTTCAACGTGGCCGCCGCGATGGTGGGGCAAAGCGTATTTGAAAAGAGATAGGGCCGGGACCGTTGCCGCAGATACTCCACGATCTCACGCCGCCCGCTGGTGTAACCACCGCTCGCTCCGCCCAGCGCTTTGCCCAGCGTGCCGGTGATGATGTCAACGCGCCCCATCACGCCACAGTGTTCGTGCGTGCCGCGCCCATGCACGCCCATGAAACCGACCGCGTGCGAATCATCAACCATCACAAGCGCATCGTAATGATCGGCGAGGTCGCAGACCGCCGCGAGGTTAGCGAGATAGCCATCCATCGAAAACACTCCATCGGTCGCGATCAGCCGGAAACGCGCACCGGAAGCCTCGCGCAACTTCGCTTCCAGATCGGCCATGTCGTTGTTGCGATAGCGATGCCGCTGCGCCTTGCACAGCCGGATGCCGTCGATGATCGACGCGTGGTTTAGCTCATCCGAAATGATCGCATCCTCGGGCCCGAGCAGCGTCTCGAACAAACCGCCGTTCGCATCGAAGCACGACGAGTAAAGAATCGTGTCCTCGGTTCCCAGAAACTCGCTCAGCCGCGCTTCGAGTTGTTTGTGCACGCTCTGGGTTCCACAAATGAACCGCACGCTGGCCAGCCCGTAGCCCCAGCGATCGAGCGCTTCGTGCGCAGCCGCGCGGACTTCCGGATGCTGCGCGAGCCCGAGGTAATTGTTCGCGCAGAGATTCAGCACTTCGCGCCCGTCCTGGAGCCGGATGCGCACTCCTTGCGGAGTGCCGATGAAACGTTCGCCCTTATAAGTGCCGGCGGCGCGAATATCCGAGAGTTGCTGGGCGAGATGCTGCTGGAAACGAGTGGTCATGGAATCAGGCGGTCGCGGTGTGTTCGGCACCGGGAAGATCGAAAAGCGGCGTGCTGAAGTAACGCTCGGCACGATCGCACAACAACGTCACCACCTTCGCCTGCGGACCGAGTTCGCCAGCCAGCCGAAGCGCGGCCACCACGTTCGCGCCCGAGGAAGTCCCCACGATGAGACCAAACTCTCGATGCAATCGGCGTGTCATCGCCACGGCATCGGCGCTGGTGACCTCAACGTGACCGTCCAGCGGCGCATCACGCAGCAGCGGTGGAATAAATCCATCCGCCACGCCTTCGATCAAATGGCAGCATGGACACTCCCCTGCCAACAGTGCCTGCTCGGCCGGTTCCATCGCGTAGATGCGAGCATTCGGCCAGCGCTGCTTGATCGCACGCCCGCAGCCCGCCAGCGTTCCGCCGGTGCCGAAGCCGTGCACGAACGCATCGATTGGCCCACCGGCTTGCGCGATGATTTCCTGCCCGGTGGTGTGTTCGTGGTCCGCGACGTTGAGCGGATTCTCGAATTGGCGAGGCAGAAAATACCGCGCGTCCTTCGCGGCCATCTCGCGCGAGATTTCAATCCCGGTCTGATACCGGCCCGCGCTATCGAAAAGAATGAGATCCGCCCCAAGCTGCCGGATCAATTTCCTCCGCTCCACGCTCGCACCCGACGACATGAGAATCGTCACACGATAACCCATCGCCGCTCCCACCATCGAGAGCGCGATCCCCGTGTTGCCGCTGCTGCATTCGAGAATGATCGAGTCCGCCTTCAGCAAACCCCGCTGCTCCGCATCCAGCAGAACACCTTTCGCGAACCGATCCTTCACGCTCCCGCTGGCATTGAGAAACTCGCACTTCGCAAAGATGGTGAGCCCGATGTCGTCGAAACGGAGCGGGACCATCGGTGTGTGGCCAATCAACGAGAGAACGGCCGATGCGCGGGCCTGGCGAGGAGTGGAGGAGTTCACGGTGGCGGAATGAAATCCGGCGGGCGGTTCATAGCTGGCCGGGTGAAAACTTCGCCCGATTTGGTAAAGCCAGGGGTGAAGCCGCCCTGCTGCAGGAAGAACAGCCCATTCTCGATACCCATGCCTCGATCGAGGCGATGTTCTTTGCCTGTCGCATCGTGACTAAAACTGGCCTCGGTGAGTTCGTGCCATTTTGCATTCGCGGTGCGGAACCATTGCGGGCCATAAAGCGCCTTGCGACGCAGTTGCCCATTCGAGCCGACGAAATTCTCGCTGAACGAATACAGGCTGCGCAGCCCCTGCCCATCCTTGGGCGCCCGGAAGCTGGCAATCAACTTCCACCGCCGCTCGTCCGGGTGGAACCAGTAACCTGTGTAATCGGTGTGCGTGCCTTCGGGTTTCGCGGTGACGACGAACTTCTGTCGGGTGCCAGTCTTCCAGGGAAAGACGAGGTGAGAATGCCCACCCGTTCCCTCTCCCCCAAAAACGCTGGCCACGACTCCGTCGCCTTTCGCGAGAAGTTGCACGTGATCCTCCGCCGCAACCTGCGCCCGGGTCCCAGCTTGCTGCCCGGCGCCGGAATCCCACACGGAAAAAATGATCCTTCGCTCGGTGGGGGAATTCACCTGCATGCCAAAGTAACCGCGCGCGAATCCACAGGCCATGTAGTAGGTCCAGATCGGGTCATCTACCGCGGTGATTTCGTTGTAGAATGCATCGACCGTCACGCCTTTCGGCAGCGGAAAACGGAGATGCACACTCGCGGCGTTGCGGCGCGGATCGAGATTGAAGTGTGCCCCTTCCGCCGCTGGTCCGCTCAGCACCAATTCATGGATTTCACCATTCGGTTTCGGTGAACTCAGCGTGAAACGCACATACCCCGGCTCGTTGATCGCGAACTCGCCGAACCTGGCCGTCCCATCGCGGACGGTCGCTTCGCGAGACTGTTTCCCGATGGCCAGCTTCAGCTTCGTTCCCTCCCCTGCCCGCACCGAAAGCGCGACCTCGATCTTCCCGACCGCCTTCAATTCCCCAAACCATGACACGGTCGTGGCAGGATTCGTCCAACCGGCGATTCCCTCTTTGGAAACCTTCGCACCATTCGGCTCGGGTTCGAAGTAGGCAGTGAATGCTGGAACGCGCACCTCAGCCCTGGCCAGGACGAGCAACGCTGAGGTGAGGAACACGAGAAGGATTGGGGACGCTTTCATGAAAAGAGACGGCGGTCAGGAACGACTCCAGTCGAGAACGACCTTTCCACTTTGCCCAGACTTCATCGCGGCAAAACCCTGCTCGAACTCGGTGTAAGGCAGGCGATGGGTGATGACGGGCGTGATGTCCAGTCCGCTCTGAATCATCACACTCATCTTATACCAGGTCTCATACATCTCGCGGCCGTAGATGCCTTTGATCGTGAGCATGTTGAAGACGACCTTGTTCCAGTCGATGGCGATATCTTCGCTCGGGATGCCGAGCATCGCGATTTTCCCGCCGTGGCACATGTTATCGATCATCTCGCGGAACGCGGAGGCGTTGCCGCTCATCTCGAGACCCACGTCGAAACCTTCCTGCATGCCGAGTTCCTTCTGCACGTCGGCGATCCGGCGCTGCGCGACATTGACCGTCACGTCCGCACCCAGTTTGCGCGCGAGCGCAAGACGCGTCTCGTTCACATCGGTCACCACCACAAAGCGGGCGCCCGCGTGCTTCACCACGGCTGCGGCCATGCAGCCGATCGGCCCCGCTCCGGTAATGAGCACATCCTCGCCCAGCACGTCGAAACTCAACGCGGTGTGCACCGCATTCCCGAGCGGGTCGAAAATCGAGGCCACGTCTTCGTCGATCCCTGATCGATGGTGCCATACATTCGTCATCGGCAGGACGAGATACTCCGCAAAGGCACCGGGCCGATTCACCCCAATGCCGCTCGTGTGCGCACAGAGGTGACGGCGGCCGGCGAGGCAGTTGCGGCAGCGACCGCAAACAACATGGCCTTCACCGCTCACAATCTCGCCGGGAAAAAAGTCACTGACATTGCTGCCGACCGAGACCACTTCGCCGACGAACTCATGCCCCACCACCATCGGCACCGGAATCGTGCGCTGCGCCCACGCGTCCCAGTTGTAAATGTGCAGGTCAGTGCCGCAGATGCCGGTCTTGTGAACGCGGATGAGCACGTCATTGATGCCAGCCACCGGCTCGGGCACGTCCCGAAGTTCGAGGCCGGGGGCGGCTTTGGTTTTGACGAGGGCTTTCATATCGTGCGATATATCGGAGGAATCGGCGTTATATTAGAACCCATATTCCGGTAAGCAAGACCTATTTCCATTATACCGAACATGCAAGCCAAGCCTTCATTTCCTGCCCCCCCTACGCCCGAGGCCATCAACGAGCATCTCGGACGGCGCGTAAAGAAGTTGCGCGCCGACCGTGGCTGGTCTCTCGACAGTCTTGCGACCGCCAGTGGCGTGAGCCGTTCGATGCTGAGTGAAATCGAACGCGAAAAGGCGAACCCGACGCTCGCCGTCACCTTCCGCATCGCCACCGCCTTCGGCATGACGCTGGCGGAACTCGTGGAGACGCCCGGCTCGGCGCCGACGATCCAGGTCGTGCGCGGCAGCGACCGCGGCCAGGTCTTCCGCTCCGACAAACATCACCAGATTCGCACCCTCTCGCCGCTGAACCTCGAGAAGGATGTCGAGTTTTACGAAGTAGTGCTCAAGCCCGGGGGCTCCATGCGCAGCAAGGCGCACTTCGACGGCACCCGCGAATTCCTTACCGTGGAGAAGGGACGCATTCGCGTGGAGTCGGATACCTCCTCGGTCGAACTCGACGCCAGCGACTCGGCTACCTACCGCGCGGATGTGCCTCACGCGCTCGTGAACGTTGGCTCCGGCGAAGCGATCGTGTTCCTCGTCGATATTTATCGCTGAATTCCAACTGCTCGCTTTAGTTCGGGCCAACCGGCACAAACGGACGACGAGTTGGCGCAGGCTTGGCCGCCGGGGGCGGGACGACATTCGAAGTGGGAGGCCGAACCGGACGGTCGGGCTCAGCGCGATCGGACGGCGGACGCGATTTTTCCGAGCGGGCTGGCTTTGCCGGAAGATCGCGACGAGGAGCAGGCGCGGGCGGCGGAGTCGCAGCCGTAACAGCCGGGGTCGAGGGAACGATGGCGGTCGTGGCGGCGTCTGCGTCAGACGGGGGAAACGCCGGTAACGGCGATGGCGACGGGAGCGGAAGTTTGGGCTTCAGCTCTTCGGTGATCAGCGGGACGGAAGTTGGCGTCGCAGGGGCCGGAGTGGGAGCAGCAGGGGTGGAAACGGGAGTCGCAGGCGGGGGCGTGGTCGGAGCGAGAGCGACGCGCGGCGTAGTTTCCGGCACCGGAGAAACGGCGGGGGGGGCGGTCGATGGAAGCACGACCGATTTAGGCGAAGCGGAGGCGGCGACAGGTTTGGCCGGCGCCGGAGTTGCAGACACTTCGGGCTCGGGAGCGGTCTCCGCGGAAGCGAACGGCTCGGGCTCCGACTTCGTCGCCACGGCTGGGTCCACCGGCTGAAGTTTCAACTGTGATTGCTGCATCCAAAGCCAGCCCCCCGCACAGAGGATCATCAACAGCGCAAGCGCGAGCGGCGCTGACGACGAACTTTTCGACGAGGTTGCTTCAGCCGAAGCGGAGGCAGAAGTTCCACCAGTGGACGCACTCGAAGCAACGGATTGAGCTACGGCGATGGCCGGCGGCGGCGCGGACATCTTCGTGCCGGCATCCGGCGACAAAATATCCGGCGTGATTTGTGCGAGGCTGCGCCGCGTCCGGAGATCGGCCAATTTGCTCGCTTCTACACTCAGGGCTCCCGGAGAAAATGGATATTCACGATCGCGGCCGGTCGCCACGCGCAGCAGGATTTGATCGATCACGCCCTCGGCAAACAACCCGCCTTGCGCCGCCGCTCGCGTCAACGCATCGCGTGCCTGCGCTTCCGTAAAGGGAGTGAGCCGGAACTCACTCCGCGTCGCCGTGGGGAACCACTCGCGCAGCGTGACGAATTTCAGCAACGCCTCCTCGCGAAGCACGATGACGACACGCACCGGCACCTCGCCGAAATCGAACGCGTCTTCCCGCTCCGTTCCAGCCTCGATCCACGCGCCCACCCGCGACGGCGGACGGTTCGCGATCAACTGTGAGAGTTCCTCGAAAAAACGGTCGCGATGCCGCCGCACGGTCGCATTAGCCGCACCCGCCTCGAAAGCGAGTTCGAATTGATCAAGCACCAGCACCGGCGTCACGACCCGCTGCCGTGCGCTCCACCAGCGCGCCCCGGTGCGATGAAATACTTCCCACAACTGATCGTCCGCTTTCGGTGTGGGGCCGTCGAGCCCGCGTGCCTTCGCCGCAGCAGTGACAGCCTCAACCACCTGCTGTTTCAAAGGCTGCTGATCGCTCGCCGCCGACCAATCGATCACCAGCGGCACCGGCAGCCAGTCAGGACCGAGTGAAGGCAGCAGGCCAGCTCGCACCAGCGAAGTCTTGCCCGTGCCCTCCGGCCCTGCCACCACGGTGAGCACGTCCCGCTGGAGCAACCGGCGCAGCTCCTCTGTCTCCCGCCGACGCCCGTGGAAATAAGCACGATCCGCCTCGGTGTAAGCCTGTTCACCCGGCCAGGGCTGATCAGGGGTGAGTGCGGTGGTCGATTCAGGTCCCGGCATGATGATCAGACATTGCGATCCGCGCGCGCCTGGCGCACCGCTTCCACGCATTCGCGGAGAAGGTCAGCCGTCGGCAGTCCCGCGGGCGCGCCCTGCACGGTGAAACCCTCGAACGGCGCACTCGCGTTGGCGGGCGGCGCACCTTCGCCCACCCACACCGGCTGCACAAACCGAGCCCCAGTGTTGCTGGATTCCTGACGCTCCATGGCCCAGTCCCATTCTTTGCGGAAAAATGCGTCGCCTTGCCCTTCCGTCGCAGACGAAAGGAGCGGGAGAAAAAGATCGCACTCCTGCAAGTGCTGGCGAATACGCCGTTCGTAACGAGGGCCGCTCGGCGCTTCGTTGCGGTCGAACCATGCGTCGAGCCCCGCTTCATCCAGCACCGCCGCCAACCGCTCCGCCGCAGCGCGATCGGCCCGCGCCGCACTCACATAAACCGCTCCCGGAATGATCTCGGCGGGCTCCGCCGGCACCGCGTGGCCGTCTGCCGTCGTGGACCAGCCCTCCTCCTGCGCCGACTGCCAGCGCCGGTGCATTTCGCGCACGAAATCCGCCGCGGTTCCGTCCTCGTAAATCCACACCCGCCGGATCGTCTCGCGCAGATACGCGGTGAGCGCCGGATCACGCGACACCGTTTCGCTCGCGATCACGATGGTCTGTCCATTGTCCTCGGACAGCCGGGTGCCGTGCAAGGCGCGCAGGAAAAAACGCAGCGCCCAGTCCGGCAGTTTCAGCCCGATGAGCAGGAGATGACGCGAACGCAGCTCGTCGAAGAGCTGTTCCGGGCGATGCGCATCGCCCTGCAACCGATGCAGGAACTCCAGCACATCCTCTTCCGTGAGCCGGAAGTCCGGCACCGCATTGATGCGCCCGAAAAGGTGAAACAGCATCGGCTTCGGCCCTTGGAGCCAGTTGCGCGGGAGATCGGCGGCGTTGCCGAGCGAACAGGCGAGCGGCCCCGCATCCCGTTCCCGTGCGATGCGGATGGCGGTGGCCAGCAACCCGTCCGGCGACGTCGTCACGATGAGCGGGAAATCACGGATCTCAGCGATCTGCCGCAGTGCTTCCGGCACCGTCGAAGCCTTCAAGTCCGCAAGAAGCTGCCGGTGTAGAAGGCTCAATTCACGCGTAAGGTGCGCCGGGTTTCGCCCCTGGCGCCGCAAGGCCGTCGCCACCCGGGCCAGGGTCCAGTCCGTGCCCTCCAGCCCATTTGCCGCGGCAATATGCTGGGCCGCGTGTCGATCGAACAAAACACCGCCCTCGGCAGGCAGCGTGGAGAGTTCCGGACCAACGACCGGCACAGCACGCTGGTCGGCAGCGATCAGTTCGAGGAGTTCATCCCATGGAAAAGGTGCGGCCATGGCGCAGCGATTCCTGCCGCAGCTTGCTCGCCTTGGCTAGAAAAGAATTAGGTGGGAAATAACGGTGAGGCGCGTCGCTGCGCCCTTTCATTACAATGGACTCGATGGCGTCGGCAGCGGTTCGCCTTGCTGCACGAGCTGGCGATATGCCCGCGGCGGCAGGCCGTAGGCTTTGCGGAAGGCGCGGCTGAAAGCGTAGAGGCTTTCAAAGCCGCAACGCTCGCCAATTTCGCTCACGTTGAACTCGCTCGCTTGCAGCAGCTTCGCCGCCTCGCTGAGGCGGCTCTCGCGCATGTAACGGCCGAGACTCACCCCAAGTCGGTCGCGGAAGACCGCGCGCAGATGACTCACGCTGTAACCCAGGGCTTGTGCCAGGTCGCCGATGCTGATGGCCCGGTCGAGATTCTCGCGGACGTGGCGGTTGATCTTCTCCAGGATCTGATCGCGCAGATCGTCGCTGGAGTGAATATCGCGCCGCCCGCCCGAAATCGGAGGCAGAGTGGTGAGGTGCTGAAGCAGCCGCGCCAGCGTGTAGCTGAGGAAAAGATTATCCCGCGCCGTGCCGCGTGGATCGACATATTCCCCCACGAGCTGGTCGAGCAGATCGAGCGCGTGCTCGTCATAAATCCGGGGCGAATCGCGCAGCGACAAAATCGGCTCCGGGTGCCGGCACTCGAAGGTGATGAACAACCAATCGAGTTCGCCCTTCTCCACGTCGAGGAAGTGATGGAACTGGTTCGGAAAAATCAGCGCCCCTTCGCCCGGCTGGAGTTGATGCGTGGCCCGGTCGATCCGCACGGGCGCCGCCCGCTCGAAGACCGACACCAGTTCGAAGCGGTGATGATAGTTCGTGCTGACGCCTTCCGGCTGGAGCTTCGACGTATCCGTGCGCTGAAAGAACACGATATTGTCCGGCGCAAACGACTGGTCGATGCAGGCGCCGCTGAAGAGACTCTTCGGCGCAGGCAGCTTCTTGAGATGGTGGCGAATGGGAGGCAATTCTTTGGCGGGTGGTTTCACTTGGACGACGGAGGCGGAAGAGCGGGAGAGCATTCGACATTCCCCGCCCAACATTCAACCTCCAATAGGGCAGTGTGTTTATTGTGTCTGTTCGCGGCGGACTTGCTGGGAGCAGGCGTTTCGAGACCCGGTCCACATCGCTGGCCGCGACGCGAGGCGGGACCGTGCGAAGCGGATGAGTTTATTGTGTCTATTGTGTCTGTTGGAGTGCGCCGCACAGAGTCGGAGGTCTCTCAGGAGGCAGGAGGCAGGGGCGCCGGCGGCGGACGGTTCCGCCATGGCGTGATTCACCTTCGCGGTGGCCGTTCCGGAAGGCGGGACTTCAGTCCATGGCGCCCAGCGCTTGGGTTTCGTTTCAGAACCGCGAGCGGTGAACGGACGTAAGGAGGGCATGACGTGCTGAGCTTCGCCTGGGGAAACAGGATCACCAAACCGTCCATTCCGCCGGTTCCGCCCATTGCGGCTTTTCTCGCCGCCGTGGGCTTCCGGAGCCGTCCATTTCAGGACGGCGCGTTCGTGTTGATTCCATTCACGATGATCCTCCTGCCCCACAACGGCACTGAGTTAAGAGGCTTTTCCCAGAGTAAATGTCTTCTCGATGGCCTCCAGCCACCGGCACTAACTCAGTGCCATTCTCCCCTCAGCCCTTGGCCAGTTCGATTTCGATCTGCTCCAGCGCGCGACCGTAACCGTTGCCGTCAAAGTTCGACTCGTTCTTCGAAAACTCGAACAACGAATCGAGCGATTTCTCGATATTCGGCGACGCCTTCCCGCCTTCATCGCGCAGGGCGAGGTAGAGGCGGCGCAGGCCGATGGCGAGGAAGTAGCCGCGCTTCGCGGCCACGCCCGAACTCACGCCCTTCGCTTTGCTGAAGTCCGGGCTCGAACTGGCGAGCGTGCGGAAAAGCGCCTGCGTGCTGTCCTTCGTCCACGTTTCTTCTCCTGCCGCGCGGGCGATCTTATCGCTCGCCGACTGCGTGCCACCGTAATCCGCGCCGCTCGGCAGGCCCTTGCCCGCCGGCGTCTTGCCGATCAGCCAACTCAACGCCTGGAACCGCTCCTGCAAATCCTTCACCCCTTCGCTCGCCTTCGGATTCGGCGTCGATTTGGTGAGCATGAAACTCACCTCGCGCAGCGCCACGGCCTGCCCCGTGAGCCAGCGACGCGGCCCGAGGAACGAGCCCTCGTCCTTCCAGTGCGCCGTCTCGCGCGTGTCGTAATCGTCGAACTCGAACGTCAGCGGCACGTGTCCGTTCGCGACGATTTCCGGGTCGAGATTCTGGTGGCACCCGACGCAGGCATTTGCCCGCGCGTAGAAACCCTTCATGTCACGCATGCCGAGGTCCACGCGCATGGCGTGGGTATAATCGGGCCGGGTGTGCGACCGCAGCCAGAACTCCGCCGGGCCGTGGCAGCTCTCGCACGAAACGCCGCTCCCGGCTCTTGCCGCGGTGAGATCGCCCACAAAATGATCCGCCGGCACGGCCTGCACCGGCGCATGGCACACCGTGCACCGTGAACTGGTATAAGCGCTCGTGAGCCCGAGGTTCTTCACGAGCTGGTCGCTCCACGTCGCCTGCCCCATGGCCACATGCGCGTTCGCATGCTGATCCTTCCGGTGCACCTGCACCTGATTGTGCTTCGCCCCGCCTCCATGGCACCCCGAAGTGGCGCACGACTCGATGCCGGTGAAACGATGCCCTTCCTCCGCCGCGGAGGCACCCACGGCAAAGATAACGAATAGCGGCAGAAGTCGAACCGGACTGATCATGGTGGACGGAAAGCGCCCCTATAATCACCCGACCCCACCCCCGTGAAGCTGAAATTCAGTCCGCCCGGAAAAACTTGGGAGGAGTGAAGTGGCGCGATGTTCAATTCCGACCGATCGCCCCGAGCGCGAATCAGGGTGGGGCAAGCTGCCCGTCGCGTTGGAAAGTCTGCCAATCCGTCGCGAAGGCCGCATTCAACAGCCAGGAAGCAGTCGCCTTCTCCCCAGCAAACGACGCAAACGGCGCGATGGGCAGCGTCTGATAACCTCCCGTCGCGGCATTCCAATTCTGGCCGAGATACCCCATCCCCCCTTCGAGTCGGTTCAATTTTACCGCCCCCTTGCCCGGGTCGGCATCCTTCGGCACACGCGCAGCAAAGCTGTGCCGCAGGAACGAAAACACCAGCGGCCACGTCTTCACCCCGGGGCCGTGCCCGGTTTTCGGCTCGACGGCGTAACTCCAGAGCGCGCCATGCTTTTTCCGCATCGTTTCGACCACGGCCATGTTTTCTTCTTTAGACGGCTGGCCAAAAAATCCGTCGTCCTCACCAAAGATAATCAACCCCGGCACCTGCGCGCCCCCCGGTTGATACACCTGATACGTCGTCCCCGGCCGCATCGACACCCACGCCCACACGCGTGCCCCTTCCGTAGCCGGGAAGATCGCTGAAAAGCCGGTCCCATTCGAGTGCCCATAGAGAAACAGCGGCGCCTGGGCGATCTCCGGATGCTGCGATTTCGCCCCGAAATCCTTCAGCCGATCGTAAAGCAGACTGCGCGGCCAGAACCCGCGCTGCATCGGGTTTCCGTTGAACTTGAACAACCCGAGATGCAATTCGCGCGCGATCGCCCGCAACCCCTCATGTTTGTAAAGCGCCTCGCCGCTGCCGTGCCCGGAGATCACTACTACCCCGCGGATCGTTTCGATCTTCTCCGGCAACCACAGATCGAACTTCACCTCCTCCTTCTTTCCTTCCCCTTTCTCCGTCACCGCCTCCCGCCAGCGCGCATCGTCGAGCTTCCAGTCCCAGTGCTGCTCAATCACTCGACCGGCGGCTGGAGTTCCCCACTTCGCCTCATCGAGAATCACATCCGTCCCCTGCCCCTTCACCCCCCCATTTGCCCGCACCCAGCCGATGCTATGACATTCCGGAAGCGGGATCGTCTCGCTGATTTCCACATCACCCGCCCGGGAAAGCAGAGGCAGGAAAAGCGAAAAACAGAGTGCACCAGCGATTAAGGAGGGCTTGCAGGAGTTCATCGAACGGTTTTGCGACAATCTCGGCGCGAATCAAATCTTGGGCTGCACCCGGCGCCCCTCAAATCCCGGGCTCCCCAAATCCCGGACTGCCCGCGCAGCCGCGCTCTTCTGCTGGCCGGAGGCCCATGCTGCAGATTCAGGTAGCAACGCGGCAGCCAACATGGCGACAATCTTTTCTTGGCTCGCCCTTGCGCGGTTTGCTAGACCCTCCCGCACTGCATGAAGATCGATCGCTCTCACACACCGTGGGCCATTACCGTCGGCGCGATCACGCTGGTCTGCGCGGCTCTCTACTTCGGAGCGCACAGCGCCAGCGGACATATTCCGTTGCTGCGCATCCCGCTACCGCACTGGCTCCTGGATTCGTCGTCGCCGCGCAACACCGTGGGAGCGAAGCCGCTCGGCCTGACCTTCGGCATCCTGGCCTTCCTCATCTTCCTCTTCGCCTCCGCGCTGGGAGTGCGGAAAAAGCGGCGGCTCTGGCGCATCGGCAATGTGCAGGTGTGGCTGAAGGCGCACATCTGGCTGACGATCCTCACCATTCCGCTCGTGCTGTTTCACTGCGGATTCCGCCTCGGAGGGATGCACACCTCCGTCCTTTTCTGGCTCTATGCCACGGTCATGGTGAGCGGCTTTTTCGGCATCGCCATGCAGCATTTCCTGCCGCACATCATGATGGAGCGACTGCCGCGCGAGTGGGTGTATGAGCAGATTCCAAATGTGCGCGCTGCCACCTTCGAAGCCGCGCTCGCCTACACCAAACAACTTCAGGAAGCCAACAAGGTCCCGGCGGCGGCCGGGACCGGAAATACCGGCACCGCCACCGCTTCGGGCATGGACCCGTCGCCGCGCATCATCCTCGAATTTCTCCGCGGCGACCTGATGCCTTTCCTCGCCGACACGAGTGCCAAAGCCACCCGCCTCGCCGAGCGCCGCAGCTCGGATGAAGTATTGAAACTGCTCCGCGTGAACGTGTCGGACAGCTACCGCCCGCAGGTCGATGAAATCAAAGCCTGGTGCGATGACCACCGGTTGATGGCCTATCAGGAGCGTCTTCACCTGTGGCTGCACGGCTGGCTGGTGATCCATGTGCCCGTGTCCTTCCTGCTGCTCATCTGGACGATGTGGCACATCTTCATCACCTTCACCTACCTGAACTAGGAGCCTCCCGAAATGCCCGCTCCCGAGAAGCGAACCCAAAAAGACATCGCGCTAACCTACGGCGGTTCAGCGCCGAATTTCTCCAATGGCCGGCTCGACTATTTTCGTCGCGGCCACTGGTTCCGCCGGTTCCGGTTTTACCTGTTCCTCTTTTTCGTCGTCGGCAGCATCGGCGGCGTGCTGGCTTACAGCTTTTTTGTCGGACCGGGCGCGCGTTCGCGGTGGAATCAAAACCTCAAGGCCCGCGTGGACGACGCGGTCAAAAAAGGCGAGCCGGTAGCACCGCCGTGGAATCCGGAGGAACTATTCAACACCGGTCCGATTTCGGAAAACCATTCGCGCCTCGAAGGCGGCTGCCAGGCCTGTCACTGGGGTTCGGAGCCAAACGTCACGGCGCTGGCGAGCCTCGGCCGCGCGCTGGAAAAGCTGCCCCCTTCCGCGGACAACACCACCTTCGGCAAACTGGGTCTGGCATGGAAAGAGCAGGGCACGAAAGGTCTGCTCGATGCCTATGCGGGGCTGAATCAGCTCCAGAAAATGGACGCCGCGTGCATCCGCTGCCACGTCGATTTCCAGCAACTCCCGGTGTCGCTTCACCTGCCGCAATCGCCGCAGCTTCACCTCGCCCGGGTGCAATTCCCATTCGCCGTCGTCGAATCGGGCACCTGCTCGAGCTGCCACAAGGAACACGTCGGGCATCATCGCATGGCCGAGGTTTCCAGCGATACCTGCGGCCAGTGCCACGCGAAAACCGACGGCCACGGCAACTCGGAAATCCTCAACGTCCTCAACGATCCGCATCGCGGCGCGGTCGTTTATCCCGGCGGCGGGAAGACCGATCTTGGCGCGACCACCGCCAATGTGGGCGATGGGATCAGCCGCTTCCTCGTGTGGCGGGCACCGGGCGATAACAAGGACTTCAGCGCACTCTGGAACAAGCCATTCCGCTTCTACGGCCCCGCCGAGCCGCGCGACAAAAAAGCCTTGGGTTACGAAGGGCATCCACCCTTCCGCTATGAACTGCCGAGCGCCCGCGATCCAGGCCGCGTCCGCTACGGTCATGCCCAGCACGAGCAGCCGAAGGTGATGAATCTCTTCAACAAGGAATTCGAAAAAGAAACCGCCGATGCGTCCGGCCTGCCGATTCGAGAATGGATCAACAAGGACGGCTCGCAGAACTGCCGCTTCTGCCACGAGACCGGTGCCGATGGCGAATACCGCCAGCCGATCAACTTCGATCGCAACTGCCGCAATTGCCACCGCATGGACCTCGTCGTGCCGCCGTTGCTCAACGCCACCACCGGCCAGCAGTATCCCTTCGTCACACGCATCAATATTCCGCACCGCGACCCCGAAAAAGTGCGCGCCTTCCTCGACCAGCAGAGCCTGCTCGTGGAACTCGACCGCGCGGCGCTCAATGCCGGTTACAAGGACCAGACGCAGCGCCGCGAATACGTCGTGGCAGCCTTTGCCAGCCTCAAGAACCGCGGCATCGAAAACCCGCTCGAACTGCTGAAGCGCGTCTTTTTCACCGGCGATCCGGCTTACGAGAGCTGGCGCCAGAGTCCGACGACCAACAAGGCACTCAACGCCTGCTCACTCTGCCACAAGGACCAGCTCAACCCACCGACCGAGAAGGATTACACCGACATTTACCGCGCCCCGGTGATGCTGCCCACGGGCATCGCCCACCGTTGGGCCAGTCACGGCCCTTTCACGCACGAGCCACACAAACACATGACGTGCGCGGATTGCCACGCGAACAAGGACGTCGTCATCGACCCGCGCACCAACCAGCCGATTCCGTCGCCGGACCCGACTCAGGGCGGCAAACCGATGACCTATTCGGTCCGCAGCGCGCACGACAGCCGGATCAGTGCCGATATCCTCATGCCGCGCCAGCGTCTCTGCGCCGAGTGCCATCGCCCGATGCCAGGCGAAGCCGTCGCCGTGCTCGCCGCCGCCGGCGGCCCTACGAGCAGCAAGACCGCCGGCACCCAATCGCCGGAAGAAAAAACCCGCCAGCAAAGACTGACCGGCGGCATCAAATACGAGTGCCTCGACTGCCACAAATTCCACGCTCCCGCCGAAGCACTCCCCTTCATCCAGGAACTCGACAAAGCCGACGCCACGAAAGCCCCGGCGAAAAAGCAGGCCTCAATGAACTGATTCCGGGATTTAGGATGCCAGGAATCCATGATTCGGAATCCATGCGAAGCCCGCGCTTGCATCGGGATACCTCCATCGTCGAGGAATGAATCCCCCAATCCCGGAATCCTAAATCCCCGAATCTCTTCATGTCCGTCGCCCTCGTCACCGGTTCAGCCGGCCTCATCGGCTCCGAAACCTGCCGCCGCTTTCATGCGGAAGGCTTCGACGTGCTCGGGGTGGACAACGATCAACGCGCCCAGTTCTTCGGCGCGGAAGCTTCGACACGGCCCAATCGCGCCCGGCTCGAAGCAGCGCTCCCACGCTACCGACACCACGATACCGACATCCGCGATTCGTCTGCCATCGATGCGCTTTTCGCGCGGCATGGCTCGGCGATTCGCGTCGTCGTTCATACCGCCGCACAGCCCTCGCACGACTGGGCGGCGCGTGACCCCCTGACGGATTTTTCGGTCAACGCGCTTGGCACGCTGCACCTGCTCGAAGCCACCCGCCGCCACTGCCCGGAGGCCGTCTTCATCTTCACCAGCACGAACAAGGTCTATGGCGATACGCCAAACCGCCTGCCGCTGGTAGAACTGGAAACGCGTTGGGAAATCGCCCCCGGTCACGCGTTTGCCGAAGGCATCGATGAGACCATGTCGATCGACCAGACGAAACATTCGCTTTTCGGTGCGGCCAAAGTCGCCGCCGACGTGCTGGTGCAGGAATACGGCCGTTACTTCGGCATGCGGACCGTTTCGTTTCGCTGCGGTTGCCTCACCGGCGCGGCGCACGCGGGCACGGAGCTTCATGGTTTTCTCGCCTACCTGATGCGCTGCACCGCGACCGGCCGGCCCTACCGGGTCTTCGGCTACGGCGGGAAACAGGTGCGCGACAACATCGACAGCCGCGATCTCATCGATGCCTTCTGGCAGTTCTTCCGTGCACCGCGCGTGGCGGAAGTTTACAACCTCGGCGGAGGCCGCCGCGTGAATTGCTCCATGCGCGAGGCCATCACCCTCTGCGAGGAAATCAGCGGACGCCAGCTCGACTGGACCTACGTTGACGAAAATCGCATCGGCGATCACATCTGGTGGATCAGCAACCTTGGAAAATTCGAGCGCGACTATCCCGGCTGGCAGCCACGCCACGGATTGCGCTCGATTCTCGAAGAAATTCACGCCGCCTGCCTCGAGGCTCCCGCGAAGGCCGGAGCATGAGCAGTCCAGATCCGCAAAATCAGCCCAACGTCGCCGGCCAGCCACTCACGCTGCTTTCGGTCGTCATCCCCGCGCGTGACGAGTCCGGCTGCATCGCGTCCACGGTCAAGCATCTTCACCTCGAACTCGAGCTGCAGGGAGTTCCGCATGAGATCATCGTGGTCGATGATCACAGCACCGACGGCATGTGGCCGATGTTGCAGGAAGTTGCGAGGGAAGTGCCGCAATTACGCCCGGTGCAGAACACAGGCGAAGGCGGCTTCGGACGCGCCATCGTCTTTGGCCTCGACCAGATGCGCGGCGATGCGGCTGTCATCATGATGGCCGACGAATCCGACGATCCGCGCGACGTGGTGCGTTACTGGAAGCTCCTGAACGAAGGTTACGAATGCGTCTTCGGCAGCCGGTTCATCAAGGGCGGCGGGGTCATCGACTACCCCCGCGTGAAGCTTTTCGTGAACCGCCTCGCGAACCGGTTCCTTCGTTTCATGTTCCGCACGAAGCTGAACGATACGACGAACGCATTCAAAGCGTATCGCAAGACGGTCATCGATGGTTGCCGGCCGCTCATCGCGCCACATTTCAATCTTACCGTCGAACTGCCTTTGAAAGCCATCGTGCGCGGCTATTCATGGACGGTGATCCCGATCACGTGGCGCAATCGCCGCACCGGCGAAGCGAAGCTGAAGATCAAGGAAATGGGCAGCCGCTACCTTTTCATCTGCCTCTACATCTGGCTCGAGCGCTACTTCAGCCGGGGCGACTACCGCCGCAAATAGGCGCGCCTGTCTCTGACCTCGATGCCCTCGAAATTCCTCGCCCGCCTCAGTCCGGCGATGATCAGTGCATCCGCCTTCGGCATCGCCTCCCTGGCCTTCCTCGTCGTCGCCCGCAGCCGGTCGAATCCATCTCCAGTCGATCGCGAGTCCTGGCAGGCGATTCACCTCGACTGGCTGCACTGGGCTTTTGCGCATCAATCGCTTCTGCTCACGGTTCTCGCCGGGCTCGGCCTCTTGGCCGCTGGCAGCATTCTGCTTTTCCGAACCTCCGTTGATCGACGCTGGGCCGCACTGGCCGAATCGGCCTTTTCCCCGCCCTCCCGACTCCTCTGCGGCCTGCATCCGCTGGTGGCGGCCGTATTCTTCTTCGCGCTTCTCATTCGGCTCCCCACTCTCCCTTGGGGAGCATTCGTCAACGACGACTACGGCATCACGCGGGTCAATCGCACCCTGCCTTTGCTGGAGCGACTGAGCGAACGGCACAACGACCATGCCATCCCCGGCTATCGTCTCGAAGTCGCCGCACTCGACGGTGTCTTCGGCACCTGGGCGCCAGGATGGAATCTGGCCATCCTCGTCAACTACGGACTGAGCCTCTGGCTGCTCGGTCGCGTCATGCGGCAATTTCGCATCCATCCGCTCGCGGCGGCTTTTGCCCTCTTCGTCTTCGCAATCAGCCGCACCTCCTCCGCCTTGCTGACCGGTTATTATTGCCTGTCCAATACGCTCCAAATCACGGCGCTCTGCCTCGCCGCCTTCCTCGCTGGATGCAGGGCTCGCGATTCCGGCCGAGGTTTTTGGGACTGGATCGGCCTCGCCCTGATGGTGACCGGTGCGTTGATCGACATTTCCGGCATCTGGATTCTCGCTGGCGTGCCTCTCCTCCTTTTCGCGGAATCGGATGAACCCATCTCTTTTTACGGCCTCCGCACCTGGCTTTGGAATCGGCGACACTGGCTCATGACCTGGGCCGTGGCTGCGATCATAGTCGTGAGCGTTCTGCTCGCGGTGCGGCTCAAAGGCGCAGAGAGTTATTCACCTGGGGCTTCGCTCGGTTACGAAAACTCGAAGCACCTCACCGTCGCCGGCATCCTAGGCCAGCTATTCTTCTACTTTTCCGGCGGCGTCGTCCTGCAGATGTCCGCCCCCATCAGCGACGACTCCCCCATGGTCATCTTCGTGGCCGCGTTCGTCGCCGTAGCGCTCGTTTTTGGCCTGTGCCTCCGCCTCGCCTCACCCCGCGAACGCCGACTGCTGCTTTTCGGCATGCTCATCATTCTGCTCTTCGCCCTCGAAGTAGCGGTGGGCCGGCCTCTCACGACCCGCAGCTCATTCTGGGTTCAGCACGTCGCGACCGCTCATCTCCTCGGCGCGCTCGTGGCGGCCGGTGGACTGAGCGTCCTTCTGCAACGTCTTCCCCCGTGGTGCTCACGAGCTCAAGCCGCAGCCGCAACAGCCGGTCTTGGGGCTATCCTCCTCGCGACCAGCGGCGCCCCCTCGGCTGTTTTTTACGGCACCAAACTTGCAGGGATTCAGCATCAGCAAGCAACGCTCCGCAGCATCGGTTCCGCGCTCACCGATTTACTTGCCGCCGGCGACGGTAAAATCAAAGCCCTGCCGGTGCTCGAAGCCGCCTGCCTCCGTGCACGCTATCGCCAGCCCCGGCCGGACAACGATCTCTACGAGTTTCAATATTTCCTGCCCAAGCCGCTTCCCCAAACTCCTCTCGTCCACCCGGAGGGGATGAACAACCTGCGGTTCTACGATCGGCGCGGCCCGCAGAATGTCCGCTATGTGTCCGATCTCCGCGAAGCGTGCGGCCCGGATTTTGTCCGAGCCCTGGCTCGCACCCCGGCCGCGTTCGCCCTTTACGCCGCTCCGATCGAGCTCGATCGGAGCACCAAAAAATCCGTGACCCCTCCCATCAAGCTGGCCGATGCCCTTCAGCAAGCGACGGACATGATGCCCCACAACGACGGCTCGATCAGCTTCACCAGCGACGGGAAGGCGGAGCTTCTCTTTCAGACCGCACCCTTCGATCCGCAGGCCCGGCATCTCGTGGAACTCGAACTCTTCCGCCCCGATGCGGCGGCGCCCGCCAGGGCGGTTATCGCCTACGAGAGCCACCCACTCGGCCCACTCGAGGCGACGTTTCAAATCGATGACTCTCCCACTGCCTTTCACCTCGATCTGCGGCGGCTGACTCCATTTTCCCTCAGCCAGCAGGTTTCGAACGCGCGCATCCGTTTCGTCACCCCCGGCCGCTACCAGGTCGTCCGCTGCGGCTTCTGACCGCGCCTTTCAATCGGTCGATTTGGAAAATTGAACGCTCCGCGCTCGACATCCGTGCGGTTCACGCTGGAAACTGCGGCCATGCCCCAAACTCGAACCGAAAAAGATTCCATGGGCACGATGGAAGTGCCGGAAGATGCGCTCTATGGCGCCTCGACCCAGCGCGCCGTGCTCAATTTCCCCGTCAGCGGCTACCGCTTTGGCCGCGAATTCATCCGCGCCCTTGGCCTGATCAAATGGTCCGCCGCCGAAGCGAACCTGGAACTCGGCAAGCTCGACGAAGCGAAAACCACGCTCATCGCCCGCGCCGCCCAGGAAATCATGGAAGGCCAGCACGACGCGCAGTTCCCGGTCGATATTTTCCAGACCGGCAGCGGCACCTCGACGAACATGAACATCAACGAGGTGATCTCAAACCGCTGCTCGCAGCTCGCCGGCGAACCGGTGGGCAGCAAAAAGCCGGTGCATCCGAACGATCACGTCAACATGGGCCAGTCGAGCAACGACGTAATCCCCACCGCGATTCACGTCGCGGTCGGTGAGCGCCTGCGGAAGTTCGTGCTGCCCGCGCTGGAGAAATTGCACGCGGCGCTGGAGCGGAAGACGGTGGAGTTCTGGGACGTCATCAAAATCGGCCGCACCCACCTCATGGACGCCACGCCCGTGCGGCTCGGCCAGGAATTCGGCGGCTACGCCAAGCAGATCGAATACGCCAAGCTCCGCGCCGGCAACGCCATCGCGGCGGTCGAAGAACTACCGATCGGCGGCACCGCCGTGGGCACCGGCTTGAATTGCCATCCCGATTTCGCCGGCCTCGTGGTGCGGCATCTCGAAAACAAAACCGGGATCGCCTGGCGCGAGGCCCGCAACCACTTCGAGGCGCAGGCGGCCAAGGACGGCATGGTGCAGGCGAGCGGCCAGCTCAAGACCATCGCCACCTCGCTCTTCAAGATCGCCAACGATATTCGCTGGCTGGGGAGCGGTCCGCGTTGCGGCATTGGCGAAATCATCCTCCCCGAGACGCAACCCGGCTCCTCGATCATGCCCGGCAAGGTCAACCCCGTGATCTGCGAGAGCGTGATGCAGGTCTGTGCACGCGTTTTCGGCAACGATGCCACGGTCACGTGGGCAGCAGCAAACGGGAACTTCGAGCTGAACGTCATGATGCCCGTGCTTGCGCACGCCATGCTGGAGAGCTGCCGGCTGATTGCGAACGTCTGCGATGTCTTCCGCGAGAAATGCATCGAAGGCCTCAAGGCGAACAAGGAGCGTTGCGCCGAACTGGTGGAATACTCGATGGCGATGGTCACGAGCCTCGCCCCGATCATCGGCTACGATAAAGCCGCCGAAATCGCCAAGGAGAGCGCCAAGACCGGCAAGACCGTGCGCGAACTCTGTCGCGAGAAAAACGTGCTTCCCGAAGCCGAACTCACCAAGGCGCTCGACCCGATCGAGATGACCAAGCCGGGCGGCGAAGGCGCGGCCGGCGGGTAAGCGGGAGCCACGATCGCCCTGCAACCCTTTGAAAAATTTCCCACGTCCGAAATGAGAACCTCGAAGTGCGGAGGGCGTTTCTCTCCTTTTGCGCCATCGATCTTCGGGATCTGTTTCAGACGCGAACTTCCGGCTCGGATTGCCCGGCGCTACAGAGGAAATCCGACTTAATCCAAGTTGATCCAACCTCATGAAACGCCACTTCAAAACAGCCAACCAGAGGATATCGCGCGATTTGATTTTCTTCTCCGTTGAAATGGCGGGGTGGCTCCCTACAGTCGGACGCCGATGAAATTAGTGCGCTGGAAGCGCTTCACCTGGGATCTTGCCAAACTGCCGGCGGTGCCACCGCCGCTCGCAGGGCGGTATGGCATCCGCCCGAGCTTCCCGGAAGATCGGGAGGCGGTCATGACCGTGGTGACGACGGCTTTCACGCTCGATGCGCTGTGGGGCGATACGCTGGCCACGGTTCGCGAATGGCTCATCGCCCACATCAATGCGGCCTTCGACAAGGAAGTCGCGGCGGCGGTCGTGATCACCCACGGCCAGCGCATTATTGCTGCCTCCGTCATCACGACCGATCCGGATGCGGATACGAATTTGATCTCCGGTCCGTGCGTTTCGATGGAATACCGCAATCGCGGGCTCGGCACAGCCTTGCTCTACCACACACTGGCGCACCTGCGACAGGCTGGGCTGAGCCGCGCCAGCGGCATCACGAAGGGAAATGTGCCCGCGGCAAAATTTATGTATCCGAAATTTGGGGCGACCGGGTTTGACCACGAATTCGAGCCGGCACTCATCCGGACTTAACGATCATGCAGGGCACCACGGGATTTACATTCGATCAATACGAAGTCGGCGAATTTTTCGACGAGATGTGGGAGGCACCGGGGAAGGTGCGCCCCCATTACCAGGAACTGCTCACCCGCATTCGCGAACTCGGCGGCGATGAGTTGAAGCGCCGGGCGGCGGTCGCTTCGGAAACCTTCCTCGAGCAAGGCGTCACCTTCACGGTTTATTCCGACAACGAGGGCACCGAACGCATCATGCCGTTCGACCCGATTCCACGGATCATTCCCGCGTCCGAATGGGCCTGGCTTGAGCGCGGACTCACGCAGCGGATCAAGGCGCTGAACCTCTTCCTCAAGGACATCTACCACGAGCAGAACATCGTGAAGGAAGGCATCGTGCCGCGCGAGGTGGTGGACAGTGCGAAGCATTTCCGGCCCGAGATGGTCGGCTTCGATGTGCCGGGCGATGTGTATATTCACATCTGCGGCACGGACATGATTCGCGACAACAAGGGCGAATATTTCGTGCTCGAAGATAATGGTCGTTGTCCGAGCGGCGTGAGTTACGTGCTGGAAAACCGCGAGGTGATGAAGCGGGTTTTCCCGCGTCTCTTCTCGCGCCAGAAAGTGCGACCGGTCGGTCACTACGGCCAGGAGTTGCTGAATCTACTCCGCTACGTGGCGCCGAAAAATTGTCCTGACCCGTCCGAACCGACGGCGGTGCTGCTGACACCCGGCATCTACAACTCGGCCTATTTCGAACACTCCTTCCTCGCGCGCTCCATGGGCATCGAGATCGTGGTGGGCGCGGATCTCGTGGTGAAAGACGACGTGGTTTATATGAAAACCACGAAAGGCCTTCAGCGCGTGGATGTCATCTACCGGCGTCTCGACGACGATTTCCTTGATCCCGAAGTTTTCCGCAAGGATTCCGCGCTCGGCGTGCCGGGCATCATGCGCGCTTATCGCAAGGGCAACGTGAACCTCGCGAACGCCGTTGGCACGGGCATCGCCGACGACAAGGTGATGTATTACTTCGTGCCGAAGATGGTGAAGTTCTATCTTGGTGAAGAACCGCTCCTGCCGAACGTGCCGACGTATCTGTCAATGTTCGACGAGGACCGGAAATACATTCTCGAGAACATCGAAAAGCTCGTCGTGAAAAGCGCGAACGAATCCGGGGGGTATGGCATGCTTATCGGGCCGCACGCGAAGAAGGAAGATCACGAGAAATTCCGGCAGGCGATCCTCGCGGACCCGCGCAACTACGTCGCGCAGCCCACCATCAGCCTCTCGCGCAGTCCCAGCGTCTGCGATGGCTCTATCGAAGGCCGTCACATCGACCTGCGGCCCTACATTCTCTCTGGCAAAAAGACCACGATCATCCCCGGCGGCCTGACGCGCGTAGCGATGCGCAAAGGCTCGCTGGTCGTGAACTCCTCGCAGGGTGGCGGCAGCAAGGATACGTGGGTCGTTGAAGAGGAAAATGGAGCGTCCGGTCAATCGCAAGCGCAGACGCAGAAATGATGAGCGATTCGAGTTCAAATTCCTTTTCGCCTTATGCTAAGCCGAGTTGCTGATTCCTTATATTGGCTGGCCCGCTACATGGAGCGGGTGGAAAACAACGCGCGGATTCTCGATGTGAATCTGCAAGTAACACTCGATTCCGATGAAGCGGGGCCCAATGCAGAAACGCATGCGTGGCAGCCAATTCTCATGACGCTGGAAGACCAGACGCGCTTCAACGCCACATATAAAACGGTCAACGCCGACTCCGTTTGCACCTTCGTGACCTTCGACAAGGAAAACGGGAACTCGATCTGGTCGAGCGTGGCGAGGGCACGGGAGAACGCGCGCACCGTGCGGGAATATATCTCCAGCGAGATGTGGGAGCGGATCAATGCGCTCTATCTTTGGCTGAAGGGCGCCAAAGCACGCGACCTCGCTGGGAGCAGCGGCATTGGCTTCTACCGGCAGGTGGTGGACATGTGCCACCAGTTCCACGGCACGACGGACCAGACGCTCACCCATGGGGAAGGTTGGGATTTCATGCAGGTCGGCAAATACCTCGAACGTGGCGACAACGCCTCGCGGTTGCTCGACCTGAAGTATCACATCCTCCTGCCGCACGGCGAAGAAGTGGGCGGCAACGTCGATACCGTCCAATGGCAGGCGGTGCTGCGCTCGTGCAGCGCGTTCGAGGCGTTCCGGAAGATTTATCGCGGCCAGGTCACCCCTTGGACCGTGGCAGAATTCATCGTGCTGAACGAAAAATTCCCACGCTCAGTCCGCTATTGCGTGGATGCGCTGGACGAATCGATCCACCGCATCAGCGGATGCGATCGTGCGCACTATTCGAACGAGGCCGAGCGGCTGTCGGGGCGGCTCTGTGCCGAGATGAACTACACGACCATCGGCGAAGTTTTTCGTCAGGGCCTGCACGAATACCTCGACCGTATTCAAAGCCGCCTCATTGAAATTGGTGGCGCCATGCATCGGCAATATTGCGAGTGGCTCGAAGGCGCGGCATGAGGCACGCGGCTGGCAATCGTCAGAAACGATAAGGATTTAGGTGAATTCCCCAAGGGGGACGGTGAGAAGGAACGCTCAAGCGAGGGGTTTTATGATTTTTATAGAAAAATCGCAAGGTGAGCACGCGGGTTGCTCATTCATATTCCATGATCACCCTGTCCAGCTTGCCTTCCGAAATGGCAGCCGATCTCGACGAAACCGCCCCCACCTCGGTCGCTGCTTCCCGTCCGACCTGTTACTCCCTCACGATCTTCACCCAGCGCTGGCGCGAGGTCCGCGACTTTTATGTGGATCTCCTCGGTGCCGAAGTCCTCAGCGAACGCACTGATCGCTACTGCGAGATGGATCTCGGCGGCGTGCCGCTCACCATCCGCATGGCCGAGCATGGCGAAGTCGTCAGCTACTTTCACCTCTACATCTCCATGTCACACCGGGACCGCGTCCTGAGTGAACTCCGTCGGCGGGGGATCATCGTCACAACCGTGGGTCCTTACACCAATTTCCGCGACCCTGAAGGACGCGTGATCAAACTTTCGGAACAGAAGACGATCGTCTCCTGAGCCCCGCCTCTTAAACCGCGAGGTGGGGGACCCGTGTCTCCCCTCCACCAAGGCCTCCATCTCGCGCGTTTCTCAAACTTCCCTCCCCCTAACAATCGGCGGCCTCCTCATCACAAGGAGGCCGCCGGTTGCATTTTCTCCGAAAGGGATTTGGGGGAATGAGAACTGCCTGAACGGACGCAGCGCAGTCCAAATCTTTTTCTCGGGGAGACACCGCCCACGCTGCCGCCGCATCCTGGGATGGACAGCGAAGCAGGAGACGATGCGTGAGATTGTCAGCCTGCTCGACTAGAGCTTGCCTTCAAACTCCACCAGACGCTGCAACGCTTCGAGGAATTCCTTAAAGGCGCCAGCCGGCAACATGATCGTGTCACGCCGTCCGCCGACATCTTCGGTGATTTTCATGAAACGCCCACGCTGGTTTTCCTTCAGATCCAGGAAGAAGATTTTCCGTTCGAAGGCGATCTTTTCAGACGCGATCGGATCAGAGGGCATCCTCTCCCCAAGGCTCGAGTTCATCATATATGTGGGTTTCTGACTTTGTTTGTCTCATCCACCATGGATGAGACTGAGGGCCGATGGTAGGACCCTCATTTTACAGCGCAACTTAGAAAGTTGTAATTTTCTGCTGCTTCTAAGAGTCCTTGACGTGGTGTTTTCGAGGACAGGAACCGGCCTGGCGGGCGTCAATTTTCTCGAATTTGCCTTCGGGGCGCAATTGCGTGCGTTTCGCGCTTCACAAAGCGGCCCGCGCTGCTAACCAAACCGCCCTCCTTTCCTCCGTCATGAGTCAAAACATCTCTTCCGTCCTCGTCGAAAATCGCGTTTTCAAGCCCTCCAAGGAATTTAGCAAAAAGGCCCGCATCAGTTCCCTCGATCAGTATCGCAAATTGTGGAAGGAGAGCATCGACAAGCCGGACAAGTTCTGGGGGCGTGAAGCCAGCGAACTCGTGTGGCAGAAAAAGTGGACCAAGGTCCTCGACTGGAAGCTCCCCTTTGCGAAGTGGTTCGTCGGCGGCAAACTGAACATCAGCGAAAACTGCCTGGACCGTCACCTCGGCACGCCGCGCCAGAACAAGGCTGCCATCATCTGGGAAGGTGAACCGGGCGAGCAACGCATCATCACTTATCAGCAACTCCACCGCGAGGTCTGCAAATTTGCCAATGTGCTCAAGCGCAACGGCACGAAAAAAGGCGACCGCGTTCTCATTTACATGCCGATGATTCCCGAGGCAGCGATCGCCATGCTGGCCTGCGCTCGCATCGGTGCGACGCACTCGGTGGTGTTTGGTGGCTTTAGCGCGGACTCGATCAAGGACCGGATCGAAGACTGTGGCGCCTCGCTCGTCGTCACCGCGGACGGAGGTTATCGCCGGGGCTCGATCGTCCCGCTCAAGAAGAACGTGGACGACGCGCTGAAGACTGGCGGCCAATCGATTCGCAAGGTCATCGTCTTCCGCCGGGCAGGGAACGACATTCACATCGAGGAAGGCCGCGACGTGTGGTGGCATCGCGAGATGGAATACGTGGACGCGAAATGCGCGCCCGCCGCGCTCGACAGCGAGCACCCGCTTTTCATTCTCTACACGAGCGGCTCGACCGGCAAGCCGAAGGGCATTCTCCACACCACCGCCGGCTACCTGCTCGGCGCCTATACCTCTTGCAAATACGTCTTCGATCTGCGGGATGAGGACGTCTATTGGTGCACGGCCGACGTCGGTTGGGTCACAGGCCATACCTACATCGTCTATGGTCCGCTCGCGATGGGGGCCACCGCGCTGATGTATGAGGGCGCGCCGAACTGGCCCGAGAACGATCGCTTCTGGCGCATCATCGACACCTACAAGGTCACTGTCTTTTACACCGCACCCACCGCCATCCGCGCCTTCATCCGCTGGGGCGACGAATGGGTGAAGAAGCACGATCTCTCTTCGCTGCGCCTGCTCGGCACCGTCGGCGAACCGATCAATCCCGAGGCCTGGATGTGGTATCACAACGTCATCGGTGGCGGTCGTTGCCCCATCGTCGATACGTGGTGGCAGACTGAAACCGGCGGTCACATGATCACGCCGCTTCCCGGCGCCACTCCGACCAAGCCCGGCACCGCGACACTGCCGTTTTTCGGCGTCGATGCCGCTGTCGTCGATGATGACGGCAAGGAAGTTCCCGTCAACGTGGGCGGCAAGCTGGTCATTCGCAAACCGTGGCCGTCCATGCTTCGCACCATCTACGGCGACAAGGCCCGCTACAAGCAGACCTACTGGTCCGAGGTCAAGGGCTGCTACTTCGCCGGCGACGGCGCTCGCCGCGACAAAGACGGCTATTTCTGGATCGTCGGTCGCATCGACGATGTGCTGAACGTGGCTGGTCACCGCATCGGCACCGCCGAACTCGAGAGCGTGCTCGTCTCGCACGCCGCCGTGGCCGAAGCCGCCGTCGTCGGGCGCCCCGATGAACTCAAAGGCCAGGCTATTGTCTGTTTCGTCACGCTCAAGAGCGGCCAGACCGCCAGCCACGCCTTGCGCGACGATCTGCGCAAGCATGTCCGCCACGTCATCGGTCCGGTTGCTACACCGGACGACATCCGTTTCGCCGAAGCGCTGCCCAAGACGCGTTCCGGCAAAATCATGCGTCGTCTGCTCAAGCAGATTGCCTCGGGCGTCGCTGTAACCGGCGACACGACCACGCTGGAAGATTTCAGCGTCGTCGCGAAACTCTCCAGCGACGACTAGCCGCCCACTGGCTCGCTTAGCTTGCGATAGTAAATCGTCGTGCTGCATCGCCCGCCCTGGGGAAACAGCGCGTAATCCGGGATATCGCCCACACGGACCCACCCAAGGCGTTCGTAAAGTCGGGCGGCGTCCCCGCCGGTGACTGCGTCGAGCACCAGCAGTGTCTTGCCACACTCGCGCGCCGTGATCTCGGCCGCCTGCATCAAAGCTGCGCCAAGACCCTGCCGCCGCGCCCGGCGATGCACCAGCATCTTCGCCAGGTCGGCACGGTGCGGCTGATTCTCGGGCAAGTCGAACGACAACTGGACCGTGCCGCACACCCCGTGCTCATCCTCCGCGATGAGCAGCACGCGGGTGCCCGACTCCACACCCTCCGCGACTCGGCGCCAGAACGCGGTGGCCCGATCGCGGGTCAACGGGTGCACGAAGCTGACCGAAGCACCGCCCTCGACGCAGTCGATCAGGACATCGGCCAGCATGTCGATCAGCGTTTCATTGAGCCGGTGAACGCGGCGTAAAATCCAGGGAGTCGCCTTCATCGTCTCAAAGAGGCTTCGGACGCGGTGGCACGAGTCCTCGCACTGATTTCCGGGTGGGACTGTGAAAGGTGGTCGGCTCATCGGGTTGCATCGCTGGGCACGGTATTTCCAAAACTCGAAGGATGGGCCGCGTGGCTTTGCGTAACGCATCCGTCACAAACAAACACGAGTTCGTCACATTTCTCGTCCAAACGTAACAATGCCTCCGTTGCCTGATCCCCGACTACTCCGCATCGTCTCAGCGGTCATTTTTTGAACCTGGGCGGGTCTTTCCGCTCTCCCGTTTCTTCGTCAGCCAACACCAACCAACACACCGTCCTTGTCGTCTTTCGTCGCTTCCATCGTCGATTTTGGAACGCGGCTGTCTTCACGCCTGTAACCGATCATGCTGGCCCGGGCGCGGTATCTCGCCGCCTTTCAACTCTGCTCTTGTTTGATCGGCAGGGCCCTCGGGGCGCCCGCCACCCCACCGCCTGCTCCGGCGGCATCGACCGAAGCGGCCGAGAGTAATCCGGCTGCGAAGGACGGTGGCTCGATGTATGTGCGCGAGTATCGAGTGACCGGCACGAAACTTCTCAAAGGGGTCGAGGTCGAGGAAGCGGTTTACCCTTACCTCGGACCAGGCCGCACGACGGAAGATGTCGAGCAGGCCCGCGCCGCCTTGGAGAAGGCCTATCACGAGAAGGGCTACCAGACGGTGTCGGTGGAGGTGCCGCCTCAAAGCGGGCGCAAAGGCATCATCATTCTCCAAGTAGTCGAAAACAAAGTGGGCCGGCTGCGCGTGCATGGCTCGCGTTACTTCTCGCTCTCCCAAATCAAAAAACATGCCCCCTCCATGGCGGAAGGGGTCGTGCCGAACTTCAACGATATCACCCGCGACATCGTCGCACTCAACACCTGGCAGGACCGGCGCATCACGCCGGAATTGAAGCCGGGCACGGAGCCCGGGACGGTCGATATCGACCTGAACGTGAAGGACACGTTTCCGCTGCACGGTTCGCTGGAATTGAATAACCGCTACAGCGCCGATACCACCGAACTGCGTCTCGCGGGGGGGCTCAGCTACAGCAATCTCTGGCAGCGCGGGCATACCATCGGGGCTAATTTCCAGATCGCCCCCGAGCGTCTGTCTGACGCGAAAATTTTCTCGGGCTATTACATCGCGCGCTTTGAAGACCTGCCGAACCTGACGCTCTCGCTGCACGGCCGCAAGCAGGACAGCAATATCGCCACGCTCGGCGGGGTGAACGTGGTTTCGCCAGGTTATTCCATCGGCGCCAGCGGCACGCTCAATCTGCCCGGAGCGCAAAATTACTTTCATTCGTTCACGCTCGGGATGGACTACAACTCGTTTGAAGAAAACCTCGTGGTCGGGCTGAGCACATCGCAAAAGCCGATCGTCTATTACCCAATCACGGCGGCTTACAACGCATCGCTCATTGGCAAGAAGAGCATCACCACGCTGGATGCGAGCGTGAACTTCCATTTGCGGGGCATGGGTAGTTCGCAGAGCGAGTTCGACCGGAAGCGGTTTAACGCAGACGGAAGCTACATCTACTTTCGCGGTGATCTTTCCCACACGCAGGACTTGCCACTGGGTGCGCAACTGTTTGGCAAGGTGCAGGGCCAGCTCGCCGGGCAACCGCTGGTGAACAGTGAGCAGTTTGCCGGGGGCGGACTCGGCACCGCGCGCGGGTATCTCGAGGCCTCAGCCCTGGGCGACTATGGCGTCTTCGCCACGGCGGAGTTTCGCACTCCTTCCCTGCTGAGCTGGGTAAAGAAAGAAGAGTTCGAGTGGCGATTTTACACCTTCCTCGACGCGGGGTTCCTCAAGGTCATCGATGCAGCAGCCGAGGAGCAGTCTCGCTTCGAGTTTGCGAGCTATGGCGTCGGCAGCCGCATCCGCCTCTTCGATTATTTTAACGGATCGCTGGATATCGGCATCCCCATCAAAACCCTCGGCTTCATCGAAGCCGGGGACGCACTCTGCACCTTCCGCGTCTGGGCGGACTTCTGATCAAAAAAGGAAACATGAAAACGATCACCCGAATGCTGGGCCTTGTGCTTCTGCTCGCCACCGGCGTGCAAGCCGGCGAATCGAAAACCAAATGGTGGGACGCGGAATGGACCGTCCGCAAAAAGATCACGGTCGATACGACCTCGGATGGCACGGCGATCAACGAACCGATCGGCTCCGCGGCGGTGCTGCTGCGGTTGCACGATGGAAATTTCCAATTCACCATGGCGAAGGAAGACGCGAGCGACATTCGCTTCGTGACCGAGGAGGGCAAGCTGCTGCCGTATCACATCGAGCGGTTCGATGCGCTGATGAACGAGGCCTTCGTGTGGGTGAAGGCGGGGGAGATCAAACCGGGCGGGCAGACTTCGTTCTGGCTCTACTACGGCAATGCGGGGCCGAAGGCTACGAAGGTCGAGGATGCGAAGGCGACGTTCGATGCGGACACGGTGCTGGTCTATCACTTCGCCGAGCGCGGCGCCGTCGCGAACGATGCGTCGGGCAATGGCAATCATTCCGCCAATCCGACCGTGGCGGTGGATGGGGCGATCATCGGCGGCGGCATCAAGCTCGACGCCAAGGCCACCGTCAAAATCCCTGCCTCGCCCAGCGTGCTATGGGCGGAAGGGGCAGCGATGACCTGGTCAGCGTGGATCAAGCCGGCGACGTTGCAGGCGGACGCGACGATCTTCAGCCGGCGCGAGGGCAACTCGGCTTTCGTGATCGGCATCGATAACGGTTCGCCTTTTGTCGAGATCAACGGGCAGCGCTCCGCGGCGGGAACGCCGGTGGCGGCGGCGAGTTGGCACCACTTGGCGGTGGTGGCGGCGGGTGGGAAGACCTCGCTGTTTCTGGATGGGGTAAATTACGGTTTCGTGGCGGCTGGCCTCCCGGCGCTGAACAGCGATCTGCAACTCGGCGACAACGGCGAGACGGGCGGCACAGGGTTCAGCGGCGAGTTTGATGAGCTGACGATCTCGAAGATCGCACGCACACCGGGGTTCATCACTTTCCTCGCGAAGAGCGAAGGCGGCGACAAGGACGTGAAGCTCCTCGTCTTTGGCGAAGACGAGCAGACGCACAGCTGGTTCGAGGGCGGTTACTTCGGCGTCATCATCAAAAACCTCACCGCGGACGGCTGGGCAGTGATCGTCATCCTCATGATCATGGCGGCGATCAGTTGGTTCGTGATGATCACCAAGGCCGGTTATCTCAACAAGGTGAGCAAAGCGAACGGGGTGTTCATGGCGGAATGGAGCCACTTGATCAACGATCTCACCGCGCTGGATAGCGACGACGCCGACAATGCGAAAAGCCTCGGCGGTCGCGTGGACAAGAAGAAGCACCGCGTCGTTCGCAACTCGTCGGTGTTTCGCATCTATCACGTCGGCGTGGAGGAAATCCGCAGCCGCCTGGCGACGCGCCACACGCGTTCGCTCAATGCCACGTCGATCCCGGCGATTCGCGCAAGCCTCGACGGCGCCCTGGTGCGCGAGACGAGCAAGCTCAACTCCGGCATGGTGCTGCTGACGATCGCGATTTCCGGCGGCCCGTTCCTCGGCCTGCTCGGCACGGTCGTCGGCGTCATGATCACCTTCGCCGCCATCGCCGCGGCGGGCGATGTGAACGTGAACTCGATCGCACCCGGTATCGCGGCCGCATTGCTCGCGACGGTGGCCGGTCTGGCGGTCGCGATTCCCGCGCTCTTCGGTTACAACTACCTGCTCACGCGGGTGAAGGGGGCGACGGCGGACATGCACGTCTTTATCGACGAATTCATCACGCGTATGGCCGAGTTTTATTGCGGAGACAAGCCGGCAAAAAAGAAAGACAGCGCGGACGACGAAGAAGAATTCGAGTCGGAATCGGACGAGTTCGCGTCGGTCAACTAAGCGCGCAGAGCGGCCATGCAAGTCAACGACGACAAGCCCTACGACGATATCAACATCACGCCGATGTTGGACCTGGCCTACGTGCTGTTGGTCATCTTCATCCTCATGTGCACGGCATCGGTGCAGGGCGCAAAAGTGAACCTGCCCAAGGCGAGCAAACAGCCGAGCCTCGGCAAGCCGAAAACCAAGTCCATCTCGGTGAACAACCAGGGCACCATCCTGCTCGACACCAAACCGGTATCGCTGGCAGAACTGGAAACCTCGCTCACGCAGGCCAAAGCCGCCGTGCCCGATCTTCCCGTGGTCATCCGCGGAGACAGCGCCGTGCAGTATGAAAAAGTGATGCAGGTCATCGATGTCGTCGGTCGCGTCGGCGTCACGCAGATCGGCCTGGCCACCGCGCCGTCCAAATAAGTGCGGCGAACCCAATGAGCCACTTCGACGAAGACGACGAGCCGGTGGGATTTTTCCGCAGCAAGGGCTTCGTGCTCGGCGCCGTGATCGTGGTGGCGGGCGCATGCGGATTCGGCGCGTATAAAATGATGTCGAAAGGCAGCGGGGGCTCCTCGAAAGGGCCGCAGGTGGCGATGGTGAAAATCGTGCTACCGCCGATGCCGCCGCCGCCCCCCCCTCCTCCTCCGCCCCCGCAACAGCAGGTGCAGGAGCAGAAGATGGTCGAGCAGCAACCCGACGACAACACCGAGAAACCACCCGACACCCCACCCGAGCCCGCGCCGGATCTTTCCGGCGGCGTGACGGCGAACGGCGTCGATATGGGCCTGACCGGTGGCCGCGGCCCTGGCGGCAACGGCATAGGTGGGAGCGGCCCACGCACGAAGTTCGGGTGGTATGGGAACCAGGTAAAGTCGAAGATCGCCGAGGTTTTACGTAACAACCGAAAAACACGCACGGCGAAGTTTCCCGAGATCCAGATTCGCGTGTGGCCGGATGCCTCCACGGGGCGCATCACGCGCGTTTCACTGGCCGGCTCTACTGGCGACCCCGCCGTGGACGAAGTCCTGCGCAACAGCCTCCCCGGCACGCAACTCAACGAACCGCCACCGCCTGGCATGCCTTCCCCGATCGTCCTGCGACTCAACGCACGCCGGCCCAATTAATCTCTTCGCCATGAATCGAATTCTCATCGCCACCTTTTTCGCCGCTTCGGCTGCAGTCGCCGCCGAGCAAGCCAGCCCCGCCGAGCTAAAAATGCGCGAAGCCTTGCGCAATACGATGCTGCAGCTTCGCACCGCGGAAACCGAGCGAGCGAACCTCCAGGCTGCGCAGGCTGAGACGGAACAGAAAAACAAAGACCTGACAGCGAAAGTGGAAGCGCTCGGCAAACAACTCGCCGACGACAAAACGAAGTCTGACAAAACCATCGCCGAACTGACCGACAAGCTCGCCAAGCAGGACGGAGACATTGTGCAGCTCAAGGAAAACGTCGATAAGTGGAAGGGCGATCACGCGAAGATCGTGTCGTTCGCGAAAGAGAAGGAAGCCGCTCGCGCGGCGCTCGAAGAAAAGTCGATCCTGCTCGAGCGGAAGGTGGCCGATCAGCAGCGGCGCAACGAGTCGATGTATAAACTCGGCACGGAAATTCTGAATCGTTACGAGCACTTCGGTCTCGGCGATGCGCTCACCGCCCGCGAACCGTTTGTCGGCATCACACGGGTGAAGTTCGAGAACCTCATTCAGGACTACTCGGACAAGCTTGCCGATACGAAGATCAAGCCCGATCCAGCTCCGGCGGCCGCGAAAAACGCGAAAGCGACCCCCACCCCGAAGCCAGCCAGACCTGCACCGGCGGCCAAGCCTGAAGCGTCCGACAAGCCCGCAAAACCCGCCAAGCCCACGAAAGGCGCCCGCGCGCTGAGCTGATTCCGCCGACCATGTCGCGCCATCGCACCAATTTCCAAGCCTCTCCGGCGTTGACCCGGTGCCTCTTCCGGCGCGCGGCCGCGCTGGGGATTTGCTTCACGCTCGCGGCGAGCCTCACCGCTGGCGCGGGCGATATCTTGCGTGGCGGGGCCGCGGCCGGTTCGCGCCCGAATGGTGGCAGCGGGCGCACGAGCGGCGCGGGCACGGAGGGCCCTCGTCAAAACGCCAAGGATGCGCTCGCGCGGACGACTCAGGCGCTACAATCGGTGAAAGCCATGCAGGCGGCGGCGCGCGAGGCGGCGAAGAAAGGCGGGAATAATCTCGGTTTCAATCCCAACAGCCCCGGCAACCGCCTGCCCAATGTCCCGAACGGCCTCGCGGTCGGCGGCTTGCAAGTCGCGCCGGGCGTCCCGGTCGATCTGGCCAATCCTCAGCCGGGTGAAAATTCGGCGCTATGGCAGGGCGCGAAACTGCCCGTGCAAAGCGTCTCTGGCGGCAAGACGAAGGTCGTCATCGAGCAGATGAAGCAGCAAGCGTTGCTCACGTGGCAGACCTTCAACATCGGCAAGGAAACGACCTTGAAGTTCGACCAAAGCCGCGGCGGCAAGGACGTCGGCAAATGGATCGCGGTGAATCAGGTCAACGACCCGACCGTGGCACCTTCGCAAATCCTCGGCTCGATCGAGGCCAAGGGGCAGGTCTATATCATCAACCCGAACGGCATCATCTTCGGCGGCTCGTCGCAGGTCAACGTGCACGGGCTCATCGCATCGTCGCTGCCGATCAACGACAACCTGCTGCAGCGCGGGGTGCTGAACAATCCCGACAATCAGTTCCTGTTTTCCTCCCTGCCGATTCCCGCGCTGCCGAACAACGCGACCATGCCTGCGTTCACGCCGCCCGCCGCTCCGAATACTCCGGACGGCCTGCCGGGCGACGTCGTGGTGCAGAAAGGCGCCCGGCTGAACGCTCCGACGACGCCCGATCACGTCGGCGGTCGCATCGCGCTCGTCGGTGCGAATGTAAAAAACGAGGGCACCATCTCGACTCCGGACGGCCAGACCATTCTCGCGGCCGGTCAGCAGGTCGCCCTGTTCGCCCACTCCAGTTCGGACCCGACTTTGCGCGGGCTCGACGTGCTCGTCGGCGCCGCGGGGGCGGGCACTGGCACGGCGACAAATTCCGGGCTGATCAGCGCGCCGCGCGCGAGCACCACGATCGTGGGCAAGGCGGTCAATCAACTTGGCGTCATCGACAGCACGACCTCGGTCTCGCTGAATGGCCGCATCGATCTGCTGGCGAATTACAACGCCACCATAACCATCAATACTGGCAAGCTTTCGATCAATCCATCGGCCTCGGGCAATCTGACCATCGGCGCGGGTAGCGTGACACGGATCGTGCCTGAGTATTTCAGCGACGAAACCGTCGTCGGGACGCAGCTGGCACTCGAATCCAAGATCAATGGGATCGGGCGGACGATTCATCTCGGCTCGAATGCGCAAGTATTTGCGCCAAGTGGCGACGTGACCTTGAGCGCCGGAAACTGGAAGCCGGCCAATGGCACCTTCGCCCTCACCTACGATTCCGGCCAGATCTACCTCGACGCCGGGGCGTCAATCAACGTGGCCGGTTCGGTGGATATCCCTGCCTCCATCACACAAAATATTCTCGCGCTGCAGTTGCTCGGCTCCGAGCTGGCGGATTCACCCATGCAACGGGACGGGGTGCTGCGAGCGGTGCAGCTCTATCTCGACATGCGCAAGAGCGGCACTTTCAACGGCCTCTCCTGGGTAGGAACGCCGCTGGGCAACGCCACGGGATTTCTCGGTCTGGTCCAGCGCACCGTCGGTCAGCTCACGACCACGGGCGGCTCGGTGAATCTCACGGCGGGCTCTTCGGTCGTGATGCAGCCCGGCTCCGTCGTGGATGTGTCCGGCGGCTGGGTGAACTTCGACAGCGGCATGATCCATACGACACGCGTGCTGTCGAACGGCCAGCTCATCGACATTTCGCAGGCAACCCCGGACCGAATCTACGACGGAATTTACACCGGTCAGTTTACCCATGTGAGCGATGCGTGGGACGTCACGCGCACTTATAATCACCCGCTCGCCTTGCTCGGCGACCACTACGAAAGCGGCTACACGCAGGGCGCCGACGGCGGCAGTATCTCGATCACCGCGCCATCGGTGGCCCTCGATGGCCGCCTGCGCGGGAATACCATCAACGGGCCTTTGCAGCGCGGGACCATCCCGGCCTCGAGCGGACTGTCACTCATCATCCAAGGGCAGGACGGGAGCAACCCGCTCTCACCATTCTATTCGCCGACGCCGCCGAACATCGTCTTTCAGCCCACCAGCAATCTTGCACCCGCTGCACCTTTCGCGGTCGATGCAAATGGCGCGCCCGTGCCGCTACGAGCGGATCGCCTCGAGTCGGTCGTCCTGTCTCCCGACCTCCTCACCTCCGACGGTTTCGGCCGGCTCATGGTGCAGAACGTAGATGGCAACATCACCGTTCCGGCAGGCATCACCTTGCTGGCAGCCTCGAAAGGCTCGATCACTCTCGCTGGCGCAAACGTCACCATCGCCGGCAACCTCATCGCCCCGGGCGGCACGTTGAGCTTCACGGCGTTCAACATTTCACCGTTTGTGGCAGCGTCGCTCGGAGGCGGCATCGGCGGGTCCGCTCCGCCGCCCAATTCGGGACGCGGCCTTTTCACCCTGACCGAGAGCGGTTTTCTCAGCACGTCCGGCTTGATCGTGGATGATCGTCCCGGGGCCGACGGCCAGGCCACCCGACCGCTCGTCCTCGATGGCGGCACGATCATGATCAATGCCTACAGCGCCTGGCTGGCAGACGGCACTTCGATCGATGCGTCCGGCGGCGTTGCGGCTAGTCCGGCTGGCAAAATTACTTACGGCAGCGGCGGTAGCATTTCGATCAAGGCTGGATCTGACCCGAACGCCGTTACTGCCTCGGTGCTCGGTGGCACCCTTCATCTCGGGTCGAGCCTGAGCGCGTATTCCGGCATCCGACCTGGCTCGCTGAGTTTGCAGGCGCAGATGATTCAGATCGGCGGCCTCGCGTCAGATCCGAACACGCTGCTGCTCCAGCCGGAGTTTTTCAGCCAGGGGGGCTTCGGCAGTTTCGCGCTGACGGGATTGGGAGCAGCGACTGCGCAGAGCGCTCAGACAAACGAATACCTGCCCGCCATCCTCATCGCGCCCGGCACCCTCATCGCACCTGAGGTCAAAAACTACCTCGCCATCCCGCACCTGCCCGGCGTGGGACTTCTCCAGTTGATTCCTTTCCTGCGCCCGCCAGCAGGAAGAACATCCGTGGCGCTTTCGTTTTTCACTCCCGGCGTGACGGACGCCCTCGCCAACGAACTCGCGGTGCGAGGCGATTTCATCCTCGGCGCCGGCGCGCAGATTGTCACGGGACCGCGCGGGAGCGTGGTAATCGCCGGCAGTATCGCGGACGGAAAGCTCGCGGGCGGAGGCACGGCGACGATTTTGGGTTCGATCACCGCGCCCGGCGGTTCGATTTCGATTCTCGGGGCAGCCACCTTCCCGGCGTCCAGCGCTCCACCCGATCCACTCCCGACCGTTTACATCGGGCCACAAAGCGTGCTCTCGGCCGCGGGAACCGTCGTGCTGACTCCCGATGCGCGCGGAGTTCGCACCGGATCGGTCCTGCCCGGAGGCAGCATCTTAATCGATGGAAATATCGTCGCCGCGGAAGGCGCGGTGCTCAATGTCTCCGGTTCAAGCGGCCTGCTTGATATTCATCCCGCGTTTCTCGGACTGAATGCCAATGGCCAGCCGATGGCGCTCGGCGAACCGCTCATCCCCGCAACCAGCGGGCTCACTTCGCCACTGTATAATTTCGGGCTTTTTGTGCCGATGCGCGTGGACAGCGACGGTGGCTCGATCACTCTCGCCGGAGCGCAGGAGCTTTTCACCGATGCGACTCTGCTCGGCGCCGCTGGCGGCCCAACGGCGCTGGGAGGCAGGCTGAGCATTTCCTCCGGAAAATTTGTCCCGCCGGGCACTCTGCCGAACTTCACCCCGCTCGACGTCACACTCGCGGTGCAACAGAGCGGCAACACGATTCCCGTTCCATTCCAAGGTTCCGCCGTCGGCCAGGCGGTGAAGGATCAGAACGGGACGATCCTGCCCGGCCACGGTTACTTTGCGGTTGATCGCTTCGCCGCAGGCGGTTTCGATTCACTGACGCTGCGGGGCACCGTCAAATTCGACGGGCCGGTGACCATCGATGCCGCGCGCAGCCTGTCGATCGCAGACGGCGGCGTGATCTATGCCGACTCGACCGTGAAGCTGAGCGCTCCCTACGTCGCGCTGGGCACGGCCTTCGCACCGCCGCAACTGCCGGAAGATCAGCAAAAACCGCCATACGGCGTTAACGTCATACCGTTTTCGCCGACCTTTGGGCCGGGCAGGCTCATTGTGCGCGCCGACCTTATCGATATCGGCAATTTGTCGCTGCAAAATATCGGCCGGGCGAGTTTCATCGCCGATCAGGGCGATATCCGCGGCGATGGCTCCTTGGACGTCGCAGGGGCGATCTACATGCGGGCGGGGCAGATTTATCCGCCTACGGGCGTGAGTTTCACCATCTCGGCGGCGGACTACCAGCTCAACGGAGCGACGCAGTCCGGCTCGATCACGTTTGATCGTTCCGGCACGCGGCTCCTGCCGCTCTCCGCTGGCGGCACGCTGAACGTGTATGCCTCGATCATCGACCAAGGCGGAGTGCTGCGTGCACCGCTCGGCACCATTAATGTCGGTTGGGACGGCACAGGCACGGCGCCGAAAGGCCTGGTTACCGGTCAGGCCGTCGCCTCGACCGAGCAGCTCACGATGGGGCGCGGCAGCGTCACGTCGGTCTCAGCCGTGGACCCGCTCAACGGTCAGGCGCTCGTTGTGCCCTATGGCATCGACGTGAATGGCATTTCGTGGATCGACCCATCCGGCTTCGACATTAGCGCGGGCGGGGTTCCTGGGAAAAAAGTCAACCTGTCCGCGGCGTCGATCACCAATCAAGGCGGGTCGGTCATCGATCTGCGCGGTGGTGGCGACCTCTATTCGTATCGCTGGGTGAAGGGACTTCTCGGCACTCGCGATGTTCTCGCCTCCGCGGGGAGTTTCGCGGTCATTCCGGACTATCTCGCCAATTACATGCCGTATGCCGCGTTTAACCCGCTTGGCACGAAGCTGAATGGCGACCCCGGCTATGTGAATAGCAGCCTGTCGGTGGGCGATCAGATTTACCTGAGCGGCAACAGCACGCTCCAGCCGGGCGTTTATACTCTGCTGCCGGCGCGCTACGCGCTGCTGCCCGGCGCCTATCTCGTCACTCCGAAGAGCGGCCTGCCCATCGGCTCGTTCCAAATGCTCGACGACTCGTGGCTCATGTCGGGCTACCGTTACAACAGCCTCAACAGTGGCCGCGAACTTTCGCCGGCGATGTCACGTTTCGAGGTCCTCTCCGGCTCGGACGTGCGCGACCGCGCGCAATACGACGACTTCCTCGCCAATGCAACGCTCGCAGCGAGCGCCATAACCCTCGGGCAGCCGCCACCGCGTTTGCCGGGCGACGCAGGCCAGCTCGTGTTCCAAGCGACCCAGGCGCTTACTTTGCAGGGGACGGTCAAAGCCGGGGCACCAGCCGGACGGCACGGGGGCCTGGTCGATATCAGCAGTCCGGTCGATATTCTCATTGCAGGGCCGGGTGCGACCGCCGCACCGGGCCAGCTCGTGCTGAATTCCGCGGAACTCAGCCGCTTCGGTGCAGAGAGCCTCCTGATCGGCGGCACTCGCCAGCTCGGCACCAGCGGAACGGTGGTGACGGTTAAGACATCGAACATCACGGTGGACAATGCCGGGGCACCACTGCGTGCGCCGGATGTCATCCTCGTCGCTAACAACACACTGACCCTCGAAGCGGGTGCCGCGATCGAGCAGAGCGGAACGCTGGCGGGCCGTGCGGACAACCTGCTCCTCGGCAATGCCAGCACTCCCGGCAGCGGCAATGGGGTGCTGCTGCGGGTGAGCGCCGATCCGCTCGCGCAGATCAGTCGTGCCGGCATCAACTCCTCCACTGCACCGAGTCTGGTCATCGGCGCCGACGCACGAATCGTGGGCACCAGTGCCATGCTCGATTCCACCTCGGCGATGAGTCTCGATCCCACCGCCACCTTGAAAGCGAGCGCCATCTCGCTCAACAGCGGCCAGATCAGCATCCAGCTCGACGCCCCCGGTGCCCTCCAGCCCACCACCGGCCTCGTGCTCTCGGGCACCCCCCTGCAGAACCTCCAGGCGGCAAAATCGCTTTCGCTGCTTAGCTACTCGTCCATCGATCTCTACGGCCACGGTTCGTTCGACACCAAGGGCAATCTGTCTTTGCGCGCCAGCTCCATTCGCGGCTTCAACAACACGGGCGACAGCGTCGATATTTCGGCTTCAAACATCCTGCTGGAAAACACAGCCAACGCAACCGCTCCAGTCTCGACACCGGGCACTGGTGGAACGTTGAACCTGACTGCGGATACGGTGACCATCGGAAGCAACCTGCTCCGCATCGACCAATTCACGGACGTTGGAATCACGGCCTCCGGCGGCATCATCGGACGCGGCTCGGGCGGGCTGACCGTGGAGGGCGCCTTGACCGCAACGACTCCGCTCATCACGGCGGCACGCAAAGCCACGCAGTCGATCATCGCCGGTGGAGCTTTAAACGTCATGGCCCCGACGGGAACCGCCAAAGCGACCGTGGTCGGTGGTCTCGGGGCAAGCCTTACGTTGCAGGGATCGAGCGCCAGCATCGGCAGCAACGTCTTTCTCCCGAGCGGTCTCCTGACCGTGAAATCGACGAGCGGCGATGTGACGATCGGGGGCAATCTCGACACCGGCGGCACTGCGCAGACCTTCTTCGATCTGACGAAGTTTACCGATGGCGGACGCATCGACCTGATTGCCAATGGAGGCAACGTCACGCTGGCCGCCGGAAGCACCGTGAACGTCGCGGCTGCTTTGCAAGGGGGAGACGCCGGCGCGTTGAACATCAGCGCCGCGAACGGATCGTTCGCCATCGGCGGCACTCTCCTCGGCCAGGCTGGGCAAGGCGGACTCGGAGGAAACTTCTCGCTGGATACCGGCAGCATGGCTTCCTTCTCTGGACTCGGATCGGCCCTGGCCACGTCCGGGTTTTCGCAGGAGCAAGCGATCCGCGTTCGCACTGGCAACGTGACGATCGACAGCACCGTCACGGTGCGCACCCAAAATTTCAACCTCTCGGCAGACCAGGGCGGAATCACGGTAAACGGCATCATCGACGCCTCGGGCACCCGGGGCGGGACGATCTCGCTTTCAGCGGGCGGCGGAGTCGTGCTGGCGAGTGAATCAAAATTAACGGTCGCGGCAGAGAAATACGACGCCGCGGGCAAAGGCGGTGCGGTCAATCTCGAAACGCGCGGGAATGGTGGCGCGACGGTCGATATCCAGACCGGCTCAACGATCGATCTCTCCGTGGCCGCGAATGCCAGCCTGGGCCAATTTTCTGGCACGCTGCACCTGCGTGCGCCGCAAATCAACGGCAGCACAGACCTCGGTGTCAGCGCGATCAACGGCACCATTCTGGGTGCATCGAAAATCGTGGCCGAAGGTTATCAGATCTTTGATCTTACCGGCACGGGCGGCCAGATCACCACCAGCACCATGGCGGACGTAAAGGCGAACGGGGAGGCTTTCCTCGGCACAGCCGGGACGACACCGCAGCGATATACGGACCTGGTGAACCGGCTGCTCGCCAGCAATGCCGGGCTCACTTCACAACTCGTCATCACACCCGGTGCCGAACTCATCAATAGCGCTGGCAACCTGCAACTCGGAGTGACCGACCCCAGCCAGTCCAGCGACTGGAATCTGGCCAGCTTCCGTTTCGGTCCACGCGGCGCCGCTGGCGTGCTGACCTTGCGGGCGACTGGCGACATCGTGCTGCTGAATACGATCAGTGACGGTTTCGTTTCGACGGCTTACAATTCGCTGCTCCTCGCGCAAAACACGGCTTTACCGACGAATGCGCAATCGTGGTCCTATCGCTTCACCGCTGGCGCCGACTTGTCCGCAGCGGATTATCACCGGGTTAGCGCACTGGGTTCGGTGGGGTCGCTCAAGCTGGGCAGAGACGCGGGCAACGCGGTGGCCGTGCCGCAAGGGACCACCGCCCAGACCAGTCAGGTCGTGGCGGGCCGTTACCAGGTCATCCGCACCGGCACGGGCGATATCGATATTTCGGTCGGGGATGACCTGCAACTGCTCAACCAGTTTGCGACCATCTTCACTGCGGGCACGCCCGTGCTCGATCCGACGATGGGCGGCACGTTCGATCTCCCACAGCTCGACTTCGCCGGCGGGGGCATTCTCGGCAGCGCGCAGCAGGCTACTCCCTACCTTCCCCAATACACGCTCGCGGGCGGCAATATCGCCATCACGGCAGGGAACGATATCAAGCACCAGACCTTGGCCGGCGGAACGTTGGTCGCCGACTCCGAGCGCCAGTTGCCGATCAATTGGCTCTATCGCCGCGGGTTTGTCGATCCCGTCACCGGGCAGTTCGGCGTGGCTCATCTCGGCGATGCCGCCTCGACCACGTGGTGGGTGGACTTCAGCAATTTCTTCGAGGGGATCGCAACCCTCGGCGGTGGCAACCTGACGATGAAAGCCGGCCGGGACGTGTCGAATGTGGACGCGGCGGTAGCGACGAACGCGCGCGTGGCCAAGGGCACGCCAGACGCGAGTTCCCTGGTCGAACTCGGTGGCGGCGACCTGACGGTGCAAGCGGGGCGCGATATCGACGCAGGCGTCTATTACGTCGAACGTGGCGAAGGCAGGCTCTCGGCGGGCGGCAGCATCAAGACCAATGGCACCCGCTCGCCCTCCCGCACGAACCTCATCAACGAAGCTCCGCAAACCAGCGAGACCTGGCTGCCGACCACGCTCTTCCTCGGCAAAGGCAGCTTCGATGTCAGCGCACGTGGTGACGTGCTACTTGGGCCAACCGCCAATCCGTTCCTGCTCCCGGGCGGTTACAACAACTCCTATTGGTATAAGAGTTTCTTCTCCACCTACGCCCCCACCGATGCGGTCAATGTCTCCTCCCTTGGTGGCACCATCACCTTGCGGCAAGGTGCCAAGGTGGGCACGGGCGGCAATGGCACCGATCGACCGATGCTCTACAACTGGCTGCAAACCCAGTTGTTGTTGAGCAACACATCGTCCGCCTTCTACCAGCCGTGGCTGCGGTTGAACGAAACCGACATCACTCCGTTCGCGACCGCGGTCTCGCTTCTGCCTGCAACGCTGAAGGTCACTGCGTTTTCCGGTGACGTGAATATCGTCGGCGATCTGACACTCTCGCCATCCCCGACCGGCACAGTCGATATCCTCGCCGGTGGCACCATCAACGCCTTGCAGATCAACGGTGTCGGCACCGTCAACAATGTGCGGATCAATACGTGGGGCACGGCGACGATCAATCTCTCCGACACCAGCCCGGACTTCCTTCCCGGCGTGGTTTCGCCGCTGGCGGCCCAGAAATTCACTGGCCTGGACCAGAACAAATCTCGCGTGACCAACAAGGAGGTCCTGCTTCAGGTCGATGCGCTCTTCACCGAAACCGGTGCCACCGGTCTCGCGCTGCAACAAAAACAGGCGCTGCACGCCCCCGGCGTCCTGCACGCGGGCGACACGAATCCGCTGCATATCTACGCCGAGACTGGCAGCATCGCGGACCTCACGCTTTTCGCGGGCAAGGCAGCGCAGATTTTCGCCGGACGCGATATCACCGACATCGCGTTCTACCTTCAGAACGTCTCTGACGAGGACATCTCAATCATCGCCGCAGGGCGCGACATCGTGGCGTTCAACGATAACTCTCCACTGCGGGTGGCCGCACGCTCGGCGGGCAATCTGCTGAACGACGGCGAAAAGACCCTCGCGGGCGATATCCAGATCGGCGGGCCGGGAACGTTGGAAGTGCTCGCCGGACGCAATCTCGACCTCGGCATCGGGCCCACCGCGTCGAACGGCACCGCTCTCGGCATCGTCAGCATCGGCAACGCACGCAATCCGTATCTGAAGTTCGATGGCGCCGCGATCATCGCCGGGGCCGGCATTGGCGGCTCTGGCGGCTTGTCTGCAAGCCAGTTGGACGTGGATGCCTTCGTTGAGCAATATCTCACTCCCGGCGCCTCGGATTCCTACCTCTCCGAACTCGGAGACCTGATGGGCGTTGGCGGCAGTGACGAGAGCGTCCTCGCCAAATTCCAACTTCTCTCGAAAGAACGCCAGGCGGCGCTCGCCCTGCAAGTGTTCTACCTCATCCTGCGGGACGCGGGACGCGGCGATGCCGGCAGCGCTACGGCGGATGCGTCGGGTTCGGGAGCTTCGCCCGATCAAAGCGGCAGCACCGGCAACACGAGCGGTCTCGATAAAGGCTTCGCCGCCATCGATGCGCTCTTCCCGGGAGTTTACGCCGGGGACATCTCGCTCACGGCGCGTGAGATCAAGACGCGGAACGGTGGCGACATCAGCCTCTTCGCCCCGGGCGGGAAACTGACCGTCGGGTTCGACGTGAGCGGCGTGCAACCACTCGATCAAGGCATCCTCACGGAGTCCGGCGGAAATATTTCCATCTTTACCCGCGACGACGTGGTCGTCGGCACATCACGCATCTTCACCCTGCGGGGCGGCAACGAAATCATCTGGTCCTCGGAAGGCGACATCGCCGCAGGTTCGTCAGCCAAGACCGTTCAATCCGCTCCGCCGACGCGCGTGCTCATCGATCCACAAAGCGGCGATGTGCAGACCGACCTAGCTGGTCTGGCTACCGGTGGCGGCATCGGCGTGCTGGCCACTGTCGTCGGGGTGCCCCCGGGCGATGTGGACTTGATCGCGCCCAACGGCGTGGTCGATGCTGGCGACGCGGGTATCCGCAGTTCGGGCAACATTTCCATCGCGGCGACCGCGGTGCTCAACGCAGGTCAGATTGCCGCCAGTGGCTCGACCAGCGGCACCCCAGCCGCTCCTGCCGCGGCTCCCAGCATCGCGGGGCTCGCTTCGGCGGCCTCATCGACGGCGGGGGCTGCCAATTCCGCGGCGAACACCCAGGCCGCCGCACAACAGCAGCAGCAGCAGTCGGCCACCTCCGAAGAGCTCCCATCGATCATCACGGTCGAAGTCGTCGGTTACGGTGGCGGAGACCCGGATGAAGAAGAGCGCCGCAAACGGGAACAAGGAACACAGGGGAATTGAAGTCCTTCGTCTCAGCGATGAGTTTCATCCCGGCCTGCAACGCCTGAAATCTGTCCGTAGCGGTGGCGCGTTTCAGATACGCTTTGTTCACGCAGCCATCGCGTGAGTTCGATCCGACCTTCGGGGATGATCGGCGCATCGATCCAATTCAACTCCGCTGCATAGGCCGCACGGAGCACTTTATCACCCGGGGGCGAAACGGTGCGCAGGAATTCCGCTCGTTTCGCCAGCGCCGGCAGTCGGGCCGCAAAATCGGTGTCTCCCTCCTTGTCAGCGTGGCTGATCTCCAACGGCACACCGCAAATCTCCGCGGCCAACTGCGCCAGCGACTCCATACGTGCATCCGGTCTCGTCAATCGCAGCACCACGCCACGACATGGGCGGTAGCGGAAGACGTTGCTCTCGCAACGCAGCCCCGCCGGGTCGTGCCCCTGCGAAAAATACGCCCTCCAGACATCGCGAAAATTGTCGTCTCCCTCTGCCGCTTCAATCCGACGGAAAAGATTCACATAGTTTGGTCCACCCGCCTTCGCCCCCGGCCCGATGGAGCTTCGCTTCCACCCACCAAAGGGCTGCCGCTGCACCATCGCGCCCGTCGTTCCGCGGTTGATGTAGAGATTGCCGGCCTGCACTCGCTCCCGCCATGCCGCGATCTCGCCTTCATCGAGCGAATGAAAGCCCGCGGTGAGACCGTAGCGGGTGCCGTTCTGCCACTCGACCGCTTCATCCAGGTCCCGCGCCCGCATGAGACCGAGCACGGGACCGAAGCACTCCGTCTGGTGAAACCATGAGCCCGGCTTTACTCCAATTTTGATGCCCGGCGACCAGAGGCACGGGTCATTCGGGGCCATGCGCGGTTGAAGCAGCCACTCCTCGCCTTCCTCGAGGGTGGTCAACGCACGCTGTAGATTTTCCGACGGCTCGCGGATAAGCGGAGTTACGATGCTGGCGGGATCGCTCGACGGCCCCACCGGCAGACTCGCGGCGGCATCGCGCAGTTGCCGCCGAAAAACCGGGTCATCATCCACCTCCGCCTCCAAAATCCCGAGACTTGCCGCGGAACACTTCTGCCCCGCGTGACCGAATGCGGAGCGCACCAGATCCTTCACCGCGAGTTCCCGGTCGGCCATAGCGCTGACGACGATTGCGTTCTTCCCGCTTGTCTCTGCGAAGAGCCGCAACGAGGGGCGCCAATCCTGAAACATCCGCGCCGTTTCATATGCTCCGGTCAGCACTACGGCGTCCGTGCAGGGATCGGCAATCAAAGCGCGGCCTGTTTCACCGTCCGCGCAGACGACAAATTGCAATACCTCGCGCGGCACCCCCGCTTCCCAAAGCTGCCGCGCAAGCCACCATGCCGTGCGCGCCGTTTCGCGAGCCGGTTTCAGCACCACGCTATTCCCAGCGATGAGCGCAGCCAGAACCCCACCGGCGGGAATCGCCAGCGGGAAATTCCAAGGCGGCGCGATGACCACCACACCCAGTGCTCGCGCTACTACCCCGGCTGGCACCGCGCCCGTGCCCGCATAATAACGAGCGAAATCGATCGCCTCGGAAACCTCCACGTCCGCTTCCGAAACAGCCTTTTTTCCATCGTCCCGCATCAGGGCGATGGTCTCCATCCGGAGAGCTTCCAGCACAGCGCCGCAGCGCCGCAAAATGGCCGCCCGTTCATCGTCACCGCGCGCTTCCCAAGCGGGCTGTGCTCTCTTCGCGGTTTCCAACACCGCTGTGATCCCCTCCCCTCCGCACGGCGCGGGCACTTCGCAGAGCTGAAATGTTTTCACCGCCTGCCACAATGCATCGCGATGGCGTGGCTGCGTCCAATCCGTGTCCGGTGCGTTAGCAAATCCTTCGCCGTGGCGAGTGGGAAGCGCGGCACGACGCGAGTCTGTCGCCACCTCATGGCGGTCCTTCCATCCGCGGAGAAAACGCTCCTTTTGCCGTTCCCAAGCCGGGCTGGCCGGGGTGAGCGCAAACAAATCGTGCAAGAAATTTTCGGGCGCGGTGTTCTCGTCGAGCCGTCGGATCAAATAGGCCAGCGCACTGCCAAAGTCCTTTTCCTCCACCAACGGCGCATACACGAGCAGGCCATCCGCAGCCGCACTGACCGCACGCGCCTGATGATTGGCCATCCCTTCCAGCATTTCGATTTCGACCGCATCCCTCACCCCATTTTCCTCTCGTAAAACGAGTGCGAGCGCGACGTCGAAAAGGTTGTGGCTGCCCACGCCGACTCGCACCGCCGCGGCATTTTCCGGCTGGCAGGCAAACTCCAGCATCCGGCGAAAATTCGCGTCGGTTTCCGCCTTGGTGGCATAAGGTGCAGGGTTCCAGCCGTGCCACTCGGCCTCCACCTGCTCCATCGCCAGATTGGCCCCCTTCACGAGCCGGATTTTGATCGGTGCACCACCACCAGCCACCCGCCGCCGCGCCCAATCGGTAAGTTCACGCTGCGCCGCATTCGAATCCGGGAGATAGGCCTGTAAAGCCAGACCGGCACCTAGAAAGCGAAACTCCGGCTCGTCCAGCACGTCGCGAAACGCTGACGCCGTCAATGCGAGGTCTCGATATTCCTCCATATCCAGATTCACAAACTTTCCCGCTTTCACCGCCACGCGATAAATTCGACGCAGCCGGTCCTTGATCGCGGTGAGAGTTGCGTCCCATGCCACCACGTTGATCTGACTGAAGATCGCCGAAGTCTTTACCGAGACACAGTCGATTCCCGGCCTTTCCAGAAGCGCCACGACGCCATCGATTCGCCGGGAAGCTTCTTCCTCTCCGAGGATGGCCTCGCCCAGCGAGTTTACATTCACCCGCATACCGCACTCGTATCGCTCGGCCAGATAGCCCGAGAGTGAGCGAGGCTGGGCCGGCAGGATCACCCCTCGGCTGTCTCGCCGCAGCCGCTGTTTGACTGCTTCCATGACGACGCTTGGAAAAATCAGGGAGGTTGCTGCACCCACCGCCAGCATCGCGCGATCAAACCAACTGAAACCGCTCGGCAGACCAGTTCCCTTGAGCATCGCTCGCCAGGCATGCGCCGCCCGCACCGGGTCTTCAGTGCGCATCAAACGATCCGTCATGGCGATGCTCAACGTTTTCCCCGAGGGATCGGAAATCAGGCGCGCGAGTCGTCGAGCGCGCGCCGCCTCATCGGGCCGGCGTTCCGCTCGGGCGGCGCGCAGGAGATGCTTCGCCAACGCTATGCTCCGATGCGCCACAGACATACGCCAGACTTAGCCGGCACCCAGCGAAGGTCAACGCACTGCCCGCCTAAGGCGTCGGCGCCGCCACGGTCAGCGTCACCGGTTTCTGCAAAACCTTCGAATTTCGGCCGCTGGTGTCGTATTTTTTCCGGCGCTCGGGGGGGAGTTCATCGGGTGTCACTTCCACATACCCACCCTTCTGCTGGAAAAAGTTAAACGCCTGCGTGCTCAGGGCGAAAATCTGCTGCGCTCCTTTTTCCGCCGCGAGTTGTTCGGCAAACGCCATCAACTTCCGCCCATGGCCCTGCCCTTCCGTGGCCTTTGCCACGTAGAGGCACGCCAGTTCGGCTTTTTTCTGCTCGGGATAAAGGTGCACGGCGACGCAGCCGACGAGGTTGCGATCAATTTCGAGCACCCAGTAATCGTCGAGCTGCGTGAGAATATCGGTGCGGGTGCGGCGGGCGAGCTCTTCATTCGCCACGCTCTGGCGGATCAGCCCCATCACCGCGCGCACATCCTTCTTAAAGACGCGCCGGATCTGCTGATACTCGTTGGAATACACCATCGTGCCGACACCATCGGGACTGAACACCTCGGCCAGCAGCGCTTCGTTCACATTCCCATCGAGCAGGTGAACGCGAGGCACCGCCTGCCGGCAGGCGCGAGCGGCATGCTCGAGCTTGGAAAGCAAACGAGGCGCAACCAGTGTCCGCTTCTTCTTCGCGAGATCTTCCGCCTCGAGCATCGAGAGCTGGCGGATAATTTCACCATTGATAACTAATCCGCCGGAACCGGTAAGATAGATGATCTTCATCGCCCGCAATGCCTCGGCGACCTCGACAGCCACTGCATCGCTGTTTACGCGGAAGGTGCGGCCTTCACCATCGAAACCAATCGGCGGAATCAGCGGGATGATTCCCTGGTTGAGAAAGAGCTCCAGCGCCTGTGTGTCCACCCGTTCCACACGTCCGAGGTGCTGATAATCCACTCCGCCGAGAATGCCGGCCGGGTGCGCGATGATCACATTCGCGTAGGCGGCACGCAGATCCACCGAAGTGAGGCCCTGCATGACGTCGTTCATTACGTTCGTGGCCGCTTCGAGGCTGATCTTCAGCGTAACGTCGTCGATCAAACCCGTGCCATCGGCATTCGTGATCGCGACACCGCGTTCCGCGGCGAGCTGTTCGATCTGCGAGCCTGCGCCATGCACGAGGACTACCTTGATGTTCAACGAGCGCAGGACGGCGAGGTCGAGCAGGATGTTCGCGAAGTTCGGCGACGCGGCGATTTCACCATCCACCGCGACCACAAAGATGCGGTCCCGGAAGCGGGGCACGTATTGAAGAATTCCGCGCAGATCAGCGACTTTCATTTCGACAGCAAGGAGCGCGAGAAAAGCGCACCCTGCGCAATGCGCAAAGGGGAAAAACGCCGATCTTGCGAGCGGGCGGATGTCGTAAATTTTGACAGGACCGTAAAACCTCCGCGGGACGATGCACCGGGCATGAAAATTCTGCCGCGAAGCTACGTTATCTCGTCTGAACTCGGAACCCTCCTGGACGGTCGCTGAGGGCCATGGAGAAGAAAGCATTCCAACCGCAACGGCGGCTGCCCGTCGGCGCGGAAGTGCAGCCGGATGGCGGCGTCCATTTCCGGGTCTGGGCGCCAGCATCGAAAGCGGTCGCAGTCGATTTGAACGGCATCGGTGAATTTCCACTCTCGGCCGAAACACACGGATATTGGTCGGGATTGGTTAGTGCGGCTCGAGCGGGCATGAACTATCGCTACAAGCTGGATGCGGGAGCCTTTCCGGACCCGGCCTCGCGTTTCCAGCCGGAAGGGCCACATGGCGCCTCGCGCATCATCGATCCGACGTTCACGTGGACGGATAGCGAGTGGCGTGGCGTCTCTCCCGAAGGCCAGGTGATCTACGAAATGCACGTGGGCACTTTCAGCGAAGAAGGCACCTGGGCGGGCGCGATCAGGCATCTGCCACGCCTTGCAGAACTCGGCATCACGCTCATCGAAATCATGCCCGTCGCCGATTTTCCCGGGCGCTACGGCTGGGGCTACGACGGGGTGAACCTTTTTGCACCGACTCGGCTCTACGGCGAACCCGATGACTTCCGCCGCTTTGTCGATCGTGCGCATGCGCTCGGGCTCGGAGTGAGCCTCGACGTGGTCTATAATCACCTCGGCCCGGACGGAAACTACGTGAAAGAGTTTGCGCCGCACTACTTCAGTGAACACTACAAAAACGAGTGGGGCGACGCGTTGAATTTCGACGACGATTTCGCAGCGCCGGTGCGCGAGTTGTTCATCGAAAATGCGGCCTACTGGATCGCCGAATTTCACCTCGATGGCCTTCGGCTGGATGCGACGCAGCAAATCTTCGATGCCTCCACCGAGCATCTTGTCGCCGCCATCGCCTCACGCGCCCGGGAGGCCGCGCGGGGCCGCGGCATCTACCTTGTCGCGGAAAACGAAGAGCAAAACGCCCGACTCGTTCGGTCAGCCGACATGGGAGGCTATGGCGTCGATGCCATTTGGAACGACGACTTCCATCACGCCGCCATCGTAGCGATGACGGGGAGACGCGAAGCGTATTACACCGATTACCACGGCGTCGCGCAGGAGTTCGTATCGGCGGCCAAATGGGGGTTCCTCTTCCAAGGCCAGCGCTACCAGTGGCAACAGAAACGCCGCGGCACCCCATCGTTCGATCTCACGCCATCGAACTTTGTGAACTATCTCCAGAATCACGACCAGATTGCGAACTCCCTGTGGGGCCGCCGCGTGCATACGCTGACCAGTGCGGGCCGGATGCGTGCGCTCACCGCGTTGCTGCTGCTGGGGCCGAATACACCGATGCTTTTCCAGGGGCAGGAATTTGCAGCCTCCGCTCCGTTTCTCTATTTCGCCGATCATCGACCGGATCTCGCGGAGGCGGTCTCCAAAGGGCGCGCGGAATTTCTCGGCCAATTTCCCAGTATCGCCTCCGAGGATGTGGCCAAGCTCATCCCGAACCCGGAACGCGAAGAGACGTTCCTTCGTTGCAAACTCGACTTTGCCGATCGCGAGCGGAACGCCGAGGCGTGGCGGCTGCACTGCGATCTCATCCGTCTGCGGAAAGAAGATCCGCTGCTGGGCAAAGCACAGCGCGGGACGTTCGACGGGGCCGTGCTCGGCACGAACGCCTTCGTGCTCCGGTTCTTTGGCCGCGCGCAAAACGACCGTCTGCTTGTCGTTAATCTCGGCACGCATCTCCATCTCGACCCGGCGCCTGAACCCCTGCTGGCTCCGCCGTGCGGCTGCGAATGGCAGACCGCGTGGTCGAGCGAAGATCCCTGCTATGGCGGCAGCGGCACCCAACCACTGGACACCGAAGAGAACTGGAACGTGCCCGCCGAAGCCGCAGTGCTTCTCACTCCATCTCCCGCAGAATGAAAACCTCCATCACTCGCCGGATCGATATCGCACAGGCACAAGCCAACCATGCCCGCGAAATCCTGCGCCGCGAATGGCTCATCACCAATGGCCTCGGCGGTTACGGTTCCGGCACGATCTCCGGAATGGTCGCGCGGCGTTATCACGGCCTTCTCATCGCCGCGCTACCTGCTCCTCACGGTCGTGTTGTGATGCTCAATCACCTGGCCGAAATTCTTCGGCTTCCGGCAGGAGGGAGTCTGCTCATCGGCGGAGAAGAACCGAACCGGCAGGAAGACGGTGACTCGGAAAAACATTTTGTCCGCGAGTTTCGTCTCGAGGACGGATTGCCAATCTGGACCTACGAGGCGGAGGGATTCGTCATCGAGCGGCGCCTGTTGCTCGTGCATGGGCAGAATACGCTTCACCTAACCTATCGCCTGCTTTCCGATCACGATGTCGCCCGGCTGGAGTTGCGTCCCTCGGTCCATTTTCGCCTGCACGAGAATGATGTCAGCGAACCTCTCGAAGCCGGTTATTCCTTGCTGATTCAGGACCGGCGCTACGAGATTACGTCGCCAAAGCTGCCGCATCCTCTCCGGCTGTTTGTGCACGATGAGCAGGCATCGTTTACTCACCAAGGTGGCCAGGCGCGGGAAATCGCCTACCAGACGGAAGCGGAGCGCGGCTATCACTCGCGCGGGATTCTGTGGAGTCCCGGCTCGTTCAACATCGAGCTTCGCCCCAACCGACCGGTAACGCTGGTCGCTTCGACGGAGGATTGGGCGCCGATCCTCGCGCTCGATCCTGAGGAGGCCTTTGCGGCCGATCTCGCTCGACGTGAACGGCTGATCTCCACCGCCACCCCTGCAGTCAGGAATGCACCCGCCGCAGAGTTGGTGCTGGCGGCGGATCAGTTCATCATCACGCCCGCCGGTCGCGTGGAGGAGGCGGCGCGGGCCAGAGCGGCAGGCAACGAAGTGCGAACCGTCATCGCTGGCTATCACTGGTTCACCGACTGGGGGCGAGACACGATGATCAGCCTCGAAGGACTGACGCTCACCACGGGCAGGCATCAGGAAGCCGCATGGATTCTCCGCACCTTTGCCCAGCACATTCGCGACGGCCTCATTCCGAATCTCTTCCCGGAAGGTGGCCGCGAAGGGCTCTATCACACAGCCGACGCAACGCTGTGGTTTTTCCACGCGCTCGACCGTTATGTGGAAGTCACGCAGGACCGCAACACGCTCCAGGTGCTCCTGCCCAAACTGATCGATATCGTCGAGCACCATCTGCGAGGCACGCGCTTCGGTATCGGGGTCGATGCGGCGGATGGTCTTCTCCGGCAAGGCGCGGAGGGCTACCAACTCACCTGGATGGATGCAAAGGTGGACGGGTGGGTCGTCACTCCACGCCGAGGCAAGGCTGTCGAGATCAACGCGCTCTGGCACAATGCGCTCTGCCTGCTCGCCGACTGGCTGCGCGCTGAGAAGGGCGACGATGCCGCACGGCCCTACGCCGAGCATGCCAGGCGGGCGAGGGAATCTTTTAACCGCCGGTTCTGGTCCGAGTCCCGCGGGCATCTCCTCGACGTCGTGGACGGAGAGCACGGCGACGATGCCGCCCTGCGGCCGAATCAAATTTTCGCGATCGCCTTACGCCACCCCGTCCTGGATCAGGCGCACTGGAATGCCGTGCTCGAAAAGGTGAAGGCCGAATTGCTGACTCCGGTCGGACTGCGATCGCTTGCGCCGGGGCATCCAGACTTCAAATCACGATATTTCGGCGATCTCCGGGCACGAGACGCCGCCTATCATCAGGGGACCGTGTGGGGATGGCTCATTGGCCCGTTCATCGACGCGTGGCTAAAAGTGCATCCCGAGGACCGCCAAGGCGCACGCCAGTTCCTCGAAGGCCTCGTGGCCCATCTCGACCACGCCTGTGTCGGCTCGATCAGCGAGGTCTTCGATGCGGAAGCTCCCTATACCCCGCGGGCCTGCATCGCCCAGGCGTGGAGCGTGGCTGAATTCGTGCGCTGCTTCGCCAAAACAGCTTGAGCGGCCCAAAACAAGGCACGCATCATCAGGTCGGGCCCCGATAACCCCTATGATGACCAACCCTCTCTGGTTCAAAGATGCCGTCATCTACCAGCTTCACGTCAAGACCTTCCAGGACAGCGATGGCGATGGCGTCGGTGATTTCGGCGGCCTGTTGCAACGACTTGACTATCTGGCAGAACTCGGCGTCACCGCCTTGTGGCTCATGCCATTCTATCCTTCGCCTCTGCGGGACGATGGCTATGACATTGCCGACTACCTCACGGTCAATTCCAGCTACGGCACACTGGAACAGTTTGAAGAATTTGTCGCCGCCGCGCACGCGCGTGGTTTGCGCGTCATCACCGAACTCGTTTTGAACCACACTTCCGATCAGCATCCGTGGTTTCAGCGTGCGCGACGATCCCCTCCGGGATCGCGGGAGCGAGACTACTACGTGTGGAGCGACACGGCGGATCGTTACCGCGAAGCGAGGGTTATCTTTCAGGACTTCGAGCCGTCGAACTGGACCTGGGACCACGTCGCGGGCGCGTATTTCTGGCACCGCTTTTACTCGCACCAGCCCGACCTGAATTTCGATAACCCCGCCGTGCAGGAAGAATTGCTCAAGGTCGTCGATTTCTGGCTGAGTCGCGGGGTCGATGGCGTGCGACTCGACGCCGTTCCGTATCTTTACGAGCGAGACGGAACGAACTGCGAAAACCTCGCGGAAACCCATGCGTTCCTGCAAAAACTCCGCACCCACATCGACACGCACTTTCCCAACCGGATGATCTTGGCAGAGGCCAATCAGTGGCCTGAAGATGCCGCGGCATATTTCGGCACCGGGAACGAGTGCCACATGAACTTTCATTTTCCGCTCATGCCGCGGCTCTTCATGTCGCTGCAAATGGAAGATCGGTTTCCGATCATGGATATCCTCGAGCAAACCCCGGCGATTCCGGCGAACTGCCAGTGGGCCATCTTCTTGCGCAATCACGACGAACTGACGCTGGAAATGGTGACCGACGAGGAGCGGGACTATATGGTGCGCGTTTACGCCTCCGATCCTCGCGCGCGGATCAACCTCGGCATCCGCCGTCGCCTCGCGCCTTTGCTGGGCAACAACCGGCGCAAGATCGAGCTGATGAACTCGCTGCTGCTCTCGCTCCCGGGCACGCCGATCATTTACTACGGCGACGAGATCGGCATGGGCGACAACATCTTCCTCGGCGATCGCAACGGCGTGCGCACGCCCATGCAGTGGAGCCCGGATCGCAACAGCGGCTTCTCCGCCGCGAACCCGCAACGGCTGCTCCTGCCGCTGATCATCGATCCCGAATACCACTACGAAACCGTTAACGCGGAGAATCAGCAACGGAATGCATCGTCGCTCTTTTGGTGGATGCGGCGAACCCTTGCCGTGCGAAAGAACTGCGAAGCCTTCACCCGGGGCGAGATCGAATTTCTGCAACCGGAAAACGCCAAAGTGCTCGCCTATTTGCGCCGTGGTGAAGGGCAGACCGTGCTGGTAGTCGCCAACCTTTCTCGCTTCGCACAGGTGGTGGAACTGGACCTGCGTGCACATGCTGGAGCCGTGCCGGTGGAACTCTTCGGAATGACTGATTTCCCAGCGATTCGCGCTGACGCCCCCATGGTCATTACGCTTGGCCCGCATGGATTCTACTGGTTTGCGTTACGTCCAGAAGAGGCCGCCCAGCGAAGCTGCGAGGTCTTGCCTACCATGGCACCATTCGTAACGTGGAACTCGGCAGCCAAGGACACGCTCACCAAGATCATCCTGCCATGCTATTTCCCGAACTGTGCGTGGTTCCGCACATCCGGGCGCATCGTGCGCGATTTCCAACTCACGCAACTCAGCGAATTAATGCCTGCCGTGTGGCTCGCACTCGTGGAAGTGACCTTTCAGGAAGGTCAGCCAGAGACCTATCTCCTGCCGCTCGCGCAGATGGAAGACACCGCCGAAGCGACGTTTCCAGCCGAAGCGATTCTCGCCCGAATCGAAGGAGGTCAGCTATTGATCGACGCGCTCTTCCTTCCGCAAGTGCGCGCCTTTTGGTTGCAGATGCACCGCGAAACGAAAGCGAATCTCCGCACGGTCCCACGCGCATTTGCCACCATTGACCCTTTGGTGCTCGATCGAGTGGCGACTAGCAGCCGCATTGTCGAGTTGAACCGTTCGAACACGAGCATCTCCTACGACGACACGCTGCTGCTGAAGGTTTATCGCCGCTTCGACCCAGGCACGCAGCCCGAAGTGGATTTGCTCGACGCGCTTCAACGCCGCGGTTTCCCGCTCGTTCCGGTGCTGCACAGCGCGGTCGAAATGAGCGCACGCGAGGGCCGGGCCACCATCAGCGCGCTTACCGCCTATGTGGCACATCAAGGCGATGGCTGGACCTTCACGCTCGATGCCCTTTCGCGGTTCTTCGATCGCGCGCTGGAGTCGCGGCTCGATCCCGCCGCCGCGAACGCCGAGGAGGTGATTGGAGCCGTTTTCTCCGAACGCATGCGCTCGCTCGGAAAAAGCATGGCAGCCCTGCATCGGACGCTGGCCGGTGAATCGGGAGCAGCGTTCGCCGCCGAACCGTTTGGCACACTGCACCAGCGTTCGCTCTACCAGGCGATGCGCGGCCAGGCCGGACGCGTGCTCCGCCTGCTTCGGCGGGAAGCCGCGCGCTTCAACGAGGGGGAACGGGCGCTCGCCCTGCGCATCGTCGAAGAAAGGCCCGCGATGCTGCGGATTTTCAGCGCGCTTCTGAATCGGCGTTTCCCCACTTCCAAAACCCGTGTGCACGGCGATCTCCACCTTGGGCAACTCCTCAATACCGGCAAGGAATTCGTCTTCATCGACTTCGAGGGCGAAGCATCACGCCCGCAGGGCGAGCGTTCGCTCAAGCGCTGCCCGCTCGTCGATGTCGCTTCCATGCTGCGATCACTCGATTATGCCGCCGCCGCAGCCATGCGGCGCGAACTGGAAAGCGACCGCGAGTTCCTGCGTCCGTGGGCTCGACTCTGGGTCGAACGAATGGCGAACACCCTCGCCGTGACCTATTTTGCCGCGGTGCAGGGCACCTCGTTCCTTTCGGCGGACATGGAGGAATATCAAACGCTCTTGAAACTCTATGTGCTCAGCCGCGCCCTGCACGAACTGGGGCACGAACTCGCTCATCATTCCGAATTCATCGATGTGCCGTTGGATGCCGTGGCACGCATGATCAGTGAAGCTGGGTAGATCGACCCATCCAATGCAGGTCCCACGCGCGATCCTCATGGCAAGCTCTCTGGCTCCATCTGTCTCCACCCATCGCGTGCCTTCTGAAGAACTCCCGCTTATTGTCCGAGAATTTCTCGCGCGTTACATTCGCTCGGTTGAGCAACTGGAGATTTTGTTGCTGGTGAGCCTGCCTGCCGGCGGCCCTTGGACGATCCGAAAGGTCTATGACGCCATCCTCAGCACGGAGCACTCCGTGTCAGGCTGGCTGGAGGAACTCGCCCGGCATACGCTCATCAGACGGGAAAGCGAACCACCCGTCTATGGGGCGTCCACCGACCTGGCGATGGTCGAGCAGATCGCAGCAATCCGCCTTGCCTACAAAACGGCCCCGGTGCGCGTGATCGAGGCAATCTACAAACGAGAGACCGATGCGGCGCAGAGTTTTGCCGACGCTTTCAAACTCAAAACCCCACCCACCCCATGATCGGTTCACTCGTCTATATCCTGTGCATGCTCACGAGCCTCGGCTGCGCGGTGCTGCTGTGGCGAGCCTATCGGCGCTCGCGCATGAGGCTGCTGTTCTGGAGCGCGCTGTGTTTCGGCATCATGGCCATCTCGAACGCGCTGCTGTTTCTCGATCTCGTCGTGTTTCCGGATGTCTATATCCTCCCGTTCCGCAGCCTGGTTTCACAGATCGCGTTTCTGGTCCTGCTCTTCGGCCTGATCTTCGAAACGAACTAGCCATGTCCACCGAGTTTCTCGAAAAGCTCAACGACCTCCTGGCGGGCACGAACTGCATGAGCCTGCTCGTGATCGCGCTGTTCTTCATCAAGTTCTGGCGCAAAACACGCGACCGGTTGTTCATCTACTTTTCGGGCGCATTCCTGTTGTTCATGGCGGAGCGGATTGTGCGCAGTTTCATGGCGGTGGAAACGGACTGGGCGCCGTATGTCTATTCCATTCGGCTTTCGGCCTTCGTGCTGATCCTCATCGCCATCGCGGACAAGAATCGGCGCTCCTAGTTCTCGGTGCGGGCCGCTTCGAGCAAGGCCTCGATGAGCCCCCAGAAATCGGCACCCGGAGTGAGCCCGTTGGCCATGCAGGCAAAGGTGAGTTCACTCCCCTGCGCGGTCCGGAGGAAACCGACCTGCGTGAGCACTCCGGACATGCTGCCGACCTTCGCGCGCACCTGGCCATCGTGATAGGCTGTGAGGCTGTCGTAGAATCGCTGACCCACTCCGCTGCGGCGTGCGGCGAAGTTGATGCCTGCGAGATCGAGCGGGCGAATCATGTTCGCGCGCGCGAGGCCGCTGCCATCGATGAGCCGCCAGCCCTTGCAGGCGACGCCCGCTTTCTCCCAATACGCCTTCACGGCATCGACCGGGTCGGTGTCCTGCTTCCATCCGATGGTGAGGAAGAGGCTCTGAGCTTCGAGGTTGTCGCTCATGCGGTGAAGGTGATCGACGATCTCCGGAAGCGGCTTCGATCGATGCGCGGCGAGCCGGGTGCGCGGCGGGGTGGCTTCCGGCTGAGCGGCATCGGAAAAGGCCACCCCGCCCGCTTCCAACCGCGCCCGCAGGACTTCGATCGCGAGCGCGGCAGGATCGGGGTTGGCCGCCGAAACGGCAAAGCCACTCTCCCCGGCGGGAACCGTGCCGCGCATCGTGATGGTGCGCCCATACGGCTCCGAATAAACGACGACCTGATCACCGCTGCCCGTCGGCCCAGTGGTCACGAAGTTCTCCCAGCGGATGTCTGTGGGCGCCGACGAATGATCCAGCAACCCCGCAGGCGCGCCGGCTTTTTCGGCAGGCTCGAACCGAAGGCCGATGCGATTGCGATCGAGGTTCAGCCCAAAGGCGCCGACCCCATAACCGTTGCCGATGTCGCCCCAGACCCAATGATCGTTCACAGGGTTCGGAGGGAACCGGGTCGCGTCCACTCGGATTCGCCCTGTCACCTTTTTCAGGCCGGCGGCGATCGCCGCGTCGGCCATCTCGCCGAGGTCATCGCTCGACAGCGTCGGATCCCCGCTCCCGAGCAGCATGAGATCGCCATCGAGCGCGCCCTCCGCATCGATCTCCGCCGTGGCAAACAGCGACGTTTCGAAAGTGAAGTCGAGCCCGAGAATGCCGAGGGCGGCCCCGGTCGTGACGGTCTTCAGCGAAGACGCCGGACAAAGGGCCGTCTCAGCCAGCGGCGAGGCAAAGACCGGTTTCCCGTTTTCATCCAGCAAACAGAACCCGATCGCCGCGCCGGCGAAGGCCGTATCCGACGTGAGTTCCCGAAAAGTCGCCGCTACTTTGCTTTCCGCCTTCGATGGCTTCGGCCGCTCCAGGAGCACCCTTGGTTCGAGGGCGCGCAGGCTGAGTCTCCAAGCGACGCCCCAGCCCGCGAGAGCAAGGGCGATCAGGAACAGGATGAGAAATGGAGCGCGTTTCGAACCGGGCACAGTAAGCAACCGTTTCAGCGCGGCAGTTCGCACGAGGTGAGGCGCACGACGTCTTCGAAGCCGTCGCACTTGCCGGAAATCTCGATCGTCTGTCCGGCCTGCCACCGCGCGATCGGGCTGCCGGAAGCACTTGTGACGACGAGCGCCACGGTGTTGAAGGAACGATCTTCACGGAAGCGCACGCTGTCGTCGAAGAAGCATCCCACCCACCCAGCGCCCCCGCTGCGGCCGAGATAGATGGAAGCGCGGCGCGCATCGTTCGGATCGACGCGGTAAGTTGCCAGCGTGCCGCGCACGGTCAGCACCGTGCCTTTGTAAGCCTTGTCGGCACGGGCGCGATCGGCGGCGTAAGCAGTGGTGAGCGTTTCTTCCGTCACCAACTCACCGTTCGCCGGACGGGCGAGCGGCACGTGATCGTTCTGCAACTGCTCGATCAACTTCCGCACCGCGACCGCCTCGTCGAGCTGGCCTGAAACGGTGAGCGCTTTCTTGAGCTCGACCAGCCGCGGAATGACCTCGCCGACGACTCCGGCGGTGAGTTCTTCGAGGCGCGTCGCGGTCTGCTGCTGCAGCGCACGGAGCGCGCGGGGTTCGGTCACCAAATTGGATTCGGTCAGCACTTGCTCGCCATGCACTCGCTGCCTCTCGGCTCGGACGGCCAGTGCGCCTTCGAGATCGGCGGCCTTCTGGCACTGCGACTGGAGTTCGCCGAGCTGATCTTCGTATTTTCCCAGCACCTCCCGCCGCACGGCGGAAATCCGGTCGCGGCACTTGGAGGCTTCCGCCTCGGCGGTGGCTGCGCTCGAAGCGGACCGCGCAGCCGGCGGGAGCAGCAAAAGCAGGAGCGGGAGAAGGAGGGGACGAATCACTTGATGTTCAGCGCGCGATTGCGGAAGGCCTCCAGATAACCGTTTGCCCACCCATCGCGCCACTTTTTGTTCCGGACGGGTTCATTGCCAGCGGCATCGACCGCGAGCGCCGTCGCCTTGTCGGGTGTAGGAAGCTTGGCGCCGGGACGCGCATCGGTCGCCCCCGCCGCGTAACCGAGCTGGTAACCGGCGTCGTAGCTCTTCGTGTCCACGGGCGCGGCGTCGATGACCGGCTTGTCCTCGGGAAAGGCGCCGCTCGCATTTGGGTTGGCGGTGGGGATCGGCTGGACAGGCCGGCGGCACGCCACGCAGACGAAGAGGGCGATCAGGATGAGGAAAACGCGCTTCATGGATTGGCTGGGGCCACGGGTAAAGGAGACCACGTCCGCACGGAAGGATCGAACCGCAGGCGCACCTTCCAGGCGGCGGGTTGTTTGTCCGCATCGTCGTTCAGCACGTGGCCTTCGAGCTTCACCACCGCGGTGTTGTCCTGCCCCATCTCGACCTGCGCATCCCCGAAGGGCAGAAACTGCGCGGCGGTGTTCGCCCCGGCGAGTTCGTGCCGCACGATGCCGCGCGCGGTCCAGTAAGCCGCCTGCGGGGTGAACTCCCGCTGCGTCTGCTCGCGCCAGCCATCCATGATCGTCGGCCCGAAGAACCACCCAAACGCCCCGAGCGGCAGCAGCACCGCCAGCACGACGAGCAACACCTTCCACGGCTTCACCCTCTTCTGCTTTGGGATGAGCGTATTGAGCGGCTGCCACTGGTCGAGTTCCTCGGACCAATACAACGTGTCCTCCGCGATCAGCCCCGTCTGGAGCTGATGATTGATCTGGCGCAGGGTATAGGGCCCGAGCTGATCGCCGTGAATGTGGAGGTAATAGCCCTCGCGGTAACTCATGTTGCCTGCGGGAAGCAAACCCGCCCCCAGCCCTGCGGCAACCGGGAAAACGTCGAAGAGAGTGCAGCGCGCGAGTTCAAGCGTGAAGCAGCCGTTACGTCGCCGGATTTGCCGCCGCCTTGCGCGCCGCTTCCCGTTTCCGGATGAGGTCCGCCTCCTCCGAAATGTTCAGCATGCTTAGCCGGGTGGCCCAGAAAAGCAGCGTGCATCCCCACACCAGCGCCGCCGCCCCGACCACCCCCGCAATGAGCGCCAGCACGATCATGATTTCATCGGCCGGGTGAAGATGCTGCGCCGCCAGCCCCGCCCCAAACACGGAGACCAGGCTGGCGATCACAAACGCCCCGAGCGCGAGGTAAGCCGCTCGCAGCGCACTCAGCAACAGCACCGCCTGGCGCTCGATGCGAGTAATGTGCGTAAGCCGCCAGCCCCGGTCCTCCTCGCTGGTCACCTCCTCGAGTTCGCTCGCCAGAATCCGCAACCGTTCGCCCGCGCGGAGGAAGCGATTGCTCGTGCTCAGCGCCAGCACGGACATGGCATTGGTGAGCACGGCGGGCGCCGCGATCAAGGTCAGCAGAGCGAACGGATTATCGGTAGTGGGAACGAGTGCCATCGGGCGGATGGGATGGGAGGTTATGGGATCACTCCGTTCCTGACCAGCCCGGCTTCGGTGGGCATCTTCGCTGGTGACAACTTCTCATCGAAACCGCACAGTTCCGGCTAAGACCACCGGACCTGCGCGGTGGATCGCTGCAACTCATGAAGCTTCCCCTTCTTTCCCTCCTCGCCCTCGCCACCTTCAGCGCCACCCTTTCCGCCGCCGACCTGCGGCTTGGCATCATCGGCTGCGATACTTCGCATGCAGTCGTCTTCCCCGGCATTCTCAATATGCCCGAGGCGAAGAACCACATCCCCGGCGCGAAGATCGTCGCGGCCTTTCCGATGAAGAGCGACGACATCGAATCGAGCGCGTCGCGGATCGACGGCTACACCCAGACGTTGCGCGAGAAGTTCGGCATCAAGATCTGCGGCAGCATCGAGGAACTGTGCAGTCAGGTGGATGCCGTCCTCATCGAAGCCGTCGATGGGCGCCCGCACCTCGCGCAGGCCCGGCCAGTCATCGCGGCGAAGAAGCCCGTCTTCATCGACAAGCCGCTCTCGAACTCGCTCAAGGACGTGCTCGAAATCTATCACCTCGCCAATGAAGCGAAGGTGCCCGTGTGGACCGGCAGCTCGTATCGCTGGCAATCGTCGATGCGCGAACTCCTCGCCGCCAAGACCGGCGAAGTGCGCGCCGCCATTTCCTACGGCCCCGCCTCGCTCGAGCCGCATCATACCGATCTCACCTGGTATGGCATCCATCCCACCGAAGCGCTCTTCACGGTGATGGGGCGCGGCTGCGAATCCGTCTCGCGCACCTTCACGCCCGACACCGATGTGGTCGTCGGCGCCTGGAGTGGCGGTCGCACCGGCACGCTCATCGGCCTGCGCACCAAGTCCCTCCCCCACAAAGTCACCGTCTTCGGCAGCACCGGCAGCGCCGAGCAGAAGGATGTGCCGCACGATTACGCCCCGCTGCTTGGGGAAATCGTGAAGTTCTTCCAGACCGGCACCGCCCCGGTGGCTCAGGAAGAAACCATCGAGATGTTCGCCTTCATGGAAGCCGCCGACGAAAGCAAGAAGCGCGGCGGCGCCCCCGTGAAGCTCAGCGAAATGCTGGAGAGGGCGCGGCGCTAGGGTGGCCGATCGCTTTCCGCAATGCCACGGTGGGGAAATAGTGTGTTTATTGTGTCTGTTGGCGGTGGGTTGAGAGAAGCCGCCGACGAAAGCAAGAGGCGCGGCGGCGCCCCCGTGACGCTCAGCGAAATGCTGGAGCAGGGGCGGCGCCAGGGTGGCCGATGGCCGATCGCTTTCCACCATGCCGCGGTGGGGAGATAGTGTGTTTATTGTGTCTGTTGGCGGCGGGCGAAAATGGAGAGACTTGCCGATTGCGGATCACCTCTGTCGCGCTCGCCATGGGTCAGCGGGATCGACGATCGTTGGTGTCCAGCCTTCAGGCTGCGGCAAGGTGGAAGAGTTCCCGGCCAGCAGTCTTCGACTGACCGTCGTTTGGGAGCAGCCTAAAGGCTGGACACCAACGGCTCGCCCTCCTCGGCACGCCCAACCGAAACTACTCGGATCAACCCGGATTACCTCTGCGAGCGGTGGCGGGATGGAACCGGTTCGCTTTAACGCAAAGGCGAAGCACGCCGAGGCCGCGCAGGGCAGAAAGGCACGCCCGGCTGGGAATTTCAAAGAACCGTAAAAAGGCCGATGGAATTTCGCTCTCACTCCCCCACTCGACAAACCGGCCATTCCGTCCATTCCGTTGAGACGCGCCTTTTTCGCGCGGGGGCTCAGCGGGTGAGCGTCTCGGTGCCGAGTTCGCCGCGGCCATTCGCGATGGTCCACTTCCCTTTCAGTTCCCCCACGGCGATCCGGTAGGCAATGACGCCGCTCATCTTGCCGTAATACGCGACGGAGAAGACGTCGCCCGTCCTCACCCCCACCCCGACATACTTGGTGCCGGCAAGCAGCCAGGTGACGCGGTAGCAATCCTTCTCCCGCTCAATCGTCGCCGTGCCGGAATACGCCGCGCCGGTGGTATCGACGCCTTGGCAGCGATATTTGCCCAGCAGTTCATCCTCCACCTGCGCCCACCCGCTCGACGTGAAGACCATGCCGAGTGAGAAGACGAGCAGAACGACACGAAACAGGCGGATCGATTTCATAGCGCCGCATCCTGCCCACCTGACCTCCAGCCGCCAAGCCTCCGTTTCGGTCCTCTCGTGCCATCGCCATTCACCCGTTTTTCAGAGTGGTGCGCCCGACGGGGGTCGAACCCATAACCTTTGGCTTCGGAGGCCTTAGGTTTAGCTGCCTTTCACAGAGACCGCTTGCCAGACTGCCAACATACTGCCATTTTTTGACCGTGAACGCCACAGCCTCTCGATCGACCAGGAAGAAGAATTCATGGCCTACGGTGCGCCAGGTGGAACACAAGAACGGCACAAAGGCGTGGATGGTTGATGCTCGAATAAACGGCAAAGGTGAACGGCTGTTCTTCAAATCCAGAACCGACGCAGACACAAAGGCAGATCAGCTCAAGGTAGCCAGAAAGAACGAAGGCCATGCTGCCTTTTCCATTCCAGAACGATTGCGCATTGAGGCGAGTAAATGCGCGGAGTTGCTCAGCCCGTTTGGAAAGACTCTGACCGACGCCGTAGAGCACTACTTGCCGCATTTACAGCGCATGACTCGACCAAGGCCTTTGGCAGATTTGGTAGCTGAGGCCGCAGCCGAGAAGCGCGCCGACGGTCTTGAAAAACCTACAATCGTCGATTTCGAGCATCGCTGCCGACAGTTCGTCCACGCCTTTCCTGAGCGAGATGCCGCGAGCATTTCAACCGATGAAATCGAACATTGGCTACGCCACCGCTATAGCCACCCGACATCGCGCAACAATGCCCGCAAGGCGGTTGTGAATCTCTTCAATTTCGCGGTTCACAAGAAGTATGTGCCGAGCAATCCGGCAGCAGCAATCAAGAAGGCAAAAGTGACGAGTGGAGAAATCGGCATCTTGAAGCCCTTTCAAGTCATTTCACTTCTGCACAATTCCAGTCCCGCGATTCTGCCCTATTTTGCCATCGCAGCCTTTGCCGGGATTCGGCCCGAGGAATTGCAAAAGATGGAGTGGTCTGACGTGCGATGGAAGCAAGGCATAATCCGAGTTCGTGCTGAAATTTCAAAAGTCGGGGCTTCTCGCAATGTTCAGATAGAGCGCAATCTCGCCGAATGGCTGGAGGAATACCGCAATAAAGATGGAATGATTTGCCCGCCGAATTGGCGAAAGCTCTTCCGCCAGACCCGTATTGATGCCGGAGTCGAGGAATGGCCCGCTGACTGTCTACGACACTCGTTCGGCACCTACTGGTTGGAAAAAAATCGCAATGCTCCCGCTCTGGCTCTCGAAATGGGGAATAGCGTGGAAGTGATCATGCGCCACTACTACAAAGTCTTGGACGAACCGGATGACGCTGATCGTTTTTGGAAGATCACACCCTCGGCAACCAGCGACAAAGTTGTCTCAATCGTGAAAGCGGCGTGACTCTGCTCAGTTACAGCTTGCCCTCGAACTCCACCAACCGCTGTAGTGCTTCGAGGAACTCCTTAAACGCACCAGCAGGCAGCATGATGGTGTCACGCCGGCCACCCACGTCTTCGGTGATCTTCATGAACCGGCCGCGCTGATTCTCCTTCAAATCGATGAAGAAGATTTTGCGCTCGAAGTTGATCTTCTCAGACGCGATCGGCTCGGCCGGCATTCCAGTTCCAATAGGGTGTTCCATGATGATGTGGGGTAGTTGATGTGTGCCTGACCATAGTGGACCAAGCAGGGGTTCACTGTGAGACGCTGGCGATGATGCACAAGGGATAAAGCCTCTCTTGTTGGTGGGAAAGTTCAATCGGCTCACGACCGACACAGTGCGCAGTCTCGATCAATCCGTTCCATGATCCTAGACGCCACCTGTCGCATCTCCTACCGCACTGACGCACCGATTCCCGCGATCATGATGCTTCGTCCACGGAGCGGCTATGCACAGTGGATCAGTCGCGAGGAATACTCCTTCGAGCCGCATGCTCCGGTGATCGAATACACAGACGATTTCGGCAACCTCTGCCAGCGTGTTTTGATTCCAAAAGGCGACTTTGAGGTTCAGTGCAGCTGCCGCGCTCACACCGCTGATACGATTGATGTAGACCCGGACGCTTCGTTTATCTCGGTCCACGAGCTACCGGAATCAGCACTTCAATTCCTGCTTCCCAGCCGTTATTGCCAAGCGGATCTCCTCAACGATCTAGCGAGTTCCATCGTGGGAAAGCAGCGGGCCGGCTACGGTCAGGTTGCAGCCATCGAACAATGGCTGCGTGACGAGTTGAAATACACCCGAGGTTCCAGCAACTCCCAAACCTCGGCCGTCGAGACTGCCAAATCCAGAGAAGGCGTATGCCGCGACTTCGCACATCTCGGTATCGCTCTCACCCGCAGCTTGAACATCCCTGCGCGAATGGTGGTCGGCTACCTCTACCAACTCGAGCCGATGGATTTACACGCGTGGTTCGAGGCATTCGTGGGCAACCGGTGGTTCACCTTCGACGGCACGCAGAAAACGCCGCGAGGCAATCGCATTTCGATCGGCTATGGGCGCGATGCCGCCGATGTAGCTCTCACATCCAACTATGGGGCGCTGGAACTGAAGGAGATGAAGGTGACGGTCGAGAAGGCAACGTAGCCGACACACTCCATACGACCATTCGCCTGGGCCATCCGTTTTCCTGTGGATGAGCGCTACGTTTGCTGCTGAAGCTACCGTTACAGTCCAACCATTCGGTCGTGGATCGTGGGAGGTGTTTGAGCCAGGTGTAGAGCCCCGCTATGGATCACTGGTTGATGCTATTCGTTCTGCAAGGGAGCTGCTCAAGGAACGCTCCGGCGTCATTGAGGTTCGCAATTTGGCAGGCGAGATCACCCAAGTGATAGACCTTCGGCATGCGGAGATTGCCGCCTGAACTGACATGGATGCCCTCTTCTTCCTCACAATCCTGAGCTTGATCGTCGCCGCACTCAAGTTGTGACGAGGCCCTCCTGAAGAGGAAGCAGCGGCGCATCCTGAATTCACCGCAGTTTCTCCGTCCTCACCCGCAACGCATTCGCTCTCGCTCTGAGTTTTGCCATCACTCGATTGAATTGAAGCAGGTGGTGCGGGAATGTTCCGTCGTGCTTCGTGTTGTCGATGAATGGTCTCATCGCCTCGATTGTTTGGTCCGCCTCATCCAGTTCGATGGCCAGCCGGTTGAGGATCTTCATCAGCTCGCTCCTGAGCACTTGTCCTTCAGTCTCAAAGCACGGCGGTTTTGAGGGCTGCGGTATCTGATCATCAGCAACGCCGGCAATCACCTGCCTGAGCCCCTGCAACGCCTTCCACGCTCGAATACGGCTCTGCTGTGATTCTTCCAGTGTTCGACACACCGGTCTTCTGGGGTTCATCCACCGCTCAGGGCTTCCGTTTCCTCAGAGTCTTCAGCGGCAGTTCCAGTTGCTCAACGAATGGTCCACGAGCAACACGGCACAGACAGAGCAAACGATGGCAGATCAGTCTCAGGGCTCTCATGGCGCAATGACGCTTTGATGCCGTTCGACGGAAGTTTTCTGACAGGAGATGAACATGCAAATACACTGTTCGCCTGAACACTTCTCGCAAGTGGCATTTTTTCTCCTCGAATGATTCATTCCTTGACCCAACCGACCGCTCATCCACTGGCGAATCATCGGTGGCGGTAGCGGTTTAAATCCGTGGTGATCGAGCAATAAACTCGATGAGGTTCAACTCCTCGCCCGCCGACAATTTCATTCGTATGGACAGCAAATCAGGACCACTCCTCGCTACGGTCACCGCGCTGGCGATGAGCGCACCGGCTCAGGAATTGGTAAATCAGGACACCACCTTTATCAGCGGAGGAAAGCAGATTGGAGTCAGTGTGTTCAAACCGAGAAGCACCGCAAAGCTGCCAGCGATTCTCGTGCTGCATGGAGCTGGTGGAGTGGACGTGGCCAATGCATACGTTCGACAAATCGCCAACATCGTTGCTGCAAGTGGCTACGCCACCTACCTCGTTGAGTATTTCGATCGCACCGGCACTCGCTACGCCGACGACCAAACGATGCACACCAACGCCGAGAAGTGGCTGAGCACGTTGAATGACGCAGTCAGTTTCATCGAGGCGCAGCCTGACGTTGATCCGAAGCGAATTGGCGTTTTCGGCTACTCACTTGGCGGTTACTTGGCTGTCGCTCAAAGCTCACGCGATCCTCGAATCAAAGTAGTGGTAGAATTGGCGGGCGGGGTCGAACCAACCTTTGCAAAAGAAGTGGACCACCTGCCACCGACGTTGATCATCCACGGCAAGGACGACCGGCGTGTCCCATTTGAGCGAGCTACCGAATTGCAAGCTCTGCTCAAGAGGCTCGGCTCACATGTCGAAACCCTCTTCCTGGCGAACGAGCAGCACATTTTGACGCCGTCAGCTGCTTTTCAAGCCGTCGCCCAAGCACTGAGATTCTTCACCGACCAGCTACGGTGACGCTTCTGCTAGGCTCGCTGCGGCGAAGTTTAGTGAACTGCCCATCCGGTAAGCAGCAGGCACGCGATAGGCAGGCATGACGAAACGAGAACAGTTCATTCAATGGCTCGGTGACGCTCATGCGATGGAAGTCGGCATCGTATCCACTTTGGAGAAGCACATCGCCGATGCGAAAGGTCAGCCGAAGGTTCGTGCGGCCCTTGCCCAGCATCTTAAAGAAACCAAGCGCCATGCCGAAGAAATGAAGAAGGCGTTGGCATCGCTGGGAGGCAGCCATCCAGTGCTCAAAGAAGGGGTCAGTAAACTGGCCAATCTCGTGGCAGGTGTTGTGACCAGCATGGTGGCCGATACACCGGTCAAAAACGCTATCGCCGACTTCGCTACCGAGCACTTCGAGATTGCCTGCTACAAATCCCTCATCGTGACGGCAAATGTTCTGGGCGAGAAGAAGATCGCGGCTACGTGCAGAGGTATCCTCAAAGAAGAGCAGGCGATGGCCAAAGCGCTGGACGGCCATCTTCAATCGATCAACGAGACCTATTTGGCGACGCTGGAAGACGATGAACAGGATGTCGCAACGCCTGATCCGAAGAAACCTCGGAGCAGGAAGAAGACGACCACTGCGAAGAAGTGAGGCACCCGGTTCAACGATGGTTTCCATGTTTGCACATCGCTCACTCGCCGCAGTTCTGGGACTAGTTGCTGCCGGTTGCAGTTCTCCTGGCCAGAAAAAGGTTCAGCCAGTTTCGCACGTAGATCTTCAGCGCTACATGGGACCGTGGCGAGTGATTGCGTTCATTGACAACGCCGCTGAACGGAGGTTCACGAAGGCCGTCGAGACCTATGCGTTACGCGGTGGTGACAAAATCGGCGTGAACTTCGAGTGGAACGACAAACAACTGAACGGGCCGAAGAAGAGCCATCAATTCACCGGCAAGGTGCTCGATCCGGGCACAAACGCACAGTGGAGCATGAAACTGTTCCCGCTCTTCGTAAGCGTCCGCTGGAGCACCTCTTGACGCGATAAGGTCATAAAACCTGGTTGGGAGTCGTAGATGTCGTAGTCGTGGGACTATGACATCTATGCTGCAGAACGCAGATCGGCTTGAAGCTGATGCTTCGCCCAGGCT
>JBGAGV010000041.1:0-41873 GCA_044226525.1 Chthoniobacteraceae bacterium | reverse complement strand
TCAGCAGGGTCGCCGCCTCGCGCAGCTTCTTGATGATTTCTTCGGGTGTATGTCGCTTTCTTTTCATGTGGAGAGTTCGACGGCGCTCTCGCGCCGCCAGACTCTCATAGCAACTGGCTCAACTTTTGGGGAGCAGGCCACGATGATGTTCCTCCTGCCCTGCAACGTAAGCGCGAACCTGCTCCACATTCGATTGGCTGACCGAAAACGCGCCATATCCACCCTGCCAGTAGAAGTCGCCATAAGCCGGTCCCTGTTCCTTCATCCATTTTGATGAACTCTTCTTCGCCTCCTCCACTAACCCCGCGATCGTGACGGTGCGGGAGAGATTACACAGGATGTGAACGTGATCTTCAACGCCTCCGATCAGGATCGGCTCACACCCAATCTCTTGCAGAACGCCCGCCACGTAAGCGTGCAGCCTCGCGCGCAGTTCCAGGTCTTTAAGAAATGGGACGCGGTTCTTCGTGCTGAAGACGACATGCAGAACGACGCGGGCCAGGGATTGCGGCATGGGTAAAAGGATCAGTGGAAAGATTCGGTTTAAGAAGACTGGTAAGAGGGCCGGGTAAAAGACGGGTAAATAGCCGGTAAAAAGGATCGGTTCGCGGAATGTGGGCCAAAGGCCCTCAACAAGCTAGCCCAGGGCATCGCCCTGGGAAAACGTCCCGCATGATTTGCCCAGCCCTGAAAGGGCGACCCCAAACCACGCCGCGTTCCTGTCCCGCCCTTTCAGGGCTTGCGTATGCTACCGAGCGCCAACCCAGAGCGGCGCTCGTGCCTCGCTTGCGCTGGGCTGGCTTGCGTCAGGCCGTTGGCCTGATGAAAAAAATTAATGAAACTTGAACCCAAGCTCGCGCAATCCTTCCGCGATCGGAATGAAGGCGGAAGATATATGGGTTGATGGAAACTTGACGTATTCTAAATCGCCAAGAATACCCAGCTTGAATTCCGCTCCTTCTTCAACCAAAACAACAAGCGGTTTATCGGCGAAGCTAGCTTTACCTACGACGTCTTTCTCAGAGCAAAGTATCTCCCTGTTGCCGAAGAGCGATTTCGGGTGTAGTGTCGCAACCGTAAGTATGGTCGGCAGGCGACAATGCGGCGGGCAGATATAGCAACAAACAGCAACGTCATTCCAAGCAACACAGGCCGACACTCCGTTGGAGCCCAGCCCCGCAATTGCGGAGTTGCCGATCGAAGACGCTTCACCACTCTCCGCAGCCCGAAAGCCGCCCTGTTTCAGCTTAGTCGCTCCAGATTAATCCACCCTAATCCAACCTGCGCAAACCTCGTCCGAGTCGCCGTCGGCCCGTTTTTCGAAACCCATGAGAGGAGTCGCTGGCAGCAGCCACCTAGCGCAATTCCTCAGCACTCAACAGACACACTATTTTCATCCCCAAAAGGCCACCCTCCCTCTGTAAAGGGGACGCAAACAGACACAATAAACACAAAAAACTCACCCGTGGCACGGTCAGTTTGTTCTTTGAAATCCTGGCGAGAAGGCACCAGCGGAGCCCCGCCCTACAACCATCTGCCCAGCTTCCCGGCCACGAAGTCAATCTCGGCGTCGCTCAGGTCGAACGGCGGCGAGAACGAGAGGACATTGCTCGTCGGCGAGTCGGCCAGAAGGAGCACGCCTTCAGCGAGAGCCCGGGTGACGATCCCGAGCGCGAGTTCCGTCGCCGGCTGCCCTTTCCGATCAACGAGTTCCATTCCGAGCATGAGGCCAAGGCCGCGGACGTCGCCGATGGCGGGGCTTTCGAGCTGCCGGAGGGCGCCTTTGAGGCGCGTGCCGCGGTCGCGGACGTGGCGGGCGGTTTCGGGGCGGGCGTGTTGGTCGAGCGAGGCGAGGGCCATGGCGCAGCCGAGCGGATTGCCGAGGAAGGTGCTGGTGTGGAGGGCTTCGCCGCTCGACGGGGGCCAGGCGTCCATGATGTCGGCCCGCCCGACGCACGCGGAGAGCGGGAAGCCGCCGGTGAGCGCCTTGCCGACACAGAGGAGGTCGGGGACGGTCTGCCAATGATCGCACGCAAACAGGGCGCCGGTGCGATTGAAGCCGGTGTAGATTTCGTCGAAGACGAGCAGGATTTTGTGCGTGTCGCAGATCGTGCGGAGCATCGGCAGGAAATCGCGCGGGGGCACGACGCAGCCGCCGCGGCCCTGGATCGGCTCGACGAGGATGCAGCCGATCTCGCGTTTGCGGAGCGTCTCCTCGATTTCGTCGTGCAGCTTCTCCAGGCAGGTGGTGGAGCAGTTCGGGAAATCGCGGCCTTCACAGCGGAACCCGGACGTCTCGCCGAAGGGGCAGCGGTAGCAGCTCGGGAAGGGCAGGAACGCGGCCCATTCCTTGAGCTGCGCGCGAAAGGGTTCGCGGAAAAACGGGAGCGCCGTGGCGGTGAGCGCACCGAACCCGAGGCCGTGATAACCGCCGGTGAACGCGAGCACGCCGGGTTTGCCGGAATGCAGCAGCGAGGTCTTCAGCGCAGCCTCGATGGCTTCAAAGCCGGAGTTGCCGAGGATGGTCTTCCCCACCCCGTAGCCCCAGCGCTCGAAGGTGAGCGAGCTGAGGCGCGCACACAGTTCGGCTTTGAGCGCGGTGGGATGCACATCGCCCATCGCGTGCAGCAGGCGCTGCGCTTGGGCGCCGATGGCTTCGCGCAGCACGGGCGCGGTGTGGCCGAGGCCGCTCACGCCAAAGGCCGAGGTGAGATCGAGGAAGCGGTTGCCGTCTTCGTCCCACACATTCACGCCCTCGGCGCGCAACCAGAAGACAGGCCAGTTCTCCGCCGTGAAGGTGACGTTGCGCGACTCGTAGCGGCGCAGCTTCTCCGCCAGCGCGCGCGAACGCGGCCCGGGGATTTCGGTGATCAGCTCAGGCAGCGCCACCGGTCAGACGCGCGTAGATCTCCTCGAAGCGCACCACGGCGCTCGACCAGGAGAAGTCGGTTTGCATGGCGCGCTGCACGAGGCCCGTCCATGCGGTGGCATCGGCGAAGAGCCGCTTCGCCCGACCAATGGCATCCCACAGCGCTTCGGCCTGGTAATCGTAGAAGACAAGGCCATTGCCCGCGGCCTGCACCGGATCGTAGTCCTGCACGATCTGGTAAAGCCCGCCGGTGGCGCGCGCGATGGGCAGCGTGCCGTAGCGCAGCGCATACATCGCGGTGAGGCCGCCCGGTTCCGCATGCGACGGCATCAACAGAAAATCGGCACCGGCCAGGATGAGATGCGAGAGGCGTTCGTCGATGCCCTGGCGGAAGACGAACCGGCCGGGGTGCCGGCGGCTGGCGATCATGAGTTCGCGCTCGTAGCCGATGTCGCCTTCGCCGAGGATCACGAGCCGCGCATCGTCGCTCAGCAGGCGGTCGATGATCGGGAAGAGCAGGTCGATCCCCTTCTCCTCCGCGAGCCGGGTGACCATGGCATAGACCGGACCACTCGGCGCCGGTGCGAGGCCCATTTCCTCGAGCAACGCGGTGCGGCAGGCCTTTTTGCCGGCGAGGTTCGACGCGGAGTAAGTCTTCGGGATAAGCTTGTCCTTGGCCGGGTCCCACGTGGTGTAGTCGGCGCCGTTGAGAATGCCGTGGAGCTTGTGGGCGTTCTCGCGGACGACGGCATCGAGCCCGCACCCGCCCTCCGGCGTCTGGATCTCGCGCGCGTAAGTCTCGCTCACCGTGGTGATGGCATCGGCAAAGAGCAGGCCGCCCTTGAGCAGGTTCAGATTGCCGTAGAACTCGACACCCTGCGCGCCAAAGTAGTGCCCGGGCAGATTCGTGAGGCCGAAGTCCATGCCCCAGAACGAGCCCTGGTAGGCGATGTTGTGCGCGGTGAGCACGGTCTTGAACGGCAGCCGCCGCTCTTTCACCAGCACCGGCACCAACGCGCTCTGCCAGTCGTAGCAGTGGATGACATCGATGGGCGGCGAGATCCGCCGGGCGATCTCGACCACGGCTTTCGAGAAGAGGATGAAGCGCTCGGCGTTGTCGCCGTAATCGTGCCCGTCCTGGCCGTAGAGGCCCGCGCGGTCGAACGATTCGTCGCGCCGCACGAGGAAGACCTGCACGCCATTCGCCGCGCGTCCGGCCCAGATTTCCACGGGGAGACTGTGCCCGCCGACCGGCAGATTCAGCCGCACGCCGGTGTCGCGGGCATTGAGGCGTTTGTCTTCGCGCAGGCCGCGGTAGCACGGGAGCACGACGCTCACTTCGTGCCCGCGCCCCTTCAGGGCCGCGGGGAGCGCCTCGAGCACATCGCCGAGCCCGCCCGTGCGTGCGAAAGGAGTCAACTCGCTGCCGGCATGGAGGATTTTCATCGAAGGTGCATCCGAGCAAAGCCCCGCCCCTGCCGCAACTGGTTTCGCTCCCGTATTCCGGACAATCCCATCCACGCTAACCGCCGGCATTTGGAAGCAGGAAACCAGGAAGCCATGAGAAAACGGCGGAGCCGTGCAGGCGAAGGCGGGGCGCTTCGCGGGTCGGAGCCGGTGGGCGGGGGAAAGCGGCTCCTGCTTCATCCTGTTCGAGTCGGGCTCAGCAGTCGCGATTGTCCGCGCCATACATTCGTGCCAGATTACTCATTTCATGCGCCTCAACCGTTTTCTCGCCTCTGCTGGCCTCGGCTCTCGTCGTTCGGTCGAAGAACTCATCCTCTCCGGCCGGGTGCGGATCAATGGACGCCCCGTGACCGAGCTGGCCACGCAGGTGCAGCCGGGCGATGCCGTCAAAGTCGGCCAGCGCCTCATCCGCAGCGAAGAATCGCTCACCGCCGTGCTCTATAAACCGCGCGGCTTCCTCTGCACTGCGTCCGATGAGCAAGGCCGCGAGACCATCTTCGACCTGCTCCCGACGAAGTGGCCGCGCGTCTTCCACGTCGGCCGGCTCGACAAGGAGAGCGAAGGCCTCCTGCTTCTAACGAATGACGGCGATCTCGCCAACGGCCTCATGCACCCGAGCTTCAAGGTGGAGAAGGAATACGAGGTGACCATCGCGCAGAACTTCGACCCGAACCATCTGCCTAAGCTACTCGCCGGCGTGCACATCGAAGGCGGCCGAGCCAAAGCCGAACGCGCCACGCTGGAAGGCCCGCGCCATCTCCGCCTCGTCCTCACCCAGGGCATCAACCGCCAGATTCACAAGATGCTCTGGCGCGTCGGCGAATACGACGTCGAGCGTCTGGCCCGCGTGCGCATTGGCCCGATCAGTATTCAGGGCCTGCGCCCCGGCGAATGGCGCCTGCTCACCCACAAGGAACTCGCCGGCCTGCGTCCCGAGGAACGCGCGCCCAAGCCCGCGTCCGCGTCTCGCCCCGCTCCCGCTCCCCGCGGCGGCCCGCGCCGGAGGTAGCTCAGCCGCGCCCCGTCCCTTCTACCGCTTCAGCTTCTCGCGATTGCGGTAGTCGGTAGGGGTCACGCCGACGAGGCGCTTGAAGTCGCGAGAGAAGTAGAACTGGTCGTTGTAGCCCACCTGCCGCGCGATCTGCTTCATCGAGTCGTCAGTCTCGGCGAGGCGGCGTTGAGCGTGGTGAATGCGCTCGTGCCGCACCCAATCGATCGGGCTCTTGCCCATCACTTTCTTGAAGGTGCGGATGAAGTGCGACGGGCTCATGCCCGCGATGGCGCTCAGCTCAGAAATCCGCAGCGGCAGATGATGATAGATGCGCATCCGCTCCACCGCGCGGCGCAGGCTCTCCGGAATGTGCTTCGGATCTTCGTTCGGCTCGGCCGATTTGAGTGGGAAAAAGAGCAGCGCGATGAGCCGGGCCATTTCCGCATGCACGTGAAGCGCAAGGCTCGGCTGCGGGTCTTCCAGCAGCGCGAAGATGTGTTCGAAGATGAGCTTCTTCTGCGTGGCATCGCAGCCATGCACGACCGGTCCACCGCCATCCATGAACATCTTCCACACGTCCTCCAGGCGCGGGCCGTCGAACAGCAGCCAATACACTTCCCACGGATCGTCCGGATCGGCCCAATAGGCGTGCGGGTGATGCCCATTGATCCAGATCGCCGCGCCCGGCTTGATCTCGTAATTGCGCCCGTTGATCCGGGCGTGCCCTTTCCCTTTCAGGCAGAGGATGATCTCGTTGCCCGGGTGATTGTCGCGCTCGAAATGGTGATCCGGCCCGGCTTGCACATGGCCAGCCCGCATCACCGAATAGAACGCCTGCTGGCAGTGATCGCTCGGAGCGTAGGTGAGGGATTTGACGTGTTTGGTCTGGGTGCGGATGCGGGGCACAGGACGAACAAGGTATCGAAGCTCACCAGCGATTGTCGATGGAAGATGCGCTCATCGCCAATGACCCATGCGCGCGTCATGAACGCATGACAGCCGCGCGGAACGCTGGCACTTTTGTTTCGATGAAGATCGCATTGCTCATTTTCGGCGTTGTTCTCGCGTTCACCATCCGACTTCCCGCCCAGGAGCGAGGCGTCATCGACGATCCGGACGGCTTCACTAATCTGCGCGCGACCCCGAGCACAACCGCCAAAATCGTCGCCACGGTGAAACAAGGACAAGTCTTCACCTTCGACGCTGAACCGGGCGATGCCTGGTGCGAGGTAAAACTCGCCTCGGGCAAAAAAGGCTGGATGCACGCGAGTCGCATCCGGCGCGCCTTCTCGGAGAAGGATCTGCCGGAGAAGTCCGAACCCGACGACGAGATCGAGAGCTACGCGCGCAGCAAAGGGACCCGTGATTACGCCGCGACCGCCCGCGCCGCCGCGCATGGTGATGCGAAAGCCATGGAGCAATTCTTCGCCCTTACCGGGACAGACGGAGCAGCCGCCGAGGAACACATTCCCATTCTCGCCGCCGTCTTTCATTTGATCGGCGACGAACGCTTCTCCGTGTTTCTGAGCGCCCGCCCCATCGACTATCAACTGGCCGTGCGCCATCTGCTCGCCGATGGCGAAGTCACCTATCCGTTCGGGGCCGCTGCGTATCTGTCCCGCTGCTTTCCGAAGACCGCGGCCCTTCTTTTCCGGGGCGAGATTGTGGACTGGTTTTCGCCGGATGGCCGTTACACGATTCGGAAGGTTTTTTCTGCTCCCCACGATCTCAAAACCAGCCGTGTCTCGCGTTCGGAGTTGGTCGAGAAGAGTAGTGGCCGCGTGATCCACGACCTTACCGAGGACGACGAAGGCCAGGGTGCAGATCGCGAAGGCGAGGTGTTCTGGTCCGTCGATTCGCGCCGCTTCGCCGCCTACTCCTGCGGTGAATATTCCGGTCACACCACCGTCTTTCAGATCGAAGGCGACGCCGTCCGCCTGATTCCCCTGCCCGTCGATCCGCCGCCGGGGCGCGACGCCGATGCGCAGCTCAAAGCCGCCAAACTCGTTCACTGCTTCATCGAGCCTGTGCGCTGGATAACACCAACCACCCTCGCGCTTGATCGCCGCGAATATTTCCGGTCTACCGACTCGTCGGCTACGATTCACGACATCGGGCGATACTATCACATCACTGTGGAACTCAGCGCCGACGGCAGGGCCGCGATGAAGGAATACGCCGAAGAGAAATAACGTGTGCGCCATTCCACCGCTGCTCGGAAACTGCAAACGCACGGGCCGTTTCGTGGATAGACGCCAAGGGTTTCGTGCCGGAAAGTGTCGGCTGGTTATTCGCATGTCCCTTCGCGCCTCCATTCTCCTCGCTCTTCCCATCGTCGCGCTCGCGGCGGTCGATCATGGCAAGCTCCCGCTTGCGGCGAAGACGTTCGATTTCGACCGCGACATCCGGCCGATCTTCGAGCGCAGTTGCGTGGAGTGTCACGGCGCCGAGAAGCAGAAGGGAAAGTTCCGGCTCGATGCACGGGACTACCTCCTCGCCGGCGGAGAAAATGGCGAAGCGGTCAAGCTCGGCAAAAGCGCAGAAAGCCCGCTGATTCATTTCGTGGCGCGACTCGACGACGACACCGCCATGCCGCCGAAAAAGGACAAGGCGCTCACGCCGGAAGAAGTCGGCAAACTGCGCGCGTGGATCGATGCGGGCGCGCCCTATCCCGAGGGTTTCGTGATTCGCAACACCGCCACCGCGACCTTCAAGCTGGACGCGAAAGACATCGCGAAACTCCCACCACCCGCCCATCGTCCGGTGGATTTCGTGAAGGAGATTCAGCCGATCTTTGCAGAGCATTGCTATAGTTGCCACGGCCCGAAGCGGCAGGAAGCGGGCTTCCGACTCGATCACAAGCCGACCCTCCTGACCGGCGGCGAACTCGGCAAAGCCGTGGCGCCGGGTGAGAGCGACGAATCATTGCTGATCCATTTTGTCGCCGGGCTGCGTCCGGAAGGTCGCATGCCCAAAAAAGGCGATCCCCTCAGCGCCGAGCAAATCGGCCTGCTGCGCGCGTGGATCGATCAAGGCGCCAATTTCCCCGACAGCGCGAGCGTCACGATCGTGAGCAATCGCGATCACTGGTCCTTCAAGCCCCCAGTGAAGCCAATGCCTCCTGCGGCCGGAAATCCCATCGACGCTTTCATCGCCGCGCGACTCGCGAAGGATGGCCTCCAATTTTCCCTCGAAGCCGACAAAGCCACGCTACTTCGGCGGCTTCATCTCGACCTGACCGGTCTGCCACCGACCATCGCCGAACTCGACGCTTTCCTCGCCGATTCCGCGCCGGGTGCCTATGAGCGCGAAGTGGAGCGCCTGCTCGCTTCCCCGCACTACGGCGAACGTTGGGCTCGGCACTGGCTCGATGCCGCGCGTTACGCGGATAGCGATGGCTTCGAGAAAGACAAACCCCGCATCGCCCACTTTTATCGTGACTGGGTTGTGGACGCCTTCAACCGCGACCTGCCCTACGATCAATTCGTCATCGAGCAAATCGCCGGCGACGAACTCCCCAACGCAACGCAGGATCAAATCGTCGCGACCGGCTTTTTGCGGAATTCGATGCTGAACGAAGAAGGAGGCGTCGATCCAGAGCAGTTTCGCATGGAAGCGATGTTCGACCGCATGGATGCGATTGGGCGTTCCGTTCTCGGCCTCACCCTCGCCTGCTGCCAGTGCCACAACCACAAATACGACCCGATCACTCAGGAAGAGTATTACAAGATTTTCGCCTTCCTGAACAACGATCATGAGGCGCAGCCGCGCGTCTATTCCGCGCCGGAGTTGCAACACCGCGCCAAACTCTTTCGGCAGATCGGCGAAATCGAAGGCAAGCTGCGCCGCGAGGTTCCGGACTGGGAACAGCGCATGGCGAAGTGGGAAGATGAATGGCGCGCCAGGCCGAAAGCCGAGTGGACCCAGATCACACCGGAGATCGATAAAAATGCGACTGGCGGGCAACGTTATCTCACCCTGAAAGACGGCACGACGATGGCGGCCGGTTTCCAGCCGACGAAGAGCACCGCCGTCTTCCACCTCCAGCAGGACTTGAAAGGCATCACCGGCTTCCGGCTCGAAATGTTACACGATCCGAATCTGCCCGCGGAAGGACCTGGACGCTCGTTCATGGGAACATTTGCATTGTCGGAGTTCCAAGTCGAGGCCCCCGGCGCCGATGGAAAACCGAAAGCTCAGAAAATCGCCAGAGCGACGGCTGACCTGAGCGCGCCCAAGGAAACGCCGGTGCATCCGAACTTCAACGAGAAGGAGCTCAAACATCGCGTCATCGGCCCGGCGGACTACGCCATCGACGGCAAGCCAGACACCGGCTGGTCGAGCGACCTCGGTCCCGGCCGACGCAATTACGAAAGCACCGCCGTCTTCGCGCTGGAGAAGCCACTCGATACGTCCGCCCTCACGATCAAACTCGTGCAAAGCATCGGCGGCTGGAATGCGGACGATCTTCAGGCCTGCCAACTCGGGCGCTTCCGCTTGAGTGTCACGACTTCGGCGAGTCCCGAGGCCGACCCCATGCCTCCGCTTGTGCGCGCCGCGCTCGATGCACCCCGCGCGCAGCGTTCGCCCGCGCAGACCGCCACCATTTTTAGCCACTGGCGCACGACCGTGCCGGAGTGGAAGGATGCCAACGCACAAATCGAGAAGTTGTGGACGCAACACCCCGAGGGCACCACGCAGTTCACCCTCGCGGCGCGCGAAGAGATGCGGCCCACCTTCCTGCTCAAACGCGGCGATTGGCTTAAGCCCGGCGCCGGGGTGAACCCCGGAGTGCCTGTCGCGCTCAATCCCCTTCCCGCCAACGCTCCACCAACGCGCCTCACTTTCGCACGATGGCTCGCCGACCGCCAATCGCCCACCACGGCGCGGGCCTTCGTCAATCGCCTGTGGCAGGCCTACTTCGGCACGGGGATCGTGGCCACCAGCGAAGATCTCGGCAATCAATGCGAACCGCCGTCGCATCCCGAACTACTCGACTGGCTGGCTTGCGAGTTCATGGATCGCGGTTGGAGCGTGAAAGCCATTCACCGCCTCATTGTCACGAGCGCCGCCTACAAACAGTCGTCGAACGTCACTCCAGAACTACTCGCGAAAGACCCCTACAATCGCCTGCTCGCTCGCGGGCCGCGCTTCCGCGTCGAAGGCGAAATCGTGCGCGACATCCAGCTTGCTGCATCGGGGCTACTGAATCTGAAAATCGGCGGACGTTCCGTTATGCCGCCTGCACCGGAATACCTCTTCCAGCCACCGGCAAGCTACGCTCCGTTTCCGTGGAAGGAAGAAACCGGCGACGACCGCTATCGCCGCGCGCTCTACACCTGGCGCCGTCGCACAACGCCTTACCCCATGCTGGCCACCTTCGATGTTCCCGAGGGCAACACCTCCTGCGTCCGCCGCACCCGTGCGAATACCCCACTTCAGGCGCTGATGACGCTGAATGAAACCGTCTCGATGGAGGCCGCACGTGCGCTTGCCCGACGCATCGTGCAGGAAGGTGGCGCTACCGACGCCGAGCGCATCAGCTACGCCTTCCGCCGAGTGCTCAGCCGCCCGCCCACGGAGAGCGAAAGCAAGGAATTGCTCACCCTCATGAGCAAACAAAAGACGCGCATCGCCGATGGCTGGATCAGCCCGTGGGAAGTCGCCACCGGCAAGCCCGACGCGAAGGTCGATCTGCCGCCCAACACGAGCCCGACTCAGTTCGCCGCCTACACCGTCGTCTCCCGCGTCCTGCTCAATCTCGACGAGACCATTACCAAGGAGTAACCTATGAATCTCTTCCAGCATCTCTCCGAAGAGCACCGCCGCTTTCTCACCCGCCGCTGGTTTTTCCGCGATTGCGGGATCGGACTGGGGTCCATCGCGCTTGGCTCGATGCTTCAGGATTCGGTGCGCGCGGCTTCAAATCCGATGGCACCGAAGCAGCCGCATTTCCCCGGCAGGGCCAAGCGCGTCATCTATCTTTTCCAAGCGGGTGCACCTTCGCACCTCGAGCTTTTCGATCACAAACCGGAACTCACGAAATGGGACGGGAAGCAGCCACCAGCCGATTTGCTGAAGGGGTATCGAGCCGCCTTCATCAGCCCGAACAGCGCACTGCTTGGGTCGAAATATCGGTTTAAGAAATTCGGCCAGAACGGCACCGAACTGGGCGAACTCCTGCCCCACCTCGGCGAAGTCGTGGACGATCTCGCAATCGTCAAATCGATGGTCACCGATGCGTTCAATCACGCCCCGGCGCAGATCATGATGAACACGGGCTCTCAGCAGTTCGGCCGACCCTCGATGGGCGCCTGGACGACTTACGGACTCGGCAGCGATTCACAGGACCTGCCGGGCTACGTCGTCTTTTCCACCGGCACCAAAGGCACCAGCGGCGGCGCAAGCAACTGGGGCTGCGGTTTCCTGCCCACGGCTTATCAAGGCGTGCCTTTCCGCGGACAGGGCGAGCCGGTGCTTTTCCTTTCGAACCCCGCCGGCATCGACCAGGAAATGCAGCGCGACACGCTCGACGCCATCAAGCATCTCAATGAGCAGCGCCTCGGCGTCATTGGCGACCCGGAAATCGCGACCCGCATCAACAACTTCGAACTCGCCTATCGCATGCAGGGCGTCGCGCCGGAGGTCATGGATATCTCCCGCGAATCGAAGGAAACTCTGGCCATGTATGGCGCCGAACCCGGCAAAGCGTCCTACGCCAACGCCTGCCTTCTCGCGCGCCGCCTTATCGAGAAAGGCGTGCGGTTCGTGCAGATTTTCCATGAGGCTTGGGATCATCACGGCGGCCTCACCGCTGGGCTCAAAGCCCAGACCGGTCAGACTGACCAAGCTAGCGCCGCCCTCATCAAAGACCTCAAGCAACGCGGTCTGCTCAACGACACGCTCGTCGTCTGGGGCGGCGAATTCGGGCGCACCCCGATGGTGCAGGGCGGCAATGACGGACGCGATCATCACCCGAATTGCTTCACCTACTGGCTCGCAGGCGGCGGCGTAAAGCCCGGTCTCGTGATGGGCCAGTCGGACGAGTTCGGCTTCAACGTCGTCGAAGACAAAGTCCACGTGCACGACCTGCATGCTACCATCCTCCACCTGCTCGGGTTCGATCACACCAGACTCACTTACCGCTTCCAAGGCCGCGATTTCCGGCTCACCGACGTGCACGGCGAAATCGTGCAGAAGCTCCTCGCATAGAGGGTATCGAAAATCACCGGCACCAGGGCGATTTCCGGAGGCGATTTGCCGCCAAGCCCGGTCGCGGCTACTTTGGCGGCAAATGAAACGCGTATTCGGCATCGAAACGGAATACGGAATCACCGTCGATGGGATGGACGAGGTGGACGTCGTGCGGGAGTCGATCGAACTGGTGCGCTGCTACACCGAGCACGGTGCGCTCATGAAATGGGACTATTCCCTCGAGGACCCCCACCAGGACGCGCGTGGCTTTCGCGCCGAGGAGCTTCTCCAGGACACCGATGAAGCCGCCTACTACGAGAGCGATAAAGCCCGCACGCTTTCCTTCGAGGAGATCAAAAGCGACCTCGTGCTCTCGAACGGCGCGCGATTTTATAACGACCACGCCCACCCCGAATACTCCACGCCCGAATGCACGACTCTCCGCGAACTCGTCGCGCAGGATAAAGCCGGAGAACGCATCCTCGGAGAGTGCGCCCGGCGCCGCAACGGACACCTCCCCGAGGGGCAGGAAGCCCGCCTCTACAAGAACAACACCGACTTCATTGGCCACAGCTACGGCTGCCACGACAATTACCTCATGGGCCGCGGCGTCCCATGGGATCGGATCGTGCGCGATGTGGTGCCCTTCCTCGTCACCCGGCAGATTTTTGCCGGCGCGGGCAAGCTAGGCGTGGAAGGTGAAGATCAGCCGGGGCAGCCGGGCGTTTATCAGATCGCCCAGCGCTCGGATTTCTTCAGCGTGCTCTGCTCGATCGACACGATGAATCGCCGTCCCATCGTGAATACGCGTGACGAACCGCACGCCGACGCGATGCGCTACCGGCGGTTTCACGTCATCACGGGCGATGCCAACATGTCGCACTGGGCCACCGCCTTGAAGATCGGCACCACGGCGCTGGTGCTGGATTTGATCGAAACTGGCCACGCCCCTCAACTTGATCTGGCCGATCCCATCGCGGCCACGAAACAGATCAGTCGCGACCAGAGCTATACTTGGATCATCGAGCTCAAGGACGGCCGCAAAATCAGCGCCATCGATATCCAGCGCCTCTATCTCGAGGCCGCCCGCCAGCACTGCGCCGCCGACGAAGACACCGCTTGGACACTGCGCGAATGGGAGGCGGCCCTCGATGACCTCGCCCGCGACTACTGGCTGTGTAAAGACCGGCTCGATTGGGTAGCCAAAAAGTTCCTGCTCGAAACGATGCGCGAAGCCGAGGGTCTTTCCTGGAGGGACCCGTGGCTGCAATCGATCGACTTGGAGTATCACAACGTCTCACTCGAACACGGGCTTTACTACGAGCTGGTGCGCGAGGGCCACATGCGCAGGCTGGTCAGCGAGGAACACGTAAAGCACGCCATCTTTCAGCCCCCGGAAACGACGCGAGCCTTTTTCCGAGGCCGGTCGGTCGCCCGCTTCAACGATTTCATCTCGTCGATTCAGTGGGACGAGTTGGTTTTCTCTCATAACGGCTCGTCCTTCTCCGTGGAACTGAGCCACCCCGCGCACGACGCCGGACTAGCCAAGATCAATGCGGCGATTCGCAACGCTGAATCGTTCGACGACATGGTAGCCCGCCTGCACTGAGGCGCGCTGCCGGATGGCCGCGCCTTCCTCCTTCGAGGCGTCACCTCGTTCGCGATCCCGCCAAAACAACACGGCCCGGGATTTCTCCCGGGCCGCGCTAGAGTTAATCTGAAAGGGCGCTTACTTGCCGCTCTTCTTCAAGAGCGGAAGGCCGGTCTTCGAATTCTCGGAGACTTCGTAGCCCTCAGGGAGCGCATCCATGGCGCCTTCGCCCGGGGTGCCGGCGAAGTAGTAGAGCATCACTTGCTGGCCGCCTTTGAGCTTCTGGTTGCGGGAATGCAGGAAGTAGGTCTTCCCGGATTTCTTACTGACAACACTGTATGGCATGGGATGGGTGATTTTAGGGTTAGGTTACTGTTGGGAACTCGCGGCGCGCTTCTTGGCAGCGACCGGCTTGAGGACTCCCGCTTCGACCAGCGTCGCATACGCGCCGTTCTTGGCGATCGTCTTCAGCGCCTTCGAGGTAAGCTTGACTTGAACCCAGCGGTCAAGCTCGGGAACAAAAATCCGCTTCTTGTGCAAATTGGGGATAAACCAGCGGGGCGTGACGGCGGTGACGTGCATGCCGATGCCACCTTTCTTCTTGGCGAGACCGCGGCGATGGATCTTGCTACCGCGCAAGGGGCGGACTCCGGTGATTTGGCAGGTTCGGCTCATAAAGGTCTTCTAGGTTTGATAAAAAGGGTCGCGACAGTGGCCTTCCTCCTTCGGGCGGTCAAGGGAGTTTTTGCCTGACTTTCTCTGTTGCCCCTCTGTGTGGTCTTCGGCGGCTTCAGGAGGTGACCACTTCGATGCCCTGCGGCCAGCGCTCCCGAGGCTCGTAGCCGAGCAGTGCCCGGGCGGGCTCGAGGTCGAAGATTGCCCGCTTCACCGGAAGGCTCATGGCGTAAACCACCGCCCACTTCACTGAATCAGGCGCCTCAATCGCGCAGCCTAAAAAACGGCCGGCATCGCCAGGGCTGAGGTAAACGTCCATGAAGCGGTCGGCTGATCCGATTTCCTCCACCTGGGCCAGAGTGCGGGGGCACCAGCCGAGCCGGACCATGAGGACACTCATCCCGTGTTGTTGAGAGTAGCTGTAACCGATCGATTCCATGAACATCTTCGTGGCCGCATACCAGTAGCGCGGAGTGACACCGTCCGTGGTTCGAATGGGGAAAGGTCCTTCGATCTGCTGGGTGTCATTCACCTGGCCACTGCTGGCAAGAACTAGCCGCCCCACACCCGCAACCCGCGCCGCTTCCATCAGGTGGTAGAGTCCGACGATGTTATTCGGCACGAGTTCGCCCTCGAAGTCGTCGGTGTCGTCTGGCGTTGCAGCCAGGTGAATGACCGACGTCACGCCACTCATGGCACGCTGAATATCGGCAGATTGCGCGACGGAGCCCACCATCGCATCATCCAATCCCGGCGTCGGCACGCGGTCAAAGCCTCGCACTGCATGGCCCCGCGCCGCCAATTCTTGCACCGCCGCACGACCAATCCGTCCGGCGGAACCGGTGACGAGGACGAGTTCTTTGGAAGTCATTGGGGTCATCGTGGAGTAAGCGGCGCGGGCTTGGCGACGGGAAACTTCACACCGGAACCGCCGCGGTCGTCCGCCTGAAGTCACCGCCTTACCGAGAGTGAAGCTCCCAAGGCCTAGCTAGAAACAAAGGTCACGCGAGCTTGACCAGCAGCGCTCCCCGCCGAGACTGCGCGCCCTCATGCGCTTCCAGACGCTTTATGAAGGCCGCCTTATTTTCGCGATTCTCTTCGTGCTCATTGCCGTGGCATGGTGGCGGCAGTGGTGGCTCGTCGCCCTCCTCGGCGGGCTTGGCGTGCTTTTCTGCATCAATTTCTTCCGGGACCCCGAACGCTCCGTGCCCGGGGGCGACGACGTCGTAGTCGCAGCGGCCGATGGCACGGTAGCCGACATCGTGGAAATCGAAGAAGACGAGGTGCTGAAGAAAAAGTGCCGCCGGGTGGGCATTTTCCTCTCCGTCTTCGACGTGCATGTGAACAAAGCCCCCATCGCCGGCAAGATCATTTATACGAAGCATTACCCCGGCACCTATCCGGGTCCGTATCTTGACGCGCGAAACCCCGACTGTTCGAAATTCAACGAGGCCCTCACCTGGGCGTTCGAAAGTCCAAAAGCCACCCTCGTCGTGCGACAGATCACCGGGGCCATCGCCCGCCGCATCGTGCCGTGGTCGAAGACCGGCGATCAGGTCGGAAAAGGGTTTCGCTTTGGCATGATTCGCTTTGGCTCGCGCACCGAAGTCTATCTCCCGCTCGATGCGGAGGTGACTGTAAAAGTCGGTGACAAAGTGCGGGGTGCGGAGACCGTAATCGCCCGACTGCCATGAGTTCATCCCGCGGCCCGAAGATCTATCTCCTGCCGAACCTGATGACGGCGGGGAATCTTTTCTGCGGATTCGCCGCCGCCTTGAAAATCGTCGAAGGCGCCATCATCACCGACACGGCGGCAGTGACCGGCAATGCGGATCTCATCGCCAAGGCCGATATCCTCGCCAGCGACAAATTCTACGCCGCCATTCTCTGTATTCTGGCCTCCTGCCTCTTCGACGCACTCGATGGACGGCTCGCGCGGCTCGGCGGCCACGAGAGTCCTTTCGGCCGGGAGTTTGACTCGCTCGCGGACATTGTTTCCTTCGGTGTCGCGCCGGCGCTCATGGTCTATCGCATCGTGCTGCATACTTTCCCAAATGCAGGCTGGGTCATCGCCGCGGTCTATCTCGTTTGCGGCGCGCTTCGCCTCGCCCGATTCAATTGCCTCGCCGCCGAAGACAGCGTCGCGGCCAACAAGGAATTCACCGGTTTCCCGATTCCTGCCGCCGCTGGCCTTATCGCTTCGCTCACGCTTTTCCTACTCTTCCTCGACAAAAACAACCGCGAGATTGGTTCCGGCAAGTGGATCCTCCCCCCGCTCATGCTTTTCCTTTCATGGATGATGTTCAGCGGCTTCCGCTACCCGAGCTTCAAGGGCCTCAACTGGCGCAGCACCCGTTCGCTTCCTCGGTTCATCGTCATTGCGCTCATCGCCTTCGCGACGGTGCGCTTTTATGAGTGGATGCCCTTCCTCATTTTCCTCACCTATCTCCTCTATGGGTTCCTCCGCCCCTTCCTCTCCCGCCGGATGAAGGAAGAAATCGAAGAGGACCTCGAGGATGAAGAGGAAGGCGAGCAGCCAGCAGAATCGCCCGAGAGCCCGTGAGGGAAATTCCGGGATTTAAGAACGTGCTTTCGACTTCGGAACCGAATCCCGGAATTCCGGAATCCAGAAATCCCGGGATATTGTCATGAGCGACTTCGCTCAAGCCGGGCTTATTAGCACGTTACAGCGGCTGAATGATTCGCATCTGGCGCGGATCGAGAGCGAACTGGCAGACCTGTCGGAGGACCGGAAGATCGCCCTCGTGCTGCCATGCCACGCGGTGGATTTGGAGCGGCCAGCGCTCGCCCATATCGGCGCGGAACTCCAAGGCGCCGGGTTTCTCGACACGATTGTGTTGAGCATCAATGGGCTCGCGGAGGGGCAGGCGGTGCCGACGGTCGATTTCGCGACGTCGGTCCTCTCTCACTCAGGCCGCGACGGTAAGGGGGCGAATGTCGCGGCGGCGCTGGTGGAACTATTACAGCAGGGACGGCACGACATCATCGCGCTACACGACAGCGACGTCACCAGTTTTCGCCGAGCCGATCTGGCGCGGCTTTGCTACGCGGTGGCGCACCCGGAACTCGGTTATCGCTTTGCGAAGGCTTACTATTCCCGGGTTACCGATCGGCTTTACGGGCGCGTGAGCCGGCTCTTTCTCGCACCGCTCCTGCATGCGGTGGTGCGCGTGGCCGGACACTTGCCCCTCGTCGATTTTCTTCTCAGCTTCCGCTATCCGCTCGCGGGCGAAGTGGCGTTCACCCGGGAACTCATCGCGCAGCTTCCACCGGCCAGTGGATGGAACATCGAACTAAGCCACCTCTGCGAAATCTTTCGCCGGGTCGATCCACGCGATGTCTGCCAGGTCGATGGCGGCACCGGTTACGATCATAAACACCAGCCCGCCGGCACCGCGCTCGTGGGCATGGCGACAGAAATCGCAAGCGAACTTTTCGCGCAACTCACCACCGAAGGCGTCAATACCGACTTCGCATTTCGGTCTGCGATCGCACGTGCGTATCGGCGCGAAGCCTCGCACGCACTTCGCCGCAGCGCCGCGCTCGCCCGTATCAATGCCCTGCCCTTCGATCCCGCGGCCGAGCAGAGCATTGTAGAGGGCTTTACCACAAGGCTTGAAGCCACGAATTCGTGAAGCGCGCGATTGCGCCGCGTTTCGCTTTCCGGCATCGTGCGCTCCCATGCATCGAATCGCCCGTGTTCTTCGCCCGTTCGTCCTGACGCTCCTGCTCGCCTCAGCGGCCCATGCCGATCTTCCCGACAGCGTCGCGATCTATACCGGCACAGAACGATTTGTCTCCACCGGCGGCGGTAACACGCCCTCCCTTGAAGGCAGTTCTTCGGGCAGGAGAGCGCAACCCGTTTACATCGCGATCAATCTGACCGACGGCATGGTCCAGCGCATCGTGCTCAAGCCTGCCATCCGCAAATTCGTCGTCGAGTCGCCGGTCGCCTTCGACCAGATTTCCGCTAAAAACGGCGCCCGCCGCCCGAAGGAATATGTGCGGCTGATGCTGGTAAACCACTCGGTGCCTGGGCCGGGCCAGTTCACCAATACGTCGAGCATTTATGATGGCCGCGCCCTCGATAGCGTCATCACCAGCGCCAGCCTCACGCGGGCCTTCCCGCGCGTGCTCACGTGGGATTTCGACTTCCAGAACTCTGGTTTCATCGCCACTCCACCCGCTGTCACCACCTACCCGCAATTCGATACCGGCCGCGCCGTTCTCTCGCTGAACAGGGGGCTCACCAAAGGGGCAGTCGGCAAGACGCTTTCAGACGCTATCGACGTGATCACCGGCGCGCTCATCGCCCGCCGATATCAGCAAGAGATGTAAACCGCCTTGCTGTGGCGGGTGCGTCTGCTTTCCTGCGCCCCCATGTCCAAAAAACCTGTCGTGCTGATCATCCGCGACGGCTGGGGAATCAATCCCGGCGGTCGTGCCCAGGCGGAAGCCAATGGCGATGCTACCTTGCTCGCAAGAACTCCCTTTCACGATCATCTCTACGCCACTTATCCGCAAAGCCGCCTCTCCGCGAGCGGCATGGATGTAGGCCTGCCCGACGGGCAGATGGGCAACTCCGAAGTCGGTCACCTGAACCTGGGTGCCGGGCGGATCGTTTACCAGGATCTCACCCGAATTAACAAAGCCATCGCCGACGGCGAACTCCCACAGAACCCGACGCTGATCGAGGCGTTCACGAAGGCGAAAGGCTCGCGGCTGCATCTTCTGGGACTGGTCAGCGCAGGCGGCGTCCATTCGCATCAGGAGCACCTGATCGCGCTCTGCCACGCGGCAGCGAAAGCCGGTGTGAAGGATATCCTTATCCACGCCATCACTGACGGACGCGACACTTCGCCGACCAGTGGCGCCGGGTATCTCGCCGAAGTGGAAAAAGGCATCGCCGGGAGCGGCGCACAGATCGCCACCGTCATCGGACGCTACTACGCGATGGATCGCGACAAACGCTGGGAACGCAACAAGCTGGCGTGGGATGCGATCGTCCTTGGCCGCGGCCCCGCAGCCATCGGCACGCCCAGTGCCGCAGTTCAGGCCGCCTACACCAGCGAGCCGCGTGGAGACGAATTTCTCCAGCCGCTCATCTTCTCTCACGCCAATGAACAGCGGATGCGCGATGGCGATGTCGTGCTCTGGTTCAACTTCCGCGCCGACCGCGCCCGCCAGCTCACGGAAGCATTCATGGACCCGGCTTTCACTGGGTTCGCGACCGAAGGCAAACCGAAGCTGGCCGGTTACTACACGCTTACGGAATACAAGGAAACTTACGCCACCCTCGGTGTGAAAGCGATTCTTCAACCGGCGAGTATGAGCAACCTGCTCGGCGAAGTCGTCGCGACGGCTGGTTTGCGCCAGCTTCGTGCGGCGGAGACGGAAAAGTTCCCACACGTCACCTTCTTCTTCAATGGCGGCAGCGACACGCCAAATCCGGGCGAAGATCGCTACCTCACGCTAAGCCCGAAGACCTTCAGCAAGGACGGCAAGGAATCCCCGCTGCCGACCTACGATTTCATGCCGCAGATGAGTGCTCCCGACCTCGCTTTCGAGGTCACGCGCCGTCTTGAGAACTACGATCTCGTCATCGTGAACTTCGCTAACCCCGACATGGTCGGCCATACCGGCGTAGTCGAGGCAGGCATCCACGCCGTCGAAACCATCGACCGCGCCGTGAAGCTCGTCGTCGATCGCACGCTCGAACTCGGCGGTCAGTTGCTCATCACCGCCGACCACGGGAATTGCGAGCTGATGCGTAATCCCGACGGCAGCCCGAACACCGCGCACACCACGAATCTCGTCCACTTCCTCTATGTCGCTCCCAACACCGCCGGCGCGAAGCTCAAGGACGGCATCCTCGCCGACGTCGCTCCCACCCTGCTCGCCCTCCTCGGCATCCCGCAACCCGCGGAGATGACTGGGCAATGCCTGGTGACCCGGTAGCAGGCGCTCCGGGATCTGGGGAATCCTGAATCTCCTCCCCTTGCAATCCTTGCCGGTGCGCGCTACATGCCCGCCCGCTTTGGCCGATGGTGTAATGGCAGCACAGGTGACTTTGACTCACCTAGTCTAGGTTCGAATCCTAGTCGGCCAGCCAAACTCGCGCTCACTGCCGCTGTAGTTCACCCAGCATTTCGAGGAGATTGTTCGTCAGGATCACCGAGGTATCTTCCTGGACGACGTTGGTGCCCAGCCAAGTTTCATAGCCGCCAAGTTGGTGCTGTTCAGGGGTAGGGAGATAACCGTGGCGTCCGTTGGCGAGGCCGATGACCATCGTTTGCGGGAAGGGGCTGCGCTTTTTTAGATCAAGGCCGGTTTCGACGAACGTCTCGAAGGGAATGCCGCAAACGGCGAGGTCGCCGATGCGAATGGCTTGCAGCTTGACGGTGATCGAGTCTTCGGAACGCTCGGCGGCGCCGATCATGTTGCGAGCGTAATTCTGCGCGTGGACAGGCAGCTTGCCGACTTCCTCTTTGCCTTTTATGGCGACAACCAGTTTAGCGGCTTCGACCTGTTCGGGCGTCGGGCGCCGATACTTGAGCGTCACTTCTCGCTGGAGCATGCCGAGGCGGACGTCGGAGCGATGTTTCTCGATCTTCCGCTGGGCCAGCCACGCGGTGTCTGCTGCTTTCTGGGCCACGATCCGGATTTGCTCGAACGGCTCGCGGGGTGGACGTGTAACACCGAAAGGGATGTTGTTGATGTCTCCCGAAGTCCCGTTCGACATCATCGCGACAAACGATTCGCCGCCCCGCACTCGCGACGGCATGACGCGAGCAAACTCTCCGAAATAGTCTGCGGAGATCTGCCCTTTCGGCGAACCGCCGACGTAGTGCAGCGAATAATTCGCATACAGAGCAAGCGCATTCCGTTTGAGGTCCTGCACGGAAATGATCGTGATATCCGGGTCGGTCGGCCCGGCAGGATGATCGATCACGTCCAAGCTAGTGCCCGGATTCGTCTTCACCTGATCGAATTTTCCGTAAGGATTCGGGGGCATCTTGCCGGGCTTCAAAAACCAGCGGCGGTTGAATACTTCCTCCGGCAACGGATGCGCCGCCGCGCCGATGGTAGCGGGTTGCAAAGCAGCGTGTGCGCGCACGATGGATTCCGCGACGCCAGTGACGAAGATCTTGCGATAGGCCAGCGTGGCCGGCGGCGATTCGGGCCGCGAACCGATGGATGCCCCGGTGTGCGTGTGCGTGGACGAAATCAGCATCCGATCGGTGCGCATGCCCGTCTTCTCCGCGGCGATCTCCTTGGCTTCGTCGAGCACTTCCGGGCTGGCGCCGAGGTTATCAACCACGACCACGGCGAGCGTCGTGGTGCCATCGTCGAGCACGAGCGCGCGCGAGTTGAGCGGATCGTGCGCACTCGTGGCTCCGTTTGCCTCGAAACCGCCCGGCATGTTGATGGGAAATTGTTGTGGCGTAATGTCCACCGCAGCTGCACCGGCGCGCAATTTCGGCGGAGCATCAGCAGCGTGGAGACAGACAGCGGCATGGAGAGCAGCTAGCAACGAGAACTTCAGGCGAAGGGAGAGAGGGAACATACGGCGCAGTGGTTTCTCTCCGATCAATCCCTTCCCATTACTTTTCATCGCACCGAAATTTCCACCCATTCGGAGGGCTGCCTTGCGGTGGCAGCGTTATTCGGTGCGCGTGTGCGTCTCGACCACCTGCTTGATTGTGTCGATGCTGACGGGTTTGGCAAGGAATGGAAAACCGGCGATTTCCTGCCCTCCCTCCTTCGAACTCACAATGGCGGTGAGAAAGATGATTGGCACGTGTGCGAGGCTCGGGTCGGAGCGGATTTGCGCGGCCACATCACCACCGTCGATTTTCGGCATGACGATATCGAGGAAGATGATATCGGGCTTGAAGTCACGAGCTACAAGCCACGCTTGCGTGCCGTCGTTCTCCTCCCGGACGACGTAGTCGCCGCTGCGTTCGAGGGTGAGCTTGAGGAGCCGGGTGAAGCCGGATTCGTCATCGACGACGAGGACACGTTTGGGATTCATAGTGAGGAACTAGACTCGGAAGGTGAGCGTAAGGCGAGCCCCGCCTGCTGGCAAATTGCGCACATCGATCGTGCCGCCGTGCAGGTCCATGATTGTTTTCACTACGGACAGACCCAAGCCGCTGCCTTTGCCGGTCGGCTTCGTGGTGAAGAACGGCTCGAAAATTTTGGCCAGCTTATCGTCCGGAATGCCGTGGCCAGTGTCTTCGACTTCCACCACAACAAGCGTCTGGCCGACGCGGAAACTCTCATTCTTCGGTCCCGCCACATTTGCCCCGACGCCGGTAAGCAGCCGGGTATAAGTGCGCACCGTCAGCACGCCTCCCTGCGGCATGGCGTGAAGGGCGTTGGTAAAAAGGTTTACCAGCACTTGATTGATCTTAGGAGCGTCAAGCGGGACGGTGGGCAGTCCCCGCTCCAGTTCACAAATCACCTCGATGGCGCCAGCCGTCGTCTCACCTCGAACCAGGACGACGGCATTCTGGATGAGCTGATTCAAGTCGGTGGGGGTCAGCGTGAGTTGATTCGGCGCGGAGAAGTCGAGCAGGCCCAAAATGACGCTATCGGCCCGGCCCACCGCATCCATCATCTCACTCAGGACACCACTCGTGGTTTCGTCCGGTTTGCCCGCAAGCAGAAATTCCACGCCCATACGAATGACGGCGAGAGGATTTTTGACCTCGTGCGCAACACCCGCCGCCAGCCGTCCGACCGTCTTCATTTTTTCCGCCTCGATGATCTGCAACTGCATCTCGCGAAGTTGGAGATGAGTCTCCTGCACTTCGGCGAGTGCGCGCGTCAGTTCTTCGCGGCGCTGTTCGAGTTCTGTATTGGCGGCGAGAAGACCGGCAGCCGCTTCTTTCTCTTTGGTGATATCTCGCGAGATACAAAGCACGCCCAACGTAGTGCCCTGGTCGTCCACCCACGGCACTTTGGTGGTCAGCACCCAGCGCTTTTTCCCCCGCGTGTTATGCGTCCGTTCTTCGTGGTTGAGCAGCGATTTTCCGGTATGAAAAATTTCCATATCGTTGGCGTGAAATTGCTCTGCCAGCTCGGACGGAAAGTAATCGAAAACGGTTCGCCCACGCACTTCCTGCGGGCCACTGGCCCCAAGGCTTTTCCAATGAGCGGCATTGTCGAGCATGTAGCGGCCTTTTCGATCCTTGAGGAAGATGGAGTCGGGCAGATTGTCGATGACGCTGCGGAGGAGATTTCGCTCGGCGGCCAGGGCGAGTTCCATCTCCTTGATCGCCGTAATTTCGCGCGAAATTCCACAAGTGCCGATGATTTCGCCATGGCGATTTCGCATCGGCAGCTTCGTCGTGAGCGACCATGAATTCCGGCGGTTGCCGAGCACCTCATGTTCCACCTTGCCGATGAGTGGTTCACCGGTCTCCATGACGTGCAGTTCGTCAGCCCGCGCCTCGGCGGCATGCTCGCCGTCGTAAAAGTCGGCGTCGGTTTTCCCGTAGGCTTCCTGCGGCGATTTCAAACCAAGCAGATGCGTGAGAGCAAAATTAATGCGGATGAAGCGGCTTTCGCGATCCTTGAAGAAGATGCGATCCGGCAAATGGTCGAGCAGCATCATAAGCTGGTCGCGATCCTGCGCGAGCGCAGCTTCGGAATAACCACGCTCAATGGCGATACGCAGAGCACGCTGGAGCGGGGATGCGCTCAGGTGCATGCGGTCGAGATAGTCCGCGGCGCCGCGGTGCAGCAACTCGACCGCGAAATCCGGATCCTCGAAATCGCCGAGCAAAACGAGTGGGAGCTGTGGCACGGTTTGACGGAGCCATGCGAAAATTTCCATCCCCGGCCCGCTTCGCGCCACATCGATGAGTGCCACGTCTGGCGCCGTGCGGCGGGCCAGTTCGACGGACTGGTCGAGAGTGCTGGCGGTATCGTTCACCACGAGGCGTGAACGAAGACCTCCCTCGATCATCGCCCGCAGCGGAGCGGAACTGCCCGGGCGCCCTTCGATGAGCAGCACGCGAAAAACTGGGAGAGAGGGATCGGGCATCGTCGGCAGAACGACGTGCTGGCCTACGGCGTGCACACTCGCGCGATGGCTTCACGGAGCGAATTCATCGTGAACGGCTTGCCGACAATAAGATCGACGCCCGCCGGTTTTTCACCCGCGCCGTTCATCAGGTCGCCATAACCCGTGAGGAGCACCAACGGCTGCTTCGGATTGATCTTCTTAATCTCGGCGGCGAGTTCGTCGCCATTCATTTCCGGCATGGCGCGGTCGGAGAGGACAAGGTCGTATGAACCGTCGCTGCGGTAGAGATCCAGCGCCTCGCGACCGTTCGTGGCAAGCGTCACCTCATGCTTGTCCTCGCCTAGATAAACCGTCAGCACCTCACGCACGAGCGGTTCATCCTCGACGACGAGCAGGCGCAACGGACGAGTCGGGTGCGCCGGCGCTTTCGGAGCACCGGGAACATTGGCTCCGCGTTCGAGCGGAATCGAGAGCGTCACCGACGTGCCGCGACCGGGCTCGGTCTTGATGTCCAGCTCTCCCTCGTGCCGCTGCATGATGCCGTAAACGCTGCCGAGACCGAGACCGCTCCCCTGCTCTCCCTTCGTCGTAAAGAACGGCTCCAAACAGCGCGCGCGCACTTCCTCGGTCATACCCATGCCATCGTCGGTGATCGTGATAGCAGCCCAGCGGTCGCGGACCTCCGTGCGAATAGTAATGCGCCCGCGCTTCTCAATCGCATCGGCGGCGTTAAAGATGAGATTGACCAACGCTTCGCGCAGATCGTTCTCGTTGCCCACGATGGTCGGCACGTTCCCGAGTTCGAGGCGCATGTCGATCGTTACGCCCGAGGCGAGCGCTTCGTCCTTCCATCGCGGCTGGGTAAACGACACGACCTGCTGCACCATTTCGTTGAGAATGATCGGCGTGAGTGATTCCGCGGAATCGCGATGCCGGTAGAATTCGCGCAACCGACTTACCACTTTCGCCGCATCCTGGGCGGCGTGATAGATCATCTCCAAGTAAGCCCGCAGGCGGACGGGGTCGGCCACCAGTTCAGGCTTGAGCAGCATCAACTCGCTGAAGCCGACAATCGGCGCGAGTGTGTTATTAAAATCGTGCGCGATGCCGTTGGCCATGCGTCCGAGCGCGTGCATGCGCTCGCGGCGGATGACCTGATCCTGCGAAGAACGAAGCTGATCGAGCGCGACGGAAAGTTGCTGGCTTTTCCCCAACGCCTCCTCCTCAGCACGTTTGCGCTCGGCAATTTCCTTTTGCAGCCGCGCATTCGTCGTCTGCAAGGCCGCGGTGCGTTCCTGCACGCGCAGTTCCAGATCCTCCATCGCCCTCTTGAGCTGAAGCTGCACGCGTTTCCGTTCCAGCGCATACTGGATCGAGCGGATAAGAAGGTGATTGTTGACGTGCCCTTTGACGAGGTAATCCTGCGCGCCGAGCTGCACCGTCTCAATGGCGATGGCGACGTCGTTGATGCCACTCATCACGATGATGGCAACATCCGGCGCGGCCTCGATGACACGGATGAAGGTCTCGATGCCGTTGCAATCCGGCAAACCGAGATCGAGCAAAATGAGATCGACGTCACCTCGCCGCAGCCATTCCAGCCCCTCGCTGACCATGCCGCAGGAGTGGACGACGAAATTCGCCAGCGCATCCGCATGCGCCAGCATCTGCGTCATCAACTCGACGTGCTCCGTGTTGTCCTCGATCATGAGAACGCTGACCGGCTGGGAATTCATGGGAGACGGTGAGACATGATGATGGATACAGGGAACAGCGGATTCTCAGGTAGCAGAAGTCCGCCGATTTGCACTATCGGAGTCACCGCCAGACGGGCCGTCGATGACTTCCCTGACTTTTCGCGCGAGGTCGAGCGGCGCGAATGGCTTCTGCAAGAACGGCGAATCGTGCCCGATCCCATGCCGTTTGAGCACTCCCTCGTCGATATAACCGGAGCAGAACAGCACCCGCGTATCGCTGGAGCGGCGCTGCACCCACTCGGCCAGTTCCTTGCCGCCGAGGTCGGGTAGCACCACATCGGCAAAAAGCAGATCGATCCTGCGGGTGCCCTGCGTTTCCATGAGATCGCGCGTCTGCTGCCCGTCGCTGGCTTCGAGCACCGTGTAGCCTAGCCGGCGCAAGATGTGCGCGGTGAGGCTGCGCACCGTGATTTCATCCTCGACGTAGAGGATCGTTTCCGTGCCACCGCAAAGAGTGCCGACTTCACGCCGCGGCAATACTGGATCGCCGCTTTCCTCCACGCGTGGCAGATAGACGGAAAAGGTGGTTCCCACTCCGACGGCGCTATCCACAGTGATGTAGCCACCGCTTTGCTTCACGATACCATAACAGGTCGCGAGACCGAGACCGGTCCCCTCACCCTTTTCCTTCGTGGTGAAGAACGGTTCGAAGATGTGCTTGATGACGTCGGTCGGAATTCCGACGCCCGTGTCCGTCACGGTGAGCTTGACGTATTCGCCCGCGGGCATCTCGCCGACGGAGTAAAAGTCATCAAGGAAATAGGTCACGTCCGCGGACGAGATAACAAGCTGTCCCCCGACGGGCATCGCGTCGCGCGCGTTGACGCAGAGATTTAAGAGCACCTGCTCGAATTGCGTCACGTCCGCTTTCACGCGGCCCACGTCGGCGCGCAGGTCGGTGCGGATTTTGATCTGCTCGCCGATGACGCGGCGGAGCATTTTCTCCATGTGGCGCACGGAATCGTTCACGCAGAAGACCCGTGGATACAGCGGCTGCCGACGCGAGAACGCGAGCAGTTGCTGCGTGAGCGACGCGGCGAAATCGGCGGCTTTGCGGATTTCGTTCAAGTGCTTCCACATCCAGTGCCGCTCCTCGATCTGACCGATGAGCAGATCCGCATAACCGACGATGGCGGTGAGCACGTTGTTGAAATCGTGCGCAATGCCTCCGGCGAGCCGGCCTACCGCGTCCATCTTTTGCGCTTGCAGCAGCTCTTCCTCCAGCCGTTTGCGTTCCGTGATGTCGCGCACGACCGACGATACGCCGGTGATCACGCCGCCCTCGCCGCGGATGGGCGAATCGGTGACCGACACGTTGATCTTCCGTCCATCCTTGCGCAGGCGCACCGTCTCGTAATTCGCGAGGCTTTCGCCGCGCTGCACCGAGGTGAGCGTTTGCGGAAATTCATCCAGCCGCTCCGGCGGGAAGAACATGTGCAACGGGCGTCCTTTCACCTCTTCGACCGCATAACCGAAGATGCGCTCCGCGCCTGCATTCCAACTGCGCACGACGCCCTCAAGCGTGCAGACAATGACGGCGTCATTCGAACTGGCGACCACTGCCGCCAGCTCGGACGTCACGCGCTCCGCTTCCTTGCGACCGGTGATGTCGCGCAGATAGATGGTGAGCATCGTTCGCCCGCTCGTCACCACCCGGCTCAGCGCCACCTCGGCCGGAAACTCCGTCCCATCGGCTCGCGCAAAAGTAAGCTCGAATCGCCGGCCACCCACCAGCGCGGTCCCGAGCCCGATCCCAAGCGCGGCGCGACCGACTTCGCGCTGCGCCGTCGGGAAAAGAATCTCATCCACCCGTTCACCGATGACCTCCTCCTGCACCTGGAGGAAGGTGCGTTCGGCCGCGGGATTGAACTCCGTGATGATCCCATCTACATCGAAGCTCACGATGCAATCGAGCGCCGATTGCAGAATCGCCGCCTTGCGCGTCTCGCTTTGCCGCAGCGCATCCTCGGCCACCTTCCGCTCGATGAGGTGCCCGAGCTGATCGCTGATCACGCTCAGCGTTTGCAGCAACTCCGGATCGGGCAGCGAAATCTTCGGACTGAAAAACTCCAGCACGTGCCGCACGATGCCACGCACCTTGATCGGCACACCGTAGGCCGAACCCATGCCAGCCTTTACGGCGATCGCCGCGTTGGGGAATTCGGATTCCTCGGCGAGATTCGCGATCCAGCGCGGCTCGCCGGTCTTCCATACCTCTCCGGCAAGGCCATGCCCGAGCGGATACGTCGTGTTGGAATTCGCCTTCTCAAACTCCGCGACCGCCACATCCGGCGTGTGCCAGATTTCCTCGCAACGGAGCACACCGGCCGCCTCATCCACATCCCACACCGCGCCGAGGTCCCAGTTGGCGATTTCGCACACGCTCTGAAGAATTCGCGGGCGCGCTTCCGCCAGCGTGGCCGATTCACTCAGCGCGCGGGCCGTGGCAAATTGCAGCCGCCGCCGCTGCTCGCTCCACCAGCGATCGGAAATGTCTTCGACCGTGCCTTCGAGGTATTGAATCTCCCCCTTCTCGTCTCGCACCGCCCGCACGTTTTCGCGGAGCCAGATGACGCGCCCGTCGGTCCTCGTGACCTCAAACTCGAAGTTCGAAACGACATCCTCCTCGCGCAGGGCTTCGAGCAGCGCGTCCCGCTGCGAAGGATCGACGTAAAGCTGCGTGCCGATATCGCCCAAGCCCGCCAGCAGATGCTCGGGCGACTTGAAGCCATACATTTTGGCGAGTGCTTTGTTCGCCACGATAAACCGGCCATCCGGCGTCGTCTGGAAAATGCCTTCGATCGCGTTGTCGAAGATGGAGCGATATTTTCCTTCGCTGGCACGGAGTTCGTTGAAGAGAGCGTCGCGCGCCGTGCTCGTCGATCGCACTCGCTGGACCAGTCGCCACAGCATCAGCGTCGCCGTGGCGATCACCGCGAGAAAGGAAAGCAGCACGAGTAGCTCCACCGCATCCGCATGACCCTCCGCCGCATAGCGCTCCTTCACCGCGATGTCTGCCGCCCCCGTCACCGCCCGCATCAGATGTTCGTAAGCCGCAAGCGCCTCCGTATAGCGTTGCTCAAAGGCTTCCAACCTCCCGATCGCCCGCAGCCGTTCCGGCGGCTGGCCGTTCGCGGCTCCGGGCGTGTTCTTGATCTCCGCCAGATCACGTTCGATCTCCTGCGACAGGTGTTTCAACGCCGTTTTGAAAGACCCGAAGCGCTCCCGGCAGATGGGATCGGTGAGGGCCGCTTCGAACTGCGCCATGTGTGCACTAAATTTCTTTCGCGCCTCCTCAAACCGGTCTTCCCGAAACGCCCCCGTTCCGGGTGGATACACCGCCGGCGCGTAAATCGCCGCGAGATCCTGCGCCAGCAGCGGCGACAGCGCGAGCACCTGCGACGCCTTTTGCTCCTTCTCATGCGAAGCCCGCAACTCCCGGCTCGACCGCGCCTGGATCATCAGCGCCGTCGCCATCATCGCGATGAACGAGAGCGCCAGCACCAAGCCCTTCCAGCGGGCGTTGGCGTTGGCTTGAGTCTCTTTGGTCAAAGGCATGAATGCAATCGGGGGCGCGGCAGCGACCGGTTAACGCCGCAGAAGCCGTTCCACAGTTAGACTGAGAAGATGATTTAACAAGTGGTTCACCTGAGCCAGTCGCATTTCCGGAGACACCTTAACACGCAAGAAGTGTCATAACGCTGCTGGGGAAACGCCCGTCGCGCGTTATTCACCCGCCTCCGGTTGACACCTTTCGCACAACGCCGAAGCTCCGCCCCCTTTTCATGTCCTCCTCTTATCTCTGGGTTGATAGCACTTCATGGGAACTCCCTTTCTTCGGGCTGCCGAGCCGCATTCCGTGGCCGACCGACGTGGCTCCGGAAAAAGCCAACGAGGAACCCTTCGACCACGAACAGCTCATCCGCGCCATCGAAGCGATGGGAGAAGAAGCTGGCGAGCCGTGGAAGGGCTATCTCACTGCTTCCGAGCACTTTGACGGCGTGGCCGAGCTTCTGGAAGACAGCGAATGCCCCGAGGCCACGACGCTTCTCGACGAAATCGAGACCACCCTGCCCGGCACTTCCTTCGTCGCCTTCCACCGCGGCATCGTCGCCCAGCAGGAAGGCCGCTACGCCGACGCCATCCAGCACTTCGAGACCGCCGCCACCAAAACCCCGACGGTCCCCGCCATCTGGCTCCAACTCGGCATGCTCCAAGCGCAGGAAAACAACCGCGACAAAGCCATCGCCGCCCTCAATCAAGCCGCCAAACTCAACCCGCGCGACCGCACCCCTTTTGAAGCCCTCGCCAGCCTCAAAGCCGCCGTCAAAGCCCTGCGCGACCCGAACGACCCGAACAGCGTCACCTACCTGAGCATTGGCCAATACAAGCAGGTCTGCGAAAAACAGCTTCAGGAGCTGCAAAACAACCCGCAGGGCCTGGTCGAATTCGGCGAGTTCCAGATTCACCACAAGTTCGCCCCGGAATACGGCGTCCGCGCCCTCGAACGCGCCCGCCAGCTCAATCCCAAAGACCCGCGCACCCTCGCCGCGCTCTCCGGCGGCTACAGCGCCACCGAGGCCCACGACCAGGCCAAGGCCATCGCCGAGGAACTGACCAATCTCTTCCCCGACGACCCGCGCGCCTGGGTCAATCTCGCCCAGATCCGCTCCGCGGCCGGCGACACCGAAGGCGAACGCACTGCCCTCCAGCGCACCCTCGAACTCGACCCCAACGCGCCCCCTGCCCTCGCCAAACTTTACGAGATCGACAAAGGCCCGAACCCCGAAGGCGAGCGCCGCCTCGCCGAACACGGCGCGAAGAACAAAGCCTCCGTCGCCCTCCTTCTGGCCAGCGACTGCGCCAACGGCCGCGGCGATTACCCCACTGCCCTCGACTACGCCGCCCAAGCCTTCGCCCTCGAACCCGAGCGCGAAGAAGTCCTTCTCCAATACTGCGCCATGATCAGCGCCACCAAGGACGAAGCCCGCCTGCGCCGCGACATCGAGCCCGCCCTCCACACCGGCAACTATACCAAGCGGCTCGACTGGAATTTCGCCCACGCCCTCAAGGCCCTCGGCCACGTCCAGGAAGCCTGCAACGCCCTCATCACCGCCGCCAGCGCCGAAGGCACCCCCGAAGACTTCCAGCACACCGTCGGCACCACCATCGACCTCTGGAACCAGCGCCTCGCCCAGAGCGACCTCCCCCTCGACCGCAACACCCTCGGCGGCCTCTCCCGCCCCGTCATCCTCAGCCTCGACGGTGAAGATGGCGCCGTCCTCATGCGCGCCGGCCAGACCCTCCCCGCCGAAAACCGCTTCCCCTGGCGCGTCCGGCTCGACGGCAACGGGGAAACCCGCATCAACCTCCAGCAAGGCCAGAGCGGCAGCGCCCTCGACCCCATCAAACTCGGCACCTTCGCCGTCAAGACCCCACCCGTCACCGGTGGCGCCCACACCATCCAGTGCCTCCTCGGCGCCGGCCCCGACGGCAAACTCCTCTTCAAAGCCGTCCAAGGCAACCGCGAGCTCCCCGTCCGCTGGATCGCCCCGCGGGCGTAGCCGAGTCCCCACTGCGAGGTCGCTAGCCGGGCTCCGTCCACCGTTTGGTGATGCGTCCATGCGCGACAATCTGACCTCCCTCTCGCAGGTTAAATGTAGCGCCCGGGACGGCCGCCGAGTAGTCCACCTCAGGCCAATACAGGAGCGCCGCCTGAGCGGTGAACATCTGCCCGGCTTGCGCGTGTTCCGGGCCGGAGAAGAAGATCACGCCGAGATAATCCTCGGTGAGTCGGTCGCGTTCCGCGGGGAAAGCCCGTTTTTGATCGAGCGGCCCAATGACAATGTGGGCGATAGGTGCGCCCGGAAAGATGAACGGGTGGGATCAATCGTCCGCCATCAGATGGAGTTCTGAAGGTCATTTCAACCTCGATCATCACTCGTGCAGGCGTCATGCGTAGCAATATCTGACTCGGAATTCGACGGATGGCAAAGATACGGGGCGCTCCAACATTCGCGCGCCTCTGCCGTGGAAGCGGGTTCGACCGAGGTCGGAGCAACCCGGATTAAGTCGGATTCTCTCTGTAGCGGCAGGGTTGGATGGAGCGCGGAGTGATAGATCGTCGTGTGCCACTTGGTTTGGAGTCCCGCCTTCAGGCGGTTCGTTCAGACTTCCGGCTGGAGCACGGCCGCCTGAAGGCGGAACTCCAAACGAACCGGCTAAAGCCGGGACTCCGAACGGCGAATGACGCCGCTCCCGTGCAAGGTGAAGCACCTTGAATTGGCTTGATCGGCCGAAGGTCTGTGAGGCGTGCAAGCAGAGGTCGGATCAAGTCGGATTAACCCGGATTGCCTCTGTAAAGGGACCGTCGGATCGGCGCGGACATCGGTTGCAAACACTTCGAGTGTCTTCGGCGTGCTGGCATGGAGGTAATTGCGGTTCGGGCGATGAAGCGGTTCGGGAGGCCCGGTTTCACGACTCGGCATGTTCGTCCCAGGCTCCCAATCGAACAAATGCCCCGTTCGTCCCATTCCTCATATTCCGGAGTTTTTCGATTGAGCGGTGAGTGGATACGTCGCAGGGGATGTGCGGGGGCGAACCCGAGGGCGCGACCGCCGAAACCGGTTGGCAACGCGGGCTTGCCCCCCTGTTTCGACCTTCGTAAAAGCCCGGCATCATTTCGCCCTGCATCTGCGCCGTCCCGAGCGCCGGATAAATGGGCAGGTGCCTGGCAGCGGACGCGACTTCGGTTGCGCCTGAGCCTGATCCACTCGCTGCAAGCCCATGACTTCTTCTCTCAATCTGCCCGGCCTCTTCTTCGCCCTTCTCGCCACCACGGTGCTCGCCGCTCCGGGCGATCTCGACCCGACCTTCGGCACGACCGGAAAGGTCACGACGACCACTGCGGCTCTCAGCGGCGCTTTCAGGCTGGCCGATACCGCGGGCATGGCCTGGCAGGGCGACGGGAAAATGGTGATCGCAGCGACCGGCATCAGCAACACAAACAGCCGCGCCGTGATCGCTGTGCTCCGCTACACGGCGAATGGCCTGCTGGATAAGACGTTCGGCACCAAGGGAGCCGGTTTCATCGGCGGCACGGACGATTATCATGCCTACGGGATGGCGCTGCAGAGTGACGGCAAAGTCGTCGTGGTTGGTCAACTGAATCCGTATCCCTACACCATCAGCGAGGTCGTCGTCGTGCGCTTTACCAACACCGGCCAGCCCGACCTGGAGTTCGGCACCGGAGGCATCACCCACACTTCGCTCCCGGTTTCCGGCCTTCAACAAGCCGGCAGGTCCGTGGCCTTGCAAAGCGACGGAAAAATCGTGGTCGTGGGAGAAGGCGTCGACGCTGGCCATTACAAACTCGCGGTCTTGCGCTTTACCGCGAATGGCGTGCTGGACAGCACCTTCGGCAGCGGCGGCAAGGTGGTCACCAACTCCGGCCTTCTCCAAGGTGGCTCCGCCACCAGTGACGCTGGCTATGGCGTGGTTCTCCAGGGCGATGGCAAGATCGTCGTCTCCGGCTACGCCAGCAGTTCGCTCCTGGTCGAGCGTTTCACCAGTGCAGGCGCCCTCGATACCAGCTTTTCCGGCGATGGCATCGCGACCGCGGCGCTCCGTGCCAACTCCACCGACGCTGCTTACAGCATCGCCTTGCAACTCGACGGCAAGATCGTTGTGGGCGGGTTTTCCCGTGACAACTCCGGCGGCAGCAACTTCGACTTCGCCCTCGCGCGCTTCAACTCGAACGGCACCCCCGATGCCACCTTCAACGGCACCGGTAGCACCCTCACCGACTTCGGCAGCAACGGCGACATCGCTTACCACATCGCCGTGCAACCCGACGGGCGCATCGTCGCCGGGGGCGTGTCGAATGCGGGCGGCAACGACGACTTCGCCCTCGCTCGCTACAACGCCGACGGCACCCTCGACGACACCTTCCACGGCACGGGCACCGTCACCACCCGCATCGGCAACGCTGCGGAGGCGATCCAAGGGCTCGCGCTCCAAGGCGACGGGAAGATTCTCGCCGCTGGCTATACCGCGACGAATCTCGGCGGGACCGAGTTCGGCGTCGGCGTGGCGCGGTATATCGGCGGCAACGTGCTCGACTCCCCCGTGCTCGATACCATGTCGGTTCGCGGCGACGGCGCAGCGTTTCTCGACTTCGGCACGCCCGCGGTCGATGCCGGGAATGTCGGTGGCACTTCCTCCGTGCGCACGCTCGACGGCAAAAAGCACGTGGCCATCTACGGCGACGACAGCGGCGCTTCGCTCGCGCAGACCAGCGGCCAGGACGTCACCGGCGCCACCTTCCTCGACCTCGGCGATCCTCTCTTCGCCGGGGAAGGCCTCGGCTTTGCCGGCACCGCTCAGCAACCCGTCTCCGCGATCCCCGCCTTCCTGCGGCTCAACCTCGCGGAAGCCGTGCGCGCTTTCACCATCCGGCCCGGCGGCAAACTCACCGCGCTGTATTCGCAGACGACTCGGGCGGGCGGCATCAAGCGCCTCGCGGCCCAGACCGGCGCGGCACCGGGCGGCGGGCAGTTCGCGAAATTCGGCGCCTTCGGACTGCCGCGCACGCACGGCGGGCTCATCTTTACCGGCTCGCTCCATCACGACGCCACCGTCAACAAAACCAACGACTTCGGCGTCTGGCGTGAAAAGACCACCGGCGGCGAGAGCGACCTCATCCTCCGCACCGGCAAAGCGGTCGCCGGGCGGATTCCGAAAAAGCTCACCCTCATGACACCGGTCACGAACGCTACCGACCAGCGCCGCAGCGTGGCCCCGGACGGCGCCGTGGGAGCCATGGCCAGCTTCGACGACGGCAAGACCGGTGTGGTGACCGTGGCTGCCGACGGCGCCGAAACCGTGCAGGCCGATTCCGACGCCAACGTGCGCGACGAAGCTGGCCACATCATCGCCGAAGCTCGCTTCGAGAGCTTCAACCCGCCCGCGACTAATAACGGCGGCATGGTCGCCTTCCTCGCCGCACTCAAAGCCGCCGCCCGAGGCATTCCTGCCCCGGCCCGGCAGGGCATCTTCACCAACCAGGGCGGCACGATGACTCGCATCGTCGCCCGCGGCGACGCGCTGCCCGGCAATGACGCGGTCCGCCTCGGTCTGCTTGGCCAGCCATGCCTGGGCCAGAGCGGCATGATCGGCTTCATCGCCGCGCTCACCGGTCAGCACGTCACCGGCGCCAACCGCCAGGCCATCGTCCGCATCGAGGGCGGACAGAAATCCGTCGTCGCCCGGCTCGGCGAACCAGCGTCCGGCATGGGCGTCGGCGTGGTCTATCGCAAGTTCATTTCCATGGTCGTGACCGACACCAACCCCGGCCGCGTCGTCTTCACCGCCACCGTCGGCGGCCCCGGCATCAATGGCAGCAACAACACCGGCCTGTGGTGTTCCTCCGCCGCCCGCGGCACCACCGTGGTCATGCTCAAAGGCGGACTGGTGCGTATCGGCGCCGATATCCTCAGCCTGCGCACTTTCAGCACGCTGCAAGCCCCCGCCAAAAACGTCGGCCAAGGCCGCAGCACCGACGCCAGCGGCTTCGTCAGCGCCAAAGCCAAACTTAGCGACGGTCGAACGGGCGTCCTCCGCATCCCCTTGCCGTAACCCCGCCCCCTCTTCAAAGCCGTCCGAGGCAATCTCGAGTTCCCCCCATCCGCTGGATCACCCCACCGGCGTAGCGGCCTTTAGTTCAACCGCCGCCGGATGGCGTTCAACTCCGGCCCCAGTCGGTCCTCGTTTAACGCATTCCAAAAGCAACCTTGCTCAAGGATTTGCCTCTTGGAGTGTATAGCTTGTCCTGAATGTGATTCGTGACGAGTGCAAATGCCTCGGCGATCTCGATCGGGTCTGCTCGGGCATGGTCGGTTCTATCCTGGTCGGTCCTATAGGTGGCGTGAACGCTACTTTGGCTGCAGCCTTTCCATACTTTTGCTAACACCAAAGCACTCGATCCCGGAGCCGAGTCCATAGGAATACGAATATCGCTGTCATCGCTAACGAAGGATTGGATGGATACGTCTCCATCGTATGTAGATGGACGAATTGGCCGGTTGTTCCTAAACGCGATGCCGACGAATTCGATGAGCCATCGCATGGCGGCTTTTTGGCCGTGCTCGGCACTACGAGGGAAAAAGACGATGCAGGCATATGGAAAGGCGTCGCATCCCAGCCAGAAGCAACGTGATGAAGGCACGCAGGCTTTTCCAAGCAACAGACGGCCCTTGCCGAGCCCGTAGGACGCGGTGCGCAGTGTCGTTCAGGCGTCGCGATTCGGCTCCGACAGAGCATCGCTCGGGGGCAGGCGGCAATAAAGCCGCACATCGAGGATGAACATCCACAGCAGAACCAAACCGAAGAAGACCGGGCCAAACCAGCCCTTCCGACCCATCACGGGATCCTCGGCGGGACTGAACATCAGCAGGAGGAGACCGATCACCAGCAACACCAGAGGAATAAAGCCCCCCGATCGCCGGAGGGCGGCGGTCCGTTCTTCATGCGTCTGGGGGTGAAGGAGGGCGTAGGCGAGGACCATCATGTTCGCCAGGAGGGTGAGCCCGCGCCACGCCAGCATGACGAATCCCGCGATGAACAGCCAGGCAATCACCAAGCGCAGCCGGGCAAAGCGGCGAGCCGTGGGGGAAGGGCTTGGATTCATCGCGGCTGTGGAGATTGAACAAAGAAGCGGCGTTTGCGAAGGACCAACTTCGCGGAGAGTCGCACGCGCACCGCCCAAGGCACTCACCCGAAAGTGTTAGCGAAAAATCCCCCACCTGTCGGCGTGCCTTGCGGGTTAACCTCCCGCATACTCCACCCCGTGAAACTCCTCACCAGCCTCCTCCTTGCTGTTTCCGCTCCTGCCTTTGCGGCGGGTTACGACGATCTCATCGCCAAAGATCAGCCGCTCGCGCATTGGAACTCGAATCCCGGCAAGACCGAGTCGCTGCTCGTGAACGGCGCCAAAATCGTCGATGGACCGCGTCCGCCGCAGTATGCGCAGTTCGGCGCGGACAATCACGGCATCGCTTTCTCCAAGGCCGGGGCGAGCCTTCAGCTCAAGGACGCGGAAAAGAAGTTCACCTTCAAAAAGGGCGACGGCATCACGCTCGAGGCGTGGGTGCAGTGCGATGGGATCGGCGATGGTGGTAATCAATACATCGTCGGCAAAGGCCGCACGGGCGCGGCGGGGCAGCCGGCGCACAATCAAAACTGGGCGCTGCGGCTCGTCGGTGAGGACGGCACGGCGCGCGTGAATTTCCTCTTCCACGACGAGCGCAATGCGACCAACGGCGCGTCGGAATTCTGGCATCGCTGGACGACGAGCACGGGATTCATCCCCGGCGAAGGCTGGCATCACGTCGTGGTCACCTACCAGTTCGGCGAACCGGAGAGCATCCGCGGTTACCTCGATGGCGCGGAGATCAAGGGCACGTGGGACATGGGCGGCCCGACCGATCTCGGTCCGGTGGCCGACGACGGCGAAGTGTGGCTGGGCAATTCGATGAAGGGCGGACCGGTGCTGCGCGGCAAGCTCGACGAAGTGGCGATCTATCGCGCGGCGCTTTCTGCAGAGACGATCAAGTCCCGCGGCGGCAAGGCGCCGAAAGCCGCGCCCGAAGCGCCTGCACCGGTCGTGAAGCTGGAAGACCTGCCGAAGGGCCTCGTGAATGTGGAAGTCTATGAGCACGGCGTGAGCGATGTGGACTCGATCGTGGGCGATTGGACGAACAACGATTCCGAAGCCTCGAAGAATGCCGCCGGCGTTGCTGCCGCGTGGAACAATGTGCCCACGACGAAGACCGAAGCGTGGACCGAACCGGCGTTCGGGCTCGCCGACGTGATCCAGAAATACTCGCCGCGCGGGGTGCGGCGCGACCGCTCGATTCCCTATCTCCTGCGCCTCTCCGGCGCGGTGACGCTGCCGCCGGGCGAGCATCGTTTCCTGGTGCGCGCCATGCGCGGCGGACGCCTTTCCATCGACGGCAAGATCGTCGCCACGTCCGACCTCTTCCCGAAGAAGCTCAGCCCCGATCGCGCTTCCGACGCCGAAGCGGTGGTGGATCAGGCGGAGATTCAGCTCGTGAAGGAAACCGCGCTGCTCATGCCCGGCCACAGCGAAGCGATGGTCACGGTGCAGGGCGACGGCAAGGCGCATGCGATCGTCTTCGAGACCTTCGTCGGCGGGAAAAACCTGCGCCCGGAACTCGGCCAGCCGAGCGTGAGCGTGTCGAAAAATGGCGCACCTTTCCGCCTGCTCACCTGCGATGACAACGTGATCGAATTCACCGACGAAGGCTGGCATCACTACGCGAACCAGCAGCGCGAGCACGTCACCCAGCTCGCCGTCGCGCGCCGCCAGCACCCGGAGGAAAGCGCTTACTGGAACAAGCGCCACGAGATCGCCCGCGCGGAAATCGCGAAGAAACCGAAGCTGGCGTTCGCGAGCGTGGACGCGTTCATCGACGACAAGCTCACCGCGCTCAAAGCCACCGCCGCGCCGCTCACCGACGACGCGAGCTTCCTCCGCCGCGCGACGCTCGACACGATCGGCCTGCTGCCGACGCCGGAAGAACTCACCGCCTTCGTCGCCGACCAATCGAAGGACAAACGCGCCAAGGCAATCGACCGCCTGCTCAGCGACGTGCGCTGGGCCGACCAGTGGATTCCGTATTGGCAGGATGTGCTCGCGGAAAATCCGGCCATCCTCAAAGCGACGCTCAACAACACCGGCCCGTTCCGCTTCTTCCTCAAGGACGCGCTGCGCGACAACTGGGCGATGGACCGCTTCGTGACCGCGCTCGTGCTGATGGAAGGCAGCCCGCGCAACGGCGGCAGCGCCGGCTTTGCCATTGCCACGCAGAACGACCTGCCGATGGCGAACAAAGCGCAGATCGTTTCGTCGGCCTTCCTCGGCATGGAGATGAAGTGCGCGCGCTGCCACGACGCGCCGAATCACCCGTTCAACCAGGAAGACCTCTTCGCCGTCTCCGCGATGCTCCAGCGCTCGCCGCTGACCGTTCCCGGTTCGAGCCTCACGCAGGGGCTGAACCCGAACAGCCACGTCGTCGTCTCGCTCAAGCCAGGTCAGAAGATCGATCCGCACTTCCCCTTTGGCGACCTCAAGGACGAACCGCTGCCGGGCGTGATGCGCAACGAAGAGGACTCGCGCGAACAGCTCGCCGCCATCATCACCGACCCGCGCAACGAACGGTTCGCGCAGGTGGTCTCGAATCGTCTGTGGAAGCGTCTGATGGGCTTCGGCATCGTCGATCCCGTCGATGACTGGGATAACGCGCGCCCGTCGCATAAGGACCTGATGACCTTCCTCGGTCGCGAACTGATCAGCCACGACTATGACCTCAAGCACGTCGCGCGGCTCGTGATGAACTCCGCCACGTATCAACGCGCCATCACCGACACCGCCTCACGTTTCGCCAAGCCGGATGAGCGCACCTTCGCCGGCCAGGCCCGCCGCCGCCTCACCGCGGAGCAGATCGTCGATTCGCTCTTCCAGGTCGCCGGCAAGGAGTTCGACTGCGAGGAACTGAACCTCGATCTCGACGCCCGCCGCACGATCAAGGATTTCCTCAACCTCGGCACCCCGCAGCACGCGTGGGAATTCGCTGGCCTGAGCAACGAGCGTGACCGCCCCTCGCTCGGCAAACCGTCGGCGCAGCCGTTCATCGACGTGCTGCTGAACTTCGGCTGGCGCGACTCGCGCCCCGAGCCGAAGAGCACGCGCGACGACTCCGCCAATGTGCTCCAGCCCGCCATCATCGCGAACGGCACCCTGGGCGCCCGCATCACCCGCCTCAGCGACGACAGCGCCTTCACCGCGCTCGCGTTGAAGGATCAACCGCTCGACGCACTCATCACGCAGCTCTTCCAGCGCGTGCTCAGCCGCGAGCCGAGCGCGAAGGAACGCACTGCTTTCACCGCCGCACTCAGCGAAGGTTTCGCCGATCGTGTGCGCGCCGTGCCGAGTGGCGACCTGCCGAAGAAGCCGCGCATCACGAAGTTCGCGATGTGGAGCAATCACCTGCACCCCGACTCGACGCCCGTCGTCTATGAACGCGAACGCGCCGTTCGCGCGGGCGATCCGCCGACGCCTCGCCTCGAGCAAAACTGGCGCGAGCGCATGGAAGACGCCGTCTGGGCGCTCATGATCACGCCGGAATTCACCTACGTCCCCTAACCTTCACCGCACCCACGTTATGAATCGTCGCCAATTCCTCTCCACCACGGCCGCCGCTCTCGTCGCGCCGCGTTTCGCCGGCGCCAACGCGCTCACGACGAAAGCCCCCATGGGCAAGGCCGAGCATTGCATCTTCATCTGGCTCGGCGGCGGGTATTCGCAGATCGACACCTTCGACGCCAAGCCGATCAAGGGCGACGGCAAGAAGGTCGCGGGCTGCTACTACGACATCATCGACACCGCGATCCCCGACGCAAAATTCTGCGAGCACCTGCCGATGCTCGCGAAGCGCGCCGAGCACCTCATCCCGGTGCGCACGGTGAATCACAACGTCATTGACGAGCACGCCGCCGCGACGAACCGCATGCACACCGGCCGTCTGCCCAGCGGCAGCGTCGTCTATCCCTCGATCGGCTCCGTCATCGCGCACCAGCGCGGGGCCGCGGCGGAAGGCGTGCCGGCTTATGTGCTGATGGGTTACCCGAGCGCCACGCGCGGCCCCGGATTCCTCGGCCCGAAAGCAGGTTTCGTTTACCTCACCGACACCGCGAGCGGCCCGGCGGGTCTGTCGCTGCCCCCCGGCATTTCGCAGGATCGTGCCGCCCGCCGGCAGAGCCTGCTCTCCACGGTGCGCGAAGAATTCCGCAGCCACACCGCGGACGCCGCGCCGCGCGATTACGATGAAGCGATCGCCGAGGGGTTCCGTCTCCAAGGGGGCGAGTTCATGAAGGCCTTCAACCTCAAGGACGAACCCGAGTCGCTGCGCGCGGACTTCGGCGATGAATTCGGCCAGCGCCTCCTGCTTTCCCGCCGGCTCATCCAGCGCGGCGTGCGCTTCCTCGAAGTGGGCTACAACATCAACTTCGTCAACGGCGCCGGCTGGGACACGCACAACGCCGCGCAGAAGGAGCAGCACAAGCTCATCCAGGGCCTCGACAAGAGCGTCGCCGTCCTCATCGACGATCTCAAGCGCGAGCGTCTGCTCGACAAGACGCTGCTCGTCATCGCGGGTGAATCCGGTCGTCCGGCGCACTTCGACGCCGGCGGC
>JBGAGV010000005.1:0-329715 GCA_044226525.1 Chthoniobacteraceae bacterium | reverse complement strand
GGATCTGACTGGATCCAGAAAAACCTGGAGGAGAACCGCTCGAAGGTCGAAGCGTACGAGCGATTCTGTCAGACGTTGGGTGAGGAACCTGGCAATGTCGCGCTGGCCTGGCTGCTCCACAACGTCGCCGTGACCAGCCCGATCCTGGGTCCGCGAACGTTGGAGCAACTCAACCGGGCGATGCGAGCCCTCGACCTGACACTGGATCAGGATGCGCTCAAGCAACTCGACGAGATCTGGCCTGGGCCTGGCGGCGAGGCCCCCGAAGCGTATGCCTGGTAGGTCTGCTGTAGGGGCCTGGTCGCCGAGGTGCTGACCCACACGGTATGGACGGAAGCGCGCAGAGGCAACAAACTATGAGGACAGAGATTTCGAATCCAGGCCATGTCTTCTATCGCCCACACGGAGCCTCGGTGGGCGATGTGATCCCGTTCTATGCGGAGGATGAGTTCAAGCTCTTCTACCTTCACATTTGGCGGGTGGCGCCTGAACAGCGAGGCCCAAAGGGCTGGTACTTACTCGGATCGAAGGACTTCGTCCACTATCGCGAGGATGGCCCGTGTCATATCCCCGGCGGGACCGGCTCGGTCCTGAAAGTCGGCGATCGCTATCATCTCTTCTATTGCGTTTTTCCCGACGGGCGGCAGATCATTTGCCACGCCACGAGCCCCGACCTTCTTCATTGGGATATACACCCCGAAGAGGATTTCACTCCGGATCCCGCTTATTACGAACAGAGTGATTGGCGCGATCCGCTGGTGTTCTGGAACGAGCAGGAGCGCCAGTGGTGGATGCTGGTGGCCGCGCGCGCCCGAAGCCCCTATAACCGCAGCGGCTGCGTGGGCCTGTGCGTGTCGAACGATCTGAAAACCTGGCAGGCCAGGCCCCCCCTGCACGCGCCCAACATCAGCCTCGGCGCACTGGAATGTCCAGACCTGTTCCGGATGGGTGATTGGTGGTATCTGATCTACTCCACCTACACGGATCGTTTCGTCACGCAGTACCGCATGAGCCGAACGCTGGAAGGACCCTGGCTGGCCCCGGCAGTCGACACCTTCGACGGCCGCGCGTTTTACGCGGCCAAGACCGGCAGCGATGGGCGTCGCCGCTATCTCTTTGGCTGGAATCCAACGCGGACTGAGAACGAATACAACTGGAACCCACCAGCCTATTCGGGCTTCGATCACGCGACCTGGGATTGGGGCGGACACCTCATCGTTCATGAGTTGGTGCAGCGCTCGGACGGCTCGCTCTGCGTACGGATGCCGGACAGCGTCGCCAAGGCGTATCCGACTCCTCAGGCCCTGTCGCTCACCGAGGCGCTGGGATCGTGGCACATCGACACGACGGGAGCAGAGACCCAGGCCGAGCAAGGCTTTGCCTGTGTGACGGCCGGACCGTTGCCTTCGCGCGCGCTGGTGTCTGCGCGGTTTCGTTTTCGTCCCAGCACGCGCCGACTCGGACTGTGGGTCAGGGCGTCGAAAGCGCTCGATCAGGGCTATCAGATTCAGTTCGAGCCCGACCGCCAACGTCTGGTCTTCAAATCGTATGTGTTTGCCGATGAGCATGGCGGCAAGATCCCGACGGGCGAAGTAGACCTCGAACGACCCCTCACGCTCGAACCCGATCGGACGTATCACGTCGCATTGCTCCTCGATGACACGGTCTGCGAAGTGTACGTCAACGATGAGGTTGCTCTGAGCACACGAATGTATGACCTGCCGGCGGGCGACCTGGCCTGCTATGTGACGGATGGCGCCGCGCGCTTTGAAGATCTCAGGCTCAAAGTTCCGGCTCTTGACGTGTAAGGATGGAGTAACGGATGACGACACAAGCTCATGTTGGCGCCGGGACGGTTGATCGCCACCGCCCAGGATTTCACTTCCTGCCACCCAAGAACTGGATGAACGACCCGAACGGCCTCATCCAATGGCAGGGGCGCCTTCACCTCTTCTATCAATACAACCCGAATGGACCGTTTCACGGCACCATTCATTGGGGGCACGCAGTCAGTGACGATCTGATTCATTGGACCGATCTGCCCATCGGACTGGCGCCGACTCCGGGTGGACCCGATGCCGACGGGTGTTGGTCGGGTTGCGCGGTCGATGCGGATGGCGTGCCGACGTTGATCTACACCGCGGTGCATCCTCAGGCCGTGTGCCTGGCGGTCAGCCAGGATAACCTTCTGTCCTGGATGAAATCGCCGGCGAATCCCGTCATCGGAGGTCCACCCGACGAAATCGCCGCATTGGCTAACGGGCAGTTCCGAGACCCGTTCGTTTGGCGTGAAAACAATGAATGGCACCTGGTGATCGGTTCGCGCCTCGAAGGGCAGGGCGGTGTCGTCCTGCGCTATCGCTCGCCGAACTTGTTGGACTGGACCTACTGCGGCATCCTGTATCAGGGCGACGCCCATCAGGTCGAGCCCTTTCGCTTGGGCACAATCTGTGAGTGCCCCAATTTCATCGCGCTGGATGGGCACCACCTGTTGATCATCTCAGCCCAGCCTGAGAATGGCGAGTTGTGGTATCCGGTGGCCTTCACGGGCACCTTCGATGGGGAGCGTTTTTCGCACGGCCCAGGTCGGATTCTTGTGCACGGTGACAGCTTCTACGCCCCACAGATCACGAGGCTCGCAGACGGGCGCGTGATCATGTTTGGTTGGCTCAAGGAAGAACGTGAGCAATCCGAAACGAACAAGGCCGGATGGTCAGGCGTCATGTCGCTTCCAATTGTGTTGTCTGTGCTCCCCGATGGGCGGGTCGGCCTCGAACCGGTCCGTGAACTGCAGCACCTCCGGGGCATGCACTGGCATCATCAAGATCTCACGCTTGGTGGGGGAAGCGTCCAATGGCCCGAGCCCATCCGCGGCGGCAGGTTTGAAGTAGAGGCCGTCTTTCGCCTGAACGGTCCGGCGATATTCGGGTTTTCACTCGGATCCGGCAGTGCCGGTCTCGGAGAGGCCCACCTGATCTACGACAGCGATCGACGAGGATTCACCCTGGAGCGTCCGCAGGATTCTCCAGCCACCGCAGTCGCCATGCCGGTAGAGCCCGATGAAGAGGGCCGCATCCACGTGCGGATATTCCTCGATGGGTCGGTGGTCGAGGTCTTTGCCAATGGGCACGCCTGTCTGGCGGGCAGGGTGTATCCGGAGAATCCGGACGGAATGGATTTAAGCCTGATCGGCCGTTCTGGAGAGGTCCAGCTCGAAACGCTGGACATTTGGCGAATGACAGGAATCCACGAGTAGTCCGACCGTCTCAAGATCTCACGTGAGCTGACAGAGGTTGGCAGGGCCTAATCGGTTGTCAGGCCGACGCTAACGGTTGGGTGTATGCAGGCGATGGAGCCGTGTAGACGCAGCCGATGAAAGGAAGGACATCATGATGGGGTTGGGTGGCTTCGAGTTGGTCGTCGTGCTGGTCTTGGTGTTGTTGATCTTCGGCGCTGGCCGGATCGGGCGTATTGGTTCTGAACTCGGCTCGGCCATTCGGGGCTTTCGCGAGAGCGTCAAGAGCGAGGATCAGCCCAAGGACTGAGCGCAGGTCGGTCTCTCAGCGGTGCACACATAGCGGCTCGACAGAGATATGAACACCGCCCTTGGATTGATGTCGCATCTGACGCGTGTCGAGCTTTCATGTCTATGCCATGGCCCTGGCGTCCCTCTTGAATGGCCTGGCGTATACGCCCCTGTGTTGAGCGTCAGTGCCGTGCATCCAACGTATCTGGGGTGCGTGTGTGTCTGAAGCCGACAGATTGCAGCGCGAGCAAGTGTGCGCCCTTGTGTGATTGGCCATTGACAGGCAAGGGCTGTATCACTTCGTGCTCCTGAGGGAGTGTGGCGAATGCATCCTCATCGCTTTACGGTTGCAGGGTAACGCCCTCATGAGGCAAGAGCAAGTGAAGGCTTTGTAGTGGTCCCGCATCGGGGCCACTCAACTTCGCAACTGAAAGGGCCAAACAAGAATTCCAAAGAGTTGGACGCTCTGAAGCGTCCGGCTCTTTGGAATTCTTGTTTGGCCGACCGACCTGACCGAGGTGGATATTGGGAGAAGGCACCGCCGATGCGCCAGACTCACAACACGGCCGCCATTCGGTGATTGGCTTGCTCCTCACATCAGTTCGCCGAGTGGCGATCTAGCTGAGCCTTCGGTTGGGACCGCTTGATGAAGGCGACTTCCGGCCATTGTGTGAGAACCGCCGACAGCCGCCGTCCACCAGAAGGCTTGACCGCCCTCGTCACTGAGTCAAATCCGCGCCGTTCGAGTTCATCCAGGTAGGATCGGAAGACGAGAGTCCCCATCCCTACGGCGGCGCGTCCCGTCCCGGACAACATCGCAAACCCCGGCCAGGCCTGGCGATACAGGCCGCGCGCGTAGCCTGACAGGCGCTCGATCACGGCCCGCACCGGCGTATCCGCGCGGCGGGCGAGGATTTCCTCGGCCGTCAGCCCGTTCTGGGCCAACTCATCGGCGGGTAGGTAGACACGGCCAGTGTCGACGTCTTCACCTACATCGGCCAGGATGTCCGTAAGCTGCAGCGCCTGCCCGAGTTTGATGGCGTAGGGCGTGGCCTCTGGCATCGTGACGCCGTGCGCCAGACCGATGATCGGGATCGTCAAGAGCCCTGCACAGGACGCCACGCGGTAGCAGTATTCGAGCAACTCGGGCAGGGTGGCATAGGTCTTCTGGACGGTGTCTTGCGCGATGCCGCTGATCAGGTCCTGCACATGGCGATCCTCGACATGGTAGCGGCGACGCACATCAGACCAGGCCATCAGGATCAGGTCCGTTTGTGCCTCCGGCGGGAGCAGCGCACGGTCGCACCACTCCTGCAGTTGGGCCGGCGTATAGCTGTGCTCGTCGACGAGATCGTCGGTCTTGCGAAAGAAGGCGTAGGCGGCCCACATCGCGCGGCGTTGGTCGGCTGGTAGGAGCATCGAGGCGCGCCGGAAATTCTGGCTGCGACCGCGCACCAGGCGTTCGACCTCGAGATAAGCGTCGCGGAGAGCCGGCGTCATGCGTGCTCCCGGGTCATGAGGCTCGCCCAACCTGCGCTGCGGAGCTTCCGGATCAGCACGTGGGTCTCGATGTCGGGCGCGGCCAACGGCGCCAATCTCCGCGACAAGGCCTGCGCCGCATCCGTCTCCGTGTGATCGAGGGTCTTGCGCAGATCGAAGAGCACGATGATCGTGCGCGTGACGGCGCCCACGGGATCGTTGAGCATCGCGTTTCGATCCGGCAGCGAGGCCGCTAGGCGTTGGACGGCGAAGAGCCGATGATTGGTCCAGACCCAGGTCACCTCCGTCTCGTCGAGGTCCAGCAGACGCTCCTCCAGCGATCGAGTGGTTTCACGGATTCCGATACGGGTGAGGCGCGCGACCAGGACGACCGACACGAGATTGTCGATGTAGTCGAACGCGCGGGTGAAGACGACGAACACCTCGCGCGGCCCCATGTAGATGAAGAACAAGATCACCAGCGGCACGCCCACGCCGATATAGGCCCAGACATAGACGATGCGCAGCCCGGCCAGCACCGTCACGAACTCCATGAAGGCCACGGTCTGCCAGATGACCTGCAGCGCCTGATGAGCCGCGATGGCCAGCAGCCGGATCTGCATCGGCCGGAATTTCTCCTGTTGCGCCGTGCTCCAAAACGCCGGCAGCGTGATGCGCGACGAGAGCCAGAAGATGAAGGCGTTGAAGGGAAGCGCCGGCCAGATGAGTTGCTCGCGGGCATAGGCGTCGACGGGAAGCCAGCCGCGGTCGATCGCGACCCCGAGCCCGGCGAAGAGACCGAACGCCGCGACCGCCAGGGCCACCACACGCGCGGTGGGGCGGCGATGGCGCGGCGAGATCTCGCCGGCGATGATCGCCAGAGCCGTCGTCGAGGCCAGGCCGATCAAGTAAAGCGGCACCCGCTGGACCCAATCGGGTTGCAGGAGTTGCTCGTCGGTCGGGCGGATGATGGTGGTCGCGGCGGCGAAGCAGAAGTTCGCGAAGTAGGCCAGTCGGCTCAACGCCCGTTCGCGAGGATTGATCTCCGGCGGCCGGCGCAGCCCCGACACGATCCGCCAGGCCAGGGTGCCCCAGGCCAGGATCGCGACGGTGGTGAGCACAAGGTCGGGCGTCAGGGTCATGGTCAGAAGCGCAAGGCCTGCGCCAGATTGTTCCAGACCGGCTCGGTGGCGCGCGCCTGCGCCAGGGCCTGGGCGCTGATCCGGTCCGCAATCAATCGATAGAGCCGTTGGCCGAGCGCCTCGGTCTCTTGCTCAAGGCCGGCCAGATAGGCGACGGGATCCACGCCATCCGGCACGCCGCGCAGGCGCGCCTCGGCCAGCAGGGTCGCGTCGTCGCGCGCGAAGAGCTCGATCACGGCGCCAAGGTCGTCGGCCTGATCGTCGATCGTGAGCGTCGAATGGCCGGCGAGGATGTGCGCGCACTCGTGCAGGATGATGGCCGCCTGATGGATCGCCGGGCTCTGCGCCTCGTAGAGGATGTGGGCGGCGCCGGAGCGCCCCTGGATCCAGGCCCCGGTGACCAGGTCGCTGGCAAAGGGCACGGCGTGAAGCTGGATGGGATGCTTGAGCGCCTCAGCCAGGGCCGCCACGAACTGCTGCACGGGTCGCGCGGCGGTGAAGTCGACGCGGGCCAGCGCCGTCTGGAGCAGGTCGTCGCGCGGCGCGTTCATCCGGTCTTGCTCCCGGTGGTGTGCGCGAACTGCGGCTCGGCGATGCGCCGGCCGCGCCAGACGACGGTGCCCGTCGCGTGTCGATAGGCGCTGACCAGCCCCGCCACGCCGGCCAGGAAATACCCGAGCGGATAGAGTAGGGCGGTCCAGAGTGGCGCGCGCAGCACGGTGCGACTGAGGCCTACATGCGCCACGAGGATGATCAGCGATGGCAGGAGCGCCGCGCCAGCGATGAGCGCCGTGACCCAACCTGGAGCCGCGAGCCACTGCCCGACGCCCCAGATTGGGAAAGCCACCGAAGCCACCGCGACGACGAGCAACAGCACCGAGAGCGCGCCGGCGCGAACGAGGCTGCCGCCGCCGAACAACTCGGCCGCCATCTTGGTCACGCCTTCCCAGAGCGCGGCCCCGGAGCGATACATGCGCGTAGAGATGCCGTCTCCGCCGTCGCGGATCTCGACGTGCCCGCCGGCCGCCCGCACCACGCGAGCGAGCGCCAGATCCTCAAGGATGCGGCCGCGCACCGCCGGATGCGCGTGGCCGCCGACCGCCCGATAGGTCTCGGCGCGGATAAGCAGACACTGGCCGTTGGCCACCGCGACCTCGCCGGCGTTGAGGCGCGCCATGTCTTGCAGCAACCCAAAGGTCAGGGCGCCGGCCGGCAGGATCACGGCTTCGGGCAGCGAGTGCAGGGTCTGCACCGGTTGCAGGCTGAGCAGATCGATGTGATGGGCTTGGGCGCAGGCGATCAGGGCCGCGATCAATGAAGGACGAGCGACCGTGTCGGCGTCGGCGAACAGGAGCCAGGCGCCGCGCGCGGCTTCCGCGCCGTGCCAGCAGGCGGCGGGCTTGCCCAGCCAGCCGGGCAGTAGCGGCGGGGCAGGGCGCGTCTCCAGTTTTGGGAGGCTCGTCGCGAGCCGGGCCAGGATCTCGCCAGTGCCGTCCGTGGAGTTGTCGTCGACGACCACGATCTGGGTCGGGGCCAGGGTTTGATGGACAAATGAGCGCACGCAGCCGGCAATCGCGGCCGCCTCGTTGCGGGCCGGGATGATGACGGAGACGTCCGCGCGCGCCTCGTAGCCGCTGTCCAGTCGACGCAGGTGGCGGACGTTGTGGATCATGCGCGCCAGCGCCGCGCCGATCAGGCCCATCCAGAGCACCCAGGCGGCGTAGACCATCGTCGGCTACGCCTCCTTCGCCATCCGATCGATTTGGGCCAGGAGCGACTCGAGCTCGTCTGAGGAGAGCAGGGCAGAGCGCAGCTGTAGCTGCGTGCGCAGCTTGAGCATGCGTTGCTCGTCGGGATCGATCGCGCGCGCTCTGAGCAGGCTGCGAAAGTACTGTTTGATGGTGCGCTCGTGGGTGTAGTGCCAGAAGGCAGGATCGACCCGGAAGTAGGTGGCCAGGGCATCCAGGAGTTTGGGCGAGGGGTTGTTCAGTTGGCCGTTCGAGAGCCGACTGAGGGTCGCCTTGCTCTGGCCGGTCGCCTCTTGAATGGCCCCCAGCGTGGTGGGCCGCCCGGTGGCGGCCGCGTACGTGATGAGTTCGTCCCACATGATGCTGTACAACCGGCCGCGCTCGTTCTTGGTCATGCTCGTTGGCCCCTGATGATCTGGAAAGAGTATAACCCAGGCATGTTCCATAGATGGAACGGCTGGAATCGTGGTGAAACGCAGCGCCTTGAGTTTGGATAAGGATGTTATTTATCACGAGCAACCAGGTTCCGAGGTTCGCCATCGCTCATAATGCGCCGGGCACATCGCCCGGCTATCATGGCCATCGCGAGGCGGGATTCTCGGAACGCCATGGTCTTGACGCAGGATGCCTGGATGCAACAGTGCTACACTCAGAGGCGCGTTCACCGGAGCGGGAGGTGGGTCATGCTGTTCCTCGATGTTCCTCATACTTCATCCAGAGCCCAGGGTGATTACGGGCGATAGGCCATCCACGACGGGTTGACATCCTGTCGGTTGGTTTGATTCACAGATAGAACCCTCAGGCCGCCTAGTCGGGGGCCGCAGAGGCGCGCCGAGACCTCGGTCAGGGTCGATCGCTTCGACACGCCTACCGACGTCCGCCAGCGCCTGCGTGGATCCCTCTATCTGGCCTTTGCCCCGAGATCCCATGGCCTCAAGCCGTTTCATTGTTCATGGCGGGGGCAGATATGCATCGCAAGGCGTTTCTTCTGATTCGCGACCTCTTTCCGACTCTGGGACTTCCCATCATCCTCGTCGTCGGCATCGGCTGGATTCGGGCGTTACTCGGCAACTATGGGCCAGTCCTCTTCCAGCAACTCCTCGATCGACTCTCACCTTCTACCAGCTTTGACTCGCTTGTACCCGTCCTCGTGGCGTATGCGGCGGTCACGCTCCTGAACCATCTCCTGATCTATGGGGAGGGGTATCCCGGTACACTCGTCCATCGAGGCGTGGCGCAAGGCGTGAAGCTGCGGGCCTTGGCCAAGATGGGCCACATCGACTTCCAGGCCTATCAGAATTTGGGAACGGGTAATCTCGTTCAGATCATCGAGAACGGGGCCGAAGCCATCCGCAAGATCCTCACGGGCTTCTATATGGGCACCCTGCACTCGATCGCCCAAATCCTCATCAGTCTCTACTTCATTCAGCGCTACGATTCTGGGCTCTTCTGGGTCATCGTGTTGCTCTTTGGCGTCTTCTATGTGACCGCCGATCGTCTGATGACACGCCTTCATCGAACCCTGGATGCGTTGCTCGCCGATCAGGAGGATTTCTCGAAGTTTTCGGTTCGGGCGCTGATGGAGCTGGTGGTGTTCCGGGTCAACAACCGGGTTGAGGCGGAGTACCGGCGATTGAAAGGCCTCTCCGATACGGTGGTTCGTGCGCAGGCCCGGGTCTATCTGTTTCAGGAGTTGTCCTATACCGGATTGGCCATCTTGGTGTTCCTGGTCGAGGCCGGCGTCGTGGTCGATCAGGTCCTCAAGATCCTGGCGGGCCAGTCAACCCTCGGGACGCTAGTCGCCCTCGTCTGGTTTGTCCGGCAGATCTTCTGGCCGGTGATTGGCTTCGGGCAGACGTGGGTGGCCTATACCTTGGACCTGCAGACGTTTGAGCGCCTGGATCGCGTTTGGAGCCTGCCCGACGACCCAGGTCAGTTGCAAGGTCAGTCGATTCGGTTGACCTCGGGAAGGATCCAGCTCGCGCATGTGAGCTTTCGATATCTCGAGCAAGGGATCGTGCAGGATCTCAACCTCATGATCGAACCCGGCGAGACTACAGCGATCGTCGGACCGAGCGGAAGCGGTAAATCTACACTGCTGCGCCTCCTATTGCACCTGATCCGTCCGCAGACGGGCCAGGTACTGGTCGATGGTCAGGATCTGGGTCTGGCCCACCTCCCGTCCTACTATGCGCAGGTCGCCTATGTGGCCCAGGACCCGCCCATCTTCGATGGCACGCTTCGAGAGAACCTCACATTCGATCGCGAAATCCCAGACGACCGCATCCGGGCGGTGGTTGGCCAGGTTGGCCTTGATGTCCTCCTCAGCCGTCTGCCCGACCAACTGGAGACCCTAGTGGGAGAGCGGGGGACCAAGCTTTCGGGGGGTGAACGTCATCGCCTGGCCCTTGGGCGCATCCTTCTGCAGGATCCCAAGCTGGTGATCCTGGATGAACCGACGGCCGCGCTGGATAGCCTCACCGAGGCCGAAGTCACCGAACAATTGATGTTGCATTTGAAGGGCCGCACCTTGGTCGTGGTGGCGCATCGACTGCAGACGGTCCGGGCGGCTGAGCACATCGTGGTCCTCGATCAGGGTCGCATCGTTCAACGGGGATCCTTCGGCGACCTGGTCAAACATGACGGTCTATTTCAGCGAATGTGGAACGAGCAGGCACGAACGGGCCAAGCGATGTAGCTGAAAGAAACAAGCGGCCGCACCCGGGTCTTCCCCGGATGCGGCCGCCGAATGGATGGTTTTGGGGAACAAACGCTACCGCGCGTCACCGAACCGCAGGTTGTGCCCATCTGATGAGATGGAATCTCGGATCAGACCCGGCGGCCAACCTTCTCAAGAGTCAACAGCCATACGTTCGATACTCTGCAAATTGTGGATTTGCACACAAAGCCCGACACCCGTTGACAGACGCCGAAAGAGAGTCGTATACTGGCCGTGTTCCACATCTGGAACAACGTCCGAGTCATTACAGTTGTGTCGTGGGAGAACTAGCCATCGCCCGTCAGGTGGTGAATCCCAAGGATGTGCAGTGTATTGCCCGCGCCCTCACGGTGTTGAGGCGCCTGGGTAAGAGCGATCTCCCTGCGCACGAAGCCTTGACCTCTGTGCGTCGCGACTTCGGCGCGCAGAAGCGGGGCATGGTCGATTGGCTGCACGGGATGTTGGGCGCCGACGGACAGGCACCAGCGCGGGAGTATCTGTTGCCGAACGGCCGTCAGGTGGAAGACAGCAGCCGCCGTCTCATTGACGCGCTGTGTCAGCGTTACAACGAGCACACGGCGCCGGAGTACGTGATCTGCGCGCGCGATCAGCGCCGCTTGCATTTGTAGACCGACGAGAGCGCCAAACGGCAAAAAGGGAATGAATTGGAGCGCGATGTTGACGATGACTCGGATTCTGGCTACTTGACTGAACGCCCTGTTCAGTGCGTAGACCTATCCTGGGAACCGATATGTCGCAAAGTCAGCTACTCGAACGCATCATGGAGATCGACCGACTGGGCGCGTTGGTGTTCAAGGTCGGAAAGGCTTTTCACGCGAAACAACGCGTGACCCATTGAAGCTGTGTGGATCGGCGCGTGATCATAGATGAAGTGTTCGGTAGCACCACGGTCGAAAGAGCGTGGCCTCATTGAGGGTAGAGGTGATGCGGTCCGCCACGCACTCAACCAACACTACCACGCTCGAAGAGCGTGGCTCCGTTAAGGCGCCATGATTCACCTGGCCCAGTATCGGGGATCTCGCATCAGCATTCCTGAATCAAAAGTGTCTTTACTTGGGACCATCCGCTGTCTTCACCGCCACGACGGATCGTGGTGTGCTGTACTTGAAAGAGCGCGCCTCAGTTGATTGGGACGAATCGTTGACCCGGCGCCGAGAGCAATGCGCCGTACTATTCTCAATTGGCAAGAGTCATGCATGCTGCGGTACAAAATCTGGCGAGACGTGGTTCATTGGGATCGCTGCCTTGCCTTGACCTTGCTGGTGACTTCTGCCCGAATCCACCAAATGGTGGTTGACGTGTCGCCTAAGCCGACATACCCTGAGAGCGAGAAGCGTCGCTTGTGCGACGAAGTCAACATCGATATCACTCACGCCAGCCCATCCGCTCGCCCGTGGTTTGTGAGATCGGGATGACTCGGAGTCATTGGCGGCCAAGGTCTGTTATCAGGCAGACCTTGGCCGCCTTTTCGTTTTCTTGCAGGAGACACTTGTGGCCAAACAGCGCTCACCATCAAAGACGATGCTTCCGGTTGACGAGGGCATGCTTGTGCTCCTGCGCACGAATCAAGTGGCGAGCCTGCTGTCGATCTCGGCCAATACCGTGAGAGTCTGGGCCGATCAGGAGATTCTGCCCGTGCATAGCCGCACTGTTGGGGGGCATCGCCAATTTGCGTTGAAGGATGTCTGGGCGTTCTGGACCAGCATAAATCAAGCGGGACACTCGGGCTAGGCCTTGTCGACTTACTGTTGACCTTGAGGACAGCGGCGCTCCTAGACTGATCAAGGAGGTTCCCATGGCCCTGATGAAACCGAAAACTCTTGCGAACGGTCAAATCGCTGGGCTGCTGGCCCTTGCAGCACCGTTTTTTGTCCTGCTCTTCGCTTTGATCATCGAGGTGGGCGTCGCCGGTTTCTACTTCCTGATCTTGCAGCGTACGATTGACGCCGCCGCCTACGCTGCTGGCATGCAAATGGATGAGGTGGCATTCTTGGAGGATGGCAATACCGTGCAGCTCTCCGACAACGCCTGCGCCGTGGTGGCGAGCGTCATCGCCGCGGACGGGCAGGGGGTCGTAGCCCTGACCGGCTGTGTGCCCGTCGGCGACACCGTGATGGTGACCGGATCGACTACGGCACCGAGCCTGTTTCAAGGCGTCCTGGGCTATTCGGGCGCGACCTTTACCTGGACCTCCACCGCTCAATTCCAGACGGGCATCACGGAGGCCGGGCAATGACGACTCAAAGGAAGGGGACGCGATTCGGCGCAGGCCTGGCTCGCCAGGCCCGACGCTGGGCTCAACTGGTGTTGCTGACCGCGCTTCTCTGGGTCGCTGGCCAGATGACTCTCCGATGGGCGATCGCCGAAACCCACTCGCAAGCCGCGACCTGCGAGCCGTGGCAAGAACCGGACGGCCATGGGGGGTGTGTTGATCGGTGTGACGCTGACCACGTTTGGGATGACATCGATCGGGTGTGCAAAGAGAAGCCCAAGCCTTGTCCGACCAGCACGATCGATATCCAAGGCAACGGCCGCAATGACGGCGGCGAGGATTGCCAGGCCCTGGACGTGATGACTCCGGTCAACACCTTCGTCCACTGTACGCCTGGCCCATTGGAAACGACGATGCCGAGTGGCACAGTCACGTGCTACACGACCGTCGGCGCGGGACTATCGGTGCGGGTATCGCCCGGGTGCAGCACCATTTCTCGAACCCCGTACCCGCGCGCCATGGTGAACGTTCCGATCACTTTTCGGGAGACTGGTGTCCTGCCTATAGTCGCCGAGACAGTGGCTGGCGGGGTGGGGTGGTATCGCTACAACAGCAGCAACCGCTGGCAGGTGAGTGGATGGCGATTGGACGAGAAGTATGGCCATCAAATTGCGGATCATGCGGGGGCTTCGAGCTTTGACATGCGTTCGCAGTTGCCGGCCGCAGACCTGTGGAAGTTTCCGTCGATAAATGGTGTACGCATCTGGCTCGAATTCGAACGAGTGGCGGCACCCTTCGGCTTGGGAATGAGTAGGTGGGAAATCCAGCTTCAGTCCGGCACAGGGCTGGGCGATACCTACAGCGGCAATGTTGCGCGTGGCGACGTCTACGAAATCGCCGGTGGCTTTCGCCGCAGTTCGCATCCCAGTGAACTTGGCGGAGCATCGGCTGACTACGTTGTGCCCGGTATGGCCCCTGATAGAAACGGTGCCAACACCCTTCCTGGTCTGAAAGTGGGCCTGACTACTGGTTGGAATTTATATTTCGTTGCCACCTGGGACGAATATGTGGCATCGCCAGGAAACGCATATGAGTATTCGCTGAGCGGTTCTGCTCGCGTCTTTGTCGGAACTTATGTGAGTCACCGCGTGTGGGATCCTCGGCAGCCATACTCTGACGAAGTGCGTCCTATCTATTGCAACACCCTCGCGGGATTTGCGCCCGTTCCTGTGCTGGAAGGGCAGTCAGTATTGATTCCATGAAAACCCTCAGTAGATCTGCTGGCCTCGTCATCGCGGGCCTCTGGGTCGTCGCCTGCGCTAACGCGTCACCCGAGTTGACAGCGGAAGTCGGCGAGCCAACTGCAACGCGTGCGCAACTCGCTACCGCTATCTCTACCCTGGTAGTCGTTTCGCCTGATCCATCAAGCCTCGCCTCTACTCCATCTGCGACATCTTCGCCAACTTCAACCAGCGACGCAATTCTGGAAAATGCGCTAACTGCCATACCGGGGCCGCTCGTTCAAATCACCAATAGAGGTGGAATTGATGACTTGGCGAGATATCGGTGGCTAGTTCCAGGTGGTCCTGAAGCGATTGAGCCGATGAAGACCGTCATCCTTGATTTCCTGCGCATCATTGCGCAAAAAACAAACTCGGATCCGATCTCCGATCTGAAGGCTCAATTGAGCACCGTAATGACCACGCCCGATGGGTTTCAGCGCTTGTCCGGAGAGTGCGATCTGGATGATGTTGTTTGGTACTACTCGAAAGTTGAACAGCCTACTTTTGGGCCTGCCTATTCCCGATGGATCGATGCGCTAGATCTCAAGTCGGGCGTGTGGGCTGGACTGAGTACAACTGTCACGACAGGGGCGACTTATGAAACAACCGAAATCACGTATGACGCCGTTCAGGGCTTCGCTTTGTCAGGCTTGTATGTGTCGTTTGATACCGGAACCATCAAATCGGAGATCCTAACTACAGGCGAAGTGGTCGCATCTAGTGATGCTATTGGTGGCACCACAAAGCTGAAGTTCGTCGATGGATCCTGGAAAGTGGCACTTACAGAGGTTGGCTGCGACTCTTCTGCGCGTTAAGGGACCTGGAAACCGACTATGGAAAATTTGCGTAGCGAAACAGTTATTAGCCCAATTTGTCGACGAGATTGGCTTGCCGAGATTGGTCTCTCGGAGATCAGTATAGAGGAACTCCTCGCGCACATCGAGCGCAAGGAACGAGCGATGGGCGCGCCGGTGCCGGAGGCCGAGGTTCGATTAGCGGGTCTGCTCCTGACCACACTGCGAAACGAGATCTCGGTGGCGATGGCGGTCGCCAACGCGCGTCGGGCGATGCAACTACCGGCGGTGGGTGAAGGCGTTGAGGCGTTCGCCCGCGGTGTCTTGGCCCTGGCCGCCGCGCGAGCGCAGGACCAGCGACGTCTGTCGCTTTACAAGGACATGCTGATCCCGCTCCTTACCGGACTGGCGACCGAAGCCACACAACTGGCCGAGGAACTCCAAGGAGGTCGTCCATGAAATGGCGCAGCATCCTGACCCTAACGCTTGGCCTCGTCCTGGCGGTGGCGGCCGGCGGCGCCGTGCTGACCATCCTGCAACAGGTCAATCGGCCGCGTGTCCCGGTGGCGATCGCAGCCACTGACCTGGCAGCCGGCCAACCGCTGCGCAGCGACTCGGTGCGCTATGAACTGGTCGACAGCCGCAGCCTGGCGCTCAAGACCCTGCTGACTGAATCACAGGTCGAGGCCATGATCGGTCTGCCGCTCGCGCACGCCGTGGGGCGCAGCGAGTTCCTTTCGGCCAGTGACATCGCCACGGCCGACAGCCCGGCCGCGGCTGGGCGGGTCGCGCTCATGCTCAGCGATCCGTCCCTGGTGGCGGTCGCAATCCCGATCGGCGAGGACACGGCGCCGGGCGCGATCGTGGTCGGCGATTCGATCGACATCAGCGTGGGCCTGAACGGCACCAACTATGCGCGACCGATGGATCCCGAAAGCTCGACCGGCACCGGTCTGTATGCCAACGAGGTCCAGCCACCGGACACCCTGCAACAACTTCAAGCCACCCAGGTCGCGCCGGAAGGCCTGCTCTTGCCCGCGGCCAAGGTCATCGTCCAGAGCGCGACCGTCCTGGCCGTGCAGCGCGAGCAGCTGCAGGCCCAAACCACGACCCGCGCCAACGGCCAGACCACGACCACGGCCGCGCCGGGTCGCATCGTCGCCCTGACGGTCGCCGTGCCGGCCGAGGCGATCGAGCTGCTGCAATTCGCGATCGACAACGGGACCGTGCGGATCGCGGTGCTGCCGCTCACGGCCGCCCAAGAAGGCCCGCGCCAACCCACCATGGGCATGGTCTGGAATGACTGGGTGGCGTTCCTGGAGCAAGATCGCGCGGCCGCGCTCGGCCAGGGACAGCCCGCCGTGCCCGGCCCGGGCGCCGCAGAGACGGGCGCCGACGAGAACGGCGCCGCCGGGTCCGGCGCGACCCCCTCGCCAGCCGATGTGCGCGACACCGGGCAGACCGGTGATCACCCCGTGCCTTGAGGAGTGACGATCATGCTGCCTCTTTCCACGCCCGACGCTGACCTGCACGCCAGCCCAGACCGTGTCGCCGGCGACACCGTCGCGCGGACGCAGACGCGCTATCGCGCCGTGGCGGCGCTCGGCGCCCGCGACGCCAAGACGCTGCGCGACATCCTGGACGGAGAAGAACGCCTGGAGCTCGTGGCCGTCACCCACCATGCGCGTTCACTGCTGACCGAGGTGGAGCAGCACGGCGCCGAGATCGTGCTCCTGGCCGCCGACGTCCCCGGCTACAGCGCGGAATTCGTCAGCGAGATCGCGCGCTGGCCGCGGCGCGCGGTGGCGGTGGTGGGCGTGCTGCCCGCGATCGGCGAGTGGCGCGAGGCGTTTGCCGCTGCCGGCGGGACGACCTTCTACCACGGCCCGCTCACGCTCGGGTTGGTGGGCAAGCTCATGGAGCAACTCGACTCGGTCGTCGCCGACGCGCGGGCCCGCTGGCAACCTGCTCCGGTTTCGGTCGCTGAACCCGCGCACGCGTTGCCACACGTCGACCTGACCTCCGGGGTCAGTCCCACGGCGCTCGCGCGCGCCTTCCGCGCCCAGGTCATCGCGTTGTGGGGCAGCAAGGGCGGCGATGGCAAGACCACGATCGCCACCAACCTCGCCTGCGTGCTGGCCTACGTCGCCGGCTGCCGGGTCTTGCTGGTGGACGCCGACATGAACTGCGGACGCGTCGCGATTCACATCAACGCCCCGGTGCGCCAGCGCAGCCTGATGCATCTGGCCCTGGACTACGACAACCTCAAGGCCGCCAACGCCGAGGCCGAGTTGGACATCGACACGATCCGGACGCGCGTCACCACCGTGGACGGCGCGCTGCGCGCGGCCGCCAAGGACGGCCATCCGCGCCTGGACGTGCTCTTCGGCATCACCGACATGAAGAGCGGCATGAACCGCGAACTCTCCGGGCAGAAGGGCGCTTCCTTCATTAAAGAGCTGCTCGACACCGCGCGCCGGCATTATGACTACGTGATCGTGGATTGCGGCAGCAACGTCACGCAGGCGCCGCATCTGGCCGCGCTCAAATTCGCCGACACGATCCTGTTCGTGAATTCGAGCGATATCTCGTCGCTGTATTTCAATCGCGCGACCCTGCGCAGCCTGGTGCAGGACGCGCGCATCCCGGCCGAGCACTTCAAGCTGGTGGTCAATCGCTTTCATCCATCCGATCGCATCCGGCGCGAGGAGATCAGCACGTACATGGACGGCATGGAGATCGTAGGCCTGATCCCCGAGGATGTCTCGCGCTCGATCACGGCCGCAATCAACGAGCGTCGGCCGTTCGTGCTCGGCCACGCCGGCAAGAATCCGCCCGAGGTCGAGGAGGTCTTGCGAGGCCTCTATGAGATCACGGCGCAGGTGCATCCGCCCTTCGCCGACGTGGTGGCCAAGCGTTACCAGCGCAAAGGGTGGGGCGCGCTCTTCGGGCGCGGAGCCTCAGCATGAGCACGCTCAACGGCCATCCCGGCGCTGTGTCGGCACAGCCGACGAGCGACCTCGATGATCTGAAGGCGTTTGGCCTCCTGGACGGCGAGCACCTGGTCGCGCTCGATCCAGTCGCGCCCGTGCCGGCGCCGACAACCACCCCCGCCGTCCCCGAGGAGACCGGCGGCGGTGGCGCGTTCGTCGAGGCGCTGCAGCAACTGCGCGATGGCCTGTCCGATCAGCGCGTGGCGGCCGATGCGCTCGAGGCGCGCACGCCCGAGGTGCAGGCGCAGGCGCGCCAGCTCGCGGCCCAGATCGTGCGGCACATGAACGACGCGAGGGTAGCCGAGCGCGGCCGGCCGGCGTTCGAGCGCAACGAGTTCCAGGTGGTTGAGGCGCTGCTCAACGACCTCTTCGGCATGGGCCGGCTTGAGAGCGTGATGCGCGAGCCGGATCTGGAAGAACTGGCGATCAACGGACCGCGCGACATCTGGACCCTGGGCCGCAGCGGCTGGAAGCGCCTGGACCTGGCGTTTCAGGATCCCGACTCGCTGCTGCTCTATCTCAATCGCCTGATCGCGCACACCAATCAACAGGTCAGCCCGATGACGCCGATCGTGGGCGCGACGCTGCGCAACGGCTATCGCATCCATATCGTCGGGGCGCCGCTGGTGACGCCGTTCCCGTGCGCGTGCGTGCGCCCGCATCGCACCTCGCCCTTTCACATGGCCGACATGGTCACGGGCGGTGGCACGCCGACGCTGACGCTCGAGCCGCCGGTCCTGACCGACTACTTCAGCCTGGATCGCGGCCGGGGCGTGCTTCCGGCGATCGGCGCGACGTTCCTGGAGATGGCCGTGATCGCGGGCCTCAACATCGTGCTGGTGGGCACGACCGGGGCCGGCAAGACCTCGCTGCTCAATTGCCTGGGCGGCATGATCCCGCGCCATCGCCGGATCGTCACGATCGAGCAGCGCACGCGCGAGCTGAACTTCCGCGGTGGGCTCGAGAGCGGCGAGGTCGGCAACTGCGTGTACCTTTACACGCGGGAGGAGACGGCCGAGGGCGTGGCCGAGGTCGACGTGCGCGACCTGGTGCGCTCCGCGCTGCGCATGCGCTGCGACGCGCTCACGGTCGGCGAGGCGCTCGGCGGCGAGGTGTATGAACTCCTCAAGGCGCTCTCGAACGGCCATGCCAACGGCCTGACCTCGATCCACGCCGGCAGCGTGCCCGAGCTGGCCTCGCGCGTGCGCAACATGCTGCAGGAGGCCGACTTCGCGATGGCCATGAGCGAGCAATCCGCGGCCAGCCTGATCGCCTCGGCCTTTCACCTCGGCCTGACCATTCGACGTCGCCCGGACGGCTCGCGCTATGTGCACGAGATCGTGGAGTTCACCGGCGGCGTGGAAGGCACCGTCCCGACCTACGCCGCGCTCTTCGAGTGGTCGCCGGAGCGGAACGCGCTGCTCTGCACCGGGACGCGGCTCAGCCCGCGCAACGAGGCGCGCCTGGCCGAAGTTGGCCTGAGCTACGACCACATCCTGCGCCTCGCGCGCAGCAAAGGACTCGTGCGATGAGCAATGCTCTGCTGTGGTGGGGAATCGAACCGCTCAACGGCCTGGCCGCGCTCCTGACCGGCGCCGCGATCCTGGCGCTCGTCTACGCGTTGACGGCCGAGCGTCGCAGCCTGCTCTCGCACGTCGAGAGCCTGCACGGCGGCGGCCAGCGTCGGTTGGGGCCGTTCGAAGGTCTGCAGCGCACGCTCGATCAGGCTCACTACCGGGTCACGGCCCGCGAGTTCGTGCTCTGGCTCGCGGCGCTGGGGATCGTCGGGTTCTTTGTGCTCTGGGCCGTCTCGGGCGCGCCGCTCGGCGGGCTCTTCGGGCTCGTGGGCGCCCCGACAGCCTACGTCTGGCGCTTGCGCGAGCGCGCGCAGAAGGCGCTCAGCGACTACGAGGACGACCAGCCGCAGGTCGTCGCGCGCCTGATCGTCGGCGCCACGGTGGAGAAGGGCGGGGGCCTGCAGCAGGCGGCCGCGCATGTGGCCCGCTTCGGGCCGCTCAACGTGCGCGAGGACTGGGACTACATCGCCAAGCAGCTGCGCGCCGGCGCGCCGGCGCATCTGCCCTTTCAGGTCATCGCCGAGAAGCGCGGCAGCCAGGTGCTCAACTCGATCTTCGAACTGCTGCTCCTGCGCGAGCGCACCGGCGTCGGGCTGAGCGACATCCTGCCGCCGATCCAGAAGTCGCTCGAGGAGCGCGTGCGCCTGCTGCGCACGGCGCGGGTCAAGCTGGCCAACAAGCTCAACGAGATCACGCTCATGTACGGGCTCATGTTCGCCGGCTGCAACGGCCTGGGCCTGCTCTTCCCGGTCTTCCGCGAGGCGCAGGGCACGCCGCTCGGTTCCGTGATCCTGGTCATCGGCTGGGCGGTGGCGACGCTGGGCTTTGTCTTCGCCCGGGTCAGCGTGCAGCGCCGTCTGGCGGCCGAGATCACGTTCGAGGGCGGGCTCTCGCCCACGGTCCGTGTGCGCCGCAGCGCGCCCGGGATGGAGCCGGCGCCGCTGTCCCTCGGGGCAGATTAGGAGGACGCATGGACCTCGAACTCCTCCTCTGGCAGGCGCTGGCCGTGCTCACCGCCATGCTCGCGGCTTGGTTCGTGTGGCAGGGCCTGACGGGTCTGTGGGTCGCCCGGCCTTCGCCGCTCGCGGCGTTGCCGGACAACCTCGCCGGCGAGCTGGATCCCGAGACGGATCGCCTGCACGCGCTCGAACGATTGCCCCTGCTCGAGCGGCTGGTAGGTCCACCCTTGATGGCGCTCGGGCGTCGGCTCTTCGGCCGCACGAGCGCCGCCGAGGTCGAGGCGCGCTTGCGTCGCTCAGGCTGGGTGTTCCTGTCTGTGGGCGACTTGTACGGCAGCAAGCTGGGTCTCGCGCTGTTGGGTGGACTCGCCGGCACGCTGGTGACGCTGGCGCTCGGCGCCGCCGCGCACACCGTGGCCGTCGCGGCGCTGGCGCTCGGCGCGCTGGGCCTCATCGCGCCGGACTGGCTGGTGTGGCGCACGATCGAGACTCGGCGTCTGAACGTGCTGCGTGAGATGAGTTGGACCGTGGATCGGCTGGCCACGATCATGGTCACGGGCCAGACCATCCAACCCGCCCTGGCGCGCATGACCAGCGACGAATACACCTGGCTCTCGGCCGGACGGGGCGGGCTGTTCATGGCGCTGCTGCGCGATCTGGCCGTGGGGCTGATGAGCGGCGAGTCGGACCGCGACGACTTCTTCGACACCTTGCGCGCAGCGTTTCCCGAAGGACTGCCCGAGCTCGATGAGTTCCTGCACATCGTGGAGGTCCACCATCGGCGCGGCGCGGCCGTGGTCGAGCAGCTGCGCGGCCTGGGGCGGGCGCTGCGCGACGGCCAGAACAATCGCATCCTAGCCGCCGAGAACGCGGCCCAGATCACTTTGGCGCTGATGACGTCCACCGTGATCCTGCCCGGGTTCTTGTTCAGCATCGTCGGGCCGCTGATCTTGAAGATGGTGGCGTTCATGGCGGGAACCTAGCGGGCAAGGACGAGAGGCGACGGTGTGTTGACCCACAGGCCGGGCGTATGCAGTAGCGTGATCTTGACCACGGGAGGTGCCATCGACTCTTTCAAAAGAGCGCCGCGCAGGCGCCGCACGATCGCGAGTTGTTTTGATCCGACCGACGTTCAGTGGAGGAACCCGCAATGTTCACGACACTCTTGACCACCCTCAAGGCCGAGCTCAAGGCGCTGCACGAGGACGAGCGCGGCCAGGGGATCATGGAATATGCCCTCATGTTCATCACGCTCGCCGCGCTGGCGGCCGCCGCCCTGGTCATCATCGGCAACGGCCTGAGCCAGATGGGTACGCGCGCGGTGGAAGCTATGCCATGAGCCAACGCGCGGGGGTGGAGCGGCGCATCCACTCCACCCCTCCGCGTTTGAATGAGCGACCCTATGAAACGCTCCAAAGCACACGAGCGGCAGGCCATGCGTGGCCAGGCCACGTTGGAGTTTGTGCTGACGCTGCCGCTCTTCTTCGGCCTGCTCTTCACGGCCATTGCGCTGGCGATCGCCGGGATGCTGGCGCTCTTCACGGGCGCCATGGTCCCGGTGGAAGTGCGTGATCAGGCGGTGGGCGTTGGGGCGGGAGGCCGGCTCGACGAGTTCGCCGATACAACGGGGGCGGGCGCGCCCGGGGTTTCGGAAGCCGACGGCTGCCAGCGCGCGGTCTATGGCGCCGTGTCCTCCAGCTACGACCTGGGGCTGCCCTACATCGGCGACTGGCTCTTTTCTGTACAGGCCGGTTCGGTGAGCCGCAACTGGCGCTTCTGGGCGGGGCCGCCGGAGGATGGATGCCAATGAGACGACGCATCGTTCGTGAGCGCGGGCAGGCGACCGTGGAGTTGGTGATCAGCCTGCCGTTCTTCGTGGCGCTCTTCGCCGGATTGGTCTATGCCGCCTCCGTGATCTATGGCAGCCTGGCGGCCTATACGGCCGCGAGTGATTGCGCGATGACCGGGGCGCAGGTGTCCGAGCATGGCAGCCTCTACGGCATGGGTTGGGGCTCGATCCCGCTCGTGGAAGACGGCTATGGCGTGGACTTCGCGTTGGTGGGCATGAACATGGCGGAGACCATGACCTGTCAGGTCACGTACGACCATACCGTGACCATCGTAGATGGCTTGCCGGAATTCAACTGGACCGTGGAGTTCACCGTGCCGTTTCAGATGTATGCCAGCTGGTGGTAGGCCCTGACTTCCGGCGTCGCAGGGTATATTGCGGCAATTACTTGACGCACGTCACATCCATCACGATTCGGCGGCGGTCGATTCCCATTCGTGTATCTCACTATTCAATCGTTCTCTTAGCGTGTCCAATGCCAATATCAATTGCTTGCATGCTGCAAACCACTGGTCGAACTCCATCTGAAACTGCGTTGCGCCGGGGGCGATCCATGTAGTGCCTACCATGCCTTCGATTTCGGTCTTGAGCGCGTTGACGCTTTGTTCAATTGCTTGCTTTGTCGAAAGCAAATGCGTATTAGTAGTAGTGACGCTTTCGACATCTATATGGAGTGTAGCCATAGCAAAACTCCCTTTCCGTCGGACCTGAGCCTTGGTTGAGGCTTACTGGTTGTAAGGTTTTATTTCGATTGTGAGAGCTATTTCTCTATTTCGGTCAATGTTAGCCTAAAACCCAGACTCGTGCTTTTCTGGTCCGGCTGAGCCCAGCCTCGATAACTTGATCGCGCGTATCGCAATCTTGTCGCATAGCTTCCGCCACGAATACAAACGAGATGGTAGCTCTGTACACGATCCACCCGTCTCGGAGGATGCTCAGGCGCATAGCGATCAAAGAGTGAACATGTCCATTCCCAAGTATTGCCACTTAGGTCGTGGGCGCCTTGGGGGCTTTTCCCTTCAGGAAAGCAACCCACAGGGCAAAGCTCGCCAATACCTGTCTCTTCTACATTGGCCAGAGGACTTGAGTTTCGCTGTTTTCTCCATGGATATCTTTGATAGTGGCTGCCACGGGCTGCGACCTCGTACTGTGATTCCGTTGGAAGACTAATAATCCATGACGGATTCAGCTGCAAGAATCCACTGATTGGGCCGGGTCGCGTGGATGTCCGCAGCGCCTCTGTTAACCAAGCGCAGTATTCCATCGCTTCATGCCAACTAACGTTGTTCGCTGGATAGCTGGAACTGCGGAGGCCCAAATCTGGGTATGTTGGCGACCGACCAACAGCTTGGGCGAAAATATCGAATTGAGCGATGGTCACTGGATAGACAGAGATATAGTACTTCGCCAGATCGACCTGAATGGCGGGTTGTTCTGCAATATCGGAGAACTTATCTTGTTTGGAGTCGCATCCTATGGTGTGTCGCCCAAGCGGAATTTCTAAGAATCCTGACAGGTCGGCTTTGGGAAGCATGAAACAATCTCTATCAAACCGAGGGTCTCCCAGGAGTGCAAGATCATCCGCTGCTTGTACTCGATCAAGCACAGGCAATCGCCCGGTTGTAACGATGTGGGTAAGCCACTTTTTGATGTGGTCTATTTGTGCTTTCTCCTCTTCATCAATCTTCTCGATGTCAACATGGGTAACGACCAAACGGGCCGCAAGAAATGCTGACCAGACCTCGGGGTCGGGAGTTTTACCGTCAGCCTCAGAGATGGGGCAGAGTTTGCGAACCAGTGCCCACAATCCGTACATACCTCCTTGGGCCGCTTTTGCTCCACTCAGGAGGCACACCTCTCTCCAGCGCAGAAAATCTTCTCGCACCAACCTCACAACGTTGTGTGGGTAATCCGCGTTCGTCAGGTGACATGCAGCTAGGTATTCTTGCAAAGTTAAGTGCGGGAACGAAAAGACACCTGGGCTTCGTTCGATCAAGAGTCCTGAGCGATGTCCGAGGAATTCCACAAGTCTTGCTGGATTTACATCAGGGTTAGTGCCTATTTGCAGGAGGCCCGCGATTAAATCGGCGACGAGTAGGTCTCCTTTTTGTCCATCCTTCGAGGATGCTAACAGCGCCTTGAAGGCTAACTCGCTCAGGAGCCGGCGCATTTTTTCGCGATCTATGCGTAGCCACTCCACCAAGCTTGGCTGAGGCTTCAGTAGCTTACCTTCGCTGTCACGAATGCTTTTTGGCTGTTCCCACTGATCGAGAAGTAGGTCAACAGCCTGCGCATACAACTCTTCAAGTCGTTCCGGAAGTCTTCCACCCCTCCACGCATGAAGAGAAGCAATTAGAGAAAGGAGCAATGGCCTTTGTGCCAGCGTACTAAGGTGAGCGTTCTTGGCTATAGCTTGCTTCAAGTCCTCAGCTTTTCCCAGCGTATCACTTGCCTCCCAACCTCGAATGATCGCCAACTGGCTGTACCAAAGGTTAACGAAACTGTGGATCTGACTCTCCTCTAATGGGGCGAGGAATATCTCCGAAAATGTGGGTAGTTTCTGCTTTGGCGTTTGATACGCGTATACCCGGCTGGTCACGACTATGCGGCATTTTGGAAACGAACGCCCGAAATCTTCAATGGCGTTCCGCAGAAATACTTGTTGGGAATCGGAGCCCACAAACTCATCAAGACCGTCAAGAAGGAGTAGTCCCCCTTTGTCATGTAATTCTTGGAACAGATCCTTTTCAAAATGACCTAGAGCAGCTGTCTCTAGATCGCGAGATATCATTTGCAGTAAATCTGTAGCTGTTCCTGTTTGAGTTGTTAGGGAGACGCTTTGACTGGATTGCGGACCAAGATTGATGAGGATGGGAATGAGTGCTCCATGGATCCATTGCTCGCTTAGCGTACTTGGGATTTGGGATGGGGTGTCCTCAGTGTCGGGATCTGGAGTTGCCGAAAGATGTCCTAGGTTGACATCAGTCCTAGAGAGCATGTCGCCTGACATGCAAAGCGCTGCGTACTTTAGAAACGTGCTTTTCCCGCTACCTGGCTCACCGAGAATGACCAATCTACGTCTGCGATTCATCCATTCCACTGCAGATTGGGCAGGTGTCGGGTTGGCGCCACTTTGATTGGAGTCGGTGTTTTGACTGCTGAGTGGGGTATAGATACCAGTGAGACCCATGTCAAGCTGAGAGCCCATGGCAAGGCTAGGCCCGATACTCATTGGCTCCAAGCGATTGCATAATTCGAAAATGCGCAGGAGGTACCCTTCTCGCAGGCTGTGTTGTTTTGTGAGAGCCGCACCTTCCAAATCATCTAGCGCACGCAGGGCAGCTAGGCTGACTGTCACGATATTGTGTGTGCCTTGAACAACAACGTTACCTTCGCCGTATTGAACCGCGACCGAGTTGATATCCTGATGTTGCAAAGAGATGAGATCTCTAACGGCATTGCGAAAACCAATGTCGCGGTCTAGATGCTTCTGAAGCTGCCATCGGAACGAGCCCAGGACGTCATCTTTATCGGGATCGTTGAGGAGATCGGCTATCGCCTCTTGTGCAAGAGGCGACGCGCCAAGATGATCCATGATCGTCGTCCAGAGTTTGCGAATTTGGCTGGGGATCTCAATGTCTGACGACGAATCAGACATAGTGGGAAGTAGTCGGTAGTACGGATTGAGGACATCGTCGACAGAAGCCGAAAGAGAATTCTTACCCATTAATCACGAATCCTCGCAAACAATTGGACGGCATCCGATAGAGAGCTTGATGAGCTTTGACGACAGCAGACTGCGCCTGACCACGAATAAACAACGATCGAACTGGTTCGTTGGAACCCTAAGTGAAGCTGGATAATTATAAGCCGCCTGCAAATCGGCTTACCTGCAATTGATAGAACGGCCAGGTGAGTGTGGCGCGAATTGCGTCCACGAGTTTCGAGAATATGAATCCGCATCGCTGTGACTTGCTTCACTTCACAAGCTGGCGTGCAGCGATGATGAGATAACCCCGGCCACTCGTGTCTTGCCGCAGTCGCCCATGGCGTCTCGGCTATAATGCTGCCATCTATCATACATTTTGGAGGCGTCATGACCCTCTCCCCGATCCCGGAAGCTCAGACCCTGGCTCAACAGGTCGGCACAGCTCTCCAGCCCTACATTCCGCTGTTCTCCATTGAGGCCGCCAAGGCCGCTGGAAAAAACGTGCCGGCCGCCATCGGCAAGGTCTGGGAACTCGTCAAGGACCGATTTGCCAAGAAACCAACGGCCGACGAAGCCTTGAAGGATCTGCTCAAAAACCCGGACGATCCCGACTTGCAGGCGGCGGTGCGCGTGCAGCTACGTAAGCTCCTGGAAGAGGATGCAGAGTTCACAGCAAAGCTACGCCCCATGGCTGAGGCGGCCGCGACGGAGCCCTTCACCTACCAGGCTGAAATCAAGGGTGACGCGAGCGTGTTGGTTCAGGGCACGGGCAATACCATTACCTACAGTCCAGCCGACCAGTCAAAAAAAAAGAAGTAGCGACGCTCCGCCAGGCTTATCTCAACCGCCTTTTCGAGCAGTGCAGCGGCCTCGACCTAGCCGGTATCGACCGCCAGGCTGAGGCGCGTCTCAGTTTGCATGCCGTCTACACCGCGCTCGACACTACTGAGCTGGAGGCCGACACATTGACGGCCGGCGACCGCGAGCCTCGCCGCCGCCTCTCCGCACTCGAGCAACTTAACCGACACAAGCACCTCGTCCTGCTTGGCGACCCCGGCTCCGGCAAGAGCACGTTCGTCAACTACGTCGCCATGTGCCTGTGCGGCGAAGACCTGGGCCGCACGGAGGCCAACCTCAAGACGCTGGTCGGGCTCCAGGAACCCGAGTCGGAAAAGGATCTCGTGCGTCGAAATGAGGGTCGTTCAGCCCTGGTTCGCTGGGGGCACGGCGCGCTTTTGCCGGTGCGCGTCATCCTGCGTGACTTCGCGGCTCGCGGCCTGCCGAAAGTTGGCATGAAAGCCACCGCCGATCATCTATGGAAACACATCACGTCAGAGCTGGGCGAGGATTCTCTGACAGAACTCGTTGAGCCACTGAAACAGGAACTCCTGGATCGCGGCGGCTTGATTCTCCTTGATGGTTTGGACGAGGTGCCGGAGGCCGATGATCGCCGGATCCAGCTTCGCCAGGCGGTGGAGTCGTTCGCGGGCACGTTTGGGAAGTGCCGGATGGTGGTCACGGGCCGCACGTACGCCTATCAGCAACATGATTGGCGGCTGTCGGACTTCGAGACCACAGTGCTGGCGCCGTTCAGCCCCGAACAGATTGGGACCTTCATCTACCACTGGTACAACTACATCGCGGTCGTCCGTGACCTCAAGGACGGCCAGGTGCGCGCCCAGAATCTCTATGTCGCGATCAGGCGCAACCCGCGCCTGGCCGTCTTTGCCGAACGACCGCTGTTGCTCACGTTGATGGCCAGCCTGCACGCCTGGCGCAACGGCCCGCTGCCGGAGAACCGCGAGGAGTTGTACAACGACGCCGTCGACCTGCTGCTCGATCTGTGGGAACGGCCTAAACGGATCAGGGGCGTCCGCCAACCTGGCCTGGCCGAATTTCTGAACACTGGCAAGGATCGTCTGCGCCAGGTGCTCAACGAATTGGCCTTTCGGGCGCATGCCGCCCAACAAGGTCTGAGTGGCACGGCCGACATCGACGAAGGACGTCTGGTAGCGGCGCTGCTGGGTCTCAGCCGTGAGAAGGACCTGAACCCGGTGCAGCTCGTGGATTACCTAAGTCACCGCGCCGGTCTGCTCCTGCCGCGCGGCGTCGGCGTGTATACGTTCCCACATCGCACCTTCCAGGAGTATCTGGCCGCCTGCTACCTCACTGACCACGATTACCCCGACCAGCTATGTGACCTTGTACGCGCCGACGTCGAACGCTGGCGTGAGGTGTTGCTCCTGGCCGGCGCTAAAGCCACACGTGGCATGGGCGGTGCGGTCTGGACGTTGGCCGAGACGCTCTGTGATGGCGAGCCAGAGGCGTCGACCGCCGCGACCGATGTCTGGGCAGCCTATCTTGCGGGCCAGGCGCTGACGGAGACCGCGCGGCTCGACCAGGTCAGCAAGCGTGATCAACCTAAGCTCGAGCGCGTCCGGCGCTGGCTGGTACGTGGGTTGGGCGACCCAGCGCTGCCAGCGCTCGAACGCACGCGCGTTGGCGATGTGCTCGCGCGCCTGGGCGACCCACGGACGGAGGTGATGACCGTGGAGGGCATGCAGTTCTGTTTCGTACCCGCAGGCGACTTCATGATGGGCGAAGACGCCGGCCTGCATCGTGTCCGCGCGCTCGACTACGGCTATTGGATTGGGCGTCATCCGGTATCCCAAGCTCAGTGGCTTGATTTTGTTGATGGCACAGGACACAGACCCAAGCGAGAATATGGCCTGGGCGGTCCGGACAACCGGCCGGTTCGGCATGTCACCTGGGACAAAGCGCAGGCGTTCTGCACCTGGATGAACGATCACTTCATCTCAGCGCTCCCGAGCAGGTTTCGGTTCGGTCTCCCCAGTGAGGCGGAGTGGGAGAAAGCCGCGCGAGGCGGCTTAGCGACGCCGGTTGCCGGTGGCAAAGCCATCCGAGCCCTGAGCGATGGGTTGCCGGATGCGGTGGCCATGCAGCTTGAGGAAAACACCTATCCTGAGCGAGACTACCCCTGGCCGCCAACGCTTTCAGCCGTGTCGCCCGATCATGAACGCTGCAACATAAAAGATACCGGGATCGGCACCATTTCGACACTCGGTTGTTTCCCGGCGGGCGCCTCACCATACGGCTGTCTAGATTTGGTTGGCAACGTCTGGGAATGGACGCGAAGCCTGTACAAGAAGTACCCGTACGCACCGAGAGATGGCCGAGAAGATCCCGAGTCCCGCGATGCGCGCATGGTGCGCGGCGGCTCATACTTCTTTGATGCCCACGTTGCGCGGTGCCCCGTTCGCGCCAGGTATCACCCTAGCGACGGGTACGATTACTTCGGGTTTCGGGTAGTGGCGTTTCCATTCGTCTCCCGTCTCTGAGCTCTAGATCTCTGGCCTCTGAGGCGTGGGGCACAGCCCCCCGCCCCATGAAACACCCTTGCGGCGCACGGTCTTGTACTATCGCGAGAACGCAGAGCGCGTAGCCGCGTCGCAAGGGTGGAACATGAAGTTGCCTGGTCTCAGAGTTGTCCAGGCCGTAGCGCCGCCTTCTCGATCGATGCGTACTGGCTTTTGGGCGCGAGATTTGCGCACACACTAAGGGCAGACACCCGCTCGGACAACGCGTTTCTCCGCCGCAAGTGTCCTGAGACTTGCATGGCTCCCCAGCACAGGTAGTCGACAATCGTCCTGAGTTTGCTTGCCGCCAAGGTGCCTTGTCCTGATCCACCCGCTTGCTGGAGCAGGGCGTCGGCTCCAGCGGCGCCCAGATGCGACTGCGACATTAGGTGATACCGGTGGGCAACTCCCCTGTCTCGAGCTTCGGCCGGACTTCGCCGGAAGAGCCTGGGTCAATACTGGCCGAACGATCGCCTCGTCCCCCAGTTGACGACCTTCTGTTGACCTCTTCGCAACAACGTGACCCTACCCTGATCCCCAAGGGTCACGCATGCTCTATCCGTTTGCTCACACACTTCATCGTCTAGCCGCGCCAGGTCAACCTGAGGCCCTGGCCGCCATAGCCACGGCGGTCTCGATCGCGATGGCGATCGTCGGGTCGCTCTTCTTCCTCAGCGTGGTGATGACGGCCATTGAAGCTCAGGCCGCGGCCGCTGCTGGAAGACCAGGCGTACTGGTCGAAGCAGCCAGCCGCGCGCTGCCGGCGCTGGTTTGTCTGGTCGTCGCCTACAACGCCCAGCAACTCGGCCAAGAACTAGCTGCGATCGCCACAGCACCCTCCAACCCGGGCGACATCGCCCTCATCTACGTCCGCATCGCCACGGCGCTCGCGCGCACGGTGGTGCTCACCGGCGGCTTTTGGGTCGCGGTCGGCGCCGCCACGGGTTCGCTCGCCGCGCAACTGGCCGGCTTCACCGGCCGACCAGGGGCTCTATCCATTTGGATCGAACGCACGGTCATGGTGGTCGTGACCGCCGCGTTCACGGTGGGCGCCGCTCAGATCGCGACCCGGCTGATCGAGCTGGCGGCCGGGAGGTAGGCCTGGCGACGTGCCATTCCTCTCTCCACCGATCCCCATCCTGTTCTTTGGAGGCTTCGCATGTTTGAGTCCGTCATCCAAGTCTTCTCGCAAATCGGCGTCTGGATCGTCGTGCTGGCGGTGGGCGTCAGCTTCATCTTCCTGGCTATCGGCGTCGCGCGTGGCTCGATCGAAGCGCAGTGGGCCAACCAGCTGGGCAGCGCGGTCGGCCTCAACCAGGCCTACACGCGCATCGTCATGACCGTGCTCCTGGCCGCGCTCGGGCTGAGCGTGCCGGTCGTCATCACAACGATCGCCAACGGCCTGACCGAGGCCGCCGGCACGATCACGGTCGAGATCCCGCAGATCGAGATCAACGTCGCGGGACAGTGACGCGTTCATCGGCCAGGTCGAGATGCGCGCTCCTCGTGTGCTGATCCTTGCGGTGCTCCTGGCCGGCCTCGGCCTGCTGGCGGGCGCGGCCCTCGCGCCCGCCAGCCCTGCTTTGGCCCAGGACGGCGGCACGGCGGAGCCTCAGCCGGTTCCATCGCCAAGCACCCCGACGCCCACCGGCACACCGGCGCCGCCGCAAGTGATCAATCACTACCTGCGCTTCGAGAACAGCATCCTGGAAGACGCAATCGTCGGGATCACGAGCCATCTGGCCAACGGCCTCAATGCCGAGGCCGAACAGGCCTACGGCAATGCGCTCGACAAGCTGGTCTTCGACTCCGTGTACGGCATCGCGGCGCCGCCGGGAGACAACTATGCCGCCACCACCTTGTTGCAGCAGGTCAAGCCGGGCTGGGATGCCGCGCTCACGCTGGCCCTCGCGCTGATGCCGCTCGTGCTGGCGCTCCTGGCCGTGGACAAGCTGCGGCGCTCGATGCTTTCCACGCTCACCTGGGCGGAACTCAAAGAGGCGGTCGGCGAATGGTTCCTGGCCGGCGCGGGCGCGGCCGTGTCGTTCTATGCGCTCAGCCTGGCGCACGCCATCAGCAAATGGTTCGCGGTCTGGATCTTCAGCCTGGATTTCTCGGGCGGGCGGGGGAGCGCAGCTCTGACCGGCATGAACCTGGCCGGCGCGTTCTTCTTCGCCAGCGTCCTGGGCGGCGTTGCGCCGACCGTGATCGTGTACCTGGTGTTCTTCGCGCTCTTCCTGGGCGCGGCCATCTTGATCTCGCTGATCCTGGCGGTGGCGGCTTACATCGCCATGATGGCGCTGCTGACCTTGGTGGCGCCGCTCGTCATCGTGCTCGGCGTGTTGCCGCCGCTGAGTTGGCTGCGCGACCTCTGGCTCAAGGGCACGGTCATGGCGCTGCTGGTGCCGGTCGTGAACGTGACCCTGCTCAAGCTTTCGTACGGCATCGCCACCAACATCCAGCTGGACAGCATCGGCGGCTACATCGCGCGCGCCGCCACGCTCGCGGGCGCCATCAGCATTCTGCTCAGCATCAACTTCAAAGCCGGCCAGATCCTGTTCGGCGCCATCACGGCCGTGCATGACGAGATGCGCGCCACTTTGACGGGCCTCGGGACGTTGGCCCTGGGCGCGGTGGCACTCGTCGCCTCGGCCGGAACGCTGGCGCCGGGACTGCTTGGCGCGGGTGCAGCCGTGGGAGGAGCTAGCGCCGGGACGGCGGGCGCCGTGACCGCGAGCGGGGCGACGGCCGGAGCCGCGACGGCCGAGTCGGCGGCGACCGGTTCTGCCGTCACGGCCTCGAACGCCAGCGGCGCCGGCGCGGCGTCGGCAGGGGAGGGCGCGTCGACACTCTCCATGAACGGGCGCAGCAGCGGCGAGGTCGCTGCGGCAACACGCTCAACGCCGCGCGCTCGCGAGAACGGCTCAAGCCCAACGGCTCAAAGCGATCGACCCATACGGTCCGCGGCTCCGCAAGCGCCTTCGTCGACGATGCCTCACCTCAACGGTGCGAATGGATTGGGAACGGACACTGGAGTCGCCGTCAACGGGAACGGTGCGTCGTCTCACGCGACGTCAAATCCGTCGGCGACGACGGAGTCCGGAGACGGTTCGGATCAGCGTGGCGACGCGCCGGATGGTCGATCCGAGTCACCGCAACGCGATGCCGCGCCTCAAGAGGGAACTCGATCGACGACGTCGCGCGTCGCCACGGCCACCTCCGACACCGCGGTGACGGCCGCTCACGTCAACGGCGCGCTGGCCGCGGCGCGTCAAGCCCGGGCCACGCAGCTGGTGCGCGCGGCGGGCCGATTGCTCGCGCACACCGGCAACCCCACGCTACGCGCGCTCGGCAGCGGACTCGCGGCCGGCGCGGAGATGGCCCAGGCCCAACACCACTATGAAGTGGCTCTCGAGCACGAGCAGCCGACGTCGCCGGATCGCACCGCGCCGGCGCACGACCTCGGCGGCACCCCGCAGGGCAAGCTGAGCGAGCGGCGTGCGGAGTGGGCAGTGGCCAGCCGGATTGCGGACGGCTCCGAGTCACCGCCGCCGCCCACGGGCGCGCATCCCGCGCCGGCCTGGTATGCCGGAACGCTCAGTCGAACGCTGCGCGCGTCGGGACAGAACCCTGACCTGCACGACGCGCTGGACGCCACCCACCAGGCCACCGATGGCCTGCGCCAGGCGCCGATCGATCGCGATCAGCGCGTGCAGGCCGCATCGCGATTGGCGGCGCTATATCAAAACCCACGGATCGGCGCGAACCCGGACCGCTTCAAGCAGGCCCACGTCGCCTGGGCTCAGCGCTACCGGGTCACGCTCGGCTCCGATTTCGCCGGCGTGGCGGATCGCCTGTTCAGTGGACGGGGCGCCACGTCCGCCCAGGAGGCTGCATGAGCCGACCGCTTCTCAACGTCGATATCGGCGCCGCCACGATCTGGGGCATCCCGCGCCGGGTGGCGGTGGTGCTGGCTGCCACGCTGGTCGTGGTCGTTGGCGTGTTGCTCTTCGCCAACGCCCTGGCGCTCGAGATCCGGTTGCCGCTGGTCGTGGTGTTGGCTGGGATCGGCCTGGCCCTCGCCATCGGCCGCATTGGCGACCTCACGCCCGAGGCCTGGTTGCTGGAGGTCCTGCACTTTCGCGGCAAGCGGCGCGTCTTCGAACTGCATGCGTTGCGGCGCGAGCGCGAGGACGGCGTCGCCCTGATGCGCACCGCCGAGCGCGAACCCGAGCGCCGTGAGGAACCTGTCCCAGCGAAGCCGGCGGCCACGCGACCGACACGGCCGGCGGTTGCGCGGCCGTACCGCGCCCCGCGTCGCGGCCCGATCGCGCTCGTGCCGCAACGCGAAGTGCGCGCCGACTTCTTTGTGCTCGTGCTCAACACGCTGGGCCTGGCGCTGGTGGTCGGGCTGTCGCTCTATCTGTGGCGCGGCGGCGCCACCTACCTGTCCGCGTTCTGGCCATTGGGGTAATCAGCCATGAGTCTCTGGAGCGATCTCAAGAACCGCCTGGACGTCGGCGCCCACCCGACTCCACACCGGCCGGCCGCGCCGCGCCAGGCGCCCAAGCTGCGGCGGCTGCAGACGCGGGCCGTCTCCGACTCGATCGAGCTGGTTGACGTCATGGCCCTGATGGGTCCGGCCCTGGTGCTGGACAACGGGACCTTCGTGCGCATGCTCGAGGTGCAGCCGGTCGATCTGCAACGCGGCGACCGGGACGCCAAGCTGCATCACTGGCAGACGTTCGGTCAGGCGCTGCGACGCCTCCGCGCGCCCGCGACCTGGCAGATCCTGATCTCGAGCCGACCCCAGGCCACGGGCGAGTATCTCGACCTCTGGCGCGAGCGGGCCGAGCACTGGCGCACGCTCTCGGAGTCGGCCGGGACCGCGGCCCTCGCCGATCGCCGTCTGGCGCGGGCGCGCTCGGCCGACGACACGGTCGGGTTCCTCGAACGGCTCGGCGACGCGCTCTGTCCGATGCAGCAGCGCTATCTGCTGGTCATCCCCTACAACCCCTTCGCGGTCTCGCTGCACAAGAAGACCACGACCCGGGCCCTGGACGGTCCGGCCATCAAGACCGCGCTCGACATGCTTGCGAATCAGGTCAAGCTGGCGCGCGCCATTCTGGCCGACGCCGGCGTCGAGACCGTCGAGCTGGACGGCCCGGCCATGTGCCAGGCGCTCTGGGAGAGCTATCACCACAGCCCGAGCCTGATGGGCTCGGGGCTCAGCTCGCAGGTGGTGTTGGACCATGCGGCGCAAGAACGCGCCGGCGGACGCAACCGGGCCTTCCATCTGCAACGCGCCGGCTATCACCCGCCGGCGCGCGAGTCCTTCGTGCGCGCGGCCGGCGACCCCGCGGCGCTGGCCGAGCTCCTCGCTCCGGATCGTCTCGAGGAGGACCCGAGCTTCATCCAGGTCGGCGAGGTCTATGGCCGCTGCTATCTGATCCACGACTTCGCCACCGCGGCCGAGGTCGACCTGGCGAGCCTGCTCGGCTTCCCGGCCGACGTCACGCATAGCCTGTATGTCGTCGCCGGCGATCCCCTGCACGTGCGCGAGCGTTACAAGCGCAAAGAGACCGAGCTGCAGGCCAACAAGCTGCTCAACCAGAAGCGCGGCGTCGTCACCGACTGGGCCAACGAAGCCCAGATCAAGGCGATCGAGGCCCTGCGGGCCGAGATGGAAGTCGCGCTCCTGGCGCCCTTCGACCTGTACTGGTACGCGATCGTCTGGGCCAACGACCTGACGGCCTTAGGCGACTTCTGCCGCGACTTCGAGATCGAACTCAAGCGGCGCGAGTTCCGCTTCACGCCCGCGACCCGCCACCAGGCCGAGATCTTCATGGCCGCGCGTCCGGTCGGGCGTCTGACGTATCGCCACACGCCGCGGATCATGTCGGCCGACGCGCTCGGGGCCTGCTTCCCGTTCGTGCGGCGCGAGTACATGGAGCCGGGTGGCTATCACTTCGGCGTCCACAAGGGCAACGGCATGCTGGTCTGCCTGGATCCTTTCCAGGGCGGCAACAACAACGCTTCGATGCTGCTGATCGGCAGCCAGCGTTCGGGCAAGTCGATGACGAGCAAGGACCTGATCTGGAAGACCGTGGACCTCGGCCATCGCGGCTTCGTCATGGACCCGGAACAGGAATACCTCAAGCTGGCCGTGGCCCTGCACGCACCCTATATCGAGATCGCCACCGGCCGCGAGCGCGCGCGGGTGCGCATCGGCGGGGTGGACGAGTCCGGCCCGGCCGCAGGCTTCGCCGATCTGCAGCGCCAGTATCAGGCCCTGACGGACACGACTCTCGCACCCGAACAGCAGCAGGCCCTGGCCGATGCCTACGATCGCGCGCTCGAAGCGCGCGGCATCGCGCTCGAGTCAGTCGAGACCTGGGCGCATGAGCCTCCGCTCCTGACCGACGTGCTTGCGCCGCTGCGCGAGAGCCCGCACCGCGCGTTGCGCGAGGTGGCGCGCGTCCTGGCCTACAGCGATCCGGGCGCGCACACCGGGTTCTTCAATCCCATGGACCTGCAGCGCCGCCACGATCACGCCGTGCGCTACTCGGCCGAGGCCCTGGTGAGCTTCACCGAGAGCATCGCACGGGCCGAGCTCAGCGCCGGCGAGTTCAACACGCTGGTCAAGGCCTACCGCGACACGCTGGCGCTGGCCGGCGTGCGCGAGGATGCGCCCGATACCTGGCATCCCGAGCACATGCCGGTCCTCTCGCAGCTGGTGGACCGGCTCTACAGCCAGAAGGAGAGCGACGAGGCCTTTCATCTGGCCAGCATCCTCGAGCAGTTCGCCTACGACGGCCTGTACGCGGGCATGTTCAATCAGCGCACGACCATCGACCTCAGCCGCGAGCAGGCCGCGTTCTTCGGCATGCGCTCGCTGCGCCAGAGCACAGACGACAAGCTGGCCGCGATCGTGACCCGCCTGCAACTGACCGGCATCCAGAACGAGGTCTTCGCCGGCGCCGGCAGCCGTCAACCCACACACGTGGTGGTGGACGAGGCGCGCTTCCTCTTCGCGTATCCGGGCGCGGGGCGGCGCTTCGTCGGAATGTCGCAGAGCTTCCCCAAGTACATGGCGGCCCTGTACCTGATCTTCCACACCGCCGAGAGCTTCCTGGCCAATCCAGAGAGCGCCATGATCAAGGACCTGACCCGCTTCAAGATGATCTTCCGCCAGGAGAGCCAGTTCGCAACGCGCGCCCTGGCCGAGCTCTTCGAGTTGACGCCGGCCGAACAGGCCATCATCCGCGGCGCGGCCAAGGGCGAGGCCATGCTGCTGGCCGATAATCACCTGCGCATCCCGATCTACAACGCCGTGAACCTGGACCGCGAGGGCGTGCTGCGCGCGGACAGCGAGATGCAGGCCGCGCTCAGCGTCGCTCTCGGCCGCCAGCAGGCGGCGGTGGTCTGACCATGAAGTTCCTGCAGGGCATGCTGGCGCTGGCGACTCTGGCGGCGGTGCTGTGCGGCTGCCTGACCGTGGGCCTTCCGAGCTGGCTGGTCTGGTCCTTCGGCGAGACGCTGCGCGGAGACGGCCTGGGGATGTACGCCGACGCGCTCGACGCGTGGCTCCTGGGTGTGCCGCAGCCCACCGGCAGCGACGGCGAGCTCGGCGACACCAACCCGGGCACGCCCGGCGCGCCGATCACGCTGCCCGGCCAACCGGGCACGTGTGAGGGCGGGGTGGCCGGGCCGGTGGGCGGCCTCAACTGGCACTGGCCGGCGGACACGCTCCACCTCGGTAACGGCTGGCGCTTCAACCCCGTGAACCATCCCGGGATCGACATCGGCGTGGGCCTGGGTTCGCCGATCTACGCCGCCGAGAGCGGGATCGTGGTCTTCAGCGGCTGGGACAACCGCGGGTACGGCGAGGCGGTGGTGATCGACCACGGCAACGGCTGGCGCACACGCTATGGCCACCTGAGTCAGATCAACGTGGAATGTGAACAAGTCGTGGGGCGGGGCGAACTCATCGCCCTCTCGGGCAGCACCGGCAACTCCACCGGCCCGCACCTGCACTACGAGATGTCCGGCCCGGCCGGACGCATCGACCCCTGCGCCGAGATCTATCTCGGAGCGTGTTCGGGCGGCGTGGACAAGCCGCACTGAGGAGGCGACGATGACGCGCTATGTCTGTTCGGCCTGCGGGGCCGCGACCGGTGAAGCCGAGGCCTTTCAGTGGGTCTTTGTCTGTCCCGTCTGCGCGAAAGGCATGCTCGTCGCCTGTGCGGAGGCGAATGGATCCCCGGTCGAGGCGGCGCCGGCGCCGGTCGCGGGGCCCGCTCGGGAGGATCGCGCGCGGTCGACGCGTCCCGAGGCGGCTCAGCGCGTGATCGACGAACCGGCCGCTCCACGTGAACCGCCCGCGCCGACTCCGCCACCGATGTCATCCCGACCGGCTGTACGCGCCGCCTGGATGATCGATGACCTGGACGACGACCACGCCGTTCTGCCGCTGCTGCCCTTTGATAGGCCGACGGACGCCACAGGGACGGCCACAAGCGCGCCCACGCCGGCTGATCCTCCCGTGACACCGATCGTGGCTCCGGCGCCCGCTGTGGGGCCCTCTGGAGCGGCCCCGACACCGGGCCTCCCCGCGAGGGTTATCACCCCCTTGCAGCGGAGGGATTTCCCCCCAGCGCCGAAGCCTGGACCCGCCCTGACGCTGCCCCAGGTGGCTGCCGGTGGACTCGCGCCGGCTGACCCGGTCGCGCCGGGCGCGCCGATCGGGCCGATCGCGCCGATCGGGCCGGTGGGGGTGGAGGTGCTGCCGCCGCTGCACAACGAGGTCGACGTCACCGCTATGGAGCAGCTGGCCGGCGCCTTCCACACGCTGGCCGGCGACGTCGCTCTGGAGGTCTCCGGGGACGGCGCGCAGCGGCGCCTGTCGGTGCGCGGCGCGCCGGCGGCGGTGCGCCAGGTCATCGACCAGCTGCATCACGTCTACCCGGACCTCGAGACCCGGCCGCTGCCGGCGGACGCCGATCCGGCGCGTCGTCTCCCGGACGCCCCGGCCCAGACCGCGCTGGCGCTGCGCCCGGGGCGCGCGGCCTTCCTGTCGCTCAAGACCTGGCGCGAATTCGAGGGCAACGATCCGCTCACGCCGATCCTGGCCGCGCTGGCGGACTTGGCCCCGGGCGAAAGCGGACTGGCCCAGGTCATCGTGCACGGCGCCGCCCAGGCGAACTGGGCGGACCGGCATCTGCGCGACCTCAATGTCATCCGCCGGCGCGCCACGGGCGGCCAGGGGGCGCCGGACCTGAAGGCCCTGTTCATCGCGATCCTGACCTTTGTCCTGATGATCGCGGGCTTCGCCACGCTGATGGCCCTGTACTTTTTCGCCTCGGCCTGGTGGCACTGGGCGCTCGGCATCCCGGCCGCGCTGTCGCTGCTGGGCGGCGGGATCACGCTCGCGGCCCAGCGCAACGAGTGGGCCACGGCCCTCGAGGCCGAGGCCGAGATCAAGCTGCGCGAGCAGGCCTTTCGCGCGTCGCTGCGCATCTACGCCGGCGCGGCCACGCCCGATCGCGCGGCCGTCATCGCCGATCGCCTGGCGCGCGCCTATCAGCTCTTCAACACCACCTCGGGCAATCACCTCGCGATCGCGCCGGCCGTGAAGGGCGCGGAACCGCAGCGCCTGGCGCCGGACAAGGGCGGCGACGCGACCCTCAGCGTGCGCGAGGTCGCGGGGCTCTGGCATATCCCGGTCGGCGCGCATCACGAGCAGCTCGAGCGCGCGCTCTTTCAGCGCCTGTTGCCCTTGCCCGCGCAGGTCACGTGGCCCACGGGGCAACGCATCGGCGTGGCGCGCAAGGGGCCGTATCAGGTGGCCGTGGATCTCTCCCCGCTGGCGCTGCGCCGCAACACCCTGATCGTGGGCAAGCCCCAGCACGGCAAGACCACGCTCCTGGAGTTGATGGCGACCTGGTGCTTCAACGATCCGACGCGCTGCACGGTGGTGCTCGACCCGCACGGCGATATGGCCGAGCGCCTGATCGGCTTGATCTCGCCCGAGCGCGCCCGCTCCACGATCCTGATCGATGCCGCGGATCTCACGCGCGCGGTGGGTCTCAACCTGCTCGACGTCCAGGCCGGGCTCTCGCCGGACGAGATCAGCGAGACCTTCGTCAATATCGGCCGCTCACTCTGGAAGGAATACTGGGGGCCGCGCATGCTCATCCCGCTCGTGAACGGGCTGCAGGCGCTGGCCGAGGCTAATCTGCGCCGGGCGCCCGAGCGCCAGTACACGCTGCTCAGCCTCTGGCCGCTGCTCAACTGTCGCAGCGAAGCGCGCGCGGAATTTCTGCGGCGCGAGGTGCCGGCTGAGACCCGACCTGAACTTCATCGCTACTTCCTCGGCGCCTACGACGCGCTCAGCCCGTCGCTGCGCGAGACCGTGATCTCGCCCGTGAACAGCAAGATGCAGGCCTTCGAGCGCGCGGCCTTCATGCGCCGGTTGGTGGGTCAGCCGCGCTCAACCGTGCACCTGGCCGAGGCGATCCGTTCGCGCGCGATCGTGATCGTGAACCTCAACGCCGCGCGTCTGGGCAACGACCTGGCCGGCTTCCTCGGAAGCTTCATCCTCAACGTGATCCGCAACGTCATCCTGGCTCAGGGTCAGATGGCGCGCGGCGAACGCGTGCAGGTCACGGCGATCGCGGATGAGGCCCAGCTCTTCGACGGCATCGACTACGCCGACTACACCGCGACGCTGCTCAAGTTCGGCGGCAACCTGATCCTGGGCACGCAGAGCCTGGGCAACCTGCGCCGCATGGCGGGCACGAGCGAGTCGGGCCGCGAGTCGGTGGACGGTCTGCTCGCCGGCCTCACGACCCTCGTCGCGCTGCAGCTCAACGGCGACGACGCGCAGTATCTGGTGGGGCGCGAGTTCGACGCCGAGCAGCTCCGGCCCGAGAGCCTGACGACGCTCTCGGCCTTCATGGCCTATGTGCGTACGGTGACGGACGACAATCGCGTTGTGCCGTTGTATTCGGTGGAGCTGGAGCGACCGCTGGATCCCGATCCCGCCATGACCCGACTGGTGCGCGGCGCGGTCTCGGCCTACACCACGTCGGTGGAGGAAGCCGACCGTCTGGCGCGCGGCTCGATCCAACGTTTTGAAGAAGCCTATGAGCTGGGCGACGCGCAGCCCGAGGTGGCGACCTTTGGCGATGAGGCCCGCGCGGCGATGGCGCAACTGGCCACTCGCCCGGCCGATCAGGCGCTGGCGCCGCTGTTGATGGAGGCGGGTCGCGCGCCGTCCCGGCCGAGCGTGCGCTTGCCGGGCATGGATGTCGAGGACGTGGAGATCCAACCGCAGCTCGCGTCAGTGGCGTCCCGACTCAAGGTGCGTGCCGCCACGGGCGGGGCCGCCGGTGGCGGTGCCGATGCGACAGGGGCAACGAACGGCCACGGGTCGAACGACTCGGGCGAGTCGGACGCGCACTGGAGTGGTGGATCGCGGCCGCGTCGACCTGCTGAGCGACGAGGGCCAATTGAATGAGCCGACGATCGCGCGGGCGGCCGCCGGTCCACACGCCGGTTCCGGAGGCGACGGCGCTGACGCGTTTCCTGCGCGCCGTGCATGACCTGCCCTGGGCGCAGCAGGCCGTGCTCGAAACGTATGCCGGCCTGTTCGATTGGGAGATCGAACGCCAGCTGCGGCCGGCCTGTCTGGCCGCGGGCTGGGTGGAGCGGGGGGATGTGCGCGTCGCTTCGGGCCGGGCGCCGGCCCGGCTCGGTCTCACCCCGATGGGCGCGGCGCTGCTTGAGCGTCCCTGGTCGTTGGCCTTACAGGCCGAGGCGCTCTGCCGTGTTGCTTCATTGGACGTGGCGCGTCGGGTGCTCACGCTGTGCGCGCGCGTCGGGGACGCCGGCCATCCGGGGCGATTGGCCTGGGCGTTGACGCCCTACACGGTGCCGGTTCAGGCGCTGCGTAGCGAGACGCCGTACATGGGCCCGAAGGCGCCCTTCGATCCCGAGCGCGGACTCTCGGCGCTGCATTGGGATGCCCTCGCCGTCCTCGAGCGCCCGACCGATGTCGGTCCGCGGTGGGTGGCCGTTGCGGTGTGGATCGACCCCGGCGACATTCAACTGAGCTGGTTCAGCCAGCAGTGTCGGGCGCTGCGCGCCTGGCGCCGGCGCAGCGAATTCGCGCGTGAGCCCGGGCGTTTTCCGATCGTCCTGGTGGTGGCCGCCCATGAAGGCCGGCGTAGCGACATGATCCGCCTCTGGCGTGAGTCGGCACGGCACGCGGAGCCCGAGATCGTGCTGCGCTGGGTGACGCTCTCTGACCTGGCTTCTGGGGACGAGCAGGTCACCTGGCAGGACTCCGTGGGGACGCCAGTGCCACTATGGGCGCGCGTGCGTGGCGCGCGCAGCCCGCTGGCCGCACCGCGCACCCATGTCGGCGCCTGGTGGGGCGTCGAGCCCGCGCCTCTGACCCGGCCGCCGCTTCGCCTCCGCCGAGGCCTGGTGGCGCGCGCCCGAGTCGGGGCCTCGCTTTCAGCGTTGCGCCTGACGGCGCTGCAACTCGCGCTCTCGGCTCGCGAGCGGGCCGTCTGTGTGGCCGTGGGCAACTATCCGCTCCTGACCGCCGGCGACCACGCCCATGTGTCAGGGCTGGATGCGAGCCACATGCGCGCTGCCTTGCGCCGCTTGCTCGAGCTAGGCCTGATCCTGCGGGACGAGTCTGGCCAGCACTGGCTGAGTTGGGATGGCGTCGCCTGGAGCGCGGCTCAAGCCGGGCTGTCGCCCGACGCCTATGCGCGCCTGCGGCGCTGGCCGGTGGAACGACAGTGCGGTGCGCCACGGCTCTCGGTTCAGGGCCTGGTCGATCAGGCAGACCATACCCGGGCCGTGATCGACGTCCTCGTAGGCGTGAAGCGAGCGCTGGGCCAAGGCGCGCTGCAGCTGGCGTCCTGGGATCAGGTGACGCCGCTGCAGGGGTTTGTTGGGCCCATCGACGGCCGACGCCGTGACCGCGGAAAGGCCCGGATGGAGGGCGCGCGCGTCATCCCGGATGCCGTGGCCGCACTGGTGCGGCGCGAGCATTCGGGGAAGGCCACGCACGTGGCGCGCTTCTGGCTCGAGCTCGACCGCGGCACGATCCGCGGCGCGCGCCTGATGCGCAAGCTCAAGCGCTATTACAGCGCCGCCGGTCCGGGCCAGGGTTGGCGGGGCCGGCCCGAACGGATCCTCGTGATCGTGCGCGAGGGCGGCGAGGGGCGCTTGCGCTTGTGGCAGCGGCGGCTGCGCGCGCTGGACGCGGCCTATCACACGCGGCTCGACATCCGGCTGACGCGCTGGGATCTCGTCGCCGATGACGCCGGCCGTGTGCATCTCTTGCGCGCGGTCTGGCGCTCTCAACGAGCCGGGCCGATGGAGGCGCCTTTCCCTGAAACGCAGCTGCCGTGACAAGCGGTACCTCTGGATTGACGCGAAAGAACAAAAGTTCTATCCTGGAAACCGAAGGAATGGGGTCGTTTGATCGACGTCCGCGGCGCGTCTCATCACGGTGGCCTGACCATGACTTACGACTTCAAGGACCTCCGCCAGCAGCATGATCTCCCGACCGTCGTGGGTCGATATCTCGACCTGCGCGGATCGGGTGGGGGGTGGCTGATGGGACGTTGTCCTTTTCATGCGGATGGCACCCCCAGTCTTGGGGTGTCGCGCACGTCCGGCTCCTGGCGTTGCTTTGGCTGCGGGCGCAAAGGCACCGTCCTCGACTTCATCAGTTACCTTCGGTTCGACAAACCTCTGGATGCTTGCGCGCGAGACGAGATCGATCAGGTGGTGACGGAGCTCGGTGCGCCTCTGGCTGTGTCACCGCGGGCACCGCAACCAACCGCCACACCCTCACGGCCGATCGAGCTGGAGGGCCCGGCTCAACTGGCGCTGCACCTGGCCGCGCGTCTCTATCACACGACGCTACTCGCGTCCGGCAACGACGCCAGTAGTCCTCTGGTCTACCTGCGATCGCGCGGATTCTCGGACAAGACGATTCACCAGCAGGGGCTCGGCTACGCGGCCGGCGGGATGCTGGCCAGCGTGCTGCGCTCCGAGGGTGTGGGCATCGTGGCCGGGCAACGCGCGCAGTTGCTCGATGCGGACACGGGACGCAAGGAGTTCTTTGCCGGCCGCATCGTCTTCATCGACCTGGATCGCAGCGGCCGGGTGCTGCACCTGATTGGGCGACGGTTCGCGGATTGGCTGGGCGAGGACAGCGTGAAGTATCTGGCGCTGCGCGGCGTTTCGAAGTCGCTGTATGGCTACGCTCAGTTGGATCGTCGACCGAGCAAGAAGCCCGTGATTGTGGTGGAGAGCCCGCCGGATCGGGTGACGGCGGTGCAGGCCGGGCTCGACGCGGTGGCCGTCTGTGGAACGGCCCTGAGTGATGAACACGCGGATACACTCAGACGACTGCGACGGCCCCTGATCTTCGTGCCGCACAACGATGAATCCGGAACGGGGTACGACGCGGTCGTGCGTTGGCAAACCACAGTGGGGAAGGGCCAGATCGTTCGATTGCCAGACAACGTCAAGGATCTGAATGCGTTTGTCGGTCAGGCCGGATATACGCGCTGGGTCCGACGATTGGGCTGAGCTCAAAACCGGCCGGTCGCACGTCCGTGAACGTCTGGACCCAACGGATACGGCTGCATCTCATCGCCAGAGGAAACCGTCGTTCGCGAAAACACTCGCAACCCATCGGCCTCAACTGGTGCGCCCTTTGTCGATGGGATCGTGATGGGCGCTGAATTCTTGAAGGAGGATATCGACATGCCGAAGTCCAAGGTCACCCTGCAGATCAAAGACGGCGACGCGTGTGTCGTCGTTAAAGGGACGCACGCCGGAAAGACGGGCATCGTTCGGGACATCCGAATGAGTCCCTCGGGCGCGGTCACGATCACAGTCGTGCAAGCCAATGGCGAGCGGCTCAAAACGTTGGCGAGTAACGTCGCGATGGCGGGCGCCCCTTAGCCCGTCCGGTTGCCGACGATCGAGCGCCGGGCGAGTCCGGAAGCCGAGACGAACCGCCTTCCTCGCGCCCAGTTATCGTGTAGGCCCGACGACCGCGCTCACGATGAGAAGGATGGCTGGGAGCCCCACCAGCCAGGTTGCGGGAGGCTGTCTCTCCTCCGACGCGGCCCGCGTTTCACTCGCACTGGGCAGACGTTGGCTGGCCAGGGTGCTCACCAGGAGCGATCGAAAGCGTCTCCAACCCGCGCCAGCGTTCCAGAGCATCACCATCAGCAGGCTACCCAGGAGTCCGATCGCGAGAAGGACCCAATAGAACTCGGGGTAGGGCAGGAGAATCGCCAAAGGCACCGCCAGCTTGATATCGCCGCCGGACAGCACGCGCATGAACCAGATCACGGCGCATCCCACTATGCCCGCCGCGATGAAGATGGCCTCGCTGGGGCCATAGGCGCCGTGCAGTGGCCACAGCCAGGCGACCGCCAATGCCACGGGCAACAACGGATAGACCGCCCAGTTCGGCACACGCCGTGTGCGCCAATCGTTCACGGTCAGGGCGGCGACCCACAGCGCGATCAGGCCCCAGACGACGACCTTAGGCGACACCGCGACTCTCCTCGAGCGGCGCCTCGATCTTGAAGCCGTGATGCGGTTCCAGCTCCACGACGTTGCGCCCCACGGCCTCGCGAAACCTGCCCTTCAAGCGTTGCACGGCCTGCAAGACATGGCGCCGATCGTTGCGGGTTGAGGAGGTCACGAGCTCGGCGTGATAGACCAGCCGCAGAAGCTCGTCATGCGGGGTCACGGCGCCCGGATGGCGCAGAAGCGCGGCGATGATCCGCAGCTGGTCCTCGGTCAGGGGTTGAATGCGGCCGTCGGCCGTCGTCAGGCACCGCGTCGTGAAGTCGATGGAGAAATCCTGGAAGGCCACGGTCGACGTCGGGAGTTCCAGTCCGAGCCCGGCATCCCGCTCCAGCCGCAACTGCATCCGGACGCGTGCCAGCAAGGTTTTCTCGGACACGGGCTTGACGATGAAGTTGTCGGCGTCCAGGTCCGAGGCCTTCACGAAGTGCTCTTCGGTGCCGAAGGCGCTCAGGATCAGGATGCCGACGCGCTGGTTCACGGAGCGAATGTCGGCCAGGACGTGAAAGCCCGAGGGACCGTCGCCGAGGTTCAGATCCAGGATGATGAGATGCGGCTTGAAGACCCGGTGCGCTTTGAGGGCCTCTGACCAATCTTTGGCCGTTTGAACCGTGTAACCGGCCTTCGTCAGGACCTCGGCATACACCTGCCGGTTCGCGGGTTCATCCTCCACGATCAGGATGCGCTTGTGCTCCGTCATCGCGGCTCCTCCGCGGCGTGGCGGGTCTGGGTCAGCGCCGCCAGGACGGTGGCCAGCAGCTTCTGAGGACGAATGGGTTTGTGCAGGATGGCGGCTGCCCCGAGCTCGAGCGCATGGGCGCCGGCCGCGTCCGAGATCGCGGCCCCGCACAACACGACGCGCAACGCTCGTCCCTGGCTGCGTGTGCGTAAGTCTTCCCAGAGCGTCCACCCGTCACGCTCGGGCAACGTGAGGTCGATGAGGGCCAGGTCCGGCCAGCGTTCCTGCGCCAGCTCCAACGCGCGTCGCGGGCCAGCTGCGTCACGACAGGTATGGCCGACCCCTGTCAGAGTCAGTCGCAGAAAGTCGCGCACGCTGGGCTCGTCCTCGACGATGAGGATGTCGGCCATGGATCAGCGTTCCCTCAAAGTCAACACGAACCGGGTGGGGCGGGTGCGATAGACCAGGTCGCCGTCGCAGCGCCGCAAGATCTCGCGGGACGGTTGCAGCCCCAGGCCGAGCCCCTGCTTCGGCAGGCGTCGCCCGACTGGAAAGGCGTCCGGCCCGGCGAAGAGCGCCTCAGCGTGAGCCTGGGCGACGAGCGGTCCGGGCTGAGTGACGCTGAGCGCATAGCAGCCCTTCGACTCCAGCGCGCCGCGCACCGTGATCGCGTTCTTGGGCTCTTCCGCGGACAGGCGCAGGGCGTTGTGCAGGAGAAACGCCAGGACCGTCGTCAGGTAACGCGGGTCGGCCCAGACCATGGCGGGCCGCACATGCGCGCGGACCCGTTTCGGAAAGGGATCGGCGAGCTCGTCTAAGACCTCATCCACGATCGGCGCCAGGGGCACCCAGCTGGGACGCACCAGGATTGCGCCGGTTGCGAGTCCTTCGCGCAGCGCGAGGTCCTCGACGATGAGCCGCAGCCAGACTCCGCCCTGATGGATACGCGCGATCCGCTCACGGGCGGCTTCCGGTCCTTGCGCGTAGTCAAACAGGCCGGCATGTCCGATCACGGCCTGCACGGGGGTGCGCAGTTCATGGAGCAGGCCCTGCAGGCCGATGCCACCTGGCGACGTGGACGGCTGCGTCAGGTCAACGGGCTTGGGTGAGGTCGTGGCCGTTTTGCGCTTCATCACGAATTGCCGCGATCCAGGCTGGATCGGCGCCGCCGAGCGCGAGACGCTCGAGCACGCCGTCCAACTCTTTCAACGTATGGTGGGCGATCGCCGGCGCGGTTTGCGCCACGCGACGAAAGGTCGCCCTGACCTGGCGGAGTTCCTCGGCCCGACTGAGGAGGCCGCCGTCCACGAGGTGCTGGCTTTCCCAGCCCCCCTCGTCAATGCACACGGATTTGTAGACGCAATCCAGACAGTCGCGCGGTCGCGCCAGTGCCCGGGGCACGAAGGCCTGTGCCTGCAGGCCGCGCCTCACAGCGGACAGCAGCGCCTGCGCGCTGCCGTAGTTTACTTCGGAAAAGGCGTAGCTGTCGCCGCGCACCCAGTTGCGGTAGATCACGCGCTGGGCCTGCGCCCAAGGTGCGGAGTTGTCGAGAGGACGCGCCAGACGCGCGGCAACTACGCGCAGATCGATCTTGGCTTCACGCACGCGCACGTAGTCTGGGCCGCACAGGTCGTGCACCTCGAGCGTCGCGCCCTCGAAACCCTCCTCCTGCCAGACCAGATCCGCCACGCCGTTCACGCCGAGGTCGGTGGTGTAGGGCAGGGCGATACCCATGAGTTGATCCGGCGTCGGCAGGGGCACATCGAATCGAGCAACCTGATCGACGGCGACAAAACAATCCGCGAAGACGTCGCCGAGCCGGCTGCCAGGTTGGCCGAACCCGGCGTCCCAGAGGCGGTGGGTCTGCGCGAATGCGTCGAGGTCGCGCGGCAGGCTGCCGAGCCCTGAGGCCGAGAGTCGCTGCGCGAAGCCACGGCCCCGACCGCGCTCCTGCGTCATGGCCTGCTGGATCGCGGTGCGCACTTCGGCGTAACGGGCCAGATCGCGGAGCAGATCCGGGCTCTTCCAGGCGCGCGCCCATTCACCCCAAACGTGAGCGAAGGCCTCGGCCAGGGTTTGGGCGTCGCCGGCATAGTACAGGCCGAGCGCCTCGCGCAGCGCGAGCGCGCGGAGTTCACCTAAGGTTTGTGGCCGTGACAGCTGAGCGCGCTCCGACCAGAACCACTCTTGTGGGCAGCGGACATACGCCAGGACTTCGTCGACGGTGAGCGACTCCATCGCCTTCAGCATCGCGCGAGCCGATGTGTGAAAGGTCGACAGCGAGTCTACAGGCGTTCAGGGGCCGACGTTCGCGACGCTGCCACGAGGTTGTCGGCATGGGCGCAACCGACAGCAGTGACGCGCTACTATGCCGTGGGAAGCAGGAACCAGAAGCGCGCCCCCTGACCAGGGCGACTCTCGACCTGGATAGTCGTGCCGTGCCGCTCCAGAATGCGCCGAACGGAATACAGGCCGATGCCGTGGCCGCGCACCTGTCCGCCGGCGTCGACCCGAAAGCCGATCTCAAACAACTGCTCCTGGGCGTCCAACGGGATGCCGCAGCCGTTGTCGGCTACCTCGAACTCGATGCCACCCAGCGACGAGGGCCGCGCGCTGGTTCGGACGGTTAGCGCCGTGGGGTCGGGGTTGTGGCGAATAGCGTTGCGGATGAGGTTGTCGAAGACTCGCAGGATCTCCAGTCGATCCACGCGCACCTGAGCGCCGGGGACGTGATCGGCGACCTCGAGCACGACCCCCGGGCAGGTGAGTTCCACGCTCCACCCCGAGACCGTCGCGAGGAGTTCGGCCACGGACACCGTCTCCCACTCGACCGGTCGCTCGGGGTCGAGCATATCCTCGACCATGCGGCCCAACAACTCGATCTGCTCCATCGCGCGTTCGGTGCCGCCCGGGTGGGTCGCGTCGGTCTGCGCCCGGTTGAGCTGCGCCACGATCGCCTGGATGCGGTTACCGATGTCGTGCGCGCCGGTGCGCAGAGTCGCTTCCCGTGTCTGACGTTGGGCGATCTCGCGTTGAACCGCGCGCGCTTGCCGCTGGATCTCGGCGAACTCGTGCATGACGCGCCGGCTGTCGCGGGCTGCCTCCTGCAGGGCAGGGAGGTTGAACTCGGCTTCCAGGCGTGATCGCCAGGCGAAGACCATCAGTCCATCGGCCGCGGTGGCACCGAGGCGGAACCCGATCAGGTGGCGAAAGCCGCCTTCGGCCAGACTTGCCCAGGGAGACTGAGTGGGTGCGGTTGCCAGGACGATCTCGACCCGGTTCAGGCGCGCCAACCAGCCATCGGCGGGGGAGAGGCGCATCAGGCCGGCCAAGTCTCGAACACCAGCGGCCTCGATCAGGACCAGCTGCTCCTGCGCGTTGGGTAAGTAGAGGGCGCTCCGTTGAGCACCCGCGACCTCGGCCATCGCCATGAACATCTGCGCCAGCGTGACTTCGCGATTCAGTCGGCTACCCGACACGGCGGCCAGGCGTTCACGCATCGTGCGCAGGCGCGCTTCCGTGCGGCGTGCGCCCAGCGCCAGCCAGACGGTGGCGGCCAGGGCAGCCAGGACGATCAGGCCGCCGAGGATCCATAGCCCGCTGAGGAGATCGAGACCCGATGGAAGGGACATGGCTGGCAGGATCGTAGAGCAGGGGGCACTGAGCGTCAAGGCGACCCTCGGTCGAGGCCTTGATGTTGACCCCGCGCCGCGCCGCAGGCAGTAGGGTGAGATCGACAGGAGATCGTCGATCCATGCCGGAACTGCCTCGGCTCGATAAACTACAGATCCCGCGCACGGCCGCGTTCGCGCCCTGGTCCCTGCGTGAGGCGTTCGCCGACTTCGACGCGCGTCTTCGGGCCGGTCGGTTTGTGAGTCAGGCGCCGATCCGACTCGGCTTCCCTGAACTCGACGCGGCGCTCGGTGGAGGACCTCGCCCGGAGGACTTCGTGCTAATTGGGGGGCGTCCCAATGCTGGCAAGACCACTTTGGCATTGCAGGCTGGGTTGCAAGCGGTGGAGTTGGAGTCCGACCTGTTGACGATCTATGTCTGCTACGAGCATGGTTTGTCGACGCTGTTGTACCGATTGTTGTGCATGGCCTCACGCGCAGATGGCGATGCCAGCATCGCCGGCGTTGCCGTCGATGCAAACATCGCATTGTCCCGCGCTGAAGTCGAAGCCGTCCTGGTGCGCCAACACGCGCAGGTGGGCCTTGGAAGGCCGGGCCTGGATCTGGAGCGTCTGTTTCGTCACCTTCCGGCGGCCGAACGCGCCTGGTGGCGGCTGCAACCCAGCCTGGATCGTTTCTGGTTGATCACGGCCGACAGCCTGCACACCACGTTGGATCACCTGGGCCAGTACATAGCCGTGGCGCGTCACTACGGATTCACTCGAATCCTCCTGGTGGTGGACTACGCTCAGCGTGTGCCGCTGAGTCCGGCGTTGACTCGGCACGGCCTGTCCACGGAGCAACAGATTGACCTGGTCGTGCGAGGCCTCAAGGCACTGGCGATGAGCCATGAGATCGTGGTCGTCGCGGTCGCGGCTGCGGACGAAGCTGGCATCCGGCAGGGCAGGGTGCATCTTGAGAATCTGTGGGGGCCCGCGACGGTTCAATACGAACCGGATACCGCGCTCATCATCAATAAGGACGATGTCGAAGAGCGAGGAGGTTCGCGGCGAGTCCGGATTGCGATTGAGAAGTCCCGCCATGGTCAGAGCGATATCGAGTTCTTTCATGATCTCTATGGCGCGCAGTTCTGGATCACGCCCCGCGGATACTTAGTGCCGCCCAACGAGAGTTATCAACTCGAGCGAATGGTTCAGATGCCGATTCTGAGAACCAGTGCCGGTCGTTAGAATCCCCAATAGACTGAAGCTGGCGACAAGGGCTTCAATGATAGTTGCTGCCAGTGCTTTCGGCCCGAACCGATAGCGCAGGTGAGCGCGCATACCGTTCGCGCGACGCGAACAACTTAGGTTGAGGGCGTGGCCTTGCGAATTCGTAATTGGGATAGCCTTCACAGCTTGCCATTGTCGTAGCTTGGGATCTCAGCACTGTCAAACATTCTTGCACGAATCGCGAATCGACCCCGGGTTTATGCGCAGCAAGCATATTCGCCAGCTGACATATGGCATATTCACCCGAAAAGAGCGGAGTCCTTACGCGTAACCAGACACTGAGTTCGCAGAAAGGTCAAATCTTTGTCATATACCCAATAGTGCCAATACCGCCTCAATCACCTCCAGGCATTTGACCTTGCGCAAATAATGTTCAAGCGGTCAATGCGCGTTCCGGAGCGCCCCCAAATCCCGATGATGTATTCTCCATCAATGCAGGCGATATCGAAACTGCTGTCCATTAACAAGGGTTCATTTACGAAACGCGCGATTTTGTTTAACAGCGACCTTCACCACCACTTCGCAGAGGAAAACGCAGGACTTTTTGGGCGGTCACGACCAAGCGCTCAATTGAAACCAAGCTCCGTGCTTCGCTGCAGAATCGCCTTCATTTCCCTCTGCGAAGGGCGATCCCGCCATCGCTGTTAAACAATATCGCACGTTTCATAAATCGACTCCTGAAGGTGGGGGCGTCGCTGTGGACGTCATCCGCAAGGACATCAAGAACGTGCACCTGAGCGTGCACCCTCCGACCGGTCGGGTGCGTATCGCCGCTCCGTTGCACCTAAGCGACGCAGCGATCCGGGCTTTTGCGATCGGTAAGTTGACCTGGATCCGGCGTCAGCAGGGCAAGCTGCAGAGCCAGGAACGGGAGACGCCGCGCGAGTATCTGGATCGTGAGACGCACTATGTGTGGGGACGACGATGCTTGCTCAAAGTCATCGAGCGTGAGGCACCATCGACCGTGGAATGGCGCGCCAATCGCCTGATCCTCGGGGTGCGCCCGGGGACCCGCCCGGAACGCCGGGCCGAGATCCTCGAGGCTTGGCATCGAGAGCAACTGCGGGCTGTCGCCGCTCCGATGGCCGCTCAGCTCGAAAACCGCATTGGGGTGCGGCACAAGGCACTGTTCATTCAACACATGCGGACGCGGTGGGGTAGCTGCAATCCACGGACGGCCTCGATCCGGCTGAATACCGACCTAGCCAAGGAACCGCCGCAATGCCTGGAGTACATCCTGGTGCATGAGCTCATGCACTTGATTGAGCCCACTCACAATGCGCGCTTCGTCGAGTTGATGGATCGGCATTTGCCGGGGTGGCGGCAGCAACGTGAGGAGCTGAACCGGTATCCCGTACGGCATGAAGAGTGGACCTATTAACCCACCCGCAAATCATCGCCGAAAAATACCGTGCTATGTATGTCGTGTACCCATGAGAGGGCTTTACCCCTGCGACGCAAAGGGCATTCCGTCCCACGTTTGTCCATCAAGAAGTCGGCCACCCCAAGAGCCTTCGCGACGCGTCCGACCGCCGTGCTGCTTATGAAAAAAGGCGACTTGTTCTTCGACGCACTGATCGCGAATTGATCGGCTCCAATTCAAATCCATAGTGCGAGCGTTGGGACCGCTTTCGCCACCCGTAATGACCCACTGAATGCCAAGAAGCGGTTGAAGACTCAAGGGTCCCAACAGGGGTTCGGCGCTGATAAAACGAACGCGAGCAGGCACTACGCAGAGAATATCTTTCCGATAAGCTACTTGTTGATTCTCTATACTCACCCCAAGCCACACGTTAGGATAGCCTTGTCCCCAATCCGACGGGAGATTCGATAGGATGCGCTCAGGTCGCTTGGTAAGGATTTGGAATGTGTGCTGAGGACTGCGGCGGACGACATCCCAAGCGTCTTGCCGCCAGGCGTCTGCGTCGGCAATGAACCAGTCTGACCAGGAGCAGGTGAAGATCAGACGTGGTTCCGACCACCTGAGCGGATCCTCAAAAGTGGTCTTGCTTCGACGAACTAGGCGAGGATTCTGCCCATACCGAGCCTTGTCCCGATACATGTAGCAGTTCTTGCACCCAGAAGAAACCTTGACACAGCCATGCCAAGGATTCCATGTGGCTTGCGTCCACTCAATCGGGCTATTTCGACTCATAGGATGTTGATCAATTTGACAATGGTTGTCGTTATCGAACTCGCATGTGCAGTTGTTCTAGCGTATCGTAGATCAACTCGATCTGCGTGAATACCGGTTATTCCACAGATGTTGGAAAGGCGATGAGCGGATTCTTCTTGAAGGAAAATGTGCCCTCAAACCCGCTGACCGTGATCTTGCCCGCCTTTCGCCAAGCGTTGAGCACGTAATGAAGGTGCTTTTCTAGGAAGAGCTCATCAACAAGCCAGGTATAGATCGATTTCAAACGGACTGTTTTGCCACCAAATGCAGACAATAGTCGATGTTGAAGCGGGCGCAAGTCGGCATCTGGTTGGATCAATACGGGTTGGCTGGGATTCCGTCTTTCATGAGCAGAGAAGCTGCCGTCTGGAGTGATTGACCAGAGGGCGCTTTTCATGAGGTTTCTACCTTTTCTGTCGTTACAGGCGTGAAAAAGCACATACTTGAGTGCGCCATTGTCTGAATGCATCAACATTGATGTGACGTATCGAGCATTCAATTGGCTGGTATAGAAATCGATAACAGCCCGACTGCGCTCTTGCGGATCTTCTATGGAAGCGAATTGCCGCCACCCAGAACTGCCAAACACCAGATCCAGGTTGGCGGCTTGATTGGCGTGCGGCATTGCAAGCAGGATGTATCGATACATGAAATTGATCATGAGTTCACAACGGTCATACGCCAGCAAATCGTTCAACAAGCTCATGGGAATTAAGAAACCGAAGGGATCAACGAACGCGAAAGTCGGTGCCAAACGTTGCCCACGTTGCCGTAGTCCCGTCAATAGGCCACGCAACTCCGTTTCATAGTCTTGCTCATGAATGGAAATGCGAATCGAGGGCGGGAGCGCGCCCAAGGCCCTGATCTCTTCTCTTAGGGCGGCACAATTCGATTTGTCAGCTTCAAAGAAGAGGTAGTTGACCTGAGCTTTCGCGAGAATGCGCTCACGGGCAGTGTGTTCCAAAAGGAGTTTGAGAGCCAACACCGGAGAGCCCGCGTGACCGTCCGCATGCCGACCGCGGCCGGCATGGCAATCGACATAAGTAACCCTCCCGCTCCAAGAAGTAAGAATAGGAAGCCATCCACCCAGGTATTTCCGAAGCAACTCATGCTTGGCGTTCTGAAGGCCGTCATATTCACGCCAATACTGGGCGTCCGTTGAAGGTTTCATAAATGAGGTTTCTGGATGCAAGTGTATATTTCGCGGCTTCTGTCAAGATACTATAGAATGTGCGCCCAGATGCTGCCAATCGCCGACTCAAGCCGCAGGTGCCCGTTCTTTGACGTTTGGGGGGTAGGGAGACGAAATGGTCCTTGATGAGGCTCAATTCTCCCGTGTCCTGAATTTACTTTATCGACTGTCGATCGCCGTCAAGGACACGGAAAAAGATCCGCAGCGCGCTGAAATCCACTCGTTGATCGCGAAGATCTTCTTTCATGCTGCCTCGCTTGTGGAATTGCGTAAGGGTACGCGCATTTCTCTTAAGTCACTTGTCCAGGAAACGAACTTTTTTGACTTCGCTTCCACCGCTGTGATTGCTCGATCTGTGTTCGAAACCTATTTGACCCTACATGAAGTCTTTGTCGCGCCGGTCAGCGATGACGCTTTTCGTTTTGAATATGCTCTATGGAAACTCAGCGGAATTGTGCTCAGGGAGAACTACGTTCCATCTGACCCGGCCTTCGCTGACGATATCGCCAAAGCACAACAAGAGTTGGTCGATGTTCGGACTGCCCTGTCATCAACGGCCACGTTTACGGCACTTACGCCAAAACAACAAGCAGAGGCGATGAAAGGCAAGCGCATCCGACAGTGGACCGAGGTGGCACAGCAAGTTGGCTTCAACGAAACGAAGCTTAGGAAGTTGTATGGCTACTTCTCTAGCTATGTTCACGCGGACGGGCTGAGTGCGTCTCAGGTAGTCAGTGCCGGTACCGCCCAAGAGCAAATCGACCACATCGACTTTCATATGAGGGTGGTGTTGATTTGCATGTCCCAGCTGGTGTTACAACTGGTCGATAAATACCCGGAAGCAATGGAGGTCGCGGCTAGTGAGCCCGAAGCGACGCAAGTCGCAAAACTTTGGGCTGGGGTGTGGCAGTAGCCCGGGTTGGCCTAAAACGTATTGAACGTCTAGTGGGCCAGCGCGTCGAACCATGTATCAAATGAGGTCGACGATAAGGAAACTGATGCGTCAGATCAATGTGAGCATGTAGCAATTGAGACAGGAGAGGAATTTGCTTGTGAACATCGATCCTTACTGGTTTGCGCTATTCCTTCCATTGATCGTCTATGTCATTCTATATGTGCTTTCACTTTTTTTTCTGAACTCATGGGCGGCATCTCTCAAGAACGATTTGGCCTCGATTGTGGCGAACTTGAGCGGTTACAGAAGCCGCATCGATGAAATCTCGGGGCAGTTGTCGGAATTACAGGCCCTTCAGCAATCTCCAGATTTCAAATCAGAATTGGTGCTTCTGGGGCATCAGGTTGCGCAGGTTCGACTCTCCATAGAGAACGCTGAAGTCCAAACACAAACGTTTTCTTATGAGTTTCAGGTGGCTGATCACCAACCTTTTCGATACCGACTATTGAAACATGTTGGCGCGGTGGTTTTCATGATCGGCCAATGGATGGCGGTTTTCGTGGTGGGCTCCATTCTGGAAGGCGACATCAAGTCACAACTTGATAAAGCATCCTTGTTGAATGATGAGATTCGTTCAAAGCCAAAAATCCTCTGGTATACCTGCAACCAGATGGTCGGCGAGTATTCCCAGTTGTTTGCACTGGTGAAGGAAGAACGGCTCGCTAAAGTCAATGTCAGCGATTGGACTCGGACAATCCTTGATCACATGCAAGAGCTCAATGATCTCAATTCGAGATTCGATATTGAGAATAAGGGCCTGGCGACAGCGAGTAATCGACTACGCGAACTTGCTGCCGAATTGACCGTGCTGAAAACACAGGCACATGCCTGTCGGCTTGCGCGGGCACCGGTTCAGGTTGTGCTTGAGGCAACCGATGCGAAAATTGATGAGCAAGAACGGGCACTGGCAGAGAATGAGCGTCGAGTATCCCTGGATGGATTACTGGTCAACACAAAGCGAGCTTCTTCTCAAGCCAGAAAAATGTACCACGAACGCCGCTTCACCGAAGCGAAAGATGAGAATCAGGTTGCAGATGCCTTGTGCGAGTTGCTCCAAGTGGCGATTTGTGCGACTCAGATCTCGACCAAGTTGGCTGAGATTGAGGAACGAGCAATCGACCCGAGACGCTATAAAGCGTTGCAGATGGAGCTTGAGCGGGCTCTTGCTGAGGAAACACAAGCACTGGACGTGGAATACGCTCGCAGTGCGACAACACAAATGGCCATCGCAATCGCTAATGCCAACGATGTGTTGAACGAATATGATGAGTCTCTCGCAGAGCTTTCCGACGAATCGATGCGGGTTGCCTCTGAGGTGATGGGCGCAATTGAACGACTGGTCACGGTGGCTGGAGCGGCAGTTGAACCCTACGGGCAACACTGCCTCGATCTAATCGAGGAGCGCACATCGCTTACTCATGATCTTCTGGCCCTAACGAGATGGATGCGACGGGCGCGAGAGTTGATCCATGACACTGTCGGTGCGGCCAACTTTCTTGATCAAAAAACTCAAGCCGTTCAGAAAAGACTAGGAGAGTTTGAACGATCAAGAACGGAATGGGTAAACGCCCAGAGGTGGATTTGCTTGCGGTCCAGTAAGACCCGTGTTGAGGAAAAGTACAGTGCCATCGCACGCAAACTGGCGGAGACCCGGAAACTAGCCTCCGTTGATGAGGCGCACACCCATTTAAAGAGCGTCAACAAGCTATTGGGTGCCGCCGCCAAGGACTTCAAAGCGTACGGGAATCTATACACCGCCTTGGACAGTGTCGAGACGCGAATAAGACAAGTCTGCGCCCAATTGATTAGCAGAGACTGGCGCGATGATTTTGATATGGCCCACTCATTTGTAGGGGAGATTGAGGACCTGGTTCGGCGCGCACAGGGAAAACGGCTATATGATGAGGCCCACAGTATTCTTGAAGAAGCGTGGAGAAGGGTCGACGCCTTTCGGTCTGACTTTATGTTAAGGAGAGCAGGCATGAGCAAAACCGAGATCACAACAGGCGGCATCACGAATCAGGGTGGTCAAGTCTTCATTGGAAATAACACCCGAGTCGTTGCGAATCTCAACTCGAGTGGCCAATCTGAACTCGCGACTGCGCTCACTTCATTGACGGAAAAGATCCTCGCGAGCAGCCAGATACCTGAAGCACAAAAAAAAGAGCAGATCGAAATCATTAATAAGATCGGGGAGGAGGCTGTGAAGCCAGAACCTAACCGAAGCTTCCTGAAAATGCTCGTGGACGGATTGACTGCGGCGCTCGGCACGATCCCCGATATGGCGAAATTGCTCGGAGCCCTGTCTGCCATACTGAGTTTAGGCAAGTAGTGCTTCTCTGGGAGGAACCTGACGATAGCGTGAATCAACAATTATTCAGCCTGAGACCAGTTCGGCCAGGTTGACGAATGTTTTTCTTTCGAAAGGAGCCTGTAATCATGCGCTTTAGATCTTATTCCCTGCTGATTGCGATGATGCTAGGTGTCACGAGTTGCGGCGCATCCACTTCGACAGCTCCCACCCCTGCGGCCGTGGCGAACCGACCTGATCAGGTTCTGTTTTCGCTTGATTGGGCTGTGTCCGGTCGCCATGCACCGTACTTCGTGGCTCTCGATAAGGGTTACTATTCCGAAGAAAACTTATCGGTCACGATTGTTCGTGGCTATAACTCGACTGATTCAATCAAGCAGGTGGCATCAGATCGTTCCCAGTTTGCATTCGCTGACATAGGGACTTTGGTGTTGGGTCGGGGGAACGACACCGTGCCCGTAAAAGCAGTAGCAGCGATATACGCAAATGCTCCCCACCTCCTATTCTGCAATGCAGAAGCAGGTATTTCGACACCAAAGGACCTCGAAGGTCACGTCATTGGAGCGCCGGCCGGAAATTCCCATCGTGTTCTCTTCCCTGCCTTTGCCCAACTGACCGGTGTAGATGCCACGAAGGTCACCTGGCAAACGCTGGATGCAACCCTATTGGGATCTACCTTCTTGAGCAAACAGGTGGACTGCATTCCGGAGTACTTTACGCCTCTTCTGGAAAAGCAAGCAGCTGAAGCCAACATCGCGTTTTCGATTATCCGCTTTTCCGATTATGGAATGAACTTTTACTCTAATGGATTGGTTGCTAGCGAATCAACGATCGCCGACAATCCTGAGCTCGTTCGCCGTTTTGTTCGAGCCATACTCAAAGGGTTCCAATACACGTTTGACCACAAAGAGGAGGCTGTTCAGATCCTGCAGAAGTACCATCGCGAAGTGGAAGATCAAGACATCGCCATTCAAGAAATCAATCTGGTACAGGATCTGGTCATGAGCGATGAAGCCCGGGCTCATGAGATTGGCTACTTCGATCAAGCCAAGGTTGAAAGCACCATTAAGCTCATCAGTGAGGCGTTTGATTTGAAGGCACCTGTTTCCGCTGATGAGTTGTACACTAATGCGTTCCTGCCCGGGAAATAGTCCTGCGTGCGAATAGGGGAGTGAGGCATGCTGGGGCGCGCACCTGGTGGTCAATCCCACTTAGTGGTCCTGTGCTCCTGCGTGAGCAGCGGTCTGCCCGAGCAACTTCAGCGAATGGCAACGACTGTTTGACGTGAACAGCCTATGTTGAGCAGTGACCTCGAGCAAAAGCCCAGCCATCGTGATGGTGGACCATTCGTTCGATTGCGCAACTTGACGAAGACATTTGAAACAAAGGCTCACCGAGAGGTCAATGCACTGGCTGGGATTTCGCTTGAGATCGCGTACGGCGAATTCTTGGCGATCGTGGGCCGGAGTGGGTGCGGCAAGACAACCCTTCTTAGGACGATTGCGGGCCTCACTCTGCCCACGAGTGGCACGGTGTACATCGACACGCAGCTACCTCATCTATACCAGGCACCGATCGGAGTGGTCTTCCAGGGCGCGCATCTGTTGCCCTGGCTAAACGCTCTAGACAATGTCCTGTTGCCCATCGATATTCAGGGCCTGCCTCGGCGTACATTCGTCGCGGCAGCGCAGGATTTGCTCGCTTTTGTGGGATTAGAAAAGTCGGCCACATGTTTCCCTCGTGAGCTCTCTGGTGGCATGCAACAGCGTGTCGCGATTTGTCGGGCCCTCATTCACAATCCCTCCTTGTTGCTCATGGATGAGCCCTTCGGCGCGCTTGATGCCCTTACTCGCGAGGACCTCGGTCGCGAGCTCATCCGGATCTGCTCCGCTCAAAAGCGGACGGTGGTTTTTGTGACGCATTCCATTCCGGAGGCGATCCGTCTGGCGGATCGTGTCGTTGTTATGTCGCCGAATCCTGGACGTATTGCCGACATCATCACCATCGACGTTCCAAAGCCGCATGGAGACGATCTGGAGTTCACGTCCGTTTTCCAGGGTTACCATCGGGCGATCCATGACTTGATTTTCCAAGCTCCAAAGCGGCATGATGTGCACTAGATCACGCATCAATCCAGGGCTCACGGAGGCGAGAGTTGGATGGTTCCGAGGGATGTCGAAAGGGCACTCGACATGATCTTGGGAACAGGCAGGCCTTCGGATGAGGGACGTTTGTGGAGCAAGAATCGTCTGATCATTCCACTCATAGTGGGGCTAACGATCGCGCTTTGGTATGCCGTCACCGAGTTCGGGGGTATTCCGAAATTCTTGTTGCCACGTCCTCTCGATGTGATGCGTGAGCTATGGGATTGGCGCGATGAGATGCCTAAGCATCTATTGATCACGCTTGTGGAGGCGCTTGTTGGCTTCGTTCTGAGCCTCCTGATAGGAGTGCCCCTTGCTTCGGCGCTGATCCTGTTTCCGATAGTGAGACAAGTCGCCTACCCATTTATCGTTGCTTTTCAAGGCATTCCAAAGATTATCGTGGCGCCACTTCTGGTGATCTGGCTTGGATTTGGCCTGATCCCCAAGGCGCTCATTGCATTTTCGATGTGCATTTTTCCCGTTGTGGTGAATACAGCGACCGGCCTAAACTCCGCGCCTATGGAGTTGATCGACCTGATGAAAACCTTCCGGTCGAGCGAATGGCAAGTGTTGACCCGGATTCGCTTTCCGTTGGCGATTCCGTATATCTTCTCCTCTGTGAAGATTTCAATCGTCATGGCGATGACGGGTGCGCTTGTGGGTGAGTTTATCGGTTCTGAAGGGGGATTGGGCTACCTCATTGCGACAGCCATCCAATACATGGATACTGCGCGTGCGTTCGGGGTCGTGTTATTGGCCTCGGTCACGTCAATTGCCTTGTTCGCGTTGGCTGATTTCGCTGAAAGGGCGTTTGTCCCGTGGGAATCGAGCGTATCTGTGGAGAAAGATTTCGCTTTGCATGGCCGCTTGTAGTCCGCGGCAACCTACTTCGGTAACCTACTTGTGATGTATGAGGACGGAGCAACCCTTGGCTCCGGCTGCAATGGCTTCCAATGTCTCTCCGCGTAGACAAAGCCTGTTTTTGGAAGTCATTTACAATGAATGTCGATTGGGTGTGCCCGCAAGACAAATACAACGTCACGTGCGTGCGATCTGTCGTTGGATACTGTCGGTGCAGTGGACTGGTTGGTAAGCGCATATCCGACACACGGGTTAGTGAACTGGGCGTCAGTCAAGTGAGCGAAGATTGTCGTATGAGGTCTTCTAAAGTGGTTTTTCGCGCCAAGAAGAGACAAGCCCAGAACCCCTCTGGGTATCAAGGTTTTGAGAAGTATCACGACTATGGATGCCATTAACAGCACATTGACGGCAACTCGTTGCGTTTGCAGTTATCTTCGGCGGGGAGACGCCGTCGAAACAAGCCAAACAACGAAATCATCAACTAACGCGATGGGCCGTATTTGGGCTGCCATCAAGAGCCGCTTTCTGGCCGACGACCTATCAAAGGAAGTCGTTCAGGCCCTGTCGTTTCAGCCAATGGACCGCGACAATGTGGTTGTGTTTGCACTTCGGTTACACCAGATTTTGCAAGACGACCAGGAATTTTCTCAAGTCCTTTCTGTTCTGGTGACTGAGATTGCTCCTCTCCCAACAGCAGATGAAGTGTCGCTCACACCTGGAGACTTGGAAGAGCGCAACAGGCAGGCATTTAGAGAAATCGATCATTCCACTGACGACGAAGGAAGCTTTGTCGGCCAGGTGAAGTGGTGGGAAGGACGCAAAGGCTTCGGTTACCTGACTCGGGAGGATGGAGAGGATGTATTGTTTCGATTTCCGGTCAGGCAAAGCGCCTCGCTTCCACTTGAAGAGGGACAGATTGTTGAACTCCCCCGAAGCGCCTTGTCCACGGGACTAATTGCATTTGTCCGGACTTCGCTTGATGGACAAAGAGAAATGGTGTACCTGGAGCCCGCGCTTCTGGCGACGCAATTGACAGACACAATGAGTGACTACTGGCTCGGCGATCGCCGTCAACCGACGGGAGAAGCGACACTTGATGCCTCTAGTCCCGCACAAGACATATGGGCGTCAATTCGAACGAGATTCCAGGAACGACCGGTAGCCGAGGCGGCAGCTGAGACTCTAACAAAGAGGCCAGGCGATTTCTTTGCGCGACTGGAGTATGAGATTCAGGTCCGAAAACTGCTCAAAGCCGACCTGAGTTTCGCAGCGGATCTCGCTGTACAGCTTGACGACCTCTATCGGGTACAGGCTAGAGAGGTTGGGCCGTTCAGAGATTCTGTTCAGGGCACCCTGCTGGTGAATGCGGGCGCAGGAGCGATTGCAGACCACGGCGGCGTTGCCGCTGGAGCTTCTGGTGTGGCAGTCGGGGGAAGTGTGCTGGGCGATGTGCTCATCAACGCAATTAAGGTGGTGGTCAATTCCGAAGACGGCCAGCGGGATGCCGAATTAGCATTGACCGAGTATCTCCGTTTTGTGGCCAGCGAGAGCGAGAAGGTCCACTTGTTTCCGGTTGGGCGAATCAGTCGCCGCCCATTGAGTCTCGTGGATATATACGTCCCTCTTCAGCTTCAACTGCGGTTGCCCAAGGATGTACAACTTGCCGATTTCTTGAGCCGGCCCCAATACCCGAGCGCGGAACCTGAAGGCTCAACAGGCGATGACGCCGAGCTACGCCAAGCTTCATTCCTTGAAGCATTAGCCCTGCATCCTTCAATGGTCTTGCTCGGCAAACCCGGATCCGGGAAGTCAACCATCGTCTCCTTTGTGGCGCTCACACTTGCACGGGCGGGGCAGGGGGATAAAGAAGCGCTTAAAGCGCTCAGTGAGCATTGGGACTTTGGGCCATTGCTTCCTGTGCGAGTCGCCATTCGACGCTTCGCTGAGTATCTAGCGAAGGTGGATTCCTTGGGTACAGCGGCCGACCTATGGGGATATATCGAAAATGACCTCAGGCAAGCCGGTTTGCTACCCAATACGGCTGCGCTAATCCAAAAAATGGCCCGAATGAAAGGGGCCTTATTCTTGTTTGATGGTCTTGACGAGGTAAATCAGACCGACCTTCGGCCCAGGATTGTCCGTGCGATCGACATGTTCCGACTAACGGCTGGCAAGGAAAGCCGATTTTTGATTACGGCAAGGCCGTACGCTTGGGGGACAGCCGATCCGGAACGTGGCGAGTATCATCTAGCCGATCTGGATTCAGCTCAGGTTGATGTCTATATACGATCCTGGTGTCGGTCTACAGTGCGGATAGGATGGCACACACAACCAGAGGCCACAAGAATCGAGACAGAGCTCAAAAAGGTCGTTCGACGCTCAGATCTCAAACCTCTCATTCAAGTCCCCTTGTTGCTCAATATGGTGGCGTCTGTTTATGTCACTGGGGGGCGCTTTCCGAGCGATCGTGTTGATTTGTACAACTCAATCGTAGAGCTCTTGATCGCAAAATGGAATCACACAAGCGGCAGTGATCGAGCCCTGCTGGACGCTTTGGCCACCCCTGGCTTGACGCTCACCCACGTACGTGCCTGCCTACAGGAAACCGCTTTTTCATCCTTTCTCGTCGGTTCCAGTACCGCCAGTGTCGCGGACATCAGCGAGATTGAACTGACTCGAGTCCTTCGGAAGACACTCGGTGAGAGTGAGCCGAAAGCGCAGATTGTGCTTGACTATATTGAACAAAGAGCGGGACTGCTTATCGGGCTGGGCTCACGTGAGCCTGACAAACATCGGAGATACGCGTTCTCTCATCGCAGCCTTCAAGAGTATCTGGCTGCGTGCTACCTGGCTTCAAGTTCCACGTTGGCACAAGAAGCGGTTCGATATGCATCTAGCGCCCCGGATTATTGGCATGACGTGCTGGTGATGGCGGCACGGGTCGCGGGGCCAGATCTTGGGGTGGCGGTCGCCCACCGGCTAGTTGGGCATACGGATCCAGAGGAGTGGGGACAACGGAAAGAAATCGGTTCAGTAGAGTGTCAGCGAGCCATACTAGCGGGGGAGCAGCTTGTCGAACTGGGGCTCGACGCTCTACGGCGTGACGAACTCAACACAAAGGTGTGCAGCGATATCGCAAAGTGGTTGAGATCTGCGTTGGAACAAGGTGACCTGGTCGCAGCCAGGGCAGCCGCGGCGGGCGATGTATTGGCACGATTGGGCGATATGCGATTTTCGTCAGAATTTTGGGGGCTGCTCGATGATTCATTGTTGGGGTTCATAAAGGTTGAAGAAGGGCCCTTCTGGATGGGAAGTGATCCCAATCAAGATGACAATTCAAGACCCGTAGAGCAACCACAACATCGTGTATCCTTGTCAACCTATTTCATCGGCCGCAGTCCGGTGACGGTTGAGCAATTCCGGAGGTTTATCCTTGATAGTGGTACCCGGCCATCGGATGGCAGAAGCCTCCAAGATTTGCCAAACCACCCGGTGCGTCACGTCACTTGGTATGAGGCGATGGATTACTGTCGTTGGTTGACGGAGACTTTGGAAGCCGCCAAGAATCTGCCCACTCAGCTAGATGATCTAATCCACAAGGAACGTTGGAGAGTTGTGCTGCCTAGCGAGGCAGAGTCCGAGAAGGCATTCCGTTCTGTTGACGGGAGGATTTTTCCATGGGGAAACGTATTCCTCCCTGACCGAGCAAACACTCAGGAGGCACGCCTTGGAGATACCAGCGCAGTAGGATGCTTTGCGAAGGGTGCGAGTCCTTACGGCCTTTGGGATGCCTGTGGAAATGTTTGGGAATGGACACGTAGTCTGTGGGGCGACAATCCTAAAGTTCCTGCGTTTGCCTATCCTGTTCCTACTGGCGGAGTGAGCGAAGATACGACGGCCTCTTCAAGCGTACTTCGAGTCATGCGAGGCGGTTCCTTTAACGATGGCCAATGGAGCGATCGTTCTGCCTGCCGCTTCCGAAACGTGCCTGATTTCAGCTTTCGGAGTCTGGGATTTCGATTAGCCCTGTCTAATCGTGTCCAATTGTAGGATCTCGAAAAGGAGTAACGCATGGATCCGATCACGACAGCCACGATTGCGTCAACGGTTTTCTCAATCTTGCTTCCTTACGTGCAAAAAGCTGGAGAAAGTATGGCCCAGGAGATCGGCAAGTCTATTCCTGGGAGTATTGCGGCCATATATCGGACTGTGATTGACCGACTTGGTACAAAGCCGTCTGGCGTCGAAGCCATCCGGGATCTCGAGAAACTGCCCGACAACGCAGATGTTCAGGGAGCCTTTCGAAACCAACTCCGGAAAATGCTCGATGATGATGAAACGTTTGCCGATGAATTGCGAGGATTATTACACACCCACCAACAGAGCGGTGGAACCTCGATTGTTCAGTCTGGTTCAGGGTCTGTTATTACAGGTGGAGGTGCAGGAGCTGGGGAAAAGGGTATCGCTGTTAAGGGTGACGTTCATGGGGATGTCAATATGACACAACCCAAACGCGATTGAGCCCAATCCCTTGGTTGCCTAGCATTCCGGCTTTGGCAAAACGCAAACATTGTCGAAAACATTACTCGTTATAATGAGCCTTATCACGAGTAAGAGGGGTACACCCAATTCCAGACTTGGGATACCTGCGAAGGCAGCCATGGCCAAGACAACGCACCGCTTTGAAGCGCTGAGGCAGTTCACAGCCGAGCTCAAGACGCAGCTGACCATCCCACCGCGGCCGCCGGCGGCCGTGGCGCTCTCGAGCCACCAGCGCGCCGCTATCCAGGAGTTCCTGGATGCGTCTCTGGCTGAGAACACGCGCAAGGCCTACGCCTACTACTGGCGCCAATTCACGGCCTGGTGCCAGCTCCAGCGCTACAGCCCGCTGCCGGCCGAACCCGTGGTCGTGGCTGCGTACCTGGCCGAGCTGGCCGCGCCGCCGGACGGCGACCCGGGCGCCTCAGTATCGACGATCGGGATCGCTCTAAGTGCTATCCGTTATGTCCACGCCAAGGGCACGCCGGACGCGCTGAACCCGACCGACTCGCCCCATGTGAAGACCGTGATGGCAGGCATACGGCGTAAGTTGCGGGATCGTAAGCCTGCCCGCAAACATCCAATGACCCGTGACCGGCTTGAGCGCCTGCTCAGCGCCCTGCCCTCTTCGACGACGGCTGGCGCCCGTGACCGCGCGCTGCTGTTGCTCGGCTTCGCGCTGGCGTTGCGCTCGAGCGAGGCGGTATCACTTAACCTTGCACATGTTCGGTTTGAAAGCGACTCGATGACCATCGCCCTCCCCCACTCTAAGACCGACCAGGCCGGCGCAGGCGAGACGTACAAGATCCGTCGCCGGCCGGATGGCGATGCGCTATGCGTGGTGACCGCGCTGCAGCTTTGGATCGAGACGTTGAAGGATGCGGATCGCAAGCGACGCACGCGGGTGGCGTTGAAATCGGGGCGTGCGGCGGTGGGTCGAGCCGATACGGCGCTTTTTCGCTCGATGAGCCGGGCTGGGACGCCAACGGCCCGACGCCTAGATGCAGAGTCAGTGGGCTACATCCTCAAGGCCGCGATGCGCCGGGCGCGCGAGGTCGGCGCGTGGGACGCGCGCGAGGATGGGCGTGTCGTGGACTTCGGCAGCCACAGCCTCCGCGCGGGCTTCGTGACGACAGCTTATGAGAAGAACATGCCGGAGTGGCAGATACAGAAGGTCACGCGGCACAAGTCCACGGCTGTGTTGCGCAGCTACAACCGGCAACTGGGTGCCGATAAGACAGCCGCGATCGATGACGTGCTTGCCGCCCGTTGAGCCAATAAGGGTCGATTTACGAAACGTGCAAATCCGTTTAACAGCGCCCGCCAAATCGCACGTCTCAGGGGAGAATGAAGGCGATTCTGCAGAGTCACACCGAGCTTGGTTTCAATTGAGCGCTTGGGCGTGACCGACCAAGAAGGCCCGCATTTTCCTCTGCGAAGTGGTTGTGATGCCCGCTGTTAAACAAAATCGCACGATTCGTAAATCGACCCCTACTCCACACTGCGACATCGAGATCGATTCTCGTTTCTGCCACAGCAAGATCATATGGTCCCCTCCAACATTGACCAAACTCGGTGATAGCTATCGCCACGAGGGCCTAGTGCTTGGCGCCACAATTCGACTCCTGTTGATCTCAACTTTGCACGCACCTCATGCACTTTGTCGGAGCGCGTTATCCCCATCGACTTGGCCAAATCTGGGGCTGCGTAACGAGGCACGCCGACGAGTCGCATTGTGACTGCCTCATCAGAATTGACACCGTAGTAAACCCGCGCGGGCAAGTTCCGCATGGTCAACTGTTCTTCACTCGACAGCAAATCAATGCGGTCCCCGACTGTGAGCGATTGCAGAGCCGCCAATCCCCAAGATGCGGTTTGTGTTAGCCGTCCAAATACGCTTTGGCAACATTTCGTCAGCGAAGTGACGGGATCCCTTTCAGATCCAACTCCATCGTTGTCGCCGGTCCTGGACTTTGCAAAATAATCCGCCGCCATCTCCGGCAATGGCCGGCCTTGAACCCAATCGCTGACTATTCGCGCCAACAAATCGCCATCTGGGCGTGTACCTCCGGTAACCTCAGCCAGCGAATCGCGCAACTCAGGAACCTCCAGGAGAATGCCCATCAAGCGCTGAAGGTCACGCCGCTTGCGACTGAAGAGGTCCGGCGACCAAACATCACTTGATACGCGCTCTTCGCTCAGCCTCGCGAGCGTGCCTGCAACAGTCTCCCAAGAAAATCCAGTCGCGTCGACCAACTTGAGAGGCTGTCCTTGAAGTCTTTCCGCATAATTGAAAACGCCCTGGACCAATTGGTCCGCCCAGCTCCGGTTGGTTCGCCTAAGCGTTTGAAAACCTAACGTTCCGCGCAACACCTGTTCAACTTGTGCGGCGAACTGCTCATGATCTCCAATCTGTCTATACGTATGGGCCAAATACTGGAGAAACGACGACCATGCTGGCTGCCAAGCCAACGCACTGAGCTGGAGCAGTGATCCCTGTTCTGCCGCTTGCTGAACCATGCCAATGAGTGTCGAATTCAGAGTTTCGACATTGCGGGCTACGAACTCCCTTAGCTTACGGCCTTTATCATCCGAAGTGGCCGCCAAAGCCACAACTCCTAGATCACCTTGATCAACCCGACCAGCCCGTCCCGCGATATTCCAAAAGTCTTCGGGCGGCATATCCACGCCGTAAGGGTATTGGTGACTAGCAAATACGACGCCAGAAACAGGGAAGTTCACACCTTGTGCCAGCGTTGTGGTAGCTATCAACACGCGAAGTTTGGATTTTTCAGCCAACCACTCCATAAGCATCCGCGTATCCTCAGATAGGCCTGCGTGATGAACACCAATTCCATACTCGAGCAGGGACACAAGGGGAAATTCCGGCCCCATTTCATCCGCCAAGAACGAGCGGATGAATTCCACATCGTTATCCGTCGAAGATATTTGGTACTCAGGAATCTTGAAAGACTCAGCAACTCCCCAACTGTTTCTGGGCTTATCAACAAGAACTATTACGGTACCGCGCTTCTGCAAAATGTGCGCGGTGGCCGCGGCTAATTTGCCTGCACCCTTCGACACAGCTGAATAGGTTAGGCCAAGAGGCCGATTCTCGGTGATCTCCAGAGATTCGGGTACCGAAATCGTATTTCGAGTTGTATGCTGGGGATCCAGAGAAATAGTGAACCCGGAACGATCCTCTTGCCGTCGCGGTGTCGCAATGGCGATCAACCTGTCATTTGGACTCCAATCGAGGCCAAGCTCGATACTGTTGTGACTATCGGGCGAGAGCCAACGAGCAATCTCACCAACGTTCGGAACAAAAGGAGTAAGAAGCAAAAACTGAGCGTGTCTGCACTCGCGATTTATGGTGGCCAACAGCAATTCCAGGCGCAAACCGCGCCCGGCTGAAGCCAGTCCATGCGCCTCGTCGACAACGACCAGTGTCAGAGGGCGCCCGATTTTCTGCTCCCATCCGCCGCGCAACATCAGATCGAGTTTTTCGGGAGTAGTGACCAATACGCGGAACTGCCTGGTTACATCGCCGTCTACTAACATCTCAGCTTCAAGGCCATCCACCTCGAGAGCTGGACTGACTTTCTCGACGACGACCTCCAGATCAGCAAAATCTCGTCGCAGACGCATCGTGAGTTGGTTCACGAGCGCTCGTGTGGGGGCCAAATAGGCTATCCATCCTCTTTCCCGATCAAACTGATTTAGCGCTTGGAGGATACGAAACTCGGCTACCAGTGTTTTTCCGCTCGATGTCGGGAGACTAACCACCACCGCGCGATGGGCAGAACCAAGCAACCCTTGTTCCCTTAAGGCTCTACGCTGTGGCGGTAGCATTTCAAACATGGGCCGTTTTCGTTCACGCGACACCAGCGAGGAGACGAACTTGGTGACGCGGCTATTCACGGCTCGCGTAACAGTCCAGATACTGTTGTCAACAAGCTTTCGCGCAGCCCTCGCCAACAAACGAATCAGCACCTCGTGTCCGATAGAATGCCCTCTACCTGCAGCGGATAGGGCCCTATCGAACTGAGCCTCCAACTGTTCTCGAATATCAAAGTGGCCGTCAACGGAACCTTGTGAGAAAAACACTGCCAATAGCTCCGCAGCACGCGCAACATGATATTCAGCTACGAGCCGCCAAGCCGGAGCCGGATCGCTTCGCTCTGCCGACTCTGACAAGAAATGTGGCTCGCTATTTGCCTGCTCGCGTCGCAAAAAAGCAACGGAGGCCGCAACTTCGTCTAAATCGGCCCACCCCGATTTGCGGAAGATCCGCATCCAAATATCCAACACACTGACCCAAACTCGCACACCCCAGTCGAGGTCCTCGAGATCACTGGGTACGAGGTTCTTTCCCAACAGGTACCTCTGGACGTCAGCGCCGCGGTCTCCAATAACGCCGAGAGATCCCACTCTCACAATAGCCTCAGCACTTTCAACCAAGCCATCGGGAATGGACAACACCCTGGCGATCTGAAATGCTTCAGCTGCAGCGACTGTCAGACGATCGGAGTCATCTCCATCTAGCAAATCAAGAACCTGGAGTTCAAGTCCGCTAGCTATGAAATCGAGTCGTTCCTCGTCTACTCTCGGCTTACCTGATACCTCAAGCGCACCATAAAGTCGGCGCCGCCCAGCATCGGTAGAGGCATTTTCAATGGCCTCTGAACCGAGAGAGTCAATTATCCAGCTTTGGCGTCCGGACAATGGCGCTTCCATAAGTCACCTGCGCTAGATCATACTGGGCAGTTGGTCAATCCTTTCAGGCAAGTACCACGCGAAAAGATTGATTTTCACAGGTGGTTTCACACTCGAAAACGCTCCTTTTGCGTTTACTTTGAGATCCCGCTCATTGGGTGGCGTATCTCTGATCAATACACCCACAATGCGAATATCCTTCCCGCTCGAACCCAAGTATCTCGAAACGGCTCTCTGAAAGAGGTCCTTATATGGCGGATTCTTGCATCGCGCCTGTAACCATTGCAGTAGCGTTCGTTGAATATCAAGGCGACTCGCGTTGGCGTGCAATTGCCATCTCATGCCGCCACCTCCGCTCATAACATTTGGTGGAACTGACGTATCTGAGGAGGTTTTCACCTCACCGAACAGCAGAAAGGCATCGGGTCCGTCGCAGCAAAAGCCAACTAGGTCGGCTCCTGGCAAACTTGCTCGAGGGGTTCTTCTATCGCAGACCGAATTCCAGGGCCAATGAACGATCAATCCAGAATCTTCTTCCAATGCACACTCGGCCAATGCCTCACCTACTTCCCAATCTTCGGGGGTTGGCCGTGCAGCAATCAGTTGTGAGATGAACTGAGTGGCCATTCCGGTTGTGGCCAAAGCATTGAGTTCAGAAACAAAGTCCGAACCAGAGTCTGTCACCTTCTTTGCGACAGTCTGATTCAAGAACGTCCGAAATGCCTGGCGATCTGCAAGTTGGCGACCTTCCCACTGAGCATTTGATCTAGCTCCCAGGTATACCGATTTTGAGCCGCTTATTGACATGGCTATTGATCCAGTGGATTTACATAACAGACGGTACATTCTAGCCTATTCGGAAAGAGCACCGAGCCGTTACTTGGTCGTGCCGCATTATGGGGTCGATGTGCGATTCGTGCAAAAGTGTTTAGCAGCGAATGCCGAATCGCGCATCGCAGAGGGAATTAAGGGCAACTCTGCAACGTCCTGTCGACTCCGGATTCGACCAAGAGTACTGAGACTGTCTATTCAACAAGCCTATGTTTTCCTCTGCAGGATGAAATCGGGCATTCGCTTATATACTTTCCACGAGTCGCATATCAACTCCTCGAAACCGTCGTTGTCTCATGGCGGATGCGTTCATCCTCCGACCACGGATGTCGCCACACTTACCTCAATCGAGAGGCTGCCGGGCGCGGCGGGACAGAGACGCCCGTGCGCACGTTGGGCAACCGGAGCCCTGCTGCACGGATTGAAAACGCTGCCGCCAGCGATGGCCTCGCTCGCATTCCCACAGCGTCTTCGTCATCGTGTTCCCGGGCAAGGTAGGCCCGATCCACGTGATCTGGCGCCGGCGCGCCAGCGCGCGATAGTCGGCCTCGGTCTTGCGCGCTCGTCCGAGACAGCGCGGACACTGATGGCCGTTCACGATCGCGGCCAGGGTCGTCTCCCAGAGATGGCCGTTCTTGCAGCGCCAGCGCGTCTTCGCCGCGCTGTTGGCGCCGAGCGGCCCGAGCCACGTGATCCCACGCGTGCGCCCCGCCCGACGATAGCCCGCGGGCGTCCGCGGCGCGTTCCCGGCACAGATCCGACAGCCATGCCCGGCGCGCACGGCGGCATAGGTCGCTCGAAAGCGATGTCCCCTGGCGCACTGCCAGCGAGTCTTCTCGGTGGTGCTCCCGACCTCGGGACCGAGCCAGGTCAGACCGATGGCCTTTGCGGCCGCTTCAAAGAACGCCGGCGTCTTGTGGCCGTGACCCGCGCAGTGCGGGCAGCCGGTGCTGCGCCGCAGGATAGTGAAGCTCGTGTCGAAGACGTGCCCCTGGGCGCAGCGCCAAGACGTTTTCTCGTCCACCCGCACCACACGCGCGCCGGTCCAGGTCACGGCGCGCTGGCGCGCCAGCGCGTGGAAGTCTGCCTCGGTTTTGCGCGCCCGGGGTCGGCACCGCGGACACCCGTGCCCCTTCGCCACGGTGCTGATCACGGTCTCCCACACATGACCGTTTCGGCAGCGCCAGCGGCTGGTCAGTTGGCGGTTGGGCTGGAGCGGCCCAAGCCAGGCCAGGCCGGCTGCGCGGCCGGCCTGACGGTAGTCCGCGACCGTCGGGGGGCGATTACCCGCGCACGATGGACACCCGTGGTCCTGTTGAACGGTGTTGTACGTCGCGTGGAAGACATGGCCCTTGGGGCAGCGCCAGCGAGTCTTGACGCGAGTGGCGGCAGGCATCGGCCCGATCCAGGCGAGGTGATGCTGACGCGCGAGCTGCTGGTAGTCGAGAGGGGTCTTGGGCGCCCGATGGCCGCAGTGCGGGCAGCCCGAGCCCTGGTGGATCGTCGAGTAGCGAGCCGTGAAGACGTGGCCCTTGGCGCAACGCCAGCGCGTGAGCATGCGCGTCGTCGCCACCTCGGGGCCGAGCCAGGTGAAGCCGCGCTCATGGGCCAACGTTCGGTAGTCGGCGGCGGTCTTGGACACCCGACCCGAGCAGAGAGGGCAGCCCTGGATCGCCAGGATCAGGTTGTAGGTGCGCTCGAAGACGTGACCGGCCTTGCGACAGCGCCAGGTCGTCAGGCGCTGCGTGCCGGGCGGCTCCGCACCGAGCCACACCAGGCCGCGCGCGCGGGCCAGAGCTCGGTAGTCTTGGGGTGTCTTGCGCGCCGGCATATCTGATCCCGATCCTCTGCAGCGATCCGGTCAGTCGTTCTGCGTTTGTGTGATCGCGCGTCGCTCGCACACCCGCAGGCTCACGGCTGAGGTCCGTTGAACAACAGCATCTCGATCTGGTCCGGTCGACAGCCCAGCTGCCGCGCCCAGTCATCGACCAGGTTCACGTAGGTCAGGTAGCGGCGGGTGGACAGCGACCACGGAGCGCGTGCATGTCGCCCCTGCGCGCGGGTCAGCTGAGTCAGATCCACGTCGAGCGCCGTGAGCGTCGCCTCGACCCGGGCGTCCAGGATCACGGGCAACGGGCGTTGGCGGCTGGCCAGCCCGATGAAGTACACGAACTTGGAGACAAAGGCCAGCCCGCAACCGTGCAGGCCCAAATGCTCGACGGCCTCCCCCAATTGCCCGGCCGTGGTCGACTTGGCTGTCCGGGCCAATTGATCGAGGGCCTTCGGCGTTCGCAGCATGCGGGCGGTCCGGAATGCGCCATATCCCACCGTCCCGTAGCCCCAGATCATGCTGGCCAGGAACGCCCGGCGGATCGGCGTCGCGCCCTGCAGCGCGGATTTGGCCAGGCCGGCGACATCGGCCCGGGTCAGCGCGTTCGGATACCGCGCGGCCAGAGCCTCCAGATCGGGGTCGCCCGCGAACAGGCGCCGCCACGCGTCCACCTTATACGACACCCGATGGCTGTCGGGGTCGGGGAGGGTTGCCCGCGCGTTGCGCAGAGCCACAGGAAGGGTCAGGGTGACGGTCATTGCGTTTGACACAGTCCAGTCCTCCTTTGCGGATCGGACCCAATCGCTACAGAGTTTGAGCCATGATCAAGGCCCGGTGTCGCGGTATCGATCGACCCATTCTTTCTGAGCGGCCTCCACGGTGAGTCCCCAGCGATAGCCCAGATGAGCGGGGATGATCCGACCGCATTGGCCACAGGTGATGTCGTGCAACACACCGGACCATGGACTGTTCGGATCCGGCGGCCAGGCTCTTGAGACGCGGCGCTTGCCGGCGGTGGACGTCGCCCCACACTCCGGACAGATGAAGTCGCGCCGTGAGTGATCGGGAAGGTCTGCGTGGGTGGGAGGCGTGTTCGGGTCCATAGATCTGACTCCGACGGGAGGGTCGTGACAGTTATCATGCTGCACGCGAACGCCCCACCCCATTCCCTCACAGGGAGCGGAACGGCCCCGGGCGTTGTTCAGGACTGACGGCGCGCCGGCTGGACAGCCTCTCTGAGGCGCTCCTCGACGTCATCCCAGGGAACGAGCCGGCGAATGGCAGCCGACTGTTGCATCATCGAACGGGCCTGGCGTATCGCTGCCCGCGCGGCCTTGCGCTTGGACGCTGGCACCCCGCAAGCCTGAATGAGCCACAACAGCATCTTCGGTTCAACGATGTGGTTGTAGGCGAACCGGGCGTCGCGCTTCGCGTGCGGTTGGCGCCCATAGGCGCCCGGGCCATCGTACTCGCGGAGCCAACCCATCCAGTGCTCATGTTGCGTCGTATACCACTTGCCCGGTGTTCTCCGGGCCGGGTCGGACGGCAGCGCGGCAATCGCTCGTCGGAACGCGCGCACGCTCATGGACCGCGTCGGCGGGACCGCTGGGGTCGTTCGACGTCGACGGGGTCGAGCCGACCGCGCGCTAGAGCCCCACAGCGCGGCTTCAATCTCAGCCCAAGGGACGTGGCGGCGGATGGCCGCCGACTTGGCCATGAGCGTGCGCGCTCGTTGAGAGGCTCGCAGAGCCGCGGTGACCACGGGCTTTCGAATGCCGCTGGCCTTGATCAACCAGGCCAGCATCTTATAGTTCACGATGTGGTTGTAGGCGTAGGCGGCATCACGCCGCGCGTGAGGCCGGCGATTGTAAGCACCTTGGCGATGGTACGAGCCGAGCCAGCCCAGCCAGTGTTCTTTCTGAGTCAGGTACCAGATGCCTTCCCGCGGTCGTGGACGATCCGAAGGAAGACGCTCGATGGCGCGGCGGAATTTGAGAATGCTGACCGAAGGGCTCATCGCGGCGGCCCCCCTTGGCCCGCCCATGACAATCCATTTCCAGATACGGCCTCAACGACTCAGTCGGGCGCTCACCCGTGGTGCGGATCGTGCGTCGATACAAGCTTGATCCCGATCCATCCCTCAGCGCAACGTCGTGATGCCGGACAACATCTTCTGCAGGTCGGCCTCCGCACAAGGCCACTCAAAGGTCTCTGGAAAACAATCAAACGCAAAATCCATCTGAAGGGGCGTCGGGCTGGCCTCGGCCTGACTTGCGAGCGCGCCCGACACCTGATCGGCCAGCGCGCCGTAGTCCAAGCCCGGTCCATAGAACGGGCGCGGCGCCAGGACACGCCAATGCAGCACAGTCGCCTGTAGCAGCGCCTTGGCGGCCCGTTCCTCGTCCAGGTAGCGGCGGCGAGACACTTCATAGAGCGAGACGTAGATCAGCAGCTCGAGGGTGGCTTCGAGCGGCGAATTGCTGCGTACCTTGAGCTCTATGAGCGTGTACGACCCATCGTCGTGCGCGCGCACGAGGTCGATGTTGCGCAGCTTGTCGCGCCGGTGATGGTAGAGGCCCGACGCCGTCGGGATCTGGTTGTACCACTGCGCCTGACGCGCGATCGCCTTTTCCAGAGTCTTCTCCGGACTAGCGTTGTGGGCGGCCAGATGAGGGCGACGTTCGAGACGCCAATTCTCGGCGGAGGGTCGTTTGCCCTCGAGCAGACGCGGCGACAACTCCCAGTTGAGGTCGATCCGGGCGCTCTGCTCGTGGAGGAGTCCCTGGACGTCGAGGGTGTGCAGCTGCGCCCTGGCGGCGCGCACGTAGCGTGCCTGGATGGCCGCTAGGCCGTTACAAATGCTCATTGGTTTGTCGCCATGTCCCTGCCGCACCTTCCAGAAAGCCATGCCCCGTGCAGCGCAACCCTCGCTGGAGACGATCCTGTCCATCCCCATCCAATAGCCGAGGGGGTGTGATGCGCCGCCCCCACGTCGACCCGCCTCATGGACCACCGCTCGAACGACCGACGCTGCTGCTATTTTAGTGCCGGTGGTCTGCGCCCGCTCCGTCCGCAGGGCTCGCGCATCGCTGTGGTGGCGCACGGCGTTGGCCATGAGGGAAGCCTCTGGCCGATCGTCCCATCCTGGGTTATGCTCCCATTCATACAGTTGATGAGGGACGAGGATGATCAAGAAGCACGCCGTGATCCGCGGCCAACGCACCACCGATGATCTGTTGCAAATCGAGATGTCCGGGCCGGCGGACCTGCTTAGCTTTACCTGTCCGGATTGCCAGACCCAGATCCCGATTGGGGCGGTGGTCGTCGCGGTCTGTGGGGGCTGTGGATCGGTGTTCACCCTCCACAGCCACAGTGCGGCCCTGGGGCGCCGACACGTGTCCGTTCGGCGCAAATCAGCAGACTGACCCTGGCCGTCGCATCACGCGCGACGGCGCATCGAGTGGTTTTCATGAGTTTCGAGTCCTCTGAGCACAAGACCGTCGTCGAAGCATTAGCGCTTTGCTTGAAGCGACTCTATCCCGCGGCGACCGTGACGTGTGGCAAGAAACATCGCGCCGCTGGCCGCGAGCCCTACATCTCGAATATCAGGACCTTGATCTCAATGAAAGGCAGCTGTGATGAGCAACGATAAGATGATGCAGGAAGTGCTCGCGGTCATTGATCGGTATTTTGAAAACGCAAAGCCCGATGACAACTACAATATCTCTCTTATTCGAAATGAAATCAAGAAATACGGACCGCTACTCGTTTCGCTGGGCTTCGCAGCCATTGCCTTTGACGTGCAGTTTGCCGGAGAGCGGACAATGTCCATGTTCGCATATGATGAAACGGCGGGAAACAAGTATCTGATTGGTCGGGGAATGAGACTGCTGAGTTTCCAACATAGTCTGATCAAGGGCTATGGTGAGTCTGGAGTGGAAGCACTGTTGGGTGTCCTAGAAGCCACTGATGAGGATGCAGCGGCTTTGGCCGGCCTCACACTAGCAAGTCGAGAGTTTATCAGGCCCAGTTCTCTACCCAAACTTAAATCTGCTTTTCAAAAAGCGTATGGATCTGGATATCGGCTTGCTCTAGCGTTGGCAATGTATCAGCATGGTGATAAGCGCGTATTCAAGGAATTGGCAGTCCAGTTCCTTCTGGGGAGATTACCCAGTGAGATGGAGGATTTTGGTCTGCAAATCGCGGCTGAGAAAGTGATGGGAGTTGTGTTATTGGATATCGCATCAAATGGCCGTGCCTATGACGGGCACGGCAAGGCTAGCTGGAGAAAGAAGGATTACCCATGAATAGTCTGCGCGATCAGAACCTTTGATTGCTAACCGGCAAGTTTGTTGCGCTGGTGTTCTCACGCAAGTCACTGAATGAAGGTGCGCAATATTCGAGTCGCCCGCACGGAACTCCAACGACCAAAGTCAAATCATGAACCCTTCTGAGATCTTATTTGATGGGTATTTCGATACACTGAAGCCGGAAGTCACTGATGAGGAGAGACTTCGCGCCCAAAGTCGCATTGTTGAGCTCGGGTCGGACGCCGCCGGAGTGGGATTAGTGGTTATCCGTCGTCGCTTGTATCAGAGAGTGGGCAATACGATTGGCCCAGCTTACTACAAGCTGAAAGGGATCAACTCGTTGTTGAATCGAAACCTCGTGAGTTACCTATCCGACCTTGTCGTTTTGTTCGCCGATGTAGTTGCGACCGTGGGTATATCGGCGTGCCGGCAACTGAACATGGCCTTGGACCATGACGATGAGGACTTGGTCACTCTGGCCGGGATTTCGCTGTCGCATCCGGCTCTACTGAACGAAAGCAATGTGGATGGCCTCGAGGACGCTCATCGTCGCGTTCAAGGCACAGCCTGTCGGGTTGCGCTGGCTTATTCTCTTCTCCGGCTCGGTCGCCCGCAATGGTCTCGGTTTTGGTTGCCCTACTTCATCAACCCGGAGTTTGTTGGCGCCATTCTTAGGCAAGTGGATGAGCTACCAAGGGATGAAAGGGTATCCGCATTGCAGCCTTACTTTGGGTTGGACCGCGCGTTGTTGCTCATCGGCCTCGAGATAGGTTCGTCAAGCGTCGTGTCAAGTCGATGTTTTTCCAACTGGGTGCCGAACCGACGAGTTGTTCCACAGCCTGGACGTCCGGGCCTACCATCGCAACCTTTCGAGCCTTAATGGTTTTGTGCACAACTTCTGCTGGGCCGTTTTAGGCAGAAGCAGATCTCCTGTAACCGGCACAGTGAAACTCTATCCGAGGTGAGAAAGTGGCGCCCGACGCTTAGAACCTATTTCAAAACCCGTTTCAGGGTGAGCAACGCGCAGGCCAGGTGAAAGAACGCACCGTAGAGCCGATCATGCCGTTCGTAGCGCACGACCAATCGACGAAAGTGACCCAACCAAGCGAACGTCCGCTCAATGATCCAACGGTGCCGGTAGCGCCGCAGCCGACGACCATCTTGGTGGGTGGCCTTCGGGTTGTTGGAGCGAGCCGGAATGATCGGCTCAATGCCGCGTTGGACCAGCGCCGCACGCAACGGGTTGCTGTCATAGCCACGATCCGCCACCAAACGGTCGGGTCGTCGTCGCGGTCGGCCCGCGCGATGGGCTCGAGTCACGGCGATCGTGTCCAGGGTGGTCTCGAGCCGTTTCACTTCCGCCGGGGACGCCGAGTCCAGGTGAACTCCCAGCGGAGTACCCGCGCCATCGACCACCACCATCCACTTTGTGCCCTTGCCGCGTTTGGTCTTGCCGACTTTTCGCCCCCCTTTTTCGCGGGGGCAAAGCTCCCATCGGCAAAGCACTCATCCCACCGGATCTTCTCGGCGTCGTTGAGTTCGGCCAAGAAAGCCCGCCACATGTTCAGGAAGACGTCGCCTTCCTCCCACTCTTGCAGGCGCCGCCAACAGGTGGTGGGGCTGCCGTACGTCTTGGGCAACGCGGCCCAGGGCGAACCCGTCCAGGCAATCCACAAGATCCCTTCGAAGCACTTGCGATCATCCGCCGGTGGCCGTCCGCCCTTGGGGCGTTTGGGTCGCGTCGGCAAATGCTTGCGGATCCGTTCCCACTGTGTGTCCGTTACCCCGTGCCAAGCCATCCGGCCATTCTACGGGGTTTTGAAATGAGTTCTAGTGCAACATTGCGACCTGCTCGCAAAAAACACTCCTCCGCTGTCGTTTGCTCTTGAGCGGGCCACTTGGCATCGTCAAGGTCTGCGCGTCCAGGGCTAGTTGAGCCGAAAGAGATCGCTCACGCGTCTACGGCAGTGTCAACGCTTTGCCTCTCCTCGTCGACGCGGCACGCCGATTTTCCTGCGCTATTTCGTGCCTCGCCAGAGAAACTCCGATATGCGTCTCCCGGTGGTTCGTGCATCGCCATCTGTATCAGGAGGGATGATGTCGGAGTAGAGCCTCAGAAAATCCTGATGGGTCGTGTCAAAGACCGCGCGAATGAGTTCGCCAAACTCGCGAGCTGCGATGTTGACCGCGACATGAAGCGCGAATAGCCCTGCTGCAGCCGCGACCAATATCAGGCCTACCCTCAACCAGTGCAGCAAGAGCAATGACACTGTGAGTTGAGCACCAGCTGCCGCGAATACACACACCGCTAGCCTCAGGTGCAAATCGATGTAGCGACGCGTTTCTTGCAAGGAATTTCTCAAAACCTCTCCGGAAGTTGCGAATACCAAGAGCCATGTCGCCCGATAGTCGAGGCCATATCGTAGCCCGGCGTATTCCGCCGCCGCTGCGAGAGCGTTGCCCGCCGATGTGGGCTGAACGTTCTGAGCCTCCATCGGCATATGACGGAGTTCCTCCTCGAGCCAGGCCTGTCTGGACTGCCGCACGTCGCTAGGGGGGTAACTTTGTGAAGCCAATTCGGAATATTGCTGGATAAGGAGCTGTTGCCGACGCGTCTGAAGGGACATTCCGTTGGAGTACGCCAAACGCCAGATGGACTGTCGCCATCTCACGCCGATGAAGAGAGCAAACAGTCTTTCGCGGTTGAGGTCGAAGACTAGCGCCACGACCAGCCCAAATGCTGCAAAAGCCATCAGAACCAAACTTTGCGTCTCAATCGAATAGGATCGCCACCAAATGACCGCTTGATCCCACCCCACCGTGGCCTCTATGACGGAAAGGCCCAGTAGGCCGGTCAGAAAAAACGCAGGAAGCAAAACCTGGGCGGACCACTCTTTTCCGTCGATGTCGCGCAACATTGAGATGAGGCTGTCCATGCTATTTCCTTGATGGGACCTTCGTCCGCTCCTGCCCGCAAATCGGGCAATGCGGAATAGACACCCCAATGGAATAGGCCGCATAACCGGGGTGCGCGGGATAAAACGGACACGCATAGATCGCAGCAACGACGGTGGTCCCAAAGCTGGCAGGGATACCCGCACTCGAGCCCAGATCCGTCTCGCTGGTTTCGCTCCTTGCAAGGGTTAGCTCGAGATCGATCATGTCAACCGGCAGAATGACGCCAATCACCCCGCCGTCCACAGCCGTGAAAACGATCGACAACGGCGCAACTTCTCGATGGAGTCTCGTTAGCCCTTTGAGCATGTCGATGAAGTCGTTATCCGTTTTATCAAGGTCCTCCATCGTGACCAGCACGATCGGTATGGCCGCGCCGTGCACAACGAGTTTGATCGGCGAGCCATGGTCCGTCCAAAGGAATATCTCGCCCGCCTCAACCGCCGCGCTCACATCGGCCGATGGGCATGAGGTGACGAAGGAAGATAGCTTGAGCAACATCAGGATCCCCCAATGAAGTAGAACGGTGCCCAGTAGTAGGGATGGGCATAAGGATATTCTAGAGTTTGTTCTTCCAGCCGTTCAATTTCGGGCATGAGAGCCTGCGAGTGTGTGGCCGCAAAAAGCCCGTGTAGGGCAGAGATGGTGTCTTTTCTCGGGAGGTGCCGGAGCCAAGCCTGCGCGTGATGGAGGGACAGACTAGCCGCCTCATTGACGGGCATCCCGTGCGAAAGACTGTCCAACAAACTCATGTGCAGCTTATCGACCAGCAACAGAGTCGACAACTGGTTCACACTCCAAGCCGATGCTACGATGGACGGACAATGCAGGTTGTCTATCAACCGATCCATGACATTGGAGTAGTTCACCGAAAAATCGCGATCAATGGGCATGCCTGTTTCGCAACCCGCCAGAATGGCCAGGCTGAGACCCCGAGAGGTCAAGGTAGAAAGCTTGGCCAAAGATAGACAACGATCCTCGAGGTGCAGGCATGAATAGGCTGGGTTTTCCCAGGAATATTCGGCATGACCATAATACGTCAGGGCATCGGCGCCGAGCAAAGCAGCCTGGACGCTCTTGAAGTCGGCGTTGATCACCGTTAGCCGTTCATCTCCCAAAACGCTCAGAGAACGGATCGCGGCGTCGGCAAATGGAGCACGTTGATCGCCGACGCCAATCATGGCGTTCATGGTGGCGCTGCGCGTAGGGATCGGCTGACAAATCCGCCCCCACGGCAGTGTAGAAACACGATAGATATCGCTCAAGTAGGTCCGTCTGCCAAATCCGTCGACGCTTAGCACCGCTGCGTGATGAGGAAGGGCCGCGAGTGCCGGGTCGGGCGCTACGACCAATCGCTTTACACCCATAGTCTGCAGCCTAGTGTGGATTGTCGCCCACAATCCAGGAGTGCTCCAGCCATAGCCCTCACCGATCATTCGTAAGAACACTTCCGTGAGAATCCACACAGGCAAAGGAAGGTGGGGAGTTCCTTGATTCGTCGGAATCTCGGTCGGCAAGTAATGTGCAAATGTATCGAGATCATTGAAAACAAGTTGATGCGCGGCATAGTTCATCATTGTCTGCGCCTCAGTTGACGATGACAAAGCTCTGCCTCGCTTTTCACGCAGCAATGCATGGGTGGCGTTCAGCATGTTTTCTCGATACCAGAAGTACAACCACAACCAGCCCTTTAGGAGGCGCACCACAGCCTCACGATGGTAAGTCGGACACAGGAGCACTTCAGACGGTTGGTTGGCCCGACTAATCAAGGCATATGTGCCCTCTCCTTTAACGACCAGGTGCACAACTGCAGTGGTTTCCGGCCAAGGGGGGATGTCCTCTTGGCCCTCCAAACTTCGAAGAGCTCCTGGCCCGTCATCGGCGCGGAGGTAATGGGTGATATCACTGCCAGATGACTTCTCTGAACGCGTATTCACGAAGAGGGGCGGCTGGTCGCCGTTGACGACGATATCGGTTCTGGTCTTGAGCGTCCGAAATATGCGTCCGGTGTGTCTCGCATCCATAATCTCGGCATACAGCTGCCACGTGGGCAATGTGTATCCCGTTTCGATGAGATGATGGCGAAACATCGGCCAAAGACGCAGAATAGTCGCGTTTGCCCAAATCAGCAGACGGCTTCGTTGATTTCCAGGCAGCAGCTCGCCGAGTTCGCTGGCGACCGCATTCTCAATTAGGTCATTGCTTCCTGGCCGACCTAATACCCAGGCTCCCACTGATTTGACTCCCCTCAGGAAATATCCGGGCATGGCAAAAAGGCGTCGAACGGACAGTGGCCAAAACGTCTTGACGAACATTGCAGCAGAAAGAACGAGCGTGTCGCGTAGGGATATGAAGCTCATCACCACAGTCCTTCATACCGACCGGTGTCCTGACGAGGCGGCACACAGCAGGCGGAAAAAATCTTCAAAGTAGCCAATGAGGTCGACAGACTGGCGGCGCGAGTCGTCGAGGGGTAGGCTCGTAGCCGACGCTCGGCCGCTGGAGGATTCTGCGGGGACGGGCGTATGCAGCGTTAGTGTCACGGTCTCCCCGGCCATGAGGTGCAAAGTGTATGTTTCCGCGCCGCGCTCTATTTTGGCGAGTTCACCGTAATGAACTTGTCCAACTGTGCCCTGAAGGCGGTTGCCCCAGACTAGACGCGAAGCCGTGGCAAAGAAGAATCCCATACTCAGTGTAAGTCTCGAACTGGTCACGCGTTTGATGTGCACGATCGAGGTGTGAGTGTTCGGGCTGACGCCTGGATCGAAGATCAGGATTTCATCTTCTGGAAAGAAAGGCGGGGCCAAACGCGACAGTACCAGGCGGCTCTTTTGATCGAAACTCCGGTTTGCTTCCCAATGCTTGACGATGGAAAAAGCCTGCTGCCATTGTTGAGCATTGTCCTCCGCAATGACTAGGCGTTGATGGAGATCCGGTTCAGCTGTCTTGAACTGCAGAAAACGCATTTCGAGAGTCATCGCAACCGCTTTCGCGACGAGTGGTGAAGAAGTGGGTTCACGCACCATCAATCGTCGGCTTCAAAAAGATAGTTCAAGAGCGTGTTCCTCACCTTCCGTTGCTCTCTCGGCATCGTACCGTTCGTCTGCTGAAGAACACGCTGTACCCGCGTGATTGAATCTTCGTCACCCGCGCGAGCTAATATGAAGATCAAAGCCACAGGCAGGCCGCTTTCCCGGAAATATGACTTCGATTGGTCTGTTCCCATGAGATGGGCGTAAGATCGCGACACCGCGTCTTTGAGGCGTCGTGACGGGCCGCTGAGGTCCAGTAACAGCAAGGCCGCGACGATTTTGACCCGCTCATCGCGTTCCCAAAGACCGCGGACCACCCCATCCAGGGCCATATCGCCGCCGCGGGATACCACGTCACGGGTTGAGGCCAGGGCCGGCTCTAGGACATGTTTGACCCACAAATTGCGCGGCCCGTTGGAGGTGATCGAAGGATCCCGTAATCTCAAGAGCGCAGGGCGTGGGTTGTAGTCGCGACCTACGACCGAAATGAGCCTTAACAACGCCGTGACTGTGGCTACGCCGCCCGATGTAAGTTGCTGGAGCGTCTGCGCAGAGTCTTCCACGAGCGACAGCAGAAACCGCCGAGCGTAGTCCGCCTGTGTGATGTGTTCGGCGGTCGAAAACCGCAGACAGTTCTGAATTGAATTGCGACTCGACTCGCGAATATCCGAAGCAATCAGGCCGATCGCTGTGTTTTGTAGAATGTCTCGAAACCCGTCAGGGTCTTCGCTTTGTAATTCGCTTTCCATTCCAAATGCCTGCTGCGCCTCGACGTCGCCCATTTGGACTAGCGTCGCTAACAGCAGCCAAAAGATCACCTGGGCCTCTTGACTGAGTTCGAGACCGCGGTACATATGAGGCGCTGCGACAATCCGTTTGACCGCGATGGGGTGTGGTCGCTGGAGATGGCTAAAAAGGCTGGCGACGGACAGCGCCACAGCGCTGTCCTGAGATAGCAAGAGCCGCCCGAGTTCGTCCTGGCCAGGGCCACCAAAATGCTCCACAAGGTCGACGACTTGATGGATTTCGCTCCGACTTGCAATCAATTGGGCTTGTGAAAGCTTCACGCCTTCTTGGTTGTTCTTCTGAGAATCTTGATCTTGGAGGAGCTTTTCAACGGCATCTCGCCATTCATCAGTTTCGGCTCCGGCTGGCAAGATCTCTTCCATCAAAGCTCTCAACTCTGCCGGCGATTTCGTCAATGACTTGTGTTCACGTAGCCGATCGATGAGAACCTCAACTACGCTCGGGATTACGCTGGGACCAGCCTCCCATAACCATTGGCGACACGTATCCTTTGTCGCCAATGGTCCATCATGCGCAAGGTAAGATCCAATAACCTGGCTTGGAAACCCTGATGACATCGTGGCGCCCTCTCCTATGAATATCGAGCCACACGAAATGATCGAGCATCTAGTACAACGGCAAGTAACAGACCATTCTATTCCCCAACGTCAGACCACCATAGCCCTATCGCTGAAGGGCCATGGCCCAGACCTTACAGGAATTGCCTAGAGAGCGCGGCCGCGTGCACCATCGGCCGCGTGCACCACAGGAATCATTGACTTAGTACACCTCGCCTCAAGCTTGCCCGAGGACCGTAGACGTGCCCACGTATTCGACGTATTCGCTTGCGGGAAGGCGACACGAATGGCAAAAACACTCATATACAAATAGCGACCTGAAATCTCTCGCATTCACGACAATTCGAGAGTTAGTATAAACTGATCGCGTTGATTAGGCAGGGTCTCTCTGTCTTGCCCCAAAATCGTTCACGCCACGCTCGTCAACCCGACGACAAGCATCTAACATGGCATGTGACCGCACTATGGCGGTACTGGCTCCAGTTGTCTCTCCAAGCCGTGTTGCACTAGTGCCCTATGGAAAGCAAGCGACACAGAATCCCTGACCAGGCCCATACGCTTCATCTCTGCGCATAGCCATTCCCTGCTTGTAACCTAAGCCATTCCAAGACTCCTCCTCACCCGATCTGAACTTGGGGTGCCTAACGCTGGAGACACAGATTCAGGCGTAGCAGCCGTTATGTCTGTTGTGTACTCACAAATGCCGCGAAAATGGCCTCTTCTTGGACAAGCACACCGCACGGTACGGACAGCCACGATACAAGTGATGCTCAGCGAGCTGATCTTCCATCGCCAATCCATTGACCCTTCAACATCGCGAAATCGCGCGTTCCTTGGCCTACTTGTGGACACCGACACCACGCAAGGCACCACCTCGATTACATAACGGCGCTTACGCCGGGTTATGTGTCCGTATCGTTAGTTAGGCCAAACACATCGCGGGGCTATCCGCCAATTCGATCTTCCCGCTCGTGCTGAACGGCTTCTCCGGTTTGGCACTCACGGTGGGCGCCCGATACTTCGCCCGGCCCAACTATCGCGAGCAGTCCCGGGTGTTCTACCGCGGCTTGCTGCATCTGGCCCAGGCGCCCGACCCCAGGTCCGAAGCCAATCTGGCTGAGGCCGAAGCGCTCACGCGGCGCGTCATGCAAACGGCGGTGGTTCAGTGGTGCGAGTTCGGCCCGTTGTGACGGGCCCCTCCGATCACGCCCGTAGGGCGAACAGAGAACACGGGATAGATTGCACGCTAAGGGCAGACCGCGGCCGATCTCCTGATTCGGCTGGCTCGCCAACTCAACCTCGCGTTAGGGTAGCCATGACGCCCCTGGGACCACAGTCGCCGTCCAAAAGTCACGTGACAGGGATGTAACTGTTTTCCGAATCCAGGGCCATCTGCTCATCACAACCCGTTGGCATTCAGGTCGTGAGACGTGAGGCTCGTGAGCAGACTACGGCTCCTGCAGGCCCGCCGCCAAACAGGGCGAGGTGAATGGCAAGGACGCCGAATGATCCGCTGAAGGCGAACCACAGCGAAGAATGCCTTTCGCCTCCTATGGGTCCTCGACTGGCACGGGTGGTCGTCACGCCCCGCTTGCTCAAGCAGCGGGAGTCCTTTCCATGCCCCCACTTGAGGCATTCGAAGCCGAGCATGCATGCCAACAAGCGACACCCCTGGCGCTGCGACGTTGATGGAGTCACGTATACTCGTCTCATCGAAGCGCAATTCATCGACAGGAGGTGAGAGCCATGTCCGAGTTGGTCGATCCCGTCCCGGACGTGACCCCTCAAACGATCCGGTCTGAATCACTTCTGACTTGTCCCCACTGCGGCTTTTCTCGACTCGAAACGATGCCGACCGACGCCTGTATTGTGTTTTATGAGTGCACCCATTGTCACGCACGTCTGAGGCCCAAGGCGGGCGATTGCTGCGTGTTCTGTTCGTACGGCAGCGTTCCCTGTCCACCGATCCAACTAGAGCGTAGATGTTGCAGTGGTTAGCAGGCTGACCAAGGCGCGCGAGGAACCGGAGATCATCCGTGGCCGGCATTCCCACGGCTGGGAGACGTGCGAGGTCAATGCACCCGGGTTATCTAACGACCCACCCTCGACAGCGGGGAATGAGGAATGGCGTGCTCGCCTTGTACGCCAGATAGTCGCTGCCGAACCGGCCCGTTAGTTCGCGCGTCTCGTGGCGGTGGATGTGGGCCAGCAAGAGGCTGAACACGATCGCGGTTAACGCCAACACGCTGCCGGAGCCCACCGCCAGCCCAATCCCCAGATACAGGGCCAGGGCGCCCAGGGTCATCGGATTGCGCGTGCAACGGTAGGGCCCGGTTGTCACCAGGCGGAGCGTGGCTGCAACGGGCGCCGGCGTGCCCTGGCCCAACGTGTACTGGATGTGGACCGACCAACTCACGAGGGCAAGGCCGCCGACGGTCAGCGTAGTGCCGATCGCCGCGCTCAACGCGCCAAGCCGAAACCGCCCCCAGTCACCGCACAGCCAATCGACGCCCAGCGCGATCCCGGCCATGAACAGCAGACCCAGGTAGAAAAGGGCGACGATCCCACGCCGGACACGCTCGGAAGGCTGACGCGCGGTGGTCATGTCACCCGCCGATGCCCTTCAACAAAGCGCCGACCCCGTAGGCCACGCCGGCGGCCAGACCGCCGACGATCAGCATCTCCAGGCCGCTGCGCAGCGGATTGAGCTTGGTCACCAGGACCTTGGCGGCGCCCAGACCAAACAGCGCCAGGCCCGACAGCCCGATCGCCACGGGGAAGGCCGCGTCAGGTGGAACCGGGAACGCGAGACCCAGCAGATAGACGAGCAGGGGCACCGCGCCCGCGACCACAAAGGCGCCGAAGGTCACGAGGCCGTTGGTAAGGGGATTGCCCGTGTCCTCCATCATGCCCAGCTCATCCAGCATCATGGCCTTCACCCACCGCTTCGGCTCGCGGCTCTGGATGTCGACCAGCTGGCGGGCGTCCTCCTCGGTGTAGCCCTGCTGACGATACACCTCGATCAACTCGGCGCGCTCGCCATCGGGGAAGTGTTCCACCTCCCAGGCCTCGCGCTCCCATTCCTTGCGATAGTATTCCTGCTTGCTCTTGGTTGAGAGGTAGGCGCCGGTCGCCATCGAGAAGCCATCGGCAAACAGATTGGCGAGGCCCAGGATCAGGATAACGGGGGTGCCGAGTTGCGCCCCGGCCACCCCGCTGACCACCGCAAACGTGGTGATGATCCCATCCAGCCCGCCGTACACCATCTCGCCCAGGTACTGGCCGCCAGCGCCGCCGTGCCGTTCGGCGGCCGCGACGATGGCTGCGGGTTCATGCGCCAGCGCCGAGGCCTGCCGGTCGCGCCGACTGAAGGCCTGCCGCGCTTTTTCGAGACGCTTCGAAGGACTGTCCATTCATTTTCTCCCGCTGCCTCACGGCAGCCCCTGCTGAAACGTCAACCATCAACGAAGCGCCGCGGTGGGTCTTCAGCCACCGCCGCCGTCGACTCATCGCGATCAAGCCCGGCACGCGTGATGCGCCCCAACTCCAACAGGATGGGTCGCCTCGAGTTCGATGGCCCTTCTCACACCGATCGAGTGTGAGACGACAACGCCTTTTGTCCGCCCAAGACCGCGATTTGAGATCGTCGCTCAGCCAGCGAGGATGCGGCAATGTCCCGCGCCGCACCCTCGCTGGCGAACCAGGCCGAGCGCAATCGCGCGGAGGCAGATCGGGAATCAGCGGCCGTGCGTTGACAACCTCTGGGTGGCACCGGGTGTGTCGTGGCGAAGACGATAAAGCATCCCAGCGATGATGGCCCACACGCTCAAGCGGATCGTCATCGCGACGAGGCTATCGGGCGCAACGACCACGCGGTAAACCGCCAGCAGGGTTAGCATGACGGTCGCGTGGGCGCTGAAGACGATCGCGGCGACGGCACGCGCACGCCAACCGCGGAGCCAGATCCAGGCCGCGGCAGCGACGCTCAATACGCCCACCGTGAAGTTATAGACCACCAGCCAATCGATCACGTAGTAGCCCGGATCACGTCCAAGGAACAGCACCTGCCCGCCGGCGATGATCGCCATGACTCCGATGACCAGCGCCAACGCCGCCGCGATCGTGGTTCGATGGATTCGCATGCCGCTCTCCTTATGGATGGAGCTCCCGCCAATCCCGGCCGTCTAGTGCTCGTCTGCCACGCGCGGGGCATCGTTCAGCGCCGCCGCATGACTCTCGAACGACTCGCGCGTCAGCCGCCAGATCTGGACCACCAGGGGCACCAGGGCCACCGCCCAGGCCAGATAGGCGGCGCCATGCACGAGCCCCTGGATGTCCTTCAGGAAGATGCTGGCCCACAGCAGGACACCGCCGATATGGATGGCGCCCAGGCTGAACCAGCTGCCCCCCAGCGCCGCGGGCCGCCCGGGAAACAACCAGCGCGCGAAAAGATACGGGATGAGCACGACGCCGAACTGCAAGACCCAGCCATAGACCAGGGCCTGCGGCGCGTTTTGCTCGATGCCCGCGCCCGGGAAGCCCGGCACTTTGAGAATGATCAACGGTGCGACCAGCACCGGCGCCACGATCCACACGTACGACGTCAGCACGTGCCAGATGCCAGGCTTCCAGGTGCGCCGTTCGGGCCAGATGGGCCGGATCACGTTTGCCAGGAGCCAGAAGGTCGCGCTCAGGTGCAGGATGATCCCGGGCACCGCGAAGAGATCGTTCTTAAGCCACGGGCCTAGCACCAGCAGAAAGGCGCCGATCGTCATCATCCAGAAGATTGCGGCGAGCGATCGCGGCCAGGCCAATTGTCGGCCGGTGATGCCGGGATACACATCAATCAGCAACCCCACAAACGAGAGCGACATGAACCCCCAGTTGTTGGCGTGGATATGCACTTCGAGCGGCACCTGAATCCCGAGCGCAGGCCCCCATCCCTGCCACAGCCCGGTGCCGACGATGATGCCCAGGAGCAGGTAGGCCAGACCGGTTACATAGAACCATCGGCCGTTCAGGTCCGCGGCGCCCGCACTCCCGGGTTGTTGGAGGCGGCCAAGCTGCGTCATCAGCAGGATCGTTGCGCTGAAGACCAAGGACCCGCCGATGAAGATCAGCCAGCCGTTGACCAGCGGAATGCCCGCCACCAGGACTAGCAAACCACCGTTGAGTGCCAGCCAGATATCCCAGCGCGTTCGGGGCAGCACCTGGCCGACCCTGGCCGCGACGATGGTCGGGGCCAGGCCAAAGATCACCTCACTCAACAGGCCGAGCGTGATGAAATGCACCCGCATCCAACGCAGGCCGTTGAACCACGGCGCCAGTCCCAGGCTTGAAAACGACGAGTCCCACGCCGCCAGCACCGCCAGCGCGCCGAAGAGCAAGGTCATCAACAGGTAGGGTAAAGCCATCGTTCATTGCCTTTCGGGAACCAGTCGCGTCTGTACGACCGCCAATCCCAGGAGGATGGTCGCGCCCAGGATCGACACGCCGCCGATCAGCACAAAGTAGAACGGCAGCCCCAGGTAGACCTCGCCCAGGATGCCGAGCGGCATCAACATCCCCGCCAGCGCCAGACCGGAGACCCAGCGGGCCTGCTGGCCTTTGATCGGGAGCTTCAGCAGCAGAAAACCGAAGACGATATTGAGAAACGACATCAGGTTGCCATGCACGTGTGCCAGACGCGCCTCGAAGTGCGGGCTGACGTTGTAGGCGGCGATCCAGGCGACTCTGTCCGGCGCGAAGTCGCGCAGGTAGATCAGCACAAAGCCGTAGATCATAAAACCGGCCATCAGCCACAATCCGACACCGATGTTCCACTTGCCGTACCTGGATTCATTCATGGACTAGATCCTCCTTGGCAAACTTGCGTGGGCGTGGACGGCGACCGCTCATAGCGTGGAAGTGTGTGCGCCGCTGAACTTGGGATACTCAGCCGGATCCCCTCGGCTACCTGTGTCACCAGACCCGGATCGACCAGGCGGTACTCCGGCCGGGCTGTGTAGTTGCCCAGCACGATCGCGATCACGCCCTGCGAGGCAGCATCGAACAACACACCGGCGACCTGACCCATCGACACACCGTCGCTTCCAATGACGGACATCGTTCGCCGGACTTCGACCACCGCGGTCGCCTGCCCCTCCACACGAAGGTGGCCGCTGATCATCAGGTGGGTGGTCGTGCCCTCCGGAGCTGGGTCAGGCATAGCGGTTGGGGTCGGTGGCACCGATGACATGGATGGCGACTGGATGCGAAGGGAATGGCCTCCGCGTCCACCCAGCCTAGCACCCAGGCCCGGAGCCGTCGCCGACTTAGGTCGGATTGCGCCCATCGCCGTCTCCATGCCAAAGGCAATCGACTCGCTATAATCCCGGCATGCCTGCTCCCGCAACGACAACTGCACTCATCCCCCTCTTGCGCGCCAACAGCTTCTTTATGGGTCTGGACGAAGGTTCGCTTCAGACGCTGGCGGAGCGCGCCACCTGGCGGGAGTATGGCGCCGGGGAGATGGTCTTCCTGGAAGGCGATGCCTCGATCGGTCTTTCCGTGCTGCACTCGGGCTGGCTCAAGATCGTGAAGATCGCACCGGACGGGCGTGAACAGGTCCTGCGATTTCTCGAGCCGGGCGAGGCCTTCAATGCGCTGGCCCTGCTCTCCGACCGGCCGAACACGGCCACGGCCATTGCTCTCGAGCCGGCCGGTGTCTGGCACCTTCGGCGCGAGTCGGTGCTGGGCCAGCTCCGTCAGCAGCCGGACTTCGCCGAGCGCCTGCTCACAGCCATGGCCGAGCACCTGGTCTCGTTGGTGAAGCTGGTGGAGGACCTCTCGCTCCGACCCGTGACTGGGCGCCTGGCCCGATTGATCCTGTCTCAGGCTGAGGGTGATGTCCTCCATCGACCCCGCTGGTACACGCAGGCCGAATTGGCCGCGCAACTGGGGACGGTGACCGATGTGGTCCAGCGGGCCTTGAGCAGCCTGGCCGTTGACGGGTTGATCACAGTCGAGCGGAACAGGATCCTGATCCTGGATCGAGCTGGCCTGGAAGTGCTGGCAGCCTGAATGCGCCGGTTCTCCCGCACATTGTGAACGGACCGCAGTGCCTCCTGGCTGAGGTTATGCCTCGTCCCGCGAAACGCTCGCACATACCTCGAAGATGGGGCGCGGTGGCGAACATTCCAAGTCGATCGAATAGGGCTGCGCCCCAAAAGAAGGCAAGCGCTCCGCCAGCCACGACCCTGGCGCGGCTCCAGGGCCAAGCCATCCACTTTGCGGTGCACGTCATCGCGACCTGCAACGGAGCACTCGACCTCATCCGTACCAGTTGACCGGCAGTGGGTTCTGCTTCCATTGACCTGCCGAATCAGTGATCGGGCGGCCCAAACCCGATCAACCGCAGCGGCTCCTTGACGCCGATCCAGTCAACAACTAAAATGGGTTCATTATTCAATAAGTCTATTGAGTACTAGATTATGAGCCGACCCGACAAAGAGCGTCTCTTCGAGCTGATCGCCCAGGTCGCACACGCGATCGCCAACCCGCACCGCCTCGAGCTGCTCGACCTGCTCGTGCAGGCCCCGCGCAGCGTCGAGCAGCTGGCCACGGCCGCCGCGCTCAGCGTGGCCAACGCCTCGCAGCATCTGCAGCGGCTCAAGCGCGCCGGGCTGGTGGTCGGCGAGCGCCACGGCACCACCATCCGCTATCGCCTGGCCGACCCGGCCGTGGCCCGACTCTGGACCGAGCTGCGCCGCCTGGCCCTGGCCCAGCAGGCCGACGCGGAGCGCGCCCTGGATCGGTATCGCCCGGGTCGACGCCGCTACCCCAGGATCTCGCTCAAGGAACTCCGCGCCGGCCTGGCGCGCGGCACCGTGCTGCTGCTCGACGCCCGACCGGCGCTCGAGTTCGAGGCCGGGCACTTGCCCGGTGCGCTGTCGCTCCCGCTCGCGGAACTTCCGACGCGTCTCAAGACCCTGCCCAAGGACAAACTGATCGTCACCTACTGCCGGGGCACGATCTGCGTGGATGCCGACGAGGCCCTCGAGCTGGTGCTGGCCAACGGCCGCCGCGGTGCGCGACTCGAGGAGAGCGTCTCCGAGTGGCGCGAGGCCGGTTACCGCGTCGAGCGCAGCGCCCCAACCCACTGAACACGTCACGGCGCGGGTCGAGCGCCACCGCGCGATCCGCGGCGTGAGCGCCCATTCCAAGGAGTGTGTTCGACATGCGTTACCTCATCATCCTGAACGATCCCCCTTACGGCACCGAGCGCTCATACAACGGCCTGCGCCTGGCCCTGGCCCTGCAAAAGCGCGAGGGCGTCGAGCTCAGCGTCTTTCTAATGGCCGACGCCGCGCTCTGCGGCAAAACCGGCCAGAAGACGCCGGACGGTTACTACAACATCGAGCGCATGCTCAAGGGCCTGGTGGCGCGCGGCACCGCGATCGGCGCCTGCGGCACCTGCATGGATGCGCGCGGCCTGACCGACGCCGACCTGCAGGCCGGTGTCCGCCGCAGCACGATGGAGGAGCTCACCGATTGGACCGTGGCCGCCGACAAAGTCCTGGTCTTCTGATAAGGCGCCGCAATCGATGACGATCTCATCCCCGATCTACCTCGATTACAACGCCACCACGCCCGTCGATCCAGCCGTGGTCGACGCCATGCTGCCGTATCTGCGCGAGCACTTCGGCAACCCCTCGAGCGACCACGCCTACGGCTACGTCGCCCACGCCGCTGTCGAGCGGGCGCGCGAACGGGTCGCCGCCCTGCTGGGCGCGGGCCCCGGCGAGATCGTGTTTACGGGCGGCGGGAGCGAGGCCAACAATCTCGCCCTGAACGGCCTGGCCGAGGCGTTGCGTGAGCGCGGCGACAGCCGTCGCGGCGACCACATCATCACGACAGCGATCGAGCACCCGGCCGTCCTGCAGCCGCTGCGCGCCCTCGAGGCGCGCGGCCTGCGCCTGACGATCCTGCCGGTCGACGCCGACGGCCGGATCGATCCGCAGCAGGTCGCTGACGCGATCACGCCGTTGACGATCCTGGTCTCGGTCATGCACGCCAACAACGAGGTCGGCACGCTGCAGGACCTGGCCGAGATCTCGCGAGCGGCGCATGCCCACGGCGTGTGGGTCCACACCGACGCAGCTCAATCCGTCGGCAAGATCCCGACCCGCGTGGCCGACCTGGGCGTCGACCTCCTGTCGATCGCCGGCCACAAGCTGTACGCGCCGAAGGGCGTGGGCGCCCTGTATGTCCGTTCGGGCATCAGGCTTGAGCCCCACATCCGTGGCGCCGGGCACGAGCGCGGCCTGCGCGCAGGCACCGAGAACGTGCCGTACATCATCGGGCTTGGCGCCGCGGCCGATCTGGCCGCGCGTCGTTTGGACGTCTTCCCGGCCCAATTGCGTGCCTTACGTGACGCGCTCCATGAAGGGATCCTGGCGTATGTGCCCGACGCGCAGCTCAACGGACACCCGACCGAGCGATTGCCCAACACGCTCAACCTGGGTTTTCCGGGCGTCAACGCGGCGGCGCTGCTGGCGCGCATCCGCGAGCGTGTGGCCTGTTCGACGGGCTCGGCCTGCCATGCCGGGCACGCCGAGCCATCGGGCGTGCTGCTGGCCATGGGCCGCGATCCGGCCCTGGCGGCGGCGGCCTTACGGCTCAGCCTGGGCGCCTGGACGACGGCTGAAGAGGTCGCCGAGGCTGCGGCCGTGATCGGCGCCGCCGTGCATGAGGAGCGTCGATGACGCCGCCGATCCTGACCGATAAGGACTACGCCGCGCCGTCGGTCTTCGATGTCGATAAGCTGCTGCGCGAGGCGCGCCGCCAGAAGCGGCTGCCCGACCTGCCCGTCCCGCGGGTTTGCGTCCTCGATCCAGACGGCGATCTGGTTGAGCATCTGCGCGCGGCGGGACGGTCCGAACGCCATCGCGGCTGGGGCTGCTACCACACCGACCTGGAGGTCTTCACGCTCGGTGATCAGGAGGTGGGTGTCGTCGGACGGGCGGTCGGTTCGTCGTTCGCGGTGCTGGTGGCGGAGGAACTGTTCGCCTCCGGCTGCATCCTGCTGATCAGCGTCACCTCGGCCGGACAGATCCAGCTCCTGGGTGATCCGCCCTACTTCATGCTCATCGACCGGGCGCTGCGCGACGAGGGCACCAGCTATCACTACCTGCCGCCGGCCCGGTACAGCCGGATCGACCCCGCCTTGCAGACAGCCCTGTGGACCCACTGGGATCAGGCGACGCTGCCCCTCCACTGCGGCTCGAGCTGGACCACCGACGCGCCGTTTCGTGAAACGGAGTCGGCCCTGGCGAGCCGGCTGACCGAGGGGGTCGCGGCCGTGGAGATGGAAGCCGCGGCGCTCTATGCGCTGGCCGAGGCCAGGCGGTTCGCGATTGTGTGCTTCGCGCACATCACCAATGACCCGACCTCAAACGGCGAGGACTTCGAGAAGGGGCCGGCCCAGGGCGCCACCGCGACCCTGGCCGTGATCACCGAGGCGATGCGCTGCCTGGCGGTCGGGTAACCACCGTCGCCGTTCGCCCGCGCATCACATTGATCAGCAGGCGACGAGGCCTTCGCTGATTCAACGCCCGGCCGATGCAGGCGTGGCCACGATCGAGTGGAACATACCCAGAATGCTCCGGCGGCTGCCCATCAGCTTTAGATCGGCTGCGTGAACCAGGTCCAGCGGCTCCTGGGTCCAGCGGCAGCCGGCGTGAGCCTGGTAGTGCGCGTATTCATGGTCGTCCTGGTAACGCGCCAGCCACGGGATGCTGCTGTGGCCGTGCTCCAGCAGCAGGATCAGGCCACCGGGCCGGCAGACACGAGCCATCTCACGCAACGCCTGTAGCGGCTCAGGAAACGTGCAGGTCGACAACGTGGAGACGACGGTGTCGAAGGATCCATCCACGAAGTCCAGTTGTTCGGCGTCCATCGCCTCCAGGCGGACGCTGAGCCGGCGCGCCTCGGCCTTCTCACGCGCGACGTCCAGCATCTGCGGGCTGAGATCCACCGCCGTGATCTCGCCGTGAGGTGGATAATGTCGGAAGTTGATCCCCGTTCCGCACGCCACCTCCAGGATCCGGCCCGTCGCCTGGGACAGCAGCCTTTTCCTCTGCCGGGCCACGCCGAGGACGTGCTCGTTGAACCACGTCCGTCGATCGTACTCTGCGGCCAGGGTGTCGTGGGCCATCTGTAACTCCCGCGAGGTCATCCGGGCGGTGGACGGGATCCGGCGTGGCGGACAGGCTTTGGGCTGAGGGGCGAAGGTCGTTTTCATGATTGCTCCGTTTTGTTATTCCGTGTAACAATCATGAGTGTAGCCAGCCGGCCACCGGGTTCAATCGCGAATTCGGCTCATGGATGACAAAAGTGATATCCGGCGGCCTTTTGTAACAGAGCGGTGGTCATGCCCGGTAAAGCTTCTCCCAAACACGTCGACCCGCGGGTCAAGCGCACGCGCCGTTTGCTGCGCGAGGCGCTGGTCGGGTTGATCCTTGAAAAAGACTATGCCGCGATCTCGATCAAGGAAATCACGACACGGGCTGAGGTGGCCTACATCACCTTCTACCGGCACTACGAGAGCCGCGATCAGTTGTTGATGGAGGTGCTCGACGAGGGGCTGGCGGACCTCAGGGTCCACATCGATCGGTTGGCCAAACAGTCGGACGAGGTCGCGTTGGAGACAGAAGGTCGCCTGATCTTCGAATACATCCAGCAGCATGCCGACCTCTTTCGCATCCTTCTCAAAAGCCAGAGCGTGGCCCGGATCCGCTCGCGGGTGGTGCGGACCATCGCGACGACCTATCAGAAATCGTGCGCGCCGCTGGAGCGAGTCGGCGACCGAACGACCGTGAGCCTCGCCACTCACCACATCGCGACATCCCTGCTGTCGCTGATCGAGTGGTGGCTGGAGCACGATCGACATCCCTCTCCGACCGAGATGGGCAAGGTCTACAAGAGCCTGATCATCGACTCCACGCTGCGGGCCGTAGGCGCACTGTCCGCCAGTTCCGTATAGCCAGAGGCACCCAGAACAGGAACACAGGGCCTCTGCACCTGCAGGTTACGTCGGGTTGCTGAGCCTGGCTTATTGACGCCACATCGGATCAAACGTCACTGAGTTCAAGCCGAGCGTGTCTTCTCGCGCTGCCACTTGGTCAAGTAGGGCAGGAGAAAGAGATACGCACCCGTGATCGCCAGGATCAGCATCAGAAGCGATTGGGCCATCTCAAACGACTTCAAAAACGCCTGCCATGATGGATTCCCGGAGAATCGGATCACCACGGCCATCGGAATCAGGAGTGCCGTGGGAACGGCTAACCAGCGGTGCGTCTTTCGGAACCATTTGTTGAGAACTTTGTTCATGGTGTGTTCTTGACTTGAAACCATTTGCGCTTGCTACCAGTGAGAGGGCCAATCCTCGGTATCAACCCTTTCGATTGACGTCAGCAGGAGCGTGCACTGAAACCTCGCTGATCGAAGTCAACCTCATCAAAATGCCATCCAATCCTCTGCGACGCATCCTTTGACGCTCGAGAAGCATCGTGCCGTGTAGGCGGATTCTTCTCGCCGCTATTACTCCGTGACGGTCGGGATGCGATGTCTCTAGCCTCTTGCTTGATCTCTTCACCACCCGCTACGCCTGGCGCGCGGCTGTCAAACGACCACCTGGTCAAACGGTGTTGTTCCGACCAACAGGTGTCACCCGGATCTGCCTTCAGTCACTCCTGGAAGGACCAACCAGAGCCTTCCGTGAAGGTCATGACCGGGTCCATCGGCAGGACAACATCGCGGCATGCTTTTCGGGCGGCTCGTATTGAGCCTGATTCGCACAATCGACAATCCCAGAAGGATTGTCGATTGTGCGAATCAGAAGACCTCCGCCCAAAGCAGACTACAACAGTGGGTCCAGATCGATCTCACCCAATGTCTCAAGCGGCTTCAACAGACCAGCCAAAACCGACGCGAAAACCGCTTGGCCCGATCGGCCGGCACGTGGCAGTTTGGCTGGAAGAACGCCGAAGGCGATATTGAGAATGGCCATCGATTTGCCAGGCACATGGGCCAGCCAAGGCTCACAAAGGGGGCTCGCGTTATGAACCACAATCTGGGCCTCTTTGCCGGGCGCGAAGCCGTGCAGATCAATCGAGACACGAGCCAAAGCATGAACGCGGCCATCAGCCCAGGCCCGTACCACGCGGTTGGCTGGGTCATCTTGTCTCGGGAGATGCCCGAACCATGCTCCTTCTGGCCCAACCCGATTATGTCGAAGCCGGTCCCGCTCGCGCGGCCAGAAAGGCCAACCGGGTGTCGGCCTCAATGCCGCGCGCGGCTCCATCCGGCACAACCACCGTGGCGCCCGGGCCGATGGCAAAACGCTCGTCGTTCACCGTCATCCAACCGGACCCCTCAAGAACGTGATACATCGCTGCGGCTTCGGGATGCACCGGCAGTCGCTGGCCAGCTTCCAATCCGGCAACCAATACTCGGAAATGGGGCGCCTCAAAGAGAAAGCGGGGCACCGGTCCATCCGGCGAGAAACGAACGATGTCCTGCCAGTTCGGGAAGAGCGATTGAGCCACGAAACAGCCTCCTCATTGTCGTGAGTTGTTGCGACAACGGGAGGTTACCCGAATGGAAGCGCGTTGTCGCCGACTTAAGTCGGCCCAGGCCTGCGACGTGTCGGTTTTTCAGGAGTGCCTCGGGAGGGGCCAAACAGGCGGTTGTGATGCGATGGCGTGTCGATCGTCGCTGAGTCGGCGTCTCTCGGCGCAAGACGGCTATAATCTCTGCTGTTTCCGATAAGCTCGACGCGTGCATCCCGTCTTCGATGTCAAAGCCAACCCAAATCCGACCCGGCCCAGTTGCCGACGTGCCTCGTGCGCGGCAGGTTTTGAGGTCCACGCCCGTCTTCGCGAGCCTGTCGGTCAAGATCCACGAAGCGTTGGCCAGCACGATGGCCCCGCGAGATTATTCCGCCGGCCAGATCCTCTGCACCGAGGGCGATGCCGGCTCCTCGTTGTTCGTGCTGGAAACGGGCTGGGTCAAGGCCGTTCGCATGACGGAGGGCGGGCGTGAGCAGGCCGTCAACGTCATGCGAGATGGCGAGGTCTTCGGCGCGGAAACGGTCTTCACCCAGGCTCCCTATCCACTGACGGTCATCGCATTGGAAAGCGTCACGGCCTGGAGGATTGACGGCGCCGCGCTGACCGCCTTGGTCAGCCGCCATCCTCCCCTGGCGCTGGCCTGCCTGGATCACCTCGGCACGCGCGCACGCTACTACATTCAGTTGGTGGAAGACCTGAGCCTGAGGAGCGTCCCCGCTCGGCTCGCTTCCACCCTCTTGAGCCACGCTGAACCCAGGGATGGCCAGTTCGTTGTCCCCCGGCGGGCCTGGACGACTTTGGATGAAATGGCTGCTCGCCTGGGAACCGTGCGCGATGTGCTCAGCCGGGCGATCAGCACCCTCGAGGGTGAGGGCCTCCTGCGCCTCGAACGTGATCGGATCATCCTCGTCGATCCGAAAAAGCTGTTGGACCGCGGTCGAGCCTAATCGCATTCCACTTTGACAACGCCGTTTTCCGGGAATGTACGACAAAAGTCGTATGAACCGCAGGCGTCGGCTCCTACACTTGTGCAGGAAAGCACAAGCCCGCCCACTGGCTCAGGCTGACAGATCACGGCAGCACCATGGCCTCCTCGCCATCAAGCCAGTGCGGCGCTCCGGGTGGCCTTCATCCCACCCAGGAGAAGGACGCTATGAAGAACAACAGAAAGCTCGGGATGGCGCTGGCGGTTCTCGGATGTTTGGCGGGATTGCTGACGTTCTATCTTCTGGCCTGGCAATACAACCTGGTGATTGACAGCAAGACCCTCGCCGGGCGCTCGGACGAAGCGGCCTCTGTCACGGTCACCTATGCCGTGCTTGGCTGGCTGGGCATTGCCGCCGGGGGCCTATGGGCCGCCGTGCTGTATGGCTTCGTCCACCGGCAATCGTGGGCCTGGTTCTGGGGAGCCGTCGCCGCCACGATCCAACTGCTGGCGGGTTTCTTCCCCGCCATCCCCGCCGCCGACAGTGATCTGCCGATGCCGACGATGGCGGTCTTCGCGATCGCGGGTATCTTGTGGCTAGGGATGTTGTTGATCGGGGGCGTGAACTGGAAAGTGATCACGCTCACCTTCTTCGCAGGGATCGCGTACGTCCTGACCTTTATGGACGGCGTCGCACCGATCGCCAAGTACACCACCTCGCACGATGATCCGTTTTGGAATGGCATGTACGTGATGTCGCAGCAGGTCGCCTGGTGGGGTGCGGCGGCCTGGGCCATTTTCATCTTCGCCGTCTTCCGCAAGCAAAGTTGGGCCATCCCGGTCGGCATCTTTGGCGCAGCGCTGTCCATGATGGCCGGCTATCCGCTCGGGCTGCATAACGCCCTCTTCGAGGTCCAGCGCTTCTCGATGTTCCTGCCCGCTCCGCTGTTGAGCACCGCCCTGCTGATTTACCTGCTGATCCCTTCGACCCGGAAGATGCTCGACACCTGGAACGGTTCCCACTAGCGTTAACGCCGGAGGCCAGCGATGGCATTCGTCAGCGACCGTTTCAACTATCTGTTCAAGACCAGCAAAGGGCTGATCCTGGTGGCGATCGCCATGATCAGTCTGGTGACCGCCGTCTGGGGCATGCTCTCCGGGCCGATGGCGGAGTTGGGCACGCGCACCTGGTTGGTCGAGCGCCTCGGGATGGACCTGGTCCAGGCTGAACGCGAGGGGCGCATCGTCATCCTGTACCACGCGATCGCGATGGCCGTCATCGCCATCGAAACCTACATGATCACGGGCCTGCTCAAGATGCAGCCCTTTCTCAAGACCGCCGTCAACCTGTTGATCACGGTCGGCTATCTGTTGGCGATGGTCTTTGGGATGGGCTTCGCCTACTTCGGGCACAACTGGGCTTTTCACGGGCTGTACATCGCGGGGCTGTCGCTTGTCTTCTTCGCGGGCGTCCTCTTGTGCGCGGCCCTCTGGCCCTGGAACCCGGCCTACCACGTCGTCGACCAGGCCTACGCCCATCTGCCCGGCGGCGTAGACCTGGAGCGGGTGGCGTTCTTCGCCGCCGCCCTCACCACCGTCCTCTCCGCGTTGTTTGGTGCGGTGCCGGGGGCCTATTTCGGCAACGGATTTGAGGCCTTCCTGGCCGAAAACATCATCCGCTACCCCGAGAAGTCGGTGTTTGAGTATTCGGTCATCGGCCATCTGCACATCATGCTGGCGCTCATCGCCGTCATGATCACGCTCATCATCGGGCGCTGGCTCAATTTCAAGGGGCCCTGGCAGAAACTGGCCATGCCGCTGATGATCCTCGGCACCGTCGTGTTGAACCTCGGCGTGTGGGGCGTGGTCACGCCGCTGGAGCCGGTGGCCCACACGGTCATCTATGTCGGCGCGACGCCCTCCATGCTGGCCGCGCTCTTCCTGCTCATCTGGAGCTGGAACCACCTGGTCCGGACCGGGACGGCCCAACTGGCTCGACCCAGCATCGTGCAAAAACTGGCCGCCCTTGTGCGCGACCCGCTCACGTTCGGCCCCACCTGGCAGATGTTGTTCATGAACTTCACTACCAGCGGCATCGGCATCTTCATGGCCGTCCGGCTCGACGAGATCTTCCGCGTCTGGCCGGCGCGCGAGGAGCGGATCGAGCTGACCGGCCACTGGCACGCCCTGTCAGCCATCATCGCCACCATCATCCTCTTTTACTATGGCGACATGATCGGCCTCAAGGGCAAGGTCCGTCAGTTCTATGGCTGGGGCATCATTCTCTTTTCGGATCTCGCCCTGGCCGCCGTGACCGTGTTCGAGATGAAGCGGCTCTTTGTGGCGGAGGCCGTCCAACAGCCCCTGGTCAACGGCCTCATGACAGCGATCGAGATCGGGCTCGGCGCGTGGCTGGTCCTGCTGGCCGCCGTGATGCTGTGGCGCCTGGGAGATCTGTTCCGGCGTCGTGGACGCTGGACCGTCGAGGCCGAGCAAGGCCTGGCCGAGGAAGTCCATCCATGAAGCGCCTCCTCCCCATCTGTTGCCTGCTGCCGGTGATGGTGGCGGCCTGTACGCCCGTGGATGTCCAGGCGCCGCCACCGACCTTCGACACGGGTGTGAACCCGGAGTCCTGGGCGTCGATACCGGCCGGTGAGTTCTTCATCGGCCAGCACAACGACGTTGAGGTCACTCTCGCCTACGAGATCATGGTCACCGATGTGACCACGGCCCAATATGCGGCCTACCTGAATGACGCCCGCGCCGACGAGTCGGTTAAGCTCTCCGATCACGGTGACCAGATCGTCGGGTTCTATCCGGGCGACCCGTTCCATGGCATCAAACACGAGGAGCCCATCCGGGCTGGAGATTGGGTCTTTGTCCCGCTCCAGGACCCCGCGCAGAGGCTGCGTTTCGACGGCAGCCGCTTCTCCGTCCAGGCCGGCTACGAAGGCCACCCGATGACCATGGTCTCGTGGTTCGGCGCCTGGGGCTATTGCCGCTACCACGGCTGGCGGCTGCCCACCGAAGTGGAGTGGGAGAAAGCCGGCCGGGGTGTGGACGCCCGGCCTTTCCCGTGGGGCGAGCAGATCACGGCCAGCAACGCCAACTTCTATGCATCCCGCGATCCCTTCGAGGACATGCGCAGCGTCGGATCGCGGACGACCCCGGTCGGCTTCTACAACGGCCAGACCTACGCCGGCTTCGTCACCGCGGATTCCGCCTCGCCCTATGGGCTGTATGACATGGCTGGAAATGTCTGGCAATGGACGGGGGATGTTTATGAAGGCATGCACTACCGCTTCTTGCGCGGAGGCTCAAAAGACGTCTATGACATGGACGTGCGCCTCTGGGTCCGAAACAATGCCACACCCACTTACGTCAGCCCCGGCGTCGGCTTCCGCTGTGCGCGGTAGCCAGAGACTCCTGCCGGCTGCGAGGGCAAGACTCCGCCGGTATTGGTCGCTACTCAAGAGCCTGCAGACCGGCCTGCTCGTCAGCACCGGATTGGCCGGCTACATGAGCGCCCGCTGCCCTGTTTTCAACGCCGGGACTGTGATTGGCGTGGCCCTCAGTCTGTTCCTGGCCGTCGCCGGCAGCACCGTCTTGAACATGTGGTGGGACCGCGATATCGACTCCCGCATGCAGCGGACCCAGAAACGCCCGCTCCCCTCCGGCGAAATGTCGGCAACCGAAGCACTCCGGCTGGGGCTGGTACTCGCGATCGCCGGTGTCGGGCTGGGGGGCTTCATGGACGCGCGGTATGGACTGGTGGTCTTCATCGGGTTGTTCTGCGACGTCGTGGTGTACACCCTGTGGCTGAAACGTCGCACCTGCTGGAGCATCGTGTGGGGCGGGATCGCGGGCGGGATGCCCATCCTGGCCGGGCGCGTCCTGGCCGTGGGCGGCGTGGATGGGATCGGGATCCTGTTGGCTCTGGGCATCCTCCTGTGGATCCCCACTCACATCCTGACCTATACCGTGCGCTACGCCGCCGACTATCAAGTCGCCGGTATCCCCACGTTTGTCTCCACCTACGGTGTGAAAGCCACCCGGTGGGTGATCGCGGCCTCCACCCTCCTGGCCGCTGTATCGATGGGGGGAGCCGCGTGGGGGATCGGCATGACCAACCTGCACCTCGGAGGTCTGGCCGCACTCTCGCTGGTCCTGGTGGGGCTGGCGGCGCTCAGCCTGATCCGTCCGACCCCACGCGCCAATGCCGGGCTGTTTAAGTACGCCTCCATCTACATGCTGTTGTCGATGGTTCTGATCGTCCTCTGAACTCTGCTGAATACGTTGGCCGACGTCCGCCGCCTTCCACTGCCCGAACAGCCTGATCGTTCAAGGTCGGGATGTTTCGCTGGCCATCGCCCTCGAACGGGTCGTCGTCCTGCTTTCACACCGGCGATCAGCCCGGACGACAAAAGTCGTATCGCCCCACCCGTCCAGCGCCTATGCTCACCCTCGCGTGGGTCGGCCGGTGTCGAGCCCATGAAGTGAAACCGATGCGCCTGCGCCCACCCATCGCGTCCCCCCTTCGAGCGGGAAGCTCCACCCGTCGCCGCCTCCTGGATTCAGCCCGGACGTTGTTCAGCCAGCAGGGCTTTGCGGCCACGTCCATGCGTCAGGTGGCGGATCGGTCTGCGCTGGCTCTGAGCGGGATCTACAACCATTTCTCCTCCAAGGAGGCCCTCTTCCAGGCGGTGCTCGTGGAGGACGGCCTTGACCTAGCCGGTCGATTGCGCGCCGACACGGGCCGGGCCGATCCGCCCCGCTCCGGCGCACGGGCTACCTCGGGCGCTCAGGACACGGCGTTTCAGAAACTCATCTTGATCGAACTGGTGGAGTTTCAGGGCAAACACCTGCCGATGCTCAGAGACCGCCTGCCACAGGAGCGATCGGCGCTTTTGGGGCTGGCCGTCGCCTATCACCTGACCGTCCACCTGCTGACGGGCCTGGGGCCCGCCGAAGCACGCTCGACGATCTCACAGGAAGCGCTGGCCGGTGTTTTCCTGCAGCGTCTTCACGAACCGGAGTAACTCAATGAATTGGCGTTTGCTTTCTATCATGCGCAAGGAGTTCATCCAGATCCGGCGGGATCCTCGGACTCTGCTGATCATCGTCGTCATCCCGATCCTGCAGCTGGTCTTGCTCGGCTATGCGGCCACCAACGACGTGCGCAACGTCCCGCTGGCCATCTACGACCAATCCGGGAGCGCCGAATCACGGGCGCTGCTCGAGGCCTACCGCGTGGCTGACTACTTCAAGGTCGCGTTCGCCGCCGACTCGGAAGCGGAACTGCGACGCTTCGTCGAAAGCGGCCAGGCCAAAGCGGGCTTGATCATTCCGCCCGACTACGCCGAACGATTGAAGACCGGCGACGCTCAAGTGGCCTTTGTGCTGGACGGCTCTGATCCGACCGTCGCCTCCACCTCATTGTCGGCGGCTCAGCTCATCGGCCAACGCCACGCGACCGGCATCCTGGCCGAGAAGATGGCGCGCGCGGGCCAGGGTCAGGCGATCCGGCTTCCCCTGGAGGTTCGCACCACGGTCTGGTTCAACCCCGACCTGGCCAGTTCGTATTTCATGATCCCGGGCGTGATCGGCATGGTGCTCTCGGCCCTCACGGCCATCCTCACCGCCACCGCGGTCGTTCGCGAACGCGAGCGCGGCACGATCGAACAGCTGATCGTCACCCCGATTCGCTCCTGGGAGCTGATCGTCGGCAAATTGGTGCCCTACACCCTGCTCTCTCTGTTCAACATGGCCGAGGTCCTGGCACTGGGGCATTGGTGGTTTGGCGTTCCGATCCAAGGCAACCTGTTTCTGGTGGTCGTGATCTCCGCGCTCTTCCTGATCTCGGGGCTGGGCATCGGTCTGTTCGCGTCCACGATCGCGAACACGCAGCAGGAAGCCATGCTCACCGTCTGGATGACGCTGCTGCCCAGCATCTTCCTGTCCGGTTTCTTCTTCCCGATCAGCGCGATGCCGGCTTTCCTGCAGGTCATTTCGCACGCCATCCCGCTGCGCTACTACCTCGTGCTGATCCGGGCGTTGATGATCAAAGGCGTAGGCCCCGACGTCCTCTGGGGCGAAGCCGTTTCGCTGGTCGTCTTTGCCGTGGTGATCATGAGCGCCGCTATCCTGCGGTTCAAAAAGCGGCTCGACTGACGACGCCCGACTCCATCAACAATCACACCAAGGAATCTCTGAATGCTTACGAAACGTCTCCCTGTCATGCTCTTGTTCGTCGCAGTTCTGGCTGCGACGGCGGCCGGCTATTACTTTGTCGTTGCGCCGGATACGTCTGCAACCAGCGAACTGTCTGCCTCGGGCACCATCGAAGCCACGCACGTGCTGATTGCGCCAGAACTGGCCGGCAAAGTTGCCGAGGTGCTGGTGAAGGAAGGCGACGCGGTGACGGTCGGCCAGGTGCTGTTCGCTCTCGACGATGCCCTGCTCCAGGCTCAGCGCCGGGCGGCTGCTGCCGGTCTGGCGACGGCTCAGGCGGCGGCCCAGACGGCTGAAGCCGCCGTGAGCACGGCTCAGGCGCAGTATGAGCTCGTGTTGGCCGGCGCCATGGCCGAGCAGACCGCCGTCCGCAGCGCGGATTGGTCGGCTGCTGCTCCGGCGGACTTCCTGCAGCCCGGCTGGTATTTCAGCCGATCCGAGCAGGCCTTGGCTGCCGAAGCAGACGTCGCGGATGCACAGGTGGCGCTGGATGCCGCGATCGACACACTCGCGACGGTGGCCCGCAACTCCGCCAGCGGCGGCTTTGTAGCCGCCGAAGAACGCCTGCTGCGCAGTCGACTCGCCTTCGCAACGGCACAGACGGTCCTGGCACACAGCCCTGCCGCTGACACAGCCCTGGCCGATTCGGCGCAACGTTCGTACGATGAAGCATTGGTCGAACTGACGAGCGCGCAAAACGCCTACGATCAAACACTCACGACCACCGGCGCACAGGATGTGCTGAATGCCCGGGCGGATGTGCGCGTGGCGCAGGAACGGCTTGATGCGGCGCAGGACATGCTCCGGTCGCTGCAAACCGGCGAGCGCTCGCCAAAGGTGACTGCGGCCCGGCAGGCGCTGGAGCAGGCGCGCGCGGCCGCCGCCCAGGCCGAGACGGCTGTTGCGCAGGCCGAGGCCAACCTGGCCCTGCTCGATACTCAGATCGGCAAGCTGACGGTCACGGCGCCGGCGGACGGCATCGTGCTGACTCGCGCCATCGAACCGGGCGAGATGGTCAACCCGAACGCCAGCCTGCTGACGCTCGCGCGTCTGAGCGACCTGACGATCACGGTCTACGTTCCGGAGGATCAATACGGCGCCCTCACGCTGGGGCAAGCGGCCCTGGTGACGGCCGACTCGTTCCCGGGGCAGACGTTCCACGGCGTGGTCACAGCCATCGCGACCCAGGCCGAGTTCACGCCGCGCAACGTCCAGACCACGGCCGGGCGCCAGACGACGGTCTTCGCGATCACGCTGTCGCTGGCCGACGGTGTCGGCAAGCTCAAACCCGGCATGCCCGCGGACGTGGTCTTCAAATGAAACAGGACACTGCGGTGGCGTCCGACTTGCTCGTGAGAGCCGACGCCCTGCACAAGGCATTCGGAGCCGTGCAGGCCGTCGACAACGTCAGCCTGAGCATTGCGGCTGGCGAGATCTACGGCCTGGTGGGGGCGGACGGGGCCGGCAAGACAACGACCATGCGGCTCTTGGTCGGCGCGCTCCTGCCCTCATCGGGCGAGGCAAGCGTCTGCGGCTTCAGTCTGACGCGGCAGGCGGAGCCGGCGCGCGCCTGCCTGGGCTATCTCTCACAACGGTTTTCGCTGTACGAAGATCTGACCGTCCTGGAGAACATCCGCTTCTTCGCGGAGGCGCGCGGTCTGCAGCCGGATGAGTGGCGCCCACGGTCGCTCGAGATCCTCGATTTCGTCGGCCTGGCCCGGTTTCAGGATCGACGCGCCGGACAACTCTCGGGAGGCATGAAGCAAAAGCTCGGGCTGGCCTCGGCGCTCGTCGCCCGCCCACGCGTGCTCTTGCTGGATGAGCCCACCACCGGAGTGGATCCAGTCACCCGACAGGATTTCTGGCAGCTGCTGATCCAGTTGGTGACACGAGCGACCGACAAGGTCGCCATTCTCATCTCCACGCCGTATATGGACGAGGCCGCCCGCTGCCATCGGATCGGATTCATGCAGAAAGGGCGCATCATCACCGAAGGCACGCCGGGCCAGCTGCGCGGCCTGCTCGAGCAGCGTGTGCTCGAGTTGTGCGGCCAGCCGCTACCGTTGTTGAATTCCTTGAGCCGGGCCGTGCCGGGCGTCGAGGATGTGAAGGCCTTTGGCGATCGCCTGCATCTGCGGGTTGCCGCGAGCCAGGCCGCAGCAGTCGCGGGCAGCCTTGAGCGCGCCGTCGCGGACGGGGGCGGCCAATTCGTCAGTGCGCGTCCGATCCCGCCGTCTTTGGAAGATGTGTTCATGTATCTCTCGGGGACGGAACATGCCTGAGCCCATGATCGTGGTCGATCAACTCACACGTCACTTCGGCGATTTCGTGGCCGTCAACGCCGTGTCGTTCGAGGTACAGCCGGGCGAGATCATCGGCTACCTGGGGCCAAACGGATCTGGCAAAACGACGACTTTTCGGATGTTGCTCGGGCTGCTGGCGCCCACGCGCGGCCGCGCAACCGTGCTCGGCCATGACGTCTTTCGCGAGTCTGAATGGGTCCGCGCGCGGGTCGGGTATATGTCGCAGAAGTTCGCGATCTATGACGACCTGACCGTCCTGGAGAACCTCGAGTTCTATGGCGGGATCTATGGGATCACCGACGGCGCGCGCATTCGACGCACCGCCAAGCGCGTGGGGCTGGACGACCACCTCCACACGCTGACGGGCTCGCTCTCCGCGGGCTGGCGCCAGCGACTGGCGCTGGGCATCGCCCTGGTTCACAGCCCGCGCCTGTTGTTTCTGGACGAGCCGACCAGCGGCGTCGATCCGAATGCGCGCCGCGCGTTCTGGGATCTCATCTACGGCCTGGCCGCCGACGGCGTAACGGTGCTGGTCACCACCCATTACATGGACGAAGCCGAGCACTGTCACCGAGTCGCGATGATGCGCGACGGAAACCTGCTGGCCATGGACACGCCACTCGCCTTGAAGCGCCAGTTCGTGCCCGGCGCCGTCTGGGAGGTCTATGCCGCGCCGCTGCTGGACGGCCTCCACGTCATCTTGGCGATGGAGGGTGTGGCCCATGCCGCCCTTTCGGGTGATCATCTGCGCGTCATCGCCGCGTCGACCATCGAGGAAACGGTGCTCAGGCAACGCCTCGAGCAGGCCGGCGTTGAGGTAGCTGCGGTGTCCAGCGGCGAACCCACACTCGAAGATGTCTTCCTGAACCTGGCGAGAGATTGACCGGCATGCCCCCCTCACCTATCCCTACGCACAGACGCGTCGCCGTGATCGCTCTATTCTTCATTGGCCTGGCCGGTCTGGCCTTGCTGGCAGTCGCGATCGACTGGCTTTGGCGGGACCTCGGGGGGTGCTGCGCGTTTGGCTTGCGGGGTTTTGAGTCGTTGATCGGCGGCGCGCTGGCGCTCGCGGGGCTGGCCCTGGTGCTCTGGTCCGTTAGGGTCCAGTACACCGTTGGACACGGTACGCCGGTGCCGCGCGTGGCGACACAGCGGCTTGTGACGACGGGTCCTTACGCCTGGAGTCGCAATCCGATGACGCTGGGCGCGCTGATCCTCTACCTGGGCCTGGGCATCGGTCTGGGCTCGGGGTTCGTGATCGCCCTGACCGGGATCATCTTCACCGGCCTGCTGCGCTATATCGCCGTACACGAAACACGCGAACTCACCCAGCGATTCGGCGAAGCCTACCGCGCCTATTGCCGGCGAACGCCATTCTTGATCCCATGGCGTGTTGCCACCCCACCGAGGCCCAACGACGAAAACGCTGGGTGAACCTTGCTGGATGGATTGCTTTGACCCTGTCAAAGTCCAAAAAACGGCGTTCGAAGACGATCAGCCTGGCGTGCGCTCCCGCTGATCCACCGGTGATGTACGCAGAATATCCAGCGCCTGGCGCATCGTGGCGATCAAGTGGTCAACTACCTGGGGTGTCGCGATCAGCGGGATCTTGCTCAGCACGGCCGGCGGGCAATCCGCCTTGTAGGTCTGTGAGCTGATGTCGATCCCGGCAGCGTTCAACGCGCGAATGAACGTGAGTGAGGCCTCGGCCTCCCGGAAGAATATCGACGATAGATGCCTCGAGCCCTCGATCGACTGAATCAGGTCGGGATACGTCTGAGCCAGCCGTCCAAGCTCGGCCTCGTAGTATTCACCGATCACGCGCACGTAGTCGCGATTGGCCTCCAGGAACTTCATCGTCACGAGATAAGCCAGCGAGGCCAGCTCCTCCTGGCCGTTTGTGACCAGGGCGCCAAACTGCGTCAGGCTGTCCATCGGGTACGTGGTGAGGATGCGCGACGCAGCGTACTCGCCACCCGGGAAGCCCTTGCCGACCGAGACGAAGTCGGGCGTCAGCCCATACTCGCGGAACATGAACATCTCGGGCGACCAGATGCACGACTGGATCTCGTCGACCAGCGTCGGCACGTCCTGCGCCTGACAGGCGCGATAGGCGGCCTGGAGGTAGTCCCTCTCGAGCAGGATGCCGCCGTAGTTCATCAGCACGATCTCGTGCAGGAACCCCGCGACCTTGTAGGGAGGCTGCTCATACTCGGCCAACACCTCGGCGAAGTAGGCAGCGTCGTTGATCCGCACCGGCCGGACCAGCATCAGGCCTTTCTCCTCCATCATCCCCGTCAGCTCGGGCCACATGCCGCGCAGGAACTGCGTGAACATCGTCGTGCCATGATAGTTGGCCTTGGTGCCACCCGCCCGGTCGCCGATCACCAGGAAGACCGGGATCCGGCCCTGATACAGCGGTTGCACCTGGGTCTCGTCGTGGCGGTAGAAACGGGCAAGCATCATCTTGACGGCCGCCTCGACCGCCAGGCTGCCGGTCTCGAGGTTGATCACACGGTTCAGAACGTGCGGTTCCTGCGAGCCGAGCACACGCTCAAGGCCGGTCGCGTCGGATGTGTCGAGGCCGTTGGCGGCGCGGACCAGATCCTCCTCGAGCCGACGCGTGATGTAGCCGCGCGTGTTGTTGTGTGTGGCGTTGGGAACGCCCAACTGCCGGGCGAGCTCGATCAGGCGGTAGCCCGGGAAGCTGTGCCCAAGCGAGGCGTGGTAGTGCTCGCTCTTGGAGGTCAGATAGGCCTTGCCGTCTTCGCCGACGCGGATGAACCCGAGCCCCGAGGTCGGGGCCATGCGAGTCTGGGTCGCGCGATTGAAGGCCAGCGTCCCGGCGCCCTGGCGCGTCTCGGCGATCGCGGGTGTAACCGGCTGGCCGACGCGCTCGACGAGCTCTGCCAGCCGCTCCCGGAGTGCAGGCGGGAAGAAGTCGACCTCCTCACCGGCAAGCGCCCGCAATTGGGAGGGGTCTTCCTGGGTCAGAAAGATCCGGGCCTCCACGACAGCCTGGACATAGTCCGGGCCCAGCAGTGTGGCCAGCGAGTACCTCGGGCTGGTGATCGAGACCGTCGATTGGCTCAGAGCAGTATCCACGTTTGACCTCACAGGTTGAATCGGCCGGACGGCTCAGGCCAGCAGGCCCAGGGCGGAGTCGGGCGATGCGTTGGCATGTACGACGGCCATCAGGGCCCGGACGATCTTGGCGGGTGCGGGATGCTGGATGATGTTGCGGCCATAGACGATCCCGACGGCGCCCTGCCCGATCACGGCGGCGGTGCGCTGCAAGAGCTCGGCCTCGGGCGCCTTGCTGCCGCCGCGCACCAGGATCGGGCAGCCTGAAGCGACCTCGATCACGCACCCGTACTCCGCAAGATCCGCGCTCGGGTCCGCCTTGATCACATCGGCGCCGAGCTCGACGGCCTGGCGCACGTTGGTCATGATCTTGCGCAGGTCGCCGTCGCTGGCATAACCGCCTTTCGGGTTAGGCTGAAAGACCAGGGGTTCCACCATCAGCGGCAGGCCGTAGCGCTCGCACTCCGGCTTGAGTTGGCTCACGTTGGCCACGCACTGGGCGTGGATCTCCGGGTGCCCGGACACCTGAAACAGGTTGGCGCACAGACAGGCCGCATCCAGGGCCAGCGCCTGTTCGACGGCGCCAGCAACGAGGTAGTTGAACGCCTGGGCCGGCACCTTTGGCCCATAGATGTTCGCAGTGTCGACGCGCACGACCAGGGCCGGCTTGTGTTTGCCCGGCAGGGCCTGCAGCAACGGCGCCATGCCAAGCGTCAACTGGATGGCATCGGGCTGCGCGGCCGCGAGCCGTGTCACGACCTGAGGCATCGACTCGATGCCCTCGAGGAACGGGTACTCGCCGAAGAACCCGTGGTCGACCGCCACGTTGACGCAGCGGCCGTCCTCGGCGAACAGACGATTGAGGCGCACTTTGGTGTTCATGTGGGATCCATCCTGCGCTGATCGCTAGAGCGCGAAAAACGGCACATCGAGCAGACCAGCCAGCCGGGAAAGTGTCGGCCCCCAGTGCCCGTAGGCCAGGGCCTGATGATGCGACCCACCCGTCTGGGCATAAGCTTCGACGAACCGGGCCACCGGCTGGGTGAAACGGAAGCGGTGATGGGTCTGGGTGAGCTGCGGCAGCGGTTGCGAGTCGACGACCTCGCCCTCGACGACGATCCACTGCAGGCGGCCCTCCGGCCCGACCGTGATGTTGAGCAGCGTGGCCGGCCCGGGCCGCAGCGCGAAGGTGAGGGAGACCGGGTCCGCGGCGAACGCCGCCAGGTCGAACGGATCGGATCGCAGGATGATCGGATGATCGGCCCGCGCCAGTCGCCAGTTTCCCTCGCCCATGTGGCTCATCAGCAGGCTGTCGCCGCCGAAGTCCATGGTGAACATCTCGGTGAAGGTGGCCTCGCCCGCAAGCTGACGAAGGATCCACACCGCCACCGCGCTGGTCACATCGCCCTCGCCGCCGTAGCCGTAACCGGCAGCCAGGAGGTTCGAGGCCGCCAGAAACGGCAAGCTATCGAGCAGGCCCTCCTGCGCAATCGCGAAGAAGTGCGACGCGAAGCCGATCAGGCCCTCGCGCTCGAGCGTCTGCTTGATCGCCCACTCAAGCCGGGCGGCGGCCTCATGCTGGGCATCCGTCAGGTTGACGTGAGCCTTGAAGTGTTCGAGATCAACACGCAACTGGTCGCGGATGGCCTCGGCCGGCGCCTCGCGCGCCGCGACCGCGATGGCGCGCTGCGCGATGTGCTGCACGTGGACGCCCAGCTGCGTCTCAAACGCGGTCTCGTCGAGGCCGAAATCGCCCATGTGCTCCATCGGGTGCCCGATCAGACCAACCCGCGCGCTTTGCAGACCGCGCCGGATGCGGGCCGCCTCGAACCATTCACGCAGTTGCTGAAGCGTGGTCGCATCCTGCCAGTGCCCTGCAAGGACGGCGAAGCGACGCTGACCGCGGCGCAGGACGTTTGCCAGATCCTGCGTGCCATGAACGCCATGGTTCTCCTCGAGGTCCCAGTTGGTGATGGTTTCAGTCACGGCCGACAGCTTCTGTGTCGACCACAATAGCAGCGGGATGCCTGTGCGCAGCAGCGCAGGCGCCGCGTACTGGCTCGGCGCGTAGGTCAGGTGCACGACCACGATCAGGTCGACGTCGGCGGCCTCGAAGTCGCGCACGGCGGCGGCGACCTGTGTGCGGTTGGCGCACACGCCGGGGTGGACGACTTCGGCCAGTTGGCCGAGGCCTTCCACGAGCTGCGCGGCGAAGGTCTGACACGACGTCAGCAACGTGTCGCCGCTCGCCAGGTACAAGTCGAAGAACAGGGTCAGCAGGCCGATCTTCGGGCGTTTGAGGTCCATCGTGCCCCCTACTGGAAGTACTGCGCCAGATCGCGATAGATCGGATCGGCGAAGACGTCATCGAGCAGCGCGCGGGCCTGTTCGATCGTGCGCGTGGTCGGATACGCAAGCACATATTCGAGCAGCATGTTTCGATCGCGCGACAGGAACGCCTCGAGGTCGCGCTCCATGTACAGGATGCGCTCCTGGATTTCGAAAAGGATCCGGTTCGGGAGCGCCGCCATGTGCAGGCCCTGGATGCCGGCCGAACTGACCCAGGCCGGGATCTCGACCACGACGTCGTCGGCGATCCCCGGGATGCAGCCGCGGTTGGGGATGTTCACCTGGAACATCCCGCCGTGGTTGTTAGCCAGCGCTTCGATGATGCTGACGTTGGTCTCGTGCGTCCGCTCGGGCGGGAACAGCGACGTGGCCTTTTGACTCTGATCGGCCGCCAGGCCCTTGAAGGCGTTCACCGACTTATTGACCCAGTCGATGTGCTCGGCGTACCAGCCAACGGGGTCTTCATGCCAGAGCTGCTCGGTGGCGCGATCGAAGTGATACCAGCGGTGATACGAGTCGCCGCCGGGCGTGGCGGTGTCGCCGATCGGGAACAGGCCGAGCCGGCGATACAGGTCGACGGCCTTGGGGCCCATGTCGTCGCTCGGCCGGCAATCCGGGCTGGCCCAGTATGTCGCGGCCTCGTCGCGGGCCCACTCGGCCAGGCGGGGCAGTGCATCGACGCCGTCGACCATGAACTTGGTGAGCCAGATGTTGTGGTTCAGACCGTAAGCCTGCGCATCGACTTTCTCGGGGTCCAGGCCCAGCACCCGGGCGACGTTGCGCACGCCAAGGTAGCCGTGGCACAGGCCGACCGTCTTGATCCGCGATTGGCGCGTGATCAGCGTGCAGCCCTCGAACACCGGGTTGGCCGACTGGATGTACCAGGCCTCCGGACAGACGCGCTCCATGTCGTGGATGACGTCCATGAAGAGCCGGTATTGATAGAAGGTATCGAAGAGGACCGTTTGGGGATACCCGTGCCTGCGGCTGATCGCCTCGGTGCGCTGGAACTGATCCCAGCCGCCGACCATGGCGCAGTTGATCACGAAGTCGGCGCCGGCCAGGCTCGCCTCGCGGTCGAGCGTCTTCTCGACCCGCAGGTCAGCCTTGAGCTCACGGACATAACGCTGGGCCACATCGGTGATGGCGTCAAGAACGGACGGGAGTCGATGTCCTGGGCGACACAATGCTGCCCCAGAGCAGGGGTCGAGCACCAGGTCGCGCGCAATGCCCATCGAGAACTCGCGTGCCGGCGCCGATGATGGAGATCCGTCGCGAGGGGGTCATCGCTGCTCCGATACAGAAGATGATGGTTCGGCCGGGCTGCCGCCCCGCGTGTGGGGCGGCAGCCCGGATGGATATGCGGATCAGCCGCGCGCCGGGTACTGCGACGTGGTGTTCCAGCTCTCGGGCGAGAAGAACACCTTGTCGTCGGTCATGGCCGGGTTGGCCTTGGCGTATGCGTCGTACTGGTCAGCGATCTCCCGCAGGCGGGTCTCACCGCCCGAGGCCATCCACTGGTCCCAGAAGCCCTTGAGGCCGTCGGTGACCGACGCCTCGTTCTTGATGATCTTGGTCGCCCACTCGTCGCGCAGCGCGCGCAGATCGGGCTCGTACTGAGCGGACTCCTTCCAATCCCACTTGACGAAGTGATAGATGCGGGTCAACGTCGGATACTCGTTGGCCTGCGGCTTGGTCGTGTCCGTGCGGTTGTAGATGTGCGGCCCGTAGATCAGCGACGCGATCCGCGGATCGAGATTCGGATCGTCCTCGGGCGCGGGGAGCTGCTGGAACTTGTTGTTCCACTCCGGCGCCCAGACGACGCGGCGCATGCCCGAGTACTCCTGATTCGGCGCGGACGAGCGCAGGTCGACGGCGCCGTTGTCAGCCCACGAGTAGTGTTTGCCTTCGATGCCGTAATTACTCAGCATGAAGTTTTCCCAGGACTTGTTCTGCCAGTCGGCGAAGGCGATGAGGGCCTCGGGCGCCTGGGCCCAGGAGGTCACGACCGCCACCCGCTCGAGCGGGATCTCGGTCAGGAGGCGGCCCGAGTTCGGGACGTCGCGCAGGCCGAGCGGCGGGTAGATCTGCACCCAATCCTGGCTGGGGTCGATGTTCTTCTGGATGTTCTTGAGCTGGCTGTTGAGGTTCCACCAGCCCGAGAGCAGCGCGCCGACGTAACCCTTCTGCAGGGCGCTTTCGGTGTCTTCTCCCTTGAACGTCGCCCACCCGGGGTTCATCAGGCCGTCGACGTACCACTGCAATAGCTCGAGCCGACGCGGCCGCATGGCACAGCCGAACTCGTATTCGAAGTCCTCACCGGCCGCCAGCATCTTGCGCTGCTCATCAGGCTCCGGCGCGAACGGGCCCTGGAGCACGTACGACGGGATCATCCAGCCGCCCAGGTCGTTCGCCAGCGGGATGGTGATGTCGCCGCCGAGGTTCTTGTCCTTGAACAGCCGCAGACACTCCTCGAGCTCTTCGAGGTTGGTCGGGATGTCACGGTTGATCTTGGCCAGCCAATCGCGGCGGATGTGGATGTACTCCACGTCGACCGGGGTCGAATAGAAGTTGGCAAACGCCCAGCGCTTGCCGCCCTTCCGGAAGTACTCGAACCCCGCCGAAGGCAGCATCGACGTCAGCGAGTTGCCATACGACGACAACTCCTCCTCGATATCCTTAAGCAGGCCGTCCTGCGACAGCCAGTTGAGCGCCGAGGTGCCGTCGCGCTCGACCGAGTCCACGGCCTGAGTTTCAAGCCGTGTGGTGACGAGCTGGTCGATGTCGGAATACGGGGCCGATTCGATCTCGATCGACACATTCAGGCCGTATTCATCGCGGAGCGCCTTCTCCTGGATGTCCTTGATCAGCTTGTCGTCCGGGCCGGCGCCCGAGAAGCCGCCGCACATGTAGCGATGGACGGCGGCCTTGTCGCCGTACTTGAGGCCGGGCGTGCTGGTCAGAGCCGGCGCAGCCGTGCCCACGGGCGCCGCCGTCGGTGCCGGACCGCAGCTGGCCAGCAGGCCCGCCCCGGTCGCCGTGCCCGCGATCTGTAGGAACTTCCTTCTCGAAATTTTCGGGGCCTTCATCTTCATGCTCCTTTGCCTGAACGTATGCGCAACGCTGTCATGTCATTCAAACTGTGGTCGACGAGATCGGGTCAGACAACCGGCATCGGCACCCTCCTGTTTCTCAGTGTTCGGACGGCGGCGACGGCCTATTCTTTGACCGCGCCGATCAAGACGCCCTTGACGAAGTACCGCTGCAAGAACGGATAGACGATCGCGATTGGGATGATGGTGACCACGATGGCCGCCATCCGCATGACTTCCACAGGGGGCATGTCGGCCATCTGCCGGGCCTGCTGCACGGCCGCATTCGGGTTGACCACCGGCATCATGGTCGACAGGATCGCGCGCAGCACCACCTGCAGGGGATGCAGTTGCGAATCCTGGACGAACACCATCGGCCAGAACCACTGGTTCCAGAAGTACACGGCGAAGAACAGGCCGATCGTGGCCAGAACCGGCTTGGAGAGCGGCAGGACGATGCGGAAGAACAGCTCGACCTCGCTGCAGCCGTCGATCCGCGCCGCGTCGAACAGCTCCTGCGGGAGCGATTCGAAGAACTTGACCAGGATGAACACGAACCAGGCATCCGATAGGAACGGGATCACCATCGCCCAGATCGTGTTGGTCAGGCCGAGGCCGTCGACCACGAGATAGAACGGCACCATGCCGCCGTTGAAGATCATGGTGAAGAACAGCATCCAGACCAGCAGGTTGTGCCCAGGCAGTTCGGTGCGTGAGACCGCGAAGGCGAGCGAGGCCGTGACCATCAGGCCCAGCCCGGTGCCCAGGACGGTCGTCAACAGGGTGACGTTGAAGGCCGGCACCAGCCGAGAGGCTGTGCTCAGGAGCACCTCGTACGAGGCCAGCGACCAGTGCGCGGGTCAAGCGCAACACCATGGACCCGGTAGTAATCGGCCTCGGTGATCGAACCGAACAGGATGTACAGGAACGGCCCAAGGGTGAAGAGGACCAGGCCCCACAGGACCAGGACGTTGAGGATATCGAACAGGCGCGACCCCAGGGTCTGGCGGACCTTTTGTGTGCGACGGCCGAATAACGCGGGGAGGATCGGGGAATTGGGGATTTTCATGCGGGCCTCGACCACAATCCCTGGCCGGTCAGCCGGTTAGCGGCCTTGTTGGCGAAGAACACCAGCACCAGCCCGACCACGCCCTTGAACAACCCGACCGCGGTGGCCAGGCTGAGCTGGCTCTTGAGGAAGCCGGCGCGATAGACCCAGGTATCGATCACGTCGCCGACCTCGTACAGGCTGGCGTCAGAGCCCTGCAGGATCAGGATCTGCAGGAAGTTGGAGTTGAGGATGGCGCTGATCTGCAAGATCAGCATGATCACGATCACGGCCGAGATCCCGGGCAACGTGATCTGCAGCGCGCGCTGAAAGCGGTTGGCGCCATCGACCTTGGCGGCTTCGTAGAGCTCGGGGTTGATGCCCGCGATCGCGGCCAGGTAGATGATGGTCTCCCAGCCGATCTCCTTCCAGATCCCGGTGCCGACGACGAGGCCGTAGAACGCCGACTTGTTGCCCAGGATCTGCCACGGCTCCAACCCCAGCCGCTGCAGCTGGATGTTGACTACGCCCATGCTCAGCGAGAAGGTGTAGGTCAGCAGCCCGCCCACCACGATCCACGAGATAAAGTGCGGCAGGTACGAAACCGTCTGGACAAAGCGCTTGAACCAGCCGTCGCCGATTTCGTTGAGCAGCAGCGCCAGGATGATCGGCGCCGGGAAGACGAGAAGCAGGTTGAAACCGCTGATCAGGATGGTGTTGCGCAAGAGCCGCGGGAAGTTCGGCGACGAGAAGAAGAACGTGAAGTGTTCGAAGCCGACCCACGGACTGCCCTCGAAACCGCGGAACAGCCGAAAGTCCTTGAACGCGATCACCACGCCCCACATCGGCAGATACGAGAACACCAGGAAGTACAAAACTCCGGGCAGGGCCAGCAGATACAGGTAGCGGTAGAACCACATCTTGCGACCGAGCTTCGCCAGACGCGCGCGCCAGGTCGGCGTGCCGGACTGTCCCGGCCCCGCAGCGGTGTGGGTCGTCATCGGCCGTCTCCTTCGGCGGTGTCAGCCGCGGGGCAGGCATCTGGGCCGCTGGCCTCGCAATACCGGGCGTACTGACCGTCATAGACCTCGGCCAGGTTCGGGTCGGGGCGCACCGGCTGGCTGCGCGAGGCCAGGCTCGCGGCGCCGGCCTGACAGGTGGTGAAGAGCCCGGCACCGACCCCGGCCAGCACTGCGGCGCCCAGGCTGGCCGACTCGGAGATCGAGACCAGCTCGATCGGTCGGCCCGTGATGTCGGCCACGATGTGCGGCCAGATCTGGCTGCGCGACCCGCCGCCGATCATCTTGAACGCCGTGACATCGGCGGCTTCATCGAGCTCGGAGAGCATCCGGCGCAGCTCAAAGGCGACGCCCTCCATCATGGCCCGGCTCAGATCGCCGCGCGTGTGGCGCAGCGCGACCGAGCCGAAGCTCAAGTCGAGCGTTTCGTTACCGACCGCGCGCCCGCGGGGATGCGGGCGGAAGAGCACGCCGTGCGAACCCGGCGGGGCCGCGAGAACAGCCTGGTTGAGCGCCTGATAACGCGCCGCCTGTCCGGTGACATGCGGCCACAGGAGCGAGATCAGCCAATCGACGATCGCGCCAACCCCGCCCAGCGACACGATGCCGCCGAAATGCCCTGGGATCGCGTGACGGCTGACCGACATGCCGGCCTGGAGCGCGCCGGCCCGCCCATGTGGGATGGTCAGGACGACCCAGGCGGTGCCGCACGAGAGCAGCGCCTGACCGATCTGGGTGGTGCCCGTGCCGACGGCGGCGCAGTACTGGTCGTGAGCGCCCAGGACCACCGGGAGCCCGACCGGCAGGCCGGTCTGCTGGCTGGCCCAGGCCGTGACCTGCCCGGTCACCTGGCCCGACTCGCCGAGCGGCGAGAGCTGTTCGGGCTCGACGCCGGCCAGATCGAGCAACTGCGCGTCCCAGCCGCCCTCGGCGAGGTTGTACAGCTGGGTGATGCTCGCGTTGGACGGATCCATGCCGTAAGCGCCGCACAGCCGCGAGGTCACGAAGTCGTTGACGAAGCAGAAGCGCTGCGTGCGCTTGAAATCGCTTTCGCGGTGCGTGCGGAACCAGGCGATGTGATTGAGCAGCCCGGCGCTGAGCGGCCAGCCGGTCGTTTGATAGAGCGCGTCGGCGCCCAGCGTGGCCGCGACCACGGCCGACTCCGTGTCGGCACGCTCGTCCATCCAGCTGAAGGCCATGTGGGTCGGCGTGCCGTCAGGCGCCAGCGGGATCGTGGTGCCGCCTTGGGCCGACAGACTGAGCGCCACGATCTTGTGCATCCGCGGCAGCCGCGAGGTCACGGCCCGGCAGGCCTCGGCCACCGCTGACCAGATCTGCTCGGGATCCTGCTCAACCCAGCCCGCGCGCGGCGTTGAGAGCTGCAGCGCGCCGCGCGCCGAGGCCACCACCTCGCCGCGGAGGTTGAACGCCAGACACTTGACCGCCGATGTACCGACATCCAGCCCTAACAGCAGTTGCATCACCGGCTCCTGTGCGCGCGCGCCACCATGGCGCGCGCGTTCGTCGCAAAGATGGCCTCGACCGCCGTCGCGGGCAGTCGCAGCGTGGTAACCGCCTGGCGCATGGCCAGCAATTCCTCATAAAGGAAGAAGGTCAGGGATTCGGTCTCGGCGGCGCCCACTTCCACAAGATGCGGATCGGCGTCGACGTCCGCATACAGGCCGGGCGGCACCAGGTTCACATACGTGCCCTGGCGGCACTCGCGGCGCAACCGCATCCGCGTGATCGGCAGGTCACTGCCAAACAGCACCCGCGAGGCGCCCACCGTGCGCAGCAACTCGGTCATGACCCAGGCATTGGTGTTCGCGCTGAAGTCGAAGGCCAACCGTTCCGTGCGGCGCAACACGGCAACCGCGTCACCGAGATCCTCCGGGCAGTACGCCCGGCCCAGATGCGCCACGATCAACTGCACGCCGGGATAGGTCTGCTCGATCTCGACCAACTGAGCGAGGTTGAGCGGATCGCCCAGGCGACGCGACCGCGGCAGATGCAACATGATGATCCAGCCCCGCTGGCTGGCGATCTCCAGGTGTGCGCGCGGCAGGAAGTCAAAGCTCGAGATCTCGTCCGGGCCAAGATGTCGCGGCGCGAACTCGAGGTACGGCTTGAGGCCGATGAAGCCCCCCGCCTGCACGATCGCGTCGAGCGTTTCGGCCGGTGTCTCAGGCAGCGACACACACAGGGCCGGCGCCGATTGTTGGCGCGCCTGGGCGGCAACCCAGGCGTTGTTAGCCGCGATGTCGATGTAGCGCTCGGGCCAGCCAAAGAGCACCGGCGTCACGCGGCGCCCCGGGAACAACGCCGCGTAGGTGTCGGCCAGAACCTCGGGCGTCTGCTCGTCCGCGACCGCCAGCGCCCACTGCGCGCCGCGCACCATCGGCGTGGGCCCGGTCGCGAAGGCTCTCAGCCAGACGTGGGCATGCACGTCCACGATGTCGTCCGGCAGGAAATCGGCCAGCGATTCCTGAAAGACGGCGCGGTCGTGGGGGCTTACGCTCAAGGTCACCGTGGCGTTCCCTACTCGGTTGTCGAGAATTCCTGGCTGAGCGACAGGAACTCATCCAGGACCAGACAGGCAGCGCCGGTGCAGATCGCGTCCTGCCGAAACTGCGACAGACCGATCAACAGCGAGGCTTGCGTCGCCGGCAGCGCCTGAGCTTTGACGCCCTCGATGACGTCTTCCAAGATCACCTCGCCGATCTGCAGACCCGCCCAACCCCCGATGATGACCCGCTCCGGATTGAACAAATTGACCAGGTTCGCGATCCCGGCACTGAGGACACGCACTGTGTCGCGCACCGCCGCCTTTGCAGCCGCGTCGCCTTTGCGATAGGCTGTGATCAGGCGCTCGAGCGCGGCCACCTGGTCGCCGTCAGCGGACGTGAGGCCGTTGCTGGCATGCTCGCGCCAGCTCGTGAGGATGCCCGGCACGCCCAGGTAAGAGTCAAGGCACCCATTGCCGCCGCAACGGCAGATTCGGCCATCCAGGCTGACCTTGGTATGTCCCCACTCGCCGGCGCTGTTGGTCGTTCCACGGAAAAGGCGGCCCTGGGTCACCACACCGGCGCCGACACTGGTTCCCAGCAGAACCACAATGATGTCTTGCGCGCCGCGCCCGACGCCGTACCAGGCCTCGGCCAACGCCATCGCCTTAGCGCCGTTTTCGACGAAGACCGGCAGGTCGATCGCGTGGGCGATCCGCTCTGCCAGAGACCCGGCACGCCACTCCCAGGTCGATGCGCCCCCAACCAGGAGCGGGTGAGGCTCGACAATGCCGGGGACGCCGACGCCGATCCCAAGGACCTTGTCGCGAGGCAGATCCGCAATGAGCTCGTTCACCCGGCGAGCGACCACGGCGATGTGGGGCTCAGGCGTCTTCACACCCGGCGAGATCGCGTCATAAGTGGCTTTGAGCTTGCGTCGCGAGAGGTCAAACAACACGAGCTGAACGTGTGTCTCGTCCAGGTCCACGCCGATCAGATAGCCGTAGTGGGCATTGATGTCGAGAATCGCCCGGGGCCGCCCACCCCGCGATTTGGTCGCCCCGGTCTCGAGCAGAACGCCATCCTGGATGAGCGCCGTGACCACATTGGTGACGGTACTGGGGCTGAGGTCGGTTTGCTGGCTCAGTTCCAGGCGGCTCATCGGCCCGTGGAGGTAAAGGTGGCGGAGCAAAACCGTGTGGTTGAGACGCCGCAAATCGACCGTGCGTTTGGGGACCAGCATGAGGCCTCGATTCACTGGATCAGACCCGCCGGGACTTAATTCTAGACTTATTTTATAACTAAAAATAACCGGTGTCAATAGGTTCTACGCGGGCTATGCACGGCAGTCGATATACATTCGTGACCCCAGTCACTTTGGGCCGGTAGGCAGTGCCCCCCCGCCCTGCGACCAGTCTGCTGGCCTTCAGGACCAGCTGCCGGGTCGATTGAGCGCCTGGGGCAGTTCTGCCAGACCGCGACCGCCATCAGGAGTGCGACAAGACTTGGCGCGTACAGGAAAAGTGACCGTGATCACGCCGGGTGCTCTGGGGAGACGGTCTCTCGGGACCGATGCAGCCAAGGGCGCGTTGACCTGCGCCAGGGCCAAATCGGCCTGGCATGCGCAAGATCGTCCTGACTCTGGGCCGGTCGTCGTCCAAGGCACTCAACGCCACCTGCATCGACGGGCCTCCCACCCCAAGATGGCAATCCGGCGCCGACCCGGCACGGATACGGGTCTCACTGACGACAGCCTTCGTTAATGACGGATTGCTAGAAAGGGAAGATGAAGGGCTGGCCGCCTCGTGTGGCGGCTCGGGCGAACGTCCCCGGTGAGGACCGACCAGGCAGACTTCAGATCTGACCAATCAACCGGACCCGTGGCGACAGGTCATCAAAACGGAAGCGGACTTCGATACAACCATCTGGTTGAATCGAAAAAGGGGGCTGGAACCCAGTGGTACACTCCAACAAGCAAAATGCTCAATACCGTCACATTGATCACGGAGAGGCTGCGGCGATCGCTGCTGTTCCAGGACGTCGAGGATCGAGACCTGCGTACCGTCGCAGGAAAATGCACGCTGACGTCCTATGACAGAGACGCCGGCATCTTCCAGCAAGGGGATCCCTGCACGCAGATCTTCATCGTTGATCGGGGACAGGTCAAGATCGTCTTTCAGGACGAAGACGGCCGCGAGGTCATTATTGAGTTGATCGACGCGGGCCAGGCCTTTGGCGGCGGGGTCTTGCACTTCCCGGCGCAACCGGCTACTGCGCGGGCCATGGAACCCAGTACTGTGATCAGCCTATCCCGCGAACACTACGACGACTTCCTTCGCACCTACCCGGCGATCACACTGCGTCTACTCAAGATGCTTGGGCAGCGCCACTACACCATGCTCCAGGGCCACGCCCTGGTCGGGACGAGAGTAGAACGACGGATGGCGTACATGTTGCTCAAGATAGCGGGAACATGCGGCGAATCCATCCAGGATGGAAGTCGGATCACCCTGGCTCTCTCACGCCAGGACCTGGCCAACTTCTCCGGCACGACTCTCGAAACCGCCATCCGCACCATCTCGCGTTTCACCCACGAGAACCTGGTACGCACCGAACCAGGCGGGCACCTTGTGCTGCTCAACGAGAGGCGGCTCAGGAAGATTGCCCAGGCAGGTTAATGCCGACCCCGCAGGTAACATCACCCGGCTGGTCCATCCGCTCGTAGCTGCAATCACGGCTGTCGTCATCGAGGCGTCGCTCAAACCAGACATTCCTTTTGTGCAGACCGAGCGCGCACCGGCCGTGTGAATTCACACACTCGTCGTGTGACGGCCGCCAAAGGTCGTCCTGGCCGCGGAGTTCGACTGTGCCTGTCCTCTCAACCAACCGACGGCAGGATGCTGGATTATGGGTCGCCACCGGCGCCGTGCTCGACGCGAAACACCTATGCTCGCATGGCTTCAGCGGGCACGCTCTGCGGCGAGCGGTGGCCAGTCCATGAAGCGACGTAAGCAATGCACCTGTGCCTGGCGGATACCGGTTTCAAGCCCCGGCGGCTTGCGCGTGAAGAGGGCCATGCACAACCGGTGTCCGGGGGCCTCAACATTGTTCGATTGGCTCTGCCGCTGGAGGTCGATCACCACACAGGTCAACGAGGAAGCGACGGATTTGCAGTTCCTGACGCATCACGATCTTTCGCTGCGTCAACGTGATGAGCCAAGGCGCCAACACCAGGAGAGTGGCTTTGACCAGAAGCTCGGCCCAACCTGGTTCCCGGCCCCACCACGCCGCAATTGCCACCAAGGCGAGGGCAACGACGGCATACCACGGCCCGGGAAGCGCCAATCGTGGCGACCGATAACGAGGATTCGCAAGGCGCTCGTCGACGAGCTTGAGAAATGTCCGATGGCGATGCGCTGCGGCCCGATCCCCGTACTCTTGATCGTATGGCAGTCGACCGCCTCGATCGATCCACCGACACAACGACGCGATATCGGAGTCATGCATGAGCTGCAGCGCGAATGCATCGGCCACCAGTTCCTTGCGCAGGTTCAGGGCCTCACCCGGGGAGAGATGGCGTCGACTCCACGTCCAGGACACAACTGCAAAAGACGCGACCAGACAGACAGACACCCAAGACAACTCGACGGCCAGGAGCATCCACAACGCTCCGGCTCCGCACAACACGGGCATCGCCATCATGAGGAGGGCATCACTCGAGCTGCCCAAGGAGGCATGCCCGGCCTCATGGAGTGCCGTGAACATTTGGATACCGGACGTTGCCTTCGGCGAGGATTTCAGGAAGACATACGAGCCCAGGTGATCATCGGCGCCGAGTGGAAAGTAGGACTTGATTTGTTGCGGTGCTTCGCATTCTTGACGTGGGCGCACAACAAAGACGCGGAGAGTATCAGAAACCTTCGAGAGCCCCAGCGATCCGAATCCGACATGGAAAACGCTGGAGAACGGAAGCCGCGTTGGCAGGTCCTGAAGGTAGATCTCTCGAAATCGACAGCGCGGATACCGAAGCAGATATCCGGAGAGAAGGTCATACTGGTGCCTGCCGTTGTGAATACCCGCGACAAGTGTGACGACCCACGCCTGCAACAAAAACGCCAAAAGCGCACTCATGCATGCCTGAAGCGTTGGATGACGCACCAAGACAATCAGGCTGAACACCACAAGGGCCATGCCAAGCAACAGCTGAACCGCGGACCGCACGATGAGCATTCCTGACAGCTGTCTGCCGGCGTTCTTGCCTATTGCCGGCTATAGATCCGGTGACAGATTCGTGTCACGCGGGTGCGCTGAACAGAATCCAAGCTGGTCTCGACCCGCTCCTCCACAAAGCTTTCGAAAACCGCACAAGTCGGCGCTTCCTTGTCATTCTTCTTGAGCAAGGTGTACAACTCGAGGGCCGCCACGGCAAATTGCGCGGCGACCGTCAACGCAGCCATCGTGGTTCCGAGGTCGATGGACGATCCCCCCTCAGCCCGTCCAAACGCATGTCCGGCGGCGATATCTTCCACCACTTCGTCGCCAAGTAGCTCGGCTTCTACCGGGAACGCTTCCTGGAGCACGGCGACGATCGGCGCAAGTATGCTGTCAGATGAAGTCATCGTGTGGCATTCTTTCCTGATCCTGCCAGCGCAAGGCCGGCAACACGAACTGAGCGTTTGGGATCGGCATCCTGCGGTCTGGCCCCGCACTCAGGCGCGCAACACCTAGCCAGACCTCAAACGGCGTACGAGACGTTTGGCGATCAGGTCGGCCCGCAGATCGCGCTCACCGGTCGCAGTTAGCGCCATATAGAAGCAGATTTGCTCGGGCAGTTCCTGGTCCTGCATGCGTTGCAGGGCCAGAGTGACGGCCAGATCAAGATCCCGGGTTTCCGCGTATTCCAGTCATTGGCCGACGCGGGTGAGCTCAGAACGAGTCAGCGTGCCAATGTGAAGCATCCCCGTTGCGGTCGCGTCGTTTTGGACGTTCGCCAGGAAGGCCAGGCGTGAATGCCAGGCGTTCCAGACCTCCTCGGGCATCTGCGCCACCTCGCGCGAAAACCCGCTGGTCACTTCTTGCATGTTCAATCCCCGACACTTCTCCACGGCGGCATCGATGACAGCGATTTGCATCGCCGCCTGCCTCACGGCAACGGTGATATCGATGGCCGTTTCAAACACCTTGGACCAATCAATCGGCATGGCAGCCCTCCTGAGAAATCCGGTCGCCAGACGCCGACCCGTCAACAACGAGCGGCCTTCCATGTATGCGGTATCCGCCGGGCCGCTTCACAGCGAGTCGGGCAGCGCGGATGACCGACTCACCCGAAGTCGTGACCCAAGTAGGACAGAACGCGATGGGCGGCCCAGCGTCCCGACTCAGCGGCCCCCTCGGTGAAGGGCATACTCATGTAGTCGCCGGCCAAAAGCAGCCGCTGGTCGGTGGATGCAACCGCGCGATAATGCGCAATGGCACTGGCCCGTCCAACCGGAGATCTCGGTTCGGCTCGCTCCCAGCGATATAGACGATGGAAGTCGACCGCCCCGCTCGCACCAGGCAGCCAGCGGTCAAGTTCCTGCAGGACTTCTTGGAGAACGCGGGTCTCGTCCCAGGCGATCATTTCAGCCCCTGAACGCCCATCCACCATCACGTTGACGAGGTGTCCATCGGGTGTTCGCGCCGAATCCTTGGCTTTTTCGAAGGCAACAGCCGCGATCCGTCTGCGTTCAAGGCGCGGGATCAACAGACCATAGACGTCGTTGAGGGAATCGGGCGGCCGCCAGCCGCCGTCCAGCCCCAAGGCAGGTTCAGCGTGGACGAATAGGTCGTCGAGAGGAGGAGTCGCTCCGCCTCGGACGTTGAGCGTAGGAGTTGCAGGGCCTGGGGTGCCGGAATGGCCAGGATGACTCGTCTGGCCTGAATCCAGCCGTCCTGGGTCTCGATCGCCACGCTGTCGCGTTGAGGCTCAACCGCCAACACCGTTTGATTGAGGCAGACGTCGAGATGCTCTGCCAGCGCGCTCGGCAGGCGTCCGATTCCACCTCGAAGGGTGGAGGTATGAGCGCCCTGGGTGAGGAAACCGGCGATAGCCCTCGGAAGGGCACACGACGTTTCCTCCGGTGACTGAAAGTAAAACCCCTGCAACATCGGCTCGACCAAATACTCGGTCATCCATGGGCCGAATTGCTGGTCGTACCAACTTGCGGCGTCAGTCACATCGACGTCGGACCAACGCCCATAGTCGTTGATGGGCCGCCGCACGGTTGATAGCGCACTCAGACTCTGGCGGGCGAGCGTCCAGATTTCCTGGGGGCGCAGAAGCCCGCTCCAGAGCGACGACAGCGCATCGTCATAGCGGAAGCGGATGACTCGACCATCGCGCACGACGGCCGTCCACGGCGTCGTCCGCACCCACTCGGACGATAGGCCAAGTCGTCGAACCAGGCTTGACAGCATGGGGTAGCCGGTCGACAGGAATTGCGCCCCGCGATCGATCACCCGACCCCCGACGAGATCGGTCGTCATCCGCCCGCCGACCCGCGCGGTCGATTCCAGCACTCTGACAGAGACGCCTCTCTGGTGCAGCACAAAGGCGGCGGTCAGGCCCGCGATCCCGGCGCCAATCACCAGCACCTGTGGGTCCTGCGCGGAATGACCTGTCACCTGTCACACTCCCTGATGGGCGTCGGCGCCGTCGTCGACACAGGACTCAGCCTCCGGAAACAGCGCCGCCCAGGACTCGGGTGAGCCCGCGACAAGCATCAACTCCGTTCGAATAGGGCGAGCACAAGGCCTGGCCCCGTGGCGAAGGGCAACTTCAGAAGCAGCCGGCGAAAAGTAGGCCATCACCTCGCACTGGAGGCGCCCTTCCGAGATATGACGGGAGAAAACGGCCATGCCGGCCGGTCTGCCCGCTGCCTCGAAAACCAGATCAAAGGTGGCCTGAAGCTCGCTGATCGCGAGCGGCGCCCAGAGCCCATCTCCAAGAGAACGGCAAAACCAGTGAAATGAGGACATCAAATGGGCCCAGGCTAAGTCTAGGTTCCCGTCCCCCGAATGACTATGACATTCGTCATATCCAGGATCTTTGGGGTCAAGGGCATTCCATGAGGCCCCGGCCGTGCGGACCCCAACACGGCGGCCGGCATCAACTGCGTGGGCCCCCGGTTGCCGTTCATCCGTCGCAGCTCGTAGATGCCCGGCCACAGCCTATGACTTCAGGCTGTGATCAGCCACCGCTTCCAATTCCGGGTTGACAGCCAAATATATATAGCATACTATATTTCTCGACGTCCATTGTTTCGGCTGCTCGTCGAAACCCGTTCATCCAGAGAAAGACACTATGTCGAATAAGCAGCTTCGCAACGTTGTCCGGCTGGTTCACCTCGCGATTGCCGTGCTCATTGGGGCTTTCGCATACTCACCTTTGCGCCTAAATGACACTTTCGCGGCTATCGTCCAGTTGATCGTGGTGCCCGTGCTCATCGTCAGCGGGATCGTCATGTGGCAACAGCCGCTCGTCATCAAATGGCTCAACCGCGGCCGAAGTCAGGAGCAGCAGAAGACCACGTGATACCCGACAAATCGGCGGCCCTCCATGCCGTCTACGATTGCATGGGCGCGGTCGGTTGGACGTACAATTGCGCTTCGTCGCGCGTTAGGTCTGGAGCCGACGGAAGGCAGGTATGGAACGGAAAGGAAAGCCGATCCAGTCACAGTTCACGCGAGTCAATAGCCTGGGCTACAAGTTCTACAGATTGGCTCACTTGTTCGCGCAAGCTCTGGATGAACGGTTGGCGAGTCACAATGTCACTGTCGGTCAGTTCAGAATGTTGCTCGTTCTCTGGGAAAGGGAAGACGTCACGCAAGCCGAAATTGCCCACCTACTCGATGTTGAGCAGCCCACCGTAGCCAGCACGCTCAGGCGCATGGAGCGAGACGGCCTCATCACAACGACCGGAGACCCATCTGACAGGCGACGTACGCGCATCGTGCTCACGAAGCGCGCGCACGCGCTGAGAGAGTCCCTGACCTGGGAAGCTCAATCCGTCAACGAAGTGGCTGTGATTGGCTTATCCAGTGATGACACCGCTCGGCTTCACAGCTTGTTGGATCACCTAACCCGGGCCCTGGTTGAGAGCAACCGGGCATAGGGTCCTCTCCATGGCTTTGCCGGGCGAACCCTGATGGAGTGCGGTCCCGTCTCTTCGAGCGCATTGTAGATTGAGGGATACCCGCGAAGCGATGAGGGCCGGGCAAAGCGCGGCCTTCATCGCTTCGCGGGTTCCTATCCAACCAGAAGCGTGCTCTACGCAGGCGATACAAGCGCCCGCAACTTGTCGGGGTTGATCACCGAGCGCACCGCATGCACACGGTGCCCATCCGACTCGATCGTCAGGACGGCATAGGGTTGGCCCTCGGGTGAGCGGACGACCAGGGCTTCCCAGCCGTTGATGCGCTCCACCCCGGCGAGGTGGCCGGCCGGCATCGAGCGGCGCAGCCCGGCCAGGAAGCGCGCCACCAACTCAACACCCGCGATGGGCTCTGGCGCGGCGTATGCCTTGCCACCGCCGTCGCCGATCACGATCACGTCTTCGTGCAACAGGGCCAACAATCCGGCCGTGTCACCGGTCGCCATGGCGCCGAGAAACATGTTCAGAATCGCGCGATGTGCCTCCGCCGAGGCCGGCAGACGCGGCCGGTTCGCGCGCACGAAACGCCGCGCCCGGCTGACCACCTTGCGGCAGGCCGGCTCGCTGCGTCCCACAAAGCCCGCGATCTCGGCGTAGTCGTAGCCGAACACATTGCGGAGCAGAAACACGGCCCGCTCGAGGGGCGTCAGCCGCTCCAGCACCGCCAAAAAGGCCAGCGACAGGGTATCGTTCAACTCCGCGCGGCCTTCGACGCCCAGCGCCTCGGGTTCGGCCGCGATAGGCTCCGGCAACCATGGCCCGACGTAGGTCTCGCGTCGGGCTCGGGCCGTGGTCAGCGAATCCAGGCACAGCCTGGTGACGATAGTGGTCAGGTAGGCCGCTGGCTCCCGGGCCGTTTCAGCGACTCCGTTCCAGCGCAGGTAAGCGTCCTGCAGCACGTCTTCGGCGTCGGTCGCCGAACCGAGCATGCGGTAGGCCAACCCGAACAAACGCCGACGGTGGGTCTCAAACTCGGTCAGGGCCGGTGAGTGATTCATGGCCACCGCTATTGTGCCCCAGATCGGGCGTTTCGATCCATCTAGCCAACTGATAGTTGCCGCTCCACCAGCGCTCCGCCTGGATCTGGCCCCAGACGCCCACGGCCGTGATCACCAGGTTCTTCCACCACACGGCCGGCCAGCCGGTCCAGATTCGTTCGCGCGGCTGGTCGTCAGGTCGGACCCAGTCGGTCACCGCCTCGCGCCGGCCTAGACTCACGTTCTTGGAGAGATAACCCAGCCGGAAAGGGGGGCTGCCGCGCCCCGACAGATCTGCGGCTAACGCGTTGGCCGCATAGGCGCCCATGGCCGTTGCTGAGGCGCACGCCGGGCGCACGTGCCGGTGGACGGCGCCGCCGAGCGCGGCCGCATCCCCGACCACGCTGACCTCGGGGTGCGACAGCGAGAGGAGCCGGTCATCGACCAGGATCCGGCCACCCGGGTCGACGGCCAGGCCCGCCTGCCGCGCGATGTGGGGCACCGCGAAAGGCCCGGTCCATAGGCAGAGGTCGAACAGCAGGCGCTCCGTCGCCGTCTGCGCGGTGCCGACCTCCAGCGCCCGGATGCGGGTCTGCTCGCGCACGGACACGTGCAGACGGCTCAGCACCGCTGCGATATGCGCCCGAGCGCGCTGCGACAGCCCCGACCCGATCTGGCTGGCGGTGGCCAGGGTAACCTGCAGCTCCGGATAGGCCTCGGCGATCTCGCTGGCGACCTCGATCCCGCTCAGGCCGCCGCCACAAACCAACACCCGCCCCCGCGTCGCGGCTAGCTCGCGAATCCTGGCCCGCACCTGCGTCGACGTGGCCGGCGCGAGCGTGTGGGCATGTTCGCGGATGCCCGGGATCACGTCACGGTCGGTGAAGCTCCCCAGCGCATAGACCAGCCGGTCGTACCGAAACTGGCGCGGGCCCTCAGCCGTCGCGATCGACACCGTGCGCTGGTCAGGGTCCAGCGCATCGACCCGACCTTGCCAAAAGGTCACACCACTGCCGCGCACGACGTCGACCAGGCGCCGGGACGGCACGTCGCGCACGAGCGTCTCGTGCAAGCGGACCCGATCCGGAGCCACAGCGGCCTGTTCCACCAACGTCACGCTGGCGCCCAGGTGGCGGGTGAGCCGGGCCAGACGGAGAGCCGCCAACAAACCGCCATATCCGGCACCGAGCACGATCACTTTCGCTGTCATCATCTCGATCTCCTTGCGACAGGAGTGGCTTCAATGCCGTTACCTGCCTGCACAAGATTGACGACGCAGCTGCGGGTTTTGTGACGTTGGGCGACGACGTTGGCTGCCTTGGCCGCGAACCTGACCAACGAGTCCTCCGCAGTTCCGGAGGTCTGGACGAAACTGCGGAGGACTCGTTGGTCGCTTGTCCACTGCGGTCAGTCGTTCGGCGCCCATTGGCAGAAAGCGCCCCGTCTAGACCTCGATGGGCATCGCCGCCAGATTGCCCCATTCCGCCCACGAACGGTCGTATTCGCGCACATGAGGATATCCAGGGAGCTGAGTCAGGACAAACCAGGCGTGGGTGGAGAGACCGCCGCGGACGCAATAGGTGATTATCGTCCGTTCTGGCAGGAGACACAGATCCGTACACAGAGCCTGTAAGTCTGCAACTGCCTTGAACGTCCCGTCGGGCCGAACGGTTGGCACGCGCCAGCTTCTGAACGAACCGTCCGAGTGGGTCTCGCGCAACGCCGCAAGGTTGAGCGCACCTGGGATATGCCCGCCTCGAGCGGCGCCCGCGGTGTCCTGGCCGCGATACATCTCCGCCGACCGGGCGTCGACCAGGCTGTGATCTTCGCGCCCGATGACCGAGAGGATGTCGGTCCGGTCGGCACGCACATCCCGGTCGGGCTCCAACGCGCGATAGACTGCCGGAACCACCCCTGGCGCTGTCGTCGTAGTCGGCCGACCTTCGGCCAGCCACAGCGCCTTGCCGCCATCCAGCAGCCGCACGTCGCGGTGTCTGTAGACCTTCAGCAGCCAGAAAGCATAGGTGGCCAGCAGGTTATCCAGCCCGCTATAAACAACGATCGTGGTGGTCGCTGTGATGCCCGAGCTCGACAGCAGTCTCTCGATGCCCGCGGTGCCCACGATATCGCGGCGACCGGGATCCTGGAGGTCGTTTTCGAAATCCCAGGCCACCGCGCCAGGAACGTGCCCACGGTCGTAGGCAGCACGGCCGAAGGCAGCTGAGTCTCCCCAAACGATCTCGACCACAATGGCGTGAGACGTGTCCAACCGGTCGGCAAGCCAGGCCGTGGAGACCAGGCTTTCGGGGTGCGCAATCTGGCATCAGGGCTCCTCAAACAACGAAGACGGGCGGAGGGCATCAGCGCGTGAATGGCGCAAGAGTGCTGCACGTGGCCACCCAAAGCCCTCCCGTCAGCGATGAGACGCCGACTCGCTTTACGACACGCAACCTCGGCTGAGGTTACGTGTCCAGCGCGCGACCTTCCGTTGTCCACGGTCGGGGCCAGTCGCCGGTTGCCAGGTGGCACCTACAAGACACCATGTTTGCATTGTGCCAAAGTCCGGCCAAAAAGATATGACCGTCATCATATCGGCCAGGCCAGTCCGGATCTACACTGGCCTGGCCGATCGATCAGTGGGTCGCACCGATGGACTTATGAAAGTGCACCAGGACCCATCCCGCTTCACGCTGCTCGCAAACCCAGGTGCAACGCAATGGGGCTGCGATCGTCTGGTCGCCCAGGCGGCCCTCAAAGGTCCAGAGCGAAGTGGCCCAGGCGGCCTGTCCGCCGGTCAGAAGGTGGATGTCCACGTCCGTGGCCGTGATCCGGATGTCCTTGACGGCAGCCGCTTGTGCCTCGAGCGCCGCCTGCAAAGCGCTCCAGCCACGAAGACACTCGTTGACGCCGGAGCTGATGAAGAGGGCATCCTCGTCGCCGGCAACCACCTGAGCGATCTGGCCGAAGTCCTCCTGTTCGACGCCTGCGATCCAGGCCTCCAACACCGAACGGACGGCATCGCGGGCCAGGTCGGGTGAAGTAGTGGTCAACATGAGCTCATCTCCTTTCTGGCCGCCATTACAGCACAACCCGCGACGACACGGGTAGCTGTTTTGGATACAAGCGCGGATCCGGCGTCCATCGCGCTCGGGTCGAAACGGCCAGACGAACACACATGGGGCTTCTCCCCGCCCTCGGGCTGGAGGCTGCATGCTTGAGACCGCTTCTTTCGGGTACTGGCTGCGCCGCCGACGCAAGGCCCTTGACCTCACCCAGGAGGCGTTGGCCCGCGGAGTGGGATGCGCGTTCGTCACGATCAAGAAGATCGAAGCAGACGAGCGGCGTCCTTCTCGACGAGTCGCCGAGCGCCTGGCCGAGGTCCTGGCCATCCCAGATGCGGAGCGCGCGCTCTTCCTGGCCTGCGCACGCGGCGAGTCCACGCCGCTGCGCCTCCCTCTGACCACCGTCCCCATCGAGCGCGTCATCGCGCCGCCTCACAACAACCTGCCAGTTCCGGTCGCCGCCTTTGTCGGGCGCGAGCAAGAAGTGGCGTCACTCGCAGGGTTGCTACGCCAACCCGAAATACGTCTGGTGACACTCACAGGGCCGGGCGGGGTTGGCAAGACCCGGCTGGCCCTGGAAGTCGCCCGGACCGTGCTCCCGGGTTTCCGTGATGGCGGCCTGTTCGTCGATCTGGCGCCGATCCGCGAACCTGAGCGCGTCATTGCCGCCATCGCCGAGGCCGCCGGCCTAAAAGATACGCCCGGTCGCCCCGCCAGCGCGGCCGTCAAGGACAACCTCCGCGATCGGCAGCTGCTTCTGATTCTGGATAACCATGAGCACCTGCTCGCGGCCGCGCCCCTGGCGTCCGAGCTGCTGATGACCGCCGCCGGGCTCAAGATCCTGGTCACGAGCCGGGCCGCGCTGCACATCTCCGGTGAGCACGAGCGGGGCGTGTTGCCCCTGGCGGCCCCGGCGGCAGCGGCGCTCTTCGCGGCCAGGGCGCAGGCCGTGAGGGCCGATATCGCTCTGGCCGGCGAGACCGCTCCGTTGCTCGCAGCGGTGTGCCGCCAGCTGGAGGCATTGCCTTTAGCCATCGAGCTCGCGGCGGCGCGTTGCAGGTACTGGTCGGTTGCGGAGCTACTGGCACAATTGGATCATCGGCTGCAGCACCTCACGGGCGGGCCGCGGGACTGGCCAGCGCGGCAGCAGACGCTGCGGCGCACGCTCGATTGGAGTTACGCTCTCCTGGACCAGGCGTCACAGCGGCTATTGACGAGTCTGAGCGTGTTTGTCGGTGGTTGGATGGCGGATGCCGCGGTGTGCGTCGCAGCGGGGCTCGAGGGTGAACCGGCGGTGTTGGAGAGTCTGCTCATCCTGCTGGACCATAGTCTCGTGCAACGGGCCGATCGTTCGGACGGGGCGCGCTATTCGATGCTCGAGACTGTGCGCGAATATGCCGAAGAACGCCTGGTGAGCGAGGGGGCGGCCGACCAGGTTCACCACAGGCACCTGGCGTATTTCCTCGCGCTGGCCGAAGCCCTGGAGGACGGGGTCTACCGAGGTGATATCAGTGAGGCGGCCTTTCTCCAACGTGCGGCGGCGGAGCACGACAACTTCCGCGCTGCCCTGACCTGGGCCTTGGCCGGGCACGACCCTGCGCAAGGCGCACGCCTGGCTGCAGCGCTGACGATGTTCTGGTACGTGCATGGACACCTGCACGAAGGCCGACGGTGGCTCGAGTCAGCCCTACACCTGGTCGACGAACCGGACGAGACTCGAGCCGCGACCCTGAACGGCGCCGGCGTATTGACCTGGCAGCAGGGTGACTACGCACTGGCGCGGATCCAGATCGAAGAGGCTTTGATCGTTTGGCGTCGACCCGGGCTGGGCCAGAGCCGCGGCCTGGCTTTTGCCCTCCACATCCTCGGTCATATCTGTTTTGATCAACAAGACCCGGATACTGCCCGGCGCTTGTTTGCCGAGAGTCTGGGCATTTTCCAGGCGCGCGGGGAAGATCTGGAGATCATGGCGCTCACGGGTGATCTGGGCATGGTGGCCAGTCAACTTGGCGACTACGCCGAGGCGCGCGCCCGGTATGAAGTTGTCCTGGCGCAGGCGCGCGCCCAGGGCAGCCGCGACAGCACGGCCTTGCAGTTGGTGCGGTTGGGAGACCTGGCGCGGCTGGAGGGGGCCAGTGAGCGGGCGACACCCATGTACGAGGAGAGCCTGGTCCTGTGCCGGGAAATCGGCGACGTGCTCGATATTGCCGCCTCGTCGTACAAGCTGGGCCAGGTGATCCGGCGGAAAGGTGACTTTGAGCGCGCACGCGTCTTGCTCAGAGAGAGCCTCGCCCTTCAGAGGGACCAGGGCAATCGGCAGGGCATCGTAGAATGCATCGCGGCCCTAGCCGGCCTGGACCTCCATGTGGGCCGGTCCGTCCGTGCTGGCCTCTTGTTTGGCGCGGCAGAGGCGCTCTTGCAGGAACTGGGCGCTCCCCTCTCACCAGCCGATCAGCGTGATTGTGAGCAGGATGTCGCCGACCTCAGGCTTTGCCTGTCCCCCGCCAACCTTGCTGAAGCCTGGGCCGCCGGCCAGGCGCTGGCCGCGAGGGGCGTCAATCACGTGTTGGAGGCGATTGAGCAGCCCTGACCTCCTGCGGACTGATCACCTGCGTCAGGCCCACCACCGCGACCTGTGAGTGATCGCGACAATCTCAGTCTGGGGAGACGCTCGGGTCAGGCCAAGCGAGTGATCAACCGATTGATCACGGCCGACGTAAGGATGTGTGTCAATGACCCGCGGATGTCGGGTTGCGGTCGCGGTCGCCCGCAGCGCTTGCTTGGCTTGCGAACTCCTTTTTTCTGCCCTACACTGGCAGGCGTTCAACGGATGGAACTCCGTTCTGAAGCTCGGCACTACCAACGGCCACGGGCGAGCGACACGTGGTCCCGCCGTTGATTTCTGCTCACACGAGAAGAACAATGTCCGACTCAACCCCAACCACCCCACTCCGCTCAGCGCGACTGCTGGTCGCCGGCCTCGTGACCACCATTGTGGTTCTCGCCCTGGCGCTTGTCGCGATGGTCATCCCGCGCGGGTCGGCGGTGACCTCCGAAGCGCGCGTCAACGTCCTCGAGAACAGCGAGGACGCGTGCGTGGTCTGTCATCGCAATGCCACCCCCGGGATTGTCGAGCAGTATGGCCACAGCGACATGGCGGCGGCCAAGGTCACGTGCCGCGACTGCCACGAAGTCGCGGCCGATTATCCAGGCGCAGTGGTGCACGAGAAGGCCTACATCCTGGCCCAGCCGACGACGGCCATGTGCCAGAAGTGTCATGAGACCGAGGTCGCCCAGTACAGCCAGAGCCGCCACGGGCTGCCATCCTATGTGGCGGTCGCGGGCAGCCAGGATCTGTCTCAGGAGCTCCTGGCCGCGTATCAGGCGATCCCGGAGGGCCAACAACGTCGGCAAGCCGGCGGCGGACGGATCGGTGGGGCAGTGTCAGAAGTGCCATAGCCGCCACGAGTTCAGCCTGGAGCAGGCGCGCAAGCCCGAGACCTGCAACAATTGCCACATCGGCCCCGACCACCCGCAGTGGGAGATCTACTTCGAGTCCAAACACGGCATAAAGTATTCGACCGACGGCCAGAACTGGAACTGGGAGGCCGAGCCGGGCACCCTCACCGTGCAGGACTTCCCGGCGCCGACCTGCGCGACCTGCCACTTCAGCGGCTTTGGCGCGTCAGGCACCACGCACGACGTGGGCGACCGCCTGACCTGGTACCTGTTCTCGTCGATCAGCGAACGCCGCCCGGCCTGGGAGGACAACCAGGTGCGCATGCAAAATGTCTGTGCGGCCTGCCACAACAATCAGTTCATCGACGACTACTACAACATGGCGGACGGCGCGACCGGAGCCGTGAACGACTTCATCGTCCAAAGCAACGACATCATGCAACCGCTCCGGGAGCAGAATCTACTCACCGACCAGGCGTTTGATGAGCCCATTGAATTCACGCACTACGAAACCTGGCATCACTACGGCCGTACGGCCAAGTTCGGTGTCTGGATGCAGGGCGCCGACTACACTCAGTGGCATGGCGCGTACGAGGTTGTCAAGGGTCTGGTCGAGCTCCAAACCATGGCCGATGAGCTCCTGAACAAATAGCCATGTCGCTCCTGGCGTTGGCCTTTCCGATCGCCCGCACCTTGAAGCTACCGGTCTCTCGAGACCAGGCCATGCTCCTGATGCTGGCGGTCAACGAGCTCTTTCTGGGCGTCGACACGTATCTGGCGCATAGCTTGAGCGGAACGCTCCGGCCATACGAGTGGATCCCGATCTACTTCGGGCCGATCGCCGGGGCGTTGCTGGCGCTGGCCGGTCTGCTGGCGCTGCGCCAGAGGGCCTTCGCGAGCATGCTGGCCACGCTGGTCTTCGTCGCCAGCGCCGCGGTCGGGGTGCTCGGCGCCTATTTCCACATCGTGCGGACGGTGTTGCCGGACGCACCCATCGGGGCGCAGGTGACACTGGACCTGTTCGTCCTGGCGCCGCCGGTTTTGGGCCCGCTCGCCTTTGCGCTCGTCGGCCTGCTCGGCGTCAGCGCCGCGTGGATCGAGGATCCCCAGGACAGCGGGCGTTTGCGGCTGCCCGGCGGGCTGCATCTGCAGTTGCCGTATGCAAAAACCAACGCCTACTTCTTCGCCGTGTGTATGGGGATCTTGGTGGCGTTGATCAGCAGCGTGCTCGATCACGCCCGCGCCGGATTCACGAACCCGTGGCTGTGGCTGCCGACCGGTGTCGGCGTCTTCGCGCTGGTTGTGGCTGCACTGATGGGCATGGAGTCACGGCCGCTGCGCGGCGATGCGCTGACCTATGTGCTGGCGATGGCGCTGCTGATCGCGGTCGGCTTGGTCGGCGCGGTGCTCCACGTCCTCGCGGATGTCGGCCTGAACAACGCCCTGATCGCCGAGCGCTTCCTGCGCGGCGCGCCATTTATGGCGCCGCTCCTCTATTGCAACATGGGCCTTCTGGGCCTGATCGTCTTGCTTTCGCCGGCTGAACGCGCCAGATAGCGTGGCGTGCCCTCACGGACCGCGCCGGTGCCAGTGTCGGAGCGAGGGCCTGGGGCGGAAACTGCCTCAATGGACTGTGAGCGTTGCCGATGCCGTCGGCGCGGCCCGCCGCCGAAGCCTGGTCGTACCACTCGCCCGGCTGTGCAGTTCATCGGAACAGCCCCAAGTCTGACCGACCTCGACGCAGCCTAATCCGCGGCCTTATGCGACCGACTTGGAAGGTCCGGGACGGAATGTTGGTCCTGCAACCAGGTCAGGCTCTCCCCAAAGGATCGGACCTTTCCACCGAACCCTCGCTTGAACCGTTCCGCCTCAGACCGACTCACAAACGCCAGCACGCTGGGCACACAGCAAAGCTGGACCTGGCTCCCCACCACGTACGTGGCATGTAGTGCGCTGATCATTCGTCCGTAGAGAAACTCCCGAGTCTGAACGGCAGACACCAGATCGCGATGTCGGCCGTACAACAAGAGGCCGCAATGCGGGCAGCACGCCGTTTGCGTATCCCCGTTCCGCAGCTGCATCACCCAGTGCGTGCGATGCGGCACGAAAGCCCGGCAATGCCCACATCGGACCGCCATTGGGCTTTCGTCCGGCGGGTCGATCGCCAGTTGCGCCCATCCGTGGCGCTTGTGCACCGCCCCCTGCTCGACCAGGAAGTCCAGATCGCGGTGGATCGTCATGCGCGAGATGGACAATCGCTCGGTCAGTTCAGCGACCGAGATCGATTGACGCTGGTAGAGCCATTGTAGGATCTTCTGACAGCGTTCGTCTTGATTCTCGAATGGGGTCATGGTGATTGGGTGGGGTCTCCGCCTGCCCGCAAGACGCAACAGGAAGGCGATTTTGCCCCGGCGTCTGGCGCCCTCATTTCCGGCGCGCCAGGGCGACCAGGTCTTTGAACTCCGGTGCGACTTTGGTCAGCACGTTGCCGGCCAGGGCCATGGCCTGGAGCCGGGCCTGGTGCTCCATCTGGGTCTCACTGAGGTCCTGTTTGGAGCGACGTAGCCGGTCCAGTCGGGCGAAGAGCCCGCTCATATCCTTCCAACCCAGATGCGTGTGGATATCGCGTGCGAAGCGAAGGCTTTTGGGAATGCCAATGGCGGCGCCGCCCACACCCAGCACGATAGCCAGCCCGGAGATGGCAAAGACCGCCAGTCGCAGGGGTGTTGAGACGAGCGAACTGAACAACAGCGCCCAGATCAGGCCTAAACCCACGAGACCGATGCCGCCGGCGACCAGGCCATTCGCGGTCGCATTGGCGCGTTTCAGCATCTGTGTCAGATCGACGATGTCGTCCCGCGTATTGTGCTGAAACTCCGAGATCGGCAGATCCAGCAGATCAACCGGGGTTTCACCCAGGCCGATGCGCTCCGCCTGGTGGGCGGGCAGCCAGCCCACGATGACACGATTGGCCGTGCCCAGATACAGGACGTTCAACCACTGGCCGCTCTCGGTTCGCTCGACCAGCGCCAGCTGGGCCCCTGGAACCAGACGGGTCCGAACGGGCGCCTTGGGCCAGGGGAACCGATACAGGGCCTCCGCCTCCAGCTTGGCACGCGCGGTGACGTATTCGGGGGCCGGGCTGGAGACATTCCGAACAGGAGGCGCGTCGATCTTCTGCTGGCCGAGGGCCGCCACGGCCTTCTCATGGAAGGGATCGAGCGCCACGGCCTGTTCCAAAAATCGTCTTTTCTGGTCCTCATCCAGGGCGACCTGGGCGGCCAGATAGTAGGTCTCCGCGGTGGGCGACTTCAGGGCTTCACGCAGGAGATCGCGTGCTCGCGCAAGAGCGAAGCTGTCGATTGCGAGACGAATGTCATCGAGGAGATCGGACATCGCTGGGATCCTCGTGCGTGAAGGGAATGGCGCCGCTGCCGCACGATCTCGACGGAGATCGTGCGGCATCGGCTGAGACGGATCAGTGGATATCGTGGACGGTGTTGTAGACGTTGAACTTGCCGGTGGGCGTGATCAGGTCCTTGATCCGGGCCACCTCCTCAAGGGTCGCGTCGTTGTAGATGACGATCTCCCCGGTCTTGCCGGGCTGATCGGCTGAGCCCCAGACGCTCACCCAGATCTCGGTGCCGGCCTGGTTGTACTCGAAGTGTACGGCGCGACCGTAGTCGGCCACCTCCCAGCACTTGTGCACTTTCGTGGGGTCGGCCTTGGCGACCACGCACACGCTGCGTTGCAGCTTCTCGTCCGAGTTGAGGGTGAAGTCCACCCAGATCCACGGGCTATTGGGATGTGTTTTCACAAAGAGCGATCCGGCGCCCGGCAGCTCGATGTTGCGCACCACTTTCCAGGCGCTATCGGAGTGACCTTCCGGGTCGGTGCCAATGGCGATCAGCGACGCGGCGCTCAGGTGGGCGGTGGTCCAGACCGGGCCATATTCCGGATCGATCCAGTTCGCGCCACGGCCCGGGTGCGGGACCTCGGGCGTATCGACCGTCGCCTCAAGGTCGCCTTCCTGGGCATCAATGACCACGACTTTATTGGATTGGTTGGCCGCGACCAGGAAGAAGCGCTCGGTGGAATCCCACCCGCCGTCATGCAGGTAGAGCGTCGACTGGATCATCTTGATCGTCGGGTTGGTCGGATCGGTGTAGTTGACCAGCCAGACCTGTCCGGTCTCCTTGACGTTGACGATCCATTCCGGCTTGTAGGTCGACGCGACGATCGCGGCCACGCGTGGGTCACCGACGTAGGCGTTGGTGTCGGCGGTGTAGCCGCGCACGCTGACGACCTTGAACGGCTCGAGCGTCTGGCCGTCCAGGATCGCGAAGTGCGGAGGCCAGTAGCAGCCCACGATCGCGTACAGGTCGGAGAAGTCGCCGAGCTCGCCGTTGTATTTGCTGACCTCGACCGAACGGGCGTCGTAACACGTTTGAACCTCGGCGACCTTCTGTGGGATCTCCATCCACAGGTCGACGAGCGCCAAGCGGCCGTCGCGACCGATGACGTAGGCATAGCGTCCGGTAGCCGACATGCGCGTGATGTGGACTGCATAGCCGGTGTCCACCGTCGTCACGACCTCATGGGTGTCCCCATCGATAATGGCAACCTGCCCGGCATCTCGCAGCGTCACGCTGAAGTAGTTCTGCCAATTGCGCTGGGTCTGGGGCTCCGTCGGGCGTTGGCTCGGAGGCACCAGCAGCTTCCAGGAGGCCTTCATCTCCTCGAGCGACATCTCCGGCGGCGCCGGCGGCTCGTTCTGAAGGTATTTGGCCATGAGCGTGATCTGGTCGGCCGTCAAGATCCCCTGGTTGCCCCAATCGGGCATGCCGCGTGGCGTGCCGTTGGTGATGATCGCAGCCAGGGCCAGCGTGCCCTTGGCCGTCGTCAGATCCGGGGTCAGCGCCGGCCCGGTCGCACCCTTGCGCAAGGTGCCGTGGCAACCCGCGCAGCGTTGAAAGAATGTTTGCTTGGCCCAGGCATAGTCGTCGTCGTTGAGTGCGATCTCGCTGACCTGTGCCTCGGCGGATCCACCCGCGCTCCCCATCGACGCCTCGCTCGCGGGCAGCCCGGTCAGATAGCCGACGATTGTGGCAATCTCCGCTTCAGAAAGCGTCTGCGCCAGGGTGGCCGGCATCAGCCCCTTCTGACAGGCCGCGGTCGGGCAATCCGGCACCAGGAAGGCTTCTGGGGCCAGGATCGACTCCCGGATGTACGCCGCGGCTGTGGTGGCAGAACCCGTATAGCCTGGATCCGCGAGGCGCGTCTGGGCAACCTCGACGATCGTCGAGAGATCCGGCCCGAGCGCCCCGGACGTTGGGGCGCCCGGGATGACGTGACAGGCGAAGCAGCCTCCTTTTTGGAACGCCGCGGCGGGACTGCCGCTCGCGGCGACCGGCTCGGCGGTTGCCGGTGGCACGGTGGGCGCCGGCGCTGTTGGTGCGACCTGTTGCATACAGGCCGCCACAAGCACCCCAAGCGCCAGTGGTAATAGATGTCGAAGCTTCATGGTATCCCCTCGAGTACGCAATGAATTGGTTTGGCGCCCACCTGACTTGACTTGCCCCAGTCAGGGGAGCGCGTCTCTCTTTAGGGTGGATCGGCGATCAACGTCTGCAGCCAGGTCTTCAAGCGATCCGTCCGCGTCGGCTCCGGATCGTGCGGACAGCCCAAACACGTGGCGTCTGCATCCAGGCGATCGGCCAGGCAACAGACCGCGCGCTTGACCGCCACCGCGCTGCGGCCACCGGCTGTGACCCGAACCAGCTCGACCGGGCGCAGCCCGTGCGCACCGCCCGCCATCACATCGGTTAGGATGTCCTGCGTCAACGGGTGGTTGAGGTGCTGGCCGACCTGGGCGATGGCCTGTGCCACCTGATCACTGGCCGCACCCCTCAGGATCTCGGGTGTCAACGCTCCGGATCGGGCAAACGGCGGGATGAGCCGGTCGAGACTGCGCGCGATCTCCCGCCCGACTCGCTGGCACCGTTCCAGCAGTGAGCCCGTGTACGCTTCAGTCGCCGGCCAGATGTCTTCAATGACGCCCGCTCGAACACCAACCCACGTCCGGTCCGGGTCCGGCGCCAATGCAAGATCGCTGACCACCAAGGAGGTCGTCGGCGCGATCGTCAAGGCGCGCACAAAGGCGTTGAAGCACTGAAGCACGAGCGCCTGCCGGTCAGGGACCGCAAAGTGGCGTGCACGAACAGCCAGAGCGTGTTCGATCCAGTGCTCCTCGGCGCACGCGAGCAAGCGAACGGCGTGAACGGGCGCAGGCCCGGCTTGAATCGTCTCGGGGCCCTGTGCCAGGACGGCATCGCGCATGAGGGCGGCGCAGACGCCAATCACGACATCCGATAGCCCTCTGGTGGGAAGCCGGCCCGGCAATGCGAAACAGTCTTGTGGAGCAAGCATTCTGCCCTCACCTTCTGTGTCGTCGGATCAATGCGCCGGATTCGTGCGCCGACTCAAACCCGCACCGCCCTCTTGTAGGCAGTGAAGCGCCATCTGCGGAGCGCGGTATCAGCCATTGACCTCATTCAGATCATGACGATTGGGGCGACGGGCCAGGCGAAACGCGGTGGTGGATCCGTCCGCCGGGTATCGACCCGGCCGGCCGGGTCAGGCGCCAGGACAACGGCGAACGTGAGGGGCGTTCCGGCCTCCAAAGCCGGTCGGCTCACCGGCGCGGCCTGAAACACACCGTTGAGGAGGTGCATCAACTCATACGGACAGGGAACGGTATCATCGGAGGTTGGCGCCGATGGCAGGTCCGCAGCGTGGTGTGCATGGTGCCCGTGGGCCGCTTGAGCCAGAACAAGGGATGCCTCGGGGCGAAAGGGACAGGGCGCGAAGAGGGCCGCGAGTGCGTGGATCACCAGAAACAACGCAAAACCAGGTCGAGTCAACCGGAAAGCCATGTCAACGATAGGGCCCATTCCGGACTGATCGTAGGGGGACCCTGGATTCCGGGGTATGACGGACGTCATGACCCCGGGGCGGCTCATTAGGCCGTCGCGCTGGCTGCTCGGGCAGGGTGTTGTGTTCCGGCCCCCGGCGCTCGCACTGTTGATGCAGAGCGCCATCCACCTTGAAGCCCAGGTGCGGGATGCGTCAAGCGCTAGCGCCGCCGTGGTCCGTGCAGGTGCGGCGCCGCGGCCGCCGAAAGCGCCGCTCAGCGCATCAGCAGCGACAGGAATACCCTTTGGGCAAAAACGCCGTCGTTGAGCGCTTCGAGCACCAGTTGTCCATTCTGGTTTGAGAGGTCGTACTCAAAGCCTGGCATCAGACCGCTGATCTGGACGTTGTCGAACGCACCGACGACGCCTCCGGTCGCGCTGAGGAACGCGAAGTGATCGCCCCGCTGAGGCGCGAATCCATGGCCGAAGTTGAGCACCAGGGTACCGTCGAGGCTGGCCGTGCCGGTGATGCCCAGGCTCCCGTACAGGCCAGCGCCACGCCCAAGCACCGGGATCTCCAACCGGCCGCCGGGCCCCATGCTCAGCGTGCCGCTGATCGCCAGCGTGGGCGTCAGCGCCGCGGCCTGCACCCGCGTGGCGCTTTGGGGTGATGCTGCAGGAGCGGCTGGAACCTGTAGATTGATGCCGGGAACCAACGTCCCATCGTTCTGCAACCCGAGGAAGTTCACCGCCAGCGTCCCTGTGCCGGTGATCACGCCGTTGGGGGTGATGTACGTCCCGTTGGTCGCCACCAGCGCGTTGGCCTTCATCTCCACCAGCCCTGTGCCGCCGCCCACGGCCCCAACCGTCAGCACGTCCAGGGCACGCACCATGCCGCCATCCACGGTGATCGAGCCGTCACCGCTCAACCCGGCCTGGCCGAGTTGGATGTTCCGGCAACGGAACAGGCCGCCATCGTCCAGCGAGACGCCGCCGTCGTAGGTGTGGCCGATGACGCACAAACCCGCCGCCGGGTCCACCACATCGAGCTGGGTCGGGAGTGCCGTATTGGCCGCGCCCCACAGGATCGCGGCGCCTTCGCCATCCTTGCCGATGATCAGGTCGCCTTCGATGCCGCCGCGCGCCGCATTCCACAGGGCCAGCAGGTTAGCGCTGCCCGGCCCACCGACGAAGACCGTGCCCAACACATCCATTTGGGAGGGGCCGCCGGTGGCGTGGCGGCCGTCTATGCGGAGCTCGCCATTCTTGATGTGCACGTCTTGGCTGACGTACAGGCTGCCGCCCTCCAGCACCGCGACCGAGCCGAATTCCTTTTGACCAACGAACAAGCTGCCCAGGAGCGCCCACAATGCTGGCTGACCGTTGACGGCGCTGATGCCGTTGACGGTCACTTCCGAATCTCCACTGAGGACGCCCCAGCTCACATAGGCGTCGTTTGAGTTGACGCGCCCGCCGTACTGGATAGTCAACGTGCTGCTGATGCCGTAGCCCACGGCGATGTTGCCGGTCTCCCACAACGACCCGGCGCCACCCACATCGGCTGTGCCGGTGCCCGTGGCCAGCAGGCCGCCGATACGCGCTTCCGCGCTGGTCAAATGCCCCCCGGCCGTCACAAACAATTCGCCCGCGCCTTCGTCGCCAATGTTCAGGCGGCCCGTACCGGTCAGCCTGGTCCCGTTGCCCAACACCTGCAACCGGGCCAGGGGCGGATTGGAGGGATTGGCCGGCAGCGCGCCGCCGATGGTGGCGTGGATCATGTTGCCTGCACCCGAAGTGATCCGTACCGTACCTCCTTCGTTGACGGTTAGTGCTGGTTCATCCACCGAATCGTCCAGCAGATTCAGCGACAGATTCTGGAAATCCACGGTATTTGTGCCCGAGATGATCGCTCGCCCCACCGGGAAGTTGGCCTGGGATGAGATGGAGGTGATGGCGGGACCGGCATCCACCGTATATTGCCCGCCCAGGGCGAAGATGACGGTATCGCCGTCGCCGGGGTCGCCCTGCGGATCCCAGTTCGTGGTCACGTGCCACGAGCCGCCGCTCGGATTGGTCCAGTTATAGGCACTCGGCTTAAGCAAGAAGGCGCGCGTCTGCCCATTGAGGGCACCAAAACCCACGATCCTGCCTTTGTTGTTGATGGCGCGCGCTTCCTGCAACACCCAGCCGGTATTGGCGGGGATCAGGCTGTTGAGGTCCTGCATCTGGCCGTTCGCCCAGAGGAAGGCGTGCGAGGTTTGCCCGGTTTGCAGCGCGCCGACCACCTGACCTTTGTCGTTGATGTCATAGGCGATGCTTTGGTCCCAGGTCAGCGCACCCAGGTCCTGCATTGAACCGTTCTGCCACAAGAAGGCGTGCGGCGTGCCATTGGCCAATCGGGCAGTGCCGACCACCTGACCATTTTTGTTGATCGCCTCCGCCGAGCTGTAGTCGCCGCCCAGCGTGCCCAGGTCCTGCATTGAGCCGTTCTGCCACAAGAAGGCGTGAAAATTCGCGGAGTCGTCGTACGAACCGCCGACCACCTGCCCGGCGTCGTTGATGCCGTATGCCGCGCTGATGGCGGGCCACAGCGGGTCCAGGTCGCCCAGGTCCACGATCCCGCCGCTGCCCCACAGAACGGCGTGAGAAAGATAGGTGTCGGGCGCGCAACAGGCGTACCCGACCACCTGCCCGGCGTTGTTGATCTCGAAGGCATAGCTGGTCGTGCCACCCAGCGTGCCCAGGTCTTGCATGGCGTTGGTTTGCCACCGGAAGGCGTGGTTGTTTCCGCCGCCAAGGGGCGAGCCTCCGACCGCCTGACCGGCGTCGTTGATGGCGTAGGCCCAGCTCCCCTGCCCACCCAGGTCGCCCAGGCTGGTCAGCGTGCCGTCATCCCATAGGAAGGCATACAGGACCGAACTGCTTTGTGACGCGCCGACGACCTGCCCGTTCACGTTGATCCCCATCGCCTTGGTGGTGGGCCCACCCAACGTGCCGAGGTCGGTGAGGGTGTAGCGGGATTGGGCGGACGGGGCGGCCTGGAGCGGTTCCGCTCCAGGCACGGCGGCCAGGGCCGCAGGCCCTCTGATGATCCATCCCAACGCGAGCAGCAGGACCGCAATCGAGAACCGAGAGCGCATCTGTCTTTTCACAATCACCTCCGCAGTCGATCCCAGGCCGAATCGGCCACGCGCAGTGCTGAACGATGGGCTTCACCCGCCGATCAGCGCTGCGCGGGTCTCGTCCCACGTGGAACGTGCTCTACTTCACGACGGTCGGTAGATAGACCCAGGAACCGGCAGGACGCTCGAACGCACCGATGTCACAGGCGGCTGAGCCGTTGCCGTCCCCGTCGTTCGGGCGTGCGACGCCGTTTTGCGATGTGTTGGAGACCGGCGCGGCAGCGCAAACGGCATTGCTCCCCGCATCGATCGCGGGGCTGCCAACGGACAGCGGCAAGACCGACGGATTGCCGGTCAGCCCACCCAACAACGGATCGGTGCCGCTCATCGAACTATTGGCCGTGCCCCAACCGCAGGTTGCGCCGTCCTCGAGGTTGTGCCCGCCGTTGTTGATGACGCCGACGCAATTTCCACCGGATGCGTGGCCGGCAACGATGGTGTTGCTCAGCGTCACTGTGCCGCCGCCCCCGACGGCATTGACCACACCGCCGCCGCTGCCCGCGGAATCGATCCGCATCGCGTCGTTTTCCTCCGGGTCGGGAACCGTTCCGAAGATGGTGCTGTTGACGATCGCGTGTGCGCCGCCGCCGATGTAGAGATCGTCGCCACTACTCGCGCTGTTTGCTGAAAATGTGCTGTTGGCGACGGTCATATCAAACTGGGCGAAGATGGCTCCGCCGGCGACGGCATTGTTGCCGGAGAAGGAGGTTTGCGTGACGATGATGGTGCCGCCGCTATCGAAGATCCCGCCACCGTCGTCACCCGTATTGTTCTCGAAAAAGACGCAGTCGCTGATCGTCAGCGTGCCCGAGCTAAGAATCCCACCGCCGTCGGTTCGCGCGTTATTGCTCGAAAGGGTGCTACCGGTGATCGTCAGGGTGCCGGAATTGAAGATGGCGCCCGCGTCGGCACCCGCGTTGTTACCGGCAAAGGTACTGTTGGAGATCGTCAGCGTGCCCGAGCTAAGAATCCCACCGCCGTCGGTTCGCGCGTTGTTGCTCGAAAGGGTGCTACCGGTGATCGTCAGGGTGCCGGAGTTCAGGACGCCCCCCGCATCGGCGCCCGCGTTATTGTCGACGACGGTGCTATGGGTAATCGTCAGGATCCCCGAATTTAGAATGCCTCCGCCAGCGGCCGCCGCATTGTTTTCAAACAAGGCACTACTCGTCATTGCCAGCACACCGCCATCATTGCGCACACCACCGCCGCTGCCGTTGCCGCGGGTCAGGGTGACGCCGGAAATGCTCACCGTGTAAGCGCCGGTGACGTGCAGGACGCGATCCACCCAGTTGGCGTCGATGATGGTTGTGGCCGCGCCGGCGCCGGTCAGCGCGACGTTGCTCGTCAGGTCCAGGTCGCCGGTCGCAGCCAGGTCTTCGTTGGTTCCGGTCAACGCCAGCGTATAGGTCCCGGCGGGGAGGTTGATGATGTCGTCACCGGACAGCGCATTAGCCTCCTGAATCGCGGCGCGCAGCGTGCAGACGCTGCCGGCGGTGGCGCACACGCCGTCGCCGGGCGCCGCATCCACCGCATCCGCCAGGCTGTTGACCGTGAACGTGGAGAGCGGCCCCACCCCATACGCTCCCGTGGCACCCGTCGGAACAAACCACTGAGCAAAGACGCTGCCGACCAGCAAGGCTAAGGACGTCCACCCCCCAATCAACCCGTTCATGGTTTCCTCCAGCGGTCGCTTGTTTGAACCTGGCGTCCATCACGAGCGGTTTCACCCACTCGTGACGGAAGAATGTGCCCTGCTCGCGCATGGCCGTCGCCAGTCTAGAACGTGGCCATTGTGTGACTCTCGCGGGTTCGTGCGGCGTGGCACAAACAAAGCGACTTTTGTTGCAAAATCACAAGGGGGAGGAAACCGTCCGGAGACTGTTGTCGCAAAATCAGGCAGATGGCTTGCGGCGCCGTGTCAATGGCCGCTGACGTTCTCGCGCCAGCGTCGCCATATCGCGTAGGATGGTGTGACGGCTAACACCGAGGGCGCGAGCGAGGTCCTGGTCTGTCGGGGCAGCCTGCTGCCTTTGAGCCTCCTCCAATAGCCGGCGCAGGCGGTAGCGACGACGGGCCACCTTCCCGGCGATGGCTTCATCTTCAGGGGCGTGGAGCGTCCACTCAATCGCCACGCGCTCCGTTTCTGTCAGAGTCCGCCCCAATGGGGCTTCAAGACGCGCCAGGGTGATCGTGCAGGTGGGTGCGCGCCCGATCGTCTCGAAATAAGCCGCCGCGACCGCGCGATTGACCGGCACAGACCGGAAGAAGCTTTGGCGCACCTGATCATCCTGAAGAATCTTTGCCTGATGCAGCAACGCCGCGTAGGCTGCCTGCAGGACGTGACGCGCGTCTTTGCTGCGACCCACTCGATCAAGAAGCTGGTACAACGCCCACAGGTGATATTGTGGGTCTTCGCCACCGGGGGGCCGTCGCCGAAAATCGTCCCAGGCCTGATCCGCGATTGTCAATGCTCGCGGGCACTCGCCCGAATCCAGGAAAGCATGGCCCAATAAGACGCGACTGCGCCAGAGGTTTGCCAGGTCGTTGTTCTCCCCGAACACGGCCGTCGCCGCCTCCAGAAGCACGATCGCCTCCCCGCCCTCTCCTTGTCGGATGCGAACCGCACCGAGAGCCTGTTGCGCCAGGGCGCCATAGAGCCGGGTGTGATGAGCCTGCGCCAGCCTAAGTGCGGCCTCGATTTGTGTTGCGGCTTCGTCCAGGTTGCCCTCGCGTTCAGCCACGATTCCTAGACTCGTCGAATAGACGGCGACGCCATCTGCGTCGCCCATCGAGCGGAAGTGATCGATCACGGTCGTGATCAGTTGGCGCGCGCCGGCGAAGTCGCCGAGGGCACATACCGCCAGCCCCAGCGCGGCGCGCACCACTGCCGCACCGAGGCGATAGCCGACCGCTTCGTTCGCCGCCAGGGCCTGGTCGCTCAAGGCCATAACGCGGTCTAGAGCCCCACCCGTCTGGAGGAAAGCGAGATAGTTAGCCAGTGAACGCGCCTCGCCGAAATGATCCCCACTGGCGCGCCGCACCTGCAGCGCCTGGAGGAAATAAGCTTCTGCGTGCTGGCGCGAGCCACCCACCGAAGGCAGTACAAAACCCAAACCATCGAGCGCCAGGGCTTCCTGCACACGGTCGCGGCACTTCCGCGCAAGAGACAACCCCTGGCCATAGTGCGACTTGGCAGCCTGAACGTCGCCGGTGCGCACTTCAAGATCGCCCAGTCGGATCAGGATCTCGGCCTGTTGGGCCGGGTTGGCGGCGCGGCGCGCCCGCACCAGCGCGTCGCTGAGGAACGTCAGGGCGTGCGGATGATGTCCTGTCTTGGTCGCCAGGTCACCCGCCGCGATCAGGATGCGCGCCTGTCCGCCAGGGTCGGGCAACGAATCGAGGTGCTGCATCCCTTCGTCGATCGCACGCGCCTGCCGTTCACGGTCGCCGGTGACATCACATGCCTGCACAAGTTCGAGCAGGAGTGCGGTGCGCTTCCTGCTCGAAAGCTTGGGTAGAAGGGCCAGGGCGCGCTCTAATGCGTGCTGAGCTTCCCGAAATGCGAACCGCGCGACCTCCTGCGCACCGACCTGCCAGTAGGCTTCACCGGCCTCTTCCATCCGGCCCGCCCGTTCCAGGTGGAAGGCACGGACGCGCCAGTTTTGAGGGTCGCGGGTGGCGACCGCGTCGGAGGCGCATGCATGGAGCGCGACTCGTCGCACGGGTGCGATCGTCTCGTAGATCGCCGTGCGGATCACATCGTGCAAGAACGCATATCCATCCTCGGTGGCCTGCAGAAAAGAATGGGCAATCAGTTCCTCGCCTGCTGCGGCGAGCGCGATCGGCGATTCGTGGAGGAGCGTCATCCAAAGATCAAACGCCACTTGCTCGCCCAGCGCTGCAGCCGCCTCGAGCGCGGCCCGCGCAGACGTCGATAACGCTCTCAGCCGCGCCTCGAGCGTGCCTCGCCTCGCCAGATACTCGGTCACGTGCAGGGGATTGCCTCCCGTCAACGCGATCACGCGCGCCGCCTCCGTTCCATCGGCTTGAGACAGCAACCGCACGACGTCCTGCAGGTCAAAGGGTCCGAGGGTCACGGCCCCAAGGTAACCGGCGCGGTCCCACTTCTGCAAGACCTGCCAGCCCGGATTCTGCTCGATGCCGGGCCGGCGATAGGCCAGGAACAGGAGCAGCGGCGCGGCGCGAGTGGCGGGTACGAGCGCGTCCAGCAGGTCCCAGAGCGCCGCATCCGCCCAGTGCAAATCGTCGAGCAATAACATGAGCGGGGCGATCCGCGTCAGGGTTTGCGCCAGGGTGACAAAGCTGTCGTGGAATCGTTTGCGAGCTTGCGCGGGCGGGAGTTCGGGCAGAGCCGCCCGGCCGCGCCAGGGATCGTAGACCGCGGAAACCGCCGCCAGGGTCTCGGGTGCAACCAGGTGCTCCACCTGCCGGACCCGGGGATCGAGGATGGGACGCAACGCTTCGGCGATGGGCGTGAAGGGCGAGGCGCTGGGAAACTCGCTGGCCCGGCCGTAAGCGGTCAACGCACCGCGCCAGCGTGCGCTCGTGGCCCATTCGCGCAACAGACGGCTCTTGCCGATCCCCGCCTGACCCTCGATGCACCACAGACCGCCCTGCCCCGCCATGACCTGCTCGATGCGCTCCACGCCCAATTGACGCTCTCGCACGCGTCCGACAAAACGTGTCCGTTCAGCGACCGGCGGCGCGGTCGGAGCGGTGTCGGTTTCGCGTCGGATCGCGTCCATCAAGGCGTGCATCTCTGCCGGCAACTCGACGCCGAGTTGTGTCCGGAAGAGTCGACGCGCATCGTCGTAATGCGCGAGGGCTTGGGCGCGGCGATTGAGCCGGCCGAGCAGTCGCAGGTAGGTCTCGTGAGCCGACTCGCGCAAGGGTTCCACAGAGATCAGGCGCCGGACATGCGTCAGTGCACCGGCCAGATCCCCTTCCGCCTCGCTCGCCGCCGCCAACCTGTCAAGGAGGGTGAGGTATTGGTCTTGGAGTGCGAGGCGCGGCGCGATGATCCAGTCGGCATAAATCTCGGGCAGGAGGTCGCCCGTGTACAGCGCGGCGGCTTGTTCGAGCGCTGCGCGGTCGCCGTGTGTGGCCAGCCGCTCGAATTCCCATGCATCCACCCACCATGTGTCGTCCACATGCAGACCCACGTACTCTGAGTCCGCCATGAGCCAGCCAGCCCCCAGGGCCTGACGCAAACGGTAGAGCGCGTCGGAGAAACAGCGGCGCACGCTCCCCGCAGGCGCATCTGGGAAAAGCAACTCCGCTAGCCGTTCGCGTGGGTGCGAGGTGCGCGCATGCAACACCAGATACGCGAGCAAGCTCGAGGGTCTGCTGCCTGGCACCCAGAGAGGGCGGTCGTGGTCGGCAACCTGGAGAGCGTTGAAAAGGCAGATACGCCGATGGTGGTTCATACGAGAATCCGACCTGGCGTCCTTGGGGTGAAGACCACGAGCGGCGACCAGGCGCGACGTCCATGCCAAGCAGGCGGAAATCCTGGACGGCGTTCGTCCAGCGGAGCTCTCAATCTGGGCCGGCGCACACCCCCGAGACCTGGTCGGCTCGTCTTAGCGTTGCCTGACCAGCCGCTCGATTTGAGGGAGGTGTGTCAACTCGTGCGCGGCGAAATAACTCATCTGTTGCTTGATCGAAACGACGCCAAACTCCTCATGCCGGCCCGTCCGCCACCAATCGACAAATGGGATCGCCTCAAAGTGGGCGATCATCTCCAGACGCGAGGCGTGGTAAGCGGCGAAGATCTCGCGCGTGGACGGCGGGCGGGTCGCCTCGTCCTTCGCCCAGGCAAAGACCGCCTTGGACTCAAGGACGGGGTCGTCCTCAATGAGGAACTGGTCCAGGCGTGCAGCAATCACACCCTGCGCGTCGCGCAGATGCGCGATGATGTTGCGAATGGCCCAGCCGCCATCGGGGGGCTGACGAGTCATCGCCTCCTCAGACAGGCCTTCCAACAGCGCCGCGACATCCAGCGGGGTTTGTCGCAATTGCTCCAGCGCTGCCCGGGGGTCAAGCGCCTCGAGCCAGTACACCGGCGGAAACCATTGAAACGTGCCGCCCCACGCGCCGCAGGTCGGGCACTTCTCCACCGCGTCACCCAGCGTGAGGTGCCCGCACGTGCGGCAAACGTACGGGTGAGGCGTCTCATGGATCAAGGGCAGTCGTCCCTCGGCCATGGCGGAAGCGCCAGTGCGGAGTGCGTCGGCAAGTTCTGCAGAGACTCCGTGCAGTGCAGCCGCCATACGCTCGATCTCAGAAACCAGCGGCTCCTTCTCACCAGATCGGTCAAGGTCCCATGCCGCCCGTCGGCTCAACGAGTCGGCAGCCGCGCGGCAGAGTTTGGCCAGGTTGTATTGACCCTCCGACTCAAGCCGCGAGGCCAGCGACAGAAGCAGAATGACATCGACGTCCTGGATGGATCGCATGGGTCACCTCGTCTGAGCGAATCAACGAAGCCGATCAAACACCGCGTAGCGGCCGTTCCCACCGACGCACTCGGTCGGCCGTCCCGACGTTAGGGGCGTGCCCAGGCGCCTGGGTCGGCGCTGCCGCTCATGCGGTAGCCGAGCGAAGTGAGGTACAAACCGCCCTGTTTACGATCATGGCGGTATTGCCTGAATCCGTCTATGACCGACATCATGCAGACACACAATGGGTGTCGAAGCGTTTCGCTTCCCAGGTTACTCTCGGGCAACCGAAAGCGGTTAAGCGATCGGCCCGGCGTCGAGCGCGTGTCCGGCTTGCCCCAAGTCGAAGCGCCAGCAACGGCCGGCCAGTACCTCCATGCGTTCACCCATGACCCGCAGGTAGGCGCCGTCTTGTAGAGCCAATACCGAGTGGGGACGCATGGCGTGGTACTCCTTCAAACGCACGTCCCGAGCCTGCCGCTCTGGCCCCTGCACGGCCGGGTAATGAACGTGGAAATTGAAGCGAGTCAAGGCCAGCCCAGAGAATTCCGTCGTCGCACACACGTTTATGTCGCCCGTAGTCAGAACATCCTGCCCGCAAAACACGGTTCCTGCGCTGAAGGCTATCAAGGGTAAGCCAGACTGAATCCGGCGTTTCACGTTCTCGACGAAACCTCGTTGCCGCAGGCGCTGGGCCAAGCGGTATGTATTTCCACCCGGGATGTACAGCGCCAACGCCTGATCCAGCACGGCGTCGATGTCGTCGTGTTCCATCTGATCCAGATCGATGAGGCGAACACCGGCCACATCCCTGAAGGCCTCGACGGTGTAGTCCATCCAAAGCGGCCCCATGGCGGCGGCCGGAAGGTAGGCGACGACCCGAGCACGGTGCGCGCCGACGATCGTGCGGCATGCCTGAACGACATCATGGAGCAACGGTTCACCGGGCGTGCTGAACAAATGGAGCTGCACGTCGCTCACCTCCTGAGCGGCGGGGCCGTCGACCCGGGGCGTCGTGGGTCTGACATCCAGACACGCGGGCCGGTGCGTGGGCCAACGTCGCGCCCACGTGCGGTTTCATGAGCCATTCTCTCATCGCTTGAACGGAACGAGATACAACCTGGGTTGTAGATGAGCCCCATCCTGACGCGGATGACCAACCAGCAGTGCTGACCTACGCTGGTCCTTGGCCTCTGGCAGACTTGCAACCAGCCGAGGCCAGGATATCGGAGTCCGTTGAACCCGGCTCGCTATAATCCACCCATGCTGCGCAACCCGGACAGGACGAACGTTGGGTTGTTCTATTTGTCCGCGGCCCTCCTGTTGGGCGCCACGCTGTTGCGCGCGCTCGTACGCCTCCAGGACGCTCCCGACCTGGCCTGGGTCTTGGGCATGCTCGGGGTGTGGCTCCTGCTGTTTGTGATCGAGGCCCTTGCGGCAGGGCGTTGGCCGATCTGGGTTCTCGTCTACCTCGGATCGCAGGCAAGTCTGACGTTCCTACTCTTCCAACGCGCGGCCGGCGAAGATTTCTTCGCGGCCCTCTACGCGATCCTCAGCATGCAAGCCTTGCTGCGGCTGAGGCCACGCTGGGGCGCGCTCTGGATCGGCGCATTTGCCGTGTTGATGGCCATTCCTATGATCACGGCCTTCGGGTGGACCCAGGGTCTGGCCTTCACGACGGTGTACACGGCCGGCAATGCCTTGCTGGCTTCCTATGCCTGGACCGTGCGCCGGGCGCGCCTGGTCCGGGCGCAAACCGGCGCGCTGACCGACTCTCTGGCGGCCTCGAATGCGGAGCTGCGCATCCGAGCGCTTGAGGCCGAGCGCACCGCGGCGCAGCGCGAACGCCAGCGATTGGCGCGCGACCTGCACGATTCGGTCACTCAGATGCTCTTCTCGATGACGCTCAGCGCGCAATCGGCGGAGCTTCTGCTACCCCAGCGCCCAGCCCGTGTGCGCGACGAGATTGGCCGAGTCTTCGACCTGGCCGCGCAGGCCCGCCGCGAACTGACGGACCTGATGGCGGCCCTCGGGTCGGCCACCGCGACGGCGTCCACAGATGGCTCGACGCTCATCGCCGCGATCCGTGCCTATGTTCAGGATGCCCGATTGGATGGGCTCGCGATCATGCTCGAGGCGGAGGGCCACGGCCCGCTGAGCCCCCTCGAATCGCACACGATCTTCCGGTTTGTGCAGGAGGCCTTGAACAATGTCGTCAAACATGCCGCCGCGCGCGACGTCCAGGTTCGGTTGCAGCTGCAGGCGTCGCCCTTTGTGGAAGTCAGCGACGGCGGCCGCGGCTTCGACACCAGTCAGCCCCCCTCAGGCGCCGCCCACGGTTTGGCAGGCATGCGCGAGCGCGCCGCCGAGATCGGCTGGGTGTTTCGACTGCAGTCGACGCCCGGCGGCGGAACACGCGTCCGGCTCTTCAAGCCCGCGAACGGAGTCCAGACCCCATGACCGCTCCACCCCCCGCCATCCGGGTCCTCATCGTCGACGATCATCAGATCGTGCGCCAGGGCCTGCGCACCTTTCTGGAACTGCACAACGACATCGTAGTCGTGGGCGAAGCCTCGGACGGTCAGGCCGCGGTCGACCTCGCGGTCCGACTGGCGCCCGACGTCGTCCTGCTGGATCTGGTGATGCCGCGGATGGATGGGATCGAAGCGCTGCGCCAGATCAAAGCCCGGTCCAGCTCGATCCGGGTGATTGCCCTGACCAGTTTCTCGACCGACGACCAGATCTTTCCCGCCATCGAAGCCGGCGCGGCCAGCTACCTGCTCAAGGACGTCTCGCCCGGCGAACTCGTGGCGACCCTTCGGGCGGTGCATGCGGGCCAGACCCGGTTGCATCCCGAGGTCGCGGCACGCCTGATGCAGGCCTTTCGCTCGCGCAGCCAACCGGCGGCCGACGATGAGGCGGCCAGCCTCACCGATCGCGAACGCGAGATCGTCAAGCTCGTGGCCAAGGGTCTGTCCAATCGCGAGATCGGCGAGGCCCTGGTGATCAGCGAACGCACGGTCAAGACCCACATGAGCAATATCCTGGGCAAACTGGGGTTGAGCGATCGGACCCAGCTGGCGATCTTCGCCATTCGCGTCGGGCTGGTCTCTCCGCGGTAAGACCATGCTGTTCGTCACGCCCTCAACCCGCACCCCGAACCGACTGGCGTCCGGCGCCGCCGGCCTGATCCTGCTGGCCGAGTTTGGTCAGGTTCTGGCCTCCGCTCAGCGTCCGGCGCTGATCCTGCCGTATGTCCTCCTGCATGTCGGCTTCGCCGGGTTCTTCTTCTTCCAGTTGCTTCGCCCTGCCCGCGGCTTCTGGCTTCACGTGTCGCTGGCGGTCCAGGCCGGCCTGGTGAGCGCGATCCTGTTCCTGAACCCCGAGATCGGCACCGTCGCCGCGCTGTTCGTGTTGCTGTCGTGGCTGGCTGCGCGCGCGCTGTCCGGGCCGACCCTTTGGATTTGGCTCGGCGCTTTCGCCGTTCTGATCGCCCTGCCCTTCATGGTTTATCTGGGCCCGTTGACCGGTCTGGCCCGAGCCTTGATGCCCATCGCCGGGTGCTTCATCCTGGGCTCGTACATCAGCGTCCACCGTGGCCTGGAGGCCGATCAATTGGCGCGGCTGCGTCTGTTGGACGAACTCGAACGAACCCACCAACAACTGCGCGACTATTCCGCGCAGGCTGGCGATGTGGTCGCGTCCGAGGAGCGCGACCGCCTGGCGCGTGCGTTGCGCCTGACGGTGATGCCAACCCTGGATCAGATCGCAACCACGGCACATACGATCGACGCGGACCTCGACCGTGACGATGCGTCAGCCGCCCAGGCCCTGCAGGAGCTTCAGACTCTGACCCGCAACGCCCTGACCGAGATGCGCCGCCTGATCACGCTGTTGCGTCCAGGTGCTGCGCCGACCGCGTAAGCGCTCCCCGTCCGATCGTCCACGCCATCCAACTCAGGTTGTAGACGCTTTCTCCACCCGGCGGCCCAGGCCTGGTCCGCCCGCAGCGCGACGTGTCGCGCCGGAATCTGTCGCATGCTGGGCGCAGCGCATTCAGCATGACGTTCAGACAGGAGAAACGACGATGAACGACCTACGACTCTTCCCCCAACCCTGGGGCGGCCTGGCCGCGCTGTCCAGCGCGACCCTGGGCCTCGGCATGCTCGCCATTGCTTACGGTCTGATCGGGCCCGCTGCGATGGCGGACCCCGCGCAGTTGGCCGAGCTGGCCCGCGTCCATGCAGAACCGCTGGTCATGCAAGATCTGTTCAAGTTGGGCTCGGCGGGCACGGCAGCGGTGCTGGCGGTATCCGTTCACCAGCGACTGACCCGGACGACACCGGGCCGTGTGCCGGTGGCGGCGGCTTTCGGCCTGGCCGCTGCCCTCTGTCTGTTCGCCAACGCCGCGCTCAGTCTGCGCGCGCTCTGGCTTTCCGCCGACGATCTGCGCCTGGCCGGCGTCAGCCTGATCGACTGGCTGGGTTTGGCGACGTTGCTGCTCAACGGCGTCTGGTACGGTCTCGTGAACACCCTGGCGTGGCGGCGTCAGGCGTGGTCCCGCGGGCTATGTCTGCTGGGGCTCGCAGCCGCGGTTCTCAGTTTCATCCCGCCGCTGGCGCCGCTGCTCTTGGTGCTGGGCGTGATGTGGTCGACGGGGCTGGGTTGGTCCTGGCTGCGCGAAGCGGCGACGGCCGGGGCGCTGCCGGCAAGCTCGGACTGGCGCTGGCGTGGCCTGAGCTGGGCGCCGGCCGTGATCCTCGCCGGTTACGCGCTGTTCTTGCTCACAGGGTTGTCGCTCGGCGGCCTGGGACGCGTGCACGCGTGGCTGGATCTGCAGGTTCTGCTGCCGCTCCTGGGTGCGCTTGTCTTGATGATCACCATTCTGTATGTCGGCGCGACCCGTCGCCTGAATCGAACGCTGACCACGACGGGCGGCCTGGCCATGCTGGCGCTGCTGCCGGCGGTCCAGCTGGTGGCGCCTGTGGCTGCCTATCCGGCGTCGCGTGAGGAGCTGCAACCGGCGATCACAGTGCGCCTGCCTGCCGCGGGCCCGCTCAAAGTGCTCTGGGGCGGAGAGTCATTGGGCACGAACTACCACGCCGCGTTCGCCGATCAACGTTGGGCCTATGATCTGACGCGGGCACCCTACCTCACCGGAAGCCCGCGGCTTGAAGACTATGGCTGCTACGGCATGCCGGTCATCGCGCCGATCGATGCGTTGGTTTCCAGCACGCACGACGGTGAACCCGATAACATTCCGGGCATGGCCTCCAACAACGTCGAATCGCCCGAGGGCAATCGGGTCGTGCTGCGGCTCGAGACCGGCACGTACCTGATCCTCGCGCACCTCCAGCCGGGCAGCCTGCAGGTCGCGGCCGGCGATGTCGTCGCCGCCGGGCACGTCCTGGCCCGATGCGGAAACTCGGGCAACACCAGCGAGCCGCATCTCCACATCCACCATCAGCGCCAGGATCCGGCCGTGACCCCGATGAACCTTGCAGAGGGCCTGCCGCTTGACTTCATCGGCCCAAACGGACCCTGGATGCCCGAAGGCGGAATCCAGATGCGCGACGGGCAGCCGCTGGGCGTGGGCGTGGTGATCGAAGATCTCACGGGGCGTTCACCGGCGATGGCTCCGTGACGATCCAGCGTCGTTGATCGGTCTCGAGACGCCCTGCCTGCAGTTGCCGAACGGGTCGACCCCGTTGGGAAGTCTGGTTGTCGTCCCGTCACGAGCTGGCCAGAATATGGCGCACGACATCGAGAAGCGATTGGGACCGACCACGCTCGAGGGCGATGGCAACGGCGGCGACGGGCAGGTTTCTAGATAGGTCGGGCAACAGCGCTCGTGCGGCGGCCACGGTCTCGGAGACCGCCGCCGGATCATGGAGCGGCAGCGCTAGCCATTCCAAGGCAACGATGGCGTCTCCCGACCTGGCGGCCAGCAACGCCAGCGTGACCAGAGCGTCCAGCGCCACGAAGTCGAATTGGCCCGCCTGGGCTTCCGCGAGGGCTGCCCGCACGTTGCGCCGGGCAGCCTCGTCGTGCCCAAGGCGGGCCTCTACCGAGCCCAGGTTGTTCAGGGCCAGCGCGATGCCCAGACGATGGCCGCTCTCGCGATGGACGGCCAGCGCCTGCTGGTAATACTCGCGCTCTTCGGTGAAGCGACCGGCCCGGCGGGCCGCGGCCCCAAGGTTCGTCAACACCGCGCCGGTGCGGCGGGCATCGTTGTACTCACGCGAGATCACCAGGGCTTCCTCGAGCAGCGACACAGCCTGCGTGTCGTCGCCGTGGTCCACCAGAGCCGTCGACAGGTTGATCAGGCTAGACGCCACCCCCACCCGGTCGCCGAGTGCGCGCCGCAGGGCCAGGCACTCGCGGTGAAGCTCTATCGCCGCGGCCGAATCGCCCATGTCGCTGACGACCACGCCCAGGTTGTTGAGCGCGCCGGCCTCTTCGTCGCGCAGGGCGTGCTCGCGGGCCACTGTCAACTGCTCGCTGTGGAACCCGCGGGCTCGCTCAAACTGGCCCGCGGCGCGCGCGGCCGTGCCGAGCCCATTCAAGCACCGGGCCAGTTGCCGCGGCTCGACCACGCGCTCGAAGTCCTCGCGGCCCGCCTCAAAGAGCGACACAGCTGTGTCGGACTGGCCGAGCTCCAACAGGAAGCGGGCGCGCGCCACGCTCAGACGAGCCGCCAAATGGCCGGGCTCGTCGGTCGTCGCCGGATCCCGACCCAGCGCCTCGGCAGCGCGTGATAACCAATCCACGCCCTCGCGGAAATGGCCGCGGACGTGCATGAACTGAAAGACGCCTTCGAGCATCCGGCTGACATCCGCCCACCGGCCATGGGCGCTCGCCCAATCCCAGGCCGCACGTACGTTGTCGAGGTCGTCGGCCATGATCGACATCCAGGAGCTCTGAGCGCCGGGCGCCGTGGCCGTCTGCGTGAGCGCCGCCAGCCAACTCGCGAACCAGCCGCTGTGCCGGTTGTGGAGTTCAGCGCTGAGACCGGGTTCGAGCGCCAACGCCTCGTCGGCGTATCGCCGCAGGACCTCGTGGAGGTCAAAGCGCCCGCCGCTCTGGCGCACCAGAGATTTGTCGACCAGCGCCGCCAGGGCCTGCGGCGTGGTCCGAGCGATCTGGCTCGCGGCCTCCGCCGTGAACCCGCGCGGGAAGACGGCCAGGGCGACGAACACCCGGCGCTCATCCATCCCCAGAGCTGCCACCGAAGTTTCGACCACGGCCCGCAGGCTGCGCTGCCGCTCCGGCACGTCGCGGTGACGCGTCACCAGGAAGTCGGTACTGCGGCGGATTTCAGCGACGATCTCGGCGCAGTCCAGAGCGCCCAGGCGGGCCGCTGCCAGTTCGATGCCCAACGGCAAGCCTTCGACCATCCGGCAGATCTCGCGGATCGCTGCGGCCTGCTCGTCACCGGCAGGGATCGAGCGTCGCTGGCGTTCGACGACCTGCAGGAACAGCTGTCCGGCGGAATAGGTCGCCGGGTCCGCCCCGGGTTCCGTCGACAACGCCAACCCATCCAGGGCGAACACCCACTCGCTCTGAAGGTCCAGGCGCTCGCGCGAGGTCACCACGATCTTCACGTCGGGCGCGGCGCGCAGGATGTCGGAGAGCAGCTCGGCCGACTCAACGAGATGCTCGAAGTTGTCCAGGACGAGCAGGAGCTCGCGGGCGCCCAGTGCGTTCAACAATTGCTTCTTGATGTTGCCAGCTCGCAGCACCAGGCCGATGGCGTCCGCCAGGTGCTCGATCAGATCCTCGGGGCTGGCCGTGCTCAGCGACACAAACCAGCACCCATTTAGGAAAGTCTCCACGGTGGCAGCGGCGAGCTGCGTCGCCAGGCGGGTCTTGCCGATCCCGCCCGGCCCGATCAGCGTGACCAGACGACAGGCCGGGTCAGCCAGGCGTTGTTGGAGCTGGGCAAGCTCGCCTTCCCGACCCACAAAGCCCGTCAGGTTGCCCGGTAGATTGTGTCGAGGACCACGCTGCGCCGACTTGAGTCGCTCGTACAGCGCTGTGGTTTCGGCCGACGGTTCGACGCCCAACTCCTGCGCCAGCACCTGGCGACAGATCGCGTACTGCGCCAAGGCCGCCGAGCGCTGACCGGTGCGGGCCCTGAGCCGCATGAGTTGTCGGTGCGCTTCCTCGCGCCAGGGGTCGAGCGCGAGCAGGCGCACGGCGGTCTCGACTGCTCGGCTGTACTCACCGCGCGCCGTCAGGTGCCCGGTCAGCGCATGCAGTGTGTGCAGCACCAGCTCGCGATAGCGGGCGCGTTGTAGCAGCACCCACTCCTCGAATTCCGGCGCATCGCGAACGACGAACCCGGCCAGGAAGTCGCCGACGTACAAGGCGCTGGCCGCTCGCCAGCGCTCACCTTGGGCATCCGGCGCAAGCCCCTCATCCGCGTTCAAGGAATCCAGGAAGGCCTCGACATCGACCCAGCAAATCCCTGCAGGGTGAAAGGCCACGGTCTCGCGATCGATGCGGAGGTAGGGCCCAACGAGCTTGCGCAGGTTGGTCAGCGTCTGGCGCAGGTTGTTGCGCGCGTCGGCATCGGGGAGTCCGCCCCACAACAGGGTGGCCAGGGTTTCGCGCGATTGTGGGCGGCGCTCGACGGCCAGAAACGCCAGCAGCGCCGCCACCTTGTGCGACGTGAACCCGGTCAGGGGTGAACCGCCGAGGGTCAGCTGCAAACCGCCAAAGAGCCGGATCTCGAGGCCTGAGTCCATAGAGCAGCTGTGCGTGATCCCGCAAGGCCGCCGGAAGGAATGGCCGGCAGGATAGCACAGCCGTGGCCGGCAGGCCAGGGGCGGTTCAGTCTGGTCCCAGCGCGTTCGTCTGTTCGACGAAGCAGGCTCGACTCGGCGTCATACGGGCGGGTCAGCGGGGAAGTCGGGTTGGCAGCGGGCGTGTTGTTCGATGGCTCGCATCAGCGCCAGCACACGGTCTTCGCGCCACGGTGGCGCCGCGATCTGCACGCCGATGGGTAGACCCGCGCTGCCGCGCTCCACGACCCGAGCCAGTTGTTCGGTCCTCTCGCGGCTGTCCGGTCGATCGCTCTCCTCGCCGGGACGAACCCGGGTCACCGGCACGACCCCGGCCGGCCATCCCAGGACGTTGAAGAGCAGGCAGGACCCCCAGAAGTCAGCCAGTCCACGGGTATCGCCGTGACGCACGGCCGGCAGCGGCGAGGCCGGAAGCAGGATCGCATCGAATCCGCCGGCCTCCAGGGCGTCTCGCATCCGCTGTTCGTAAGCCAGTCGATCGCCGGCCAGGTCGAGGTAGCCGGCCGCGCTCTGTTTGGATGCGGCCTGGAGCATGCGGCTCAGTCGCCCCGCTCCGCGGCTCTTCAGCAGGCGGCCGAGCACGGGAAGCAGCGCGTTCGGCAGGCGCGCCAGCTGCAGATTGGGTTCGACCAAATCGATCGGTGCTTCGCCGGACAGGGTCTGGGCCAGGGAGGCGAAACCGGTGGCAGCCATGATTCGGAAGAACAGGAGCACGCCATCCGTGGTGTCCGGCGCCCCAGTCCACTCAACCACGGATGTCCCCGCCGCGCGCAGGGCGTCGGCCGACTCGCGGAGCGCGCGACGGATGGCCGGTGACGGGACCCAATCGCTGACCTGAGGGAGTAGCGCGACCCGCAGTCGCCGAAGATCGACGTCGGCCGGGTCGGCAAATGGCACGGGCACCTGGTGGACCGATGGGTGCGCCACGCCGTGGTCGACCATCACGCGCAGCGCCAGAGTCAGGTCGTCGACCTGTCGGGCGAGGGGGCCGGGCTGCGCCACGATCACTTCGGCGCCTTCCGCGGTCCGGACAGGGAAGCGATCGCCGGGTGGCAGGCGCCGGGCGGTCGGCCGAATCGTGCAGAGACCGCAATACGCGGCCGGGATGCGCAGGCTGCCGCCAAAGTCGCCGCCGAGCCCCAACGGCGATCCGCCGGCCGCAATCAGGGCCGCCTCGCCGCCGCTGCTCCCGCCCGCGGTCCGCGCCAGGTCCCAGGGATTATGGGTGCGTCCCCAGATGCGGTTGTCCGTCTCGATTGTGGCGAGGGTCTGGGGCACATTGGTCTTGCCCAATACGATCGCTCCGGCCCGGCGCAGGGCTGCGACCATTGAACCATCCCGGGTTGCGACCCTGTCGCGCAGGCGGGACAGGCCGAGGGTTGTGGGCAAGCCGGCCACGTCGAACTGATCCTTGATCGTGACGGGTACGCCGTGGAGCGCGCCCAGCGGATCACCGCGGCGCTGGACGGCATCCGCCGCGTCGGCTTCACGCCGGGCCTCCTCAAAGCGAGGCATCACCAGGGCATTGAGTTGCGGATTGACGCTTTCGATTCGGTGGATGTGCGCCTCGAGGATGTCTCGGGCCGAACGTGCCCCGGAACGGATGGAATGGACGATCGCTGTGGCGGATGGAAACCGGGTGTCGGGCATGCTGTGTTCTCCAAGATGCATGATCGGGTCGTGGCGGCGCCCGATCACCGTCAGGGCGCCTCGGCGCGGGCGGGCAGGCTTTGCAAATAGAGCCAGATCACCTTGAGTTCGTCGTCCGTCAGTTGAGCCAGGTACTGCGAGGGCATGGCCTCGCTCAACCGTCGACCGGCCGGCGTCACGCCCGTGCGCACGGCGGCGAAAAACTCGGCCTCGGACCAGGTGCCGAGTTCGCCGCCCGGCGTCAGGTTGGGCGCAAACGGCGCGCCGGGCTCCGCGGGCTGGTGGCCGGCGAGGGTTTCCCCGTGACAACCCGCGCAGCCATGGGCATGCGCCAGATACTCGCCATAGTTCACGGTGACGCCTGCGGGCGGCGCGGCCGGTCGCTCGTCGTGGGCGATGGTCTCGGCGTAGAGCAGGTTTTCGAACGCGCCGACGGCGTAGAGCAGCTTGGCCAGCGGCGTCAGGGAGCGCGTGCGTGTCTCACGATCCACAGCCGGCACCGTCTGGAGATAGGCGATGAGGCTGCCCAGGTCGGTATCGCTGAGGTAATAAAACTCGTTGGACGGCATGATGAAGGTCGGGGTCCCGTCGAGGCGCACGCCGTGCCGGATGGCCCGGACCCAGTCCGCGGCCTGGTAACGCGCGCCAAGGCCGCCCCGACCGGTTGTCAGGTTTGGCGCATCCACAACCCCGAGGGCCTCGTCCTCGAAGAGCGGGCCGCCGCCCAGATCCGGGCCGTGGCAACCCTGGCAATGCATTTCAGCCCAACGCCGACCGACGTCGAGGCTCACTGTGTCGCCGGGCTTCGCCACGGCCTCGGCCTGGAGGGTGTAGACGCGATTGAAGCGCAGGTCCGTGCTGATCATCAGCCCGGCTGCGACCAGGAACAGCCCGATCACCAACCCGCCCACGGTGATCCCAATCCACTTGAGTACGTTGCGCATGTCCAACTCCTCTCGAATGAGCCGAATGGTCCGAGCGCCGGGCGAAGGGTTGCCCCGGTATGGTTCGCCGGGGCACCCGACACAAATGCGTCCGCCCCGGCGCGGAAGGCTATGGGTCCACGGGCGCCGCGATCAGCGCTCGCAGGTGATCGATCAATGCCTCCAGCGAACCGAATCCGCGTCGATCGGTGGCCTGAAGGCTTTCCAGGCTGAAACGCCAGGTCGGTTCAGCCGCGTCCAGCTCCTGCCAGAGGCATAAAACCAGGACGTGGTAGCGCGGCCTGCGTGGTGACAAGGCGGTGAATGGGTGCCTCGGCGGGGTCATGTCGGTTCCCGATGGAGGCAGCCTACACAGCCATCATTTGGAGATCGTTTGCCGACCCGGCTGATGGAACCTTTACGCTTCGACGGGTTCAGGGGTGTGCAGGCCCACCAGAGAGAGATCTGTGAGGCGATCAGTCGCGAGCCCGACACGGGGTCCGCGCAATGGATTGGGTGGAGGGACACAACCCGATGGCATGGAGGCCTGCGTCTCCACAGGGGGAGCTCTCAGGGTGCATCCGCTGTGATGAGCCAGTTCCTATCCAGGGTGTCACTCGGTTGTGGAAACGGACATCCTGGATACCAATCGGCGTTACGCTTTTATTCAAATATTCTATTGAATAAGGAATATCAGCCATCCCGATAAAAACGACTGTTTGAGCTCATCGCCTTTCTCGCGCAGGCGATCGCCAACCCGCACCGCCTGGAATTGCTCGACCTGCTTGTCCGGGCCCCGCGTAGCTTTGAGCAGCTGGCCACGACCGCTGCGCTCAGCGTGGCCAATGCCTCGCAGCACCTGCAGCGGCTCAAGCACGCCGGGCTGGTGGTCGGCGAGCGCCAGGGCACCACCATCCGCTATCGCCTGGCCGACCCGACCGTGGCCCGGCTGTGGACCGAGTAGCGCCGTCTGGCCATGGCCTAGCAGGCCGACGCGGAGTGCGCCCTGGATCGGTATCGCCGGGGTCGACGCCGCTACCCCGGGACCTCACTCAGGGAGCTCTGCGCCGGCCTGGCGCGCGGCACCGTGCTGCTGCTCGACGCCCGACCGATGCTCGAGCACGAGGCCAGGCACCTGCCCGGCGCCCTGTCGATCCCGCTCGCCGACCTTCCAACGCGTCTCAAGACCCTGCCTAAGGACAAACTGATCGTCACCTACTGCCGGGCACGATCTGCATTGATGCCGACGAGGCTCTCGAGTTGGTGCTGGCCAACGGCCGCGGCAGCGCGCGGCTCGAGGAGAGCGGCGCCGAGTGGCGTGAGGCCGTCTACCGCGTCGAGCACAGCGCTTCAACCCACTGAACACGCACGGCGTAAGTCGACGGTATCGCGCGTCTCGTGGCGTGAGGGACCATCTGGGGTCACCTCGCGAAGCGGATCAGATCGCACGCTAAGTGTTATACAAACCAGGGGGCACAAGTCCACGCGAGCGTGGGAGTCTCACGAGGTGTACAAAGCGCATGCTATCGCGTTGCCATCCCGGCCAGGCCTTTTGGGGGCGAACAGAGAAAGCGGACTTTTGCACGCTAAGGTGCAGGACAGGAGACACCTCCCCATTCAGGCAGAAGCGTTGGCGGTCACCCCGCGAAACGGAGTGAATCGTATAGTGGGCGTTAACACAACCCGCGCATCGGCCGCAGTGTCCCTGTTCAGCGGGCCTGTTCCTCTTTCAGGCGTGTAGTTCTGTGTGAGGCGGATGTGCTTCCCGCCCAATGGCGAGTGGTGGGCAAGTGAGCATCGCCCCCTCCATGTCGCGGGATCTCAACACATCGTCTACTGCACGCTTTTCCGTTTCGTGAGGGGATCTGATCGAGCAAATGTCCCGATGCTGACGCGGGGCATTTGCTCGATCGAGATGTTCTGCCAGCCTCACTGGACTTTCGCTACTTGCAAGCGGCACCAGGCATACAAGGCGTCATAGACGTCAAACTGGTGCGCCAGGTTTTCCTCGTCATTTGGGTAGCGGAGGCTGAATCCGCTGGCGATGGCCTCCAGGCCGCGTGCCACCGGGTCTTTGTCAATGTCCGCGGCCACGTCAGCCGCGTGAACGATCTGGGCGAGGCACTGGAGCGCCGGGTCTTTGAGATCGTATTTGAGCACAATCGATTCGAACGAACAGCGGCCGTCGTGATGACCCAGTTCCACGCCAGGTGCGTCGAAGGGGATGGCGCCCGTTGCGCTAGCGACCGCGTCCACCTGACTCTTGGGGACAAACAGGAACTCAGCTTCATTGTCAACGAAGCGCGAGATCAACCACGGGCACGCCACGCGATCCACATGCACATGTGAGCGAGTCAGCCATTTCATGTTTGGTTTTCTTCCTTTCCTCAATAACACGCCAGTTCTGCGACGGAGCCTGGACCTCACATCAAACAGTCAACCTCACGCACCTCCTTCCTCTTGCGGTCGGACCGCGCGGAAGTTGAAATAAAGCGCAAGGTCATACCCAATCTTGAGCGCGCCCGCGATGACGAACACCAGGCCCAGCATGGCAGGCGTGCTCGACAGGAGTGGGCCGGCGACGAGGGGCGACAGAGAGGCGCCGATGGTGCGCGCCACCCCGGTCACGCCGGCCGCCGCCGACCGCTCATCGGGGCGAACCACCGCCATCGTGAGGGATTGGCGCGTCGGCACGTCCATCTGCGAGATGCTAAAGCGCAGCAACAGCACGCCGATCGCCAGAGGCAGGGTGGGCATGACCGGCACCAGCATCAACAGGATATTCGATGGCAGGTGGGTGAGCACCATGGTGTTGACAAGCCCAATGCGCCCAGCAACCCACGCGGCGCTCAAGGCGGACAGTCCAGCCAGCAGGTTGGCGCCAAAGAAGATTCCTCCTAACACCGCCGGGGTCACACCGAAGCGCGTGCTGAACCAGTAGGCGACCAGGCTCTGCACCACAAACCCGCCGCCGAAGGCGTCCACCATGAACAGCCCGGCCAGGCCGAGGACCACCTTCCGCGATCGGTGCAGGCCCAGCGTTAGCGCCGGACCAGCGGCCCCCACGTCGCGAAACGGGACTTCCACCGCAGGCGAAAGCCTCGTGAACAGAATGCCCAACAGAACCCCCAGCGTCGCATATCCGAGGACGATGATGCGATATCTCGCCAGCGGCGTCACCCCGGCCGTTTGTAGCCCCTGGGCCAGGGCGCCGCCCGCCAGTGCGCCGAGGGCGGTGGCGAAGGAGCCGACCAGGTTGTACCAGGCAAAGACATGCGTGCGGCGTTCGCCGGGCACGGATTGCGATAGCGCAGCCTGCTCCACCGATAGAAACGGCCCGACCTCGTTTCCGCTCGGGCTGAGGACGCCGATAGTGGCGGCCATGAGCAGCACGACGAAGTTTTGAGTGAGTGCGAACAGGATGCCCGCGAACAGCATCAGGGCTGCACCGACGATGAGTATCCGCCGCCGCCCCAGCCGGTCGGCCGAGGTCGTGAGCCAGAGCGAGATCACGGTGTCGCCCAGCAGAGTCAACGTGAGCAGCGCGCCGATCTGCACGCCTGACAGGCCGACCTGCACCAGGTACAGCACCAGCACCACCGAAAGGAAACCATAGGCAAACAGCCGCACCGTGCGTGTGATGAAGAGCAGCCGGCTGTCCGGTGTGAGTGCGCCCGGCCCGACCGCCCGAAGGTGCGCGGCAGCGGTGGCCACAGCCCGGGCTAGGCCCGACTCGACCGGCTGAGGCGGGACGGGAGGTTCGAGAGACATGTTCAATCTGCACTTTCGGTAGCCTGCGGTTTGTCCACCTTGATCCCAGGCATGGCCCGGTCAAACGAGGATGTCCCTTTCGCTCACGCGCAGAACCCGGGTCAGCCTGGCTGATGCCCAGGCGCCCCGCAACCGTCGCAATCCGGATCTGGCGACGCACGCCCCCTTCAGCCATTTTCTACATACACCGCCGCGCGGTGAGTTCGCGGCAGGAAGGCGTAGACCTTGTTCCGGTTCGGGTCAAACGCCAGCGTGTGCGCCCCCTTCTCCGTCGGCACCGTCTCGACCCGCTCCATCGTCTCCGTGTCGAACACGTCGATGACACCCGGATCACCGATCGCCACGTACAGGCGATGCAGCACCCGGTTGAAGAAGATCACGTCCGGCACACCGCTGAGACCGGATTGGTGCAACCGGCGGCCCTCAGGCAATTGCAGACAGATCAACTGACCGCCATCACACGCGCAGAAGAGACGCCGATGCTCCGCGTCCAGGTCAAGGCCATGTGGGCCAGCAACGTCGATCTCCAGGGTGCGCGCGATGCGTGTCGGATCGTGAGCGGCCACGACGACAATCTGTGCCGGATCTGCGATGTTGATGTAGAACGCATCCGTTTGTGCGTCATACACCGTCCAGCGGGTGCGCCCGGGGGCCGGGATATCCGCGATCAGGGTCCTCTTGGCCACATCCACAATGGAGAAGGTGAACCGATGGGGGACTGCCGGATCACCGACGTTGGCGGCGAGGAGTCGACGCCGGCGCGGGTCAAAGGCCAGCCCGTTCGGGCGCACACCGACCGACACTTTGGCCAGGCCGGCTTCATCGTCCGGCGAGAAGATACCGATGGAGTTCTCGACCCGATTGGAGGTGAAGACCAGGTCGAGTTCGTCAGACACCAACGCGCCTGCCACACCGGTCAGGCCGGAAATCGAGTGCACGTAGCGGTCTTTGTCACAATCGATGACGTCGAGCGCATCGTTGGCCGTGTGAGCCACGTACAGGAGGGCTCGGGCGCGATGCACGGCCGCGTGATCGAACCCGCCGGACGTGACGTGCGCAGGTAGTTCGACATACCCCACGTGTTGGAGACCCATGGTTACCTCCGGCTCAAGCTTCCTCGGGCTCAGCGGCCAGCTGCGCATAGAGGGCGTCATAGATCAGTGCGCCGCGCTCAATGGCCGCCTGGTCGTCGGGGCTGATGAGCCGGATGCCGCGGCAGAGGAAGTCCAGCCCCGGCGCGACAGGCTCCAAGGTAACCTCCTGCACCCCATCCGCTTCATCAATCATCCGCGCGATGCGCTGCAGGATGGGGTCCTGTAGGTGGTACTCGCGCAACATCGTATGGAAGGTGCAGTGCCCGCGCCGGTGCGACAGCCGCGCGCCGGGGATGTCGAACGGTTCAGCGCCCTTCGGCAGGGATTGCGTCCCGGCCGGCACAAACTGAAACCTGGCTTTGGGGTCGATCTCACGACGGATCAACCAGGCGCAGGCAATCCGGTCGACCGCGACGTTCTCCCACGTCACCCACTTCATCGCGCTTTGCCTCCCCGAGCCGAGATGAGCGCCTGACGCACCCGGGTTCCCGCCTCCGAATTAAAGTAGTCCTGCTGCTTGATGCGCTGGTATTGTTGCGACAGGACGGACAGGTCGTGATTCTTCTTCGCCAGTTCCTTCAGGATGGATCGGTAGGCCGCATCAACCAGCTCGACGAACTTCTGTGCCAACACCTCTTCAGACGTGCCCAGAATGAGACGCGACTCCCACAAAAACGCCTCCCCACCCATCTCGATGACCTCAGCGGTCATCCACTGGAACTGCTCGCGTGTGCGCGGCGTATCCGGCAGCACCCAGACGGCATCGTGCAGCAGGATCGCGCCGAGACGCTTGAGCTTGCGCCAGATGTATACCCGGCGCGCGGTAGGCTTGGGCGAGACCTTCGTTGTGAGCAACAACCAGCGGCGAGGTGAAGCCGCCGACCCCCGCCGCACCTTTGATGTAACCACGGTTACATTATACGATCGCTTGTCACTTTGTCCAGGGATACAGATAGAAAGCGGGATACGTCGCGCGCTCAGGCGCGGGCGCGCTGCTCTATTCGCGCAAAAGCTATTCACTGGCCCCGGGATGGGTCCTGGATGAGCCTGCCGATTCTGATGTGATCACCCAATGCCGGTCCGGGTGGGTCCTTCCTTCGGCTGTTCCAGGCCCAGACACTTACAGCCACATGTCCCAGGTCAATTGGGACCCGTGACAGTATTCCCGTTCTTCCTGCTCGCCTACTCTGAGAGGCAGATCGATATCTTCATCAGCCCGTCATTCGGGCGTCACAGGAGGACGACATGCATCTCACAGATCGTGAACTCTGGACGTTGGTCCATGGCATGGGCTTCGGGGCCTTATACCTGCTGGCTTTCGCCGGCGGCATCGCCGGCCTGTACAGCCTGCGCACCAAGCTGGTGACGGTCGAAGGCATCCTTGACCGCGTCAGCCGCCTGCGCTGGGGCAGCGCCGTCATGGCGGTTTGCGTCTGGCTGACCGTGATCGTCGGCACCTTCATCGTCTACCCCTGGTATCGCGCGAAGCCGCCGGAAGCCATCGACACCAAGGCCCAATCGGCTGAGTTGATGGACTATCCGCGCTACTGGTTGCTAGCCAGCGAAGAGACGGCCGAGTATCACCACTTCGGCATGGAGTGGAAGGAACACGTGGCCTGGATCACGCCCTTCCTCGCGACGGCGGTGGCGGTGGGCGTCTTTGCCTACGGCAAGGAACTGTCGACCGACCGCCGCGCGCGCTTCATCCTGATGGGCCTGTTCATCTTATCGTTCGCGCTCTCGGGGGTGGCGGGCCTCTTCGGCGCCCTGATCACCAAAGCGGCACCCATCATCTGACCCTGATCATCTCCAGAGGACAACACCATGGCTACTCAATCCATTCCCGCCGAGAAAGCTGTTGAGAAGGCTGCCGGGTACGTCAGCGCCGCCGACCGCGTGATGAACGCGGCCATGATCGCCAGCGGCGTCGGCTCGGCCGTGCTCGGCCTGATGGTCGTCGGCGCCGAAATGAACGCCGGCCTCAAAGCCTTCCTGACCTGGGACCCGGGCGTCGGCCCGCTGGCCGGCAAGGCCGGCGTCGCCGTGATCGCCTTCCTGATCAGTTGGGTGGCAATGCACGTCGCCTTCCAGAAGCAGTCGCCCAAACTGATGACGGCGCTCTGGATCACCCTCGGGCTGCTGGTCGTGGGCGTGGCCCTGACCTTCCCGCCGATCTACATGGGCATCGCCGCGGCCTTCGCTCCGAAATAAGCGGAACGCCTGAAGTCAGGGGCGTCCACCGTCGGGTGGACGCCCCTGTTTGCTTTCTGGACAGGAACGGGGAACAATAACCCTGTCCGCTCGCCGCGCGTCCGGCTTCCACCATGACCGCTCACTTCTTCGCGATCAATCGCCCGCTCGTGTTGTTTGGCTATGGCCTGACGTTCTTCGTCATGGGCCTGGCGATCTTTCTCCAGTCGCGGCGCCATAGCCGGTTGCGCCTGGCTCGTGATCTACGCTGGCTGGCGGGCTTCGGCGTGCTGCACGGCATCCACGAATGGGGCGGCCTCTTCATCCCGATCCAGGCCGAGTATCTGCCGAGGCCCTACATCGAACTGATGCTGGCGCTGCAGATCGCGCTCCTGGGTGCTTCGTTCGCGTGCTTGCTGCTCTTTGGCGCAGCGGCCACCGAAGGGCATTGGGGGCGTCTGCATTGGATCGGCGTCGGCGCGATCGGCGTCTGGGGGATCAGTTTCTGGTTCACGTTCTACCTGTTCCCAGACGCCGAGCAATGGCTCCTGGCCGCCGATGTGTGGGCGCGCTACCTCCTGGGATTACCCGGGAGCCTCCTGTCGGCCTTCGGCCTGTATCGGCTGGCGAAGGAGACGGTAGCCCCGCTCGGGGCGAGCTATATCTATCGCACGCTCCAGGTGGCCGGCGCGGCTCTGGTCGCGTATGCGGTGCTCGGCGGCCTCATCGTGCCGTCGATGACCTTTCCGCCGGCGCAGTGGGTGAATCGCGAGGGGGTCTTCCAGATGACGGGCGTGCCGGTCGAGGTGTTTCGGTCGCTCGCGGGGCTGGTGCTGGCGGTGGCCGTCATCCGCGCGCTCGAGGTGTTCGAGGACGAACTGGACGAGCTCATTGAGGGCATGGAGGCGGATCGGATCCAGACCGCCGAGCGCGGCCGGATTGGCCAGGAGATCCACGACGGTGCGCTGCAGGGCGTGTACTCCGCCGGCCTGATCCTCTCCACCCTGACGCCCCAGCTCAAGGATCAACCCGATGCCCTCGGCCGGCTCGAGCAGGCCCAGCAGGTGCTGAGCTCCGCCAACAACGACCTGCGCGCGTATATGCGCACGCTCCGAGTCGAGGAGGCGCCGATCTCAGTCGTGGATGCCCTGCGGCTCCTGATCCGGGATCCGCGCTATCGCGGACTGGTGGAGATCAAGCTCGACTGTGGCGGCGACTGCGATCTCGCCACCGGCCAGACCCACCACATCCTGGCGATCGTCCAGGAGTGCCTGGCCAACATCGTGCGGCATGCCCAGGCCCAGCGGGTTTGGATCACGCTCCATCGCGTGACTGACGGCCTGGAGATCCGCATCCGCGACGACGGTCGCGGGTTTGCGCAGGACTCGATCACGCCGGGCTGGGGGCTGCGCGCCATGCAGGATCGCGCCCGGCTGGCCGGCGGTCGCCTGTCGATCGAGAGTCAACCCGGTCGCGGGACAACCGTGACCTATCTCGCGCCGGAGACCACGCCATGAAGCGAACCTTGCGGATCCTCCTGGCGGATGATCACGATGTCGTCCGGATCGGGCTCAAGATGGTGCTCGAGCAGGACGAGGCCAACCGCGTCGTCGCGGAGGCCGCGACCGCCGAAGCCGCGCTGCAGGCGTGCGAGGCGCATCAGCCGGATGTTGTCATCCTCGACGTCCGGATGCCCCCTGGTGCGAGCGGCCTGGAGGCCTGTCGCGCGATCGTCTCGCGCTGGCCCGCGACCCAGGTCATCATGCTGACCTCGTATGCCGACGACGGCGTCATCGCCGACGCCATCGAGGCCGGGGCGGTGGGGTATCTGCTCAAGGCCGGCGACCCGCGCGACATCAGCCGGGCGCTGGATGCCGTGCGCGAAGGGGCTTCCGTGCTCGATCCGGCGGTGACACGGCGTGTGTTAGCGCTCCTGAGAGGGCGAACAACGCCAACTGCTGATCCTTTGACGGCCCTGACCACGCGCGAACGCGAGATCCTGGCGCTGGTGGCCGAGGGCCGCTCCAACGCCGACATCGCCGAGCGCCTCGTGCTCAGCGAAAAGACGGTGCGCAATCACCTCAGCGCCGTCTTCGAGAAACTGGGTGTGAGCAATCGCATCGAGGCCGCCGCCCTGGCCACGCGCCATCGTCTGCCGCCCCCCGGCTGAGCTATGGCCGACGGTCCTGGCGTCTGCCCGCCCCGATGTCCGCGGGTTGCAGCTTTGCATCTAGAGGCTGACACCCCATCCCGCTGGGGCGCGTCCCCCTGCGCCCGTCTCGTGTTCGTGGATCACGGTTTCCTGCGCCTGGAGTTGGCAGACGCGCTCTGGTGTGTGCCGCCCCAATGCGCGGTCTGGGTCTTGCCCAACGCGCGGTATCGTCTTTGGGACGGGGGAGCCCTGTCGGCCTGGACCTTGACGCTCCCCGAGCGTAGCGCCATCCAGCCCGTGGAGTCGGGAACCGTGCCGGGGACGCCGTTGCTGCGCGAGTTGCTGGACACGGCCGCCGGCTTTGGCGCCGAACCCTGGCCGGGCAGCCCCGGCGATCACCTACTCCAGGTCCTCCTCGAGCTGCTCCCGCTTGCGCCCCTGCGGGCGCTGCACCTCCCCCTGCCTGCCACCGGACCGTTGGCGCAGTTGGCCGAAACCAGCCTGCGCGATCCGCTCGACGACCAGATCCTCGCGGGATGGATGCGCCACCACGCGGTCCTGGAGTCCGACGCCCTGCCGGCGTTTCAGGCAGCCACTGGCCTGACCTTTGACGCCTGGCGCCGGCGGCTGCGCTTGTTCGACGCGATCGCGAAGCTGGCGGGCGGGGCCGACCTGGCGCAGACCGCCGTGTCCGCCAGCGACTGTGATGCGGCCGAGATCGGCGCGGCCTGGCACGCACTCCGGGACGGCCGGGCCTCCGCCTGGGCCTCGATCCGCCGATCAAGCTGAGCGCTCCTGCGCTGCTTCTCGGGCGCGTTCGTGTGGGATCCATTCCTCCTTGACTTCCGGTCCCGTGCGTCGTATTATCGGATATCGATAACGAAACACGATATAGGTGACCGCATGGCCTTGACCCGCGACCTCTTCCTCGGCTTTATCCGACTGCACGTCCTTCACCACGCGGCCCAGGAGCCGATCTTCGGCCTGGACATGATCCGCGAGCTGGCGCGGCACGGTTACGACCTGAGCCCCGGCACGCTCTACCCGATCCTACACAGCCTCGAGCAGGCCGGCTGGCTGGCCAGCGAGAAGCAGGTCGTCGGCGGCAAGACGCGCAAGTACTACACCGCCACGCGTAAGGGCAAGACGGCCCTGGCGGAGGCCCGGATCAAGGCCCGTGAGCTGCTGGCCGAACTTGATGAACCGGCACACCGAAAGTGACACCCGATGACCACCCTGTCCGAAACCACAACACCTTCTGAGCCGCAACCCGCGCCACTCTCCGCCGGTCGGGCGCTGAGCTTCGTCGTGTTGCTCGGCGTCGTCAGTCTGTTTGCCGACCTGACCTATGAAGGCGCTCGGGGCCTGAACGGTCCGTATCTGAGCTTCCTGGGCGCCAGCGCTACGGCGGTGGGGTTGGCCGCCGGCGCCGGCGAGCTGCTCGGCTACGCCCTGCGTTTCTTCACGGGTTATCTCTCAGATCGGACTCAGCGCTACTGGGCCATCACCTTCGCGGGCTACCTCGTGAATCTGCTGGCCGCGCCGGCGTTGGCGCTGGTGGGACGCTGGGAGTGGGCGATCGGCCTGATCTTCGCCGAGCGGATCGGCAAGGCCATCCGCAACCCGGCCCGCGACGCCATGCTCTCCTATGCCTCCTCACAGCTGGGCGCCGGCAAGAGCTTTGGCCTGCACGAGGCGCTGGACCAGATCGGCGGCGTCCTGGGGCCGACCTTCGTCGCCGTGGTGCTCATGACCCGAGCGTCGGGCGCGATTGGCCTGGAGACCTATCACTTCGGCTATGCCCTGCTCCTGATCCCGGCGGCCCTGGCGCTGGCCATCCTGACCGTGGCCCGTTGGCGCTTTCCGCACCCGGCCGAACTGGCCAGCAAAACGCCCAAGATCGCGGCTCGCGGATACGCCCCGGCCTATTGGTGGTTCCTGCTGGCGGCCGGTCTGATCGCGGCCGGCTTCGCCGACTACCCGCTTATCGCCTATCACTTCGAGAAGATGGGCCGCCTGAGCGTGGAATGGATCCCGGCGCTGTATGCCCTGGCCATGGCAGTGGACGCTGTGGCGGCGCTGCTGCTCGGACGTTGGTTTGATCAGAAGGGCCTGGTGATTGTCATCGGCGCCTTCGCGGTCTCGGCGCTCGCGGCGCCGCTGGCGTTCCTGGGTGACACCGCGTGGTCGGTGGTTGGCGTGACCTTATGGGGCATCGGCATGGGCGCCCAGGAGTCGGTGCTGCGTGCTGCGCTGGTGGGCTTTGTGCCGACCGAGCGGCGCGCCACGGCCTTTGGTCTGTTCCATACCGTCTTCGGGGTCTTCTGGTTCGCGGGCAGTGCGCTGATGGGCTACCTCTACGACCAATCCCTGATCGGGGTCGTGATCTTCTCAGTCGTCGCCCAGGCAGTTGCGTTGCCGCTCTTCTGGGTCGCGGCCCGACGGGCCGGCCCACAGTCTATGACGAGGTGATCATGGGGCATCGTCTGACTCACTGGCTGGGGTGGCTCCTGCTCGGCATGATCGGCGTCGGCGTGCTCTGGCGTTGGGCCAGCCGTCAGCGCTCACTCCCCTTTCCCAGCTGGCTGGCCGGGTTGATCGACAACCCGCTCGCCGATTGGCTCGGCGGCACGACGACGACGCTGGACCGTATTGGCCTGCGCCCGGGTGACCATGGCCTGGATGTCGGTTGCGGCCCCGGCCGGCTCAGTCTGCCGGCGGCCCGGCGCGTCGGGCCCGAGGGCGCGATCACGGCACTGGACCTGCAGGAGGGGATGGTGGCCCGCGTGCGCCGACGGGCCGCCGAGCTCGGTCTCACCAACGTCCGCACACTGTGCGGCGATTGCACTCGGCCGGGTCTGCTGCCCGACGACACGTTCGACCGTGCCTGGCTGGTGACGGTGTTGGGCGAGATCCCGGATCAGGCGGCCGCCCTGCGCCAGATCCATCGTGCGCTGATGCCCGGCGGCACCCTGGCCGTGGCCGAGGTCTTCGGTATCGACCCACACTATCAAAGTCCCCAAACGGTGCGACATCTTGGTCTGGCTGCTGGCTTCGAGCCAGGTGAGAGGCTCGGGTCCTGGTGGTTCTTCACCCAGCAGCTCATCAAGCCGCTGAGGATCGTGGAAAGACACCAGGATGCGTGAACCTGAAACGGGCAGCGCTCGGCTCCTCGAGGTCATCGGGTTGTTCCTCAAACTCGGCGCGACCGCTTTCGGCGGACCCGCGGCGCATATCGCCCTGATGCGGGACGAGGTGGTGCGCCGCCGCCGATGGGTAGACGATCAACACTTCCTGGATCTCCTGGGCGCCACCAACCTGATCCCGGGGCCGAACTCAACGGAGATGGCCATCCATCTGGGATATGTGCGCGCGGGCTGGCCGGGGTTGATCGCGGCGGGCGTGAGTTTCATCGCTCCGGCCATGGTGATCGTCCTGGCGCTGGCCTGGGCCTATGCCACCTACGGCACCACCCCGGAAGCCGACGGCCTGCTGTACGGCATCAAGCCGGTGGTGATCGCGATCGTGGCGCAGGCGCTCTGGGAACTTGGACGAAAGGCGGTGAAAGGGCCGCTCACGGCGATCGTGGGCGCGGCGGCCCTGAGCCTGTACCTGCTGGGCCAGAACGAGATCGCGCTGCTTGCGGTTGGTGGTCTTGTGGTGATGGTGATCGCCAATCGCCAGCGTCTCGGGCGCGCGCCGGTGAGCGCCGTGGCCCCGCTCGGGCTTGCGTTGGGGCCGCTCGCCGCCGAGCCGGTCAATCTGGCGCAACTGTTCTGGATCTTCCTGAAGATCGGGTCGGTGCTTTATGGCAGCGGCTACGTGCTGTTGGCCTTTCTGCGCGCGGACTTCGTGGTTCGGCTCGGCTGGCTCACGGACGCACAGCTCATCGACGCCGTCTCCATCGGTCAGGTCACGCCTGGTCCCGTCTTCACCACCGCCACCTTCATCGGGTATCTGCTCGGCGGCGTGCCAGGCGCGCTCCTGGCGACGCTGGGCATTTTCTTGCCCTCCTTCGTGTTCGTGGCCATCAGCAACCCGTTCATCAGCCGGCTCCGAAACTCGCCGTGGACATCGGCCCTGCTCGACGGCGTGAACGTGGCCTCCCTCGGCCTCATGGCCGGGGTGACCTTCGAGCTGGGTCGAGCGGCGCTGGTGGATCCACTCACCGTGGCGATCGCGCTGGTCACAGGAATAGCCCTGGTGCGCTTCAGGGTCAACGCGACCTGGCTGGTGCTGGCGGGTGGGGTTGTGGGGATCGTGAGGATGACGGTGGGCTGGTCGTGAGGCTGCGGCGCGATCTGGTGCGCCGTTGGCTTCCCTCGCCCGATGCCACTCGACGTATGGCAATCGACATCAATCGTCTGTGGGATTTCGACCAGCCGGCCCTCAGCGAGGCGCGATTTCGCGCAGCGCTCATCGGCGCGTCCCCAGACGATGCGCTCGTCTTGCAGGCACAAATCGCGCGTTCCTACGTCCTTCGCGGCGAGACGCAGCCAGCGCTGGAGATCCTGCGTGCGATCGAAGCCAACGTCGCCGTTTCTGGCTCCGAGGCGCAGGTATGCTACTGGCTCGAGCTTGGCCGCGCGCACGCCTCCCCCGCGCACCCGCCTGAAGCCCTGACCTGGAAGGCGCAGACGCAGGCCCGTCAGGCCTTCCAAGAAGCCTTTCGGCGGGCCAAGGCGGCTGGGCTCGATCCGCACGCCATTGAAGCGCTCCACCTGATGGCATTCACGGAAAACGACCCAGAGCGACAAGGGATGCATGAACGCGATGCCTTGCGGTTCGTTCAGTTTTCGCAGCAGGAGGCCGCCCAACGCTGGGAGTGCGCCGTACGAATCGGTCTGGCACAGGCGCTTATCCGGCTCCAGAACCACGCTGACGCCGTCTCAGAGCTTCAGGCCGCAACGCGAGCAGGTACACGAATGGGTACGACCCACTGTGCGCGATCCGCGCAGTGGTTCTTGGGTTGGGCCTATCGGATGGCGGGCCAGTTAAATGAAGCCCTCGCCCTTCAGCTTGAACTGGAGCAATCGGCGGCCGGATCGCTACCCCTGCTCCGGGCGGTCTTGGACGAGCTTGGATGGCTCTACCAGGCCTTAGGCGATGATGAACGGGCTCGGCTCTACCGCGCACGGGCGCTCGCGCCTTTGGGCGGCCTCAGCAAAGATGACTGAGGGTCCGCCGAGCCAGTTCCAGCGGGTCGACCTGCCGACAACTGCTACGTCACACTTCAGGTCCCGTGGACAGCTGATGCATCCGGCCTGACTCGCGGACCGCTCAGGCGTCCGATGTCGACTCCGGGACATCTGCTGAGTCCATGGTCGCCATCGGATGACAGCGCGAACGCGAAATCCCCGGCGTGTTGAGGATCTGCGGACGACCTAGGATCGCAGTCACAAGCGCAGTCGTGTGGGCGGGGAAGCGGCCACACACACCCGGTTCGTGGGTCAGTCGATCGATCTTGGCTCTACCGGGGAGTCAGATACGGGTGAGGGGTGGCTTCGGCTGAAGGCCGGGCACTTCAGCCCTGCGCTGATCGAGCGTGTCAAATGGCCGCGACCAGAACTGGCTGCCGGAGAAGATGGTGCGCACGAGCTGGGGCCAGACGTCGCCCTTAGCATCGGACCATTGCACGATGCCGGTGACGCCGCCGGCGCGTAGATCCGCCGTGGCGCCGGCGTCGGCTTCATCGAACCACACCGCCAGCCGGGTTCCTGGCGCGGCCTTGCGGATCCCGGTCAGCGCCTTCCAGAGGCGGTCGGATCGGTCGACGCTGGGGAGATGCGCGATGCCCAAGACCACGACCTGCGGAATGGCGGGGAGATCCCGCAGCGCCTTGAGGTCGTCGGCTTGCTGCACGACAACCAGGTCGGGCGTGTCGCCCAGAGCTCGAGCCACGTGTTGACGTTGTGCGACGCTCTGCGAGATCACGGCGACGGTGATGGCCACGCGGTCATTCTACTCTCGGTCGGTCCACGTAACCGTTCAGCGTAGTTCATATCTGCACCGGCCCCGCACTCGGCGGCGGGGCGTCGCGCTTATCTCGGTGGCCGGGTCGGCGGCCCGGCGCGCCGGGCCAAAGGTGCCCGGGCGCAGGTGGGACACCCGGACCCCTGCTGGACGGATTGAAAGCGCTGGCGCCAGCGATGACCTCGCGCGCACTCCCAGAGCGTCGGCGTCATGGTGTTCCTGGGCAAGGTTGGGCCGATCCACGTGATCTCGCGCCGGCGCGCCAACGCGCGATAGTCCGCCTCGGTCTTGCGGGCCCGACCCAGGCAGCGCGGGCACTGGTGGCCGTTCACAATCACGGCCAGGGTCGTCACCCAGAGATGCCCCTTTCGGCAGCGCCAGCGTGTCTTCACGGCCGTGTTGGCGCCGAGCGGCCCCAGCCAGGTTATCCCGCGCCTGCGCCCTGCCCGACGGTAGTCGGCGGCGGTCCGCGGCGCGTTCCCGGCGCAGATCCGACAGCCATGTCCGCTTCGCACGGCGGCATAGGTCGACTGGAAGCGATGACCCGCCGCGCACTGCCAGCTCGTCTTCTCAGTGGTGGACTCAACCTCTGGCCCGAGCCAGGTCAGGCGGAGGTTCTTCGCCACGGCTCTGAAGTCGGCCGGCGTTTTGCGGCCGTGGCCGGCGCAGGTCGGGCAGCCCGAGCCCTGCAACAAGATGCTGTAAGTGGTGTCGAAAAAATGGCCTTTGGAGCAGCGCCAGGTGGTCTTCTCGCTCGTCTTCACCGCGCGTTTCCCCAGCCAGGTCAGGCGGCGCTCCCGAGCGAGTGCGCGGAAGTCGGTCTCGGTCTTGCGCACCGTCACGCGACACCAAGGGCAGCCATGCCCGCGCTCTACGGTGCCCAGCACTGTCTCCCAGATGTGGCCATGCCGGCAGCGCCAGCGACTACGCGCGCGACGATTCGCTCCAGGCGGTCCGATCCAGGTCAGGCCCTGCGCGCGGCCGGCCTGGCGATAGTCGGCGGCCGTCGGCGGACGATTGCCGGCACAGGTCGGGCAGCCATGGCCCTGCTGGATCGTGTTGTAGGTCGCGGGAAAGCCATGTCCTTTCGAGCAGCGCCAGCGAGTCTTGAAGCGAATCGTGGCTGGCAGCGGCCCGAGCCAGGTCAGGCGGCGCCGGCGCGCGAGGGTTTCATAGTCCGCGCGATCCTTGGGCGCACGCCGGCCGCAGTGTGGGCAGCCTGACCCTTGCTGGATTGTCGAGTAGCGGGCTGTGAAGGTGTGGCCCTGGGCACAGCGCCAGCGCGTGTTCACACGCGTCGTCGCCACCGTGGGACCGAGCCACCTGAAGCCGCGCTCGTGGGCCAGGGCGTGGTAGTCGGCGGGCGTCTTGGACACACGGCCCGAACAGATCGAGCAGCCCTGGATGGCCAGGATCCGGTTGTAGGTGCGTTCAAAGACATGGCCGTGCTTGCGACAGCGCCAGGTGGTCAGCCGCTGTGTGCCGGGCGGCTCCGTGCCGAGCCATATCAGACCCCGCGAGCGGGCGAGCGCACGATAGTCCCTGGGTACTTTTCGACGGGGCATGGCGTGGTCTCAACAATATGATGGCGCATGCTGCTCTTCAGCATCCAGGACATCGACGCAGTCGTGTCCAGGGGCCTGGTCTGAATGGATTGGGCCTTGGCTGCATGGCTGCATGATTGAGATACTTGCCACTCTGTCGGGCACGTTGTTCGGTTAGGCCTCGAATGCGGCGCCGTCCGCGATACGCCGCGCTCCGGTTTCGCCATTCGCCATGAGGTGTTGTTCGAATCGCAAGAGGCGACGGATATGCGCCTTCTGTGCGATGGCCAGCCCCTGTGCGACGACGTCCTGGCCCTCGGCGAAGCGTTCCGCGCGCCGCAAGAGATCGCTGAGCAAGAGATCGCGCTGCCCGGCAAAGTCGCCGGCAGGCTCCGGAAAGAACTCGGAGTCAGGCAAGTCTGGCCGGCCGAGGAGTTCAATGGCTCGACCACGGCATTGACGGGCAGCCTCGCCGGCCTCCGCGTCGTCGCAGACCCAGGCCGCGCTCAAAAGGACCGTGAGCGTCGCGCCGGGTTGGCCATCGCTCTGGTGCAAGAGCGCCTGACACAGGAAGGCGTTGGCCAAGCTCGGATAGGCTGGATCGTTGAGTTGCGCAAGGTAGTCCGGGTTGCCCATGCGTTGCCGCGCAGCCGAGGATGGCGTCTGAGACAGATCGGCCGCGCAGTAGCCGCAGGCCAAACAGCGTTGAACTTGATAGTCCAGGGTCGAGCGGGCCATGCCGTGCGGACGCGTGTCGAGGTCGGCGCTCATGCCGATTGTGGAGAGCAAGGCCACGCCGTGCCAGAGCGCGCCGCACTGCCCGCAGGGCTTTTGAATGGGTTCGAGTCGTGTCATCCAGCCTCAGTTTGTTTCCGGCTTGCCAAGATCCCCGCTGGGCGAGACATGAACCACACCGGAAGCCCAGCGGGACAGCGCCCGACGCGTTTCCGTTCTAGTATTTCGGAAACCCTTCCCATCGATGCAGCGTGAAGTGAGACCATCGATGTCCTGAATGGAACCAGGAGCGACCGCGATGATGTCAGGGCTGAACAATACACGCTGAGACTTTGATCCAAACGAAATACGCGATCCAGGCAGCCGTGACAAAATAGGGGAGGCGCTCTAGAGTTCGTCGTACCCCGGTGCGCGCATGAGCCTCTCCTCCCTTGTCGTCTTTGCGTGAGCGCGATCGGATCTCGGATTTAAAGGTGTCATTCAGTGGGGTGGAGTCGAGACGGTCCGGATCGTCAAGAAAATCGACGTATCTAGTTTGGTACAACCCGAGTATGGTTTCGATGTGACGCATACGCATATAGAACGCGTGCTGAACACTCCACCAACGTCTCGCCATCGCCCTCCACATGTAGCTTGCGCTGACGACAATGAAGCCAATGATCAAGACAACAAACCAGTGGAGCGACTGACCGGCAACGGAAACAAGGGTTCCAATTGCCGCAAAACCGATGACTCCTGCGGTCTGCCACAATTGAGACTCAAGGCTTCGAGCATTGGCCTGACAGAGCTCATATTCCCTGAAGAGCTCAGCACGGGTAGGTAGCGTATCCTGAGTTGGCGCAGGGACGTCCTGCGAAACTTCCTTACCCGAGTCTTCACCTTTGTTGACCATGAGTGCCTCAAGCGAGTACAGGGAAAGCGATCCTTGAATTCAGTCTAGCACGACGCCCAAACCAACGACCCTTCACACCTCAGCGCTGCTTGGCATTGAAGAATCCTTGACCAGGCCCATGCGCTTTACCTCTGCGCATAGCCATTATCTGCTTGTAACCTAAGCCACTCCCAGACTCCTCCTCACCCCATCTGAACTTAAAGGGAAAGAAGGACGCGCCTCTGTCAGCGTCCGATTGGCCGGCAGCGACGTTCGGGCCATAATAGTAGCGGTCAGCCCGACACTCCGGGCCGAACGTGGCGAACAGGCGGTCGGGCGGACTGAGTTGGACCGACCCGCTTCGGACCCCCGTCTTGAAGAGACGACTATGGAAGATCTGTCAGGCAAACAGCTCGGTCCTTACCAGATCGTGGCGCCTCTGGGCGAAGGTGGGATGGCGGCTGTCTTCAAGGCCTTTCATCCAGCCATGGATCGCTACGTGGCCTTGAAGGTACTGCCCCAGCAATTTGCGCGAGATCCTCAGTTTGTGGCCCGCTTCCGGCAGGAAGCCCGGCTGGTGGCAAGGTTGCAGCACCCCCATATCTTGCCGGTGCATGACTTCGGCGAATCCGATGGCTACACCTACCTGACGATGCCGCTCGTGGGCGGCGGGACGCTGAAAGACTTGCTCACAGGTCGCCCACTTCCCCTCCCGCGCATTCAGGTCATCCTGCACGAGTTGGGCGACGCCCTGGATTACGCCCACGCGCAGGGGGTCGTGCATCGGGACATCAAACCCAGCAATGTGCTCCTGGACGAACGCGGCCATTGCCTGCTGACCGACTTTGGGATCGCCAAGATGGTGGAGGCCACGGCCCGCCTGACGACGACCGGCGGCATCATCGGCACCCCGATCTACATGTCGCCCGAGCAGGGTCGAGGCGGAACGGTCGACGCGCGATCCGACCTCTATGCGTTGGGCGTGATGCTTTACGAGATGGCCACGGGTCGGCCGCCGTTTGACGCGGAGACGCCTCTGGCTGTCATCTTCAAGCACATCCAGGACCCGTTGCCCCTGCCCCGCACCGTCAATCCCCAGGTTCCCGAAGCGTTGGAGCGCGTCATCCTCAAGGCACTGGCCAAATCCCCGGAGGACCGTTTTCAAACGGCAGGCGCTCTGGTCGAGGCACTCGCGCCGCTGTCGCCGTCCCCGTCTGCCAGGCCACCCGGCACCGCGGTTTCGCCGCAACTCTTCTCGCGCGCTCCTCTGCTGGTCGGTAGCGTCATCGCTCTGGTCGGGCTAGGCCTGTTGGGGGTCCTGGCGGCGCTGATGCTCGTGCGTGGCTTTGGCCCGGACCCAAACCTGAGGTCGACGGCTCAGCCGTCGGAGGTGCTCGTCGCGCTGGAGGCCACGGCCACACCCGGGCTCCAGGCCACATCCCCGCCTGAGACGGCCGAGACTTCCCTGATCCCGACTGATGTCGGGGCGCCCCCGACTCAGACGCCGTTCGCGAACACGCCGATCGCACCGACGGCTGGCGCGGCTGCCACCGCTTCCCCTGCGCCTTCATCGACGCCCCTGCCCGCCACGGCGACCTGCGCGCCGCCGCAGTACTACGGGGACCTCAGCCGGAGTCTCCCGGCCCTGGGCTGCGCGACCTCGGCGACGACGTCTGACTTTACCTATCAGCCTTTCCAGGGTGGGACTCTGATCTGGCAGAAGAGCCCCAGCCCGCCGACGATCTTTGCGCTGTTTGGCTCCGGGGCGTGGGCGAGCCAGGCCGATCCCGGAGGACCCGCCGGACCCGCATGCCCCGAGGCGGAACAGACCGGCGGCCTCGGCCCGATCTTCGGCTTCGGAACGCTGTGGTGTCAGAACGCCAGTTGGCGTCAGCAATTGGGCAATCCGACCGGTGGTGAGGGGGCCGCAGGCGGTCAAGCCGTCCAGCACTTCGAGCAGGGGTTTATCCTGTCCGTGGGCGATGGGCGGATACTGGTGTTCTATTCCTCGGGCGCCTGGCAGACCCGCTGAGGCCGGAGGATCCTGCCTGAGTGCTGGCGAGCCCGCCCTCTCGCGTCGTCCAACACCGTCACAGCCGAGCTTCCGCTCGAGCAGCTGCAGGACGGCCGATCAGCGGCAATGGGGGTGAACACAGAAAACGGATTGGATTGCACTCTAAGACGAAACTGCCAGTCGAAATGGCCGGAATCTTGACACTGTAGCATGGCTACAGGGCGTTAGGGTGTTGGTGCCGCGGGTGATGCTAGACTCTCGGCATGACCAAGACCCCGAAACTCAAGCCCAAACTAGGGCCGGGCGAGTATCGGCCGGATCCCACCGAAGGGATCGAGCGGGTTGAAGATCTGCCCAAACCCCGGCTGATCCAGCAAAGCCGGAACTACCGTCATCGGCTCTGTCCGCGCTGCGGACACGCTGCTTACCGCAATCGCACCTTTCAGCGGCGCTTACACGACGTCGGCGACCTGGTCTCCGGCCGGCCGCGCGAGATTGTGCTCACCTATTCGCAACATTACTGTTCGGCCTGCCGCAAGTACTTCAATGCCGATACGTCCGATCTGGCGCCGCCCGGCGGGCACTACACCCACCGGGTGATGGCGCTCGCTAGCCGCACGGTGGTGGAAGACGGTTTGCCGTACCGCGCGGCGAGCTGGCGCTTGTGGCGTGACCACCGGGTGTTTGTCCCCTTCGCCACCATCCAGAACTGGGTGGAAGCCGGGGGGGAAAAGGGCGACTGAGCGCCTGGCGCGCGACTACCTGAACTGGGCCCTGGAAGATTTCTCCGGCTATCTGGCAGCGGATGAACTCTACGATGGCCCGTTCTGCGTGCTGTCGATCGTAGACACGCACAGCTTCAAGCGCCTAGCCTACCAGGTGCTTGACCACGAAGCGACCCAGGCCGATGCGCTGGCTTTCTTTCAGTGCTTTGGCGCCACCCTGGCGGCGCGCGGCCTGAAGGTGCGCCATCACCACTGATGGCGCATCCTGCTATCCGCCGGCGATTGCCTCTGTTTTCGGCCCAATTCCCCATCAGATCTGCCAGTTTCACATCCTGCGTCACTTGACCGACGCCGTGCTGCACGCTGTGGCCAAGGTGCGCAAGCAACTGACGGCCCAACTCCCCAAGCTGCCGCGTGGCCGCCCGTCCAAACGCTTGCGTAAACTGGCCCAGCAGCACGCCCGCCAGCAGCAGAAGCTGCGTGACCTCTTCACCCACCGCTACCTATTTGTCCAGCGCCGTCTGACCAAGGGCGAGCAGGCCACCCTAAATCACATTACAAGCGGCCTGCCGCAGTTGCGCACCCTGCGCGAGATCATGGATGAAGTCTACCGGTTGTTCGACCGGCGCTGCCGCACCGAGACGGCTCTCGCCAAGCTGGCTGGCCTACGCCAACGCGTGCGCCGCTTCAAAGCCATTGGCAAGACGCTCCAGACACTCTTCACGGCCAATGTCGAAAAGGCACTCACCTTCCTGGACGACAAGTTGCTGGCGGCCACTTCCAACGCCGTCGAACGGGGCAACCGACGCCACCGCAAGATGCAGAAGACGGTTTACCGTGTCCGCACCCAGGCCCACATCACAGCTCGCATTGCCCTGGACATGTTTCGCGACGCTCAGGCATCGGGGCGCACCGGCACCCTCGGCCACCTACACCGTGCTCGGGCCGGGCCGCTGCCCGCCATGACCCTGTAGTCATGCTACAGTGTCGGAATCTTGGGCCACTCCATGCAAGGATGAACTTGATCGGTCGCCTGGAGAGAACCAGGCAAATCCCGGCCAGTGCTGGTGCTTTTCGACCCCATAGCGTGGGATATTGTCCGAATTCTCAGTCCGCCCCTTCTCGTCAGCGACCGCGCTCCTCCTCTAATACGGTTTTCGAACGGCCCGCTCCACTATGCGCCAGAGATGTGGATCAGGGTGGCGGCCAAATACTTTGAGGTAATCGCCCATCTTAACGTGCGAAACCACCTGGGTCCATCTCATGATGCTGATCTAGTCTGCCGATTGGATGGAGCCTTCGCCGGACAGGTCTTGCGCGCTGAGCGCGTGGTTCAACGCATCCAGGTTTATGACCGGAAACTGACCCTGCATCATGCCGGGCGTTGCGCGGTCGAGGACAATGAGACCTTCTACTCCCTTGATGTCATAACCCATTGAGGCTGTAGTGGCTTGTATCCACGAGACCTTTCGGCTGAGTTTGGCGTGAAATCCTTCGCTGTCGAGTTCGTTGATCTTCGACAGCACGTTCCGCATTTGATTCCGCGAAAACGGCAACTGAAGCACTTTGCATTCGATGACAACGGCTTCCTGGCGTTGAGGGTGAAAGGCGAACACATCAATCTCGCCCGGGAATGCGTCTCCATTTGGGTGGACAAGACGGATCGGGCGACCTTCCGTGTGCCAAACCTGATCTACCGAGACAGGGCCGGCTTGATAACCCTGCTCACGGAATGTTCGGCACACCTCGTTTTCGAAGGGTTCAGAAACGAAGGAACGGAAGACCTCTTCTGGCAGATGAGTCTCCCGACTGCCTGGATAGCGCATCACCGATTTCTCGACCAGCCAATTGATCGAGTCCCACACCAGGATCCCGGATGTCACGAACATATCTTTTTGTCCGGTTATCCGGACTACAGGACGATCCACAAACATGCTGCCGATGTTGGCCGGGCCTTCAAGCAACCTCTTGGCATGCCACGTTTTCTGCCAAAAGGACTCTGACAAAGCCCGTTGTCCCAATTTGGGATCGATTGGATAACGACCAAGCACGGGAAAGCTCTCCATGATTGAAATGCCCATGCTGGCGCCCACAGCCCTGGCTCGCACCTCCTGAGCCGTGTAACAGATTCCAAGGCGCATCCACAACGAAACCCAGAATGCTTGGGGTGCGTCTTCCGGGATCTTGGCAAATAGGGAGCCACGGAAGAGATCCTGCTGGCGCGGTGATTGTCCACTCAAGACCCTTCCGATGGCGTGCATGGCTTCGCTCGGCTGTCCCAAGATGGCCTTGTACGAGTGGTCAAGGGTGCGGAAGAGCAAACCACGTCGACCGAATGCCACCGAGTACTCTTTGGCGTATTGGCGCAGTTGGGGATCAAGGGCATATATGCCATGGGGCGTGACCGCAACTGGGCCCTCGCCGAACACTGCCTGGATATCGGACAAATACGCCAATTGTTCGACGATGTGAGCTGAAGCCACGATGTCCTGTATGGCATCGAGGGCCTTGGACTCGACCACACTCGGTTGATGAACCGTCGTCCAGACATAGGCTAACGCGACTTTCAGGGCGGTGCCTAGCCATTTGGGCTCTCCGCGGTGGTCGCTTCCGTAGTAGAAGTCAGCCATCGTTTGAAGAAGCACGGGGACGGCTAGGTAGGGTGAGATGCCCGCGCACTGCCGTCGCAAGAGGTCTTGTGCTACCTTCTGATTCTTGATTACTTCTGCCAAGGTCTGCAGGCGTACCTCGAATGGTCCACCCGCCAATTCTCGGGCCGCCTTGGAAAACGGCTCGGTCTCGCTCAGAAGATTGCCTCTCAAGAGCGCACTACCTTCTTGAGCTTGCCGGTATAAGCGGCTATGCGGAAGCGACGGTTTCGAGTGTTGGGCACGCATGCGTCGTTGTGTACCTCTCGCCAACAGGTTGAGGAAAGGCCATCACGGGTGTGCTGTTCCTTGTAGTGCCGCCCAGACACTCCACACGAGTAAGCCGACCCATCCAAGCAAGACCACCCGTGGCAAACAATTCAAGGCCTGTCGGACCCCTGATCGTTCATGCGCTTTTTCATTGCCATCGCGCTTACGGGATCGCGCTCGAATGTCATCGGCCCAGACTGGATCCAGCGACGCGTTGACTAGATGGTCAGGATTGTCCAGAAAGTCGAGATAGCGCGTCTGAAACAGACCCAACTGGCTTTCGAGGTGCCGCATGCGCAGGAAGAAAGCGTGCTGCACACTCCACCAGCGCAGTGCCATTCTCTGCCAGATGAATATCGTGCTGACAACGACGAAGCCAATGCTCAACACGGCGGGCCAGGGCGAGTCTTGCCCGGCCACTGCAATCAGCGACCCAAGGGCACCAAATGCCATGGCCCCGGCAGTCCCCCAGATCTGAGTTTCTAGTGCGCGTGCGCTATTCTGGCAGAGTTCATACTCTTTCAGAAACTCATCGCGAGTGGGCTGAGTCGAGTGCAAATCGTCCGTCGCCATGATCATCCTCGTACTTAACTGCGCCAAGTGTTTCCCCGTCTGCTGTTAGTCTAGCAGTGCTACCAAGTCAGACGCATGCTGAGGTATCCGGGTCACTTTAGGTTCTTCTATGGCCTGCACCGGTATTTGGTTCCGGAGCGCCTGCTTATTCCGGCAGAGATTCCATGCTCAGAGGCTGTTCGCCACGGGGAAAGACAAAGGCTCCTCCGACGAGTTCGCCTGATGTGGAGCGAGCCAAGATGAGCAGGACCGGTTCGCTGCACGCATAGCGTGGATCGCTCGCAATACTCCTCATCTGCAGCAAGTCGATCCCACTGGGTGACGGATCGCCAGCGGGATGGTAATGCCATTCCCCAAGGTAATGGAGTTTGGGATCCTCCACCCAGTGGCGCGCCAGCTTTTCCGCCAACCCGTGCACCCCGCGAACGAACTGTGTACTCGCCTGAACCGAGTCGACGGGCGGCGCCGTCGCTTCGATCGCTTTGGCAACCCGCTGATCGGCGGTGTATTGACCCACCAGCACTCCACCGGTTTCGCGATCCGGAGACCGGTGGCACAGCTTGACCATATTTGACCAGGCGCTTGCACTGACGATGAGGCCAAACCGTTGTTCACGTGTCATCCAGCGCTTTGAGCCGACCATCAGATGTCATCCGCGTTTCGACAGTCGAGTTCGATCCGACGCACCCCGGAAAACAGCCCTTCGCCTGTTTGCTCCATCATGATGATCCGAGAACCAATCAATTGGGTCTCGACCAACTCCTCAATGAGTTTGGTGGCGCCGGCCGCTGCCATGAGGATATCGTCCAAGCGGGCTGGAAAGACGGGCGACCAACACCCAGCACCCTGTAAGACCTCGCCCTCCAGTTCCCATTGAGCGCGCTCTTCGTCAAGCGTCGGCTGAAGACAGCGCAGCAACGCTTGCCCAGGCAGGCTGCCCCCTCGGTGCGCAAGCAGGAAGAGTCTTCGCGCTCGGTAACCCACTGACAGGGAGATGAAGTAACGTGGGCGACTCCATGAACCCTGTTGGAGCGCCCACAAGACCTCTAGGCTCGCGGTGCAGTCCAGGATCAAGTCGAACGGATCCAACTGTTTTTCGAGTTCCGTCTTGGGTAACGGGAGGGCCGTATCTTTGGCCGTCACCGAGGCGTTCAGGGACACGGTCGCCAGACGCTCTGCCAGGGCGGAAGCCTTGTATTTGCCAATCTCATAGCCAGAGAGCGGATGTCGCACAAGATTCTCCGGACCCAATACCTCGGGGTCCATCAAGACGAGGTCCTTCACTCCACCCCGAACAAGCAGGTCAGCGATCGCGGCCCCAAGCGCGCCGCAGCCGATGATCAGGGTTCGGCAATCCCGCAGGTGAGGCGCGAACCTACCCCTCGCCTGCATGCGATCTGGATGCCAGTTCTCAGTGACCACGTAGCGAATCTCCTCGTTTGATCCGAAGTGGGAGGTCCGGTCGCGCTCCCAATAGCCGGCATCATTGCACCTGAAGCCGTCAGGCGGTTCCAAATACTTGGAAAGCCGAGGGAGTTCCACCGCCTGCCAGAATATTTCGGTCGGGGGCTCTCCGTAATGGGTGGGGATCGCATAGCCTAGGAGGAGAAACCTCGTCGCCGATTCTCTTGAGCGTTGCGCAATCTGTCGCAGAGTCTGGTCGACATCGATTCCCTGCTGTCTGCCGATGGCGCGAAGTTCCCCCCACGTTTCGGGTGCCTTCCACGGAGCGACGACGATCGGAGCCGGCCACAGCCACCAAAATCCCGTTCGTTCGTCGCGAAGTCTCGGGTTGTGAATGACCGGATCGTATTTCGGAGCGCTCCGCAAGAGTCGATAGTCTGGTCGAAAGTAGGCCTGCGCTTGAAATGCGTTCGCCAATCCGATCACGCCGGAGAAGGAGACCAGCCCCCATGAAGGCGGCCGCCTTTCCCGCCATACGGAAAAACTGTGCGTCGACTCCTCGTGCACGAGTCTTGAGGCTGCTGCAACCGGATACGCCGGGATCTCGAACGGATCGCCCGGCAGCACCAGACGAATGCTTGCTGCGGCCCGGATCCAGTCAAGGGCCCGTTCCAGATGCCACCTGAGGCGCCCTTCCTTATCGCCGACCGGATCTTGGCTTACCAGGCGGCCGCCAACTTGCTGGAAGGCTGTGTCGAGACACAGGGCTCCGGTGCGCCAGAGTTTGGAGTCGTCGCCCGGTCGATTGAGCCTTTGATGCGGAAAGGTTGCCGTGAGGCCGTCCTTCTTTGCGGGAACGACCGTGATTGAGCCCAACGGATAGGTCGAGTCAATCAGGATGTACCAGGCCGAAACCCGAGGCGCCCTGGGCTCGCTATGCGGGTCGATGGCGCCGGCATCCAGGATGACGCCTTGGACCCATCTTTTCTCAGTCGAGATCAAGACCGGTTGGCCGCAGAACGTCACGCCGGTTATGGCACCAGCGCTCTTAAGCCCGGACCTCAGAGCCCGAGGGGGTTCCATCGAGTCCATGGTTGGTGACGATCGTGCCCCTAGGCGAATCGGCCTGTGCCGGGTGTGGCGGGACCAGACGGTCGTGAGAATCCGGTGAGATTGGACTTGGACCCTGTAGTGATTGGCGGAAACTTTGGCCCAAAGAGTTGAGCCCAAAGATCTCGGCTTTCGCCTTGCTCATCGGCATCGAATGCGCGCCGGGCCAGGTTCGCAGCTTCTGCGCTCTGCTTGTAGAACGCTTCAAATTGGTCGTAGCTCAGGCGCTTGAGAACATCATGTTCCGGTACGCCGTAGTCCATGAGTATGGGCTTCTGTCCCAACATGACGAGCGGCTGGTATTTTCGGACAATCTCTTCCAATGTCGCCACCACGCCCTCGGCCACAGTGTCAATCCCGTTAGGGCAGCAATCCCCCACGATGCGTTCCAGAGGAAAACCCTTTGGGTGTTTGCAGTCCGGGTAACTCTCGAGGCGCCACCACTTCAGGGCTTTGACGACATTGACGAAGTGCTTATTTGTGTTCCGATTCTTATCCAGGGTCCATCGATGTTGCTCCAGAGGATGAGTGGGTGTCCACTTCCTGGCATCCAGATCAGGAATGCGCAAGGGCTGAAGCTTCCACTCGGGCGCCGCTTTCAGGGCTAAATCGTTGTGCGACTTCCATTGATCCGAAAATCGCTCCGACATGGGTTTCCACAGGTCGTTGAGGCGCCAATCGAGCGCCTCAACGAGGTCCTCGTCTGTGGAGATGGATGCAGCCTGATACTCCATGATCTCGGCCTCGGAAGGCGCGGATGTGATCACAAGGTCAAAATCCACCGCGGCCATTTCGATCCCGATCGATCGTCCCTGCTGCCTCCACTTGCCTTCGTAGTGTCTATCGAGGAACGGCCTGAAGAGGTCCATCGCTTTTTGCGGTGTAAATTGGTCTTCGCTCAACTTGGTGACGACGACGACGTCGACATCGGCGCGTTTATCGCCCTTTGGCCTGACCGCAGTATGGCGCCGATAGCTCCCCTGCAGAAAGGTGTTGACGAATCGAGGAGCCAGTTCGGCGTCAGCGAACAGCCGCGCACGTAGACGCTGGTGGCCGTCTTTCAGTTCTTTCCGCTGAGCCGTTGTGAGTCGAATGTCTTGTAGAAAGGTGTCAAACTGCGCTTCGAGTTGCATAGGTTTCTCCGTTCCGTCTTCTTAGCGCGGGAGAAGAAGACTGACCTCGTAGGTGCTTGCCCGGGATTGGTCCAGATCAAACTCATAAAGGGCCAGAGGGCCAAGGGCTTGCCTGAATTGCCCCAGGAAGAAAAGAAAGCCGTTTGGCGCGCTCGCAAAAAGATGGATTCGCGCCTTGGGCCTGACCAAGCTGCGCCATAGTCCGACCAGGCTGGTTGCCAGCTGAACGGCGTGATTGGCGTCGACGATGCTTGCAGCACTGACCCCTGTCGTTGGCTGATAGGTCACCAGTCTTTGCACTTTGGGCGTGTCTGGGCCAGCCAGGAAAGCGAGGACTTGATCCGCAATGTCGTGAGAGACGGACAGTGCTACGGCTGTATCCACGGCTTCTGGTGCCAGAGGCACATCGTCGCGGCACCAAAGCGTGCTGGGAGTGCTGGGTAGTGTCGAGGGCTTCCAGAGCGTGCGACCAGGTTTCTGAATTGGATAGACCTGGCAGCCCGAGTTACGGCTCAATTCGTATCCAGCGAAAAAGGCCAGCGAACTGTGGCACTCCAGGAGGATGTGGGTCTCTTGTTTGACAAGTCGAGACCGTCGCTCCGGGTCGGCGAAGTAAGCTTCCGTTTTGTCGGCCGCAGCCCGCCAGCTGCTTCCAGCTCTGGGGTGGCGACCCTCAAAGTGCTCAGAAACGCAAACGAACTCCTGCGCTTCGTCTTCAATACGCTCGGCAAAGCGCATATAGCTCCGAATGGCGATCACCGGCGGCCGGGCAGGTGAGGGCATACGTGCCGGGCACATCAGGCCTTCCTGTTGGCAAAGCGACTGGAACGTCTCACGATCGAAATCGTGGATGCCGTTGACGATGAGCTGTTGGGTCAGGCTGTCGTATTGGTCGGAGACCACTGCTCTATCTGGTATCACGAGGCCGGAAACCTCGAGTGACTGGTGTACCAGTTCTCGGAAGTCCCTCCGTCCGAAATGATTGACCTGGAGGCGGAGCGCCTGGCAGAACCCATGGAATTGGGACTTCTGGAGCGCCAGGTGACGGCGCCACTTTTCTCGAATGAGACCCAACCTGCTCTTCGATGAACCGGCAAAGAATTCATCCGGAAGTGAGCCATCATTCTCGCGCAAGGACTTGGCCAGAGGATCGTCCGCAGCCCAGGTCCAATTCGATGCCAGATTGATGCGCAAGCCTGGATGTTCGCCCGACATGCTCTGGTAGGCAGAGCTCAATCGTTGGAGGATCGATGATCGGGTACTTTTGGGCGTTGCAATCAAGGTCTCGGAAGAGTAGGTATCGCGGCGGTCCACATGGTATTTGATCTGATAGAAGTCAGCCGTGCATTTCCAGCCGCCCGCATCGATGCCTGGGGGCTCATAAAAGACGGCGACGTCATCCGCTCCAGATGCCGGGTCATGTTCCAGGACCACCCGCTGTACTTTTGTATGCGGCCGCAACAAGGCAGCCGCGTGTTTCCAGAAAAACAGGCCCTGATACATATCGCCTTCCGTTCGGGCCGCCACTTGTTTGATCGCCATACGTGAACCCCCAAAGAAAACCTATTCCAGAGGTACCCCGATGTGGTTCGCGAATTCCACCATGACCACCTCGGGGAGTTGATGCGGATTGACACGACGGATTTCGCGGCCAATTGACCAGGCACGCGCACGCGTCAATCGACCAGCCTCAACGAGCGCGGTCAGTAGGGCGAGACTTCGCAGGGTGGGAATGCCCTCGTTGCCACATCGGGTCCGAAGAACATTCTCGTTGGTCACTAACGTCATCTGGTGGTTCTTCGCCACGACAAAATTGAGCGCGTCAGGCTCTGACAGACTGACCCCTCGGATGGGTAGGGTCTGCTCGAGCTCGACTACCGTCGCGCGATGCACTCCAATCTTCAATCGCTTGCAATCCTGTCGGTAGAATCCATTGACCTCACCCAGGGTCCGGTCGACGACCCAGAGCGGCCCGCTGCATCTTCCAATATCGATAAAGAGATCAAGTGATTCGGCCATCTGGAAGTCAATGATGACGTTGGCATCGAGCAGCAGACCACTTGTCCCCCGCGACTTGCCGCCCATCTCAGTCCTGCCACTCCGCTGCGCGAGACCGCATTTCGACGAGCGGCACATCGAGCAATTCCGCGGCTCGACCTAAGGAGATCTTCTCCTCAAGGAAAGCCCTTCGGATGAGCCGCGCGAACTGATCCTCAACAAAGTCGGCGTCATCGAGTTGAGCGGGTTCGGCTGAACGCCGTATCGGTGGTTGTCCGAGGCGAAAGCCCTCGGCTTCGAGTGGTCCGGGCTCGTCGGCCGGCCCTAAGCTCTGGCCCACGCGTGCTTTGTACTTGGCACGAAAGTCATCCCAGGCCGACGCCTCTGCGCGCCCCGTTTTCACAAGCCGGTAGAGGACGGTCATATAACTGACTCGGAAGATGCGTTTCACTTTAAGAACACGATCCAGAAAAGGCAGGCCTTCAGAACCGTCCCATTCCTTCGAGAAAACGCCGTCGGGCATCAGGAATAAACCAGCGAAAGCGTCTGCTTCGCGTTCTTGGTCCTCGATTTCGTCGACCTCACTTACCTTGAAGGAATCGGAGTGCAAGAGCAGATGCCCAAACTCGTGGGCCACAGTGAAGATCCAACGCTCCACGGTGATCTTCGTGTTCGTGTTGACAACAATGGCTGGTCCCCCACCCTCGACACCGACAGCCAGACCGAAGAACATCGTGGAATCAAGCGGGCACTGAAACACTTTGACGCCGGCATGTTCCACTAAACCAGCGACGTCTCTGATCGTCTCATCTTGTCCAAGACCTAGACTCGCGCGGATATGGCGCGCGGCCTCCTCAGGACGTTTGCGATAGCTCTGAGCAATGTCTTGGAGGCTATTGACCTTCGAGATGGATCGGTCCCCAACAGCTTCCTCGAGTGCGTGGAAAGCTTCGAGCCACTTCTGGGTCTTGAAAAGAATCTGTTCACGACGCCTCACCACCCCTTTGGAGCGAAAACGCACTGAAGTGAGGGACGTGCGGTGCGCCAAAAGGTCGGTAGCCTGAATGGAATACACCTTCGCCAATCGCGCCAGAGTGGCCGATCGCGGCGTAGACCGACCCGTTTCCAGCGCGCGATAGCCTGGCAAAGACAGGCCAGCCTTCTCCGCGACGTCTTTCTGTGAGAGCTCGTGCATTTGCCGGAAATACGTCAGATTTGATGCAAGATTTTGATTCATTGGATTGCGCCTTGCAGAAGCAAGATAGCCCACTACTATTCATTATATCACAAATATACAATATACATAGTTTGTCGCTCTTTGGGTACCTCTAACAGCCTCCAACAGAAACGCTTGATCAACGGCAACACCTTTGTGGCTCAGAGAATCCCTGACCGGGCCCATGCGCTCTATCTCTGCGCATAGCCAACATCTGCTTGTAACCTAAGCCATTCCAAGACTCCTCCTCACCCCATCTGAACTTAAAGGGAAAGAAGGACGCGCCTCTGGATCGCCCCGGCTTGACTGCCGCCGTCCCTCTGGCTATAATAGGCTGAGCTATATAGGATGTCCTATTTAGAAAGGTGTGCATATGGCCCGTTTCGTCGGCCGTCAGATCGAACTCCAGGCCCTGGATCGCTTCCTCAGCGCGCCGCAGGCCGGGCTCGCCATCTTGTATGGCCGTCGACGCGTGGGCAAGACGGCCTTGCTCGAGCAGTGGCTGAGCCACGGCCTGCGCGAAGCGCTCTATTGGACGGCGACCACCAAGGGCGCGGCTGTCTTGCTGCGCGATTTCTCGCAAGCCATCTTGCGCAGCGACCGACGCTTTACGGCCCCGATCCCCGAGAGCTTCACCTTCCCGAGTTGGGAGGCGGCGCTCGATCGACTCGGCGACATTGCGGAGGCGAGTCCGGCTCCCTTTATCGTCGTCTTGGACGAATTCACCTACCTGATTGCCGCCTACCCTCCCGTGGCGAGCGTGCTTCAGGTGGCCTGGGATCGACGCCTCAGCAAGGTCGGCCCGCTGCGCCTGGTCTTGACCGGGAGCAGTATCGGACTGATGGAGCGCCACGTCCTCGCCGCCAACGCGCCCCTGTACGGACGAGCCAGCTTTGTGCTCCAACTCCATCCCCTGCCCTATGGCACCTTTGTCGAGATCTTTCCGGACTGGAACTCGGATGAGCGCGTGGCGGCCTATGCCGTCACCGGTGGCGTCCCCGCCTACCTGGCCTTGTTGGCGCGCGGCAAGAGCTTTGTCGAAGCGCTGCGGGACTATGCCCTGGTGCCCGGTAGCCTGTACCTCAACGATCCCCTCTTGCTCCTGCACGAGCAGGTGCAGGACACCCCCGTCTACGTCTCCATCCTGCAGGCCATTGCCCGCGGGGCGCATGCCTGGGCCGATATCGCCCGCGAGGCCATGATCGCGCCGAATCACGTCGGTTACTACGTGAAGAACATGGAGGCCCTGCGGTTAGTGGCCGGTCGCGTGCCGGTCCTGGCCGGTCCCGCCGATCGGCGACGCGGGATTCGGTATCACATTCAGGATCCGTTTCTCCGGTTCTACTTTCGTTTCGTAGAGCCGCATCTGTCCGATCTGGAACGCGGCCGCGCGAGTCGCGCCGTCCAGACCATCCGCGAAGATCTCCGGGCCTTTATCGGCAAATACGTGTTTGAGGAACTCTGTCGCGAATGGGTCATTGAATCCGCTGAAGCGGACCGGATCGGCTTCCTGCCGGAAACGACGGGCTCCTATTGGGCGCAAACGGATCAGCCGGTCGAGCTCGATCTTGTGGCGGCCAGTCGGCGAGCCAAGCGGCTGTTGATCGGTGAGGCCAAGTGGGGTGACAAGCCGGTGGCCGAGAAGATCCTTACGGATTTGATCGCCCGCAGCCAGCGGATGCCCCAGGTCGCCCAGGGGTGGCGCACCGACTACGTGCTCTTTGCGCGCAAGGGCTTCACGCCGGCGTTGACGCGTCTCGCCGCGACGCTGGGCGTTCAGTTGGTCACGCTCTCCGACATTGAAGACCGATTGGTGGCAGGCCTTCAGACACACGGACGCTGACGGGTTGCCACGCCTGGTTGGGGTCGATCCGCAATTTACGCAAAAGGGTTTAACAGCGAATGCCGTAGCGCACTCCGCAGAGGAAGGCGTGCCGATGGATGGCGCTGGGACAGGCAGACACGGTTCTGAGGATGGCTTCCATCCGCTGGATAGGGTGTGCCGTGACGCCAGAGAATCCTTGACCAGGCCCATGCGCTTTACCTCTGCGCATAGCCATTATCTGCTTGTAACCTAAGCCACTCCCAGACTCCTCCTCACCCCATCTAAACTTAAAGGGAAAGAAGGACGCGCCTCCGTATGGCTATACGCAATGCCCCCTGCCCGCTCGGGCCCGACCTGTCTCCCGCCTTCCCGGCAGCTGCTCGTCTCCGGGCGCGCCGGCGCCGCGCGCGATGTCGGCCAGGATGCGTTTGGCAGCCAGCGCGCCTTGCAGGCGCTGACGCCAACCGCTGCCCCTGGCGGCCGCGGCGGAGCGTGTGACCCAGTGCCCCACCCCGGAGCGCCGGGTGCGGCCGTTGTAGACGTGCAGACGGAGGGTGGCGGGATTGCGCGTGATGTCGCGCTCGGACCAGTGGTCGAGATCCTGATCGGCCGAGAGCGAGTCGCCCGCATAGCGTCGCTGGATGTCCACGCAAAGCCCCGACTGGCGCATCAGGGGGTGACCACTCAGCAGACGATGAATGCGGCGCCTCTGTCCTCGCGGCGCTCTGGGAGTCAGGGTGCTGTAGCTATTCGGGAGGTGATAGGCCGGGTGAATGACCTGGCCATTGCCGCCCAGGGCCCGGACGATGAACGGCCCGGGCAGAGACCCGCGGGGGCCACGCTGGGCGTTGAGCCACAGCTCGGCCTCCTCGGGATTGAACACGACTTCGACGTCGATGCCGACGTTGGGCACGACGACGGTGGCGCAGTCGACCAGGCGTGTGTATTCGCTCTGGGTACGCGGCGCGATCGCGGTGGCCGCACGGATGGCGGCCTGGTTGATCGGCGTCTTCTCGTCCAGGCCCATGCCCGCCAGCCAGGCGCCGAGCAGCGCGGCCCGCACCCGGCGGAGCGAGCTAGCGTGGACGCGGACGTCGACGGGAGAACCGTCGAGCGATGTGAGCTGCAGCTGCAGACAGACCTCGCGCAGGGAGCGATAGCGCACGTGCGCGCCGGCGCGCCCGCGCAGGAAACCCTGCGTGTAGGCGGCTGCCAGCCAGCGCGCGAAACGCCGCCGGTTGATCCCGGACGAGACGCAGGCGGTGCGCAGGAGATTGCGCGGCACCCGGCCGGCGCCCTGCCCGTCCAGGGAACGCGCGATCAGCCAGACCACGTAGCCCTGCACGGGCGCGGCGGTCCGGCTCGCGTCTTCAAGACGGAGCACGGCGGCAGCCAGCTCGGGATCGACCCGCACGATCGCCATGGCGATAGGGACGGCTATGCGCTCGAGGCTCGCGGCCTCAGCGGGTCAGACCCAGTTCGTGGGCCAGCGACGCGATCGCGCGACCGAGCGGCACGCCGTCCGCCCAGGCGCGCAGCGTGATCACGTCATGGGCGCTGCGTTCCTGCTGCGCGCGACAGTTCGTGGACGCGCAGCCCCACAGCCCGGTGGCGTCGTCGAGCCACATGGAGTCGGGATCGTCGCCGGCATGAAACGGACAGCGCGCCTTCCACTTGTCGAGGCCCCCACCCCGGACCTTGAGCTCTTCGATGCCCAGTCGCGAGGCCTCGTCCGAGACCCGACGACGGCGTCGGATCTCTCTCGCCATCTCCTGGACGTTCAGGCGCGCTGTCGGAAGGGGAGCCCGTTCTCCCTCCCCTTTAAGCACGGTCTGAGTCCTGACGATTACGCGTCGGGTGAAGGGCACCAGGACTTGCTGCTCGGCCAGGGTCATGGGCGCGATCGGGTGGCTCTCGAGCACGGCGTAGCGGGCGCCGCTCGGGTGGATCGAGGGTGCAAGGGTGACGACGCCGGCGGTGAGGAAGTCGGCCTGGTGCGGTGCCGCGCAGTGTTGCAGCGCCTCAGGGCCTGTGGCCTGGAAAAAGACGTGCACGCCACGGGCCGTGCGCTCGGTCCAGGTGTGGACCTCACGGCCCAGGGTTGTGCGCCACTGCTTATAGAGCACGGTGTCCTCGAAGTCGAGGCAGGCATAGCGGCCCGGGCCGCCGAGGATGAGGCCCAGGTTGGCGCCGGCGCGCAGGTGGTAGGCCGTCTGGTTGAGGGTCGTGAGCTGGCGGCCCTTGAGCCCGTACCCCCCCAGGAGGGCCTTGCTGTGCGGCCGTAGCGGCACGAGATGCGCGCCGAGCGTAAGCCAATGCTCAGCCAGCTCCAGGGCCTCGGCCCGGCGTTGAGCTTCGGCGGCATCGACCTTGCGGGAAGGCGCAAAGGTCGGCGTGTTCGGGATGGAGGTCGCGAGGGTCATGGTCCGCCTCGATCGGGCTCGCAGGACCTGGCCGCGGCCAGGCAATACGAACCTATCCAGGCGGTTTGAGGCTTCGGCGAATCCTCAGGGACCCGGTTGACAGGGCTTCTTTCGCGGCTATACTTTGCCGTACAGCAAAGCTCCCGCTGAGGTCGGCTGAAACCCTTCAACCGCCTGCCTCGATCACGATGTTGGCGCACCGCGATCGGAGATGATGTGGGAGCGAAAGCGACTGTTTCCGTGCGGCGGGCCTTCGGGCCCGTTTCGCTTTAACGCCCGTGGTGAGATCGGCTCCCGTTCGCGAGCCGGGCGCGAGGCGTCAGATCATGGCGAGCTCCTGGGTGAGGGTCAAAGGGCCGTGCGCGCGAGGCGCTGGCCGCGGCGAGACAGGTTGAAACAGGCTCAAGAGGAGCCTGGTGTCCACGAGGCAGGTTGTGCGGGAGGAAAGCCCAGACCGAGTCGGTTCGTTGGCCATCGCGATTCCGCTGGATCCTGCGGAAGAAACGCGCCGGCGGGGGCCCAAAACTAGCCGATTGCTTTTCGGGGGGATGCCGAATAGAATCTGAAGGCTAGAAGGGATGTTGCCCGGCAAGGCGCCCTTCGTCTTGTGGGGCCGTTGCGTCATCAGCGCAGCGGCCCTCATTTGTTTAATACCCGTTGCCCGGTCCAAAAACCTCGATTTGCAGGGCCAGGAACCCCACGTTAAGCCGGCATAAAGATCGGGCGGACCCCGAATCTACCACGATTCGTTTTGCGCGCAACCTAAAGAATCGGCCCTGACGGTCGCGTATTCAAGATATGACGATTCCTGGACAAATCCCCGTTTGCCCGGAACCCAGAATGGAACGTCCAGGATCAGGGCTGTGAAGTCCCCATGGACGGCGTATGGCGTTTGCAAGATATGACGCTCCCTGATTGAGAGCGGCCAGTGGAACGAAAAAGCCCTAAAATTCAGGGCTTTTTGCGTCGTTGAATCGAGGGCTTCGCCGCTGCCCGCTTGCCCTTCTTGGGGCGCCGGGGGCGGAGGCTGATGCCTTTGGCCTTGCGTTTGCGGTAGTCCGCGGCGACCTCGGCCGGGGTTTTGTGGGCCGGTTCACCCGGGGAGCCGTCCCGGGCCAGGAGCGGCACGGTCCTGGGAATCCCGACCGCCAGGCGCCAGGCGTGGACTTCGGCGCAGTAGGCTAGGTCCGCCTCGTAGACGACCGAGGGTTTTCCGGGGGTCGAGCCCCCCGCCCGCCTCAGGTGCCCTTTGCGCAGCCAGCCGGCGAGCAGGATCCGGCTCAGCGGCACGCCGAAGCGGCGCTCGTACTTGTGCGTGCCCTCGGAGGTGAGGATCAAGGCTCGACCGAGCAACTGATCCCATTTGGCCCGACTCGGTGGCTTATCTCGATGGAAAGTCGGCATGTCGGGGATTGTAGGGCATGTGCGCGAAACCGCAATGCAATCACCTGGCAGCTGGAGAACTCCCTTCCCTTGCGGCACCGCGTGGTTTGTAATATCATCGGAATTACTTCCCAAAATGTTATTGTACCCAGGTGTGCACCCCGGAAAGGGCCATGAAGACTGACAAATTAATCGGGCGAGAACCTGAGCTGAGCGCCCTCGAACGGCTCACCCGCAATCACGACGCGACCCTGGTGCTGGTCTATGGGCGCCGCCGCGTAGGCAAGACCCGGCTGCTGCAGCAGTGGGCCAGCACGACCGGGCTGCCGGTCTTCTACTGGGAAAGCCCGCGCTCGACGGTCGACAACGTGCGGACCTCGCTCGCGCGCGAGTTCTGGCGCTGGCGGTATAGTGACGAGGGCGCGTCCTCGCCGCGCTTCGACCATTGGGAAGACCTGTTCCGCCACATGCGCCAGCAGCTGGGCGATCAGGAGACGATCTGGATCTTCGACGAGTTCCCGTGGGCGGTGGAGGCCGACGACGCCCTGCCCTCCTATCTCAAGACCGCCTGGGACCAGCTCTTTCAGAACACACGCCTGCATCTCTTCCTGACCGGCTCGCATATCTCGGCCATGGAGAAGCTGCTCGAATCGGACGCGCCGCTCTTCGGCCGGCTGCGCGGCAAACTCTACGTCCGCCCCCTGCCCTTCACCGACATCGAGCCCTTCGCCCCGCGCTACACGCTCGAGAAGCGCCTGGCGGTCTGGGGCATCGTCGGCGGCATCCCGGACTATCTGCGTGTCTGGGACGACGGTGAAGACCTGATCCGCAACATCCACGAGATCTTTGTGTCGGAGGACTCGCCGTTCCGCAACGAACGCAACGTGCTGGTCGGCGATGTCCTGCGGCGCGACTCGCCCGACTATGAAAGCGTCCTGGACGCGGTGGGCTCGGGCCATCACGACGCCGAGTCGATCGCGCTGGCGGCCGGCCTCAACTCTCAGCGTTCGGCCCAGGTCCTCGACAAGCTCCAGGACGTGCGCCTTGTCGAGCGCCGCATCCGGGCCAGCGTCCCGCTCGCCCAGCAGAAGATCGCCCGGCACGGCCATTATCACCTGCTGGACCCCTTCCTGCGCTTCTATTACCGCTTCATCCAACCCGAGCGGACGCGCATCGCCCAGGGCCTGTTCACGAGCGTGGAGCGCGCCTTCCGGGAACAGATGCGTAGCTTCATCGGCACGACCTTCGAGGATCTGGCTCGGGCCTGGACGCTCGTGCAGGCGCGCAACGACGGCCTGCCGTTCGCGCCCGAGTTCATTTCAAGCGATTGGGGACCGCAGCATCAGGCCGACGTCGTCGCCGTCAACTGGCGCGAGCACCAGGTGCTGATCGGCGAAGCCAAATGGCACACGGATGATTTCAACCTGGCTGAGTGGAAGAAGCTGGTCGAACAGGCCGACCCGGTCGTGCGCCGCCTGCAAGAGGTTTCGCCGGATCGGCGTCCGGGCAAGCCGGCGCCGGTCTGGACCCGCCACCTGATTCTGTTTGCCCGGCGCGGGATCACGCCAAGTGTGCGCGCGGCCGCCCAGCAGGAGGGCGCCCAGATCGTGCTGTTTGAGCAAATGGCTCAAGACCTGGCCGCGCTGCCGGAATGGCCTTTGCGTTGATTGCGAAGGGCCAGCCCAAGCTTGTTGTGCGGTCCCCGTGCCTGGCGGATGAGGCGGTCGTCTTTGCGTCGAAGGACGAAGTACCGTCGGAGGATGGGTTCGTCCGGGTCGCTGAGAATGGCCGAAAGGGACCGTCGCTCGTGGTCGGTGAGACGCTTGAGGGGCATGCGGCATTATAGGAGTCCACTACTTCGTGTGCTGCCGGGCTCTGGCAGCTGGGTTAGCGCCCGGCCACAGGGCCGATGCGACCTATGCAATCGATTGCATGCATCGCCGCGAGTCAAAGCCGTCTCGCCCAATCTCGCTCCCTGTCACAATCCTGTCAACGTTTTTCCGCCCGAGGTTCAATCGCCCCGATCTGGAGTAGCCTTGTGGTGATGTTGATCACGATAGGTGAATGATGGAGGGGCTTGCATTGGCAGGCCGACGAAGCGCAATATGGATTGGGGGTAAGCGCTACTCACACGGCACCGCAAACGCCAGTGGACGCTTGATACTCGTCATTAGGCTCATGGGGCGAGTGATCGTCAACCCTTCAAGGGGTCACCTCACGAAACGGAGAATATTGCACGCTAGGCGTTATGACAACGCAACCGGGACTGAACCTCCCCCGCCTACCAGACCGTCGGAATTCTGGGGCAATCAGGCTCGCCTCGAGAATCCGATAACTCACCCACGTCAAGGCCTATCCCTTTTCGGGCCTATCCATTCGTTCCGGCATTTTGCTTGAGGACTGGGCGAATGAACTAAAGAACTATAGAACAACAACGATGAACGGTTGCCAGGCTTCAACCATCCCACACCAAGGCTTATCGGCGGCTGGCGCGCGTAGGTTATTCTGAGGTTGGCACTCAATCATTCTTCGGAGTGGAGCGACGAACTCCAGGCCGTGCCACCGGGAACACCGAGTGATGGTGCAGAGGGAAACAATAATGGTGAAGCGTATCTGGCGTTGGTGGCTAACGGGCCTGGTCCTGTTCAGCCTGCTTGGTCCGGTGGTGCCCGAGCGGTCGGCTCCGTCGGCGGCCGTTCAACCGCTACTGGTGCGACTCGCCCAGGAAGATGACGAAGCGCTGATCGATGTGATCGTCCAGGCGCCGGGCCAGACGGCTGCGGCCCAGGCACGGGCGATCGCACTGGGCGGCGTGGTCACCGCCCAACTGGGCATCATCCAGGGTTTCGCGGTCACGCTCCCGGCAGCTCGCGTGGCCGCCCTGGCCCAAACGCCGGGTGTGCGCGCGATTTCGCTCGACGCCCCCGTGCAAACCAGCGGCGGCCCCGACGGGGCCGTCGTCACCTCGGCGCTGGCGAACGCCTACAACCGAGCCATCCGCGCCGATAAGCTCTGGGCGCAGGGCTATCAGGGCAGCTCGGTCACGGTCGCCGTGGTCGACAGCGGCATCGCCGACCTGAACGACTTCAAGATGACCGCCGGCGGCAACGGCGACCTGCGGATCGTCTCCGACGCGCACTTCGCGGCCGGCTCCGACGAAAACAAGGATTGGTACGGGCATGGCACGCACATCGCGGGCATCATCGGCGGCAACGGCAATAAATCCGGCGGGCGCTATATCGGCGTCGCGCCCCTGACGCGGATGGTCAGCGTCGACGTCAGCGACCAGAACGGGGCCGGGACGATGACAGATGTCATCGAAGGCCTGCAATGGGTGCTGCAGAACAAGGCGCAGCACAACATCCGCGTCGTCAACCTCTCGCTCAACAGCGCCGTGGCCGAGTCGTACCAGACCAGCCCGCTCTGCGCGGCCGTCGAGATCCTCTGGTTCAACGGCATCGTCGTGGTCGTTTCGGCCGGCAACAACGGCACGGCCACGCTGTTCCCACCGGCCAATGACCCCTTCGTCATCACGGTCGGCGCCGTCGACGACAAAGGCACGGCCGCGCTCAGCGACGACGTCCTGGCCTCGTTCTCGGCCTACGGCACGGACGAGACGGGCGCCGTCAAGCCCGACCTGGTCGCCCCCGGCAAGAACATCATCAGCGTCCTGGCCAAACCGGATGCCCGGATCGCCGTCCAGCACTCCGACCACAAAGTCTTTGCCTTCTCGGGCAGCCAGGACTACTACTTCAGGATGTCGGGCACGTCGATGGCCGCCCCGATGGTGACGGGCGCCGTGGCCCTACTCCTACAGGATGAGCCCACGCTCTCCCCCGACCAGGTCAAGTATCGACTGATGGCGACAGCCAACAAAACCTGGCCCGGTTACCTGTCCACGCGGGCCGGGTCCGGTTACCTGGATGTCTACGCTGCCGTCACCGGGGTCAGCAGCCAGTCGGCCAACGGCGGGAAGCGCGCCAGTCAGCTGTTGTGGTCGGGCGCCCAGCCGGTCACCTGGACCAGCGTCAATTGGAACTCCGTGAACTGGAATTCCGTGAATTGGAACTCCGTCAATTGGAACAGCGTGAACTGGAACAGCGTGAATTGGAACAGCACGTACTGGGGCCCGTAGGCGCCACCGGTTGTTGAAACAATTCAAACGACAAGCGGACGCCGGGCGGCGTCCGCTTGTCGTTCGCGTTCAACCCAATGTTCGGGTCGGACTCCGGGTGTCCCGATCACACAGCGGGCGCGTTCATCCCTCACCGAACTCAAAGATCGCCCGACGCCAGCTCCACCGCCGCCTCGGATGAACGATCACGCATCTTTGCGATGCTGGGAAGGAACCGCCCGCGCACCTGGGGCCTCGCTCACAATCTGCTGCGCCTCTTCTGGCCCGCCTTGAGACTTCGGAATATACCCACACATAGACATAGGCATCTGTTGTGGTTTGCATAACCGATGTCGATCATCGTGAACCAGCAGGCTCGATAGCCCCAACGAGACTACAATGACCGGGGCAACCCCATCGGTCGCCTTGAGGTTCCCGGCATGACGACCTTGAGACTCTCCACGATGCGTTCGACCGATTCGGAACTCGCCTTGCTCCGCGAGGTGCTGAGCGAGTTCGGGACGCGCTCACACCTTGCGGTCGACCTGATCGTCTTGGAGTGGGAGACGGCCTGGTCCGAGATCCTGGACTACGCCATTCACCACGACAGCCCCGATGTCTCCCTGGTTGGCACCACCTGGGTCGCGCCGCTGTGTGGCATGCAGGCCCTGCGACCCTTTACCGAGGCTGAAAGCCACCTGTTTGGGAGGTCCGAGACTTACCTGGCAACCGCCTGGGAGACGGGCCGGATCGGTCAGTCGCTCTGGGCGTTGCCCTGGCAGATCGACACCCGGACCTGGTTCTATTGGCGGCCCGCGCTCGAGAGGGCCGGGATCCGGGAGGACGCCGCCTTCGCCTCTTATGACCAAATTGAGCGCACGGTGGCGGCGCTAACGGCCTGCGGGCAGATCGCCGTGGTGGGACCGACGTCCGTGTCGCTCAACACCCTGCATTGCGTCGCCACCTGGTTGTGGAGCCTGGGCGGAGAGTTGATGAGCTCTAGTGGGGACTGCGTCTTGTTTGACCAGCCCGAAGCTCTTGAGGCGATTGAGCGTTTTTTCCGGCTGTATCTCGGCCTGGCCAGGTCCAGCCTGGCTGAACGGTGCCGCGCCGGCCTGCCGGAAGGCGAAGCGGATCACGTCTTTCTGGATCGCCAGGCGGCCATGATCCAGAGCGGCCCCTGGATCGTCGACAAAGTGGCGGCGTTAGGCTCAACCGCCCTGGACGATCTGGGGATCGCGGCGTGTCCGGGCGTTCCCTACACCGGCGGGACCAGCCTGGTCATCTGGCGCCGGAGCCTGGAGGAGCAGGTGGCGGTGGACCTCGTTCGCGGCCTCTCCGGACCCACGATCCAGCGCAAGCTGGGTAGCCTGCGTGGCCAATTACCGGCTCGCCTCGACGTGCTGAGTGACCTGAGCCTCCACGGCAACCGTTTCTCGCGCGAGCTCAGCCGCACTGTTTGGCGGGGTCGTGCCTTGCCCCATCACGGCCTGTGGGGTGTGGTGGAAGAGCGGCTGACCCGGACGCTGGGCGGTCTGTGGCGGGCCGTGCTTGATCCTGCGACCCCGGATGTGCGCGCCGTGATCCGCGAGTCTTTGATCCGATTGGCCGCGCAACTGAATGCCACGTTGGGCCACGGCAGACCCCATCAGGCCATCGCCTGACCGGATCTGGCCACGGCATCGCGTCTGCCGGGCTAGTTCAGCGAGCCGGCCGGCCCGGGTGCGGTCCAAGTCGTGAGGGGCCCGGCCTCCAATTGTCGGCTGCGCATCATCAATGCCGTGATCAGGATCTGCAAGTCCGCAACCCGCTGGGCTAGTTTGCGGACGTCTGCCTCAAGCTTCAAGGAGACCGGGGAGATGAGAGCAACGTCGCGTAGGCCCGTTTGAAGGACTGTGTGATGTCCGCTCAAGTTGGCGAGTTCCTGGTTCAGGGCTTGATCCAGCCTGTTGAGCTCAGTCATGAGCTGTGAGAGGGAGTTCATCGTGTTTATCGTTTCTGCTTCGTTTGAACTGTCTGGCGTAGCGTGATATCGAGTATCTCCAGCAGCCGATCGACTTGAATGGGCTTAAGGAGACAGGTCAAAGCACCGAGTTGGGATACCTGGAGCATATCGCCGCGGCCCGCCTGGCCCGTCAGCATGATCACGGGCAAAGCGGGTTCCAGATGCTTCAGGATGCGCAGCGCCTCGACGCCGTCCAGCTTCGGCATCCGGATGTCCATGACCACGGCGTCGGGTCCGTGATCGAGGACCTGGAGGACGGCTTCCACGCCGTTCGCGGCGCGCTCGACCTCATGGCCGGCAGCCTGGATCTCCGTGGCCAAGAAATCGCGCAGGTCGCCGTCGTCATCCACCACCAGGATCTTCATTCTGCTCTCTGCCTCCCTGCCGCCCTGCCGCACGGACCGGTCCGTGCGGCAGGGCGTGCAGCGCCCATCCCATCAGCGTGCCGGCTGAGGCGCGTACTTGCGTTCGCGATTGACCGAAACCGACACGGTCTGCGCGTCGTCAGCGCTGCGCCGGGATTCTTGGGCGAGCTTGAACTGGGAGACCGCCTGCTGCAGGGCCCGGGCCATGTCGGTCATGGATTGGGCGGACGCCGCCACTTCCTCTACCTGGGCGCTGATCTCCTCGGCGCTGGCCGAGACCTCTTCCACTGCGGCGCTGTTTTCCTCACTCACGCTCGCGATGGTCTGGATCGAGTCGGTCACTTCGGTGGCACTGGCGGCCATCTGCTCGGTCGCGGCCGTGTTCTCTTCGATCACGGCGCTGACGTTTTCGACGTTGGTCGCTACCTCCGCATTGAGCTGCGCCATGGCCTGACTGGCGCCCTGGTTGGCGTCGGCGATGGCCGTCACTTCGGCGACCACGTGGGTCAGATCCTCGGTCGCGGCGCGCATCGCCTCCAACGCGGCATGGATGCTCGCCACCCGTTCCGCGGCCGACTGCGCCCCGGTCGTGATGTGCTTGAACGCCACGCCAGACTGGTCGGCCAACTGTACGGCGGCCATGACGTCATCGCCGGTCTGGCGCATCGCATCCACCGCCTCGGTGGACCCGCGTTGCACCGAACGGACCATCTCGGCGATCTCCTTGGTGGCGGCCGCCGATTTTTCGGCAAGTTTGCGGACCTCGTCCGCGACCACGGCGAAGCCCTTGCCGTGCTCGCCCGCCCGCGCCGCTTCGATCGCGGCATTCAAGGCCAGCAGGTTGGTTTGCGCGGCGATGCCGTCGATGGTCTCGACGATGCTGCCGATCTGGGTGGAGTACCGACCCAGCTCGCGCACCCGGTTCGACAGCTGCTCGGTCGCTCCGCGCACCTGCTGCATGGCTGCGACGGTTTGGGCCACGATCGCGCCCCCGCTCGCGGCCGCTTCCGCCGCGACGGTTGTCTCGCGGGCCACCTGGTCGGCGGCCTGGCTCATCTGGCCCACTGCCTGACCTAGCGTCGCCTGGGCAGCTGCCGCCCGGTGCAGACCGGCTGCCTGCACCTCGGCGCCCTGGCGGATGTCGCCCACGACCCGCGACAACTGGCCGATCGCAATCGAGGTTTGATTGACCGAGGCGGCCTGAGACTGAGCGCCCTGCGCGACGCCTTCGATCGCGCGTTTGACTTCCTCGACCGTGCTGGCCGTGCGGGCAACTCCATCCGCCTGATCGGTCGCGCCACGCGCCAATTGCTGCATGGTGGCCGCGATCTGGTTGGTGGCCCGGCCGGTTTCCTCGGCCGAGGCTGCCAGTTGATGCGACGCGCCCGAGAGGGCCTGGGCCTGCTCGCTCATCCCGCCGATGACGGCGTTGAGGCTGTCGGTCATCTGGACGAAGGCCGTGCCGAGCGTGTCGTCGTCCGAGGCGGGCGTCACGGTCTGGGTGAGATCGCCCGCGGCGATCGCGGAGGCCTGTTGGGCCATGGCCTTCAGATACGCGATCATGCTGCGGAACGACTCGGCCAGCTGGCCGACCTCGTCGCCGCTACGGTGCGTCACCGTCTGCGTCACCATGCCGCGGGCCAGGTCGCGGGCCACGCCGGCCATGCGCGCGATGGGCCCGGCCACGGCGGCAGCGATCCAGCGCATGACGACCACGGCGATCAGCGCCAACCCCAGCCCGACGCCGAGCATGATCAGGGTGACCTCCTGCTCCTGTGCGCGCATTTGGTTGCTAAGCGCGAAAATCTCATCTTCGTACGCGCCGACGCCGATCACCCAGTTGTAGGGCTCGTAATACGCCACTCGCGTGAGCTTCCAGCGCGGGCTCGCTTCGCCAGGGTTTTGCCAGCGATAGCGCACAGTGCCGAATTCACCCTCTTGCAGGGCGACACCAGCGGCCACGATATCCTGGATCACCAGCTGGTCGTCGGCATCGCGCGTCTCCCAGATGTTCTCGCCATCGCGCGTGCCGTCCTTCGACATGATGTAGGCCCCGCGGTCGGCGCCCGAAGAACTCAGCACAAAGACGTAGCCCGACTCCCCGACCCGGATCGGATGGATCGCCGGGCTTAGCGTGGCCGCAGCGTCGTGCGGGATCCCGACGAAGAGCATGCCCGTGACCTGACCAGATGCGTCGTGCAGCGGTACGTAGTCGCTGACATACCAGGAGCCCACGACGTTGGCAAGGCCCATGTAAGTGTCGCCCTGCAGAATGCGAGCTAACACGGGATTCGAGGTGCCATCGGCCATCGTTGCCGGGATGAACGTGCCGACAGCGGGTTTACCCTCTGCCGTCACGACGGTGGTGGCGACCCGGAGCATGTCGCCGGCCGGGTTCATGCGCTGGAAGATGGTCACCGCGGCGCCGGTCAGGCCCCCGACCCGGCGGACGACGTCATCCAGCGTGGTCGCATCGCTCGCGAGCCGAACTTCTGCTAACGAGACGGTTTGAGTTTCTTGAGAGTACTGATTGACGGCCGTCCAGGTCACGGCCTGTGAGCCGTCGACCAGGCCGCCGGCCCGATCCAGTTCGGCCTGCATCAGGCGATGGGCCTGGTCAAGTTCTTCCTCTTGCGCCGCAGCGCTGGTCTCGATCAGGCGCATGACCCCGGACAGGGTGTGGTCCAAATCGCTGAGGGCCAGCGTCTCGACGGCCCGATTGGCGCCGGTCGTCATCTGGCCGACACCCCACAAGCTGATCGCGATCATGACCGCAACGGTGATCAGGACACTGCCCACACCGAGCGCGATCCATTTCGCGCGGATCGACCAATCTCTGACGCTTCGCATCATGATTCCTTTCAGCGCTATCCGGCTGCGCCGATGGCAACAGCCCAAGAACAACTGTATGACACTGAGAAGCGCTGTCCATAAAAGCCACGCAAATGGGGCAGACATTTGGAATTAATGACCTTCCCGCTCGTATTTCCGAACCAGACTCAGACACGTGAGACGCTGCGCGTTGGGCCCCAGAATGGGCGACGACTCTCTCGTAGGCTCGTGGTCGGGGGGGGCACGGAGTATGTGTATACGACGGAGAACCAACACCGAGGACTAATCGACCCGATCATGCCTAACGGCGTCGTGTGGCCTACAAGGGAGGATTGGAGAGTGTTCTGCGCCGGCAACATCCTCTGCTGTATGGGTGGAGGCACAGTGACCCAACTGTCTCCGAGGCTCATCTTCGAGGAGGTCAATGGCCCCTCCTTCTCTTGACGATGTGTCGGGTTGAACTATACCCATGTCTGACGTCAGGGCCGTCCCCTGAACCTGTCAGGATAGAGCCTGAAAACCCGAAGATTGACGCCCCTCTCTGAACGCTATAGAGTTCAGCCTGACAACCCCACACCTTACCCGGGAGGCGCCCATGGTTGGCCAACGCATCGGCTACATTCGGGTCAGCACGCTCGATCAGAAGACGGATCGGCAGCTGGATGGCACCACCGTGGATCGGCTCTTCGCTGACCGGGCATCCGGCAAAGACATGGAGCGCCCCCAACTTGAAAGCCTGCTGGGCTTTGTGCGCGAAGGCGATGTCGTGGTCGTGCACAGCATGGACCGGCTGGCGCGCAACCTCGATGACCTCCGCCGGGTCGTTCAAAGCCTGGTGAAGCGCGGCATCCGAATCGAGTTCGTCAAGGAAGGCCTGACCTTCACCGGCGAAGACTCGCCGATGGCCACCCTTTTGCTTTCGGTCATGGGGGCCTTTGCCGAGTTCGAACGCGCGCTGATCCTGGAACGACAACGCGAAGGGATCGCGCTGGCGAAGGCCCGCGGCGCTTACAAGGGTCGGAAGCGCACGCTGAACAGCGACCAGATCGTTGCCCTCAAGCAGCAAATTGCAGACGGCAAACAGACCAAGGCCGAGATCGCCCGCGCGTTTGGCATCAGCCGCGAGACCTTGTACCAGTATCTGCGCGACAGCTGACCATGCCCCGTCGTGCAGCGCTTTCTGCGGCGGATCGGATGGCCCTGCTGGGCTTGCCCCTCACGCCGGAGGGGCTTATCCAGCACTACACGCTGAGTGATGCTGACCTGGACGTCGTCAGGAAGCATCGCGGAGACCACAACCGCCTCGGATTCGCCGTGCAGTTTTGCTACCTGCGGTATCCCGGGTGCGCCCTGCCGCCCGACGGAATACCCCCTTCTCGTCTGCTGGATTTTCTGGGGCCGCAGATCGATGTGGACCCACGTGTTTGGGAGCGCTATGCCGGGCGGGCGCAGACCCGGCGCGAGCACTTGGTCGAGTTGCTACACTACCTGGACCTGACCCGCTTTGGGCACAGCCAATATCGCTTGGGACTCCACCATGTCGCCCTACTGGCCGAGGAGACCGATCGAGGCCTGGTCCTGGCCAACCGCCTGGTGGAACGATTGCGTGCAGAGCGCATCATCGTTCCGCCCTTGGATGTCATCGAGCGGCTTTGTGCGGAAGCGCAATCGCAAGGCGAGCGCCGGGTCTTTGAGATCCTGACCCAGCGCCTTTCCGTACTCCATCGACGCAAATTGGATCGCCTGATCAATCGCAATCGCTCGAAGGTCAGCCGACTCGCCTGGCTCCGGGAACCCCCGCCGGCGCCCAAAGCCAGGCATGTGCTGGTCCACCTCGATCGCCTTCAACTCATCCGAGAGCTCCAGCTTCCCGCTGATCTGGCGCAGGGGATCCATCCGGGACGGCTCCTGAAACTCGCCCGGGAAGGCGGGCAGATGACGGCCCAGCACCTGCGGGATCTCGAGGACAACCGGCGCTATGCCACGTTGGCTGCGCTGCTCCTGGACATCCAGAGAACGATTATCGATGACCTGGTCCATATGCATGACCGCATCGTCGGCGATCTCTTCAGCCTGGCGCGCCACAACCATGCTGATCAATTTCAACAGTCCGGAAAGGCGATCAATGACAAAGTGCGTCTGTACTCGCGCGTCGGACGCGCCCTGATCAAAGCCAAAGAGGACGGCCGTGATCCCTTCTCGGCCATCGAGGAGATCCTGCCGTGGGAGGCCTTTAGCGAAAGCGTCGCTGAAGCCGAGAGGCTGGCTCAACCCGAGGCGTTCGATTTTCTGCCTCTGGTGGGTGAGGGCTATGGAAAGCTGCGGCGCTACACCCCCGCGCTCCTGGACGCGCTGGCGTTGCATGCCGCGCCGGCTGCCCGCGATGTGCTCGCAGCGGTCGAGGTTTTGCGCGAGACTAACCGTCGTCAGGCGCGAACGATTCCTCAAGACGCGCCGACATCCTTCGTGCGGAAGCGCTGGGTCGACCTCGTGCATACGCCCGATGGCCTGGATCGTCGGTTCTATGAGATCTGTGTCCTGGCCGAAGTCAAGAATGCCATTCGGTCGGGCGATATCTGGGTGGAGGGGTCCCGCCAGTATCGAGACTTTCAGGAGTACCTCTTGCCGACCGCGCGTTACCGTGACCTGCGCGACCGCCAAGAACTGGGGCTTGCCGTCGAGACGCAGTGTGACCGGTTCCTCGAGGCCCGGTTGGCGCTGCTGGAACGCCAGTTGGCGGCCGTCGAGCCGTTGGCTCAGCAGGGTGAGCTACCCGGCGTGTCGATCACGGAGGCGGGATTGAAGGTGTCGCCGCTGATTAAGGCCGTGCCAGATGAGGCGGAGGAACTGACCCGTCAGGCCTATGACCTGCTGCCTCGCGTGCGGATCACCGATGTGCTCCTTGAGGTCGACAGCTGGACGGATTTCAGCCATCATTTCACTCACCTGAAGAGCGGCGAGAGCGTCCGGGATCGCTCACTGCTTCTTGCGGTAGTCCTTGCGGATGCAATCAACCTTGGCCTCACCAAGATGGCCGACGCCTGCCCGGGCGTCAGCTATCCCAAGCTTTCGTGGCTGCAGGCCTGGCATATTCGCGACGAGACCTATACAGCGGCTCTGGCGGAGTTGGTGAACGCCCAGTTCCGCCAGCCATTTGCTGCCTGGTGGGGCGCCGGCACGACGTCGTCGTCAGATGGGCAGAACTTCCGCACCGGTGGGCGCGGCGACGTGCGCGGCCTGGTGAATGCGCGCTACGGACCTGAGCCCGGCGTGCAGTTCTATACCCATATCTCCGATCAGTACGCGCCGTTCCACACAACCGTCATCAACGCAACCGCGCGTGACGCAACCTTCGTCCTGGATGGCCTCCTTCAGCACGAGTCCGACCTGCGGATTGAAGAGCATTACACGGATACGGCCGGTTTCACCGATCACGTCTTTGCCTTGATGCATTTGCTTGGATACCGATTCGCTCCGCGGATCCGCGACCTCGCCGACAAACGGTTGTTCATTCATCAAAACGCTTCGCGATATCCCACCCTGGCGGGCCTTGTGGGTGGCAAGCTCAACCTGAAAGCCATTCGGTCTCACTGGGACGACATCCTCCGCCTGGCATCCTCGATCCAACATGGGGTCGTGACCGCCTCCATGATGCTGCGCAAGCTGGGAAGCTACCCTCGCCAGAATGGACTGGCTGTGGCGCTCCGCGAACTGGGTCGACTCGAACGAACACTGTTCACGCTGGACTGGTTCCAGGATATGGACCTCCGACGGCGCGTACAGATTGGATTGAACAAGGGCGAGGCCCGCAACACGCTGGCGGAGGCCGTGTTTCTCAACCGACTTGGCGAGGTGCGTGACCGCAGTTTCGAGAACCAGCGCTATCGGGCGAGTGGATTGAACCTGGTTGTGGCCGCCATCGTGCTTTGGAATACCGTCTACCTCGAACGCGCCGTAGATGTCTTGCGGTCTCGTGGCGTGGAGGTTAGCGATGTTCTCTTGCCCCATGTCTCTCCACTGGGATGGGAGCACATCAGCCTTACCGGGGACTACATATGGAAGAAGAATCGACGCGTTGAGCAGGGGAGCCTCCGCTCAATGCGCGGATTACATAACGCTTAGCGTGCTATTTTTTCCGTTTCGTGAGGTGACCCCTTCAATTGCATTTCATCCTCTCAGCGTTTTTGGCTGGTACCGACAACTGAAGACAGTTTTCTGGAGGCCGATACATGTTGCCGCCTGCCCGTACCCTGTCACGCCCGTTCGCCCGGTTCGTCGTCGTTTTCGTGATCTTGTTTGGGATCCTTGGCAGTGGCCAAGCGCCGCTGGAGACGTTCGCGGACAGCCACGCAAGACCCCTGCAAGCGACGCTGACCCGGCAGATTGTCGCTTCCGGCGATGACGTGAACGAGGATGGCTCCAACTACGTCGACAATGCCAGTACGGTCTGGCTGGGCACCGGCGCATCAACCACGAGCAGCTATACCGGCCTGCGTTTCACCAACGTCACTGTCCCGCAGGGAGCCACCATCACGTCGGCGAAGGTGCAGATCTATCTGCCGAACCTTGCCTGGAATCAGCTGGACTTCATCTTTGCCGCCGAAAATGTCGGGAACAGCGCCGCCTTCTCCACGTCCAACCGCCCCTCTCAACGGTCTCTGACCACGCAAACGGTGACGCACTCGAGTAACGTCCAATGGGCAGCCAACACCTGGATTGACCTGGACGAGATCAACACGGTCGTGCAACCCGTCATCAATCGCAGCGACTGGGCCAGTGGCAACGCGTTGTCGCTTGTGTTGAAGGGCAGTGGCGGCGCCTATGCCCGGGTCTTCGTCACGGCCTATGATGGCACGCCCGCCAATGCCGTCCGATTGGCCCTCACCTACACGACCGGCGGCGCCACATCAACCAGCACATCCACTCCGACACGGACCAGCACCGCAACCGTCACCCGCACGCCAACCATCACCGCCACGAGCTCCGGAGGCGGCACGCAAGTCGCGCGACAGATTGCGGCTTCGGCCGATGACGTCAATGAAGATGGGGCGAGCTACGTCGACAACAGCAGCACCGTGTGGTTCGGCAATGCGACGTCGACGACTGCCAGCTACACCGGCTTGCGCTTCACCAGCCTCACGATCCCGCAAGGCGCAACGATCACGTCGGCGAAGCTGCAAGTCTATGTGCCCGGTACGTCATGGAACCAACTGGACTTTTCGTATGCCGCTGAAAACGCTGGAAACAGCGCGGCCTTCACTTCAGCCAATCGTCCGTCTCAGCGAACCCTGACGACGCAGACCGTGGCGCACTCCAGCGATGTCAATTGGCCCGCGAACACCTGGATCGATCTGGACGAGATCAGTAGCGTGGTTCAACCCGTCATCGGCCGGGCCGATTGGGCCAGTGGCAACGCCCTGTCGATCATCCTGCGCGGCACAGGCACTGCCTATGCGCGCAAATTCGTGGCCGCCTATGACGGGACTCCGGCGAATGCCGTTCGCCTGGTGATCGTCTATGCGCCCAGTACGATCACACCGACCCGAACGTCGACGCCAAGTGCGACGCCAACGCGAACCCAGACGGCCACAGCCACCGCGACGGCGACCTCGACGCAACTGCCCACAGTCACGCCAACCAGCACTTGGACTCCGATCACGCCTGTGGTGACCTCGGATGGAGGCGGATATCCAGGCCCCGATTTGCCGGCGGCTGTAACGCCTGGGTCAGGGGTCTATCGCGTTTACCTCCCGGTGGTCCGAGCTGATCGGCCTCGCCGTGGTATACATCTCGGAAACCGGGGCTCGGACTGGAATACGCAGACTGATTTGCTCGTCCGCCTCAGAGGCGATTTGAATGGAGCCTATCCAGCTGTTGTGGTTGTGTTGAGCAATCAGGTCTACACGATCTCCCGTTCTACTACGAGCCCTTGCAACATCATCTCTGCAAGTGTCTTGCACAGCCACGTCTTCAATTACCTCACGGATGCTCAGGCACATGGAACACGAGTCGTCATTCGCTTGTATCCCTCACCGGGCAATTTCACCGATTGGGATCAAGGAGGATCAATCGAACGACGGAGTCACAATCTACAAGGGAGCGGTGGACCGGCTGGAACCGATTACTGTGGCGACAACCCGACCAAGTTCCGCGGGTTTGACGATCTCGCCGACGAGATGGACGCCATCTACGATGTCAACTTCAGTAATGGTTGGAATCCGAACCTGGTTTATTTCGAGCCTGCCAACGAGCCTAACAAGGAGTGGTATGCAGACATCAAATACCCTGATAGCGGCGGTGAGATCGTTTTAGTTCCCTATATCGATGACGCCACAGCGTGGCGACAGATGGACATCTACTTTGCAAACACTTACAACGCGGCCAAGGCAAGGAACCCGAGCATAAGGGTTCTCACGCCGCCAATGGCGCAACAATTGATGGCCGAGGAAAGGCAGGATTTCCAAAACAGCGCTTGCCTACCTACGCAGCTTTGGGTAGATGGGAACCTAATTGATTCGGCGGGCTATCAGTATATGTCCATGACGCAGTTGGCACTAAATGACGGCTGGAGCTGGCACGATTACTGGAAGCCTGGGCTCGAGTGGTGGCAACCGGCATATTGCCAGGGCAATGGCGCCGTGAGTGGCCACGTGTTTCAGGCGTTTCCAATGACGCTGCGTGACACGATAGCCGCCACCCCTAAACCTGCCATTATCACTGAAGCTGATATGGCCGCACCGTGTGGGGGGTTCTTCAGAACCAATTACGTCAACAAAGACGAATCTGCCAATGCGATGCAGGAGTCGATGTGGCGCTTCATTCAACAAGTTAACCACAATGGACAAGGCGCGGACCTTGTGGCTGGTTGGCTACTCTCTATCTCCTATACGGATCCAGCTTGGACAGGAGTCGACTGTGGCCTCTTGAAGGGAAATGAGGAGATTGCTTGGCATGAAGCCTATCGTGATCAGCCCGTTAATGGATCCTACGAGCGTGAATGGTTCCGCTTGTGGTGGCTCAGGCCAGAGGCGCCGTGATTCTCTCCAATGCGTCACTCAAACAAAGGAACCTGCTATGTCGCGCACGATGAACTCTGCCCTCACACGAATCCTTCTGATGGCTTTACTGAGTAGCTTGGCAGCTTGTTCCCCAATCAGTCTTGCTGGCGACCCCGATAGTCAGCCTCTTGAGGGGTATCCTGCGCCCGCAACGTTGCCGCCTACAGACTCGGTGTTCGGCAGCGCAGACTATCTGACGGAGGTCGCTGGTCTGACCCGGCCCGGTCCCGTCCCGACACTGAGTCCAAGTGATCGCGAGGCGTTTTCGCCTGTGACCGTTGCCTCCGCCCCTAAACAAGCCTCGGCCGACCTATCCGTTTCGGCGGAGACCTCGACGACAGCAGGGGTGAATGCCGAGCGTTTACTACTCAGCTTCGATGATCGAAAGTACGTTCTCGGTGCGGAGAACGGCACGGCCAAGTGGGGCGCAGTTGGTGAACACAGCTTTGCTTGGTTTTTCCACTGTGACTCCTGCAAGACGCTGGATCCGGGCCTCTATGTCCTAGATCTCGAAACGGGAGAACAACGGTGGATCGCTAATACTCCTTCAGATGTATTGGGTTCAGTGATTATTGCAGAACCGTGGGTGCTTTACTACACTCCAGGCAAAGCGCGATATCACGCCGTCCTTCATGCATACAACCTTGACACAACCAAGGACTTCATCTTGGATGAGGCCGCATCCTATGGTCCGGCAGGCCCACGTGGGAAGGTAGCCCTGAACGAAGGAGCCGCCGCCTGGCTTGGAACCGATTCAAAAGGCCCAGGAGCCGTTTTGAAGTGGATTGATCTAGATACTGGGACAACTAGAATTGTGGTCGATGAGACCATTGCGGAGGCCGGTGGTTTGTCTGTGTCCAAAATCCTGGTTGTGTGGGCGGTCGACTTCTGGAAAGTCTACGACAGTCGCACTGAGACTATCCACGCCCTTCCGCGTTTTCCCGAGAACGTCGATGGTATGGGCACCAAGGTGGAGGGCTCAACAGCGCCAATTGCTTACGGAAACACAGTCTATTGGAGTGTCACGATTGACGGCGTTCAACAGGACCTAAGCGTGCAAGTAGGGAAGTAATGGGTGTCTAGGCTAAATGAAACCCAACAAATTCTGAGCGTTTGAAGCGACGACAATGATGTGGTTCAATCAGGCAACTCCCATTGGCGAGGTGTACGATGCGACCGCCAATCCGCCTGAAACCCCTGCGTGGCCGACAACTTCAGCGCTTGCAGAAGATGTACGATCGAGCCGACTCGCCGCGGCTCCAACGGCGTGTTCAGATGATACTCCTGGCCCACGACGGCCGCGACACGGCGGAAATCGCCCGGGTGACACGCCAAAGCGCCGCCACCGTGCGGCGTTGGTTGCATCGATTTGAGGCCGAAGGCTGCGCCGGCCTTGAGGAAGCGCCACGGTCGGGGCGCCCACCCCAAGTAACCGATGCCGTTGAGGCCTACTTACGAAAAGTCGTCGTGCAGTCGCCGCGCGCGTTTGGGTACGCACGACCTGGCTGGACAACGGCGTTGTTGGCCAAGCTGATTCGCCGAAAGTACAAGCGAGACGTGAGCGAGGAATGTGTCCGGCAACATCTGGCAGCAGCCGGCGTGGTCTGCCGTCGCCCCACCTGGACGGTGAAGTTCCGGGCTGAAGAACAGCCTGGCTATGCTCAAAAAAAGGCTGGATTACCCGGATCTTGAGGCATCCGCCGTCAGGGGCGGATGTGTATGTCGAGGACGAAGCGGAGTTGAGCCTGTTTCCGACGATCACCCGAATGTGGATGCTGCGCGGCGAGCAACGGCTGATCCGGGCACCCGGGATCTCACCGCCCAAGCGCCAGGAGTACGGAGCAGTGGACTGGCGCACAGGCGACCTGGTCCAGATCCGAGCCGAGAAACGCAATAGCGCGGGCTTCTGCCAACTGGTTGAAGCCTGCATGGACCGTTCGGCTGATCGCAAACGGCGCATCATCGTGGTGGTGGACGGAGCCAACTTCCATCGCCCCGAGAAGTCTCGGTTGGTGAGGCAGCTCTGTGAGCGATATGGGTGCCGGCTCAAGCTGGTGTTCATTCCGAAGTACTCACCTGACTGTATGCCCATGGAACTGTTCTGGAATGCCTGGCGCGACCACGTCACCCACAACCACGATCGCCTCACGTTGGGCCAACTGGTTGGAGACAGTGATCGCTATATGCGCCGCCAGAAACACAACCCGCAGGCCGTTCTGCGCACCATCGGCAGTCAGTTCGCCAAACGGAAAAGACTCAAAACTTGATTGGTTTCATTTAGCCGCCTGATCGCCCGTTTCTTCTTTTGGCGTCATGCGTGGATAGCCTTTGCGGCCGTAACAAACGGTTGAGCTCATGCGCAACCGCAGCCAAGACGCTTGTACGTGTTAAGAGGCTGCTCCAAACAAGACGTTTGCGAAACGGCATCGCCCCGAGTTTGATATGGTGGTCCCCAGCCAAGTTGTGGATGTGATCGGTAAGGACTTCGCGACCTGGCATCCTCGTCCTGGCGGTGCTTATCGACATAACCGTCGTTGTTCCGGTTTTTTGCCCCGCTGCGCTTTTCGCCCCTATAGGTTGTTCATGACGATGCCACTGCCTTGTTCCTTGAGTCTGTCTGTGTTGCGCGTATATGTAATACATGAACTGCTCCTAACGTTTCCTAAGGTCGCCCATGCCTCGATGTGTCTGACATTGCGATAACGCAGCTCACTTGGCCTGGTCAACGTCGGCTTCCGGGGAGGACAGCAATCAATGAAATCTCCAGCATCGAACGTGAGCGAGAAACGGTCTCGGTGTCAGTCAATGCCCGCGGTGTTATGGATGATCGCTCTGTTGGCATTGTGGATATCGGGATGCAATGGCAGCACGAACCTGGCGTTCACCGATGTCACACACGTCGAAAACAACTTCGATCTTACGACACGGTCAACAACGTATGCCCCTTCCCTGGCTGTGGCGGCGCGACCTGAGGAGCTAGACCAATTCTCCGAACTTGTTGACCCAAGCGCAATGGCGGAACTTGAAAAGTTGGACTTTGCCACAGAGTTCCTGATACTGGCAAGGCTAGGCAACAAACCCTCGCTGCATTTCGCAATCACGATCGACCGAGTGAGCCGAAGCGGAAACATCATTACCGTGCATGCTATTGTCACCGAGCCCCAGCCGAACATAGCTGCTGAGTCGTCAGAGACCTCTCCCTATCATTTGGTTAGGGTCACCAAAACCGGCGAGTGGAATGATGACTTTGACTTCGCGCTGGTGGTCGATGGTGCTACGGTGGCCACATTGACGCACTTTCTGCCATAGAGAGTAGTGGAGTTGACCATGTCGTCCGAAGCAAAACCAGATGAACTGCCTCTTCGTAGACTTCTCGTTTCGCTCTTGGTCGCATTGTGCTTCATCGGCATCAATGCCTACTATTCGACAGCCGCCCCCAATAGTGCGTACCCAGGCCCGAACGAAGGCAATCCGACGGCAATCCCGCAGCACTCAACCTATGCGCTGCAAGCTATTGAACAGGTAGCGAAAGAGCACAACCTAGACACAGAGTCTCTACGAATCGCTACAGATGAGGCGGTATCGTTGCCAAATCTTGGGGCGACGTACCAATCAGTCGCAGTGATTGATCAAAGGCCAGGAGGCACAGTCTACAAAGTATTTGTTGATGTCAACAATGGTGGCGTGCATGAGGATGTTCAGGCGATCTTTGCCGCGGAAGCGACTGCCGCGCGAAAGCGCTACGGAAACCTTACACCGACGCTGAGTCTCGAGCTCGAAAAATCGTCCGATGAGGCTATCCTCAGAGTTGCCATATGGGCTACAGCTCTTCCTGGGCAATCGCTGAGCGAGATGCAGACGGAAGCGGTGACGGCAGTGGCCGACCACTTTCCAGAGGCAAGAAACATCGCAAGTTTCGACAAACCGATGAATGTCGCCGACCCTAAACTGGCGGCGCAGATCGAGGCAGAATACCGCGGAATTATCCAGCAAAGCGCTGATATACGCATGCGTGGACTGATCAGCGAATTTGAGACCTCCAAGAAACCCTTCGTCACCTTTCCCGGAATGCCATGTATCGTGGTCTCATTGTCTAAATCCGAGATACTTGCGTTGGCGAATCGAGGCGACATCGCCTCAATCGGATTAGCTAATGGGAAGGCAGGCGAAAGCCTTAACGTTGTGGTGCCGGCCATAGGAGCGAACGCAGTTTGGTCTAGCGGGATACAAGGCTCAGGCACATCCATCGCGATCGTCGAGACGTACAATGTCAACCCCGCTGTCTATGTCACCGTTGGAGCGACCCGTCCTTCGCCCTATGGCTACGGCGATGACCACGCCAATGTGGTGGCCAATGTAGCTGCTGGCTCTCACCCGCAGTTCAGCGGGATCGCGCCGGCTGCGACGATCATCAGCGCGGGTTCGGATGGCACTGAGGTAGACACTATTGAGTCTCTCCGTTGGGCTCTTGTCGACCAGCATGCATCTGTGGCGAATTACAGCGCGCACTTCCTGCAGGATGAGATCCTTCACTGGTCCGATGTCGCCTTCGATTATTGGGCAAGGGTTTCAAATCGCTTGATCGTCGTGGCGGCTGATAACACTGGTGGAAATGTGGCCAGTCCAGGGAAGGGATGGAACGTACTGACTGTCGGCGGTTCTGACGATCGAGCGACGGTTGATTGGGGCGACGACGGGATGTATGCGTTGACCTCTTATCTCAACCCGTCGAGCCCGCATCAAGACCGAGAGAAACCCGAGGTCGTCACCTATGGGGTAACGATCACAGCTCCCCACAATGTCGGCCTCCTGAACGGCTACGTGGGAACCAGTGTTGCCGCACCGCAAGTTGCTGGCCTTGGCGCGTTACTGGTTGATCGCGACTCAAGTTTGTTGTATTGGCCTGAGGCTCAACGCGCCATAATAATGGCTTCGGCGCTTCATAATTTTGATGGGCCTGCCTGGATCGTTGGCAACACCGATCTGAAGGATGGCGCTGGACAAGTAAGCGCGGTTTTCGCGGATCAAATTGCTCAAGTGCGTGGCGGTCCGTCGGTGCCTTGCCCAGGCTCGTGTTGGTGGGGAGATTTGATTACGGATGTGAATCTTCCTGTGGGCAATACGTTGTCGCGCACGTTTTCTGTGAGTTCCCCTTCCCTGGTCAGGGTCGTGATTTCCTGGTGGTCTCGAGTTGACTCTCCCTCATGGAGCGGGATTGACACGTTGGATACTGATCTTGACCTGCGAGTCACCGATCCCAATGGCAATTGGGTGCCCGGCGCAGAATCGATCAGCTACGACAACAACTATGAGATGGTTCAGTTCCTGGCGTTGGCGCCTGGAACCTACTCGATCAACATCAAGAAGAACTGGGCCGATGAATCGGCCAACAGCGTGGGCACTGCGGTGTTTGTCTATCCGATGTCTCAGAGGGTATGGCTGCCGGTTCTCGCGAAGACGGATGACCCCGAGATTCCGCAGCAGCTGACCATCACCCCTCCATACCCCGGACCCATTGAACAAACATCAACGCCAACAACAGTTGCTTCGCCGACCTGGACCCGAACGGCGACTTTGTCGCCCAGTCCCACGTTCACATCGACTCCGTCACGGACCCCTACTAGGACAGCGACGCCGACGGCTACCTCGACCAGCACAAGCACCGCACTCTCTGGTGGTTGTCCTGGTAACACTTTGGTGGCGAACGGTTGCTTCGAAACCGGAACCTTGTCTGGCTGGAGTGCACAGGGTAGCCCAAGCACGACAACTGGCGCCAAACGCACAGGCACGTACGGCTTAGCCTTGCCCGACGGGGCTCGGGTCGATCAGTCGTTTACTACCGTGTTGGGCCAACAATACACGGCCAGCGCCTGGCTGCGGATCGACGGCCAATCCGGATCCGACTGGGGCGGCCTGCGCTTGAGAGTGGCCGATTCTTCCTGGAATACTCTAGCGGATAGTGGCTACCAGACCACGGCCAATTCACCCGTCGGTACCTGGAAGCAGCTGACACTCACCTTTACCGCAACCGGCACAACCACGCGGATCCTGATGGAGGACTTCTCGGGCCCTGCGTTGGTGTTGGTCAGCAGCTGGGACGAGGCGGTGGTCACTGCCAATGGGGGTGGCAGCCCGACCCCAACGCCGACGGCCACCCGAACGCCGACGCGGACGCCAACCACCACGGCGACAACAGCCTCTGGCGGCTGTCCGGGCAACACGCTTGCGGTCAACGGCTGCTTTGAGACGGGAACAACCTCAGGGTGGTCGGTGTCTGGAAGCCCGAGTGTGACAACCGGCGCGAAGCACACCGGAACCTACGGCCTTTCAATTCCGGATAACGATCGCGTCGATCAAACCTTCAACACGGTGATCGGACAGCAGTATACGGTCACCGCCTGGCTCCGGATCGACGGCCAGTCTGGCTCGGATTGGGGCGGGCTGCGCCTGCGGGTGACCGACAGCGCCTGGAATACCCTCGCGGACAGCGGCTACCAGACCACGGCCAACTCGCCGTTGGGGGTCTGGAAGCAGCTGACGTTCACATTCACGGCCACCACCACCACGAGCCGCATCCTGCTCGAGGACTTTTCTGGATCGGCGCTGGTTCTCACCAGCAGCTGGGATGAGGCGGTTGTGACACCCAACTAACCCGTTGGGCGAACACAATCCGTTGGGCAATCACGCCGGGGCTGCAGGTCAACGCAGCTCCGGTATTTCGCTTGTCACCAGTGGCTCACCTCGCCGCCGACGGAATTGGCGTCAGCCTGGACCCTACGCCAGCAAGACTCCAGCGTGGCCTCGCTGGCCAGTCGGATCTCGTCGAAGGTGTGCCGGCCGTCGCCGATCGCGCGGATGACCGAGAGATGCGCGGCCGGCTGCTCGAGGTTGTCGTAGAGCAGAAAGCGCGCCTCGGTCAGGAAGGGGCTGGGCTTCTGGATCACGCGCTGACGCAGGTTGTCGCGCAGCGACAGTGTCGGCTCGAGCCACTCGTAATACTCGGAGATGCCGCCGACCATGGCGTACCCGGCCATGTGCTCCTCGGCGCTCCAGCGCGGGAAGAACTTGCGCAGCTGCGCGAACGCGAGCGGCTCGAGGTACAGGGGCAGCGTGAAACGTCCGAAGAGCGGATGGCCTTCGCCAAACAGCTCGGACATCATACGCACATGCGAGCCGCACAGGACCAGGATCACGCGGCTGTGCAGGAAGTGCTGGTCCCAGGCGTGCTGCAGCGCGACATAGAAGTTGGGGTCCGATTGGGCGGCGTACGTGACCTCGTCCAGGATCAGGATGTGGCGCTTGTCGTCCACGATCAACGCGATCTGCTCGAAGACCGCCGACCAGGACTCGAACCGGGCCGCCCCGGGGTCCTGGGTCTGCGAGAAGCGGTCGTAGAAGCGCCGGCGCTGGACCTCGGCCAGGTCCTTGTCCGCGGCCCAGTAGGTGTACGGCAGACCGCTCCCGGCCGCCCAGGCCTTGAGCGGCGTCGACTTGCCCACCCGCCGGCGGCCATAGAGGAGGATGAAGGCCGAGTGGCGGCGTGAGCTGCTGCCCGAGAGCTGGGCATTGAGCGCAGTGAGTTCCGCTTCGCGTTCGACCCGCTGCCCCAGAAGTCGAAGCAGGATGCCCTCCAAGCCCAGAGCGAGCCGTCACGAGCTGTGGCGCCGGCGCGCTATGGCCCACGTCGCCGGTAATCGCGTCTGCGGCCCACCACGCCATGTCCTTGGACAAGGGTCAGGCGGTTCGCTTGGGACGAGCGCCTTTCCGATTCGGTGTAGGCGCCGGAACGGGATCTTCGCCATGGGCCAATGCCAGCGCGTCGCGTGCCACGGTCTCGTACAGCGCGCTCAGGTGATCGCGCAGGCGTCCGGGCCCGGACCAGAAGGCCGGCTCCTCCAAAGCGCGGATCAAGGCATCCGGGATCGCCGCCGCGGTCACGCCGGCGGGTAGCTCCTCCAGCGGCGAGCGGGCGCGCCAGAAGTCCGCGATCGTGGCGCTGAGCGGAATGAATGGCACCTCCGGAGGTTCGGTTTCGGACGTGAGTGACTCGCTGATCGCCGGAGCCACCGGGATGGCCGACGTCTTGCCCGCCGGCAGTGCTCCACCCCGCTCCGCGCGCAGGGCCGCGAGTGCCTTTTCCTTGGTGCGGCCGCGCAAGGTGAAGAGCAGGAACGGATCGGCGTCGAAGCGTTCGGTCAGCAGGAGATAGACCGCCGCCGAGTGCTTACACGGATTGGCGAAGTCGGGACAGGAACAGGTCGTCTCCAGGTCGTGTTGATGCTGCGGGAAGAGACTGACGCCGGCCGCCGCGAAGACCTCGGCGGCGCCGGAGGGCATCTCGCCGTTCAGGAGCTTGGCAGCAAAGACCGCGCGACTGGCCAGCGCGGCGATGACCGTCTGCCACTCGGGAGCCGTGAGCGGCTTCAACTTGATGCGCACGGTGTACGGCTTGGCGCGGTGTCCGTGCACATGCGCCGTCACGCGACCCGGCGCGATCTCCAGGTCCGAGACCTGTCCGCTCCGCGCATACGATCGGCCGCGCACCAGTCGACCCGGATCGATCAGGGCCTCGAACGCCTCGAACCAACTCCGGCCCCACCAGGTCTGCCCAAAGGCCTGGCCGCGGCCGGTGACGGACTCGATCCCGCCCCACGGGCGGCGCGGCGGTCGACGACGTTTCCAGCTGCCCCACATGGTCAGTCCTCCGCCACCGCGTCGCTGCGCAGAGCCATCAACTCGCGCAGCTGCGCCGTGCTGAGTTCCGTGTCTACGTCCCTCGGCTTCAGCCGCGGGATTTCCCGTTGATGCATCGGCTCTCCGATCAGTACGAATATGCCCACCTGACCCGCCTCGCCGTTTGCAGAAAGTGCAAAATGCCCGGGCGACCGGCTCTGACCTCTTGCGAGGAGGGGCGGGTTGCCCTGCCCCATCGCCAGTTGAATGACGCTCGACGCCGACCGCAGGCGCTCGTCCTCGCCCGTCCAGGCTTCACCTGCCTGATCCGTGTCCAGCCATCCGTTCACCACGTAGCGGACCAACCACGCATTCATCAGATCGTGTTGGATCCGCACGGCGCCCCAGGCGGGCACATGCTAGCGCTGAGTGAAGGATATTGGTTGACTTTCGAATATATGTTCTATTATCATCTGTTGGGATGTTCAACCAAATGAGGCTGAGCAAATACGTTCGACGCACCAAGACCAGTATTGTTTCGGCCTACTTGGTGTCGCCGAAAGGATCGGTCGACGACGTCGTGGCCGTGAGCGGTTCGATAGATGGACGGATCTACGGCCAGCGCAACTCAAAGCAGTGTCCAAGACGATCCGCGCGACGGGGAGTCGGTGTGAGGCCGGGGCAAGTGAGCCATGCTCATCAAACGAGCCTACAAGACTGAGCTAGACCCAACGGATGCACAGCGCCAGGCCTGCGCGCAGCACGCCGGCGCCGCGCGCTGGGCGTACAACTGGGGCCTGGTCCAGCGTATCGCTGCCCACGAGCGGGGCGAGAAAGCACCACGCGCCATCGAGCTGCACCGGATGCTCAACCAACTCAAGCGGACCGACCTGCCCTGGATGTACGACGTCTCCAAGTGCGCGCCACAGGAAGCCCTGCGCAACCTGGACACGGCGTACGAGGCCTTCTTTCGCCGGGTGGAACTCAAGAAGCAAGGGCTGTTCGACGGCGATGTCGGCTTTCCCAAGCCGAAGACGAAGAAGCACGGGCTCGGGAGCTTTCGGCTGACGGGCACGATCCGGATTGGTGAGCGGCACATTCAGCTGCCGCGCCTCGGCAAGCTGCGGCTCAAGGAGCGCGGCTATCTGCCGGTGGATGGCGCGCCCGAGGTGAGGGTGCTCAGCGCCACGGTGAGCGAGAAGGCCGGGCGCTGGTTCGTGGCCGTGCAGGTGGAACAGACGATCCCAGATCCCGAGCCTAGGGACAAGCCCGTGGCGGGCGTGGACCTGGGGCTCACGGCGCTGGCGACGGTCTCGGACGGCACGGTGATCGCGAACCCGCGGCCGCTGAAGACGGCGCTGCGCCAGGTGAAGCGCCTGCAACGGCGGGTGAGCCGACGCCAGAAGGGCGGAGCGAACCGCAAGAAGGCGCGCGAGCGGCTGGCGCGGGCGCATGCGCGGGTGGCGAATATCCGGCGAGAGACCTTGCATCAGGCGACGACGAGGCTGACGAAAACCAAGTCGGTGCTCGTGGTCGAAGACCTGAATGTACGTGGGTTGCAGAAGAACCATCGGCTGGCGTTGGCAATTGCGGATGTGGGCTGGTCTGAGTTCAAGCGACAGCTCCTCTACAAGGCGGTGTGGCGCGGCGGGCAGGTGGTGCTGGCGGACCGGTTCTATCCGTCCAGCAAGCGGTGCCATGTCTGCGGCCACACGCTCGAGGAGCTGGCGTTGGATGTGCGGCGCTGGACATGTCCGAGTTGTGGCGCCGAGCATGACCGTGATTTGAACGCCGCCCAGAACCTGGAGCAGTGGGTGACGAGGAAGCGTACCGCGAGTTCCGCGGGAAGTGACGCCTGTGGAGCGGAGAAGTCCATGACGGGTTCAGCCGTTGGCCTGCCAACGGCCGGGGCCCGCCAGGTGCTCCGCGTGGAAGCAGGAACCGAAGTTCGTTTGGCTTTGCGCTGAACGTTAGTGCCTCGGAGAACGGTCCAGTCGTCGGTGGTCTCAGGTAGATCCAGGCGCAGACTGAGATGCGCCCCGCTTTGATCGACCCGTCGCGGCACGGCCCAGTCGCGGAGCATATAGACATCGCCGGCGTTGCAGCGCAGCTCCGGATGGGCAGCCCCGAGCGACCAGAGCCAGCGACTGCCCAGGGTGGCGCGGCGCGTGGCGCTTTTGAAGAACCGCATGCCGGACAACCGCTTGCGCAGCGTCGCATCCACGACCGCGTCGACGAAATCGCTGAGCAGGATGTCGGGCCCGGGATCTAGGGGTGTGGGCATCGCGTCGTCGGTCGTCGTCGCGCGACGCAGGCCCGTGATTTTGATCGCCGTCTTCTTCCGGGCGGCTGGAGCGGCGGTCGCGGCGCGCGCGGAGGGCGGCAATGCGGCGGCGAGGCGTGCCAGGCGTTCCTGGTCCGGGGGGTTGTTCAGCCAGGGGCGCCAGACGGCGACCGGGTCAGGGCCTGTATAGTGCGCGGTGGGAACGTAGCGCCCGCCGGCCAGGATATCGAGCGCCCAGCGGCCGGCCAGTCTCCAGGCGGCGAAGTCGTCGCTCTCGAGCGCGTCCGGGGAAACCGGGTCGGCGAAGAGTCCAAGGATGTCCTTCGCGCTGACGGCGAGCACAGGCACGCGCCAGTTTCGCAGTTCGCTCGGCTCCACGGGCGCGAGGTTGAGCATCGGCGTGGACGGCGTCGGCGACAGCTTGCCGCTCGGACCTCGACCGGCCGGGAGGTTTAGGTTCCCGGTGTCCGCCTGCCCCACTTGAGCCAGCGCTGCCCAACACTGCCCGACTTGTTCCGCGGAAGCGGCGAAGGGATGTGCCGGCCAGCGGCCAGCCTCGCTGCGCGGCTCATCCGTCTCGCCCCAGACCCACAAGGCGGGGTGAGCGCGATCCCAGGCAGCATGCAGGACGAGCATGTGGGGATCGTAACATGCAAGATAACCGTATTGAGCGTGGAAAGGTCAACCAGACGGTCATGGCCGAGATCGGATGTTTTGGCAGATGGTCTTGTGTTTGATGCTGCCCTGGCAATACGCTGGTGTCAGGATGTTTGCACAATCTTGGGGGCCGGGTACACTCCAAGAGGCGGTTTTCTGCCAGGCTCGTTCGCCTCTGACTTATCCTGAACGATTTTGTTGCTTCGTCTGTCGGGCGCTTCTGGGACTTCAGCTCTCTGCCTGCTGAAGCTAACCCGGGTGTTGCGTATACAAGGGACTCGATGAGACTCGAAGACATTCAGCCCAACTGCTCGATCCGCGGCGTCATCGCCGACGGCCTGGTCACGGTTGTGGCCGTGAAGTGGTACGGCTCGGACACGATCGAGCTGTTCTACAAAGACGCGTCCGGCAAGGTCGGTAACCAGATGTTCATGCGCGACGCCGAGCCGGCGCTCACGCTCGTCGAACAGGGACGGCCGTGGAGCTTCGACGGCGACGGCGCGCTCTTCCGCCTGGTCTCCGAGGCCCAGCGCATCCGCCTGGCGCACCTCTTCGACCCCGTGCTGGCCGTGCATACCTCGCAGGTGGATCCGCTGCCGCACCAGATCACGGCCGTGTACGAGGCCATGCTCCCGCGCCAGCCGCTGCGCTTCCTGCTGGCCGACGACCCCGGCGCCGGCAAGACGATCATGGCCGGCCTGCTCATCAAGGAACTGATCGCGCGCGGCGACCTCAAGCGCTGCCTGATCGTGTGCCCCGGCAGCCTGGCCGAGCAGTGGCAGGACGAGCTGTACCGCCGCTTCCACCTGCCCTTCGAGATCCTGACCAACGACAAGTTCGAGTCGGCCCGCACGGGCAACTGGTTCGTCGAGAACGACCTGGCCATCGCCCGCCTCGACAAGCTCGCGCGCAACGACGACGTCAAGGCCAAGCTGACGGCGCCGGATTGCCGCTATGACCTGATCGTGGTCGACGAGGCCCACAAGCTCTCGGCCACGTTCTTCGGCGGCGAGGTCAAGTACACCAAGCGCTACACCCTCGGCCAGATGCTCTCCGGCCTCACCCGCCACTTCCTGCTGATGACGGCCACGCCGCACAACGGCAAGGAGGAGGACTTCCAGCTCTTCCTGGCCCTGCTCGACGGCGACCGCTTCGAGGGCAAGTTCCGCGACGGCGTGCACCAGGTGGATGTGTCGGACCTGATGCGCCGGATGGTCAAGGAGAGCCTGCTCAAGTTCGACGGCCGTCCGCTCTTCCCCGAGCGCATCGCCTACACGGTGCCGTTCAAGCTCTCGGACGATGAGGCCCGGCTGTACAGCGACGTCACCGAGTACGTGCGCCAGGAGTTCAACCGCGCCGACTCTCTGGCCAACGACGGCCGCAAGGGCACCGTCGGGTTCGCGCTGACGATCCTGCAGCGCCGCCTGGCCTCCTCGCCTGAGGCCATCTACCAGTCGCTCAAGCGACGCCGCGACCGACTCGAGAAGCGCCTGCGCGAGATCGAACTGCTCCAGCGCGGCGCGCAGCTCGCCGCCATCTCGGCCGGCCACACACTCTCGGCCGATGACGTCGAGGACCTCGAAGAGGCGCCCGAGAACGAGGTCGAGGCGACCGAGGAGGAGATCCTGGATCAGGCCACCGCCGCCAGCACGATCCACGAGCTGCGCGCCGAGATCGACACGCTCAAGCTGCTCGAAGCTCTGGCCGCGACGGTGCGGCGCGAGGGCACCGACACCAAGTGGCGCGAGCTCTCGCGCCTGCTCGACGAGATCTTCTCGCCGGGCGGCAGCATCTACCAGGCCAAAACCGATTCAGGTGGCGAGAAGCCGCCCGAGAAGCTGGTCCTCTTCACCGAGCACCGCGACACGCTCAACTACCTCCAACAGCGCATCGGCACCCTGCTCGGCCGGCCCGACGCCGTCGTGACCATCCACGGCGGGCACGGCCGCGAGGAGCGCCGCAAGACTCAGGAGACCTTCCTGGGCGACCCGACCGTGCAGGTGCTGCTGGCCACCGACGCCGCCGGCGAGGGCATCAACCTGCAGCGCGCGCACCTGATGGTCAACTACGACCTACCGTGGAACCCGAACCGGCTCGAGCAGCGCTTCGGCCGCATCCACCGCATTGGCCAGCAGGAGGTCTGCCACCTCTGGAACCTGGTGGCCGACGACACGCGCGAGGGCGACGTCTACCGGACGCTGCTCGAGAAGATCGAGGAGGCCCGCCAGGCGCTCGGCGGCCAGGTCTTCGACGTCCTCGGCAAGCTCCAGTTCGAGGGCAAGCCGCTGCGCGATCTGCTGATCGAGGCCATCCGCTACGGCGAGCTGGCCGAGGTGCGCGCGCGCCTGACGAAGGCCGTGGCCAGCGCCGTCGATCGCCGACACCTGGAGGACCTGATCGAGGATCAGGCCCTGGCGACCGACGCGATGGACTCGAGCCGAGTCGCGCGCGTCCGTGAAGACATGGAGCGGGCCGAGGCGCGCCGCCTGCAGCCGCACTTCATTGAATCGTTCTTCATCGAGGCCTTCAAGCAACTGGGCGGCACGATCCGCCAGCGCGAGAGCCGCCGCTACGAGATCACGCACGTGCCGGCGACGGTGCGCCAGCGCGATCGCTTGATCGGCCTGGGCGAGACGGTGCTGCAGCGGTACGAGCGCGTCACGTTCGAGAAGGGCCTGGTCAACCCGGTCGGCCAGGCGCTGGCGACGTTCGTCTGCCCCGGGCACCCGTTGCTCGACGCCACGCTCGACCTGACGCTCGAACGCCACCGCGACCTGCTGCGCCGCGGCACGGTGCTGGTCGACGAGACCGATCTGGGCACCCAGCCGCGCGTGATCTTCACCCTCGACCACACCGTGCAGGACGGCAGCCTGCTGGCCAACGGCGACCGGCGCACGATCTCGAAGCGCATGCTCTACGTCGAGATCGCGGCCGACGGCACTGCCCGGCACCTGAACTACGCCCCCTACCTCGACTTCCGGCCGCTGCGCGCCGAGGAGCCGACCGTCGACGCCCTGCTCGACCGACCGGAGTCTTCATGGATCACGCGTGACCTCGAGGCCCAGGCGCTCGAGCACGCCATCGGCACGGTCGTGCCCGAACACGTCAACGAAGTGCGCGAGCGACGGCTGGGCTGGGTGGCCAAGACCAAGGCAGCTGTCAAGGATCGGTTGACCAAGGAGATCTCGTACTGGGATCGGCGCGCCGAGGACCTCAAGTTGCAAGAGCAGGCCGGCAAGCCCAACGCCAAGCTCAACTCGCAGACGGCCCGGCGCAACGCCGACGAGCTGCAGAACCGCCTGAGCCGGCGCCTGGGCGAGCTCGACCGCGAGGCCCAGATCGCGATGCTGCCGCCGGTCGTCATGGGCGGGCTGGTCGTGGTGCCGCTCGGCCTGCTGGCGGCGATGATGGGCAAGGACCTGCCGCAAATGGTCGACACGAACGCCGTGGCGGCCCGGGCGCGCGCGATCGTCATGTCGGCTGAGCGAGCGTTGGGCTGCGCGCCGGTGGACCGCGAGTTCGACCACCTCGGCTACGACATCGAGAGCAAGGACCCGGGCACCGGGCGCCTGCGCTTCATTGAAGTCAAGGGCCGGGTGGCGACGGCGGACCACATCACGGTGACCAAGAACGAGATCCTGTACTCGCTCAACAAGCCCGAGCAGTACATCCTGGCCATCGTCGAGTTCCTGGAGGGCGGCAACCACCACGTCCATTACGTCTGGGAGCCGTTCAAGCGCGAGCCCGACTTCGGCGTCACCAGCATCAACTACGACTTCACCGAATTGCGCAGGCGCGGGCAGAAGCCGCGGTTGGTCGGCCCGATGGCTGAGGTTCGATGACGAATGTCGACAGCGAAAATGGATCGTCGGGTATCGAAGTGCCAGATGGGTGACGCGACACCAACAGCCTAAGAGTCACTGATCCATGAAATACCGCTTGTACGTTGATGAGGTGGGTAATTCGGATTTGGGTTCATCCAGCAACCCGAATCATCGCTACCTGAGCCTGACCGGCGTCGCGCTCGAACTCGGTTATGTGGACCAAGTGCTCTTCCCCGAACTTGAGGCGCTTAAGCGCACCTACTTCGGGTCTCACCCAGATGATCCGATCGTCCTCCATCGCAAAGAACTGGTCAACAAGCGGCAGCCGTATGAGGCTTTGCAGGACTCGGCCGTAGAAACGGCCTTCAACGCCGAGCTGCTCGGACGGCTGCATAAATGGGATTACGTGGTGATCACGGTCATCATCGACAAGCAGCTCCACAATGAACACTATCAGGTGTGGCGCTACGATCCATATCACTACTGCTTGAAGGTGCTCGTGGAGAGGTACGCGCTGTGGCTTGGTCAAAGGCAGGCGGAAGGCGACGTCATGGCCGAGTCGCGCGGTGGGCGCGAAGACGTCCGCCTGAAGACTTCATTTGAGCGCGTAGTGAACGAAGGTAGCGAGTATGTTCAGGCAGCTGATTTTCAGAAGCGGCTCACCAGCCGCCAGCTCAAGGTCAAGCCCAAAGCCAACAATATCGCAGGCCTCCAGTTGGCCGACTTGATTGCTCATCCAAGCTATCGCGGCGCTCTCGCCAGGCGTCAGAATCAGCCCTTGCCAGGCAATTTCGGCGGAAAGATTGCGGCGCTCCTGGAAACGGAAAAGTATCATCGAAGCCCAAGTGGCAAGATCCTGGGCTGGGGCGTCAAGTGGTTGCCTTGACACCGCCATTAACGGAGAAAGCCCCTTTTTGGGGGCTTTCCGATGGCTAAGCCATCCACCTCCGGCTAACCGGATTAACGATTATTGTATGGTGACACCATTTTGATGTCAACTGACAGCTTTGATGTCACCCGACACTTTCACAGATTCCTAAGGTATGTCCATGACCGTCACCAGCAAGAAACTCATCGAAGTGGCGTTGCCACTCGAAGCGATCAATGAGGAAGGTGCTCTTAGGAAGCGAAAAGCTCCCTCTGGATATCCCACGACGCTTCACAAGTGGTGGGCTCAAAGGCCCGTGGCAGCAGCGAGAGGTGTGATCTTCGCTCAGATGGTTGACGACCCCTCCAGCTACCTCGATGAGCTGCGCGGCGATGATAAGCTGCGCCGCAAGGCTGAGCGTGAACTAAAAAAGCGCCTTAACGCGCGCGAGGTTGTCGTGGCCGAGTTTGAGCAAGCCACACGCGTTGGGCTAACCATGAGCGCGCCGGGTCCTGAGCCCACGCTTGACGATGTGCTGGCCGAGTTCGAACGCGAGCGGCTATTCAAGATCATCAAGGATCTCATACTCTGGGAGAACACGACTGACGAGAGTTTACTCACGAAGGCCCGAGGCGAGATTTGGCAGAGTTGGCGTCGCGCATGTGCGCGGAACGCAGATAACTCAAGAGCAGCAGAGTTGTTCGATCGACACTCGCTTCCACCTTTTCACGACGTGTTTGCCGGTAGCGGCGCCTTGCCCTTGGAGGCTCAGCGGCTGGGCCTCGAGGCCCATGCCTCGGACCTTAACCCGGTGGCGGTGCTGATCAACAAGGCCATGATCGAAATCCCGCCTAAGTTCGCGGGCAGGCCGCCGGTGCATCCGCCCGAAGAGGGTCAGACTGAACTACCGAGAGAATGGAAAGGTGCGCACGGCCTGGCTGAGGACGTACGCAGTTACGGTCAGTGGATGCGCGACGAGGCCGAGAAACGCATCGGCCATCTCTACCCCAAGGTCGAGATCACGGCTGAAATGGTCAGGGAGCGGCCGGACCTCAAGCAGTATCTGGGCCAGAGGCTGACAGCAATTGCCTGGATATGGGCTCGAACCGTAAAGAGCCCGAATCCTGCGTTTTCCCACGTTGACGTGCCCTTGGCGTCGACCTTCATGCTCTCGTCCAAAGCCGGAAAAGAAGTATATGTGCAGCCTGTGATTGAAGGCGATAGTTACAGGTTTGCCGTGAGGGTTGGTAAGCCAAAGAATGCAGAGACGGCGAAGAATGGCACAAAATCGGCACGTGCCAACTTCAACTGCTTGATGAGTGGCGTGTTGATCTCCGGCGACTATATCAAGGCAGAGGGCCAAAATGGGAGGATGGGATCTCGGTTGATGGCCATTGTTGCCGAGGGACAGCGCGGCCGTGTTTATCTTGCGCCCAACCAAATACATGAGTCGATTCCTGCGAAAGTGGAACCAGTCTGGAGACCGGAAGGTGATGTGCCGGCTAGGCTGACTGGAGGCACTTGCGTCCCATATGGCATGACGACTTGGGGCGACCTTTTTACTCCCCGCCAACTCAGGACCCTCACAACTCTCTCTGATTTAGTGGTTGAAGTCCGCGACCAAGTGATACAAGACGCCAAGGTGTCGGGTCTTCCGGATGATGGGCTGGGGTTGGAGGCAGGGGGCACGGGAGCGCTGGCGTATGCGGAGGCACTAGCCACCTACTTGGCTTTGGCGACTAGTCGCGTTGCCGATTATGGGTCGAGTCTTGCAACATGGCGCCCAAAAGACAATGCAATGCGCTCGACGATGCCAAAACAGGCCATTCAAATGACCTGGGATTATGCTGAGGGATCCCCTTTTGGATCTTCAAGCTCTGGCTTCCTTGAATGCGCCACGGTGGTTTCTAAGGCACTAAAACTGTTGCCATGCAATCCACTTGGAGTAGCAAGTCAGCAAAGCGCCAGAGACGTGACACTCGCTACAAACCGCCCAGCAGTGGTTAGCACTGACCCACCCTACTACGACAACATAGGGTACGCGGATCTGTCTGATTTCTATTATGCTTGGCTCCGTCGTTCGCTCCGTACTGTATTCCCCTCGCTCTTTGCAACCTTGGCTGTGCCAAAGGCTGAGGAATTCGTTGCCATGGCTTACAGACATGGAGGACGGGATAACGCAGAGAAGTTTTTCGTGGATGGAATGACTCAAGCTATGACCAATCTGGTCAGCCAATCGCATCCGGAGTTTCCGGTCACCATCTACTATGCCTATAAGCAGTCTGAAACCGAGGATGAATCTGGCACCACGAGTACGGGTTGGGAGACTTTCTTAAGTGCCATCAACCGCGCGGGACTGGCGGTTAGTGGAACTTGGCCCATCAACACAGAAGGTGACAACCGACAGGTCGGCATTGGAACGAATGCGCTTGCGTCAAGCATTGTGCTTGTGTGTCGCCCAAAGTCTCCCCATGCAAGAGCGATTGTGAGGCGCGATTTTATCGAAGCGCTTAAGCGAGAACTTCCTCAAGCGCTCAGACTACTTCAGGCCGGCAACATTGCTCCGGTCGACCTTGCGCAGGCTGCAATCGGGCCCGGTATGGGCGTATTCTCCAGGTATGCTCAAGTGTTGGATGCAGAAGGCAAGGCACTCACCATACATGATGTGCTAACCCTCATCATTCAAACCCTTGATGAGGTCACTGCAGAGCAAGAAGGCGACTTCGACGCAGACACAAGGTGGGCATTGGCGTGGTTTGAGCAATCGGGTTTTGATGAGGGCGAGTACGGCGTTGCTGAGACACTCTCAAAGGCAAAAAACACCAGCGTGATGGGCATGGTCCAGGCCGGCATCGTGGCCTCAAGCCGGGGCAAAGTGCGGTTGCTCAAGCCAGCCGAATTGCCCGACGATTGGGAGCCTGCCAACGACGCGCGGCTCACGGCCTGGGAAGGCCTACACCACCTCATCCGGGTGCTAGAGTCTGGGGGCGAGGGTGGCGCGGCCGAGCTCGTGCGCACGTTGGGCAGTCAAGCCGAAGTAGCTCGTGAATTGGCGTATCGACTGTTTACAGTCTGTGAGCGGCACAAACGCGCAGCCGAAGCGTTGAGCTACAACGCCCTTGTGCAAAGCTGGCCTGAGATCATGCGTTTGACGCAGCAAAGCCATGCCGAAGACCCTGAGCAGGGTCGCCTGCTGTAGTTGTCCCATTGGTGCTTACTGTTTCGATCTAGAGGAATCACGCCATGGCCATCACCAACCGCGACCGTGTCGGCAAGGCAATGGAACTGCTCCGGGACGGCCTCGCCCCCTACGTCGAACGCGAGTTCAAGAACCTGTACAAAGATCGGGCACTCGCCGAGGCGCGCACCGTCGTCGGCGCAGACCGCAACACTTCCAGCAAAGCCATCGCCGAGTGGGATGTGTCGGCCCTAGTCAAGCTGATGTCCGACTCGTGGCAGAGCGTCTTCCGCAACACCCTTGGTTACAGCGAGCGCAGCTTGGTCAGCGAGCTGCGCGAGTGGCGTAACAAGTGGGCTCACCAGGAGAACTTCACCAGCGACGACGCCGAGCGCGTCCTCGATTCGATCATGCGCTTGCTCACTGCGATTTCGGCTCCACAGGCCGACGAGGTCGGCAAAATGAAGCAGGAGCTGCGCCGCCAGGTGTATGAGGAACAAGCACGAAGTGAGCGCCGGCGCGGCACAGCCTCGCTCGTCGAAGGCGCGTTCGCAGGCGGTATGAAGCCGTGGCGCGAGGTCGTCAACCCGCACCCGGATGTCGCCTCGGGCCGCTACCAGCAGGCTGAGTTCGCGGCTGACCTGTGGCAGGTGCACCTCGGCCAGGGCAGCGACGAGTACCGCAAGCCGGTCGAGTTCTTCCGCCGCACGTACCTCACCGAGAGCTTGAAACACTTGCTTGTCGGCGCCGCCCAGCGCCTGGCCGGCCACGGCGGCGACCCCGTCGTGCAGTTGCAGACCAACTTCGGCGGCGGCAAGACGCACTCGATGCTGGCCCTGTACCATCTGTTCTCGGGCGTCGCGGCGGCCACGCTGCCGGGCGTCGAGCCCATGCTGGCCGAGGCCGAGCTGCAGACGCTGCCCACGGCCAAGCGCGTGGTGCTGGTCGGCAACAAGATCTCGCCCGGCAACCCGGTCACCAAAGCCGACGGCACCATCGTCCGCACGCTCTGGGGCGAGCTGGCCTACCAGCTCGGCGGCAGGGCCGCGTACGACGTCGTCGCCGCCGACGACGCGCACGCCACCAGCCCCGGCGATCGCCTGCGCGAGCTGTTCGACGAATATGGGCCGTGCCTGATCCTGATCGACGAGTGGGTGGCCTACGCCCGCCAGCTGCACGACCAGGCCGACCTGCCCGGCGGCACGTTCGAGACCATGTTCTCGTTCGCGCAGGCGCTCACCGAGTCGGCCAAGCTGGCGAAGAACTGCCTGCTGGTCATCTCGCTGCCGGCCTCCGACACGACCGGCTCGCCGCACACCCAATCCGACGACGTCGAGGTCGGCGGCATCCGCGGGCGCGAGGCCCTCGACCGGCTGCGCAACGTCATCGGCCGCATCGAGTCGTCGTGGCGGCCGGCCAGCGCCGAAGAGGGCTTCGAGATCGTGCGCCGGCGCCTGTTCGACACGCTCAGCCCCGACGGCTACAAGCAGCGCGACGTCACCGCCCGCGCCTTCGCCGAGCTCTACCGCCACGAGAAGGCCGAGTTCCCGCGCGAGTGCAGCGACGCCGACTACGAGAAACGCATCCAGGCCGCCTACCCGATCCACCCCGAGATCTTCGACCGCCTCTACACCGACTGGTCGACGCTGATCAAGTTCCAGCGCACCCGCGGCGTGCTGCGGCTGATGGCCGCCGTCATCCACAGCCTGTGGGAGAAGGGCGACAAGAACCCGTTGATCATGCCCTCGACGGTGCCGCTCGACGACCCGCGCGTGCAGTTCGAGCTGACCCGCTACCTGTCGGACAACTGGACGCCGATCATGGAGAAGGACGTCGACGGCCAGGCCTCGCTGCCGCTCAAGATCGACGGCGAGGTGCCCAACCTTGGCAAGCTCGCGGCGACCCGGCGCGTGGCGCGCACGATCTTCCTCGGCTCGGCCCCGACGGCGGCCGCCGCGCATCGCGGCCTCGAGGATCGGCGCGTGCGATTGGGCTGCGTCATGCCCGGCGAGTCGCCGGCCGTCTTCGGCGACGCGCTGCGCCGTCTGGCGAGCCAGGCCACGTATCTGTATCAGGACGGCCCGCGCGTCTGGTACTCGACCCAGCCGACCGTCACCAAGCTCGCCGACGACAAGGCCGCTCAGCTCAAGCGCGACCCCGACAAGGTGGCCCACGAGCTCGAGCGCCGCGTGCGCCTGGATCTCAAGAAGCAGGGCGACTTCACCCGCATCCATCCGTTCCCGCAGTCCGGCGGCGCCGACATCGCCGACGACTACGACTCGCGTTTGGTGGTACTGGATGCCGCCCACCCGTACTCCAAAGAGTCGGGCAACGCGGCCGAGAAACTGGCCAGCGAGATCCTGCTGACCCGCGGGAACGCGCCGCGCAAGTACCGCAACACCCTGGTCTTCCTCGCGCCCGATCGTGTGCGGCTGCAGGACCTGGACGAGGCCGTGCGCCGCTACCTGGCCTGGTCCTCGATCCTGGACGAGAAGGACGTGCTCAACCTCGACCCGCAGCAGGTCAAGCAGGCCGAGACGCAGAAGGCCAGCGCCGAGAGCGCCGTGAGCGCGCGCATCCCCGAGGCCTTCAACATGCTGCTGGTGCCGACCCAGGCCAACCCGCAGGCGTCGAGCATCGAGTGGCAGGCATTGCGCCTGCAGGGCAACGACGCGCTGGCGGTGCGCGCCTCGAAGAAGCTGCGCAACGAAGAGTTGCTGATCGGCACGCTCGGCGCCACGATCCTGCGCAAGCACATGGACGACGTCCCGCTCTGGCGCGGTGACTCGGTCTCGATCAAGCAACTGGCCGAGGACTTCGCCAGCTACCTGTACCTGCCGCGCCTGATCGGCCCCGAGGTGCTCGTCGACGCGATCCGCAACGGCCTGAGCCTGGCCAACTGGGAGGCCGAGACCTTTGCTTACGCGGAGTCACACAACGCAGAAACGGGCAAGTTCGCGGGAAGGCGAGCGCCCTACTCCGGCACCGTGACGTCTGACAGCCCGAGCCTCCTGGTCAAGCCAGCCGCTTATCGAGCCATTGAGATTGCAGAAGCCGAGGCGGCGGCCGCAGCGGCCGAGGTCACGCCAAACGATGGCGGAAGCGACCCAGAACCTCACACGATTCAGGTCGTAGGCATACCCAGTGAGTCCAAGGTTGGCACCCCGACCATCACGCCCGCAAAGCCGAAGCCGCTGCGGTTCCATGCGACGTTCGACTTCGGCGACCCTACACGCGTTGGTCGGGATGCCGGCAAGGTGGCTGAGGAGGTCATCGCGCATCTCACCAGCCTGGTTGGCGCCGAAGTGCGCATCACGCTCGAGATTGAGGCCAATGTGCCCGGCGGCGTGGAGGACAAGGTGGTACGGATCGTCAGCGAGAACTGCCGGACGCTGAAGTTCTCGGAATTTGGATTTGAGGTGGACTAGGGTGATTAAGCTGGACGACGATGAACCACCCTGTGCTCGCAAGCTGATCCAAAACAGTCGGGCTGGTCCATCGGGTAAGTTTGTGAAACGGCTGTGAACCGAGGACGCATGGCCAAAAACAAAGGCACTGGCAAGAAAAAGCCCGGTCGAGACAACTTCACTTCGACTACCAGGGCGAACTTGGCCAAACGGGTTAACTATATCTGCTCAAACCCGGGGTGCCGGGCTCAAACAAGTGGGCCTCACACCGATCCCGACAACGCCACAGTGGTGGGTGATGCCTCGCATATCACGGCGGCGGCCGAAGGTGGGGCTCGCTATGACCCTAGCCTCACGTCGGAACAACGCAAGAGTGCGGCAAATGGGATTTGGTTGTGCAAGAACTGCAACCGATTGGTTGACAATGACGAAGATACATTTCCAGTCGTACTCTTGTTCGAATGGAAGCGTCAGGCAGAGGAATACGCCGGTCGAGCGATCAAGAGAGATCCGGCTGCAACCTGGGCGACCGCGCCACCACCGACGACGCGGTTCCTGGCCCAACCGTCCGACCCCGTTCTAGCGGGTCTTGAGCGGGAGTTCGGGATCGGACTTGCCCAAGCGCTTGAACATTGGCGTTGCGGCGAGGTCACGGGTGTTGAGACCTGGCTGAGAGGTATTCGCTCCAGTCAGACAACCTGGAACGCTTTGTCCGCTGGCTCCAAAGCGCACGCGATCCGTCTGGAGGCCAGAGTAAGGCTGGTCGTCCACGCCGACCTGACCGGTGCACAGGCGCTGGCCACCGAGGCCCGGGTATTGGACGAGTCGGCCGCGGCCGTCAAGCTAGACAGCCTGCTCGCGCATTACTCAGCGGGGCCCCGGGCGGCACTTCAGGTGCTCGAACCCCTCGGTTTATCCACCACAGACCCCGAGCTCCTTCACTTTCGGAGCGCTTATCACCTGGAGCTAGGAGAGAGTCAGGAAGCGCTGGCCGTTCTAAGCGCCCTGTCCGAAAGCCCCTCTCAGGACGCGGAGACGCACCGATTGCGGGCACTTGCGCTTCTCGGAACTAGGGATCTGGAGGCTGCGCGGCATGAGATTCAAAAAGCGGTCAGGCAGAACCCGAAGTGGATCTACGTTCAAAAAGCGCAGGCCATCATCCTCTATCACTCCGCACTCTCGCCTCTTGGACGCGATCGGGTGATGACCGGATGGGCTCAGCCTGTCGACATGGCCGTCGTCAAACAGGACAAGATCAGCCTGGGCCGACTGGTCAAAGCGGAGAAGGCCTTCCGTAAACTCGCCATCAGGTCTGGCATCCACTCAGACGAAAAGCGTCATTTTGAGACTTGGCAGCTGGCCTGCCTCGCCAATCAGGACGGGCGACAAGAGGAGGCCGCTGAGATGGCTGGACGGCTGCTCAAGCAGGATCCGGCCAATGCCAGCGTGCTGGCCTGGGCCCTCACCCGTGGATACGACTTCGACCAAACCACCAGTCACAGCGCGCTCACTGGACGCCTCAGTGCCGGGACGGCCGACGTCCTACACGTGCTTGTCCTGGCAAGCCTTGAGTTGGACTTGGGGAACGGCCCGCAAGCGCTGGACCTGCTCGATCGGGAAAGACAGCGGTTTGAAGCGACCGACAATGGGCAGGTGTGGCTCGGTTGGAAAATACGCGCCCTATTGGCGGCAGGGCGTGCAGAGGGGGCGCAGGCCACGGCAGCCGAGATTGTCGATCCCGATCAGAGGGCCGACGCGGTCCGGGTAATCCAACTCACGCACGTCCAGTCCGGGATGCGGACGATTGAAGTTGCGTGGGCAGAGACGAAGGATCTCCATACCCGTCTCGCGGTGTGGCGGACAGCCTTTGGGCGTGGCCACTGGGCGTTTGTGGCCGATCACGCCCAGGAGTTGGTTCAGGCGTTTCAGACGGCCGAGGTTCTTTTTCTGGGAGCGGCGGGCGCCCACAACGCGGGCCGGCCGGACCTTTGCCTGAATCTCCTTGAAAAGCATAAAGACTTGTATGACACCTTGCCACTGGATATTCGACGCGCTCGTGTGTCGAGCCGAGGGGCCCTGGGCCACGTACATGCGGCGCGCCAAGAAGCTGAACAATTGGCTCACGAGGAAGGGACGGTCCCCAGTGTCTTGATGGCGATCAACTATGCGGTATCCATGGGTGATCGCCACGGCGTGGTCGAGCTGGCTCGGCGCCTTCGCCAGAATCCACAGCTCCCCGGTCCGTCTTCGCTCGTGTTGGCGGGGCTGGTGCACCATGAAGACCTCGAGCTGGCGCGTGCGTTCTGGCGCCAAGCCGTCCAAGAAACGCTGCCAATGGACGCCGTGGGTCAGGCGGTCGAGCTCAGCCTTCAGCTGGGCCTTGAATCAGAGCTGGCGCGGCTTGGCCCTGAGTTTCAACCCGGTCCAACCGGTCCTTTGCGTACCTTGACTTGGCCTGAGCTTCGGGACTTGGTCCTCACCGAGCAGGCGCGGATCGCCGACCTGACTCATCGCTACCACCGGGGGGAGATCCCCATTCACCTGGCTTTGGACCTCGCAAATGGGTCCATTGCGCAAACGTATCATGGTGTGCCTCTGAGGTTTGAGCGGGCATCGGCACCACTCCAAATGCCATCTGTGTATATCCGTCACGGCGCTCGCCAGATGCCGGCCAGGGACCCGCTCACGGGCACAAAGCGGCTATGCCTGGACATTACTGCTTTTCTGTTGAGCTATCACCTCGGAATCCTCGAGGCCGTTGAGCGCACCCTGGGGCCGATTTGGGTGCCAGCGAGCCTGGGTCAGGTGCTGCTCACATTACGGGATGCGGAAGGACGGGTCCAGGCCACCCAACGCGATCAACTGGCAGTCCTGCGGGACTTGATAAGCCGCGGTCTGATCCGGATCAGTTCGCATCCGCCCATGAACCCAACCGCCCCCCACCCTCTTCCGGCTGGTCTTTCAAGAGAGCTGACGCTGACTCTCGAACTCGCACTTGCTACCGATGGGGATGTGGTCGAGTTTCTGCCTCTTCACCAAGTCGACGATCCTGAAACACAGATTCAAGTGCCGCCGCCCCTCACAGATCGGTTACTCACCGCCCGAGCCGTGCTGGATGGGCTGCTGGAGCGGGGGCGATTGACAGCTGCCGAGCATGGGTCAGCCGTTGCAGCTCTCGGCGCACAGGGGTCACCAGGAGTTTCCACGCGTGTCCCGTCTGCCGGTGCCACCTTGTATTGTGGCGCGTCGATCCTCTGCCTGCTAGCTGGGACCGGCGTGCTTGAGCCCATTTGCCGACACTACGTGGTGATTCTGCCGGCTCACGAGCACGTCATTGTGATGGTAGACCTGGAGGGGATAGACCAGCGTGACCAAACGGTGACTTGGCTGACCGACCTGATGGACCATGTGCGGGTTGGCTTGTTGGATGGGTGCTTGCAGCTCTTGCCCGCACCTTCGACTCCCGATGCAGATGCAAAGCCCCCAGGCTCGCTGATCCGTGCCCTGACTGACCTGTTGGGTGGGCCACTTCAGGACGGGGACGTGGTCTGGGTCGACGATCGCTCTATCAATGCGTATGAGGCAGTTGGCGACGCCCGTGTTGTTGGCATTGGCGAAATCTTGGCTGCTCTGCGGGCGCGGGGCGCTCTTTCCGAAGACAACTACTACACCAGCCTGTACCGGTTACGAGCAGCCAACATGCGCTGGCTACCCGTTTCCGAGGATGAAATCCTCTACCACCTCCTGCGCTCGTCTCTGGATCAAGGTAGCGTGAGGCCGACGCGGGAGCTGTCTGTGTTGCAGGCTTACGTGAACGCTTGCCTGACGAAAGCTCCGAGCCTACTCCGGCCAGGACCTGGGCCACAAGTAAACGGGGAACTGCCATATCTGGCCGGACTGAGTCATGGCCTGTGGTCGGCTCTGATCGCGACTTGGCAGCAGCCGACCAGCATCGAACACTGCCAAACGCGCAGCGATTGGCTCGTCGATCACCTTTACCTGGGTAGCGTCGAACTGCGCGAACTGGCTGACATACCCACTAGCTCTACAGGGACGCGCGTTGTGTGGTTGCGCGATTTAGCTTCGTTGATGGCGCTCAGCACCACGATCAACGACCTTGGGCGTCGGCAAGCCTACATGGATTGGCTGTACTCCCGCTTAATTGGCCCGCACCGGATGAGCGATCCTGAACTCATGGCCGATCTGGCCTCAGCACTGCGAACGGTAATTGATGAAATGATCCTGGGCCAGGCTCCGCCAGAGGGTCAGGCGGTTGCGGACCATGCTGTGCGGATGCTACTGAGCGCCCTGCCCACTCCAGTGCGAGAGCAGATTGACGCTGACCACGCCTTCATTTCGCGATTCGGGTTCGAGCCGGCGATCACGCTCGACGGTCTTCGGTTACCGGCCGAGGAGTTCTGGCGCGCTGTAGTGGAGACCGTCAATGGGCGGTCGGCAACGATCACAACGAGTAGCGCGGGCGCGCCGATCACCCTGATCTCCGCTCCGCGTGATGATGGGGCGCCTGGGTTTCAGTACCTTCATCCCGAGACGGGTCAACTGAGGATCGTGCACGATTGGAATCTCACGGCGTGGTGCGACGACATGTCCCGGCGTGCCGAGGGGCTGCTTCGAGACCAAGACCTTTTCGATTGTCCGCCGGCGGAACTTGACGACATGATCCAGGCGATCGTGACGCCTGCCGACCCACTAGAACGTGCGATGGTGCTGAGCGACCGACACCATCGAAGCGCCGTCTACTTCTACTGGAACCTGAGCGGCGGCCTAGTGGTCCAGAAGGCGATCGGGCTGCATGAGCTTCTTCCTGAACATCCTGAAAGCCTTGTGCACTTTTATCGCCTGTCGCCTCGTGCTGGTCTGGAAGGGGAATTCGGGATCGCCTTAGCGGCCGGGGCCGGACAGCTAGCAAACGAGTCCCTCCTCACGGCGATCGAGCGCTACGTGGGCTTACCAATCCCCTTACCCACTCCGATCCTCACCGCGCTCGATGCCCGTACGACGCAGGAGCGAAAGACTCTCGTCAAGCAGTTGCTGGCCACACGCGGGTCACCGGTGTCCCGCGCACACTTGGCCCGGTTACTCCTGCGGTTCCGGAATGACAACTCGGCCTACGTGCGTCTGGCTCGGCGTATCGTGTCCCAATCGGTGAGCGCACGCGGCGAGGTTGAGAGAGATACGCTGATCGCGCTGGTCCACTGGGTCGATCGCCAGCTGACAAAACGGGTTGATGCCCGCGAGTGGTCCCGGCCGCTACGCGTGGCAATGGCCTGGGGGCATGGCCATCAACTGCTCGTTCAGATGGGCGGTGACGAAGATTTCCTCAGGCGCGTACAGCAGGCTCTGAACTCACACGGTGCGCCAGCCTGGGGCGAAGAGTTGCTCACCTTCAGCAGCGGCGAAGTGTCGCGCGTGTTTCCATATCGAGCAAACGGTCTCGCTCTCCTAGTGTACACACTCGGACACGTGTTGGGGGATGTTGGGGAGCAGATCCTGGATCTCAACATGCTAAACAGCATCCGGGATCAGATCTGTCGGCCAGCAGGGCAATGGTGGATACCACAGCCGCCGGTCATGTTTGAGTCCTCGCCTGATCGAGATGCGCTGGGCTCGTTTCTTAGCGGTGATTGCAGCCGAATTCTACTCGACGTCCTGGTCCTGCCCGATACGTTTGCGTTCTCGCCAGCACTTGCGGAAACGACCATCAGCGAAATTCTAGGACGACTTGGTGACGACCAGGGTTTGCTGGTTGATTGGATGATGCTGGTGCAGGTGGTCGGTGATCGCCCGATTGGCGAGACGCACGTCAGCCGGCTTATCCCGATTATTCAAAAGACACAGTTTCACCAGTTGGTTGAGGCTGATGTGGCCCACGGATTGTGGGTGTTCGAATGGTGTGTCGGGCAGTTGATGTGGCTGCCTAATGCGGCTACGGCCGCAGCCCTGGGGGCTGCGCTCATCCAGATCACCGAAACCCTGCGGGATTGGTGCGAGCGTGCACCATCCGAAACCGGTACGGTGGATCCTGGCACGGCAGCGTCGTCACTGGTTCTCAATGCCGTCGGCCTGGCGCTCGTCCCAACCGATGTGGGGGAGAGAGTTGACCGACTCGCGTCTACGCTTGGTGAGATCATCGATATTTGGCCGGCCACGCGCCCAGGCGCACTGATGGTGGCCAACTCGGTTTTGAGGAGGGTGAGCCCGGAAATAGCCGGTTCTATAAGACGGCTGTTGGTGCGTTTGCGCGCGATGGAAGCCAGCCCAATATAGCTTCGATTGGGCGACTTGGTTGCTGGCCGTGATCCAAGTCGTCTTGGCAGTCATCAGCTGCGCTATCTCACATACATCTACCAAGTCCCCCACCGCCGGGTGATCATGAAAACCGGCGTATTGCGCGTGCACTCGGTGGCAGTGTTCCTCATGAAGGTCGAGTCGATCATGGCGAAGAAGCCTTTTCTGGGTCAGATGATGGGCTTTGGCACGTTGTTGGTGATTGGCGCCGGCGGAACGCGCGAGTCGGTGTCCAATATCGAGGGGGCCCGAACATTTCCGGCAGGCGGTCTAGGACCAGAGTGAAGCAAACCGCCCCGGCTCGCTTCGTTTCAGCGACGCTATGTGCCGCTCAAACGATCGGCCCAGGCAGCGCTTATTCCCGCGAGTGTCCCGACTATCGCCGTCCAGCCGCGATTGTCTCACTCGCGCAAGGCCTGCTCGCCTGTTGACTCGCTGTAGCTCAACTAAACCCGCGACAAGAGGCGACAGGGGTTTGCAATTGCCAGGAGGACATCGATGGCCGGTGAAAGTGACATCCATCGCAGCATTCTAGAAGCTCTGAACTTGCGTGTAGGACAGCTCTATCCAGAGGCGGAGCGGTCGCTTGGTAAGCGACATCAGACCTCGGGACTCAAGCCCGATCTTCTGGTCAAACACCCAGACGGCCGGACCTGGGCCTTCGAAATCGTCTTTGGCAACCACAGTCCCCGTCACCTGCGCGAAAACCACACCCGCTATGCCGCTGCCGGTGTGAGTGATTACTGGCTGGTCTGGGAGAAACTTGGGCCGAAAAGTCCGCGGCGCTCGCAACCGCCCCTGGCGCAGAGTCGCATGTGGAATGCGATGGAGACGTATGAACGCTACCCGTTGAATCAGTTGCAACGCCGCATCCTGGAAGCGCAAGCGGGGCCGGTCCGATGGTTGTATACGTTCGCGGTGGATGTGCCCGAGTTGGCAGGTCCCAGGAACCCGTTTTTCTCGCTTCATCTGATCGGGTTGGAAGCGTTTCGCGTCGAGTCATGGCAGGGCGAGGAGACAGCAACAGTCACCTCCGAGTGGATCCCCCTGCCCGAGCTCGGTTTTGCCGAAGATGGCCGACCCCAGGCGTTGCACGCATGGAGTGACTTCGAACGATTTACCGCCATGCAGGCACTTGGGCTCGATCCCAATGATCCGCTATCCGTCCCTGACTTGACCGAGCAACTCAACGCGCTTACCGGAACCACCGACGGCCTTGCGCGGCTGGGTAGTGTCAACGTGTTGTTGCAGGCCCAGAAACTTCTGTCCGAGGAAGAACAGGCGTCATTCCTCCTCGAGTTGCAGTCGGCCACAACGGATTGGATGCAAGGCTTTGAGGATCTACAGACTCCGGCGCTCTCCGACGATAGCCTGTCCGACGCCAATCGGCTGGAGGAGTCGGTCGCGAAACTAGACCGCGTCCATCAATGGCTGACCACCGCACCATTGCCGCCGCTCGTTCGTCGAGTGCTGGCGGCCTGTATTGAAAACTCGGACATCCCCTATCTGGCTGAGCAGCTTCGCTGGCAGGCGGTGAACCCGCGCCTGGCGATGGCTCGCTCGCGGAAGCCTGAAAGCAGCCAAAAGCAGAGACCAACGTAACCATCGCGACAAGTGATTCGCGTTGGAGGCCACAAGTTTTCTGCCTTATTCTCCAACATTCAACGGAGTCGCGCCTGGTTCCTCAACCGGGCAACGGTTGGACTCATTGATTATCCCTGGGCTGACATCGACCCATCGCGGCCTCGGCCCGACCGGGCCCTGGCTCCTGCTAGGGCGTCATCTGCGCCGCTTGTGCATGCTGTTGGTCGATCAGACTCTGGTTCCAAAAGGCGATCGCGGTCGAAATCACCATGAGGGCGACCACGACTGCGAGCAAACCCCACAGACAGCCGATCGATCGACTCCTACGCCCGTGAGGCGATACGGCGTGCGCCAGATCGACCTGGCTCGTTCCCCCGCCGTGACCGCCACCCGAGGGTGGATGCAGCGCGCCAGAGTCCGACGTGAGCGGATGCGGCGCGGGGTCGTGGATCGCGATCAGATACTCGGCCAGAGCGCAAGCGGCCTGGTATTCGATCACGTCGCGCGCCTCAGCGTCGACGATCTCGATCTCTCGTCGCCCCGCTGGGACGAGCGCGCGTTGTTCATCGACCTCCGAGGCCTCCATGGGTCGCCAAGGGATCAGGGCTGTCACCCGATTACTCATCATTGCCTCCGTTGTGAGGTGCAAGCGACGCTTGCGCCTCCTGACTGCGACGCTGTTTCTTTCCCGATCAGCTACGCACCGCGTCCCGCGGACACGACGAGCACTTCAAGCGGCTCCCGGGCCGTCAAACCGCCCAAGACTCTCCGGATCGCGCCGCTCATTCGTTGCGTCAACCATTGGGCGCCGAAGTCCGTCGGCGCCTGAACGACGAACACCTCATCTCTCATTTCAATGAGCCGCGTCTCTTCGAGCCACATGTCAAACGTGGCATGGGGGAGCTCCATCCGAAGCTGCGCCAGCGCCCTGCTCCACAACACATCCTTTGGATCTTCCTCAGCGGTGTCTGCGCAGGGGTCCGTGTCCGTTGGCTCTGGTTCTGCGAGTCGCCGCGCCAATACCCGCGCAGCTTGCGCGATGGCTGTGTCCGCTAAATCGCGCAAGCTGCGTCCATCGGCCGTGGACAGCGCGCGAAGCGCCAGCCGACAGGCCCGTTCCCGCTTGCCGCGATCCGGGATTTTGACCCCCAACTCATCGGCCAGATCCTGGGCGTCCTCGACGTGCACTCCCAGCGCATAGGTGATGACGGGCTGATCGGGTGTGAGTACCTGCCGCAACGCCAGCGCCACCGCCCGCGGCCCGGCCGCCGCCAGGCCACGGTAGGGCTCACGTAGGCCCGCCGCGATCCGCTGCGGACTGAGGATGCCGTTCCGCCAGGCGTTCACAGCCGGAAGATCGGCCGCCAGATATTCCAGGTAGAACGCCACGTACTCCTGAGGCAGACGGGCCTCGGCGTGATGCAGTTGCTGGGCGGAAGGACTAGAGACGCCCGCGCGCAGGGCCAGTTGAGGCAACGCCATCCAGGAGCGACTCTCTGTTGAGTCTTTAACTTCTTCTTCCTCCGTGTCCCAAATGGACTCGTGCGGCTCGAACGGCCCCGTATGACCCGATTCCTTCGGGAATCTCCTTGTGTCCGATATGGACTCAGCTTGTGCCCCAAATGGACTCACCTTGTGTCCCAAATGGATTGGGCTTGTATCCGCGATGGACTCCTGTGCCCCAGATGGACTCACCTTGTGCTCGGATTGGACCCAGTTTGTGTCCGAAACGGACTCTTGTGCCCTGGACGGACTCGCGCTGGCGTCGCTTTTCAATGCGGAGGCCTGAGCTCGCAGTCCGGCGGCGCGTGCCGGCCCCAGAGGGATAGCGGTTGGGGCAGTCACGTGGAGGCGAATCGACTCCGTCGACGAGAGCGTCTCCGATCCGTGGAGGAGACCCAGGCGAGCGTCATGTTCCAGCCAGCGCCGCACCGACGTGCGGCCACTTTGACTCAGCGCGGCGACGCCGCCCAGTCCTTGATCCAGATGACACACGCCGGGCGTGTCGCCCAGCAGGCTCCGGGTGTAGGCATAGACGTAGAGCCAGAGCGCGCCATGCCCGAGCTCGGCCAACCAGTCCACGGGCAGGGCCTCCGGGACCGAGATCAGGTCTTGGGGCGCGAGCGCGGCATAGAGGTGTTGGCTGAGTTGGGCCAGCTCCACCGAGACCGGCAGGGTCAGGCCGCTGGCGAGCTGCAGGATCTCGCGCATGGTCAATGGGCGCGGCTCGCTGGGCGCCGGGCGCGCCGCCGGCCCGAGACAGCCGCGGACTTCCTGGGCCGGCAGATGGGTGAGATCTTCGAGGGCGCGGGTCAGGGTCGCGAGTGTCGGGCGGCGGCCATAGGTGCGCACATGCTCGGCGAACCAGCGCACCGCATCCTGCTGATGTCCGGGCGTGAGCGGCAGGCCGCAGCGCCAGCGATAGCGCGCTGGCAGCCGCGTCCGGGTCTCGGGATCCAGAGCGCTGATCGGGCGGCTCGGGTCACGCTCGATCAGCCAGCTCAGGGGGGCGCCGGGCCGGAGGGCTGCAGCCAATCGGCTTGGGCTGGTGGCTGAGAGCGTGGCCCACTCGCGTAACGGCAGCTCGGTCCACTCATTGGTCTTGGGCACCCGCGACCAGAGGACCGCCCCCACCCACCAGTGCCCGGGTCCGAGCACTCCGATGTAGTCGTGGTAATAGGCGGGAATCGAAAGCCAGCCAGGCCCGAGCGCCTGCTGGTGCTCAGTGGCGTACAGGCGCCGCACCTGGATGGTATCGGGCGCAGGCTCCTGAGGGTCCGAGGCGCCAGGCCGTTGTGGGGTCGGGCTGGCTGGTCGACGAGTCATAGCGTGTGATAGCGGTGCGAGTCAGTGTCTGGGCGTGGCCCGGGCCGCCGATCCGGCCAGCCACGGTCTGATGCGCAAAGGCGCCTCAGTTAGGGCGCCAAGGCATCGATTGCCTCGACGGTCAGGTAACGGCCGTTGGCGCGCGTCGGATCTTTGCGCACCCAGCCGCGCTTCTCCCATTCGCCCAGCAGGCGTCGGACCTCGTTGCGGCCCAGGCCCGGATACTGAGCCAGGTTGGCCTCGGTCGCTTTGCCTCCGTGATTGGCATGCAGCCAGAGCATGATGCGCATCTCGTTCTGCGAGAGTCGCAGACCCGCGCCCTGATCGGCCAGGCCGGCCAGGAGCGCCTTGTCCAGCCAATAGGCCTGCATCATGCCGCGGCCATCCACGAAGGCACGCCCCGGCGTGCGCAGCCGCGTCGCGTCCTGGCACCCGATCAGGACCTGGGACGTGTAGCGCTCGCGCACCTTGAACGCGATGCGCAGCTCACATTGGCCGCGCACGGCGCCGGCCGACTCCTTGGTCCAGTCCTGGGCTGCAACCACGAGCGTCAACCCGAAGCCGCGCGCGGTGCGGGCGATGTCGGCCGCGACCTGGGCGAAGTCGCCGCCCGCCCCACCGGTGGCCTGGACCAGATCGTTGAACTCGTCCAGGATCACGACCAGGCGCTGCAGCTCGGCCAGGCCGCGCTTGCGGGCCAGCGCGTTGTACTCGGCCAGGTCTTCGGGATGGCCATCGGCGGACTCGAAGAGACCGCGGCGCCGGCGCACCTCGGCCGCGACCGCATCGATCAGGCGCGGCGCGTCGTCGGCCGAGAGGGCCATATCCGTCAGCAACGACGGGTGCCCGCGCAGCATGTTGAACGACTTCGCCAGCGGATCGGCGATCGCGATCTGATGACCTTCCAGCAGCGCCTGATACACGATCGACTTAAGGAGCGCGCTCTTGCCCGAGCCCGTCATGCCGCCGATCATCACGTGCTGGCCCCACATCGCCGTGATCGCGCGACCGCCCTGCCCGACGCCAAGCTGCAACAGCCCACGCACCGCCTCCGGAAAATCGGCCTTGGTCGGCAGGGGCTTGATGTTGCCCTGGTTGAGCACGAACGCGATCCGCACGCCGTCCGAGTTGCTTGGGAAAGCCGGCACACGCGCGACGGTCTCCAGATCGTGCAGCAGGTTCTTGCTGAGAAAGGTCTGGAAGGGTTGCGCGTTGTGGCGCAACAGGTAGCCGTGATCCAGGCAGGCGTAGAGGACCACCATGCCCGTATCCGGGTCGCGGATCAATTCGCCCGACAGCCGCTCCGGCGGAACCTGAAACTTGGCTTCGAGGGTTGCGCGCGTCAGGCGCATGATGCGGTGCGCCTTCTCGTGGAAGGGGTCGAGGGTGGCTGTGTTCATAAGTCCTCCTCGTGGTGAGCGGTGTCCTCGTTGATCCGCTGCCGAAGCTTGGAGCGCGTGTCGCGCATCCAGCGCAGTCGCGGGCCGGTCGCCTCCATCTCGCGGAAGTCGCCGTCCACAACCTCGGCCCGCGCGACGGGCGCCGGCAATCCAGGAAGCGGCGTGTCCGGATCGATCTCGCGGGGTGCGCGGGCCGGCGCCGGTAGCGCCCCACTCCGGCGCAGCGCATGCGCCAGCTCCACGCGCTGCGCCCGGTCGGTGGTCTGCTCTTGCAGACCCTCGGAGGCCAGATCCGGCGCGGAGGCGCTGCCGGCCTCGATGATCATGGCGCCCTTAGGATTGCGCGCCGGGTCGGCCACGATCTGATTGGTCTGCACCAGCCAGGCGACGAAGATCAGCAGGTTGTGAAGCGGCCCGGCCTTCGGGTCGAGCTCGAGGCGGGGACGCTGCTCGGTCAGGATGAGCTGCCGGCCATTGGGCGCGGCGACGATCTGCTCGCGCAGCAGCCGGGTCCGGCTCCAACGCCAGAGCAGGGCCAGGATGCCGCCGACGACCAGGACGATCACGTAAGGCAGGGCGCTCAGAGACGTCACGACCCCGTCCGAGATCGCGGCGTCGATCCGGTGCTGGCGTTCGTCGATGCCCAACTGCACGGTGGCCGTCGCGGTCGCGGCCACCGCGGCCGCCTCGGTCTCCGTCGCGGCGGCAGCGGCGGTCGTGGTCGACCGGGCAGCGACGTCCGTCTTGGCGATGGCCGTTTCCGTGATGTCGTCCAGCGCCTGCTGGATCACGGCCTCGGTCACCGGCGCCCAGAGCGCGGCCGTGGTCGCCGTGCTGGCCAGCTGCGTGGCCTGGGGGATGGCGGTGGCGGTCTGCTCGGCTGATTGGGTGCCCTTCGCGGACTGGGTCAACACGAAGACGGCCTGCTCGGCCGACAGGGTCGGCTGGCAGGCGGTCAGCGCCGAAAGCGCCAGAAGGGCCAACAGGCCCAGGAGCACCAGAGTGAAGCGACGCATCCTATCGATTCGGAGAACGTGGCCAACCGGTCGCGGCCAATTGACGGTCAAAGTCCTCGGGTGCGAGTCCTAACCCATCCAGACTCTCTTCCGGAGGCACTGGACGCGCGGGATGTTGTCCCGTGACCGTTCGCGAAAATCGGGTATCGACCCGCGACGGCTGGTGGGCGCCCTGCCCAATCAGATATCCGGCGGCTCCCGCGCCCAGGGCGATCAGGAACGGCGCATTCAGATAGAGGCCCACCACGGTGATAGCCAACGCTGCCAACAGCTGGATACGGGCGTCATGAGCGGTGGAAGCGGCCGTTTGGATGCGCATCGGGCCTCCTGTGTTGCGAATAATACCATAATGTAACCAATTCAGACGCGATTCTGACAGCGAATCGAGAATTTGTCAACGACATTCTTGTGGATATGGCGGAACTGGTCACATATTTATAACTAATTAGCGAGATGTGCTAAAAATAGAGGTTTCTGGGGTTTGGGCGACCACAAACTCAGCGTGGTAACGAAAAACGAAGCCCAAAAGCTCGCCAGACGAGAAAAGGCAACCAAATACCGCCACCGTGCGCGGTCGAGCGACCGTTCTGGTAACGATTGAGTAGTTATGGCTGCCAAGTTGGTTTTGGGCGGTGTATACTCTCTGCTAGTGGCTACAAAAGGCAAGAAGCGTAAGACCGAAGACGCCGACCCCGACGACGAGGGTCGGGAGTTCGTCGGCTCATATATGTCGTCCCGGGATGCCAATTACTATCGAGGCATGGGGAATGGGATCGGCGCCGCAGTAGCTGCTATGGTGCGCACGGCGATGGCCGCCATGTTCGGAACGGCCAATGACCCCCGCGAGATTCCCGACTCAATGAAGGAAGCCGTGCGGCGCAACAAGCCCCGCAAGCCCCGCAAGAAGTAGTCCACCCTTCGCAAAATGCGATAAGTTGGTAGGCACCAACCACCGCACTGGTTCCCGCCGCTGCCGTGAGGCCCGCCTGTCAGAATCGATCCTCACAGTCTGCACAACCATATTTCGCTGGATTGCTGGCTCGCGCCGCGACACCAATAAGTCCATGCCCATTGGGAATTGGCGCGACGTAGCGCGTTATTCGGTTGCGTAATACTTGAGCTTTCGATTGTCGAATGCTGGTCTTGTGCCCTCCAGAATATCAACTATCTGTCGGTTGATTTGGTTATTCTCTATTGAGCCCGATGTGTAGGCAATACGGTTACCTATCTGCTTATCCATCGAACTACATATAATTTGCTCCGCATCGCATACCACGGCCAGATTGGGGTTGTGAGTGACAATTATCACCTGTCTCACCTTTTTGGCTTCCCTGATCGCGGCTACAAGGAGTTGGTACACGGTCTGATTGTCGAGGTTGTGTTCAGGCTGGTCGATAACCAAAGGATCAAGACTTTTGTCGATGAGAAGATAGAATACCAACAGCAATGCCCCCTTCTCTCCAGGTGAGAGCTGGCTTAGATCCTTTGCACCCATTCTCAGCACATAACGTGGTTTCAGATACCGCATTGAGAATATGTAGTCATACAGAGTCTGTAATCTCTTCCCCGTTTTTAGTTGGTCTTCAATACGCATTGCCACAGCAGGCGAATGCCGCATGTCGCATTGAAGATGCAGCATTACTGAATCAACGAACGCCAAAGCGCCCTCTGGGTCGTCGAAGGCAAAGCGTGCAATGATGGTTTGCAAAAGGCGGGCCCCTTCTTCCATCCCGCGAAACGAGCCCGTTCGCTGCCTATTGATCCAGTCGAAGAAGTCAGTGCGGAAGCCGTCCTCTACGATTGACACGTCGAAATTTAACGCCAGTTGGTCTTTGGCGATCGGGTGAGAATCGATGAAGGCTTGTACAGGTTTGTAGAGTTCCTTTAGCCGCATCGAGAGATCGACTAGGAGAGCATGGATAGCTCTGGCGATTTCCCTGCGATTTGCGATGGCGGCTGCGAGATCAGTCTCGACGGACTTGAGCTCCTCTTGCGCCTGCTCGAAGTAAATCAATGTGTCTGGAGAATTGGAATCCCCCAATATCTGTGCGCGCTTGGTTTCCCACACCGACTCTGCCCGTGATTGTTGCTCCTGCAGCCTTGCGGGTTCATCGAGTTTGGATTTTATTAGACTGATTTGTTCGGCCACCGATTGCAGCTCTTCTGCGGGACCGCCGGGCGTCATAGGATCAAGGAGTGCTCGGATTTCCGACTCCTGGGAGTCGAGTTCCCTTGCCCTTGCCTCAAGGGGACCGCGGTCGATGGAGAATGTGACCACTTCATCCAGGGCTACTCCTAGCGCAAACAACTCGGCCGTAGAATCTGCAACAAACCGCGTATAGATTCCATCAAAGTACTCTACTCTCTCCAGAAGTCGACCAACATATGATTGAAAAAGCCGGCACGCAGTCAACCCGGTTTCTAGTTGGGTGATTTTTTCTTCCAACTCGCCAAACCGTGCCTGCCGATTCGCCAACTCATCCGTCAAAGTCAGCATCGCTTCTGTCGGCGCAAAGGTCGCCATCGCCTTTTGAGGTCTGGCCGCTTCATGAAGAGCCAACTCCTCAACCTTCATTTTGATGTTTCCGGCTAACCGATCGCGATACTCCCTCGTGTTCTTTTCCTGTAAACCAATTACCTGTCGATTGATCTTCGTCAGATCTCCTTCCAAGATGTGTATCCTGTTTCGCGTTTCCTCTGTGAGAAATTCAACCAGGCTGTCGAGATCGTGTTTCCCCCTGCGCTCCTCTTGTGGCAAACGCGAGAAGATAACCCGTTTAATTTCACGGTCGAACTCACTCTCCTCCCCGCCAGGAATCTCGCTGCAGATATCCTCAAATAAACCTTGAGGAATGTATTTCACCGTCTCGATGTCAGCATCGTCAATCTCGGCATTTAGGTCTCTGGCTATGGCAGCACCACTCAACCAAGTTAGTGTTGCAGTGAAATGGCGCGATTTGTCGTCGCCGTGCCTGCGAAAGCGGTTCTCATTTAGAAACTCGAATCCATCGTGATTGGCCGTACTCCCGAGCAACCCCAACACATCTGCAAGAGCGCTCTTGCCTGAACCCTTGTTCCCGATGATGGCCACCAATCCTGAGTTCAACTCCAGAGATTCGCCCCCAAACCACTGCTCCACGATAGGAGCATCGGGCTTTCTAGAAATGCCGATTGATGCGATGTATTTGTTCGGGTGTGCTGCAATAGCTCTGAGCTTGTCGGGGGAATCGCCGACATAAACGCGTTCATCGTACTCAAGGCAAGCCATCCGAAGGCCGTCAAAAGTTGGATCTGCCTTTATCCACGTGAAACAATTGCCAATGCGATCCTTATTCGCGGAATCGGAGAAATAGTGTGCATCACTGCAATCGAGAAGATGTGAGTTGACACCAGCCCCCCGTAGTTTCGTGCGAGAGGTTTCCCAATCGCCCGCCCTTGCAAGTGCTGTGAATACCCAATCGACGCTATTGATCACATCTTTTTTTTCTGCTATTGAACTACCAGTCCACTTAATCGCCTCCCATTCGGTCTTGCCTACGGCTGTCATATACTTATCGGCAAGGAAGGAATTCTCGCTCAAGATTCCGAGAACCGAATCTAGCGAGAAGTTCATATTGTTGAAACCCTCGATTAGCGGTGATCCGAATTCGTGCCGCTTGGATCCCGGTACACTATCGATTATCTTCTGGCCCAGATCGCCAAGACTATCTCGAGTTAAGACACCAGCCCACTCCGGCTTCCTGCCCGTTGGCCTCAACTTGTAGGCAGCAGAGAGTCGAGACATGAACTGAGCTTCAATGAGAGCTGGATCCAACTCGTCGGAGAACACAACGTGAAAGTTAACCCTACTCCAAGGAGAGTTTGTGCCGCCGAATTTGTCTATCCTCAGTTCGACTACCGGAAGTACCAGATCTAGATTCGAGAGTCTTCCGGCTCGGCGGGCCTCAACTACTCTTTTGTATCCATCTAGAAACAGATAATCGTTTATTCCGACTACCCGCACGGCAGGAGGTAGGCGTTCCAGCTCCAGCAAAAACGCCTCCCACGAGGCTTCGTTGTCGCCCCCATAGCCCTGAACCAGAGACGCCGGTGTGTGAATATGTAGGTCCCACTGTCGCCATTCAGATCCCCGAGGATACATTCGATACCCCCATTTAGCCCATGCTTGTTTTGACGCGAGATTCTATTTGGCCACTAGTTAACTATGTTTGTACTCAATGGCGGTGGATGAAATCCGGATTATGCAAGCGCCGATTCTCGGTATCGTGACATGAAAAACCATTTGTTTACGCGTTGGCTTCCGGAAGCCACCTCCACAGAGCCTTGATCAACTTATCCAGATCAGCCAGACGGTTATGCAACTGCGCGTTCTCGCGCTGTAGCTGATCGATTGCACGGAAGGTTTCTTCCAGTGTCAAGCCGGGATCGGACTGCGCGTTCTGGGCTGTCATCTCGCCTGATGGTGTTTGGAGGTTCGCCAAGCCCAGTAAACGGATATGGTCGTAGGACCACTTTGATAAACCCTGCTCATACTCATGTGGACCCCAACAGCAGCTTCTCAGACAGCCCCCCACCCTTCAACGTGGTGGCATCCACTAACTCGGCATCCAGGGCCTCGGCCAGTCGCTTGGGACGGCCGTAATCCATTTCGGCGAAGGCCGTCAGATTCACGATCAGGCTCCGCACCTGGTGCAGGCGGATCAGGTGGGCCCATTCGAGCGCTTCCTCTTCGCTGGAGCGACCTTCCAGCGAGACGTTGCCCTCACAATCCGACAGCAACACCAACATCGGCTGGCTGTCGGGATGCGCGCGCGTCTCGACCTGGAGCATCTCGTATCCGCGCTTGAGGGCTGGCACGAGCGGGGTATTGCCGCCGGCCGGCACGGCCCCGGCCTTGACGTGCTCGGTCGCCAGTTCAATCGAGTTCGTGAACGGCAGGATCTCGCGCACCTCGTTGTTGTGGAATACGAGCAGCGCCACGCGGTCGCGGCGTTGCTGCGAGGCTTTGAGGAGCGAGAACAACGCCGAGATCGTGGCCCCGATGCGTTCATCGCGAACCAGGGTGTCGGACGTGTCCAGCAGAAACAACACGCTCGACGCGGCTGCACCCGAGCGCACCTTGGCGCGAAGGTCGTCGGGTGCGATCGGCAGCGCCCTGCCTTCCCCGGCGCCCCGCCCGGCCGCGGCGCGGAGCGTCGCATCCAGCGCGATGTCGGTGTCGCCGCGTCCGGCAGTTCGAGCCGACACATACCGACCCGTGTCGCTGGCGCCTCGCTTGCCACCCCGTCGCCCGCTTGAAGGGCGAGTCGGGTCGGGCTCCGGCAGGTCGACGTCGGCGCTCGTCTCATCGGGCGTGAGTGTCAGGAGGCCGTCGGCCGCCTCGAGGTCGGCCGCTTCGTCCTCGGAGAGACCGAGCTCCTCCGGGCCGAGTTGGAAGAGCAGACCCAGCTCTTCGCCGATGCCGCGCGCGTGCGCGGCGCGGGCTTCGACCCGCGTGGGCAAGCGGTGCGGCAGGGCATACTCGGCCGCGATCTGAATGTCTTCACGCGTGATCTGGTCGCGGCCCTGCCAGGCGGCGTGGGCGCGGGCGCCGGCGAGGATGATGTTGTCGGCGCGATGGCCGGCCACGTTGTAGCCCATCACCAGGCGCCCGATCAGGATCAGGTCGCGCCGGGTAAAGGCCACCGCCGGCAGGATCGAGCGGGCGCGCTCAATACGCTCGCGCAAGCGCGCGTCCTCGGGCCCCCAGATCCGGTTGAAGGCCTCGCGGTCCGAGTCGAATTGGGCGTTGCGCAGCGTGACCTGGGCGCGCAGCGCCGAGTCGCGTAGGCCCTCGACCGTCACGAGCATGCCGAAGCGGTCCAGGAACTGCGGGCGCAGCGAACCTTCTTCGGGGTTCATCGTCCCGATCAGCAGAAACTGCGAGGGGTAGTTGATCGAGATGCTCTCGCGCTCGACGCGGTGGCGACCCGAGGCGGCAGCATCCAGCAAGATGTCGACGATGTTGCCGTCGAGGAGGTTGACCTCGTCGATGTACAGGATGCCGCGATTGGCGGCGGCCATCAGGCCGGGTTGGAAGAAGATGTCGCCTTGCTTGAGCGCACTATGGATGTCCAGCGATCCGCTGACCCGATCCTCGCTGGCGTTCACGGGCAGCTGCACGAACGGCACCGTGCGGGTCGTGACCTCGATGGCGTCCGGATCGCCCTGCCCGGCCACCCAGTCCGACCAGCTGCGCGAGTCATCGGGGTCGTCGTTGTAGGGCGAGTCGCGGAAGACCCGGATCGGCGGCAGAAGCTCCGCAAAGGCGCGGGCCAACGTCGACTTGGCCGTGCCGGGCTCGCCGCGCACGAGCACGCCGCCGCAGCGCGGGTAGATGGCGTTGAGGATCAGGGCCAGCTTGAGCCGGTCCTGCCCGACAACGGCGGAAAAGGGCAGCACACTCGACATAGAAGTCTCGGCCACAAGTGTAGCCAATCTGCGCTTCAGAGCAACAAAGAACAAATGTTCTGTTTTGGGTAGGCTGGTCGTGATAGACGACCCTGGGTCGTCTATCGTCGCGAGTGCCCCGCCCTGCCGCGCGCCGGCGTGACCTTGACGGGCGTCTTCAGTTTCTGGCGCAGTCGGGCGACGATCGGTTCCAGGATCCCGAGCCAGACCGCGGCCTCCTTCGGGCGCAAGGCCACGGCCTCATCCACGATGCGCTCCATCGCGCGCTGATCGTTGACCTTCTCGCCGGACGCCACGCTGCGCACGAGCTTGCCTACGCCGCTCAGCCGATCGGCGAGTTGCACGCCGGCGCGCCGGCGCGCCGGCGTGGGGCGGGTCTTCTTGACCGGCTCAACGGGTTCGGTTCCTTCACCCTCCCCTGACTCACCGGTGGCGCCTTCGCGCTGGATCTGGGCCAGCTCGGCGACCAGGTCCTGGGCGGCGGCCAGACGGGCGGCCTGGCCGCTCGAGAGGCCGTGCGCCTCGACGGCCGCCAGCACCGCGACCTGGCGCTCGGGATCGGCCTTGGCCTCCACCAGCACGCGCAGGATGCGTTCGGTCGTATCGTGTTCGTCGGCGAACGTCAGGGCGGTCTCGGAGAGCGTCAGGATCTGGAGGTAGCGCTCGACCTGACGCTGCGCGCTCAGCCCCATGCGGGTGGCCACAGTCTCGAGCACGCCGCGCGGCGCGCGTTGTCGACCGGGAAGCAATTCCTCGATCGGGCTGGCCGCCAGGCGGTAGAAGGCATCGTCGCCGGGCGTGAGCGCCGGGTAGCGTTCGGGCGTGATCCCGAGCGCATCCAGAAAGGCCCGGGCGGCAACCCGCGCCGTCTCGACCGCGTTGAGCGCCCGCTGGGTGGCGTTCTCGTCGATCTGCAGGTCGAGGTCGAAGGCCGGGATGATCACGACCCGCAGCGTCCGCGCCGGGCGTTGGCCGCGCACATGCGCAAGCCAGGCCGACCAATAGCGGCGCTCGCCGGCCACGAGCTTGTAGCGCGGTCCGGCGACATCCAGGCCGTCCGGCACGACGACGCTGGCATTGATCTGGTCGCGCTTGTCGAGCGACGTCGCCAGCGCCTCGATGTCCGCCAGCTTGCGGGCCGCCACAGCGTCGGTGGCGGCGCTCTCGAGCCAGGCCCGGATCGCGGCCTCGGCGGAGAGCCGGTTGGCCGCGTGCTCCGTATGGAGGGCGCGTGGCAGGATGCGCCGGCCCTGCCAGAAGTCGGGCCCGATCTGAGTCAGATCGACGTCCTCTTCGCGCCGGCTGGCGGCGCGGGCCAGGATCTGGTCCAGACGGCTCTGATCGTCGCGGGCCGAGATAGACGACCCAGGGTCGCTTATCGGCGCCGCGGGCGCTTTGGGGCTGCGCAGCGCCGCGGCGAGCGGATCGCGGCTGAAGTGCGTGCGCGCGGGCTTAGGCTTGGGATTGGACGACACGTTGGAGAACCTCCAGGCCGAGCTGGTTGACGGCTTTGGCGGCCGGACTGCTGACGCCGAAGCTGAAGACGTCTTGGCCGCGCGAGATCGCGTCAGCGAACATGATCGTGAACGGGATCATGGTTTCAAAGACGGCGTCCCCGAGCAACGCGCGTGTCCGGCTGACCGTCTCCTCGCTGTTGCCGACGTTCGTGCGCACATGCGACAGCAACACGCCCAGCAGTTGTGGAGGCGTGAGACCCAGGCCGGCGAGCGAGTCGCCGATGTCGGCCTGCCAGCGGACGGTGCGCGAGAGACCTTCGTATCCAAACCAGTCCGCGTTGGCCGGGATGATCAGGTGGGTGCTGGCGAAGCCCACATTGCGCACTAGCAGGTCGCTCACCCGACCGCCGGAGTCGAAGACGATCACTTGATACGCGGCCGACAACTTGGCCGCGAGCGCCCGCAGACGCAGGTCCGCGTTTGGCATGCGCAACAGAGCCGGGATCGCGGTCTCCATGGTCTCGGGGCTGCTCGGGATATAGAACAACGTCTCGGGCCGCCAGGGCGAGGACCGGGGAAAGCTGAGCGGGTCGGCCTTGGTGTCGACGAGAAGGCGACCCAGGCTTTGCTCCAGGATGGGCGGCTCCGGTTGGCAGCTCAGGGTGCCGGCGGCTGTGGCTTGTGGGTCCATGTCCACCAGTAGCACCCGCCAACCGTATTCGTGTCGGTGGCTGATCTTGGCCAGCCACGAGGCCAGGTGCAGGGCAGTCGTGGTCTTGGAGACGCCGCCCTTGTCGCAGACCAGGCCGATCGCAACGCTCTTTTTCAGAAGGGGTAGATCCATGATGTGTCCTGGCGATAGACGACCCAGGGTCGCTTATCGGCGCCCGAAGCGGTCCACGAAAAGCTGAATGGCCTCTGCGCCCAGCTCGGGCTCGGTGGAGGCGAAATAGGCCCGGGTCCAGACGGCGGGCAACCGTTTGAGTTGGGCGGCGTGGCCCTGGCGCAGCGCGCCGGCACTGGCTTCTTTGCAGGCCTTGACGATCTCTTCGGCGGACGTGCTGGGGAAGACCTCGACGTGCAAGTGCACATAGTGCGGCTGAATGACGAGATCGACGACCGTCCAGGCGCGAGTTTCACAGAGGCTCAGGATCTCACGCCGGCAGGTTCGAGCGACCTCGGCGGTGAGCACATCCTGACCGCGTTTGGTCAGCCAGACCAGATGGTACCGGATCGTAAACAACCGCGTTTCGTCTTGGCGGTAAGGGGAGGGCGAGAGGGCAGATACCATGGGTAACCGCAAAAGATACGTTGTTTTGAATGTTGTTTGATATGTCTATTTTACATCATTTTCGCTGGCGCGCCAGGGCTTGGGGCTGCTTCAGAGTGCGGAATCGGCCGGCGAACCGGCGAACTGGCGAACGAAAGGGGCCAGAAATCCGGCGAAATCGAAGAATCTATCAAAACGGTGGCGAGTCGTTCGCCAGTCCGCCAGCCAGTTCGCCGGTTCGCGTGGAGACTGGCGAACTGGCTGGGGCGGGGGCAAGAAGGCCCGGCAACGAAAGACCGCGGAAAGGAACGCGGCAACCCATGTCCAGCTGGTCATCGTTGCGGCTAAAGAACATGGTCTACGATCCAGTAGCTGCTGCACAATGGACTTGTTGTGAGTCTCGGCCATGCTCGCTTATGCCACTCTCCTTCATCTGAAAGCGCGCTTCCCAGATCTCCTGGCGATCGTGGCCGAGTGGCTGTCTGCTCGCACCAACCAGCCCTGGAATGCGCGCCAGGTGCTGGACGCCGCGGTCTGGAAGTATCCGTTGCTGGAAGTCCGAACAGCCCTGGCACATCCTCAAGACCGGGCCGTCTGGTCTCTGCAGCTGAATACGCGGGATACCCGCGTGCCCGGACGTGATTGGCGATTCGAACTGGCACTGCGCGAGCTCAAGCGGGGTGGGGTGCAGGCCACGGTCGCGGTGCGTGCCAGTGACGTCCGCGGCCCAAGCCGGAGCGCGCCACTGGTGCCCTTCTCACAGCCGGCCCTCGTCGGGGCGCTGCTTGAACGCGGCGAGCCTGACCCCGAAACGCCTGGCCTCGTGCCGCTTCCGCTGAACAGCGAAGCGCATGCCCAGGTCGTCGCGGCGCGCATCACCGACCCGCGGCGCACCCATGCGGTGGTGGTCGTCTGCCGAGGCGAGACGGCGCTGGATGTGGCCGCCTTGCGTACCACGGTCACCGGCCTGGCCGACGTCGTTGATCTGCGGCCCGTGCTGGCCTTCGAGATCGCAACGACACTGAAAACGGTGAATGCCTGGCCGCCGCCCGGGCGCGCGACCGTGTTCCCTCCTCGCGCGGCGATGGCGCGCCCTCCTGAACTGGAGCGCAGGCAAGTGTTCGGCGCGGAGGCGCGCACCTTGATGTCTGCTGTGCTCAGGCTCAGTGCGCCACGCGTGTTGGCCGAGCATGTGACGGTCGAGCGGCTGCAGCAGGCCAGCGGTCCGGGCGCCTCGGACGGCGGCGATGTTTGATCTCGTGTTTCGCTGGTCGGCGAGAACGCGCGCGCCTATCACGAGGAACTGACGGAACTACCCGGGCCGTATCTCGAGCGCTGGATCCTTGTCACGCGCGACAACGGTGTCGCCTGGATCGTTCGTCGCCGGCTCATCGGCGCGCAGGCGATCACGTGTGTGGCGCGAGGCTATCAGGAAATCGAGCACTGGCCGCTGACCACTTATACCGGCCGTGCCCGCGGCGGCGTGGCGATCGAGCCCGAGCCGGAGGCCGTACGTCTCATCATTCGGAAGGAGGTGGTCGATCGGCTGCATGCCATGCCCTGGGCCAAGGGACACATACATCAGTTCGATTGGCGCGTCACCGTCGGCGGCACTCGGTGGACCGCTGAGGCGCGCTGCAATGGAGGTGATCCGACCTGGATGAGACTGGTTGCGGCCGAGTAAGCGCGAATGGCTCAACCGGGGTCGCTCCTCCAAGTCGCGCGTTAAACAAAAAATGAGCCGACCTCATCGGAGAATCGGGCGAGAGGGCTCACGATCGTGGTCGATCTCGCGAAAGCCAGCGCGTCAGGGTGGCGCGGTACCTGAGCCAGGCACTGCGCCACTCCACGCTAACGTCACTCCCGGTCGCGTCACCGATCGCCAGACGGTTCGCTCTCCTGAGACCTCGCTCGCCGGCTAGCTCAGCGCGCAGGTTGGATGAGTCATCGCCCAGGCCTTGAACCGGTTGCGACGACGCTCGCCTTCCATCCAGTTCGCCAGGGAAGAGGCATAGGGCTGATCGGCGTACGCCTCGAGCGACGCCTGAGCGATGCGGTCGATGTGCGCGCTAAGGTTTTCAAACGCCCGGTCGCCTTCGTGCACGGACCCGATCGGGCTCGGAAGGCCTGGGCCGTCCAGACTCATCCCGTTGACCAGATACTCCAGCAGCCGTTCATGGTTGATCTCGCGCTGATACGCCACGACCTGAGTCGCGGCGTGCAGGCTCAGGAGCTCGGCCGCCGCTTCCAGATCGATGCCGCCCTCGGCGCGCAGACGGTCGAAGGCTTCCGCCGCCGCCCCGTACACCTCGCGTTTGTACGCGCGCAACTGGTTGGTGAGTTGGACATGCTCCAGAGACATCGTATGCATCGGAGGTCTCCTTTCGGTATGTGAATCAGTCATCGTTGACCTTGATGCGCGAGACGCCGTCGCGGGAGATGTATTCTTTCTCACCGCCGCTGTCGTGGAACGGGAGCTTGAACGAGACGTACTCGCCGCGCTGGTAGACGTGCCATGAGAAGTGGCGGCTGTAGAGCGTGAGCACGCGATCCGGGTTCTGTCGCACCCAGGCATAGGCCGGGACCATCCACTCCAACAGCGGCCGACGGTACAGACGCAGGAACGCTTCGCGCGAGACCGACGACCCGCACAGGTAGCTCTGGCCATCGGCGAGCGCGGCCTCCCAGGTCGCCCACGGATCCGGCCGGTCGCGGGACGGTCCATAGACGTTGGGCTCGGCCATGACCGCGACCTGGTAGGAGCGCGCCAGGCGCTCGATGTCCTCCAGCCGAACCGGCGCCGACGAGGCGGGCAGGGCGGTGGGAACCAGATCGGGAAACAGAGTCTCGGATGTCATGGGTTCTCTCCAGGAAAGCGAAACGGCCTTACCGTTCGGCAGGGCCGTGTCGCGTGAGCGTGGGGATTGATGAACTTCAGCTCAACGTGGCGAGCGTGGTCCAGGCGGCCCGGACCTCCAGGCGGGCCGAGCACGTGGGCTCGAAGTCGAAGATCACGGCGAAATCCCGGCGGCGCACCGCCGTGACGCGAGCGTTCGGCGCCGGCAACGAGAGGACGTGCGTCACCTTCTCGAACCCGATCGCGATCTGAACGCCGTCGCTGCGCTCCATGAGCACCACGGCCACGTCGCCGTCGCGCTTCACGCCGATCACGAGGCCGGTTAGGCCGTCCAGAGACGGCTCTGGCCGCGAGGCGACCTGCGCAGTGAAGCGGAAATGCTGGTCGCGCTCGACGCAAGCTGTGGAGCAATAGGGCCAGCGGTGGCTGTCGTCCCAGAGCGCGCTCTCGCGTGAGGCAAGCGGCGCGCCACAATATTCGCAATGAGTCTCTTCGGGCGTGGTTTCAACACGGTCAGTGGCCATGGTCGTTTCCTGTGAGTCGACGAGTGAGTGGAGGAGTCAGAAGAGTTGAAGTTGTCCGAAGGTCGAGGCCTCGGGAACGGGGAACGCCACCGGGATCGGCTCAGACGAAACCGGATCGCTGGACGACGCGCTGGGCACGGTCGGTGGAAGGGTCAGCTTCGGTGTGGGCAGACCCAATGCTTCGCGCGAAGGATCCGTATAGGTCTGCAGCCCGAGCGAATCGCCCCAGATGACGTGCCAGGGATGGATGGCGTGCAGCATGAGGTTGACCCGGGTCATGCGCACGCAGAGCAAATCAACATCCACGCCGTGGTACTCGATCAGGCCGAGCCAACTCATCCAGGCCGGCGCCTGTTCGGCGGCCGCGAGCAACAGTGTGCCCGCGCCGCAACACGGATCGAGCACGCGCACGGGCTCGATCGCCGGGGCCAGGCTGCGCAGCGCGAAGCGCGAGAGCGGCATGCGTGCCTGCTCGTCGGGCGAGAGCGCCAGCCAGTCCTCAAAGCCGTGCGTGCCGGACTCGACACCGGGTACGGCGGCGATGGCCGCGCGGAGCCGCTCCAGCACCGTCTCGGCCAGACTTCCAGTTGAGACCGAGGCCATCAGGCGACACACGGGCAGCGGTGTGAAGAACTGGCCGGCCGCGGTGTTGGGTCGCCCCCAGGCCACGTAGAGGTCGCCGAGTAGATCGCTCGCCGATAGGGGCGAGTCCGCCGCGCCATCCGAGGTCGCGAGCATCAACTCCGCAAAGGCCTCGGAGAAGATCGTGTAGGCCTGAACACGATCGCCCTTGTACGGGTCGAGGACGCGATCAAAGACGGCGCGCACGGCGGGCGGGTCCTCGGCGATCTGGCCGGTGCGCACCGTGGAGGCGAGGTGGTCGCTGAGCCGCGCGAGCGCCAACTCGCAGAGCGTGACCCAATCCTCAAACACGTCGTCCTGGTGGCGATAGCCATTCAGGTGGCAAGCGCGCTCCAGGCTCTTGGCGAGCGCCAGCGCACCGGGTTGCATGGGATAGTCACTGCGTTTCACGGTCATCGGTGTCCTCCTGAAACACACGAGGCCCGCACATTTGGTGTGCGGGCCTCGTGCGGCGCGGATGGGATGTGGCTCAGCGAACGGCGATCGGGCGTGCGAGCGATGTCGCACGGCTGCGAGTGAGGCGTGCGATGCCTTCGGGCGTAATGAAGCGGGACGACACAGCGCCGGCGTTCAGGTTCACGGCCTGCGCATAGGTGCGTAGCTCGCCCGACACGATTCGATTGAGGACGTCGGCCATGTGCGCGGCCATGACCTGGTTCACGGTCAGGCTCTGGCTGTTCTGGATCGCCAGCGCCGCGCAGTCCAGGTCATCGCCGGCGACTTCCTCGGGCGTGGTCTCGAGCAGCTCGGGGCGCTGCCAGCCCGGTGAGGGGAGGGCGGTGCAGACGCCCGGGATCGCGAAGGCATGGCGCAAGTCGCGGCGCTCGCGTGCCGACCCCACCAGCACCTGGCCGCCCGCGCGCGTGTTGCCCGAGTCGATCCACCAGACTCGGGGCGTGCCGTGATAGGACAGTCCGTCCAGGGTCTCGTGCAGGCTCTTTCGCGCCGCGCCGTTGTCCACGCAGCCGAGCAGGATGTGGGTCGTGCTGTACGACGGCGCACGCAGCATGTCGGCTTTGAAGGGCGTGGGCCGCGCCGTGATCGGCACGCCCCAGGCCGCGCTGTACCGCACCGCCAAGGCCTCGGCCTTGGGGATGCCGACCTCGGCCGCGCAGAAGTTCTGGCGGAACGTATTGCGCGCCTCGACGACGTCGGGGTCCACGAAGGACACGGCCACCGACCAGCCCAGGTCCTCACTCCAGGCCCGCGCCAGGCGCACGACCGCCGGCGCCAGCCACGAGCCCGTCCCGCCGCAGCCCACGAGCACCAGATGCAGTCCCTCGGGATGGGCCAGGCGCACGGGCACCGCGGCCACGGCCTCAAGCAGTGCAGACCGCGGCGGGGCCCCTCTTTTCTTCTTGGTCATGGCAGGGTTCCTCCGAGATCGTCCGGAAGCTCGAAGAGCAGCGACGGCGGCACCTCCAGGAAGGCGCCGTACACGCACAGGCGCGCGTGCAAGCTGGGCACTCCCGCCGGGTCCGCGATCAGGACCGCGAAGCGAAACGCGCCGCGATCGCTCTCGTGGTCGGTCCCGGAGAAGGCCCGCAGCGGGAAGGGATGCGAATGCACGTCGATCAGCGCCTCCAGGACCGCAGCGCGATCCGCGTCCGGCGCCAGTTGCACGTTGCTCAGTGTCTGTTCCTGAGGGGGCCGCGTCAGTTGCCAGCGACCCTCCTGGAAGGTGAGATACAGCAACACCTCCAGGCCGCCGCTGCGATCCCGCGCCGCGTCAGCCGCGACCCGCACCATCTCGCGCACCAGGTGCGCGGGCACGAGGGGAAAGCGCACGCGCAGCCGCGAGCGCAGCGCCGGCAGGCCGCGCACCTGGGCCGGCGCGATCCGCAGCAGGACGGTCAGTTCGCGCCGCTGCGCGTGCAGGAACAGGCCGTTACCGGCGAGCAGGTAGTTGTACAGATGGCCGTCCGAGATGGCGGGCAGCTGCGCGGCGTCTCTGACGACGTGATAGCCGGCGAGCGATGGCAGCGAGGTGTCGAGATCGGCGGACAACGCCACCCGTGATGCGTCGTCAGCGATCGGTGTCAGCAACGTTCCACGGACCTCAGTTGAAGAAGCGTGAGACATGGTCAGTCCTTTGGGTGAGACGATCCATGGCCTTCGTCAGGGTTTCGCCCCGACGAAACGGCACAAGATCGTCGGTGGGAAAGGGGGCGCCGGCGAGCGCCAGCAGCTGCGCGCGGACGTCGTGTGGAGCGCTACGCGAACGCTGGTCCACTTCGGCGTTGGTGAAGGCGCTGGCCAGGAAAAGCTCCAGTGCCTTAAGTACGCCTTTGGGCGTCGCGGTCCGCGGCGGGTGGTTCTCGCCCCAGCAGACCGCGCCGTCGTCGTGGACGTTGGGCAGCGGCGGATAGAAGAGGCGTGATCCGGGCTCCGGAGCGCCGGCCAGCGCCCAGATGTAGAAGTCGCGCTGGATGCCCAGCATCGCCAGCGCCGGCAGCGACACGTCCAGCGTGTCGAGACGACTCTGCCCGGGCCGCTGCAGCACCAGCGTGCGCGTCTGCGGCGGCGCAACGATCAGGGCATAGGCGCCGACCGGGCCGTGGCCCCAACGCTTCACGCCGTCGGGGAGCCAGCCGCTGTCGACTGGCACCTCGCTCACGGCCGCGCGCAGCTGCTGGGGTCCGAGTGACTTGATGCGTACGCCGCCGGTATGCCCCACGCCTTCACGGCGGAGCCACAACAAACCGCCCTCCACGAAGAGGAGGGCGGCGTCGGCGTGAGCGGGAAGAGCGGGCTGGAGGGGCGGATCAGGTTGGGTCATGGTCTTTCCTCCTGCGGTGCAGACTCGCATTCCAGGCTTTCATGAAAGCGTTGCGATGGGAGCGGGCTGCGTCCAGCCACTGGGCGACCTCCGTGAAGCGCGCGAAGAGCGGCTCGGCCGCGCGCCACTCGGCGGTCAGGGCTTCGAGCGTCTCGGCATTCCACTCGGGATAGCCGTCACTCTCGGCCAGCATCCCATCGGTGACGTCGGTCCAGACGTTGTCGGCGCTGTTGCCGGCCACGGCCATGACCTGGCCGATGTCGTGCAGGACTGGGTCAAGCGCGAGGCAGCGCTCCTGAAACGTCGGGCCGTCCAGCTCGAGCCCGGGGTCCATCGTCGGCGCGACCGTCATGCCCAGCTCCTCGGGCGTGCGATGCGGTTCGCCGAACGCCAGCCCGATGAGCAGCGACGCGCCCGGCCCCCAGTCGCCTTCAAGGTCGTAGGCCACGGGCATGACCGGGATCACGTCCCAACGCTCCTCGCTCTCGAGCAGCGCGTCCAGGTAGACCGGGAAGAGCGACTCGAGCCTGTGCAGGAACTCCATCTCACGGGGCGAGTAAAGGGCGTGCTCGTCGCTGGGTCCAAAGAGAGGGGCAGTGGAGGCCGCGAACTCGGCCGGCCAGCGCAGTCGATAGAGATCGAGGAGCGTGAGGGACTCACGGAACGCTTTGAGTCGCGCAAGCGCGCCCTTGGCCGTGCGGCGGCGCCAGGTCTGCAACTGCGGCACGACCTCGCGCAGGGTGGGCGGCCAGACGCTCGCACGCGCGGTCACAGTCCCACCGGCACGGCGGCCAGAGGTTCGGCCGCGGCGGCCTCGATGGCGTGGACGAGCGCCTCCACCGCCTGCACCTCGGCGCCGGCGGCCTCGATGGCCCGATCGATCTCGGGAGCGAGCAGGACGACGAGCGCCTCATCCTCGGCGCGCACCTGCTCAAGCCGTTCGAGCATGGCAGCCGCAGCCGTGACATAGGGAGGCGCCGCGTCGAGGGAGGCGCGAATGCCGGCGAGGCCCTTGCGCCCGACCTGCGGCACGACCGTGACCGAGAGTTGGCCGTCCGGGCCGGTCTCGACGTCCGAGATCTCGGCGCCGTCCATACCGTCTACGAAGGTGGTCAGGGCGAGCGCGAGCTTGGTCTTGTCCGACGCGATCGCGTGCTCGAGCGGCAGGCTCTTGTGGCCTGCGATGCGCACCAGAACCTTGGCTTTGGGATCGATCGGGGTGGCGGGTGTCGTGGTCATGGGGGAGTCCTTTCAATCGTTGAAGAGATTGGTTTGCGGCAGCGGCTCGGGCGATGCGGTTCTGACGACCCTGGTCGCTTTGTCTTTCTTGGCGGCCGAGGCCTTGGTGGAGGCCGATGAGGCGGGTGACGCCTTCTTGGCCGCGGAACCCCGCGCCCCGGTACTCCGCCCCGCGGTACTCCGGGCCGCGTTACTTCGCGCCGGGGCCTTGGCCGTGGACTGGGTGAGCGCCTGCTTGATCTCGCTCAGTCGTCCGTCGTGCGCGGCGATGAACGGCGCGAGCAGGGCCCGGGCGCCCTCTGGATCGAGCTCGCCCACGATCGCCAGGACGTCGTGGCTTTGGGTGGACAGGAGCACGGTCTGATCGCCCGGGCGAAAGGTGAAGACGATGCGCAGCGTGTACTGGCCCGGCTCGGTGGGCTCGTGCGAGAAATCCGGCAGGTCAACCACCTCCTCCTCGCCTGTCGCGACCTTCGAGACGGCCGTGGTCGCTTTCTTCTCGGGAGCAACGTCAGGGGGATCGGCTTCGTCGGTGGCTGTTGAGTCCTCGGTCTCCTCGGCCGTGGGTTCGGCAGGTATCGCAGAGTCGGCCGAAGGCTCTTTGATCAGATCGCTCACGGCAGCCGGAGTCTCTGTGGCCGCGATCGTCGACGCCGAGGCCTCGGTCTCATCAAGGAGCGGGTCGGGCCGTTCTTCTGCAGCTGGCGGATCGGGGTCCGCCTCAGCGGCCTCGGGCAGCCCATCGTTGGCCGGAGACGCGGGGGGCGTCAGCGAGTCCTCGCCGCCGGCGCGAGAGACGTCTGGAACGACGGGCTCGGGTGTGGGTCGCTCGGGTGAGCTGAAGAAATCGAACAACATGGTTCCTCCTGGACGCACCGCCGGATGGACAACCGCGTCCATCCGGCGGTGCAAGCGGGTGGGTTTACGCAGCGGCGGCCAACGTGCTCAGGAAAGCCACCAGCGGACAGGCGCCGCAGGTATCGCGCACGCGCTCGAGCGGGCAGTCCGCGCAGGTCTCGCGGGCCGCGAGCTGAAACGACTGCCAGCGCACGGCGACCTCGGGCGTCATCTCCGCGGCGACTCGGTGCGTGGACCGTTCGGCCAGTAAGGCGAGCGCGGGGCCGGCGCGTTGGGGCTGGCGACGCTCGAACGGGTTGGCCGCGCAGTCGACGCAGGTGCGCCGGGCCGCGGCCACGATGGCGTCCAGCGTGGCCGCATCGAACAGCGGGAGCTGGCTTGCGGTTCGCTCTTCGGCCAGCCGCAGCGCGGGATCCTTCAGACGCGGCCCGGTGGGCGCCCGGGCCCGGCGGCGGGGCGGTCTCATGTGACCTCCAGGCGCAGCAGCGCCACGCGCACGCGGTGACGTTCAAGGCGTGCCTCGCGCCGCCAGACGAGCAGGCGCGCGCGTTCTGGCGGCGCCGCCTGGCCGAGACGCGCGGTGTAATGCGCAATCAGGAAGTCCAGGCTGCGCACCGTCGCGCGCAGCCGACGCGGACTTCGCGGGAGTGGCTTCGGCATAGGGCCTCCCAAAACGCACCGCCCTGGCAGGTTGGCCAGGGCGGTGCGGCTTCAAAATCGAGGTGAAGAAGTGCGCCAGATGGAAGTGTCGACATACGGGAAGCAACCGTCAGGCTGACAGCTTTATTCCTTCCCACCGACACCAACGGTCATGTGGCGCAGTTGGCCGGCGGGGAATTCCTTCCCAAGATGTGCTCCTTTCTTCTGGCCGGCTCGTGTCCGGTCCCCCCATCACTATTTCGGGATCACGGGCATGATCACCGCCACTTGCTGCCAATCCTTGGGTGTCGGCTCCGGCTCGACGCGGATGGGGCGCTTCGGGTCGAGGATCGAGATCCGCACCCGCTCGCCGTGGGTGGCCTCCACGGCGTCCGCGAAGAAGCGCGCGTTCACCAAAGCGTCGATCTCGCCTACGGTCTGGCCTTTGAGCCCGCCGTTCGCGTGGCCGGTTTCGGCCGCTTTGGCGGCGAGCTGGACTTCACCCTCCGACCAGCGCACCGCCACGGTTTGCTCGTTCTCACGGGCGATGACGGCCACGGCCCGCAGCGCGTCCGTGAGGGTCACGCGGTCGCAGACCAGCGCCGGCGTCTGCTCGGTCGGGAGCGGCACGATCGCGTCGTAGACGGGATACGTCCCGGAGAGGGGCAGGGCCACGAGCGTCAGAGCGCCGCAGTGCGCAATGACGCGGTTGGCCGTGATCCAGAGCGACACCTGCTTGTCCTCACCGAGCACCGTGGCCAGGTCGCGGATGAAGGACCCGGGCACGAGGGAGGCGGAGCGGGCAGCCTTCAGTCCGCGGCACGTGACCTGCGCCACGGCCAGGCGCAGGCTGTCCGTCGTCACCAGCCCGATCGCGGACCCCGCCAGCTTGAGCTGTGCGCCGGTGAGCTCCACGCGTTTGTCGTCGTGGGCCGTGGCATACCCGGCGGCCGCAATGAGCTTTTGCAGTGCCTCGGACGGAACCGTGTATGACGGCGCCTCGGTTGCCAGCCCGATCTCGGGGAAGTCCTCGGCCAGGGCGGGGGGCGTCAGGGTGGAGCGGATGCGCCCGCAGCGCAGCTCGATCTTGCCTTTCGCCTCCGTGTAGCGCAGCGCCAACGTGTCCTTCGGAAACGTGGCGACGATGTCGAGCGCGGTGGCGGCTGGCAGCAGGCAACGGCCCGGTTCCACGACCGCGGCCTCGATCGCGGCACGCGCGAACAGGTCACCGTGATCGGCGGTGAGTTCGACACGGCCATCCGCATGCGCCTCGACGAGTACGGCCGGTCGGGTCTTGGAAATGCCCTTGGCCAGGAAGGCCAGACGATCCTGCAGGTCGCGCTGGGCGACGTTGATGTTCATGAGCTTTCTCCTTTGGGGCGATCGATGGGGGTGTGACGGGTGGGCCAGTTCGGCACCGCGATGACGTCCGTGCCAGCTGGCGCAATGCCCGCGGCCGCCGCGACGACGTTCGTCCCAGGTGGGGGACCAGACGTCACTGCTGTGGCAAACGGGCAGCCGGCGCACAGATCGCGCTGGGCGCGGCGCAGCGCGTCGGGTAGTCCAGCGGCATACCAGGCGCGGATCGCGGGCAGCGTCAGGCCGAGTTCGGCGGCTTTGCCGCTGGCCACCAGGACGAGATAGAAGTCAGTGGGCGTGAGCGCCACACAGACGTGGTCGCCGCCGTCATGGGCGTTCGGGATCGGCTCCGGCAAGATCCCGGAACGGCGGAAGCGCCACGTCCGGCGCGGCTCCGGTGTGAAAGGTGTGCGCATGATGAAAGCGGCCGGGTATCCCCACAGGACACCCGGCCGCATGTCGCTCAGAGCGCGGTCGCCGTGGCGGAAGCGTCCGCTTCGCCGAAGGCGTCAGCGTCGGCCAGCGCCGCAGGCGGGCGCGACTCTTCCTGCTCAACCGTCAGCTGGAGACCGACGGCTTGAAGTTGGGCCAGCAGGCGGCGCACCTCCAGGCTGCACGCCGCCGAGGCGGGTCCGTTCAACATTTCGATCGTGATCTTTCCATTCGCGCCGATCGTGATCTTGGTTTGCATGGGGGAGTCTCCTGATTTAGGTGTGAGTTACAGGGCGGTCGACACGGCGCCGAAAGCGGCGGCGCCGAAGGCGGCAGCGCCGCCGGTCTCGACCAGGATGTCGATCTCGCCCGACGCTGCGGTCTGGATCGCGTAGGCGAGGCCGAGCGTGTCCAGCGCCGTTGTGAGTCCGACGGCCTGATAGCCGATGTGGATCAGGGATTCGAAGAGCGCCGGGGCGCTGTTGAGTTGGCCGGTGCGCTGGTCGACGTGCATGCTGTCCACGATGCGCTCCACGGCGCCGCCCGCGGTGCGGCGATAGCCCAGGTACTCGTACGTGCCGTAGACCCGCGGCAGGTCCTTCGGCAGACACGCGGCCGGCACGAGCAGTTCATCGTCGCGGCGGGTGTAATGCCGCTGGCCAGAAACGGGCCGCACGGCGGCGGTGTAACCCATGAGCTTGAGGGCGGCCTCGATCTGGTCGAGGTCGGTCATGGCTTCGGGGGCGCGGGTGTAGATCTTGTGAGACATGGAAGCTCCTTGGAACGACAGCAGGCCGGCGGGATGCCAGCCTGAACACGACTGAGGGAGAGGGGGAGACGTGAGAGGGCGGGGCGGTCAGGCGATGAGATGCTGATCGGCCACCAGCGGGCCGCGCACGGACGCCGCGACGCTGACGCGCGGTCGGCCGGCGGCCAGCGCGCGGATTCCGCCGATCGACTCGCGCTGTGCGAAAAGCGCCACCGCCGCCAGGCAGTGCGTCTGCGCCAGCGGCTGGCCGGCGTCGAAGGCCTGGCCCAGGGCTTCGTCGACAATGGCGCGCAGGTCGCGACCCACCAGACCGTCTGTCCGCGCCGCGAGACCGTCCAGGTCCAGCGCCGCCCGGGTCGGGGTCGAGACGCCGACGCGCTCGAAGAGCAAGTCCAGTATCGCGGCGCGCTGCGCCTGGTCCGGCAGATCGACCCGGAAGACGTACGGGAAGCGCTCGAGCAGACCTTCGGGCAAGCCGCTCCCGAGGTCGGCGGTGTTGCCGGTCCCGAGAATGAAGCAGCCGCGCTCGCGGATCTCCATCCAGGTCATCAGGTCCGAGAGCACCTTGAGATGTTCGGACGTGCCTCCGCCGCGCTTGGCATTTTCGGTGGAGTCGACTTGCTTGAGCATTTCGTCTAGCACGATGACGCAGCGGCCGATGGCTTCCACGGCCTCGATCAGGACGCGCAGGTTGGCCTGGCCGCTGCCCAGCTTGCCGAGTTGCAACGCGCCGAGCGAGACGCTGATCAGCGGCACCTGCCATTCGGCCGCCGTGTAGTACGCCATCTGGGTCTTGCCGGTCCCGGGCGGGCCGATCAGCAGCGCGCCGAGCGGGAAGGGCCAGGCCGCAGGAAGCGGGGCCGCTGGCCGCGGGGTCGCGGGTCGCGGAGCCGCCGATGGCGACGCCGCTCGGCGGATCGGCTCCGACTCGGCCAGGAGCGCGCGCCGCGTGCGCTCGACGAACGCCTTGTATTGCTCATAGCCGGCCATCGTCCGCCGCGGGCCGGGCGGCGTGAAGGTCGCGATGCCGCCGACCAGCTTTTCGAAGAGACGCTGCTTTTCCTCGAGCACACCGCCGAGGAGCTCGGGTCCGAAGGCACTGGCGCGCACCACGGCCTGATTGAGCAGCCCGGCGACCGCGCCGGACGGCAGGCCGCGCAGCGCTTCGATCAGCGGACCGTAGCGACCCTGCCAGGTGTCGGCCAGACCCAGCCGCGTCGCCTGATCGGCGGCCGCGCGCACCAGCACCTCGATCTCGCGCGGGTGCGGCAGCGGGTAGCGAAAGACGGACGCCACGCTCGAGAGGGTTTCGGGCAGACGGACATCGGCGCCGAGCCCAAAGAGAAACAGGCGCGGGGTGAGACGCCGCAGCCGCTCCGTCTGGGCCGGCTGGGCGTCGTCGGGCGGTTGGCGGACCGTCTTGAGGTACACGGCCAACTCGCGCAACTTCATGGCCCAAAAGCCGGCATGCACGTAGGTCTCGCGGTTGAGACTGACGTGGATGTCCTCGAGGATCACGCCGACGATGGCGGAACGCTCGCGCTTGGCCGCGTCTTCGACGTGTTGATCGCGTAATCGCCGCACGCCTTCGAGCAAGGCGACCGGATCCGGCTGAGGCATCGGCACGGCGACCGTGCCGATCTTGGCCAGATCCGGATGGACCTCGATCACCACGCCGCCGGTCGGAGTCGCTCGATACAGGTAGAGTTCGGCGCCCGTCTCCTCGGGCGCTGCCCCGTCGTGACGTGCCCTTTCCGAACGAGACCCGTTTGGACGGGCTGCGTCGTGACGCGCCGCGAGCGTTGCCAGAGCGACGTGGATGTCGGCCTTGGCGCGTGGGTAGTCGAGCGACGGCAGCATGATGAGCGGCGGCCAGGCGCGCAGGAGCGCCGCGAGGTCGCGTTGAACCGGGGTCAGCTCAGGCATGGGTGTCCTCCAGGATGTTGATCAAGCCAGGGAGTGGGGAGACGAGCGCGATGGCTTCGTCGTCCAGAGAAGCGGGCTCATCGAGCCAGTCCAGCTGGATCTGGTCCGTGACCCGCGCCTCGGCCGCGATCTGGGCGACCTGCAGACCGAGGCTGTCCGCGAGGCCTTCGAGGGCCTGGGTCAGCGGCTGCCGGTTCGGCCGTCGGCTGCGCCCGGCGCCGTCCTTCAGTTGCCGCAGGCGTTCTTCAACCTCGGCCACGCGCTCCTGGACGCCCGCGCCTTCGCCCTGCTGGATCAGGCGCCAGACCGAGAGCTGGCTTTCCAGCGCCTGCAGCGTGCGCGGCGAGAGGCGCTTGCCGCTGGTGAGATGCGCCAGGGTGCGGTGAATGGCGTCGCCGATCTGGTCGCGCGCGAACTGAATAGCTTCTGTGATCGGGGCCATCTCCTGCTCAACCGTCGCGGCCAGCGCCTCCGTGCGGCGCGCGTGCATGGCGCGCAGCTGCTCGAGCTCGAGCCGGGCCTGCTCGGCCTGGGTCTGGTTCAGCGCCGTGCGGGCAGCGATCTCCTCCTTCACGCCGAGCACTGCCGCGACGATGCGTTCGCTGGGATGCGCGCCGGCCGGCAGCGCGTGCGCGAGCGAGACCGTGAGCTCGGCCGTGATGCGCTCGGGCGACGGGAACTGGCCGCGCGCCCAGGCCTCAACCGTGTCCGTGAACGTGTGCTCATCGACCTGGGTGTGGTGCGACGCGCGCAGCTTGAAGAAGGCCTCACGCGCCGCCATGCGCGCCTGCGCGGCGGCGTTGTCCAGCAGCCGATCGTGGTCGTAGCAGAGCTGCTCGACGTGGTCGCGCCACTGGCGCGCGATCGCGGCGAAGGCGCGCTCAAGCGCGGGCTCGGCGCGGTGGGTGATGTAGTACCCGCCGAGCCACTTGAGGAAGGGACCGTAGTCGGGCAGGAGCGCGCGGGCGCTGCCGGTGAGCGTGCGGAAGGCCTTGAGCGCGTGCGGGTGCACGAGGCGCCAGGTCGGCGGCGCGGCCAGGACCTGGGGCAGATCGCCGTGAGTGGCGATCCCGATCTGTTCCCAGGAGGGCCGACACTCGAAGAGATGCAGGCCCGCGACTGACACGCTGCGGATGTTGCCGAGCGCCAGCAGCACCTGCACGTCTTGCAGATGCGGCGGCACGGCGGCCCATTCGTCCGCGAGTCGCTCGGACAGGATCGACCGGATCTGACTCAGTTCGGCGACGGGGGCGGAAGCGTGGGTCATCAAGAACTCCTTTCGTCCTGACCGCACTGGCGGGTGCGATCGGTGTGGAGGCCCAACGTGCGGGCCAGGGTGGGGGGCAGCAGTGCGCCGTCTCGTGTCACGGTGATGCGTGGACGGTCCCAGTCGTCCTCCAGCGACCGGGGTGTGGAGACGGGCGGCGCGCCGGCGCGAGCCGCCGCAAGGTTCCAAACGCGCTGGTTGCTCGAACCGCGATAGCCGAGATCGGGTGACGCGAACGCGGCGATGAAGGGGCCGTCGACGAGGATGTCGATGTAGGCCAGCGCCGTGAGCGTGTTCGGGTTCTGGCGCAGCTGCGCGAGCGTGTAGCCGGAGTAGACGATCAGGCGCGGGAAGCTGGGCACGCGTGGCCAGTGCGTCGCGATCGCGGCGCACAGCGCGCCGAGGTCGTCCTGCTCGAAGGGCTCGCCGCCAACGATCGTGACCCCGACGTCGCCGCCGAGTCGACCGGGTTCAAGCGCGGCCAGGGCCGCATCGACCGTGGTGGCGTTCTCTGAATGGCGTTCCCATAGGTGCGAGTTGACGCAGCCTGGACAGTGAATCGAGCAGCCCGAGACCCACACGACGCTGCGTGGGCCGGGGCCGTCCTGGTGCTGGTGGTGCCGGATGGCATGGACGTGGAGGGACACAGTGGCTCCTTTCAATACAGCCCGGGTCTGATCACGCGCATTGCGTTTCGGAGGCGCGCGATCAGACCCTGACAGCGGTGAGAACCTGTAGGTGCGTTGACTTGGGCGGAGGGCAGTGCTAGGCTTTTGACAGCAGCCGGTTGGCGAACAGCGCCGAAGGAGCGTCAACCGGCGGGAGGCTCTATGCTGGCGCGCGTGGGATTCGTCGTTCGGAAAGTCCTAGACGTGTTCTTCTGGACTCTGATGGTGGGCGGGGTGGCATATCTGCTCTATCAGTCGTGGACTCGCTAACGGCGGCGCTTGCGTTTGGTGGGGGCATGGACGGTTGTTTGTCTCAGCGTAAGGTGAGACCTATGTTGAACAGTGTGGGCAAGATCGCCCGGACGACGGCTTATGTGTTCTTTTGGGCCTTGATCCTGGGTGGGGTGGTCTACAACCTGTATCACGCATTGATCCGTTAGCGCCGCCGCTTGCGCTTCGGCGTGGGGCGCACGTCGTCCTGTGGGTCTTCCCATTTGACGAGCGCCGTGCTTCCGAGGGTGCCGACGCTGGTCAGGTAGCCCACCAGCGTGGCCTCGGCGCTGGATAATCCAGCGGCGCGAGCCAGCCAGTAGGCGACCGTCCAAATGGCCGAGGCGATGGCCGCTAGAACAAAGGACACCAGGATCCAGCGCCAGCCGACCGCCCTGAATTTCAACCGTGTCAACAAGGCGCTGATGCTGATGTTGAGACCCGCGGATGTGGTCAGTTGTGCGCGCAGCGCATCGAGGTCGACCTCGCAGCAGACCGCTCGGGCGGCGGATAGCAGGGAGTAGGCGACGCCTCCCACGATCAAGAACATGAAGAATCCCATCAAGACGTTTCGTACGGTTTTCATGTGCTCTCCTTTTTCAACCCAATCGAAACGCCTCAGGCCATGGCCTGAGGCGTTTCACTTGTGGCGCCCCGGCGCATGCGCCGCGGGCCTATGAGTCGTTGTCGCATTCGCGCGGTCGTCATGCGGGCGGGATAGACTCCTTTCTCAGCAGGGCTGTCCACGCCTCTCGGAACCCTTCCTCCCGGCCGGCCACGAGCACCTCGTTGAGATCTTTGTAAGGGCTGGGTGTCGGCAGCACGCGGCCGCGGCCCACGGCCTTCTGCCAGCGTTCGCCGGCCGCGCGTCCGGGGTCGTCGTTCTGCACGACATAGACGAGCGGGCGGCCGAGGCCGCGCAACGCGCGGGCGTTCTCGTGAGACAGGCCGGTGCCGCTGGTGCCCAGCGCGGCGTAGCCCCACTGGCGGAGCGTCAGCCAGTCGGCCAGCGACTCGGTGACGAGCACGGGCGAGCCGTCCGTTGGGAGTTGGGCCAAGCCATACAGCGGCGGCGCGATCGCCTTCTGGCACAGATACTTGCTCGCCCGCCCGAGCCACGGCGCCCATTTGCGGCCGGTGAGGTAACGGGCCCGCCCGCGTGCGTCGAGGTCCGCGATCACGATCCGGCCGCGCAGGTGCTCGACCAGATCGCGCTCGCTTTGATCGCGCGCCCCCTCATGGCGCGGATGGAGGAGCTCGAGGGCGCGTGCGACCTCCACCGGGAAACCGATCGACTCGAGCGTGGTCAGGAGCTGCGTGCCGCTGCAATAGCCGACGCGATGGCGGCGGAGCGTTTCGTCGGTGAAGCCTCGGGTACGCAGATAGCGCAGCGGCGTCGCGCGTCCGCCGCCGAGGCCCCAGAGTTCGGTCTCATAAAGGCCGAGGGCCTTGTCCAGCACATGGAGTGCTTGAGCCGACAGCGGCGCGGCCTCCTTCAGCGGTGCTGCGCGGGTCGGCTGCGGCAGGGTGGGGCGCGGCGCTCGCGTGCGGTCCAGGGGTCCGAGGTCCGCGGCCAGCTCGTCCCGCACGGCGCGGAACTGATCGCGATCGCGCGCGTTCCAGGCGGCGCCGAAGCGCAGCCTCCCGACCAGATCGATCCCGTCGCCATCGGTCGCGCAGGCGCCATAGCAACGCCAGCGCGTCGGACGATCGACCCGGATCTTGAAGCTCGGCGTCTTCTCGGCGTGAAAGGGACAGCACGTCACATAGTGGGCGCCGCGCCGTTGCAGGACGATGCCATACCGCGGCGCCAGCGCGACGAGGTCGAGGTCAGCCATAGGTGGCCCGCCTTTCGGTGTGGATCGCATCCGGTGGCAGATCGCGCAGAAAGCGGCTGGGCGGCGTGCGCCGTCCGCCGCGCTCCGCGCACGAGAGCAGGACCTCGTGATCCCGGGCCCGGGTGAGCGCGACGTAGAAGCTGCGCCGCTCGGCCTCCAGCTCGGCCTCAGAGACGGCGCGGGCGTGTGGGACCAGGCCTTCTTCGCAGCCGATCACGAGCACGGCGTCGAACTCGAGGCCCTTGGCCGCGTGAAAGGTCGCCAGTTGCACGCCGTCACCGGGCAGCGCCTGATCCTGGGCAAGGAGGCGACGATCGATCGAGTCGAGAAAGCCGCGCACGGTCTCGTGCCCCGTCGCCTGCTCGCGGAGCACGTCCAGATTCGCCAGGACGCCGGCGTCCTCGTCCTGGCCCGAGAGCCAGCGGTAGTAGCCCGTGAGCTGCAGCGTGAGGTCGATCAGGGTCGCCGGCGCCTCTGCGGCGTGCGCGCCTAGGGCCGCGACCTGCTCGAGGAACGTGCGCACGCCCTCGCGCGCGGCGGGCTTGAGGATCGCGATCTCGCCGGCGGCGGCGCGACGCAGCTGCACCCAGGTGAAAGGCCCGGAATCCTCACCGCGCAGTGTCTGCTGGGCCACCTGGCCGATGCCGCGCGGTGGGACGTTGAGCACCGTCCCGATGTGCCGGGCCGCGGCCTTCTCCTCCAGAGTCGCGAGGGCCAGATAGGCCAGGACGTGGCGCACCTCGGCCTGTTCGAGCAGGCCGTGTCGCCCGACCAGATCGCGCGGCACGCCGGCGAGCTCAAGCGCCTGAGCGATCGGCGCCAGCTGTCGGCCGGTACGCGCGAGGACCGCGATCTCGCGCGCCGGTCGACCCTCACGCAGCCAACTCTGGATCTGGGCCACGACCCAGGGCGCCTCCTCCGTGTCGCTGGTCAGGCGCACGACCGAGACCGGCGCGCCCTGTTCGCGCGCGGCGCGAACATGCAGATCGGGATAGCGCTTGCCGTCCAGGAGCGCGGTCGCGCAGCGCAGGATCTGGGCGCTCGAGCGATAGTTTTGATCGAGCGCGAGCGTGCTCGTCTCGGGCCAGACCGCGAGCACCTCGGCCTCGAGCGCGCGCCAGTCGGTGCCGCGCCAGCTGTAGATCTCCTGAGCCGGCGCTGCCACCACCATCACCTGGCGCTTAAGCCCGGCGAGCAGCCGCACCAGCCGCCACTGCGGCAGCGAGGTGTCCTGGCCCTCGTCCACCAGGATGACGCTGTGCTGGGCCTGCAGGCGCGCCAGCAGTCCGGGTTCGGTTTCGAGTAGCGCCAGTGTGCTGGCCAGCAGGCCCGGGAAGTCATAGGCGTGATCGGCTTCCAGCAGCGCGACATAGCGGGCATAGACGTCGGCCACGAAGCGCTCGCCGGCGCTCTCACTCTGTGCGAAGGCCTCGGGCGAGAGGCCGGCCTCGCGCGCCGGCGCGATCAGATCCCAGAGTTCGGCCGCGCCCCATGGGCTTTCGGTCTGACCGCCGCGTCGATCCGCAGCTGGGTGACCGGCCCGGTCCCCGGCCGCGACCTCGGCCATCGCGCGCGTCAGGATCGACCGGGCCATACCCGGGAGGTAGAGGCGCGGCGGCCGATCGGTGTGGCCGGCCGCATGCCGGCGCAGGATGTGCCAGCACAGGCCATGAAACGTGCGGATCGGCAACCGATCGGCCCGATCGGCCCGATCGGCGCCCTCTTCGAGGGTTTCACCGAGGCGCTGACGGATCTCGGCCGCGGCCTTGCGCGAGAAGGTGAGGAAGAGGCAGTCGTGGATCCAGATCGTGCCGGTCTCGGCCAGATACCGGGCGCGCTCCACCAGCGTGCGCGTCTTGCCGGTGCCCGGGCCGGCCATGAGGAACGCGGGTCCAGCGTTGTGGCGCACGGCCGCGGCCTGCGCGCTATCCAGGGGCAGGGCGCTCATGGCGCACCCGCCTTGAGCGATTCGACGGTCTCGCCGGCGCGGTTCTGGGCGTCGAGCGCAGCCCAATCCACCGAGGCGTCTTCGGCGATTCCCCCGCGAAGGTTTCCGGTCTTGGTGGCCCACGGGCGGGCCGCGGCCACGAGTGCCGCGACGGCCCCGGCCAGGCCCAGGTGCGCGCCGAGATCACTCAGCGCGATGCGCTCGGCGCGCGGCAGGCTGGGGCGCAGCGCGGTGAGTCGCCAGCCGGTGCAGGTGTGCGCTGCCGAGAGCACGATCCCCCGATGGCGAGCCAGACGGATCGCAAGCTCATGGAGTTGCATGGAGGCTCCTTTCATCCGCCCCAGCGGCGGTTGTCTTCGTCCGCTTCTTCGGGCGTGACGCCGGTGTGACCGAGGTTGAGGCCGCCGCGCAGATTGCCGCGGCGATCCGCATAGGGGCGCAGCAATCCGCGCAGGAGCTCGAGCACGAAGGGGATGCCCAGGTTCGAGGCGAACTCGAAAACGCTCATCATTTCCCGGCTGAGTTGAAGATGGGCGCCCTGGATCATGGGCCAGAGGACCCACTGGCCCGCTGGGCCGAGGACGATGTACACGAAGACGCGCGGATGGCGGCGGAGCCAGCTGGCGATTTTCAGCACGGCTGCCCACTGATCGTGGTTGAGGCGGTCGACACGGCGGTTGAAGTCATCGTTCTTGTTCATGTGGACCTCCGGAAACGAAAACCGCCCGCGCGGAGGCGGGCGGTGGCGAATGAGGTGGGGCGGTGTTGACTTGTGGTGCGAGTGGGTTTAGGGTGGAGACATGGCTGACTTCCTTTCGGATTACTTCAATCACCTGGCGGATGCCGCGGCGTGGGCGCTGGGTCGCAAACCCCTCACTCCGGAAGCGGCTCTGGCGTTCGGCATCTGGACCGTGCTGATGGCCGGTTTCTCCGCTTTGAGATACGCGATGGGGTAGACGGGCGCACCGCAGACACGAGCGATGAAGAAACAAAAGACCACCCGGCCGGGTGGTCTCTTCGTTGGCCGAGCGCAGATGAGACGACGCGCTTTCTGAGGAAGCTGCCATCGCCACCTGCAGCGCTCAGGCAGCCGCTTGACAGCGCTCCCGGGCCGCCATATGATCTTCACGAGTTTTCGTGAAAGGTGCAGTGATGCTGACTTCCAACGTAACCCTGGCGCTCCCCAAGCGACTCTTGCAGCGGGCGAAAGCGGTGGCGGCCAAGGAGCGCAAGTCGCTCTCGAGCTTGATGGTTGAGGCCCTCACCGAACGGGTGGAAGCCGAAGAGCGCTATCAGGCGGCGCGTGCCAGGCACCAGGCGCTTCTGGAGACCGGCGCCAAGCTGGGCACCCAGGGCAAGGCGACGTGGACACGCGAGGACCTCCATGGCCGATGAGCTCGAGTTCGTCGACACCAACATCCACGTGTATGCCGCCGACCTGGAGGCCGGTGCCAAACGGACGCAAGCCCTGACCCTGATCACGCGACTCTGGACCGACCAGGTCGGGGCGACGAGTCTGCAGGTCCTCCACGAGCTCCAGAACGTGCTCTCCCGCAAGGTGCGTCGCCCGCTATCCCCGCAGGATGCGCTGGAACGGGTCGAACCCCTCGGCGCCTGGGCGTTGCACCGTCCGGATGTGTCTGATTTGCGACGAGTCGTCGCGCTGCAGACCCAGCACAAGCTCAGCTTCTGGGATGCCATGATCGTCAACAGCGCCCTGGAATTGGGATGCACTGTCCTGTGGTCTGAGGATCTGCAGACGGGTCGGCAGTTTGGCGCTTTGACGATCCGCAATCCATTCGTCGAAGGCTGAACCACCCGCCAGTGATCGCAGGTGCACCCGAGCGACACAACCCCAACGCAGGGCTTCGCCGGATTCAGAGGCAGGGTGGGGTCGACACGCCATGGGTGGCGGACGATCCGTTGAGGGGCTGGGCTTCCTTGGGATGCGAAAGAGATGGACGACGGTCACGCGCAGGCAGGGAGCAGCACAATGAACGGCATGGCGGGTTCTCCGGGCCATCCGGTCGGGTGGCCCTTGCCGTTCGCGGACCCAAACAGGCCGATGAGTTGCCTGCGTCGCCGGTTGATGCGAGACTGGACCTTCCCATTCCCGCTCGGTTGACAACGATGCAGGTCACTCCTATGCTGGTTCCGGAGGTCGATATGCTGCGCAAAACCAATGACATTGTGATGACCGTGACCGGCCTGCTGCTGCCTCCGTTGTTGATTGCGGCCTTTGGCGTCATGTTCTGGCAGCTGTTCTGTCGTTGAGGCTCCAACCGGCGCGGCGGCGGTTCCGCCAACGGGACACACACGAGGGAGTCCTCATAGGGGGCCTCCCTTTTTGATTCCGGGCCCGGTTCGCCTCTACCCCTTGTGCGACCCCTTCCAGCGACTCCGTCGGGTCTGGATCGGCACTCAGGAGCATGGGCCAGAGGATCCAGCAGCCCGCTGTGGGTCGAGTGGATTTGCGGTGGAGCCATGGCTGACTTCCTTTCGGATTACTTCAACCACCTGGCGGATGCCGTGGCGTGGTCGCTGGGTCGCAAACCTCTCGCCCCGGAAGCGGCTCTGGCGTTCGGCATCTGGACCGTGTGCATGGCCGCGCTGTCCGCTCTGAGGTACGCGATGGGGGAGACGCGATGCTTCGTTCGTGCCTGGTGAAGGAACGAAAAGACCACCCCGAGGGGCGGTCTTTTCGTTTGGATCGACGTTGATGCGTGGGCCAGGCGAGCGACGACCTGCTCACTTGGAGAGAGACGAGGACAGGTGATTGCGCGGGTGGCATTGGCCCGTAAAGGTGTGCAGAGAAACAGAGGGCGAGGTGGCGAGGGGAGTCAGTCGACGCGCAGCACACCGACCTCGGTCGGGTGATCGCGCACGAGCTTCCGGTCCGGCCACGGACGAATGTGGAACCACACCGCGAGGTCGCTGCTCGCCATCGACACCCCGACCGACCCGATCAGAAGCAGGGGCGGCGATCCAAGCCAGACGCCGAGCACTGTGGGCAGGAAACCCAGGACCAGCGCCGGCAACGTGAGTGCGAGTCGATAGCTCCGGACGGTTTGGGGCTCGAGCGCCTGGACCGCCAGAGTCGGCAGACCGAAAGCGCCCCGGAGGATGCCCGGCCGAGCGCGAACGCCGCAGAGCCGGTGGCCCACCCTATGCAGGCCTTCGTGCGGCAGGGCCAGGAGCACCGGGGTCAGAAACGTGAGGCCCAGGGTCGACCAGGACGGTCCGTCCCAGACGAAGAACGCCATGATCGGCACGGCGCTGATCACGGCCCAGAACGTTTTGGCGCGAGTCGAAAGAACCATGCTGGTCATGCGGCGGTTGCCCGTCGCAGCTCCTTGGTGCCCAGAAGGTCGGTCATCGGTGCGTGGGCGGCGCAGGCCGATCGGTCTATCCAGTTGCCGGAATCCAGCGAGCGGATCGACGCGGCTCGTGGAAACGCGAAACGCCCGGACGAGGCGTCCAGGCGTTGGTCAAGACGATGTGCGATTGGAAGCGGCGAGCGGGAAGCGTCCGTCGTCGGCAGACTGCGGGCAGCGGCAAGCCGATGCGCGACCTCGTTCAAATGGCCGAGCGAGGACGTAGCCGGATGAAGTTAGCGAGATGGCGAGCGATCCGGAGACCGCGCACCCTCACAGGTGAGGAGGACAACGGTCTTCGGAAACGAACGAGATAGTCATCAGGACCAGGTCAGGCGATGCGGCGCGAGTTGTTCTCCTTGCGGATGAATCCAGACGATGGTTGAAGCTTGGCTCGTGGGCCGATCAGAGAGTCGGGGCCGCGAGGGTGTCGAACGTCAACCGATCAGAAAGTCGGGTGATGACGTCGACGCAATGCTTGTAGGTGTGCTCAACCTAGCACGAGCCTGCAGCCCCGTCAATGCAACTCGCCCGAATGAGTTGCGCAAAGGACCGCGCGCCTGATGGATTCATTCCGGCTGGAGCCTGACTCCGAGCGCAGCGTGTCGCGTGTTGCCTGGGTCGTGGATGATGCCCACGCTGCCCGCAGGCGCTGTGTGTGACCGCTGTTCGCGGCGACGCCCACCGGAACGCGTTCTATTGACGTAAGGCTGCGTGCCGTCAGGTTGATTTTGTTTCTTTCGCGGCCCGGCCTTAAATCTTCGCGCTTTCAGGGAACCCTGTGATACCCGCCCACTGCGCTTTTACGCGAAGTCCAGGATCGGGTGACAACTCCTTAGTTCCGGGTTGTTCATGGAGACCACCTGTTGACCCGTTGTCGCCAGGCCACCGCTACGCTCGGACTGTGCGGCACATCCGTGAGCGATGCGCCAGACAGGAGGTCCGATGCGGATTGTGTGCATGGCCAGCCCGAAAGGCGGCGTCGGAAAAACCACCAGCGTCCTGAACATCGCCGCGGCCTGGGCGACGGACGGCTATCGGGTGTTGATCATCGATCTGGATTGGTTGTCGCATGCCTCGACGACGCTCGAGGCGCAGGAAGGCGAGGGGGGCGGGGTGGAGCGCGTTCTGCTCGGCCGCGCGCCACTGCTGAGCGTGCTGGTCGAGACCGGGATCGAGGGCCTCTGGATCCTGCCGAGCTCGCCGCAGGTCGCGGCCCTGGCCACGCACGATCTGCCGGACGATCGACTGGCGCAGGACATCCGCGCGATCCCGGACGGCTACTTCGATTTCGTCTTGATCGATTGCCCGGGCGGTGATGCGCGCCTGACCCTGCAGGCGCTGCGGGCGGCCGACGAGGTGGTGTTGCCGAGCCTGCCGTCGGTGAGCGGCCTGGTCGGGGCGCTGTTCGGTCTTGAGCTTACGGCGCAGGTCCAGGCGGAGCGGGGGGGACGTCCGGAGCTGGTCGGGATCCTGCCAGTCGGCGCGCGCCAGGGCGAGCTGCCGCGTCGCTTTGTGGCCGAGCTGGCCCAGAGCGGCCTCCCGTGTCTCAGTCCGATCCGGCATTCGTTCCTGCTCGACACGATCACGGCGGCGGCGGAGGTGCGCAAACGCCTCCTCGTGTTGGCCCGTCCGGAGTCGGCCACGGCCCAGAGCTACCGTCGGGCGGCGGGCGAGATCGCTTCCGGCATTCGACCAGGCGAGCCACTCACGCCCGTCGAGCGTTCGCCCGAGTGCGCTTTCGTGGAGGTCGTGGATGGTGTCGCCTAAGGCCACGCCGACGCTGTTGACGCATGTTCAGCGCGGCCGGATGCCGTCGCTGGCGCCGGACTCCCCGCGACTGGAGGCCCGCATCCCTCGCCCGCGGCCCGTCCTGGATGAGGTCGTGTTCGATGTTCCCCTCGACCTGATCGTGGCCGACAGCCCGGTCCAGACGCGCGAGCCGTTTGATCCGGATGCTTCCGATGAAGATGCCGCATTGTTGGCGGTGGTTCGTCAGGGGCTTTGGACCCCGCCTGTGGTGTTGCGGCCGGCGGACGAGCAAGTGAACGGGCAGGTCACGGCGTACCAGATCGAGGATGGCCACCGCCGGGTTGCGGCGCATCGGCTGGCCGGGCGCGCGGCCGTGCGGGCCGTGGTCACGCGCCACGATGGGCGCGAAGCCGACCTGACGACGTTGCGCGCCAACACCTTCAAGCGCCTGCCGCCTGTCCAACAGGCGCAGGCCATCGCGCGCGTCCGCGAGCGGCACGGGCTCGCCTTCAAGACCATTGCCGAGCTCGCCGGCCTGACGCCCCGCTATGTCTCGGAATTGATGCGGATGCTGGAGGGAGGCCCGAAAGTGGTTGAGGCCGTTGGAGAGGGGCGCCTGAGTGTACGCGATGCTGCCCGAATCGGACGGGCGACGGAGGTCGAGGCCGATGCTCCTGGCGCTGAGCGTCGCATGCGGAAAGCTCCGGGAGCGGCCAACGACGTTGACGCCGGTCAGCCGGTGCGTGGCGATGAACCGCTCGGCGGTCCGGCAGACCGCGTGGCAAGACCAGCCACTGCGGAGATCGTCCGGGGCCGCGACGGGATCCAGGAGATGCTCGCGGCCACGCAGTGGCTCGATGCGAAGCGCACGGCTGACTTCGCGCAATCGGTCCGGGCGCATCCGTGCGCGGAGCGCGAACGCCTGGCCGCCCTGCTGATCCTGGCGACGGAGTCGAACCTGGGCGCCGACGATGCCCTGGCCCTGGCGCCGGACTTCGTGGGCGGTAGGGTGGGGCGCAGCCTGGTCACGGTGCTCGATCAGTGTCTGCGCCTGGACCGCGCGGTTCGGGCCGCGCGCACCGGTCCGCAGGAGCGCCAAATGCTGGCGCGGTTGGGCGCGCTGTTGACCCGGATCGCAGGCGGTTCGGTCGTTGGCTCGGCAGCAGGTGTCGACGATCCGTGACAGGGCTGCTCGCCCAGCGCTCCACAGCAGGGCGAACCGTTCTCCGAAATGTTATCGTTTAGCGTAAAGCCAAACGAACGTCGGTTCCTGCTTCAACGCGGAGCACCTGGCGGGCCCCATGACCCGCCATGGACATCTCCGCTCCACAGGCGTCACTTCCCGCGGAACTCGCGGTACGTTTCGTCGTCACCAACTGCTCTAGGTTCTTGGCGGCATTCAGGTCGCGGTCGTGGTCGGCCCCACAGGCGGGACACGTCCAGCGCCGCACGTCCAAAGCCAGCTCCTCGAGTTTGTGGCCGCAGAGGTGGCACAGCTTGCTGGACGGGTAGAACCGGTCCGCCAGCACCACCTGCCCACCGCACCAGGCCGCCTTGTACTTCAGCTGCCGCTTGAACTCGTACCAACCCACATCCGCGATCGCCGCCGCCAACCGATGGTTCTTCTGCATCCCGCTCACATTCAGGTCTTCCACCACGAGGATCGACTTGGTTTTCGTCAGTCTCGTCGTCGCCTGATGCAGCGTTTCCCGCCGTAGGTTCGTCGCCCGCGCATACGCCCGCGCCAATCGCTCGCGCGCCTTCTTACGGTTCTTGCCGCCCTTTCGCCGCCGACTGACCCGTCGCTGCAGGCGCTTCACCTTCCGCTCGGCCCGTTGCAGCGCGTGCGGGTTGGGGATCACACTTCCATCACTCACCGTCGCCAGCGTCTTCAGCCCCAGATCCACGCCCGCCACAGGCTTGTCACTGGGCACGGGATCCGGGAGCGTCTGCTCCACTTGCACCGCCACGTACCAGCGCCCGGCCTTCTCGCTCACCGTCGCGCTCAGCACCTTCACCTCTGGCGTGCCGTCCACCGGCAGATAGCCGCGTTCCTTGAGCCGTAGCTTCCCGAGCCGCGGCAACTGGATGTGCCGATCGCTGATCCGGATCGTGCCCGTCAGCCGAAAGCTCCCGAGCCCGTGTTTCTTCGTCTTCGGCTTGGGAAATCCCACGTCGCCGTCGAACAGCCCCTGCTTCTTGAGCTCCACCCGACGGAAGAAGGCCTCGTACGCCGCGTCCAGGTTGCGCAGCGCCTCCTGTGGCGCGCACTTGGAGACGTCGTACATCCAGGGCACGTCGCTCTGCTTGAGCTGGTTGAGCCTCCGGTGCAGCTCCATCGCGTACGGGGTCTTCTCGCCCTTCTCATAGGCCTCAATGCGTAGCGCCAGCCCCCAGTTGTACGCCCAGCGCGCCGCCCCGGCATGCTGGACACACGCCCGGCGCTGCGCATCGGTCGGGTCCAGCTCGGTCTTGTAGGCGCGCTTGATCTGCATCCTTCAATCGCCCTGGCCGTACGCCTGCTCGACCGCCTCGCGGATCGCCCTGACCCGTTGCTTCGAGCTGCGCCGGCCGTAGATCCGGGCCGCCATCGACGTGATCACGGCCACGAAGTCGTCCACCAGTTCGTCTTGTGTGTCCGATTGGTTGATGACCTCGACCGTACGTCCCTGATTGGCCAGGAGCTTCTCGATGTAGTGGAAACCGAAGCGCGTCAGCCGGTCCTTGTGCTCGACCAGGAGCGTGCCGATCTGCTTGTCCGCCAGCAGCCGGGTGAGTTTGGGACGTTGATCGTTCAGGCCGCTGGCGATCTCGACGACCTCGGTGCTGACCGTGTAGCCGCGGGCCGCTGCGTAATCGCGCAGGCGCTGCAGCTGCCGCTGGGCGTCGTCCTTTTGGTCATTGCCCGAGACCCGGGCATACAGAGCCACCCCGCCCGACGTCTTGGCTGGGGCGTCCGCCGTGGGCATGGAATCGTGGATGACGATCGTGCCGGTGGGCAGGCGATGGCCTTCGAGCAGGCCTTTCTGCCACATCTTGTAGGCGGCCAGGTAACGGATGTTGTTGCGTCGGGCGTATTCACTGAGCTTCATCGATCACCTAAAACATATATTTAAATACTACTAGAACATATATTCGTTGATCTGTCAATACCCCGGCCAGGCCTGGCGATACAGGTCGCGGGTGAAGATGGACAGACGCTGGATCACGGCCCGCACCGGCACGTCGAAGCGGCCAGCCAGGATGTCCTCGGCCGTCAGTCCATCCTTCGCTAGCTCATCCGCCGGGAGATACACGCGGCCCGTCAATCGATCCTCACCCCCATCGGCCAGAATATCGGTCAGCTGCACCGCCTGACCGAGCTTGATTGTAGAGGGTGACCGCGCCAGGGGATCAACGCCAAGCCTTGGCGCGTCAGGGTCACGAGGAGTTGATCACTCTGAGTGGGCTCCATCGGTTCGCCTGGGACGACTCATGATCGCCAGGTCGGAAAAGGACGCGCGTATTCGGTAGAAGACATCTCGGGTTGGATCCAGTGGCTCACGTCGGCACTGCGATGGCTTATGCCGACCACTCGCCTCAGTGTTCGGCGCTTGAGGTAAGATCCGTTTCGGGAACGTGACCTGGGTGAGGGGGGATCTGTGTCACCGCGTGAAAAGGCATCCGCTGGACAGCCAAGTTGGCTGGATCGTTTCTGGCTGCCACTGGTCATCACGATCCTGGCCGGCGTCATCCTTCTCTGGCTGGAGTACGGGTCGGGCTGGTTCCAACCCCCACCTGCGGCCTCGACGACATTTAACCTGCCGGGACGTTCGCAATGGCTGGGTACCGGTGTTCACGTACGTCAAGGCCAAACACTGATCATCTCGGCAAGCGGCATCATCAACACCAATCAGGGTGGACCGGAACGCGATGCTTCCCCCGAGGGCGACGCCTATGCGTGCGTCAGCGATTGTTTCCTGAACGGAGCGCATTACGGCACACTGGTTGGCAAGATTGGGCCCAATGGGCTTCCGTTTGTGATCGGCTCAAGCCTGAGCCTGCCGGTCGACCAGAGCGGCGAACTCTTCGTCGTCGCCAATGACAATGTCGGAGCCCTGATGGTGGCTGACAACACCGGTAGTTTTTCGATCGTGATCGAGATGCGGTGATTGTTTCGGCCCGTGCACGATGGCTGGGTTCGAGGTGGCAGCGAGCCGACCAGCATTCTGGATGCAGGACCCAACGACAGGTGTGCGCCGAAGTCGATTGTCATCGAGGGTTCGAACGGAGGAGCTCGGGCCAGTGGAGCGCCACGGCTCCCAGTCGATGGAAACCGGATCGCTTGACTGGACCTGACACCGAGTCGATATCCCGGCGCTCGAGTTCATCCAGATACGACCGAAACACCAAAGTCCCCATCCCCACCTCCGCGCGTCCCGTGCCTGACAGCAACCCGAACTTCGGCCAAGCCTCGCGAAAGTGGCCGAGCGCATACTCAGACAGGCGTTGGATCACGGCCCGCACCGGAGCATTCGCGCGACGGGCGAGGATGTCCTCGGCGATCAACCCCTCCTTAGCCGACTCCGTCGCCGGGAGCTATCCGCGGCCCGTCAACCAATCCTCACCCACATCCGCCAGGATATCGGTGAGTTGCAGCGCCTGGCCGAGCTTGATCGCATAGAATGCTGTCGGCACCATCTCCGCGGCCGCGCCCCTCGTGCAGGAAGGTCGGCAGTGCCGACTCCGTCTCACGAAACGGCGCGTCGGCATAGTGCGTGTCATTCCATTGTGCGGATGGAAACGGATTCACGGCAGGTCCACGGATGGTTGCGACCAAGACCTATAGTTGCAGTCGCGGGCAGGTGGTTAGCGATCGAACTGATAAGCCCAGAGGAAGTCGGTCAACGCCCAGGTCTGGTCTTCGGTGAAGATCGGCCCCCAGAATGGCATGCCGGTGCCCATGCCGCCACGAATGATTTTGCCCTGCAGGCGTGCGGGGCTCAGGCTCAACATGCGGACGGCATCGGTGAAATCGGTAGGCGCCATCGTCACGTGACCAAACATCGCCTGCGCGGCGTCGTTGCGAGCCGTCAGCGCCGGCGCCGCAATGCCATCGCCGCCGCCGGAGTCGCCGTGGCACACGGCGCAGTTGACGACGTACAGCGCGCGTCCCTCTTCGATGCGCTCGGGCGTGGTTTGCGCCCGCCAGAGATGAGCCACAACGTCCCACAGCGCCGCGTCGGATTGCGCCATCAGGGTGTCTTCGCTCCGAAGGCTGATCCAGAGGGCGGCCGGGCTCTGCGAACGCCAGGCGGATTGAGACGACAAGACATCCGGGATCGTGATCGCCAAGCCGGCGCCGCGCACGGCAGAAGGTCGGACCGCTGGCACCCTGGCCGCCGACGTTTCTACGGACGCATCGATGTCGATTCCAAGTTGGGCATACAGCGGAGCCGCAGGTGGGGTGCCGATAGTCGGCATATCTCCGGCGGCCATTACCTCGATCGTCCCGCGCATGCGCCAGTGCCCCATCCCGCACCAGCGGGTGCAGTAATACGTATACCGGCCGGGTCTTTCGAAGACCAGGGCGGTTTCCATCGGGGTGTTAGGCTTGAGCTCGATCTCGGCCCAATCGGTCTGGCCGACAGCGAAACCGTGGGTCATGTCGTCCGAGACGAGGCGAAGTCGCAGGGGTTCGCCGACTGTGGCCGTCAGGCTCGAGGACGACCAGCCGCCAGCCTCGGCGATCCGGGCCCGCACCTCGACGATCTGCGCCTGATCGAGGGCATAAACCGTCAGCGGGACGGCGATCGCCGCGACGAGTGTGGCGGCCGCCAGGCCCTGAACACGCGTCAGGCGCCGGGCGGCGAGGGACTTGGGCAAGGATGTCACAGTGGACCCTCATGGCATGTTGGACGGGCCATAGCGCGAATAAGTGCTGTCGATGTAAACGCGAATATCCGTCAACGACTTACCCTCTTTGAGTAGTCGCATCGCGTCCTGCGTGATGTCGACGCAGATCCCGCAACCCAGGGCATGCGAGTCGAAACTGAGGGCGCCGGCCTCGTCGGCGCCTACGATGAAGCAATCGTAGTTAGATTTGTGACCGATCGGGCCGCAGCCGCAGTAGCAGGGCAGGGTCCGCAGCGTGTCCGGGTTGGCGGCCGCAAACCGATAGGCCTCGCTCACCGTGACGGCAGCGCTTTGGACCTCGGCCGGCATGTCAGCCATCGCGGCCATGGCGAGCATGTCGTGGCCGCCGCTGGGTGTCGAGGCCGGAGCGCTCGCACACCCAGCTGCGACGAAACCCACCAGGCTCAACACCAGAACGAGTGATAGCGGGAGACGCATCGGCTGGTCCCTCCCAGAAGTGCGCTACGGTAGCCAGTCGGACAGGATGGTCACGGATTGGATCGACCCGGCCGGGTCGTTGTTGTAGATGTGGACGCGAAAGTTGTGCTTGCCGCCCATGTCGCCGTGCATCATGAACGACACCGATAGGGTCGTGCTCTCGCCGGGCTTCAACGACATTGAACCGATCGTCGGTTTCGGCGGGCAGCAGCCTTCGACGACCTCGACGTACGGGTCCTCCGTAAACGTCAGAGTCTGATCGCCGACATTGATCAGATTGAAGTCGACCTGTACGGTCTTGCCGAGTTGGATGACGCCGAGGTCCACTCTGTCATGATCGACGCGCAACCGCGGCGATCCGTTGACCTCGATGGCCACCGCAGGTTCTGTGGCTCCTGAGGCGACCAGGTAGACCGCCAGCGCCAGAAGCCCGGCCGCGACGACCAACAATGCGATGGGCCAGGATGGGCGGCCGGCTTGAGCTTGCCGGCGGCGACTCCGAATGTGACGAAGCTGGCTCATGGCATTTCTCCTATCGCGACGCTTCATCAAGCGAACGTCAGGCCATGAGCAACATGGGGTTGAGCATGCCGAAGATCATGGCAATGTGGGCCACGATCAGGAAGAGGCCGACGAAGCTTGCGTGAAGCTTCAGGTGACCCTGCGCGTCCAGGCCGCGGCCAAAGACGCCGAGTTCAAGCAAGGCGATGCCGCCGAGGGGCACGATGCCGAGCAGATAGAAGCCCACGGCGATCACGTCTGCGATGCCGCGCCACGCACCGGCGGCCGTGATCGGCAACACCGCGTTGACCAGCAAATACACGAATACGCCCAGGAAGTACACGCCCACGGCGACGCCGGCCCAGCGATTCAATCGGCGCCAGAGGCCGTTGTATTCGCGTGTGAACAGGATGTAGAGCTCGGTGACCGCGATGAATTCAGCCAGGATCACGGGGATGGCCATGAACAGGATCAGGTTCCAGGGCTGGTTACTGGCCAGAAGTTCCATATAGTGCGTCATCGGGGTGTCATGCATGGTGAGTTCCTTGTCGAGCAGAAGATGAAGTCGATAGGGGGAGTATAGGGAGCGCGCCCCGGCTCCCAAACGGCCAGATGACTGCGCGGTGTTAAGCCGTTTCGCCGATCACAAATGCCACGGTTCACGCCTGACGAATGTCAGATGAGAGGATTGCCTACGGCGTAGCGCCGGGTTGCGCACTTGGGCGACGATGTGGGTTGCGGCGTCGCTGTCGATCAGGTCGCCAGGCGGATGTCGATCGTCGTGCCCTGACCGGGCGAGGCCTGGATGCGCAGCTGAGCACCGATGAGCTCGGCCCGCTCCTGCATCCCCATCAGTCCGAAGTGCCCGTCCTGGCTCAAGCTGCTGAACCGCTCAGGAGGTAAGAAGCCCTGGCCGTCGTCGGCGACCTGAAGATGAAGCGCTTGATCGGCGAACGTGACCCTAACCTGCACCACGCGGGCGCGCGCGTGTCGCGCGGCGTTGCCCAACGCTTCCTGAGCGATCCGGTACAACCCGATCTCCTGCGCCGCCGCGAGACGCCTGACCGGGCCCGCCACCGAATAGGTCACGGGGATGCCGCTGGCCGATTCAACGTCGCGCGCGAGCATTTCGATCGCCGGGAGGAGGCCGAGGTCCTCAAGAAAGATCGGGCGCATCGCGCGGATCACGCGGCGGATGTCGGCGATGAGCGTCGAGGTCATCGCGCGCACTTCTTCGAGCCGGGCGCGCGTCGCCGGTGTGGCCTGGGCCGCGGCATGCTGGGCCAGCTGAGCGCGCTGGTCGAGCGCGATCAGCGACTGCACTGTGTCGTCGTGAAGCTCGCGCGCCAGCCGGCGGCGCTCTTCTTCCTGGCCGGCCGTCATGGCCCCGAGATAGCCGCGCAGGCTGGCCTGAGCCTGCTGCACTTTGGCTGCCATCCGCGCCAGCTCGGCCTGTAGTTTTTGGATCTCTGTGATGCCACCGACAGATTGCTCGATCGCGGCGAAATTCCCCTGCCCCAGATCGGCCGCCTGACGTTCGAGGGCGCGCAATGGCTGAACGATCTGGCGCAGCCCGAAGCCCAGTACGACAAGCGCCAGGATGATGGCCGGGATCAGGATCAGCGGCGCGATGAGCGAGCTCCTGAGGAGCGGCCCCTCGACCTGATCCCAGGGCTCTTCGGTCAGCAGCGCCCACGGCGTCCCCGCCACAGGGGCGTAGGCCACCACGTGCTCTTGGCCGCTCTCGCCGGGCAGGAACAGCGTTGCGCTCTCTCCACTCAATGCTTCGTCCACGCCCGGGTGATCCATCAACTGGCCTTCCGATAAGAACTCGCCCTGCTTGTAAAGGAGATGGCCGTCGGCTTCGACAAGGGCCCATGACAGACCCATGGCCATGTCCAGATCGTCGTCCAGGGCCAGACCCTCGCGAATCAGGCTCTCCGGCGCGAACGCGCCCACTACCCTGCGCTCGGCGCTGACCCGTGCCGCGATCAACACACGACGAGCGCCGTCCGTATCCGGGAAGGACGCCGACATGAAGGTCGATTCATCGGTCGGCCAGGCGGCGAGAAGCCTTTGAAGGGGCCGGCTTGCCCACGCCGCGGGATCATGGCTTGCCTCGATCACGTTTCCCTCAGATGTCAGCAAGGCCACGCCGCCTTCAAAGCTGGCCGTCGTACCTCCCAACCTGGAAAGCGAAACGGTGGCGCTGGGCGTCCCCAGAATCCCCGCCAGGCCCTCGATCAGTTGCCGTCGATCGGTGACCTGCGCGGAGATGGCGGCCGCCGACGAGCGAATCGAGCGCGCATCGCGATCGGCGACCATGGTGCGCATCGCCTGCTGATGCACCCACTGGCTGCCGAGCGCGACGGCGACGAGCGCGGTCGTCAACGGAAGAACGACGAAGAGGAAGAATTGACTTGTCAACCCCTGGCGCCAACCGATCCAGCGTCTCATGAGGTCCTGGGTCAGGCGAGCGGATTGCCTAGATCGGCGGGCAACCAACCAAGTGCGACGGCGCGCATCACGGCCTCGGTGCGGCTGGCAACCTGAAGCTTGTCGTAGATCCGGGCCAGGTGGGCCTGGACTGTGCGGTCACTGATGTCGAGCTCCACGCCAATGGCTTTATTGGTCAGGCCGCGCGCCGCCAGCCGCAGCACAGCGAGCTCGCGCTCCGAAACCGTCTCGACGGCCGCGTCGGTATCGGCGCGCGCGTTCGTGAACTGGCGCACCAGGATCTGCGCGATCTCCGGCGACAACGCCGACTGGCCCTCGTGCACGGCGTGCACGGCATCGACGATATCCTGGGCCTCGGCCGACTTGAGCACATAGCCGTTGGCGCCGGCCGTCAAAACGGCTTTGACGTAGGGGGGATCGTCGAAGGCCGTCAGGATCAGGATTCCCACAGGGTGTTTCTCGGCCCGGATCGCGCGCGTGACCTCGATCCCGGAACGGCCCGGCATCTGGATGTCGAGCACGGCCACGTCGGGGCGGTGCTCGCGAATGCCCTCGAGCGCGGCGTCGCCGTTGTTGGCCTCAGCGATTACCTGGATCGTGCCGTTCATCTCCAGGAAGTCGCGAATGCCTTTGCGCACGACCGCGTGGTCATCGGCCAACAGCACCCGAATTGGGGGGGGTGTTTCGCTCATGCTGGCTAACCCTGTGTGGTGGCCGTCATCCACCATTGATACTCGCGATGTTCACGGCTCCAACAGCTCTTGTTGAAGTCCGGGATGACAGTCATCCGTTCGTTGGTCAATGCCGTGGAAAAAACGGGCATGACGACGCCATTGTAGGCTGGATCGTCGCCGTATGTCGCAACGGATACACGCGGTGGATCTGATCAATGCACGATTGGACATACACCGGCGCTTCGTCCGCCATGCGCTGCGCGTCCGCCTGAGCAGGGGCAACGCAGCGGTGTGGTTGATGACGACCAGCGCATCGCGATCGGGACTTCTGGCCGCTCCACCGATGACGACCACGCCTGCCAGGATCGTCGTGGCAACGACGATGACGGACGGGGAGACGGCCTGGCGTGGACCCGGTTGCCCGGAGGCGCACGTCATTGGCGTTCCAAAGCCTGAACTTGTTGCATCCGGTCTCCCCGGATTCCCATCGCCGCGTCGAGATAAGGATAGGTGAAGCCCACGATCGCGACGCCGAACAGGCTCCCAGTGATCAGGCGCATCCAGGAGTTGAACGAACCAAGTGCATCGCCGACGTAGAACGTCGTCGGCAGGCCGTGGTTCGTGAGGGCCGCCAGCCAGTCGTTCGAATCGCGGAAGCCCTGGCCGAGACCTGCCAAGTCACTGACGAAGTGCGTGCCGCCATCAATCACCATCGGCGCGGCCAGGATCAGGGCGACCCACCACGGCATCGTGTTCCCGGTGCGCCGACTCAGGCCATAGCCCAGGCTGGCGAGAAACACAGCGCCATACAGCGACGCCATCCGGTCAGACCAGGCCACCTTCCAACCCATCTCAGCGTTGCCGACAAACTGCCTCAGGAGGAAGGGATTACGTGTCTCCTGCCAGGCCAGCTGGATTTCGCCCAGTGACCACATGGCCTGGGGGCCGAACAGGAAGTACGACCGCTCGGGGAGTTGGTGGCACTGCGTGGAGTAGATCAGATAGATCACGCCGGCGGGACCCGTCCAGCCCAGCTTCATGAACACCGGCGCGAGCCAGGGAACCCCGACGTAGAAGCCGATCAAGGTCGTGAGTACGAGTACCCAATGTCCGCGCAGCCACGATCCGATACGCCTGGTCAGGGGCGCTTTGAAGGCAGGGCGGTGCGAAATCGGGTTCGCGCTGATCTGAGCCATCACCTCAATCCTTTCCGGCGGATCCGGGCTCGGGAGGATCTTCGCGAGTGGGGTGGTCGATCTCACCCGCCATGAAGCGCTCAGGATCGGTCTCGAACACACGCCGGCAGGCGCTCGTGCAGAAGTACACGACCTCGCCGTGATAGAGGCCCGAGGGGTAGCCAGTTGGATCCTTGAGGATCCCGTCGCAGGCCGTGCGGATCGGTCGATCCGCGTCAGGCATGGAAGTTGTCATCGGGTCTCGCCTCCCCGGCTCGGATCGTCAACGGACCTCGGCGGCGAAGTTGCGCATCATACCCTGGTCGGCGTGCTCGAGGTTGTGGCAGTGGTAGACAACCATACCCGCCGGGTCGGGGCAGCGCATCAGCACCGGAACCGTCTCGCCCGGCATCACCAAAACCGGGTCCTTCCAGCCGTCGTCGACGAAGCCGGCGGGGCTGCACAAGCGTATCGCCAACCAACGACGCGACGACTGGCACAACGCACCCGGCAATTGGTGGTGGCACACGATCTGATCGCGGTCGAAGATCTGCACCTGGGCTTCATGACCCGCAACACGCAACTGCCGCGGACGGCGCACGACACCGGACTCAACCTGTGTAGGCATCACCTTCTCTCCAAAGCGGAAGTAACTGGGGTGAAGGTGGTGGCCGTTGATCCGTGTTACACGTCGCGAGCCTGTAGCCGCTCCGGTGTGCGGGTGCCCAAGGATCTGAACGTGCGGGTGCGTGAGTGTCCCGAGTGCAGCCTGATCCTGGATCGTGATGTCAATGCCGTCCGCAACATCCCTGTGTTAGCTCAGCATCCCGCCCGGACGGGGCGGTCCGGACGCAACGTCGGCGGTACCAAATCGCCATGCGTGTCCTGAGAAGCTGCCGCCTTCAGGCGGCCGAGTTCGTCACTCCTTTGCGACTCATTGACCGCTATCTTACTGTGTGTGAACCGTTCGGTTCGGTCGATCATCGTTTCCCACGGCCATCTCGACCAGGATGGCCCGGACGTCGGCTTCCAGATCGGCGCCGATGCCCCAGCCAGAGACGCCCAGCCGGATCTGCATCTCACCGCCGCTGCCGGCGGCCACGATCGTCACCGGATCCGGTGCTGTTCCATACACCAGGAGCACGATGCACTGGACGCCAAAACCCGCTGGGAGGGTGGCTGGCGCGTTCAGATCGAAGCTCCGCAGCACGTCCAGGCCACGCTCGGTAAGTGCGGTCGTCATCCGGCTGACGATAGCGGGGTCACGGGTTTGAAGAAGCAGGCTGTCGTGCATCGAGACCTCGCCTGCCAGTGTGGGCCCGAATGACCCCACTTCCTAGCGCCATTTGGCAGTTCAACGATTAGGCCATTCGGCGCGAAGGCCGCCCGCGTCGGCCCTGGGGCAAGGCCTGACGTCGTTCAACGGCGGGCGACCGGACCCGATCGGCCGTGACGTCTAGGTCGGAGAAACGATAAAACGGCGTCCGGGCACAACCGCCTGGGCGCCGTTTGTTTGAAACCACCCTCGCGGTCGAGCCTGCCGACTACGGGACGGCAGGCGTCACGGTCACGGTGCGCCAACCCGGACCGCGCCCGCTGCCCATGGCGCCCATGCGGGAGAACATCGTCATGCTGTTGGCGCTCATGTGGGCCAACAGCTGGTCGGCCTGAACCTGGGTCAACACGCCGTCGGCAACTGCCTGCTCGAGCGCTTCGGTCACGGAGGTCTGATGCGCCGCTGATAACTGCTCCTGGCTGACGCCCTGAGCTTCAGCGATCTCGGCCAGCGTTTGACCGGCGGCGATCTGGGTCGAGAGCTCATCCGGGGTCAGGCCCAACGTCTCGCTCAGGCTGGCCCAGATCTGGGTGTGCATGCCACCGGTGTCAGTCATCCAAGCCTGCATAGCGTTCATGTCTACGCCGGCCATCATCCTCTGACCATTGCCGCCCATGCCGGGATAGGGTGTGACCGTGCCAGACATCATGCCGAAGCCGTTCCAGGGCGATCCCCCCTGGGCTTGAGCCAGGCTGGCGCCCAGGGCGAGCGCGCCAACCACGGCTGTGGTGGCGACGGCAGCTGTGGCGAATTTGAGAGTCCTGTTCATCTTGCGTTATCTTTCCGGGCAAGCTGCCCTGAATGGGTCGAGCGATTGCGACCAGGGTAGCTGGCCCGTTTGGAGAAAGTATGAAGAACGTATGCGCATTGAGTGAACCCAGGCCCGGCTGACTTGTCCACAAAATCCGGGCAATTTCTTCACACCGCCTTCATATCTCGGATCGAGGCTTGGCTTGAGAGGCGACGTCCGTTCACCGTCGCCGACCGGTGACACGATGTCCAAGAATCTCCAATGGTTGCTGGGTCTGGCGGCCCTGGTGTTGGTGCTGGCCTTCGCTGCCTCGATGATCCTGCCGTTCTTCTTCCCGACGGCGGCCGGCTTCGGCATGATGGGGCCTGGGATGGCTGGGCGCGGCATGATGGGCGGTATGGGTGGATTTGGCCTGGGGATGTTCTCCTGGCCGCTGCTCCTGATTGGGTTGGTGGTGGCCGCCGCATTTTGGTTCAGTCGTACGCAGCGTTCGGCATCTTCGCCTGCCACCCCGGCTCCGATTGTCGCGCGCATCTGCCCGACCTGCGGCCAGGCTCTTCAACCTGAATGGAAGGCCTGCCCGCATTGCGGCGAGCGCCTTTGAGTCGCATTGGCCTGGCCGGCCTGGGCGCCTTGGGTGGCGTTCTTGAACGAAACCTGGGCGACACGCGGATACGCCGCAGGGCCAGGACTTTCGCGGGCCTTGTCGCCGCGTGTCGCCTTTCGTGGCCGGCGGGATCGAGACGCCCACAAGAGGTTCTATACTGCTCGATATGCACACGATCCTGGTGGTGGATGACGAGCCGCAGATCGTCAAGGTCGTGCGCGGCTACTTGGAGCAGGCCGGCTTTCGGGTCGTCACGGCGGCCGATGGCCCGGGCGCCCTGGCTCAGTTTCGGCACGAGAAGCCGGACCTGGTCGTCTTGGACCTGAACCTTCCGGGCTTGGACGGCATCGATGTCGCGCGCCAAATCCGGGCCCGGGATGCCACGCCGATTGTGATGCTGACGGCACGTGCTGATGAGAGCGACCGCCTAGTCGGTCTGGAGTTGGGCGCGGACGATTACGTGCTCAAACCATTCAGCCCCAAGGAAGTCGTGGCGCGGGTCCGCGCGGTGTTGCGCCGCACTGCGGCCCCGACTCACCCGACAGTCCTGCGCCTACGCGACCTCGTCATCGACTCGGATCGGCATGCTGTCCTGCGCGGCGATGATGCCCTCGAGTTGACGCCAACCGAGTTCCGGCTGCTGCTGACGCTGGCGCGTGAGCCCGGCCGGGTGTTCAGCCGCATGCAGCTTCTGGAAACGGTCGCTGGCGACGCGTTCGAAGGTTACGAGCGGACGATCGACGCGCATGTGAAGAACTTGCGTGGCAAGATCGAGCGCGATCCGAGGAAGCCCGCCTACATCCTGACCGTGTTTGGCGTGGGCTACAAGGCTGCGGAGGATTGATCGATGCGCTTGATGGCCAAACTCCAGCTAGCCTTCCTGGCTGTGGTCGTGATCGGCGTCGGCGCGGTCTCACTGCTGGCCAACCAGGCCGCCGAACGTGAAGTCCGCGCTTACATGCTCGGGAGTGGCATGGCGACGGCCAGCCAGCTCGCCCAGGAGTTGGCTGACTACTACGACCGCCAGGGTTCTTGGGACGAGGTGGTGAGCTTATTGACCAGCGGCAACAGGCATGGCATGGCCGGCATGGGGATGGATCAACGTCTGACGCTCACCGACTTGCAAGGGCGCATTATCGCAGACAGCGCGGGTGCGACACCGGGCTCCGCCTACCTGGCGCTTGAGACGGCAACGCCCGTTGTAGTCGCCGACCGCGGAGGCACCCTCGCGACGCTGTGGGTTGAGGGCGGTATGGCCATGGGCGGTGCAAGCGATGCGCAAGGGCTCCTCAATCGGGTGAATCGTGCCATCTGGTTGGCCGCGCTCATGGCCGGGGCTGTGGGCCTGGCACTAGGCGCCGGCTTCTCCTATGGTTTGACGCGACCGTTGCAACGCCTTATGACAGCCACCCGGGCTATCGCACGCGGTGACCTGGGTCATCGCGTGGCATCTCGCTCCCAGGACGAAATCGGGGAGCTGGCTGCATCTTTGGATTCCATGGCGGCCGCTTTGCAGGAGGCTGAGCGCCAGCGCCGCAGCCTGACGGCCGACATCGCCCATGAGCTGCGCAACCCATTGGCGGTCCTGCAGGGCAATCTCGAGGCGCTCAATGACGGCGTCCTGCCCCCCACGGCCGAGAACCTCGAGCCGCTCATCGACCAATCGCGTCTGCTGGCCCGCATCGTCGACGATTTGCGCACGTTGTCGCTAGCCGAGGCCGGCGAGCTGCGATTGGAGCGCGTGGACACCGACCCGGAGCGGCTCGCCCAGGCTGTTGTGTCGCGTTTCCAGAGGCAGGCTATCGCCCGGAACATCGCGCTCAGTGTCGCGGGCGACCAGGCGTTGCCCACGATCTCCGTCGATGCGCAGCGGATCGAACAGGTGCTCGGCAATCTGTTGAGCAACGCCCTGCGCCACACCCCGAATGGCGGCCAGGTAATCTGCCGCTTGCAGCGAGCCCCGGGTGCACCGCAGGCGATTGAATTCTCGGTGGCCGATAGCGGCCCGGGCATCCCGGTCGAAGCGCTGACGAGGGTATTCGATCGCTTCTACCGTGTCGATCGTGGGCGGGCCCGTGCGGACGGCGGAACGGGGTTGGGCCTGGCGATTGTCAAACAGCTCGTCAAGACCCACGGCGGCTCAGTTCGAGCGGACAATCTGCCCACGGGCGGAGCGGTCGTCACGTTCAGCCTGCCTGTCCGCCAGGACGGGTGTTCGGGCCGATAGCCGAGGATCTGCGGGGGCCGCGGCATCGCCGGGGTCCCCGCAGATCCTCGGCTATCGCCTGCCCATGCCCTGTTAGTGGCTGGCTCCGTCAGCCGGCGGCATATAGATCGCGGGGTCCCAATCGCCCGTCACCGTCAACACGCCCGCGGCGCCTTTGAGGACACGATAGAGCGCATGGTCCACCAGGGTATAGCTCCCTGGCTCGTTCAAGGTCATCTCGAAGATGGCAGCCGAACCCGGCGGCACGTACCACGTTTCCTCGTTAGCAATGTAGGTCTCCGGCGACCCTGAGTAAACCCTGTCGAAGATTTCACCGATGATGTGAAAGTTGGAGCCGATGTTTGGGCCGCCGACACCAAAGAAGACCCGGACGGTTTCGCCGACCCGTGCCTCCAGCGGGTAGAGCTTCGTCAGGGCATTGACGTTTCCGTTGAAGGTGAAATACTCGGGGTTCTCGGCCAGGGCCTTCTCGCCGCTGAACAACTGATGACCCTGATCGCCCATCTTGCCGGTGGTGTACCACTCGCCTTGCATCACGTAGAACTCACGATCCACCTCTGGCAAGCCGCCCTTTGGCTCGACCAGGATCGCGCCGTACATCCCCTGGGCGACGTGGTGCATGGGCGGCGCAAATGCGCAGTGATAGGCATACAGGCCGGGGTTGAGCGCCTTGAAGGTCACTGTCGTCGACTCGCCTGGCGCGACGTTGGTGACCGCTGCGCCGCCGCCCGGGCCGTTGACGGCATGCAGGTCGATGTTGTGGCTGACCTTGTTCGACGCCGGGTTGACGACCGTGAGTTCCACAGTGTCGCCTTCCATCACGCGCAACATCGGACCGGGCACGGCGCCGTCGAACGTCCAGAAATCATAGGTCGCCCCGTCTGCCAGTTGCGCCGTGAGTTCCTGGAACGTCACGGTGTACTGGACGGTGGTCGGCTCCGTGCGCGTGATCGGCGCGGGCAGGTCGGTTGGATGGTGAGCCACATGGTCGGCATCGGTCTCATGCGCCGGCCCGAGCGATGCGGTGCCGACACGGTTGAGCGCCGTTTGGGCCTGGTCTGACCATGCCTCGTCAGTTGCTCTGGCCGTCGCCAGTTCGTTCTGTGTGGTGACGGCCAAGAACAAACCCGATCCGCCGACGAGAAGTCCTGCGATCGCCAGAATGGTCGCGAGGTTGTTTGTGCGTTTGGGGGTCAAGGCAATCTCCTTATGATCACTGAATGACCTGTGTCTGTCACTGCATCACACCCCGACGAAAGGGACGACATCGATCGCCGCCGCAGCTTCCTGAGCGTTCTCGCTCCAGTGGGTGGATCGGGCGGCCTTCATCTGGAATGGCTCAGACCGCCCCATCAACACGTGATCCTAGTTTGGCGGGGCGCTTTTTTCTATGACGACCGTCATACTTAAGCCATTTGGCCTAACGATGTCGCGGAGGGTCGGAAGGGTTCGCAGCCTTGTCCGATTGGCAACCTGGCCCAGATCCCGAGATCAAGACCCTGGGTATTTAGATCTTCAGCCTGCCTCAATCGGATATCGACCAAACGCTGGCCATTGAGGCGTGATCGCGCCGGATGTCTTTCACACCGACGAGCCCTCAAGCCGCGCATTGCGCAGCAGCACAGCGTTGACGGCCACCAGGATCGATGAGCCCGACATGAGCAGCGCGCCGAACGCGGGCTGCATCAGCCAGCCGAAGGCCGGGTACAGGAGCCCGGCCGCCAGCGGAATGGCCAGGCTGTTGTAGCCAATGGCCCAGGCCAGGTTCTGCTTCATCTTCCCGACCGTGGCGCGCCCAAGACGCACGGCGCGGGCAATGTCGAGTGGATCCGAGCGCATCAGTACCACATCGGCGGTCTCGACCGCCACGTCGGTGCCGGCGCCGATCGCGATGCCGACGTCGGCCTGGGCCAGAGCCGGCGCGTCGTTGATTCCGTCGCCCACCATCGCGACCCGGAGCGCGGTCTGGCCGTTCGCGCCGCCCTGCAGTTCCTTGACGCGTACTGCCTTTTGATCCGGCTTTACCTCGGCCAGGACGGTGTCGATGCCCAGATCCTGTGCGATGCGTTCCGCCGTGGCCCAGTTGTCGCCGGTGAGCATGACGGGATCGAGGCCCAGTTTGCGGAGCTCGGCGATCGCCTGACGCGCGGTGGCGCGCGGCGCATCGGCGACCGCGATCAGCCCGGCAAATTGATCGTCCAGGGCGACGTAGATCACCGTTCTCCCGTCGCCCGCGAGCGTCTGTGAGCGCTCATGCAGGTTGTCAGGCTCGATGCCTGCGTCGTCGAGCAGTTTGCGATTGCCGATGATGACGGCCCGCTGGCCGACATGCGCGCGCAATCCGTAGCCCGGCACCGCTTCGAAATAGTGGACTGCCGGGAGTTCGACCCGACGCGTCTTGGCCGCCTGGATGATCGCGTGGGCCAGCGGATGCTCGCTGCCGGCTTCAGCCGCCGCCGCGACGGCCAACAACTCTTCGACACCCACCGGCGCCTTCTCCGGGAGGACGATCTCCACGACCTCTGGCTCGCCGTTTGTGAGGGTGCCGGTCTTGTCGAGAACGACCACGTCCAGGCTGGCTGCGGCTTCCAACGCCGCCGCATCCTTAAACAAGATGCCATGTTGCGCGCCCAGACCGGTTCCGACCATGATCGCCGTCGGTGTCGCCAGTCCGAGCGCATCGGGACAAGTGATCACGACGACCGTGATCGCGAAAGTAAGCGAAAAGACCAGGCGATCGAGATCCTGCGGCATATAGAGTGGCGCGAGCCAGAGATACCAGAGCAGAAACGTCAGCACGCCAGCCGTGACCGCCACGATGACGAGGTAGTGTGCGGCTCGATCTGCCAGCCGTTGGGCCGGGGCCTTCGAGTTTTGAGCCGCCTGAACCAACCTCACAATCTGGGCGAGGGCCGTGTCGGACCCAATCTTCGTCGCGCGGAACCTGAAGGACCCGGTTTTGTTGAGCGTCGCGCCGATGACTCCATCGCCTGGACCCTTCTTGACCGGTGCCGATTCGCCCGTGAGCATACTCTCATCCACGGCGGACCCGCCCTCGAGCACAACCCCATCGACCGCGATCTTCTCGCCCGGATGGACGATCACAACGTCGTCGGGCTTGATCTGTTCAGTGGGTACCTCGACCTCGTGGTCGTCACGAAGCACCCTGGCTTTCGCCGGCGCGAGCTGCAGAAGGGCGCGCAACGCCTGGTTGGTGCCGCGGCGCGCGCGCATCTCCATCCAGTGACCGAAGAGCACGAAGGTCACGAGCATGGCGGCAGCCTCGTAGAAGACCTCGCCGTCAAAGAGGAAGGTCGCGGCCACCGAGAACACAAAGCCGGTGAGTACACTGAGCACGATGAGCACGCTCATGTTGAGCACGCCCTGGCGCAGGCCGTTGCGGGCACCGATGTAGAAGGGCCACGCGCCGTAAATGACGACCGGCGTGGTCAAGAGGAAGCCGAGGAGCCGGTCATCCATGCCAAAGGGCAGGGGCAGATGTAGGCCCAGGATCTGGGTCGCCAGGTGTGAAAACACAAACACCGGGATCGTCAACCCCAACGACACCAGGAAGCGGTTGCGCATGTCCCGCTCCATATCGACGGCAGACAATCCGGCCCTGCCGCCGTGCGCTGAATGGTCTTCGCGAAGTGTCACTGACGAAGCAACGGAAGACGCGGCGTGCCCTTTGTGCGGCGAGTGATCCGCTGATAGGGGCGCGTGGTCAGGGTGGGATTGATTTTCGGTGGGTTGCGTCGTAGGGCGCCCGGTGTCAGGGAGGGCGGCCTCGCGTGAATCTGACGCCCGTGTGCTGACGGGCTGATGAAAGGCCGGGCCATGCCCGTGGTGGGCAGGCTGTGACTCGCCGCGACAGATGTAGCCGCAGGCGTCGATAGTGGCCCTGAGCACCCTGGACGAGACCTGCGCGTTATCGTAGTGCACGGTGACCGTGCTGCTCAGGTAGTTGGCTGTCGCGTGGTAGACGCCAGGCATTCGGGTCAACGCCCGTTCGATCGTCGCAGTGCAGCCGGCACCGATAAGCCCATCAACTCGGAATGTTTCCTCGCACATGGCGCCCTCCAATGATGCGTGTCAATTGTGCAACCGGTACGGCCGGGGAGGTTCGCTGTGTGAGCGCACGGAGTTGGCGCCCGATTCGCGTACGGCGCTGTGGGACTCAGGGCGCCTTGACGGTCAGCGTGCCGTGCATGCCGGCTTCTTTGTGACCGGCGATGGTGCAGAAGAACTCATAGGTGCCGGGTTCTGAGGGTGTGAACTCGACCTGGGCCGAGCCACCCGCGACGGCGGCTACATGCAATTCCGGTTGTATCTCCATAGCACCCATGTCATGGCCGGCCATGGAATCTGAAGACTCGGTCATATGACTGGTGGGTATCTCAAGGATGCTCAAATCGTGCTCAACGACGTCATGATTCGCGAACGTGATCCGCACCGATTGGCCCGCCGTGACCTCGAAGGAGGCGGGTTGGTACTCCATGGATTGGGCATCGACCGTGATCTCCTGGACCGGTGCGGCGCCCGAGCACGCGCTGAGGAGACCCGCTAGGACGACGGGGAGGAGGATGCCCAAACGTGCCAATCGCATAGCTCGTATCTCCTGTTTCCTCAAGGGTAGGTAAACCATATAAGATACGTCCGATTATGCGTAGCGCCATTTGGCTTAATGCGGGCTTGGACTTGCGTCGAAGGATTCGTTCGGTGAGGCTGAGGCTACTCAGCTGTGCTCTTCACGCGAGCTCGTTCTCGCGGAGTAGGAAGAGATGCAGCTTCAAAGCACGGGCGCTGTTCATGGCGTCAGCGAACAAGCAGAGTGGTGACGCAATGGGCGCCAACATCGGAATAACGGACATCGGTATCTGGTTGCTCTGCAATTCATGACGCGTTCAACTGGCGCCAGGTCAGGCTATGCTGAGTTGCCCACGAACAGGTCACACTGAATCAGGTGCCATATGGACCCAAGGGCTAGGTTTAGGACCGGCGCCTATCACCCCATAGTCGCAGGTCTCAATCTAACGGTGTCCAGAAAGCTATGGGCTGTCCGTTGTGGCTTTCTCTGTTTCTTGATCGACGCTCACCGCTCTCCCTCAGTGCCCTGCTGCTTCGTAGGAAACTTCAAGAGTGTGGGCCAGCCTGTCGCGAGCGCCCAGAGGCGCCGTCCACTCGAAGGTTTCACGGCCCTTGTCACTGAGTCATAAACGCGCCGTTCGAGTTCATCCAGATGCGAACGAAAGACCAGGGTCCCCATCCCCACAGCAGCACGCCCAGTGCCGGTGAGCATCGCCAACCCCGGCCAGGCCTCGCGATACAGGCCGCGCGCATACACCGACAAACGCTCGATCACGGCCCGCACCGGCATATCCGCGCGACGAGCGAGGATGTCCTTGGCGGTTAGCCCCTCCTTCGCCAACTCATCGGCGGGCAGATAGGCACGCCCGGTGTCGACGTCTTCTCCCACATCGGCCAGGATGTCGGTGAGTTGCAGCGCCTGCCCGAGCTTGATCGCATACGGCGCCGCGTCTGGCATCGTTACGCCGCGCACCAGACCGATGATCGGGATCGTCAGCAAGCCCGCGCAGGACGCGACGCGGTAACAGTACTCGAGCAACTCGGGCAGGGTGGCAAAGGTTTTCTGAACCGTGTCCTGTGCGATGCCGCTGATCAGGTCCTGCACATGACGATCTTCGACGTGGTAACTGCGGCGCACATCGGACCAGGCCGCCAGAATCGGTCGGTTTGCCCAGCTGGCTATTGGCCCAAAAGCCGTGGACCATGCCTATCCCGGACTCGCGCAAACTCGAGAGGACTGCCTCTATTGTGGCTGATCAGGCTCTTCTGAGCCGTCCACCCTCCGATCAGCCCAAACTGCGTGGCAAGTTTAGCCAGGGTGCCGGGTTATGGATGAGCGCTCATCACCCGACCCAGTCATACGCTACTCCGAGTCAAAGTGGCTATGTCGGATCGCATTGGCCCTCGAAGGCTCTCTGTGCGATCAGGCTATGATTCTGGAGGATCAGGCTATCCTGGGGGCACACATGGGCGCATAGTCGGGGAGTAGATGACCTGGCGCACAGCTGTGAGACAGGTCATCCGTGCCTCGGAAAGGAGCCAGGGTCATGCCCGTCGGTCGACACCATCGATCAGTTTCTGTGAACCGCAATGCGTCAGCCATCGCAAACCCGGCTTCCACCACAACAGTATTCTCACAAGCTATGACGCCAACCGATTTGCGACTTAATCCACAGGCCGTGCGGTTGGCCGACGTGCTCCGTGCTCACTGTCCATACGACGGCCGGTTTGCGCTCGGTGTCCCCGGCGTGTTTGCCGTACGGATCTCGCGGGTGTACGCGGAGCCGGTCTATGCCGCCCAGCGGCCGGTGCTGTGCATCGTCGCCCAGGGATCCAAGCGCCTGATCCTGGGGCCCGAGATCTACGCCTACGACGCATCCACCATGCTCGTTGTCTCGGTCGATCTGCCAGCCGCGTCCCAGGTGATGCAGGCCAGCCCGGCCGAGCCGTATCTGGGGCTGATCCTGGCCCTCGATCCTCCGCACATTGCCGAGTTGGTCTTGAAGACCTATCCCCAGGGCATGCCGCGGGCCGCACAGGCCGGGCGTGGCGTGTTTGTCAGCCCGCTCGAGCCCCACATTCGCGACGCGGCCATCCGCCTGATCGAGTTGGGCGGCCAGTCCACCGACGTCGCTCTTCTGGCGCCGCTCGTCGTCGACGAGATCCTGATCCGCCTCCTGCGCAGCCCGCTGGGCCTGCGCCTGGCGCAGGTCGGTCTGACCGACTCGACCACGCACAAGGTCGCCACCGCGCTCACCTGGCTGCGCGCGAACTTCACTCAGCCGATACACGTCGAGGAGCTGGCCAATCTCGCGCACATGAGCCTGTCGGCCTTCTATCAAGCCTTCCAGGCGGTGACGTCCATGAGCCCGCTGCAATATCAAAAGGCCCTGCGACTTCAGGAAGCGCGCCGACTGATGCTGTCGTCCGTGATGGACGCGGCCAGCGCGGGCCACCAGGTCGGGTATCTGAGCGCGTCGCAGTTCGGTCGCGAATACGCGCGCTTCTTCGGCCAGTCGCCCGCTCGGGATATCGCCCGGCTGATAGAGCAGGGCGAGGGCCAGGCCGCGCCAACCCCGTAGATCGAGCGCGTCGACGAGGTCGACACGCATAAAGGAGAAACACGAATGCAAACACGGCTCCTTGGAGACCTGCGGGTGTCCGCCCTCGGGCTCGGCTGCATGGGCATGAGCGTCAACTATGGCCCGGCCGCCGACCGGCCCGCCATGATTGCGCTGCTGAGGTCCGCCGTGGACCGGGGCGTCACCTTCTTCGATACCGCGGAAGTCTACGGCCCCTTCGTCAATGAGGAGCTGGTCGGCGAAGGCCTGGCCCCGGTCCGCGATCAGGTCGTCATCGCCACCAAGTTCGGCTTCGACGTCGACCCGCAGACGCTGGCGCGGCGCGGCCTCAACAGCCGCCCCGAACACATCAAGCAGGCGGCCGAGGCGTCGCTGAAGCGCCTGGGCATCGACGTCATCGACCTGTACTACCAGCACCGGGTCGACCCGAACGTGCCGATCGAGGACGTGGCCGGCGTTGTGAAGGACCTCATCGCGGCGGGCAAGGTCCGGCACTTCGGCCTATCCGAAGCCGGCGCAGAGACGATCCGGCGCGCTCACGCCGTGCAGCCCGTGGCCGCGATCCAGAACGAGTACTCGCTCTGGGCGCGCGAATCCGAAGCCGAGGTGATCCCGGTCTGTGAAGAACTCGGGATCGGGTTTGTGCCCTGGAGCCCGCTCGGCCAGGGCTTCCTGACCGGGACGGTGGCCACCGACGCGACCTTCGAGAGCTCCGACATCCGCAGCCGCTTCCCGCGTTTTACACCGGAGGCGCTCAAGGCCAACCAGCCCATCGTCGATCTGGTCACCCGGCTCGCGGCACAGAAGGGGGTCACGCCGGCGCAGATCGCGCTCGCGTGGGTGCTGGCGCAGAAGCCGTGGATGGTGCCGATCCCGGGTACCCGCCGGCTCGAGCGCCTGGACGAGAACCTTGCCTCGGCTCACGTGGAGCTGACGGGCGAGGATCTGCGCGAGATCGACGCCGCGACCGCCGCGATCCAGGTGCAGGGCGCCCGGGGCTCGGGTCACGAGCGGTACGGATGAGCCTCGGGCTCACGATCCTTGCACCCAAAGAACCCAAACATCGTCGTCAGGAGAAAACAGGATGAGCACAATCCCAACCGTGACCTTGAACAACGGCGTGCCGATGCCCCTGCTCGGTTTCGGGGTGTTCCAGGTGCCCGACCCCGATGAATGTGAGCGCAGCGTCTCCGAGGCCTTGCGCGCCGGCTATCGCCTGATCGATACGGCGGCCTCGTATGGCAATGAGGAGGCGGTGGGCAACGCGATCCAGCGCGCCGGCGTGCCCCGCGATGAGCTCTTCATCACGACCAAACTCTGGATCCAGGATGCCGGTTACGACCGCACCAAACAGGCCTTCGACCGCTCGCTGAAGCGGCTCCAGCTCGACGTCCTGGACCTGTACCTGATCCATCAACCCATCGGAGACGTGTACGGCGCCTGGCGCGCGATGGAGGAGCTGTACAAGGAAGGCCGGGTCCGTGCCATCGGCGTCAGCAACTTTCATCCGGACCGCCTGATGGACCTGATTGTTCACCACCGCGTCGTGCCGGCGGTGAACCAGATCGAGACCCATCCCTTCAACCAGCAGATCGAGACCCAGGCGTTCCTGCAAGAGAACGGCGTGCAGATCGAATCCTGGGGGCCGTTCGCGGAAGGCAAGCACAACATCTTCACGAACGAGGTACTGGGCGCGATCGCGGCCAGGCATCAGAAGACGATCGCTCAGGTCATCTTGCGCTGGCTCACGCAGCGCGGGGTGGTCGCCATCCCCAAGTCCGTCCGCAAGGAGCGCATCGAGGAAAACCTCAACGTCTTCGACTTTAGCTTGAGCCCCGAGGACATGGCCGCGATTGCCACGCTGGATACCAAGACCAGCAGCTTCTTTGATCATCGCGATCCGGCGATGGTGAAGCGGTTGGCGAGCTACACGCGCCCGACCTAAGCGGGTGGCGCCAGTCATTGGCAACCACAAGGAACCGCCAGGAGAGATCCCGTGCCCGAATCCAAAGAACCCACCGTGGCGCAGAAGCTGGTCGGCGACTTGGCGCCCAAGCTCGCGCAACTCACCGACGACGTGTTGTTTGGCGACGTCTGGGCGCGACCCGAGCTGTCTCCGCGCGACCGCAGCCTGGTCACCGTGGCGGCCCTGATCGCCAACGGCAACACTGAGCAACTGCCCGGGCATTTGGCCCGGGCCAAGCAGAACGGCCTGACCGAAGCCGAGCTGGCCGAGGTGATCATTCACCTGGCCTTTTATGCCGGCTGGCCGCGGGCGATGTCCGCCATCAAGGTCGCCCGCGACGTTTTCAAAAGGTAAGTTCACAGGCCACTTCGAGGCCTATAGGAAAAGACGATGAGCCTTCCCTTGCGCACATTGGGTCAGCAGGGTCTGGTCGTCCCCGCGATCGGCCTGGGCTGCATGGGCATGAGTCAGTCGTACGGCCCGGCCGACGAGACCGAGTCGATCGCCACCCTGCAGCGGGCCATCGAGCTCGGCTGTACCTTTTGGGACACGGCCGAGGTCTACGGCAATCATGCGAACGAGGCGCTGCTCGGCCGCGCGCTGCAGGGTCGCCGCGAGGCCGTGACCGTGGCCACCAAGTTCGGCTTCAATCTGGGTCCGAACGGCGAGCGGCTGGGAGGCCTGAACAGCCGGCCCGAGCACATCAAGGCGGTCGCGGAGGGTTCTCTGCGGCGCCTGCAGACCGACCGCATCGATGTGCTGTATCAACACCGGGTCGATCCGGCCGTGCCGATCGAAGACGTCGCCGGCGCGGTGAGCGACCTCGTGCAGGCCGGCAAGGTGCGCTTCTTTGGATTGTCCGAGGCGGGTGTGGCGACCATCCGGCGCGCTCACGCCGTGCATCCGGTCTCGGTGCTTCAGAGCGAATACTCGTTGTGGGAGCGCAACCTGGAGGCCGAGATCATCCCGCTCTTGCGCGAGCTGGGCATCGGCCTGGTGCCGTTTTCGCCCCTGGGGCGCGGCTTCCTGACCGGAACGGTCAAGCGCGCAGAGGAGCTGCCCGAAGGCGACTTCCGACGGGGCGATCCGCGCTATCAGGGCCAGAACTTCGACAACAACGTGCAGGCGGCTGAGTCCGTGCGCCGGATCGCGCTGGCGCTGGGCGTCACGCCAGGGCAGGTGGCGATCGCCTGGCTGCTCCACAAGGGACCGGACCTTGTGCCGATCCCGGGCACCAAGCGGGTGACGTATCTGGAGGAGAACGTCGCCGCGGCGGCAGTGGCGCTGGATGCCGCGCAGATGCGGGCTCTCGATATGGCCTTGCCGCCCGGGACGATCTCGGGACAACGATACAGCCCTGAGTTGATGGCGGCCATCGATCGTTAAGCGAATGGATCAGGGCTGGCTGTCTTCGAAGATGGCCAGCATATCGGCAAGAGTTGAGGAGACAACCATGCCTGATATCAATGTCGAACAAGAACTGCTCAACCTATCGAGAGAGAAATGGCGCTGGATGTCGGAGCGCCAGACCGATTCGTTGGCCGCGCTCTTCCACGAGAAGGCGGTCTTCGTCCACATGGGCGCCACGATGTCCAGGGACCAGGAGCTTGAAGTCATCCGCAGTGGAGGCATCCACTACAAAGACGTGGATATTCAGGAGTCCTCGGTGCCGTTTGTCACCCCGACAACGGCCATCCTCTTGAACAAGATCCGCCTGGTGGCCGTGGTGGGCGGCAATGAGGTCACCAATCCCTTTGTCGTGACCGAAGTGTATGTGCGGCAGAACGACGCCTGGTCGTTGGCCTCACTCTCGTTTACCAGGCTGCTGACCCCCCCATAACCGCTTCGTTCAAACCCGAAGCGAAAGACGCTATGAAGAGGACGCAGGATATGGGCCTTCCTCTCTTCTGAAGGCGCTGACTCGTGCGACCAGGATCTCTGTTTCTGGCTCACAGGCCGCCGTCTTGTTCTTTTATCGAGCCTCAATGTGGGCTATGCGGTCCTCGTTTGTAGGACTGCCAATACGGGTGACGCCGATTCTAGGGTGCGCTACCGAGTCTTGTCTGGAACCATGAGCGCGGGCCAGCTGGTCGCGATCGCCCAGAGTCGGCGTACACCTGAGGGTTTGACGGCCGCTGTCACCGAGTCGAACCTGCGCCGTTCGAGTTCATCAAGATAGGACCGGAACACCAGCGTTCCCATTCCTACGGCCGCGCGTCCGGTGCCGGACAACAGCGCAAACCCTGGCCAGGCCTGGCGGTACAGGTCGCAGGCATAGCCGGACAGTCGCTCGATCACGGCCCGCACCGGCGCATCCGCGCGGCGGGCGAGGATGTCCTCAGCTGTCAGCCCGTTCTGGGCCAACTCATCGGCGGGTAGGTAGACGCGCCCGGTCTCCAGGTCCTCGCCGACATCGGCCAGGATGTCTGTGAGTTGCAGCGCCTGCCCGAGCTTGATGGCGTACGGCGCGGCCTGCTGCATCGTCGCGCCGCGCGCCAGACCGATGATCGGAATCGTCAGCAGGCCTGCGCAGGACGCCACGCGGTAGCAATACTCCAGCAACTCAGGTAGTGTGGCATACGTCTTCTGGATCGTGTCCTGCGCGATGCCGCTGATCAGGTCCTGCACGTGGCGATCCTCGACGTGATAGCGACGACGTACATCAGACCACGCCGCCAGGATTGGATCGGTCTGTTCTTCGGGCGGGCGCAGCGCGCGGTCAGACCACGCCTGCAACTGGGTCGGCGTATAGCCCTGCTCGTCGACCAGATCGTCGGTCTTGCGAAAGAAGGCGTAGGCGGCCCACATCGCGCGCCGTTGATCCACCGGCAGGAGCAGGGAGGCTCGCCGGAAATTTCGGCTGCGACCGCGCACCAGACGTTCCACTTCGAGATAAGCCTCGCGGAGATCCGGCGTCATGCGTGCTCCCGGGTCATGAGGCTCGCCCAACCCGCGCTACGGAGCTTCCGGATCAGCACGTGGGTCTCGATCTCGGGCGCGGCCAGCGGCGCCAATCTCCGCGACAAGGCCTGCGCCGCATCCGTCTCCGTGTGATCGAGGGTCTTGCGCAGATCGAAGAGCACGATGATCGTGCGCGTCACGGCGCCCACGGGATCCTTGAGCGTCGTGTGTCGATCCGGCAGCGAGGCCGCCAGGCGTTGGACGGCGAAGAGCCGATGATTGGTCCAGACCCAGTCCACCTCCGTCTCGTCGAGGGCCAGCAAGCGTTCCTCCAGCGCCTGGGTGGTTTCACGGATCCCGACCCGGGTGAGGCGCGCGACCAAGACGACCGACACGAGGTTGTCGATGTAGTCGAATACGCGGGTGAAGACGACGAACACCTCCCGCGGTCCCATGTAGATGACGAACAGGACCACCAGCGGCACCCCGACGGCGATGTAAGCCCAGACATAGACGATGCGCAGCCCGGCGAGGACGCCGCGCTATGTGTCTGAACTCATGCGCCTGTTGGCGCCGGCGAGGCGCTCGTTCAGGCGGTTGGGAAAGGGCGCTTGAGCGTGCGCGAGGCAGCCCGGATCGGGCGTGCGGTTGATCGCCGATCCGAGAAAGGTGAGGAGCCAGCCACGCCGCTCATGGCCGTGACGAAGGCGGGGCCCGTGGAGGACCACGAGGCAGCGACGTTTCGCTCCGATGACTCGGCGGATGTGAGCGACGAGCCCCCGGTGACGTTGACGACCGGCCCCATCAGACCGTCGTCCCTGGAAGGCGTAGTGAACGCACTAGGTTGGCTTGCCCCGAAACAGAGGACCCGATGGTTGCATGGACACGTGAGCATCCGATGCCTTTGAAACAGGCGCTGGCCGTCGCCTTGCTCCTGTCGACGCATGACCATCTGACGCTGGAAGATGTGTCGAGTTTAGCGAAGGAGTTTCTGCAACAGCGCGTGGGACAGGGGGTTGTTTAGATCGTGGAGGTTGGATTGCAACTCAAGCGGGCGGTGGAGGCGGGGCGAACCAGTCTAGAAGAACGCGATCTGGTCCGCAGAGTGGCCAACTGGCTTCAGGAGTGGTGTCTGGGCAGTTGATCATGTCCTGCAGGTTATGAGGAGGCACCGACTTTCTTGGGCGAAGGTGTTCGCCAATCAAGCGCCATCGGGCTATTCACCCGGTGGCGCTCAACTGGGTCCGTCTCAACGAACCAGCGTAGCCAAAGCCTCGTCTTCTGGGCGGTGTCCCTCTGGGGCGGCCATGCATTTATGCAGAAACGCCGTTGTCCGCACCGACTCGTGCCTCAGAACTATCAAGTCCCGTTCGAAGCATGGATGCAAAAAGCACAGGCTTTGGGACTTCCTCGCCGGTTGAGTGCGGCGTTGTTGGGAACGATTGCGATACAGCCGTTACGGAATAGAACGTTTGATCTGGTTGACAAGCCAGGATTCGCTCCTATACTACTTATGCGCTTAAGTGAAGCGCATAAGTACCCAAAATAGCCATGAATAACCGGAAACAGTCACGTACTCCTAACGTCACTATGCGCGATGTGGCCAGACATGCTGGTGTTTCGCAGGCGACCGTTTCCTATGTCCTCAACAAGGCGGCCGGGCAGAACATTCCAAGTGAAACCCAGGAACGCATCCTCGAATCCGTGCGTATGCTCGGTTACCGACCGCATGGCGCTGCCCGCCTGATGGCCACCCAGCGCTCTAAGCTCATCGGTTTCGTCACCGATGAAATCGCCACCACGCCTTTCGCTGGCGCCATTATCAAAGGCGCACACCAGGCAGCCCGCCGCCACGGCTTCAATCTCATGCTCTTCAACACCGACGGCGATCCTGACATCGAGTCCGAGGCCGTTGAATCGCTGCTCGTGCAGCGAGTGACCGGGATCGTGTACGCGACGATGTTTCATCGCCCGGTCACGCCGCCTGCCAACCTTAAAGAGGTGCCTGCGGTGCTGTTGGATTGTTACTGTGCGGATGGGTCATTGACGTCCGTCGTCCCGGATGAGACCGGAGGAGGACGCGCGGCCGTGGAGGTCCTTCTTGCGAAAGGCCATCGCCGCATCGGGTATATCAGCAATGTCGATTCGATCCCGGCGACGCATGGCCGTCTGCAGGGGTACCGCGACGCGCTAGAAGCTCACGGCATTGCGTATAACCCGGACCTGGTGGTGAGCGGTGACAGCAACGCTCGGGGTGGATATGACAGCACGTTGGCCCTCATGCAGAGGCCGAATCGCCCGACGGCGCTGTTCTGCTTCAACGACCGTATGGCTATGGGCGCCTATGACGCCTTGCGCAAACTGGGTCTTGGAATCCCCGATGACGTCGCGCTGATTGGCTTTGACAATCAGGATTCCCTCGCAGAGGCCTTGCACCCCGGCTTGTCGACGATGCAGTTGCCTCATTTTGAGATGGGGCAGTGGGCTATCAACTACCTCGTGGCTCATTCGGACGAGGATGCCCAGGTGCCCGTTCATGAGCTGTTGCCCTGCCCGTATGTCGAGCGCGAATCGGCGGGTTAGCCCAAGACATCCAGAGGCGCGACCCCGGTTTTCACAGGACCGACCCACCAGGACGTTGGCGGATGAGCAGTATGACCTCCTCAAGCGTGACCCGCAGCCCGATGGACACAGCCGCCTGGCCGATCGTCATCCGACTCTTGGGCCATTTCCGGATCCTGCAAACTGGACAACCCCTGTCGATTCGGGCTGGAAGCAAGACCGAAGGACTCTTGGCCCATCTGGCCCTTCAGCGTGGTCATCGGGCGCCACGTGAACGGCTGATCGAATGGTTGTGGCCGAACAGTGACCTCGACAGCGGTCTCCACTCTCTGAATACCCAGGTTTACGCAGTCAACAAGCTCCTCCGTTCGGCGTTGGCTTCACAGGCACCGATCGTCCACGAGGACGGCCATTATCGACTCAATGTGGAATGCGGAATCGGCGTGGACGTCGAGTGGTTCGATGATTACGCTAAATATGGAGACGATCAGGTCCGTTCAGGGCATCCTGAACAGGGGCTCGACGCGTATCGCGCAGCCATTGACCTGTACCAGGGCGATCTGTGCATCTCGTCCGACGCGCGGTCCATCGTTGAGCGCGAACGGTTACGAGGTCGCTACCTCAGTTTGCTCGCGCAAGTCGCCGATCATTTCTTTCGGGTCGGCGAATGGAACGTCTGCCTAGACTACATCTGGCGTCTCCTGGCCCGTGACCCCTGCCGGGAGGATGCGCACCGCCTGGCGATGCGCTGCTTTGTGCGGCGCGGCGAACGTGCTGCGGCGTTTCATCAATACCGAGTGTGTACCGACATGCTGCGGACCGATTTGGGAATCGAGCCTGAACCCGCAACCCGCGCACTCCTGGAACAGATCCGAATGGGTGCATCGGGACTTTGATCGCGATTTGATTGGTTCTTGAGTGTCCCTATGTACGAGCCTTGAGCCCTGCGTGTGTATAGCCACATAGGATGAGGCATCTCGTGACCCTGGTGGCGCGTGGCCTCATGAATATCGCTCATCCGCCGGACATCCTTGCAGAACGCCATTACCTCACCCTGGTGGTGCGCCTGGTCGTCGATGAACAGGGCGTCCCGGTCAACGGTGAGTTAACGGATGTGGCGTCCGCGGACAGTGAACGCTTTGTGGGGTTGGCCGGGCTATACGGGAGCCTGAACGACTGGTTGAACCAGCACTTGCGGCCAGGCCGTGAAAGCCAATTACCGCAGTGTGGGATCGGGAGGTGACCGCCAACCGATTCTGCCCTGCTTGTCCATCTGAGCTTGGATTGTCTTTGTTCCGTTCATTCGAGGAGATCTGTCCATGAGCACCACCACAAAGTTTTCTCGTCGGGAGTTTCTGCGCTTCACGGCGCTTGGCGGCGCCGGGGTCGTGATCGCCGCCTGTACTCAGGTGACGCCGACACCTCAAGCGGGCGAGACGTCCGCGCCGGCTGCGCCGACCGCCACGGCGGCTGCCGCTGGAGCTACGGAAGCCACGGGCGCAACGCCCTCAGGTGGGGCCTCGGCGCGCGGCTTTGTCGAACCTCCGTTCCTGGCCGAACGTGTGGCTGCAGGCAAACTGCCCCCGATCGATGAGCGCCTCCCGGAAGAAACCTTCCTGGTCGGGGCGGGCACACTGCTTCAGGAAGAGTATGGGACCTGGCAGGATGGCCAGTATGGCGGTGACATCAAGATCGCGGCTACCTGGGGCACCGGCTTTCTCAACATCGCGCAGTCCTCGACCGTGGTGCGTTCACCGAGCCAGTCGACCAAGGAATCGCGTCCCAACGTCATCAGCAAGCTCGACACCTCGGCTGACTACTCCACCTACACCTTCACCCTGCGCAAGGGCTTGAAGTGGTCGGACGGCGAGCCGGTGACCACCGAGGACGTGCGCTTCGTGTTCGAGGACTTGTATGAAGATCCCGATGTGCAGCGCGGCTATCCCTCCGAGCTGTTCACCCAGGGCTCCTCAGCGTATGGCAAGGCCGCGCTGACGATCAAGGATGAGCAAACCTTCGAACTGAAGTTCAGCAAGCCCTACGGAGCGCTCATCGCGGCCCTCAACTCGTGGATCCCGGGCTATGACATCCTGATCAAACCCGCCCATTACCTGAAGAAATACCACGCCAAGTACGCCAAGCCCGCGGACCTTGACGCGGCCCTCAAAGAAGCCAACGAGACCGAATGGGTCAAGCTGCTGAATTCCAAGGATGTCTCGCACTGGGACACGGGCGAAATGCGAGCCCTGGGCATGCCGGTGCTCAACGCGTGGGTGCTCGTCGAGGCCACCGATACGCGCCGGATCTTCGAACGCAACCCGTTCTTCTGGCACGTCGATGCCAACGGCCTGCAACTGCCCTACGTCGATCGCATCGTCAACAACCTGGCAATCGACAACAGCGCCACGTTGAACGCCATCATGGCCGGTGAAGTCACCCTGGCGGGCGGCAACAACATCTCACTCAGCCAGATGCCGACCCTGGTGCAGACCGCGGAGCAATTCAACCGCCGGATCTTCACGACCGGATCGTTCAACTTCCCGCAGATGCTCTTCCTCAATCACGACTTTGAGTACGACAAGGAGGGCAGCGTCTGGCAGCAACTGGTAGCCGACCCCGACAACCGATTCGGCAAGGCCATCGCGGCCGCCATGGATCCGGACGAGGTCAACAAGTCCGTCTTCTTCGGTAAGTTCGGCAAGCCGTTCATGAACTGCCTGGGCCTTGACCTTGCCACGGCCAACAAACTGCTCGACGAATTGGGCTTCGACAAGAAGGGCAGCGATGGTCTGCGGCTCGGTCCGGATGGCCAGCCCTTCATTTTCCGGATCACCTTCGCCACAGAGGCGCCCGAAACAGCCCCGGTGGCCGAGTTGCTCAAGGAACAGATCCAGAAGGCCGGTCTCCACGTCGAGCTCGAGGTCGTCGACGGGACGCTCTGGGATCAGCGCCGCACCGCCAACGAGATCATGGCGTCGATCAAGTGGAACGACGGCACGGCCTGGGTCACGGGTATCTCGGAAGACTATCTGCCCAATCACAAGGGGCCCTGGTCTCCGATGACCTGGCTGTACTTCACCACGGATGGGAAGGAAGGGCGCAAGCCGCCGGAGTACATCCAGGAGTTCTACGACCTGCATTCGTCGCGCAAGGCCTACCCGCCCGAGTCCGACAAGGGCCTCGAGATCTACAACAAGCTGTTCCAGTGGATGTCGGATCACTACGTCATGATCCCGACGACGGGACTGCAGGTGAAACCCAACTCGGTCGACGCACGGCTGCAGAACCTACCCAATGAGGGCGCGCCGTACGACCTGGACGTGTACATCAACGCGGAAGGCTACTGGTTCAAGGGCTGAGGTTCAGCCCGATCGGGCCGTCTTTTCTGGGCCTGAAGCGAGAGGTCACAAGGGTGTATCGCCGGACGCGACGTCGTCACCGGTGATGCACCCTTGTCCCCGCGCTCGCCATCATCGAGTTTCATTCGTCCGTTTGACAGAAGCGTACCTATGACGAAGTTCATTGTGCGCCGGATCGCGATCCTGCTTCCGTTGCTGTTCCTGGTCTCGGTGGTGGCCTTTGTCGTCATCCAGTTGCCGCCAGGTGACTACGTCGACAGCTACATCCGAAACCTTGAATTGCAGGGCGGAGCGATGAACGCGGCCCAAAAGCTGGCCCTCCAACGTCAATACGGCCTCGATCAACCACTCATCATTCAATACTTCATCTGGATCGGCAAAATCATCACCCGGGGCGACTTCGGGAATTCGTTCAAGTTCCAGCGTCCGGTGGCTGACCTGCTCCTTGAGCGTATTCCGCGCACGATCGCGCTGTCCGTGGCCTCGATCTTCCTGACCTGGCTGATCGCGATCCCCATCGGCATCGTCTCGGCCCTCAAGAAATACTCGATCCTGGATTACGTCGTCACGTTTCTGAGCTTCTTCGGGTTGTCAATCCCGGCCTTTCTCCTGGCGCTTGTGTTGCTGTATACGGTCTTCACCAACACGGGCTATATGACCACCGGCCTGTTTTCGCCGGAGTTCCGCGATGCCCCATGGTCATTCGCCAAACTGGCCAACATGCTTCAAAACGTCTGGCTCCCGCTCCTGGTCCTGTCTGTGACGGGTTCAGCCGGCTTGATCCGCATCCTGCGGGCGTCGTTGTTGGATGAGCTCAAGAAGCAATACGTCACCACGGCGCGCGCAAAGGGACTGCCTGAGTGGCGGGTCACGCTGGAGTATCCGATTCGCATCGCCATCAACCCGATCATCAGCACGATCGGATGGATGCTGCCCGGCGTGGTGGGCGGCGAGCTGGTCGTCTCCAAGGTCCTCAATATCCCGACTGTCGGGCCGATGATGCTCGACGCCGTGCTTGGGCAGGACATGTATCTGGCGGGCGGGTTCGTGCTGATCCTGTGCTCGCTGACGCTGGTTGGCACGCTGATCTCCGACATCCTGTTGGCGTGGGCCGATCCACGCATCCGGTTCGATTAGGCCTGACCCCCGGTGACCTTCGCCATGACGACGACAAGCCCCGCTCCTTCGGAAAGCTATCTGGACCGCCGTTCGCGCGAGTTGCGCGATCGCTACACGGGCACGCGTGCCCGGCGGCAGAAGATGGCTGAGCAACTGCTCGAAGCCTCGCAGTACCGCTTGATGCTGGTGAAGTTTCAGAAGCACCGGTTGGCGGTCATCAGTTTCTGGTTGTTGTTGTTGATGTACGCTATGGCGATTCTCGCGGAGTTTGTTGCACCCTACGGCTCCCAGACCCGGTTCGGCGATCTCGTCTATGCGCCGCCGTCGCCGATCCATGTGCAGGACGAGCAGGGCGGTCTTCATCTCCCGTTCGTGTACGCCCGCACCAGCCAACTCGATGAAGCTACTTTCACCTACCACTTCGCGGAGGACACTGCACAGCGTCTTCCCATTCGCCTGTTCGTTCAGGGTGAACCCTATCGTCTTTGGGGCCTGATCCCTGCGGACCTGCATCTCTTCGGGATCGACTCTGAGACGCCCTTGTTCCTGCTGGGCAGCGACAATCTGGGCCGAGACATGCTGTCGCGCATTGTTTTTGCCGCGCGGGTGTCCCTCTTCGTCGGATTTGGTGGTGTGATGATCAGCTTTGTGCTTGGGATCACACTCGGCGGCATATCGGGTTTCTTTGGCGGCCTGGTGGACGTGCTCATTCAACGGCTGATCGAATTCATCATCAGCATTCCGCAGATCCCGCTTTGGATGGCGCTCTCAGCCGCCATTCCGCAGGACTGGAATGGTATCCAGAAGTTCCTGGCCATCACGCTCATCCTGTCGCTCGTCGGCTGGACCGGTCTCGCGCGGGTCGTGCGCGGCAAGATCATCTCCCTGCGGGAAGAGGATTACGTGACCGCCGCCCGGATCTCGTCGGCCAGCGATATGGCGATTATCTTCCGCCACCTGTTGCCGGGCTTTACCAGTTACTTGATCGTCAACATCACGATCTCGATTCCGGGCATGATCCTGGGCGAGACCACGCTCAGCTTTTTGGGCCTGGGGATCACGCCGCCGAACGTCAGTTGGGGATCTCTTCTGCAGCAGGCTCAGGATGTTACGGTGCTCGGTCACTATCCCTGGCTGTTGTTCCCGTGCGCGGCCATCATCGTGGCCGTCATCCTGTTCAACTTCCTGGGCGACGGCCTGCGCGACGCGGCCGACCCCTACGCGCGTTAGGGGTATGCGCTCATGGTGAAGCACACAAAGCAATGGTACTGGCTCCCTTGGCTCTTCGTGGCATCGCTATGGGGTTGTCAGACACCACCCACGACGGAGGTGACGCCGATGCCGTCTGACACGGTTGAACCGCAACCCTCTGCGATTCCGCCATCGCCTGAGCCGACCGAAACGCCGGGTCCACGCACTCCGCAGGAGTATCAGGCGACCGCTATCGCGCGCGAGGCGCCCGACGTGCCCATATCCGAGGCTGTGCGGTATCAACAGCCGTATCGGCCGCAATACCACTTCTCACCGGCCCAGGGCTGGTTGGGTGACCCGGATGGGATGGTGCGCTTCCAGGGGCTGTACCACCTCTTTTGGTGGGGACACGCCGACTCGCCCGACCTGGTGCATTGGAACGAACGCGTCCAACCGATGTTCGGCGACGATGGCTCCTTCGTCTACTTCTCGGGCTCCGTCGTGGTCGATCTCGACAACACCAGTGGATTGGCGGTTGACCCGGCTCAACCGCCGATGGTGGCTGTGTACACCATGCACAACCGGCTCACGAACATCGAGACACAGGGTCTGTCGGTGAGCTACGACTACCGCACGTTCGTTTATTACGACCAGAACCCAATCCTCGTGTCCGAGCGCCAGGGTTTTCGGGATCCGCAGGTGTTCTTTCATGAGCCGACGCAACGCTGGGTCATGGTGATCGCATTCGCGGACGAGCGTAAGGTCGGCATCTTCGCGTCAACCGACCTGACCCACTGGGAACACCTCAGCGATTTCGGGCCGATCGGCGCGCAATCGCAGGTCTGGGAGGTGCCGGATCTTTTCGAATTGCCCGTGGACGGAGATCCGGGCCGGTCGAAGTGGGTGTTGTTATGTGGGATGGGCCCCAACCGAGAGCAGTATTTCATCGGCGACTTCGACGGCACGACCTTCACGCTCGACCCGGAACGGAACGGCTATCTCCTGCGTGGAGAAGGGCTGCCCGGCGAGCTCTTCGCCGACTTTGAGACAGTGCTTCCTCCGGGTTGGGTGGCGGAAGGAGATCCGGTCGCCATCGGTCCCGGCGACGACCTGGGCAACACCCGCGTCTCAGGTTTCATTGGGACCGGCTTTCTCAGCACCTATACCCCGGGATCAACGTCGGGCAATCGTGGCCAGGCCCGCCTGACCTCACCGGACTTTTCCATCAGTCACGGGTTCATTAACTTCCTCATCTCAGGTGGCCACGATGCCGCTGACGCTGGCGTGTACCTGGTGGTCGACGGTGACACCGTGCGATCGTCGACCGGCGATGGCACCGACGTCATGAAATGGGCAGGCTGGGACGTCACGGACCTGATCGGAAAAACGGCGCGGATCGAGATCCGCGACTCCACCACGTCCGGCGACCACGGGCGCATCAACGTCGATCACATTCGCTTTGCCGATACCCCGGCCCTGGCGGGGCGCGAGCATGCACTCTGGCTCGACTATGGGGCCGACTATTACGCAGTGCGCACCTACCGCGACTACGATGGTGCCGAAAACCGGGTCGTGACGATGGGTTGGTTGGGAAACTGGGAATACGCGCAACAGGTGCCCACCAGCTGGGGCAAGGGCGCGTTGGCGTTGCCCCGCGAGATCACCTTGCAGTCGTTCCCTGGGGGGCTGCGCATCATCCAGCAGCCGATCCCGGCTTTGACGAGTTTGCGCGGGGCCTCCGTGCATGTCAATGATCGAACCCTGGGCGACCTGACCCCCTTGACCGAGTTCCAGCCGACGCGCAACACCTACGAGCTGGAAGCCGAGTTCGCCATTACCGATCCACAGGCGCGCTTCGGGCTGCGCCTTGCCATCGGTGGCACCGCCGGCGTTACCGTGGGCTATGACGCGCTCACCCACACCGTGTTCGTGGATCGGCGCGATCCTGAGAACGGAACCCTGATCCCCCAGTTCTCAAAATACCTGGAGGCGCCACTCGAGCCGAACGACGGTCGTGTGCGTCTGAGGATCTTCGTGGACCAATCCTCCCTCGAGGTCTTTGCCCAAGACGGGCAGGTGAGCCTGTCGGCGCTGATGTTTCCGAGCGCCGAGAGCCTGGGGATCGCCACGTTCAGCGAACGAGGCACCACCCAACTGGTTCGGCTGGAGGCCTGGCCGTTGGAGTCGATCTGGGGCGTGCCGGCGCCATAGCCGCGCAAGCTCATCGGACGGAGGGACTGAACAGCATGTCACGTCTGGAAGTCCGCGATTTGAAGACCTACTTCTTTCTCGATGAGGGCATCGTCAAGGCGGTGGACGGCGTCGACCTGACTGTGGCGGATGGCGAAACCATTGGCGTGATCGGCGAGTCGGGATGCGGCAAGACGGTGATGACGCAGTCGCTCATGCGCCTGGTCATGCCGCCGGGCGAGATCGTCCAGGGTACGGCCCGGTTGAGCCGAAAAGATGGCAGCGTCGTCGATATCTTCGCCCTTGAGCCGCAATCGCCGGTCTTGCGTTCGATCCGCGGGAACGAAATCGCCATGATCTTTCAGGAGCCGATGACGGCGTTCTCGCCGGTCTACACCATCGGTTTCCAGATCAGCGAGATGGTGTCGCTGCACATGCCCTTGCGAGCTGCTCAAGCGCGCGATCACGTCATCGGTTTGCTGGAGCGAGTCGGCATCTCGAACCCCCGACAACGCTTCGACGAATATCCCCATCAACTCTCCGGCGGCATGCGTCAGCGGGCCATGATCGCCATGGCCTTGAGCTGCAATCCCAAGATTATCCTGGCCGATGAACCAACGACGGCTCTCGACGTCACCATTCAGGCCCAGATTCTGGATCTGCTGCGCGAACTGCAGAGTGAGCAGGGCATGTCGGTCGTGTATATCACGCACAACATGGCTGTGATCGCCGAAACGGTCGATCGGGTCTACGTGATGTACCTCGGTCAGGTGGTCGAAAGCACGACTACGCGCGAGCTCTTCGCCAACCCGCAGCACCCCTACACTCAACAACTGCTGCGGTCGATCCCTCGACCCGGGCAAAGGGTCGATCGGCTCGAAGTGATCCGCGGTACGGTACCGACCCCGATCGACCTGCCGCAACAATGTGGCTTTGTAGCGCGCTGCCCGGCGGCGAAAGCCGGGGTGTGCGACAAGGCCATGCCCGCTTTGATAGAACGAACACCTGGCCACGCCGTGCGGTGTTTTCTGTACGGTCAAGAAACGGAGCCTGAGGATGACTGGACCCACATTTAGCCAGGCGCCGGACGAGAAGATCCTGGATGTGACCGGCCTGACGAAGTATTTCGATATCACGTCGGGTCTCATGAAACGTGTCTCTGGCCAGGTGCGCGCGGTCGACAACGTCGATCTGTTCGTCAACGCTGGTGAGACGCTGTCGATCGTGGGCGAGTCGGGCTCCGGAAAAACCACCCTTGGACGCTGTATCGTCCGCGCCATCGAGCCAACAAGGGGGCAGGTGCGGCTGAAGACCGATGACCGATGGGTGGACCTGACCGGTCTCAAAGGTGAAAGCCTGCGCGCCGTGCGTCGGCATTTTCACATGATCTTTCAGGATCCCTATTCGTCTCTCGATCCGCGGATGACCGTGTTTGACATTGTCAAGGAGCCGCTGGTCTACAACAAATATGCGCGTGGCGATGACGTCCGGCGCATCGTCATTGAGACGCTCAAACTAGTGGGGTTGGAGGAGCGTCATCTGCGCCGTTATCCGCACGCGTTCAGCGGAGGCCAACGCCAACGCATCGGCATTGCGCGCTCGCTCGTTTGCCACCCGAAACTAATCGTCTGCGACGAGTCCGTCTCCGCGCTGGATGTTTCGATCCAGGCCCAAATCCTGAACCTGCTCAAGGATCTGCAGCAGGATCTGAATCTCTCTTACATCTTCATCGCGCATGACCTGGCGGTTGTGGAGCATATCTCGGACCGTGTGGCGGTGATGTACGTCGGCAAGCTGGTGGAGCTGGCCACCTCTCGGGAGCTCTTCAGCCGGCCACGACACCCGTATACGCAGGCGCTTCTGTCCGCGGTGCCGTTGCCGGACCCAACCCGCAAGGCCAACCGAGTGAGCCTCGCCGGTGAAATCGCCAATCCCGCGCATCCGCCCAGTGGCTGCCATTTTCATCCACGGTGCCCGTTCGCCACGGAACGATGCAAACAAGAGGTGCCGGTCTGGCGCGAGATCTCGCCCGAACACTATGTCGCCTGTCATTTCGCCGAGCACATTGAACCGCGAGGCGAATTCGGTAACGGCAACCGCGCCTAATGTCGTGAGTGGGCGCTCGAGTCTCACATCGTTGTCTTGTCGTTGCCCCAAACGGAGAAACGCATGCAATACGCTCACCTGGGTCGAACGGGATTGAAGGTCAGTCGGTTTTGTCTGGGCACCATGAACTTCGGTGAGCGGACGTCTCCCGAGGACAGCTTCGCCATCCTGGATCGCGCATTGGAATGGGGGATCAACTTCCTGGATACCGCCAATATCTATGGGGCTCGACTGGGAGAGGGCGTGACGGAGCAGATCGTGGGGCGCTGGTTCGCCCAAAACCCCTCCCACCGCGACCAGGTGGTGTTGGCCACAAAGGTATACGGTCGCATGGGGGAGGGCGTCAACGATCAGCGCCTTTCCGCCTATCACATTCGCAAGGCCTGCGACGATAGCTTGCGACGCTTGCAGACCGATCACATTGACCTTTACCAGTTCCACCATGTCGATCGCAGCACGCCGTGGGCGGAGATCTGGCAGATGTTGGAGACCCTCATTCAACAGGGCAAGGTCTTGTATGTCGGTAGCAGTAACTTCTCGGGCTGGCAGCTCGCGCAGGCGCAGGGCGAGGCTCGCGCGCGCCGTTTAGTCGGGCTGGTGTCCGAGCAAAGCCTCTACAACTTGAAAACGCGCGCGATCGAACTCGAGGTGATCCCCGCCTGTCAGGCCTTCGGGTTGGGCCTCCTGCCCTGGAGTCCCCTCGCGGGTGGCCTGCTGGGCGGTGTCTTGAATCAACCTCAGACGGCGCGGCGCGGATCTGACTGGATCCAGAAAAACCTGGAGGAGAACCGCTCGAAGGTCGAAGCGTACGAGCGATTCTGTCAGACGTTGGGTGAGGAACCTGGCAATGTCGCGCTGGCCTGGCTGCTCCACAACGTCGCCGTGACCAGCCCGATCCTGGGTCCGCGAACGTTGGAGCAACTCAACCGGGCGATGCGAGCCCTCGACCTGACACTGGATCAGGATGCGCTCAAGCAACTCGACGAGATCTGGCCTGGGCCTGGCGGCGAGGCCCCCGAAGCGTATGCCTGGTAGGTCTGCTGTAGGGGCCTGGTCGCCGAGGTGCTGACCCACACGGTATGGACGGAAGCGCGCAGAGGCAACAACCTATGAGGACAGAGATTTCGAATCCAGGCCATGTCTTCTATCGCCCACACGGAGCCTCGGTGGGCGATGTGATCCCGTTCTATGCGGAGGATGAGTTCAAGCTCTTCTACCTTCACATTTGGCGGGTGGCGCCTGAACAGCGAGGCCCAAAGGGCTGGTACTTTTACTCGGATCGAAGGACTTCGTCCACTATCGCGAGGATGGCCCGTGTCATATCCCCGGCGGGACCGGCTCGGTCCTGAAAGTCGGCGATCGCTATCATCTCTTCTATTGCGTTTTTCCCGACGGGCGGCAGATCATTTGCCACGCCACGAGCCCCGACCTTCTTCATTGGGATATACACCCCGAAGAGGATTTCACTCCGGATCCCGCTTATTACGAACAGAGTGATTGGCGCGATCCGCTGGTGTTCTGGAACGAGCAGGAGCGCCAGTGGTGGATGCTGGTGGCCGCGCGCGCCCGAAGCCCCTATAACCGCAGCGGCTGCGTGGGCCTGTGCGTGTCGAACGATCTGAAAACCTGGCAGGCCAGGCTCCCCTGCACGCGCCCAACATCAGCCTCGGCGCACTGGAATGTCCAGACCTGTTCCGGATGGG
>JBGAGV010000004.1:0-351895 GCA_044226525.1 Chthoniobacteraceae bacterium | reverse complement strand
CGCGCAGCTTCTTGATGATTTCTTCGGGTGTATGTCGCTTTCTTTTCATGTGGAGAGTTCGACGGCGCTCTCGCGCCGCCAGACTCTCATAGCAACTGGCTCAACTTTTGGGGAGCAGGCCAATTTGACACAGACGGGAATTTTGTGCCAGTGCTCAGCAAAAGTGGACCACAAGATCGGAGTTTCAAACCTAAACGTGGAAACGGTCGATGAAGTTGGCGTGGCCGTTTTAGTATGCGCCGCTCACTAACTTCAGGAAAGCGCGACCAGTGGGGGTGAGAGTGGGGCTTTTGCTGGTGCCGGAGACGTAGCCTTTGGTGACGTAGCTGAGGGGAAATTTTGTGGGGGTGGCGGCGGTGATGGTGGGTTGGGTGACGGGTTCTTGGTGTGGGTCGAGGCGGAGGGGGAGGCCGGAGGCGGTGAAGGAGATTTCCCAAGATTTGGCGCCGGTGGCGGGGCCGTGGATCATCCAGGGGTAGAGTTTGGGGAGGATGAATTTGTCGGTGGCGGGGACGAGGGCTTTGAAGGCGACTTCTTCGGTCGCGAGGAAGGTGGGGATGGTGAGACTTGGCGATTTGCTGGCGGCGAGGAGGAGGCGTCCGACGTCCATGCCGGCGAGGTTCAGGCCGTTGTAGAGGCCGTGGCGGTTGATGTCGGACGGGTAGACGAGCTTGTGCCAACTTTCGAAGTAGTGGCTGAGGATGAGGTTCACCTCGAAATGCAGATGGGCGCGGCGGCGATCGATGCCGTCGCCGGTGTAACCGAGGCGGCCGAGGGGATCGCCCTGGGCGACTTGCTGGCCGATCCGGACGGAGGCGGAATTGAGATGGGCGTAGAGGCTGTAGTAGGGGCAGCCGTCCCAGCGGTGCTCGATGACGACGAAGCGGCCGTAGTTCGAGTAGCGGGGATTGTCGCTGACGTGGACGACGCGGCCGGCGGCGGCGGCGGTGACGATGTCGAGGGGTTCACCGTCGGCAGAACGATCAAGCGGCTTGATGTCGGCGCCTTCGTGGAAGCGGGTATAGACGGTCCCGGCGGAGGTGACTTTCGGGTCGCGGACGTAGCCGTAGCGGCCGCCTTCCCACGGGGTGGATTTCACGCCGCCGAAATCGCGGTCGATAAACATGTAGAAGCCTTCGCCGTCGCCTTGGAGGAGGGAGCGGTTCTTCGTGGGGAAGGCGAGGTCCAGGGCGAAGGCGTGAGCGGTGAGGAGGAGGGCGAAGGCGAACGCGATTTTGGATTTAGGATTTAGCATTTAGGATTTGGATGCTGGGCGCTTCGCGCGTGTGGGAAGGGAGAGCGGAAGCTGAGGCGGGCGGTGACTGGGATGCGAGAGGGTTGGGGGGATTTTGGATTTAAGATTTAGGATTCGGATTCTGGGCGCTTCGCGCGGGTAGAGGTCAGGGGGCGTTGCGGCGGGCGGTGGCGATGGCGGCGTGGAAGATGGCGCACAGTTCGTTGGCTTCGGTCCAGAGGGGTTCGACGCGGGATTTGGGGAGCATGCCGTCTTCCATGATCAGCTCGAGCCAGAAGGCGGTTTCGTCGGTTTCTTCCAAGACGGTGCCGAGCTTGGCGAGGAACTCGGCTTTTGATCGTCCGCGGCAGGCTGCTCGGTAGTTTGCCCCGACCGAGGTTCCCGACCGCACCAACTGATTCGCCAACGCCAGGCCGGCTGCATCCTTCGGCATGGCGCGAATCAGCTTCAGCACTCGCAAACCAAACCTCTTCGTCCGCAGTTTCAGTTCTTCCTTATCCATTCGCGCGAAGCGCCTAGCATCAAAATCCTAAATCCTAAATCTCAAATCCTAAATCCCGGGGCTTTGCGCGATCTTTCACGCGGCGATCACGACGGGGCGAGGCAACGCCTCGTAAACGCCGCGCGGAGCGCGCAAACTTCCAAATCCTAAATCCTAAATCTTAAATTCTAAATTTCCCTCACCCCATGAGCCGCTTCCTTTCGCTCGGTATCACTCCCCTACTCCTCGCAACCGCAGCGCTTGCCTCCGATTGGACCCACGAGGAGTTGCGCCGGTTTCCGGCGGTGGAGGCGAATCAGGGTGTCGCGGTCGATGGGGAGTTTTTTTATGCGATCACGAATTGGGCGATCGGGAAATATCGGAAGGAGACGGGGGAACGCGTGGCGGGATGGGATGGTGGGAAGGGCGGGCCGTGGAAGCATCTCAATGCCGGGGTGGTGCTGGAGGGGAAACTTTACTGCGCGCACTCGAACTTCCCTACCCTCCCGGAGCAGAGTTCGGTGGAGATCTGGGATACGAAGACGATGCAGCATGTGGAAACGCATCGGTTTGAGAATCCGCCGGGGTCGTTGACGTGGATCGATCGACGCGATGGGGCGTGGGTGGCGTGTTTCGCGCATTACAAGAAGACGAGCGATCCGGCGCTGACGCGGGTGGTGAAGTTCGACGCGGAGTGGAAGCAGCTGGGGAGCTGGAGCTTTCCGGCGAAGCTGATCGCGCGGTTTGCGGGGAATAGCAGCTCGGGCGGGAGTTTCGGGCCGGGCGGGCATTTGTTCATCACGGGGCACGATGCGCCGGAGCTGTATGTGCTGGATTTTCCGGAGAGCGGGGAGGAACTGGTGTGGCGCGATACGGTGGCGATCACGGCGGCGGGGCAGGCGTTTGCGTGGGATCGGAAGGAGGAGGGGGTGTTGTATTCGATCCATCGGAAGACGCGGGAGGTGATCGTGGGGAGGGTGAAAGGGAAGTGATTTAGGATTTTAGATTTAGGATTTAGGATTTGGACGCGTCGCGCTTCGCGCGGGGGTGGTGGGATGTGGGGGAGTCTGCTGGGGGGCGTGGAGTGATTTGGGATTTCGATGCGGGGTGCTTCGCGCGATTTTGACGGGGGCGTGGGAGCGCGAGGCGCGAGGCTCCTGACCGGCACGCGCGGAGCGCGCAAACTTCGAATCCTAAATCCTAAATCCTAAATCTTAAATTCCTCGCGGCTTGCGCCCGGCGATGCCGGCCCTATTCTCGGCGCCGCCAATGTCCCTGAATAAGAAATTTCCGCGTTTGCTCCCCTCCCCGATTCGTAAAGGAATGCGTGTCGATGATCTCATCGACACGGCTTTCAAGGCCTATAATGGGGCGCGACTGGCGGAAGCCTGCCGGTTATTCACGACGAAGATGATCGCAGGGAAAGGCACGGTCGGCATGTCGCTGACGGGCGCGCTGACGCCGGCGGGGCTGGGCAAGGCGGCGATCATCCCGCTGATGAAGGCGGGGTTTGTGGACTGGATCATTTCGACGGGGGCAAATCTCTACCACGACCTGCACTATGGGCTGGGCATGGAGCTGTATGCGGGGTCTCCGTTTCTCGACGACGTGTCGCTGCGCCGCGAGGGGATCATCCGCATTTACGACGTGCTCTTCGACTACGACGTGCTGCTCGATACGGATGCGTTTGTGCGGCAGGTGATCCAGGGACCGGACTTCCAGAAAACGATGGGGACGGATGAATTTCACTACCTGCTGGGCAAATACGTTTACCAGCGGGAGAAGAAACTCGGCATCAAGGAGACGAGCGTGCTGAGCGCGGGGTATCAATATGGCGTGCCGATTTTCACGAGCTCGCCGGGCGATTCGTCGATCGGCATGAACGTGGCGGCGATGTCGCTGCGCGACTCGAAATTGCTGATCGATGTGAACCGCGACGTGAACCAGACGGCGGCGATCGTGTATGGCGCGAAGTCGAGTGGAGAGACGTCGAGCGTCTTCATCCTCGGCGGTGGATCGCCGAAGAATTTCATGCTCCAGACGGAGCCGCAGATTCAGGAGGTGATGGGGATCGAGGAGCGCGGGCACGATTACTTCCTGCAATGCACGGATGCGCGGCCGGACACGGGCGGGCTGAGCGGCGCGACGCCGGGCGAGGCCGTGAGCTGGGGCAAGATCGATCCGGAAAATCTGCCGGACTGCGTGGTGTGCTACTGCGACTCGACGATCACACTTCCGTTGATCACGTCGTATGCACTGAACCGGGCGAAGCCACGCAAGCTGAAGCGCCTCTACGATCAGCGCGACGCGATGCTGGAGGAAATCCGGCGCCAATATTTCAAGAGCGGACAGGTTGCCAAGATCGAGCACCGCACGAACCTCGATAAGGCGTCGAAGCCGAAGAAGGGACGGAGCGGACGTTCCGTAGTCGGCACAAAGCGCGACTGATCTTTCTCTTTCATCCTCAATGCCACCACGCCGCCCCGACGCACGCACGCTGCTGTTCGAGAAGATTCGGACTTCTCCGCCGAAGTTCGTGCATGTGACCGGGGTGCCGTATGCGATCGAGCGCGAGGCATCGGACGACGACGCGAAGGTGGATCGCATCTGGCTGACGGTGGAGGCGCCGCCGTTTGGGCGACTGCGGGTGTCGGTGAATACGATTTCACGCGCAAGCCGCGACGCGGGGCACGATGCACGGGTGCGGGTGGCGATCGTGAAGAGCACCTACGCGGAGAAGCCGGTGCCGGGATTGGCGGAAGATCCAGGGCAGGATTACGCGAAGATTGAGGCCGCTTTTCCGGTGGCGTATGAGCCGATGGAACGCGATGCGCTGGCGGAGCTGCTGCTCGAGCGTGGCAAACGCGCCGTGCGCGCGGAGTTGTGGGGCGAGCTGTATGCGAAGGAACATCTCGGGGTGCGGCAGCTTCATTCGCGCCGATCGAGTGCGGCGGTGTCCACAGATGTGAAAAACCGCGATGGGGCGCTAAAGCTCTACTACGCGGAGGATAGCGCGGCGGAGCTGTTCCTGTTCAAGTTCGCGGGGCAGCCGTAGAGAACTGTCGCAACGCTGCTCTGCGGCGCTCCCTTCCTCCGGCACGGCTCAAAGCGCCGTGGCAAGACTACGTGCCGGTATTCGCCGTGAGGTCGAGGACGGCGTCCACGATTTTGGTGAGGTCTTCGTTGTGGGCGTGGGAGACCATGCCGAAGGCGCGGACGATCGAGAGGAGCAGTTCGTGTTGCGGGGGACCGAAGCGGTAGGTGACCGTTTCTTTGACGTGGGCCTTGCCCTCGGCGCGGGCGCCGCCGCCGGGCTGGCCCCATGCTTTCGAGGGGAGACAGACGAAGACCATGGGCTGATAACCGACGGCGTATTGCCGGGGTTTGAATTGAATCTCCACGCTGCCATCGCGAGTGGAGGCGACGAACTGCGGAACGGATTGCACGAAGCGTTCGAATTGAGGCGGGACTTTTTCAGCCTCCTTCGTTTTCGGCTGAAGGGCGATTTTTTCGGTCGTCTCGAGGTCCACGGAACGAAGGCGCGCCAGTTCCTCCCGCAGGCCTTTCACCTGGCTGCGCGAGAGCACGTGCTGTTCGATGGCGCCGAGCAGGATTTTGGTGAGTTCGCAGCCATACTTGGTGCGGCTGTCGCGCTGGAACTTCACGCCGCGCACGATGGACGGGTGCTCGGTGCTGAGGGTGTCGTAACTGATCTGCCATTCGAGGTAGCAGCTTCCATCGAGATTCGTGCGCGAGGGGGCGATGGGAATGCCGAAGCCGTCCGGCATGCGTTGCTTTACGCGCACCGGGCCGGTGACGTCGGTCAGCGGGAGGCGCACCTCGACGACGCCATCGTGCGGCGTGATGAGAATCTGCTTATATTCCGTGTCAGCCGCCCGCGCGAACGAGGGCAGGACGACGGCAAGGCAGAGGGCGACGAACGTGATAGACTTCATGCCGAATGGGGGGGAAACCGGCGAAGCCCGCTACTTGAGCAACTGCTCCAGGGAGCTGTCCGGCTCAGCGCCGAGTTCGACCGCCCGCTTGTAGTGCTTGCGGGCCTCGTCCTTGTTCGGCGGGTTCTGCGTGGCGAAGACGACGGCGAGATTGAAGTGCGCGTCGGCGTAGTTCGGGTCGATGGCCGTGGCCGTCTCGAGTTCCTTCTGCGCGGCTTCCTGCCAGCCTTTCTGGCTCGCGGTGATGCCGAGGTAATTGTGCGCGGTCGGGTTCTTCGAGTTGATCGCGAGAGCCCGGGTGAGCGCCTGGATGGCGTCGTCGAACTTGCCCTGCTGATAGGCCACGATACCCAGCGTGCAATGGCTGAAGTCGTCCTCCGGCGCGACGGCGATGGCTTTGCGGAAGGCCTCCTCAGCCAGCTTGTATTTCTGCTGACGGAAAAGGACGACGCCTTTGTTCGAAAGTAGATAGAGATTGTTCGGCGCTTTCGCGAGAGCCTTGTCGTAGATCTTCTCCGCCTCGCGGTAGTTGCCGCGGTCGAACTGATCTTTCGCCTCGCGGGCAAAGCCCATCACTTCCGACGGCACGGCGGGTTTCAGCCCGGTGGAAACGCCGGGCTCTCCGCCAGCCGGAGCCGAGGTGCCAGCATCCTTGGAAGGCAGTTCGCCTTCGAGCGGAGACTTCGAGCCTTTCGCGGCCGGAGTGATGGTGGTGGAAGGTTTGGCGCTGGCGAGGTCGTCCGGGCGAGCCTTCGGCGCCCCTTGCGCGATGTCGGGCAGCTTGTCCGGCATCGGCATTTCGAGCGTGAGCTTGGTGTCCTTCACCTCGCCCTTGGCCGGCTCGGTGCTGGATTTCTTGTCGGCGACTTTCTTCGCCTCGGGCGTTGGCGCGGCTTTGGCGGGCGGAACGACGGGCGCGGTTTCGGGTGGCAACGCGGGTTTCGTTTCGACCACGACCGCCGCAGGCTTGGTATCCACATTGGGCATCGGCGCCGGAGCAGTCGGAGCGGCGGAGGCCGTGGTATCGCCGGCGGTGAAGGTGATTTCGCTGTCGCTGATGGAAAGCTGCGGGTCCTTGAAGAGTTTGCGTTCTTTGTCGGTAAGCTTGACGACCGGGCTGCCGAGGAGCTCGACCTGATCGATGAGCGCCTTGGAGTGGACTTCAAGTTTCGCAAGCTGTTCGAGCACGAGCTTTTTCACGCGATCGCGATGGGCCTGCTCTTTCTGCTGGCGCAGGACGATGCCGCGAAGCAGGTCGTTTTCCTCGGCGAGCTTCTTGCGTTCGGCGACTCCGGCAGCGGCGTCGGCCTTCACGCCGGCGAGTTCCTTAGCCTGCGTTTCGAGCTGGCCGCGCAAGTCGTTCATCTGCGCCTGGTAATCGGCGCTCTGCTTCTGAGCGTCGGCAAGCTGGCCGCGCACATTGGTCACCTCCTTGGTGAGGTCCGCGATCTTTTTGTCCTTCTCGACACCCTCGGCCTTGAAGGTGGAAATTTGCTTCTCGGCGTCCTGCAGCTTGGCCATGAGCTGCGTGTTTTCCTGGAGCAGCTTGTCCACATTCTTGGCTGCTTCCTTCATCTTGTTGAGCTGCGCCAGCGCATCGTCGCGCTCACCGGTGACCTTGCTCAACTGCTCCTGCACCTTGGCGAGGTTGCCTTCGAGCGTGGTCTTTTCCTTGGTGACCTGGTCGATCTGCTTCTGCATGTCGGCCAGCTTTTTCGGCACGGCGGCACCTTCCTTCTGCGCGGCGTCGCGCTCGGTGGTGGCCTTGGTGAGCTGTTCCTGTGTCTTGCTGAGTTTTGCCTCGAGATCGGTTTTTTCCTTCGTCGCCTGATCGAGTTTATGCTGGCGTTCAGTGGATTCCTTCCGCACGGCATCGAGGTCGTTGGAAGTATCGGCAAGCTGGTTGCGGCTGGCGGAAATACGGCGGGAGAACTGGTCGTTAAGCAGCATCTCCGCATCGCGCTCGATCTGGAGCTGGCGGAGCGCCTTCTTCGCGTCGGCGGCTTCCTTGCGGAGCGAGGAAAGTTCAGAGGTATTCTTCGTGCCGGATTTCTCCGCATCGAGAAGGGCGCTTTCCGCCCGGTCGGCCCGCTTCTGCACGACCTCCATCTTTTCGGCCATGTCCTTCGTGTCCTTGACCGCCTTCTCGTATTTCTTGGCGAGGTCTTCCTTCTCCTCGGTCGCCTTGCTCAGGCGCGTCTTGGTGCTGTCGAGGTCCTTCTGGAGCCGCTCAATGCGTTCCTGAATCTCCTGAATCGGATCGCCGCTGCTGCTGCTCTTTTTCGAAGAAGTGCGCGGGCTGGGCGTGGTGGAAAGGGGCGGTGGCGGGAAATCACCGGGGAGCGGCGAGGGATGATTCGCGCTCTCGGGCAGTTCCGGCTCGACGACCGGCGCGCGACCGGATGAACTTGGCGCGCTCGGAGCCGACGATTGCAAGCGTGTGACTGCTTCGGTCGCCTTTTCGCGGCGGTGCTTGACGATCGCGGGATTCCAATCGGGCCAGCGGGCGGCGATGGAATCGAGCACGTCGATGGCCTTGTTGTAGGCAGAGACGGCGCCGCGCGCGTTGCCAGACGCCTCCGCTTTTTCTCCTCGTTGGAAATTGAGGAAAGCGTCGAGGAATTGGTCGGAGGCATCGCCGCCAACGGCGTAGGCCGCGGAAGCGGCCAGACCGAGAATGGCGACAAGCGAAAGGGCGTGCGGGCGCATGTGGGTAGGCAAGGAGCGCGGATAGTAGTGGATTTGACAGCCGTGCGCAACGGCTTCTCATCCCCTTCCATGCGTCATCCTATTCGCGCCTCGGCGCCCGTTTTTGATTCCCTTCGCTGGATCGATCCCGCCTTGCTGCCGAAATTCGCCACCGCAGGCACGGATGCGCACCGGCTCGCTTCCAGCCGGCGGACGTGGGTGGAGCGGCTAGGCGAAGACGTGCTCATCAGTTATCAGGACGCCGAGGGGCTGAACACCGCGCGACAGGGTTTGGAGGAATTCAGCACCGCGCACGGGCTGCCAGTGCGGCGGGTGTTCGGGCGCTTCCTGCCCCGGCAGAACGACGAGCGCGCCAAGCCCGAACTGCTGGAAGGCGATCCGGCGTTGTCTCTTATCACAACAGTAACGGAGGGTGGGCTTCGCTACGGGATCGATTTTGAGGCGGGCTACTCAGCGGGGCTCTTTCTCGATCAACGCGCGAATCGTGCCCTGCTCCGGGCGGCACCGCCGAAGCGCCTGCTGAACACGTTTGCCTACACTTGCTCGTTTTCGGTCGTGGCGGCGAGTGCGGGAGCACAAACCGTGAGCGTGGATCTTTCGAAAAAATCCGTCGAGCGCGGCCGGGCGAATTTCGATCTCAACGGAATTCCGCAGGAAGGGCATCAATTCATCGCCGACGATGTGCTCAGCGTCCTGCCGCGGCTGGCTCGGCGCGGCGAGACGTTCGACGCGATCGTGCTCGATCCCCCCACCTTCTCGCGTGGCGAACGCGGACGACGGTGGCAGGTGGAGAAAGATTTCCCGGCTCTGCTGGATACAGCACTGGAACTGGCGACCCGCGACGCGCGGATTCTGCTCTCGACGAATTGCACCCGGCTGACGGAGCGCGACCTGGAATTGTTCGCACGCAATTCGTTGAAGCTCGTGCGACGCTCCGGCGATCTGCATCGGGAATCCGCGCTACCCGATCTGCCGACGGAATTTGCAGCGAAGGCGATGTGGCTGACGCTGCGATCGTAAGGCGGGCAGGACGTTTACCACCTCGCCCGGCGCGTTAGCCACCTGCCCTGCGCGCCCGTAGTCGTCGCGCGAAAACCTCGCGCGCAGGTAAACTTCAGCATTGCGCGGCAGGGCAGTTGTGGCGGATGATTCCCGGCACATGATTTCCGCTCTGTCGCTTCTCGCCCTCGCCATCGCCTGGCGCACTCTGCTCGGTCTCGGACATCGCGACGATTTTTCCTGGCTGCACAATTTCGCCCCGCTCTCCGCCATCGCCCTGTGCGGCGCGATGGCTCTGCCGCGCCGCGCCGCCTTCACCATGCCGCTGGTCGGCCTGCTGGTGAGCGATCTCATTCTCAACCAATACTACGGCGTGCCGCTGCTCAGCTTCGAGATGATGGCGCGCTACGTCGTGCTGGCCGCAATCGCGGGCGCCGGTTGGTGGTTGCGTCGTCACCCGCAGGCCATGGTCGTGCTCGGCATGAGCGCACTGTGTTCGGTCGCGTTCTACTTCGTCACGAACACCGCTTCATGGATCACCGAACCGGCCTACGCGAAGACCTTCGCGGGCTGGGCGCAAGCTCTCACCGGCGGTCTTCCCGGCTACCCGCCGACTCTCACTTTCTTCCGCAACACGCTGCTGAGCGATGTGCTCTTCACCGGCCTCTTCCTCGGCTGCATGCGCCTCGCGCACGTGGCGCCGGTATCGGACGAGACGGAAGCGCCGCGGTGGGTGTAAGGTCGGACGTGCAGGCAAGGTCGGCGGGCGAAACTCGCTCCGTTCGTCCTCCTTGCCGAGGACGCTTTTCCGCTCGCATCGTGAAAGCGACATTCCCAGCCTTCTTCGCAACGCTGGTCCTTCCTGGGTTTGCCACGGAACAAGCACCACGCTCCGGCATCGCCAATCCCGCCATCGTCCCCGCGCAGGGTGGCTTCCAAGCGCGCGCCGAAATTGCATGGCAGCCGGACAAACAGACCAAGGAACCGTATCGGATTACGAGCATTCAGGTTCGGCATCCCAACTACAGACGCACCATTCCTGCAAAGCTCCTTCATGACCTCCGGTGGCCGTCACTCAGCTTCTCCAGCATTCTCTACGTGAGCCCGGATGACTCTAATCACCTCTACCTGATCATCGGCGGTGGTGACGGGAGCAGTCTTTACCAAGCACTTTTCTTGATTACCCCAGAACGGGTCTCTCGTATCGGTCCTCCATACGACGTTAATTAACGCATCTTTCCGAGGACACGACACGAGAGAATGGGCGCTGCGCGTGGTGGTGTCGTGGCCGGCGAGGACGCCGGCTCTCCATGGGCTGGCGCTCGTCTGCGGACGATCCGGACAAAAAATAACCGCGGTGCGCAGGGGACTTGGGGGCCCCGACGCACCGCGGTCTAGTGGGAATCCTTAAGGATTAAGCCGTGGCTTCGGCGGGAGCCGGAGCGGCGTCGCCCTGGGCGGCGGCGTCGGCTTCCTTCATCGCGGCTTTGCGCGAGAGTTTCACGCGGCCTTTTTCGTCGATGCCGATGACCTTCACCTTGATGATGTCGCCCATCTTGACGACGTCTTCGGTGCGCTTGACGCGGAAGTCGGCCAGCTCGCTGATGTGGCAGAGGCCGTCCTTGCCGGGCAGCACTTCCACAAAGCAGCCGAACTCCTTGATGGTGACGACGCGACCTTCGTAGGTCTTGCCGATTTCCATCTCGGCGAACATGCCGCTGATGATCTGACGCGCGCGCGCCATGCCATCGGGGTTGTTCGAGTAGATGTGCACGGTGCCGTCGTCTTCGACGTTAATTTCGCAACCGGTCTCGGCCACGATGGCTTTGATGTTCTTGCCCTGCGGCCCGATGAGCATGCCGATCTTGTCGGGGTTGATCTTGAGGGTCTCGATGCGCGGAGCGTATTTGCTCAGCTCGGCACGCGGGCCGGAGAGAACGCTCTCCATCACGTCGAGGACCTTCATGCGGTCGCGGGCGGCGCGGTTGACGGCTTCGGCCATGAGGCTCAGCGGGATGCCCGGGAGCTTGAGGTCGAGTTGGAAGCCGGTGAGCCCCGTGCGGGTGCCGCAGAGTTTCCAGTCCATGTCGCCGAAGTGATCTTCGCTGCCGATGATGTCGGTGAGCATGGTGTAACGCTTAAGCGTATCGCCTTCGAATTCGGTGACGAGACCGGCGCTGATGCCGGCAACGGGCGCCTTGAGCGGCACGCCGGCGTCCATGAGGGCGAGCACGCCACCGCAGACGCTGGCCATCGAGGTGGAGCCGTTCGACTCCATCACTTCGCTGCTCACGCGGATGGCATACGGGAAGTCTTCGCGATCCGGGATGACCGGGGCGATGGAACGCTCGGCGAGCGCGCCGTGGCCGATTTCGCGGCGGCCCGGGCTGCCGGTGCGGCCGGTTTCACCCACCGAGAAGGGCGGGAAGTTGTAGTGCAGCAGGAAGTGCTTGAGGGCTTCGCCGCCGGTGTAGGCGTCGAGTTCCTGTGCTTCTTCGGTCGTCGCGAGGGTCGAGAGGCAGAGGGCCTGCGTTTCGCCGCGGGCGAAGAGGGCGCTGCCGTGGCTGCGCGGGAGCAGACCGACTTCGCCGCTGAGTGGACGAATGTCGTCAGTGCCGCGACCGTCGGCGCGAACGCCCTTGTCGAGGATCGAGACGCGGAAGGCTTTCTTCTGGAGGTAGTCGAAGGCCTGGCTGATCTCGTAAGGCGTGGCTTCCGGGAACTTCGCGAGCACCGCGGCGCTCACTTCGTCCTTGAGGGCGTTGACGGCCTTGATGCGCTCGACCTTGCTCGGCTGGTAGATGGCGCCTTCGATGCGGCTGCCCGCGACTTCGTAGGCCACTTCCATGAGCTCGTCACGGACGGTGAAGAGCGGCATGACGCGCTTCACTTTGCCGACCTTGGCGGCGAGTTCCTTCTGCGCGTCGATGACGATCTGCGCCTGCTGCTGCGCGAATTCGAGCGCCTTGATGAACTCCGTCTCCGGGAGCTGAAGGGCGCTGCCTTCGATCATAATGACCTTGCCTTCGATGCCCGCGTAAACGAGGTCGAGATCGCTTTCGCGGATCTGGTTGTTATCGGGATTGGCGATGAATTCGCCATTGATACGGCCGACGCGCACCGCGCCGACCGGGCCGGCAAACGGAATGTCGCTGACCATGAGCGCCGCGCTGGCGCCGTTGATCACGAGCACGTCCGGCTCGGTCACGCCATCGGCGCTGAGCAGGATCGAGATGATCTGCGTGTCGTAGAGGTAGCCTTTCGGGAAGAGCGGCCGCAACGGGCGGTCGGTCATGCGGCAGGTGAGGATTTCCTTTTCGCTCGGGCGGCCTTCGCGACGGAAGTAGCTGCCAGGGATTTTGCCAACGGCGGCCGCTTTTTCGCGGTAATCGACGGTGAGCGGGAAGAAGTCCTGCCCGTCCTTGATCTTGGTCGCCGAGACGGCGCTGACCATGATGATGGTTTCGCCGCAGCGAACGGTGACGGCGCCGTCAGCGAGCTTGGCGATCTTGCCGGTTTCGATGACGATGGGAGTCGACCCGACGTGGGCCGTAACGTTATGGATCATTTCTGATGTGTGGATGAAGTCCCGCAACGAACCAGTGCCTGCCACGATGCATCCCGCCCGCTCTCTTAAACCTTAATCCTAATCTTGAACCTGATCCCCGGATTGACCGGACCGCGCGCAGGCGGCGGGATGAGGGCCAAGATTAAGATTACGGTTTGAAGAATCGCGTAGCGGTAGCGCCGGAGGGGCCGGGCGCGAGGGACCTAGGGTTTTGGTTTTTGGTGTGATGCCCCGGAAACGATTCGCCCGCGAGAGACTCGCGGGCGAAAGTTTTCGGAGAAAAGGTTCCCTGCGTTACTTACGCAGATTTAGCTTCTGAAGGATGGCCGCGTAGCGATCGGCGGCGGTGCGCTTCAGGTAGTCGAGCAGCTTGCGGCGGCGGGCGACCAGAATCAGGAGGCCGCGGCGCGAAGCATGATCTTTCGTATGCTTCTTGAGGTGCTCGGAAATTTCGTTGATCCGCTGGGTGAGGATCGCAATCTGCACATCCGAGCTTCCCGTGTCTTTCGGGTTGAGTCGGAGCGAATCAATGACAGTCGTTTCGGCCATGCTTGGTAAAAAATTTGGGGCGCGGAATATGGGCAGGGTTCTGGGAATGGCAAGAGGTAGTTTTCAGAAAGTGAAGAAGCGGACGGACGGATCATAACCGCTCTACCCGGTCTGACTCCGTCGGATGAGCGCCTCCAGTTGCACCAAAAGGGCAGCACGCCTAGCGTCCCCTCCCCATGCCATCCCCTGCCCGTTTCATCAAACCGCTCCTGCTGCTCGCTGTTTTCGCGGCGATCGGCGGGTGGACTTGGAAGTGGATGAAGCAGCCATGGCGTCCGACCAATGCGAAGGCCACCGAACCGCGGCTGGCTCTGGCGGTGCTCAAGGGGCCAGTGGTATATGGGAACAGTGCGGCGTCTGCCTGGCTCCAGCGGGAGAAGCCAGCGCTGCTGCCGATCAGGAAACTCCAGCCAAAGATGGCGCAGGCGACGCAGGACCCGCAGCTTTTTCGCCAGATCGACCGGGAACAGCGGATCGATGAGGTGTGGCTGGTGGGCGAGCCAAGCGGTTACAAACCGTTGCTCGATCACCTGTTGGAGACGAAGGATTTCGCGCTCAGCTACCTGGATCACACCAGCATCGTCTTCCGGCGCGGCGGGGAATCGTGGTCGGAGACGCAGTTGAAGCAAACGATGGAATCGTTCAAGGATGCGCGGGAGCGGGCTTACGCGCAGGCGCTGGCGGCCACCAAACTCATCGCCGTGCGGCAGGGCGAACCGGGGCTCAAGCTGCTGGAAGCGGCGCAGGCGGCGAGTTCGGCGGTGCCGGATGTGTGGTCGGGCTGGTCCGCCTATCGTATGAGCAAAGGGCTGTGGAAGGATGGGCTGGTGGCGGCGGAAAAAGCGCTGGAGATCGATCCGAATTTCATGCCTGCGGTCGCCTGCCGGGCGCAGTGTTACTACGCGACAAAGCAGTTTTCGAAGGCGTGGAACGAGGCCGAGCGCTTGCTCGCGGCGAATCCGGACGATCCGGCGATGCTTTTCTACCACGCCAAGCTGGCGCACGAAGCACGGGCGTTTCAGGCGGAAATCGCGTCACTGACTAAACTGATCGCCCTCGCCGAGAAGGCGGGAGCGAGCGTGTCGGGCTATCGCGTCTATCTCGCACAGGCTTACGCGGCGACCAACGACGCCGACAACGCGATGGATCAGGTAACGCTGGCACTGCTCGACACGTCGCTGCCGCGGGAACAGCGGCAGTTTGCGGACGAACTGCTGGGGCAGATCAAGCAGGCGATCAAATAGCCACTCAATCTTCGTCCCGCAAAATGCGGAGGAAACACTCCTGGAGGCTGGCGTAGAAGTGCACCTGATAGAGGGCGAGGGCTTTCATGTCGCCGCCCATCGGGAGCGGGCCGTCCATTTCCTTGGCGGTGAAATGGTAGCGGGCCGCCAGAGCCAGACGCGCCTGGTTCAGGCCGTGAATCCACGCTTCGAGATGTTTGACCGGCAGCAGAAGGGTGTGGTGATCGGCCGCGGGGAGCGCGGGTGGGAAATCGGCCAGGTCGCCCTCGATGATTTCGAGGCTATCGGAGAAGAGTTCGGACAGCTCGGAGGCTGTGTAATCGCTCCACTCCTCATCGAACTCGGGATCGGCGCCATTGGTGGGGGTGGGATACAGGCGCGCCCTGGCTTCGCGGCTGCCTTCCGGGTCCGCGCTATTGCGGATCTGGTGCAGCAACTCGGTGCTGAAAAGATCGAGGGGGCCGATCGAAATGGTCTGTTCATCCACACGCCGGATGGTCATCGCGCCGTCCCTTATTCCGATTTCTCGATGGTGGCGAGCAGGAGATGCCCGTGAAGTTGCTGCACGTAGGCCTCGGCCCGCTCGCGCAAGCCCGTCCAGACGATGCTCCGCCCGTGCTGGTGCACCTCGAGCATGTGCCGCTCGGCCTTTTCGCGCGAGAAGTTGAAGACCTTCATGAACACACGCGTGACATAGCTCATGAGGTTCACTGGATCGTTGTGGACCACCACGTTCCAGGGAACATCAGTCAGCGTTTCAGTTTCGGTTTGCTCGATGACGACGGTATCCGGCATCGAGAAGGAGTTTACTACTTCTCCGCCGGAGCGCCAGCCGCGGGTGCGGCTGCAGCCGGAGAAATGATGCCCTGAAGCTCGGAAACCCAGCTCCGGAACTGCGAGTGCTGCGGGTAGGTGCGCAGGACTTGAAAGAGTTCGTTGATGCAGCGGTTACGAAGACCGATTTCGTTGAATTCTTTTCCCCGGTGCCAGAGCAACTCCGCCCGGCGCTCCTTGGCAAATTTCTCCTGATCGAAGGTCGATTTCAGCTTCACCGCCTCACCCTCCAGCTTGATCTTCAGGTCCCAGTATTCGAGCACGCGCGGGTCGCGGTTTTTGCGGAACTCGGGGAGGATGATGGCATTGTATATTCCATCGACGTCGCCCGGCTGCATCTCCCAGTTGTCGGCCTTGATGATTTCTTCCGCCCGGAGCGCCTTCACCGCCGGGCCAGCCGGGAGCGCGCGGTTGAGGATCGCATCGTGCTCGCGCTTGATTTTGTCGGTTTCGCTGGCGCCGCGGTTGTTGCGGGCCATGCCGGGTTTCTGGCGGTCCTTCTCCTTGTCGGCGTGCTCGGTCATCGTCTCCATCACGGCGGCGTCGGAGAGGACGTCCTTGGCGTATTGAATGATGGGACTCACGAGATCCTTCACCGGCGTGCCCATGGCGCGCTGGGTGGTAATGGTGAGCCAGCGGAAATGGAGCACCGCTGCGGCCTGCACTTCTTTTTCGGAAAAGAGCGCGCCCTCCTTGTCCTTCCAATCGCGGAACGCCGCACCTTCTTTTTCCACCCCTTCAAACTGCGTCTGACGAACGGCTTCGATCCATGCTGCCGCCGCAGCCTGGCCGCTGGCCGCGCCGGCCTGGGCCGCCTTGAGCACGGTCTGCAGCGCGACTTTCGCCTGTTTATCCTGCGCATCCTGGAGGCCCTTGAGGGCTTCAAGGAGCTTGGCGGCATCGAGCGCGGGAGCGTCCTGGAGCGGGGGGGACTGCTGGGCGCACGCGACGCCAGCCGCGAGAAAAAGTGGGAGGAAACGGGTGAGGGTCTTCATAGAGGGAGGAGAGAAATCAGGGTGGTGGCAACAGCTTCAACACCTCGCGGAGCACTCGGTTTTGCGTCCGGCGCATCCGGGCCGCTGGGGCGGCGGCGAGGTCGTCGAAACCATTCAAGTGCAGAAGACCGTGGATGGTGTAAAGCGCCAACTCCTGCTCAATCGGGTGGCCATACCGCCGGGCATAAATCGCGGCCGTTTCCGCGCTGACGACGATATCGCCGTGGTCAAAGGTGATGACGTCAGTCGGCCCTTCAATGTCCATGAACTCGACGTGAATCCGGGCAATTTCCGCATCGCTGACGACGGCGACGGCGATCTCGGGCAAGGCACGAAGGGCAAAGCGGCTATCGTCGGACAGGGCCTCACACTTCGGCAGAGCGAGGTCGGCGGCGCGGCGGAGCCAGCGGGTGTCGAAACGAACCTTTCGCTGCCGGTTGAGGAGGGTGAGTTTCTTCAATCCGAATTCCGGAGTTCGGGCCTCACTCCTCAGGCCGCCGTCATCGGCGTCCGCGTCTTCGGCAACGGCGTCTGCGGATTATACAGGCCGCTCTTGCTCGTCTTTTCCTTGTCGTCGGGATAGGCGATACGGCTGTGCATCATGCTCTGAAGAGTGTTGCGGAAGCTTTCGCAGACAGTCTCCAACTCGCGCATGGTGAGGTCGCACTCCTTGAGCTGGCCATCGATGAGGCGCTTGTCGATCATGTCGCGAATGAGCTGATCGATCTTCTGTGGGGTGACGCGTTCGAGGCTGCGGGCAGCGCTTTCGATACAGTCGGCAAGGGAAATGATCGCGGCCTCGCGGGTTTGCGGGCGCGGGCCGGAATAGCGGAAGCTTTCCTCGCGCACCTCGGGAATGTCTTCCTCGCGAATGTTCATGATCTTGCCACCCGCCCGGGCGTCTTCCTGCTGCTGGAGAGCGCGCTTGTAGAAGTAGAAGACGAGCGAGGTGCCGTGATGCTGCTGGATGACGTCGATGATCTCCTGACAGAGATTGTATTTCAGCGCGAGGTCCACGCCCTCCTTCACGTGCGCGATGATGATGAGCGCGCTCATGGTGGGCGCGAGTTCATCGTGCGGGTTGCGCCCGTGGCGCATGTTTTCGGTGAAATACTCCGGTTTGATGAGCTTGCCGACGTCGTGAAAATAGCTGCATACGCGCGCCATGGTGGCGTTGGCGCCGATCGCTTCACAGGCGCTCTCGGCCAGCGTGGCAACGACGAGGCTGTGCTGATAAGTGCCCGGCGCTTCGAGCATCATGCGCTTGAGGAGCGGGTGATTGAGGTCGCCCATTTCCACCCACGACATCTCGGTGGTGATGCCGAAGAACCGCTCGAATAACGGCAGAAAACAGATCGCGAGCAAAGCCGTGCAAATGCCGCTGAAAAGCGAGATGAGCGTCTCCCAGCCGACGATGCTCCAGTTGGGCGCGAACGCTCCGAAAACCTGAAGAATCGGGATTTTGCCAAAGAGCAGCGCAAGCAACCACGTCGTGAGTCCGATGAACACGCCAGCCCGGAGCATCTTCCACCAGCGGCGCACTTGCAGAGTCAGGAACACAGCGACGAAGCCGCAGATCAGCGAAGTGACGAGGAAGCGCGAGTCGATGCCGCGATCGATGATCGAGCCCCACAGGCTGATGAAGATGGCGCTGAAGATGGCGAGATTGCGCCCGAGCAGCGCCGAGAGAAGCAGCGGGGCGAAGGCAAACGGGATCGCCAGTTCCCACATCTGCATGCGCTCCAACGCGCTGAAGTCCCCTCCTCCCCCGCCGCGCACCTGATTTTGCGCACCGACGAGAAGGAGCTTCACGACCCCGAGGTGCAGTAGGATCGTAACAAAAATCAGGAGCAGCCGGGAATTCCGGGCGAAAGTGTTCGGGTGGTTGATCCAGAGCTGTCCGAGCGCGGTGAGGAAGATGAGCAGGGCGATGATCAGCTTCTCCGGCGGCTGGGCCGAATTGATGCCCGCCTGGATGAGCCAGTTCAGCCCGGCGAGGAAAAGCAGACAGACGCCGGCCTTCGCCCACGGACCGTATTCGAGCGTGTCCATCCATTCGCTCTCGGTGCGCTTGCGGCGCTGCTTGGAGGCGGCGAAGCCTCGTTTCACGAGGCGCTGGCGTTCAAAAAAGCCAAACATGGGCTAGCGGAAGTTTCGGAGACTGGCGGGAGGAATCAACGCTTGTTTTCGACCTCCCCCGCCCCGCGGTGGCGGCGGTAGGCCCGGACGATGGATTGCACCAGCTCGTGCCGAATGACGTCCTTTTCCTCGAACCGGCAGAAAGCAATCCCGTCGAGCCCCTTCAATGCCTGAAGCGCCTCGACGAGGCCGCTGCGCTTGTTCGACGGCAGGTCGATCTGGGTGGTATCGCCAGTCACCACCGCTTTCGACTCGGCGCCGAGCCGGGTCAGGAACATGAACATCTGCTCGGTGGTGGTATTCTGTGCTTCGTCGAGGACGACAAAAGACCGGTTCAAAGTGCGCCCACGCATGTAGGCCAGGGGCGCTACTTCGATGACGCCGCGCTCCATCAGCCGCTGCAATTCCTCCGCCTCGATCATGTCGTGCAGCGCATCGTAGAGCGGCCGCAGGTAGGGCATGATCTTCTCGTTCAAGTCGCCGGGCAGGAAGCCGAGCGCCTCACCTGCTTCGACGGCAGGACGAGTCAAAATGATGCGGGTCACTTCCTCTTTTTTGAGCGCCGCTACCGCCATGGCCATGGCAAGATAGGTCTTTCCGGTGCCGGCCGGTCCGAGACCGAATACCAGATCGTGACCCTGAATGGCGCGCAAATACGACCGCTGCCCTTCCGTCTTCGGCATCACCGGGGGACGCTTCGGCGAGCACTGAATCTTCGTCTCGGCGAGTTGATCGAGCGGAGTGACTCCTTCGGTCGTGACCGCTCGGAGAGCGTAGGCAAACTCCGATTTGCGAATCGATAGCCCCTGCGAACGCGCCCGATCGAGTTGCGAAAACAATTGCCGCACCTTCTCGACATGCTCCGGCTCTCCCTCCGCACGCAGCCAGCCGTCGCGCGTCGTGAGCTTCACGCCGAGCGCTTCTTCCGCCGTTTTGAGCAGCCGCAAGTCGTTGGCGAAAAGCATCGCCAACACCCGCGCGTTCTCAAATTCCAAGGTGGCCGTCTCGCTCATGGGGATGTGACCGGTGCAGGGATCGGGCGACCAGAGGTGCCCTCTGAGAGCGCTCTCCACCACGAACCGCACATGTCACGAGTCACTTGCACTGGTCGCTCGGCTTCCGCCTAGCGGAAACCGTAAGACAGCGCCCACGTCGTCCGCTCCTGGGGCGACTTCTCGATTTCCACGATGAGGTAATAGGAGCCGGTTTTCTTGGGCATCACGCGGGCGGCGGCAAAGTGTGGCTTCTGCCACGCTTCCACCTCCACGAGGTTGCCTTCGCTGTCATAGACATGCACCGAAATCTTGGCGGTCTTCTCATCGGTGCCCATCCAGAACCAGTATTCGTTCCCCTTGAAGAGCTGATGCACGATCGCCTTGGTGGTCTTCACCGGCAGGTCGCCGCCCCAGTAGTCTTCGCGGACGGTAAAACCTTCCTTCACATACGGCGCCGCCGCCTCCAGGGCGAAGGCGAGCGCGTCGTCGATGCTCGAATACGCATGGCCGGGCACGAGCAGCGCAGTGATGGCCAGCAGAGTGGTGATGAACTTCTTCACTTGGTTAGGTAGTCCAGTTGATTACTTCGCGCTGATTTGCTTCACGAGATTACCGGTCAGTTCGCCCACTTCCTTGACCGATTTCTCGGAAATTTGCGTCCCGTCCTCGGCGCCAATCAACGGGCGGATATCCAGCACGCCCTTCTGCACCTGCGTGACGATCTTGTGGTTCTTGATCTTCGGCGGCATGGCCGAAAGTTTGCGCTCGAAAAAGTCGAGCAACACCGGCTGGTGCAGCAGCTCGGCACCGTCCTTCGAGAAGGATTTGCCAACTACTTCGGTCAACGCCTCGGTGCCGCGCAGCCAGCCACCGATGGAGATGAGCTGCGAAAGGGGCTCGCTATTGAGATCGACCATGGCGGTCTTCACATCGGACTGCGCCTGATCAAGTTCCCTGCGCACCGCGCGCCAGTCTTTTTTGTCCGCACCGTCGATGATCGCCTTGGCACGCTCGTCCACCTTCTTTTCCACGCCAAGCGCCTTGGCGAGCTTGCGAACGCTGGCGCCGATCTTCTTCACCTCCTCGGTGTTCTCGGCCTCGACGGCTACGAATCCCTCGGCGATGACCACGCCCATCTGGAGAGCGATGTGAGCCTGTTCGCTCGGGACCTTGACGGTCTCCTTGGTGGGCCGGAGGACTTCGGACCAATGCGGGCGCTTGCCCAGCTTGTCGAGGACGTTGAAAACCTCGCTCGGCACCGGCACGACGACATTATCGACGACCTTGGCCGCGGAAGGCAGCGAACTCACATCGATCTTCTGCGGCGGCTCCGCACAGAGCGGCGCCGCGGCCGCGAGAGCCAGCGTAACGAATCGGAACTTACTCATTTGGGACGAGCAAACTCCGCGAAAAGCCCGATTATTGCAAGGGCGTTACTTCATAGCGCCTGTCGGCGAGCAAACTGCCCGTCCCATCGGGTCGACAACACCCGCATTGCACCCGCGGCGGCTTTAAGTCATGTCTGGGCGCAATGCACCCCTTTCCCTCGTCTTCCCGCCGACAATTTCTCCGCCACGGCGCCGCCCTCGCCGCTGTCTGGCCTGCCAGCCGAATCCTCGGCGAAGAGATGGCCAGGCTGCCCTTCGAGAACGGGGAACGTTCGCTGGTAAAATACCCGCAAAAACGCCCCCTGCTCCGCCTCACCTCCCGCCCGCCGCAACTCGAAACGCCATTCCCGGTCTTCAATGAAAGCGTAGTCACCCCAAACGACGCGTTCTTTGTCCGGTATCACCTCGCCAATGTGCCCACGCAGGAGATGCTCGCGCCGGAGAAATTCCGTGTGCAAGTGCTCGGCAAGGTGAAGACACCGCTCAAACTGAGCGTCGAGGAACTGCGCTCGCAGTTCGAGCCGGTGGAAGTGACCGCCGTCAACCAGTGCAGCGGGAACAGCCGCGGCTTTTTCCAGCCCCGCGTGGCCGGCGGACAACTCGGCCACGGCGCGATGGGGAATGCGAAATGGAAAGGCGTGCGCCTCAAGGATGTGCTCGAAAAAGCGGGTCTCGCCGCCGAAGCGAAACAAGTGGTCTTCGACGGCCTCGACACACCGCCCGCGCCGAAGGTGCCGGATTTTGTGAAAGCAATCGACGTCGATCAGGCGCTCGATCCCGATCTGCTGCTCGCCTACGAAATGAACGGCGAACCGCTCCCGTGGCTGAACGGCTTCCCGCTCCGCCTCGTGGTGCCCGGGCATTACGGGACCTACTGGGTCAAGCACTTACACGAGATCACGGCGGTCGATGACACCTTCAAAGGTTTCTGGATGGACCCGGCCTATCGCATCCCGGACACTGAGTGCGCCGCTATCGAGCCGGGCACAACGGCGAAGCGCACCATTCCGATCACACGCTTTAATGTGCGTTCGTTTATCACCAGTCTCACCGACGGCGCGAAGTTGGCGACCGGGCGCGAACAGGTCGTCCGTGGCATCGCCTTCGACGGCGGCTACGGCCTCCGCGAAGTCGCCTTCAGCGAAGACGATGGCCAGACGTGGCGCGCCGCGAAACTCGGGAACGACCTTGGCAAATATTCTTTCCGTGAGTGGACGATCGGTTTCACCCCGCGCCAGGCGGGCGACTACAAACTGCGCGTCAAAGCGACCAATCGCCTCGGCCAGTCGCAACCGCTCGAACCCCTCTGGAACCCCTCCGGCTACATGCGCAACGTCGTCGAAACCGTGCAGGTCACCGCCCGCAAAGCCTGATTTTTTCTGGATCATCCCATGCGCTCAATCTTCTCCCTCTCCTTCTGTTTCTGCATCTGCCTTACCGCCGCCCAAGCTGGCGACTGGAAGCTCCCCGAGGAATCGATCGCTCTCAAAAACGCCCCCGGCGCCGATCTCGTGAAGGCCAACTGCCTGATGTGCCACTCGGTGGAATACATCACCACACAGCCCCCTTTCACGCGCGACCAGTGGAAGGCCTCGGTGACCAAAATGCAGCAGAAATTCGGCGCACCGGTGGCTCCCGAAACCGTGGACCCGCTCGTCGATTTTTTGCTCAGCGCCTACGGCAAGACGAAGTGACCGGTGGCGGCCTGCGCTGCTCTGAGGTATCGGCGCTCTCATGTCCCTAATCGTCGGCATCGACCTCGGCACTACGAATTCACTCATCGGCGCGATGGATGCCGGTTTCCCGGTGCTCATCGCCGATGAGGCGGGCGAACGTCTCACACCATCGGCCGTCCATTTTCCGACGGCAGGCGAGCCACTCGTCGGACGCTCAGCCGCGCGCATGCGGGCAGTTGATCCAACCGCGACAATTTATTCGGTGAAGCGGTTCATGGGGCGGCGGATCGGCGAAATACCGGCGGATGTCAGCTATTCGATCGCAGGAGAAACCGGCGCGCCGGTAAAAATCCGCGCCCGGAATCGCGGACTCGCCCCCGAAGACATTTCCGCCCTCGTCCTGCGCAAACTTCGAGCCGATGCGGAACGCGCGCTGGGCTGCGAGGTAACCCGTGCGGTGATCACCGTGCCCGCGTATTTCAACGACGCGCAACGCAACGCCACCAAACGCGCGGGCGAACTCGCCGGGCTCACCGTCGAACGCATCGTGAACGAACCCACCGCCGCGGCCCTCGCCTACGGGCTCGACCGGCTCGAGGACCACGCGAAGATCGCTGTCTTCGATCTGGGTGGCGGCACGTTCGACATCTCGATCCTGGAACTGAACGCCGGCGTCTTCCACGTGCTCTCGACGAATGGTAACACGCGGCTTGGGGGCGACGACATTGATGCGGCATTGATTGCCGATTGCCGATTGCCGATCGCCAATTGGCAAAAGCGCGACGTCATCATCGAAGCGAAGCACCGGCTCTCCACCGAAGATGGCGTAGAGATTTCCCTGCCCTTCGCCGCGGAAGAACAAAATCTCGTCTATCGCCTCACCCGCGCGGACCTCGAACGTCTTGCCGAGCCGATCGTGGCAAAAACCCGCGGCCACTGCCTGCGTGCGCTCGCCGACGCGAAGCTCAAGCTGGAGGAGCTTGACGAAGTGATCCTGGTCGGAGGCGTCACGCGCATGCCCCTCGTGCGACGTTTCGTGGCGTCAATCTTCGGCCGCGAGCCGAACACTTCGCAAAACCCCGACGAAGCCGTAGCCCTCGGCGCGACTATCCAAGCCGGCGTTCTCAGCGGCGTCGTGCAGAATGTAGTGCTGCTCGACGTGACGCCGCTATCGCTCGGCATCGAGACGTTTGGCGGGCTGATGAATGTGATCATCCCGCGCAACTCGACCATCCCGTGTAAGGCCGGGGAAATGTTCACCAATGCCGTGCCGGGCCAGCGCTCGATGCTCATTCGCGTGCTGCAAGGCGAACGCGAACTGGCGAAGGATAACTGGGAACTCGGCCAGTTCGAACTGGAGTTCACGCCTGCCGCCAAAGGCCAGGCGCGGGTTGGCGTGCAATTTGAACTCGACGCCAACGGCATCCTCCACGTGCTCGCCCGCGACACCGCGACGAATCGCGAACGCCGCGTGGAAATGCGCAGCGCCATCGACGTGAGCGACACGGCGGTGGAGTCGATGCTCGACGCCTCCCTCGAACACGCCTTCGAAGACATGAGCGCACGCCAGTTTGCCGAGGCGAAGCTCAAGGCCGACGACCTGCTTGCCGCCGTCCGCACCGCGATTCCCAAACTTGGCCCGGACCTTTCCGCCGAAGACCGCGCCGAAGTCGATCGCCTCGTGGCCGACGTTGAAAAAGCCATCGAACTCAAATCCGCCCCTGCTTTAAAAAAGGCGAACGAAGCCCTCGACCAAGGAACCGAACATCTCGCCGCTCTTCTAATCGAACAGGCCTTGCGGGGATAGTCACAAACCTACCCATGCGTTTTCGGCTCACCCTTCTCATTTTCTTGTCTGCGGCGCTGGCTTTCGGAGACGAATGCGATGTGTGCATCTATGGCGGCACGTCGGCGGGCGTTATTGCGGCCACGCAGGCGTCGCGCATGGGGCAGCAGGCAATCCTCATCGAGCCGGGCAAACATCTCGGCGGCATGAGCAGCAGCGGGCTGGGCATGACGGACAATGGCTCGACCGAAACGATCGGCGGCATGGCTCGGGAATTCTACCAGCGCGTCTATCACTACTACACGAAGCGGGAGTCGTGGACGTTTCAAAAGCGCGAGGATTTCGTGGCGTGGCTGCCGAAGATCTGGGGCGTTGATGGTCTGCGCATGGAGGAGATCAAGGCGCAATTCCTTTTCGAGCCGCATGCGGCGGAAGCCGTGTTCGACGAAATGGTGCGCGAAGCCGGGGTGCGGGTCACCTTTGGCGAACGGCTCGATTTAAAAAATGGCGTCCGCAAGGACGGCGCGGCGATCAATTCCATTCGCATGGAAAGCGGGCGCGAGTTCACGGCGAAAATTTTCATCGACGCAACCTACGAGGGCGACCTGCTCGCGAAGGCCGGCGTGAAATATATCGTGGGGCGCGAGCCGAACGAACTCTACGGCGAGACGCTCAACGGTTCGTTCCCGTTCACGCCCGCACCGTTTCCAAAGATCGATCCATTCGTGGTGCCGGGCGATCCAACCAGCGGATTGCTGCCGCGCATCGAACCAAAACCGCCGGCGCCGAAAGGCTCGGGAGATCATCGCGTGCAGGCTTACAACTTCCGTATCAGCCTCACCGATGTGCTGGAGAATCGCGTGCCGCTGACGAAGCCCGCGGCTTACAACCCGCTCGACTACGAACTGCTCGCGCGACACATCGCGAACATGAAGGACGTGAAGCCTGGTCCGCGCAAACACGCCGCCATCGGTCTGCGCGGCAGGGGCGGCGATCTCGGCATCAACTTCGAGCTGGTGCCAAATCGCAAGACCGACTCGAACTCCGGGAGCGAGTTTGGGAGCGATCTCACTGGACGCAGCTACGGCTGGGCGGAGGCCGATTACGCGGGGCGGCAGAAGCTGTGGGACGAGCACAAAAATTACACGCAGGGTCTGCTCTGGTTTCTCGCCACCGATCCACGCCTGCCCGAAGAAGTGCACACCGAAATGCAGCGCTGGGGCTGGCCGAAGGATGAATACCCCGACAACGATCACTTCCCGTGGCAACTCTACGTGCGCGAAGCCCGGCGCATGATCGGCGATTACGTCGTGACTGAACACGAAGCGCGCGGCGAACGTGTGGCCGAAGATCCCGTCGCGCTCGGTTCCTACCCGCTCGATTCGCACGGTGTGACGCTCTACGTCGATGAGGAAAACAAGCTCTGGCGCGAGCGTGGCTTTTACCAGGGCATCAAGCCCTACCCGATCAGCTACCGCGCTCTGCGACCGCGCGCGGAAGAGTGCACGAATCTCCTCGTGCCCGGTTGCCTCTCCGCCTCGCACGCCGCGTATGGCTCGCTCCGCATGGAACCCGTCTTCATGATGCTCGGCCAGGCCACCGGCACCGCTGCCAGCCTCGCCATCGATCGCGGCACAACGGTGCAGGACGTGCCCTATGCCCCACTTCGCGTCCGTCTTCTGGCCGACCGCCAGATTCTTTCCCGCGACACCATTCCTTCCGGCTCCACGACTCCAGCGCCCGCCGCCGATGTGAGCGCACAACTCGAAGCCGACCTCCGCGTGCTGGTAGATCGCCACATCGTGGACAGCTCCGAATACTGGCTCGCGAACGCCGCCAAAGGCCGCGAGTGCGACGGTGGCCGCGTCGAGTCGCTCGTCATTAAAATGGCGTCGAGCATCGCACCCGCCACCACCGGCGCGGACGCCATCCGTATTCTCGCCGCCAATAAAATCATCGCCTCCCCCGACTTCTGGCAACAACGCGCTCTCCCCGGCGCGAAATGCTCCGGCTACAACGTCCGCGTCCTCATCCGCAACTTCGTGCGGAAGACGAAGTAGCTCTAGCGCCGTCCCTCCCAACTGCCGATAATCTCGATCGGCGTGCCGGGTTCAACCCACTCGTAGAATTGGCGGGCGGGGTTGCCGTGGTCAAGTGGGAGGCGGATACAGCCATGGGAAGCGGGTCGGGCGGGGACTTCCGTGTAGCCGTGGATGAAGACGTTGCCGGTGACTTCGACGCTAAAGGGCATCGGAGCATTGTGGTAGAGGCGGGAGTAGTGCATGCGATATTTCTCACCGGCGGTGAACTGGCCGCGAGGTGTGGAGCGGTCCCATTTGCCGGTGCTCACTCGGCTCTGAAGCACGAGCCGTTCGCCTTCGTAGGCGCGCAACGTCTGCGTGGTTTTATCGATCACGACCCGCTTCGCGCGATTCTCGGTCGAACCATCCTGCGGCAGGGCTCGCGTGGCGGCGCCGAGCAAGAGCACGCCGAGGAAAAGGAATCCAGCAATGGGAGTGGAAAGAGACACGGAAGATTCAAATCATGGGATGACCAACCCGGCCTCACGCTCCCGGCGGGTCGATTGATCAGCGACGATTTTAAGGCGCGCCGCCTGGAGGCGCTGGATGACGACACGGGTGATGCGCGGCATCACTTCGGCACCGAACGCGTGGTCGCATTCGCAGAGTTCGCGCAGCCGGACGCCCGGCAGGAAGATGGCGTCGGTATCCGTCACGGCGCGCGCATCGAAGTGCCATTGGTAAGGCGGGAAGAGCCAGGACCAGCCGAGGACATCGCCATCGAGGAGCGTCTGCACGACCACGGGGCCGTCCCCGCACGCGGACTCGATGGCAACCTGTCCGTGCTGGATGAGGTAGAACCGATTCGCCAACTCACCTTCGCGGAAGATATACTCCCCACGGCGAAAATGGGCACGGTGGGCGCATTCCGAGAGAATACGGAGATGATATTCGCAGAGGCCGGCAAAGAACGGATGCGGTGACATGATGAACTCGGAGCGCAGCATAAGATGAATGACCTGTCTTATGGATGAATCCAAGACGCGGAGTTGGCTGCGCGTGAATTGCCGAATGGCACGCGCGGGTTGGTGCGGGTTGGCCGCGCGGAGATCGAGCTACTCCACGTTTTCCATTTTCAGCTTCAGGAAGTGGGTCGCGCAGGAGATGCAGGGATCGTAGTTGCGAACGGCCTGTTCGCATTGCCAGGTGAGTTCTTCCTGGCTCAGGCCGAGGCGCGGCGGGATGAAGTGCCGGAGATCGCTCTCGATGGTCTTTTGATTCTGCGACGTAGGCGGGACGATTTTGGCGTCACGAATGGTGCCGTCTTCATCGATGCGATAGCGATGATAGAGCAGCCCGCGCGGGGCCTCAGTCGCGGAATAACCAATACCGGCACGAGGCTCGACGGGAACGGCGGGCGCGTCGGGCGGGCTAAAGGCCTCGATGATGCGCAAGGCTTCGTCGCAGGCGTAGAGGACTTCGACGGCGCGCACGACGATGCTTTGGAACGGGTTGGTGCAGGTGGCGCCGAGGCCAGCCGCGCGCGCGGCTTCAAGGGCGAGGGGCGAGAGCTTTTCGCGATGCAGGCTATAGCGGGCCATGGGGCCGCAGAAGTAGGCACCGCGGGTTTTCAGGACGGAGTGGAGCGCATTGGTGTGCGCGACGTGTTCCTCGACGAAATGGTCGTCGTAATCCCGCGCGGCAATGTCGAGGCCACGATTGGAGAGAAGGCGGCCCTCGTTGAACGGGTATTCGTCCGGGTGGCCCACGGAGACGAATTCGTAGTCCTGCTCGAAATCCGGAAAAGAGAACTGCGCGACCCAGCGCACGGTCTCCAAGGCGGCATCGCGCGCCCACTTGAGGCGTTCGGCGAGAGCGGCGAACTCGGAGCGGGTCGGCAGTTTGTAAAAGCCGCCGATGCGGACGTTCACCGGATGAACCGCACGCCCGCCGAGCAGCGCGACGATTTCGTTGCCAACTTTCTTGAGCTGCAGCCCCCGCTGGACGATCTCGCGGTGGTCCTTCGCCATATGGATGGCGCTCTCGTAGCCGAGGAAATCAGGCGCGTGCAGCATGTAAATGTGCAGGACGTGACTCTCGATCCACTCGCCGCAGTAGATGAGCCGGCGCAGGTCGCGGAGCACGCCATCGACCCGCACGCCGCAGGCGTCCTCCATCGCGTGCACGGCGCTCATCTGGTAGGCGATCGGGCAGATGCCACAGATGCGTGCGGTGATATCGGGCGCCTCGCTAAATTGACGTCCACGCAGGAATGCTTCGAAGAAACGCGGCGGCTCGAAGATCTTCAGCTTCACGTCAGCCACGGCCCCGTCCTTGATCTGGATGAGGAGTGCGCCCTCGCCTTCGACGCGGGCCAGGTAGTCAACTTTGATGGTGCGGGTCGGCATGGACAGGGAGAATTTGGGCGAAAGCTAAGCGTTCTCGTGTTTTTCGCTCTCGCGCCGGAAGGGCTCGGCGTCGGCATTGAAGGTGCGGAACATGCGCACGAGATCGACATCGTGGATGCCAAGCTGCTCCTTCATCCACGCGGCGGCGGAATGAGTATTCGGCGTCTCTTTCGGTCCAAAGCAGCCGTAGCAACCACGCTCATACGCCGGACAGAGCGCTCCGCAGCCAGTGTGCGTGACCGGTCCGAGGCAGGGCGTGCCGTGGGCGACCATGACGCAGACGTGGCCGCGGCGCTTGCAATCGAGGCAGACGCTGTGCGGCGGGGTATTCGGCTGGCGGCCGTGCAGGAAGGCACTGAGAACTTCGAGAAGCTGCGCCTTGTTGATGGGGCATCCGCGCAACTCGAAATCGACCGGCACGTGATCGGCAATAGCGGTCGAGGTGCGCAGGGTTTCGATGTAATCGGGCCGCGCATAAACGACCGAGGCGAACTCGCGCACGTCGGCGAAATTGCGCAGGGCCTGGATGCCGCCCGCAGTCGCGCAGGCGCCGATGGTGACGAGAAATTTCGACTCCCGGCGGATGCGATGAATCCGCTCCGCATCGTGCGGAGTCGTGATGGAACCCTCCACCAGCGAAAGATCGTAGGGGCCGCGCGAGACGGCTCGCGAGGCTTCGACGAAATTGGCGATGTCCACTTCTTCCGCGATGCTCAGCAGTTCGTCTTCGCAATCGAGCAGCGTAAGCTGGCAGCCATCGCACGAAGCGAATTTCCACACGGCGAGCTTCGGCTGCTTTCGTTTCGCTTTCATAGCTCGTGAATCCCCAGCCAGCGCGCAACGCGGTCGTAGCGGAATACGGGGCCATCTTTGCAGATGAACTCGGGCCCGAACTGGCAATGCCCACAGAATCCGACGGCGCATTTCATATTCCGCTCGAGGGAAACGTGAATGGCCTCGGCGGGCACGCCACGGTGCAGCAAATCGCGCGTGGCAAATCGCATCATGATCTCGGGGCCGCACATCATCACCACCGTTTCGCGAGGCGAAAACGGAGCCCGTCCAAGCAGCGAGGTGACGACACCGACCTGCCCCGGCCAGTCGCGCGGCGCACGATCGACCGTCATCGCAAAGTGCAGCGCTGGATCGGCCGCGAGGCGGTCGAGTTCCTTGCGGTAGAGCATATCGGCAGGGGTGCGCGCACCGTAAAGCAACGACACCTGCCGGTAACGCGAGCGATCGGCGAGGAGGTGATGGACGGTGCCGCGCAGTGGAGCGAGGCCGATGCCACCAGCAACGATGACGACATCTTTGCCTTCCGCTTCCGCCAGCGGCCAGCCGGTGCCAAAAGGACCACGCACACCGAGGGTCGCGCCGGTCTTGAGAGCCTGCATTGCCTTCGTCACGGTCCCAACGGCACGAATGGTGTGATGCAGCGATTCGCGCCGGGCTGGATCGCCGCTAATGGAAATGGCGACCTCGCCGACACCGAATACGTAGAGCATGTTGAACTGCCCGGGCGCGAATGCGGGCGGCACTTCCCCGCCGGGCGGAACCAGTTCGAGACGAAACGTGTCCTTCGTTTCCCGTGCTCGTTTCACGATGCGAAACGGCACGGGCAGCATCGGATCGGCGATCGAGGGGAGAGCGGCGTTACAGGGGAGCATCATAGATCTCCAGAAGACGCAGCCGGGTAGCTTGCAGGCGTTCGAGCAAGACCTGCCCGATGCGATAAGCGATGGCGTAACCAAAATCAGAATTTGCGCCCATGCGTTCGCGCAGAGCACGGGCGGACAACGTGACCGTCTCGACCGGTTCGATGGCTACGGCACCGAAGTGCCACTGATGTGGCGGATAGAGCCACGACCAACCGAGGGTGTCACCAGCGCCCAGAGTTTGAATCGTCGCCCCCCCCTGCCCGGGGGCGAAGGTCTGAAGCACGAGGCGACCAGCATGCACGAGGAAGAATCGATCAGCCTCCGCACCTTCAAAAAAAAGCGACTGCTGCGCGGCGAAGCGCTCCAGCGCGGCGCATTCGCACAGCCACGCCTGATGTTGCGGATCGAGATCCTTGCTGAACGGATGCACAGCGACGATTCCTTCGATGGTCTTCATGTGGGCAGGGCGACTGGTGCCTCCGATTCCCGGATAGCTCGAACTTCTTCGGTGAGATCGATCGCCACGGGGCACCAGGTGATACAACGCCCGCAGCCGACACAACCGGAGGTGCCGAATTGATCGTGCCACGTGGCGAGCTTGTGGGTAAGCCATTGCCGGTAACGCGACCGTGCCGATGCCCGCACCGTGCCGCCGGCGACGTGCGTGAAATCGGCGGTGAAACACGAATCCCAGCGACGCCAGCGCTCCGCGTGTTCTCCAGTGAGATCGGTGACGTCTTCGACCGTGGAGCAGAAGCACGTGGGGCATACCATGGTGCAATTGGCGCAGGTCAGACAGCGGGTCGCGACGTCGTTCCACCGTGGGTGCTCGTAGTTTCGATAGAGCAGTTCCTTCACTCCGGTCGCGTCAAACTGGCGGCCCATGTGAGCGACCGTTCCCTCGATCACTGCGTCCGCGGCGCGAAGGTCAGCGTGCAAGGCAGGGCGCGCGTTCAGACTGGCGAGCACCTCCACTCCAACATCGGTGCCAGCTTCGATGACGAAGAAATGGCGTCCGTTTTCCAGGACTTCGGTGAGGGCCAGATCAAAACCGGACGATGCCTTCGGTCCGGTCTTCATCGACACGCAAAAGCAGGTGCCACCGGCCGAGCCACAATTTACCGCGACGATGAAAACCCGCTCACGCCGTGCCTGATAAATCGGATCGACGTAAGCGCCGAGGAAGACACGATCCTGCACCGCGATGGCCGCCAGATCGCAGGCCCGCACGCCAAGAAACGCCATCTTCGGCAACTCCTCGCTTTCCGGTTCAAACACATGGCCGTCGCCCTGGCGGCGCGCACTCCACAATCGCGCCTGCGGCGGGAAGAGATATTTTTTCCACGAATGCGGCCCAACCGCATAGCCAAACAAGGCCGCATCGTCCCTGCGCCTGAGCCGATATTTCCCCCCCTCCTGTTCGTCGGTCCATCCACACGGGAGTTCGGCATCCGAAGCGATCTCGTCGAAGACAATCGCGCCATCACGGACGGTGGGACCGGCCAAGCGATAACCACGCGCCTGCAATGCTTCCAGCAGGCACCCAAAATCGGCGCGTTCCAGCACGGAGTGCTGACGGTCGGAGTGAGGAGGGCACGGCATGGTTCGCATTCTGTCGGACCGCCCCACGATTAAGCGAGAACGAAGGCGAAGCGATGCAGCGATCGCGATGGGTTAAACGAATTCATGATCAATGGAGCGATGGCAGCCTGCCTCAAGCCGGACGGCTCGACTGCTCATCGGCTGGCAAACGATAAGCGTTTTTTGTCCGGTCGATAAGCGAACGTAGCCAAAAAACGCCCACACTTGCGCAAGGCACGGGTAGTAGCGCCGACGAGGTGGATTAGGCTGCGGCACGAAATTTTATGGCTTCCGATCGCCTCACCCCTATCTCGACCTTCCCCGCGCCCGAAGCGTCGTCCGATGATATCGATGAACGCCCGCACGTGGTTTGCGGAACCGACTTCAGCGACGCCGGACAAGGCGCGGTCGATGTGGCGGCGGAATTTGCCAGGCGCCTGAGCGCCCCCCTGCTCGTGGTGCATGCAGTAAATGAACCCGCCCGCGGCTCACTTCCGGCGGGAGTGCGTGACTCGCTGGCTCTGTTCGAGCGCAAACGCCTCTACGATGAAGTGGAGCGCGTGAAGGAGCGTGGGGTTTCGGTCGTGGAGCGAGTCTATGCCGATGCGCCGGATGAAGCGCTGTCCCGCGCGGCGTGCGCGCCACGGGTTCGCCTGCTTGTGCTGTCGGCCGGCCGCGACAAATCGGACCCGGTCTCGCTCGGCACCGTCGCCGACCAGGTCGCGACCCGCGCACCGATTCCCACGCTGGTCGTCCGGACCCCCGAACATCTCGTGGCGTGGCTCCGCGGCGAACGCGCCCTGCGGGTTTTCATCGCAGCGGATCTGATGCCGGGGACGGAAGCGGCGATTCAGTGGGCACTGGGGCTACGAGATTTCGGAAAATGTGAAATCACGATCGCGCACATCGAGGAGGAGTCCGTAGCCCCTATCGGAATGGAGCCGTTCGGCTCGGCGGCGATCGAATCGATCCACGCGCAGATTCGCAGAACGAAGAGCAATCTTTTCCGCAAATATGTTCGCAAAATGGTGCGCGGTGAAAAAGCGCGGCTTCGCATCATCAGCGGCTGGGGCCCGTCCGATGCACACCTGATCCATCTCGCCAGGGAAGAGCGGGCGGACCTGATCGTCACGGGCACCCATCATCGCCGGGGCTTCGACCGGGTTTTCCATCACTCCGTATCTCGCGGGCTGTTGCACTACGCCCCGATGAACGTGGCCTGCGTTCCGGCCTGCACAGCGACCGACTCGCAAAATGGGCATTCGCAAAAAAAGACCAGCTCCAGACAAGCGGTGTGAAGCCTGCACGCCGGTCCCGGCGATATTTTGAAGAACGAAAGGACCATCGGGATGAAAACCAAACCTCCGCAACCAATCCTCTGCGCGACCGATTTTTCAGGGCTGGCGAAGCGGGCCACCGACTTTGCCGCCGTGCTGGCGCAGCGCATGCAAACGCGATTGATTCTCGCCCACGGCATCGACGAACGAGGCGAATTCCTGCCGCAACATTGGCCGGGCCTGGCAGCGGCGGATCGCCCGAGACTCGCCGCAGAAGCCGAGCGTTTGCGGGTGAGTGGAGCAGTCGTGGAGGAGTTCCTCCTCGGCCCGGTCCCCGATGAAGGCGTCGCGGCATGCGCGAAGGAGACCGACGCCCAGCTCATCGTCGCTGCGTGCTCCGGTCAGGGCGCGGTTTATCGCTGGCTGTTCGGCAGCATTTCCGAGCACATCGCGGAAACGGCGGAGGCACCGACTCTCGTGGTGCACGATGCGTCCGCGCTCGAGTCCTGGCTGCGCGACGATCGCCCGCTGAAAATCCTCGTGGGCGCGGATTTCACTCCGGTTTCCGAAGCGGCTCTCCGCTGGGTAGCGGACTTCACCAGGATCGCGCCCTGCGAAGTGACGGTGGCTTATGTCGATCAGGAAGCCGGTCTGCGGGGTGAAGAAGCCATGCACCTTCCAGCGGATCTGCCGCGGGCGCCGGAGATGCATCAGATGCTGACTCACGACCTGCGGATCAGAGCCGAGGCGATTCTCGGGCCGGCCAAGGTGCGCGCCCGCGTGATGGCTGCGGACGACCGGGTGGATCTTCACCTGCTCGATCTGGCCGAGATCACCGAAACCGATCTCATCGTCGTCGGTGCGCATCAATGGCACGGCCTGAATCGCCTGCGCCACCCCTCCGTTTCCCGACGCGTGTTGCACGAAGCGAAAACCAATGTCGTGTGCGTGCCCGCGCCGCCGGCATGCACCCAGAGGACCGAGGCCGCGACCGAAGCGACTGTTCCCACTCCCTGAAAACGACGCTCGCCATTCTCGTTCCAGAGCGGCATCTGGCAGCGCAATCCCCCTTTTCCCCTAGTGAGTAATCCGGCCCATCCACGAATCCGTAGCCGCGCCCACGACATCCTGCCCCCACGGCGTCCGGTGCTCGATGCCATGTTCGCGCCGAAGAACGTCGCCCTGATTGGCGCCACCGAACATTCCGGCAGCGTCGGGCGGACGGTTTTCGAGAATCTGCTGGCAAACGATTTTGGCGGCGTGGTTTTTCCGGTGAATCCGAACCACCGGACCGTGCTGGGGCACCCGGCTTTTGCGAGGATTGGTGACATTCCGGCCAGCATCGACCTCGCCGTTATTGCGACGCCGGCAGCAGCAGTCCCAGGTATCGTGGCGGAATGCACGGCGGCCGGAGTGCGAGGAGCCGTCATCATCTCCGCCGGTTTCCGCGAAAGTGGTGAAGCGGGGAAAAAACTGGAACAGGACCTTTTTGCCAATGCCCGGGGCGCGCAGATGCGAATCATCGGGCCAAACTGCCTCGGCGTGATGCTGCCACACGCGGGGCTGAACGCGACCTTCGCCGCCGGCATGGCGCAGCGAGGCTCGGTCGGTTTCATTTCGCAGAGCGGCGCCCTATGCACGGCGGTGCTCGACTGGAGCCTGCGCGAAAATGTGGGGTTCAGCGCGTTTTTCTCCGTCGGCTCGATGGCCGATGTCGGCTGGGGTGATCTCATCTACTGGCTCGGCGACGATCCGCACACGCACAGTATCGTGATCTACATGGAATCGGTCGGCAATGCGCGCGCCTTTCTCTCTGCCGCCCGCGAAGTGGCGCTGAGCAAACCGATCATCGTGATCAAAGTCGGACGCACCGCAGAGGCCTCGCGCGCCGCCGCCTCGCATACCGGTTCTCTCACCGGCAGCGATGAAGTGCTCGATGCCGCGTTTCGCCGCGCAGGGGTGCTGCGCGTGAATACGATCGAGGAACTTTTCGACATGGCGGAAGTGCTGGCCAAGCAACCACGCCCGCGCGGGCCCCGACTGGCGATCGTGACCAATGCCGGCGGCCCGGCGGCGCTGGCGACCGATCGACTGGTGCTCGATGGCGGCGAAATCGCCACGCTCTCCGACGACTCCACCAGGCAATTCAACGAACTGCTCCCGGCGCACTGGAGCCACGGCAATCCCGTGGACATCCTCGGGGACGCCGATGCCGTGCGTTATACAAAGGCAGTCGAAATTGTATCGAGCGATGAAAAAAACGACGGCGTGCTCGTCATCCTCACGCCACAGGCCATGACGGAGTGTGCCGCGACAGCCACCGGTCTGGCACGGCTCGCCCGGTCGATCGACAAGCCACTGCTGGCAAGCTGGATGGGCGGCACGGAAGTCGGCGCAGGCGATAAAAGCCTGAACGACGCCGGCATTCCCACCTTCGCCTTTCCCGACACCGCAGCGCGCGCCTTTGCGGCGATGTGGCGTTACAGCCGGCAGCTCAACGCTCTCTACGAAACACCTCAACTGGTGGCCCACGCAGAGCGGATTCGCGACCACAAGCAGGCAACGAATCTCATCTCCGCGGCACGGAAAAAAGGGCGGACGTTACTTACGGAATTCGAGTCGAAGAAACTCCTCGAGAGCTACCACATCCCCACCGTCGCAACCCGGATCGCCACCACCGAAGAGCAAGCGGTCAAGATTGCCACGGAATTCGGCGGACCTGTCGTGCTGAAGTTGCACAGCGAAACGATCACGCACAAAACCGACGTCGGCGGCGTGAAGCTGAATCTTACCGGCGCGACAGCAGTGCGCCGCGCCTGGCGCGAGGTCCGCCAAGGCGTGCCGGCGGCGGATTTTCTGGGCGTTACGGTTCAACCGATGATTCAGCGCGAGGGTTACGAGTTGATCCTCGGCAGTTCGATCGACTCGCAGTTTGGCCCCGTGCTGCTCTTCGGCACGGGCGGGCAACTGGTCGAGGTGTTCAAGGACCGCGCCCTCGGTCTGCCTCCGCTCAACGCCACCCTTGCCCGGCGCCTGATCGAACAGACGCGGATCTACACCGCACTCCAGGGCACGCGCGGGCGCCGCCCGGTGGACTTCGCGGCGCTGGAAGACGTGCTCGTGAGTTTCAGCCAACTCGTGGCGGAGCAGCGCTGGATCAGGGAGATCGACATCAATCCCCTGCTCGTCTCGGAACAGCAGATCATCGCGCTCGACGCACGCGTGATTCTCCACCCGCGCGAGACGCCGGAAGATGAGTTACCCACACTCGCGATCCGCCCCTACCCGACCCAATACTGCACCAAATGGAAGCTGCGCGGCGGACCGCCCGTGGTGATTCGTCCGGTGCGTCCGGAAGACGAGCCGCTGATGATCGACTTTCATCACACCTTGTCCGAGCAGAGCGTCCACTACCGCTACTTTTCGGCGATTGGGCTGGAGGAACGTGTCGCACACGAGCGGTTGCGGCGGATTTGCTTCAACGACTACGATCGCGAAATCGCCCTCGTCGCGGTGCAGGGCAAAGGCAGTAAACAGCAGATCATCGGGGTCGGTCGTCTCAGCCGGCTGCACCACCGGGACGAGGCGGAATTCGCGATCATCATCGGCGACCCGTGGCAAAAAAAAGGGCTCGGCAAGCGGCTGCTCGATTTGCTCGTCGAGATCGGGCGTGAGGAAAAACTCGCCCGGATCACCGCGCACATTCTCTCCGACAACCTCGCCATGCAGCACGTCGGCCGAAAGTGCGGTTTCAAGCTGCTCCGCACCGAAGGCGAAATGGACTGGCGCGCGGAGATTCGCTTATGAAGACACCCCTCATCATCGGCCTCGGCAACGAATTCCGCCGCGACGACGGGGCGGGATTGATCGTGGCACGCCAGCTTCGCAACCTGCTTGATGGCAAGGTCCAGGTGATAGAGGCCAGTGGCGAAGGCGCCTCGCTCATGGACGCGTGGAGCGGTGCACACACGGTGGTTCTTGTCGATGCGGTCAATTCCGGCGCCCGTCCAGGCACGGTGCATCGACTCGATGCAAGCCAAGAACCGATTCCCTCGAATTTCTTTCACTACTCGACCCATGCGTTCAGCGTCGCGGAGGCGGTGGAACTCGCCCGCACGCTGGGGCAACTCCCGCCTCAACTCATCGTCTATGGCGTGGAAGGAACCGATTTTTCTTCGGGACAAGGCTTGTCGCCCGAGGTCGTTATAGCTGTCGAACAAGTCGCCCAATCCATCGCTGCCGAACTATGCACGAAATGTCCCTGATTCATGACCTGATGCGGAAGATCGAAACGATCGCGCGCGAGCAAAACGCGACCAAGGTCGTAGGCGTGAAGGTGCGGCTGGGCGCGCTGTCGCACATTTCCGCCGAGCACTTTCGCGAGCACTTCGAGGAAGAAACGAAAAATACGATCGCGGAGGGTGCCCGTCTCGAGGCGATCGCACTGACCGACGAAAACGATCCGGAGGCTCAGGATATCATCCTCGACAGCGTCGAAGTGGAGGATTGATGCACGGATTGTTCCCGGCATGAAAACCGCGCGCGATGCCGCTGCTGGCTCGGCAAGAGCCCGCCTCCGGCTTCGCGTGCGGGGGGCCGTGCAGGGAGTCGGATTTCGGCCGTTTGTTTATCGGCTCGCGAACGAACTCGGCTTGAGCGGATGGGTGCAAAATTCCGCACAGGGCGTGACGATCGAGATCGAAGGATCACCCGCTGAGCTGGAAACATTTTGCACCCGGCTGCGGACGGATGGCCCACCCCACAGTTCCATTCACGGCGTGAACGCGCGAAGCCAGCCAGCCGCGAACACAACCGGCTTTGAAATCCGCAGGAGCGATTCTGGGGAAGCTCCCGGCGCGCTCATGCTGCCGGACCTCGCGACATGCCCGGCATGCCTGCGAGAAATGTGGAACCCGACGAACCGCCGGTATCGTTACCCATTCATCAACTGCACGCACTGTGGCCCGCGGTTCAGCATTATCGAAGCGCTGCCTTACGACCGGGCGAATACGTCGATGCACCACTTCACGATGTGCCGCGCGTGCCGCCGCGAATACGAAGACCCGACGAATCGCCGCTTTCACGCGCAGCCTAATGCCTGTCCCAGATGCGGCCCTCAACTGGCCTTCTGGAACCCAGCCGGAGCAACGCTCGCCACCAAAGATGCGGCGCTCGTCGCGGCTGCGCGGGCCATCCGCGATGGTGCGATCGTAGCGGTCAAAGGGCTCGGTGGCTTTCATCTGCTCGTCGATGCGAGGAACCCACGAGCGGTGCGGCGGCTTCGCTGGCGCAAACATCGGGAAGAGAAACCATTCGCCGTCATGTTTCCTTCGCTCACCGCAACGCTGGAATTCTGCGAGGCGACACCGCTCGAAGAGAAGCTTCTGACCTCAGTCGAAGCGCCCATCGTCCTGCTTCGCCGTCGGGGGGGACGTGGCATCGCCAAAGCCGTGGCGCCGGGAAACCCACACCTCGGAGTGCTGCTGCCCTACACACCGCTGCATCACCTGCTGCTCGGTGAACTCGGATCGCCCGTGGTAGCGACCAGCGGCAATCGATCCGACGAACCAATCTGCTTCGACGAGCAGGAGGCGCAGCAGTGTCTCCCAGCGATCGCAGACTTTTTTCTCGTGCATGACCGGCCCATCGTTCGGCCCATCGATGACTCGGTGATGCGTGTGATGGCCGGGCGCGAGATAATGCTTCGCCGCGCACGTGGTTTCGCACCGCTGCCAGTCCAACTCGCCAATACAATCCCACCGACGCTGGCGCTGGGCGGGCAACTCAAGAACACGTTCGCTCTCGCCTCGGGAAACGATGCTTTTGTAAGCCAGCACATCGGCGATCTCGGCACCCCGGGCGCGGTGAAAGTCCTGCGGCAGGCGGTAGGCGATCTACAGCGTATATATCGTCTGCGGCCCCGAAAGATCGTCACAGACGAGCATCCCGACTACACGGTCTCGCGGCTCGCTTCGGAGTTTGAAGCGCCGATCGTCACGCTGCAGCATCACTGCGCGCATATTCTCTCGTGCATGGCGGAACATCACCTCACTCCGCCGGTGCTCGGAATCGCGTGGGACGGCAGCGGCTACGGGAGCGACGGGACCATCTGGGGCGGGGAATTTTTGCGCATCACGGAAAACGGGTTCGCACGACTGGGGCACTTGCGGACTTTTCGCCTACCGGGGGGGGAGAAAGCAGCACGGGAACCGCGGCGCAGTGCGGTCGGCGTCCTGCACGAAATATTCGGTGAGGCACTATTTCAGCAGCGTGGCATGGCTCCGTTCGACGCTTTCACTGGTGAGGAAAAGGGGCCGTTGAAGCAGATGCTCTCCTCTGACCTGAATTCCCCGCTGACGTCGAGCGCGGGCCGGCTTTTCGACGCCGTGGCTTCGCTGCTCGGGCTCAGGCACGTGGCGACATTCGAAGGCCAGGCCGCGATGGAACTGGAGTTTGCCGTTGGCGACCCAGCATCGGACGAAGGCTATGAGATGCCTTTGCGCCCGGATGGTGTAATCGATTGGGAACCGGCGCTGCGCGCGGTTTTGATCGATCTTCGCTGCAAACGGAGCGCGGGGGAAATTTCCGCGAAGTTTCACAACGGGTTGGTCGAGGCGATGATCGCCGTCGCTCACCGGGCCGGCGAATCTCGCGTGGTGCTGAGCGGGGGATGCTTTCAAAACCAGTATCTCACCGAGCGAGCGATCCGTCGGCTGCGAGAGGAGGAGTTCACACCATGCTGGCATCGGCGCGTGCCGCCCAATGACGGAGGCATCGCTCTCGGCCAGATCTTCGCCGCCAGCGGCGCCTTGGCAGATAGGGCGAATCTGCCACAGTAAACGCTGCTCCATGTGCCTCGCCATTCCCGGACAAATCCTGAGCGTTCGCGACGATGATCCCCTGCTTCGCATGGGCCGCGTCAGTTTTGGCGGTATCGTGAAGGAGGTGAGCCTGGCTTATGTCCCGGAGGCGAAAGCTGGCGACTACGCCATCGTCCATGTCGGTTTCGCGATTAGCATTCTCGACGAGGTGGAAGCGCATCGAGTGTTCGATTACCTGCGGGAAATCGGCGAACTGGAAGAACTCCAGGAGTGAATGGCACTTAGATAAGATGGTTTTTCGTGATAAAAGGCGCTGAGAGAAGAGCGGGAATGGGCTTGGAAAGAGATGCCGAATTGGACGCCGATGTTTGAACCGACGCGAATGGAGGGATGAACGTTGCGGGCAGGGTGGATTGAACCGCGGTTGCTGAACCCTCCGGCGTGATTCATTCGCGTCCGTTTGCGGTGGATCCTCGTTACGGATTTGCACCGGGTAAGGGCCTGAGGCACGCCACGCAGGTTCACCCTGCCGGCATCCAAAAAAACGGAACCCACGGAACGGTCGGTATGGACGGTTTGGAGATTCGCCCCCTCGGGACGAAGATCGGAGCCATGACCAAAGCGACGGGGGCGTCGAGCCGCCAAGGAGCCCGCATTCGCCCCCAGAGGTAATCCAACCCATTCCCCCCACACGCGCAGCGTGCATCCTGAAACCATCAACGATCCACCTTCCACCGTCCACCCGTTCCCCACGAACAGACACAATAAACACACTATTTGCCGATCATGGCATGCGCAGAAACCTTCCGGGCGGAAGGGGTAATGAAAATGAAAAAGCCGTGGGGCGAAAAATAGGGAATGATGTCAATTTCGAGGCCACCAGTTCTTTCCATTCAAGACGGCCCCAAAGCGATCAACTGCTCACGCGTCCACGGCATCAATTTGACGACCTCCCCCCCATCGCAATGGATCCGCGATATCCTCCCTTATCTAAGGGCCATTCACTCCAGGAGCAACGCCGGCAGGCAAGAAAGGAGAGGCATTGAACAGGAGAGGACGAGCCAGTTCAGTTCCGACTGGCGAGATTGATGCAGCCATCCGGAGCCATGTCCTCGCCATCCATCGCCACTATCGACGGCAATGAAGCTGTCGCACGCATCGCTTACAAATTGAACGAGGTCATCGCTCTCTACCCCATCACGCCGGCCACTCCGATGGGTGAATGGGCGGATGGGTGGGCCGCCGCGAAACGGGAGAACCTCTGGGGCACAGTGCCGGCGATCATCGAAATGCAAAGCGAAGGCGGGGCCGCTGGAGCCATTCACGGTGCTTTGCAGACCGGCGCCCTCGCCACCACGTTCACGGCCTCGCAGGGCCTGCTGCTGATGCTGCCGAACATGTTCAAGATCGCGGGCGAATTGACACCCTGCGTGATTCACGTGGCGGCACGCTCTCTCGCGGCGCAGGCGTTGTCCATTTTCGGTGACCATAGCGATGTGATGGCGGCACGCGGCACCGGCTTCGCCCTGCTGTGCGCCGGCAGTGTGCAGGAAGCGCAGGATTTCGCCCTCATCGCCACGGCCGCGACACTCGAGTCCCGGATTCCGTTTCTACATTTCTTCGACGGGTTCCGGACCTCGCACGAGATCGCCAAGATCGCGCTGCTACCGGACGAGGTGCTGCGGGCGATGATCGACGAAGAGCGGATTCGTGAGCACCGGGCGCGCGCTTTGTCGCCCGATCACCCCGTGCTGCGCGGCACGGCGCAAAATCCGGATGTGTATTTCCAAGCGAGAGAGACGGTGAACCCGTTTTACACGGCGTGTCCGGCAGTAGTGCAGCGATTGATGGATCGTTTTGGAGACCTGACCGGGCGGCGATATCGCGTGTTCGACTATCACGGAGCGGATGACGCCGAGCACGTGCTGGTGCTGATGGGTTCCGGCGGCGAGGCTGCACACGAAACCGTCGATTGGATGCTCCAAAAGGGAGAAAAGGTCGGTGTTCTAAAAGTGCGGCTTTACCGCCCCTTTGACGCACAGGCCTTGGTGCGTGCCCTGCCGCGAACGGTGAAATCAATCGCGGTGCTGGATCGCACCAAGGAGCCGGGCAGCGCCGGCGAACCACTCTACCTCGACTGCGTGAACGCCATGCACGAAGCGGGCTGGACAGAGCCTCGCGTCGTTGGCGGGCGCTATGGGTTGTCGTCGAAAGAATTCACCCCGGCGATGATTCGCACGGTCTTCGAGAACCTGCGAGCCTCGCCGCCGCGAAACCACTTCACCATTGGCATTCGCGACGACGTGAGCGGCACGAGTCTCGAATTCGACCCGGCGCTTTCGATCGAGCCTCCCGAGGTGGTCCGCGCAGTCTTTTACGGACTCGGCTCGGACGGCACGGTGGGCGCGAACAAGGAAACGATCAAAATCATCGGCGAGAACACCGACCACTGTGCGCAGGGCTATTTCGTTTACGATTCCAAAAAAGCCGGAGCCACAACGGTCTCACACCTGCGCTTCGGCTCCCGACCGATTCGATCCAGCTACCTCATCACACAGGCGCAGTTTGTCGCCTGTCATCAACCGATCTTCCTCGAGCGGATGGATGTGCTCGAACGCGCCGCGCCAGGCGCCATCTTCCTGCTGAATACCCCTTTTCCTCCAGAGCAGATTTGGAAACGGCTCCCAGAAACGATTCAGCGAACGGTCCAGGCCAAAGGGCTAAAGCTCTACGTGATCGACGCGGCGGCGGTCGCACTCGCTGCCGGGATGGGTGGCCGCATCAATACCGTCATGCAGGTCTGCTTCTTCGCGCTCTCCGGCGCGCTACCCCGTGATGAAGCGCTCGCGGCGATCAAGGATTCCATTCGTAAGGCTTACGCGAAAAAGGGCGAGGCGATCGTCAAGATGAATCTCGCCGCGGTGGACGAAACGCTGGCCCATTTGCATGAGGTTCCTATTCCGACCGGGATCGGCAGCGAGTTCGCGCCGCAGCCTTTGGTGCCGGACGATGCACCGACCTTTGTTCGGAAGGTCACCGCCCCTATCATTGCCGGTCGCGGCGACGAACTGCCGGTGAGCGCGCTGCCGTGCGACGGGACCTATCCGACCGGAACCTCGCGATGGGAGAAGCGCAATCTCGCCGCGGAGATTCCGGTCTGGGATCCCGACATCTGCATCCAGTGCGCGAAATGTGTGATGGTGTGCCCGCACGCGGTCATCCGGGCGAAAGTGTTCGATCCAGATTTGTTGAACGGGGCGCCGTCCACGTTCAAGTCCCACGACGCGCGCCTGCCCGCATGGCAGGGACGGAAGTTCACGCTCCAGGTCGCGCCGGAAGATTGCACCGGCTGCGGGGTCTGCGTGGACGTGTGCCCGGTGCGCAACAAACGCGAAGCGCGGCTGAAGGCGATCAACATGCGCCCCCAACCGGGGCTACGCGAAGCGGAGAAAACCAACTGGGATTTCTTCCTCTCGATTCCCGACCTCGACCGCCGGGAGATCGAACTGGACCACGTCCGGCAGCAGCAATTGCAGCAACCATTATTCGAGTTCTCCGGAGCGTGCGGCGGGTGCGGCGAGACCCCGTATCTCAAGCTGCTCACGCAATTGTTCGGCGACCGGCTCCTGGTCGCGAACGCCACCGGCTGCTCCTCGATCTATGGTGGCAACCTGCCGACGACGCCATGGAGCGTCGATAGCCAGGGGCGCGGACCTGCCTGGGCAAATTCGCTCTTCGAAGACAACGCCGAGTTCGGCCTCGGCTTCCGGGTGTCGCTGAACAAACAACGCGAATTTGCCAGCGAGCTACTGAAGAAGGTCGGTGAACAGATCGGCGGTGATCTCGCGGACGAAGTTCTCGCCGCGCCGCAGATCGACGAAGCCGATATCTATGATCAGCGCGAACGCGTGACGGAGTTGAAGCGGCGCCTGGAGGCACTCGGGACCGACGACGCGCGCCGCCTGCTGTCCGTCACGGATCTGTTTGTCCGCAAAAGCGTATGGATCGTCGGCGGCGACGGCTGGGCCTATGACATCGGCTACGGCGGGCTCGACCACGTCCTCGCAAGCGGTGCGAACGTAAAGGTGCTCGTGCTCGATACAGAGGTTTACTCCAACACCGGCGGTCAATGCTCCAAGGCGACCCCGCGCGGAGCCGTAGCCAAGTTCGCCGCCGGCGGCAAACGGGCCGGCAAAAAGGATCTCGGGCTCATGGCGATGACTTACGGCAATGTCTATGTCGCCTCGGTAGCGATGGGTGCACGCGACGAGCACACCTTGCGGGCCTTCCTCGAGGCAGAAAGCTACGACGGCCCGGCGCTGATCATCGCCTACTGCCATTGCATCGCTCACGGCATCAACCTCACCACCGGCATGCAGGACCAACTCGCTGCCGTGCGATCCGGGCAGTGGCTGCTTTACCGGTTCGACCCTCGCCGCGGCGACAGCGGCGAAAATCCCCTCCAGCTCGACTCTCCCTCCCCGAAAAACAAAGTCGGCGAATACCTGCATCTGGAAAACCGCTTCCGCCTGCTCGAACACAGCCACCCGAACGAGGCGAAAAAGGTTTTTGAGCAAGCCCAGCACGATATCGACACGCGCCGCGCGCTTTACGAATACCTCGCTCGTCGCACGCTCGCTCCCAGGACAGAAGCCTCCACCGCACCAGTCCTATGAATCTACGCACCACCTATCTGGGTCTGGATCTCCGGACCCCTCTGGTTCCATCCGCGTCGCCGCTGTCCGAGGACCTCGACAACCTCAAACGCATGGAGGATGCGGGCGCGGCGGCGATCGTCTTTCACTCTCTTTTTGAAGAGCAAATCCGGCTGGAAACGCAAACCCTGCATCATCACCTTACCGAAGGCTCGGAGAGCCACAGTGAAGCGGTTAGCTATTTTCCCGAGCCGGAAGAGTTCACTTATGCGCCCGATCGTTATCTGGCCAACTTGGAAAAAGCGCGGGCGGCCCTGAAAATTCCGATCATCGCCAGTTTGAATGGATCTAGCTTCGGCGGCTGGACGACGTTTGCCCGCGCCATCGAAAAGGCCGGCGCCGATGCGCTGGAGCTGAATATCTATTCCATCCCCAGCAATCCGGAAGTCGTGGCAGATGAGATTGAAATGGATTACCTCTCCATCCTCGCCGCGGTGAAGGCGCAGGTTAAAATTCCAGTCTCGGTGAAGCTGAGCCCTTATTTTACAAATCTCGGCAACTTCGCGCAGCGGCTGGTGAGTCACGGCGCGGATGGGCTCGTGCTTTTTAATCGCTTTTTCCAGCCGGACATCGATCTGGCGGCGCTGACGGTGAATCCGACCGTGCATCTCAGCACGCCGGGCGATATGCGACTGCCGCTCCGCTGGATCGCCATGCTGCACGGCCGGATCGATTGCGACTTTGCAGCCACTAGCGGGATTCACCGCGGCCTGGATGTGCTCAAGATGCTCATGGCCGGTGCGGATGTGACGATGCTCTGCTCAGTGCTCTTGCGCAAAGGCATCGAGCACTTGCGGGTCATCGAACATGAAATGCGGGAATGGATGGATGCGCACGAATACGAATCCGTGGAACAACTCAAAGGCAGCATGAGCCAGAAAAACTGCCCCGACCCGAGCATGTTCGAACGTGCGCAATACATGCGCGCCATCGCAACGCACCGATCCATCCAGAAGTCTTGAACGAACCGCGTCGAGTTTAACGAAGTTTATCTGCTGACTCGCAAGCGTATGAATCGCTTGGCGTTGCCGCTCATCGGAACGGTATCGCGAACCTTGAACTGGGAATTGGTGTTCGTGACGACGGTGGCCGGCTGCCAGGTGGTAAGATCGCTGGAAACTTCGGCAGAGAGGGTGACATCCGGCGGTGGGGCGGACCGGCTCAGGCTGAGCGTGAGATAGGTCTGGCCGCCCGCGGCCTCGAGCATGGGCGCAGCCGCAGAATTGGTGGACGGGAAGTCCGGAGACAACCCGAGGGCATACTCGACGATATCGCTCAGGCCATCGCCGTCTCGATCCAAGTCGGCCAAGCTGGCGGGATCACCCACCGTGACGGTGACCGTCGCGGGCGTGGCTGCATCCACGTAGCTGCTGGCATCGCTGGCGGTGAAGACGAAGCTATCCGGCCCGACGAATCCCTCCTCCGGGAGATAAGTGGCGACGAAACCGGACAAGGCCACGGAACCGTGCGCAGGCTGGCGCACGATGCGAATTTTCGATCCTGTGCCGGTAGCATTCAGCGTCAGTGAACCGCTCTGGCCCGTGGGAACATCGAGCGCGGCATTGCTAACGACCGGCCGGGTGCGCGTGCTGGGATCGCTGGAACCCGGCCCGTTGTGGCATTCGTAGCAGCCGATTTCCTGTCCCCGGTAGAAGCGCTTGGGCGAACCGTAGGAGGTCTTGGTCGTGAAGGTGCGATCACCCTGCGCACGAGAGAGGACCGTGCCGCGATAGTCGGCGCCGTGACATGACTGGCAGACGGCGAGGCCGATAGAGCGGGCGCGATCCCCGTGATTGCCGACCCAGTTCTGGCTGATCGGGTGAAGGCCGTGCGGGCCGCCATTCGTCGTGTTTGGCATGGAGGCATGGCAGGCGGTGCAATCGGTCAGGACACCGGCGTGGCCTTGAAGCTGGACGCTTTGCAGATTGTCATTGCGGTGCGACGCGGGAAACTCCGCGTGTGTGGACCCGTGGCAGGCGCTGCATTGCAGCCCGCCGTGGCCTTTGGAAAAGCGGTAGAGCGAGACGCCGGTGGCGGGCGTATCGGCGTTGGTGGAAAAGGTCGTGTTCACGGGCTGTCGGCGCTGCCCGGTGAGGTCGAGGGCCGAGAGATAGCGGATGGCTCCGTTGTTTTGCGTGGCCGTGCCGGTATGGCAATTCCCGCACTGCGGTTCATCCAGCCAGCCCACCCGCGTAGGAGAACCCACCTGGCTCATGGTGCCGTGGCAGCTCTGACATTGCATCGCGGCGGAACCATCGGCCGCGACGGCTGCTCCCATCGCGCCGCGAAGACAGCGGGTCGCAGAGCCCGGATGGCAGGTATAACACGCGGTGCGATTCGCGACCGAGTCGAGCGTAAGACCGTTGGCCGGATTCACGACCGAGGCATGCAAACCATGCATGGCTCGCGTGAGCGGCGGCGTGCCGGGCGCACCACCGGTGCCAAGCGCTTCGGATGCGTGGCACTTCGCACAAAGAATCGGCGTGCCTTCGCCGACCGTCGCGGAGAGACCTTGCGGAGAAAATCCATTCGCCAGCAGCGCGGCCTGAAAGGCGGGATTGTCGCGTTGCTTCTCGTCGTGGAGGCGGAGAATATTGAGGCGATAGTCTCGCGAGGGGTGCGATTCGTTCACCCAGCCCGCGGCCGGGCGCGCGGCGGGGCCAGCGCCCGAGCCGTGACAGGCGCGGCAATCCATCTCGCCCGAGACTGGCACGACGATATTCGTCGTCGCAAGGATGGCTCCCTTCGCATCCTTCGCGGTGAGGCGAAGCATGGGATAGGGATTGGAATGCCCGGCATCGTCAATCGGCGTGATCGGGATTCCCGCCGCTTCAAACCAATTGAATGACGAAGCAAAGGTTAGCGCTTGCGGGCTGTTCGCCGCACCGGGCAGGCGCACGCCAGTGAGGCCCACTTCGGGATTGAGCGCAGCACCGAAAGTGGGAAGCGCATAGTCCCAGAAATTCGATTTGCCGATCCCGGTGCGATTGATCGAGCCATCGGGGTCTGCGACCGCTTCAAAGGTAAGTGAATAGGCCGCTGGAGAGATAACTAATTTACCCGTGGCGTCGATAAGTTGCGCGTCCACGGTGTTGAACGGCGGCAGGATCGAGAAGACCGAATAGTCGTCGTCCATGCAGTGCATGCCGAGATTGTTCCAGCCGATGAGAGTCGGCTGGCCATTGCCAGCGAAGGCCGCCGGGTGAAAAGCCATCGCCAAAACAGCGATGAGGGGAAGCTTGGATTTCATCGAGAAAAGAAGTTGGAGTTTTGCGGGCAATTGGCGTCCGGGCACGGACGACGGCGCGGCCCAGCGGCGCGCCGAGGGCAGCCAGTTCTTCCGCAAAGCCGGCACGCAGCGATGGGCTGCGCACACCTTCGGCTTTGCCGTTACGCAAAACTCAAATTCTCAACAACGTGCTCCGAATCTCGATCAAATGGGCGGGCGGTTTCCCCAGCGCGTGCCACGCCTGCACCCCCACCGCGTGTTCCAAATCCGACGTCGCCGACTTGGGCTGGAGCCACGGAGCGAGGGCCGCCAGCATCGGCTGGTCCGGCACAAGCGACGGCACAGGCGATTCCGTGCGCGCGCCACCAGCAAATCCGAGCACATGATCCGGCCCATCGGAATCTGGCTGCGCGAACGAAGCAATCAGGCGGGCCGTCACTCCATGACGATGAATAGCATCGTGACATTTCGTTCCATCGGCATGGTGAGTCAGGACGACGGAAACGTTCTCATTAAAAAAGCCGACCTCGACTCCGTGCGAGCCCTCACACCACGCCAGTGTCGCCAGGATACCGGGAAGAAGCCCCGGGATCGCACACAGCCAACTTACCAGCAAAAGCACCCCGACTCGACGGGTGGATAGGTTGGGAGTGCTGCAATTCATTGCGGAGGTCTATTGATTCCGGGGAGCGTAACCCGTTCCAGCTCTCCGTCAAAATTGGCGATCGCTTTGTGCGTAACGAGTCGGTCAGCAAAACAGCAATTTCAATGGGGGCTTGGCAACGCGTCGGCAGAGAATATGTGAGCAGTCCCATGCGTTTCCTCGATGAATATCGCGATGCCGATGCCGCCCGGCGCCTGGCCGATGCGATCCGCCAGACCGTCACCAGGCCGTGGACGATCATGGAGGTGTGCGGCGGGCAGACGCATGCCATTGTGAAGTTCGGGATCGATCAACTGCTGCCGAAAGAAGTCGAACTCGTGCACGGTCCGGGTTGTCCAGTATGCGTTACGCCGCTCGAGTTAATCGACAAAGCCATCGAGATCGCGGCGAGGCCGGGGGTGATTTTTTGTTCGTTCGGCGACATGCTGCGCGTGCCGGGGTCGCAACGCGATCTCTTTGCCGTGAAGGCGGCGGGCGGTGAGGTGCGGGTGGTTTATTCGCCGCTGGATGCGGTGCGCATCGCCAAAGAAAATCCCGCGCGCGAGGTGGTGTTTTTTGCGGTGGGATTCGAAACCACAGCGCCGGCCAATGCGATGGCGGTCTGGCAGGCAGCGCAGGAGAAGGTGCGCAATTTCTCGATCCTTGTCTCGCACGTGCTGGTGCCTCCGGCCATCGAAGCGATTCTTTCGTCTCCCGAAAATCGCGTGCAGGCATTTCTGGCGGCGGGGCATGTGTGCACCGTAGTAGGGTTCGAAGAGTATTTGCCGCTGGCGGAGAAACATCGCGTGCCGATCGTGGTGACCGGGTTTGAGCCCGTGGACATTTTGCAAGGCACGCTGATGTGTGTTCGCCAGCTCGAGGCTGGCCGGGCGGAGGTGGAAAACCAATATGCGCGGTCCGTGCGGCGCGAAGGCAACGTGGCTGCCCAACGGCTCGTCAGCCAAGTATTTCAGGTCACGGCACGAAAATGGCGCGGTGTCGGCGAAATCGCGCGGAGTGGGCTGTGCCTGCGCGGTGAGTTCACCGAGTTCGATGCGGAGCGGCGATTCGGCATCGCAGATCGCGTGGTCGAAGAGCCGCGCGAGTGCATCAGCGGGCTGATTCTCCAAGGCATCAGGAAGCCTCGCGAGTGCGCGGCCTTCGGCCGCACCTGCACCCCCGATCATCCGCTCGGCGCCACAATGGTTTCGAGTGAAGGGGCGTGCGCGGCGTATTATCGCTACGCCCGATGAAATTCCTCACGAGTTGCCCCAATCCACTGCGCGATCACGCACAGATCATGCTCGCCCACGGCGGTGGCGGGCGGCTGATGCAAGACCTCCTGGATCGGCTGATTCGCCCGGCGTTTCACAACCCGCTTCTCGCGTCGCAGCACGACGGCGCGGTCGTGGAAGTGGGGCGCCAAAGGCTCGCCTTCACCAGCGACTCCTATGTGGTGCGACCGCTGTTTTTCCCCGGTGGCGATATCGGAACGCTCGCGGTGAACGGCACGATCAACGACCTCGCGATGTGCGGCGCGCAGCCCCAGTGGCTCAGTGCGAGCTTCATCATTGAGGAAGGTCTCGCGATGGAGTCGCTAAAACGCGTCATCGAATCGATGCGAGCGGCAGCGTCCGCGGCTAAAGTCGAAATCGTGACAGGAGATACGAAGGTCGTGGACAAGGGAAAAGGCGATGGCCTTTTCATCAACACCGCCGGCATCGGTGTGGTCGAGCATGCCATGACCATCGCACCGTCCAGCGTGCGACCGGGTGATGCCGTCCTGCTCAGTGGCGACGTGGGCAGACACGGCATGGCGATCATGTCAGTGCGCGAGGGGTTGCAATTCGAAAGCACGATTGAAAGCGATTGCGCGCCGTTGGTGTCACCGGTGCTGGCACTGCTCCAAAACGGAATCGAGGTGCATTGCCTGCGCGACCTGACGCGTGGCGGACTGGCGAGCGGACTGAATGAAATTTCGTCCGTCGCGGAGCTGTCCATCGAGGTGGAGGAAGGCGCCATCCCGGTGCGGGAGGAAGTGCGAGGAGCGTGTGAGATTCTGGGGCTCGATCCGTCATACGTAGCCAATGAAGGCCGGTTCATCGCCTTCGTGCCGGCAGTGCAGGCCAGAGCCGCGCTTGAGATCCTGCGCCGACATCCGGTCACTGAAGGCGCCTGCCAGATTGGGACGGTCGGCTCGACTAAAGGCTTCGTGACGGTGCGAAGCACGATCGGAGCCACGCGCATTCTCGACCTGCTCAGTGGGGAGCAACTGCCGCGAATCTGCTGAACCGTTAGCGCCGCCGCAGCCACTTCACCACTTCGACTCCGACGACAGGAATTAAGGATGTAGCGAAGAGAATTAGGCAGTGATCAAACGGCAGGAGCTTCGTTTTCAACAGGCCCGCCAGCAGCGGCCACTCGATGCCGACAAACTGAATCGTCATGGTCATCACGATCACCAGCAGCAGGCTCAAATTCGTCGCCAGCGGAATGCGCCACAGGGGTTTCGTTTCGCTCCGGAAAGCGAGGGCTTTGAGTAATTCGGAAAAGACAAGTGAAGTGAACGCGTAGGTGCGCGCCATTTCCACACCCGCGAGTGGGAGCATGATCGCGTAGGCGGCGAATGCCACCATCGCGCCCAGAACGCCGGCGCAAGCTAGCATGGGGAAAAAGCCGCGGTCGGTGATGCGCTCGTTGCGCGGGCGAGGCGGCTGTTTCATCACATCCGGATCGAGCGGCTCGGTGGCGAGGCAGATGGCGGGAAATCCGTCGGTTACAAGATTGATCCAGAGCAGATGGATCGGCAGAAGCGGAGCGGGCCAACCGGCCATGATGCACACGATCATCAGCAGCAACTCCGCGCAGTTACCAGCGAGGAGATATTGCAGCGTCTTGCGGATGTTATCGTAAATGCCTCTCCCCTGCTCCACGGCGGCAGCGATGCTGGCAAAATTGTCGTCGGTTACGATCATGTCGGCCACCTGTCGTGTGACCTCGGTGCCGGAGCGTCCCATCGCGATACCGATGTCGGCACCTTTGATCGCCGGGGCATCATTGACGCCGTCACCCGTCATGGCGACTACCGCGCCGTGGGCTTTCCACGCTCGGACAATTCGCAGCTTGTGCTCGGCGGTGACACGGGCATAGACGGCCACCTTCGGCACGAGTTTGTTGAACTCGTCATCGGCAAGCCGGTCGATTTCCACGCCGGAGAGAATTTTGGCCCCCGCCTGAGCGATGTGAAGTTCGTGAGCGATGGCCATCGCGGTGTGCGGCTGATCGCCGGTAATCATCACCACGCGCACCCCGGCTTTCTGGCAATGAGCGACGGCCACCCTGGCATCGGGTCGCGGCGGGTCATACATGCCCGCAAGGCCGACGAAAATCAGGTCGCGCTCGACTGCCGGCGCGGTAAGCGCCTCGGGAGAAGCAGGGTCAAGGTCGCGATAGGCGGACCCAATCACACGCAAAGCCTGCCGGGCAAACGCGGCGTTCTGGCCGGCGATTTCCACGCGATCTTCCTCGCGGATGAGACGGACCCCGGATTCCGTGTAGATGCGTGTGCATTGATCGAGCAGCACTTCCGGCGCGCCGTTCACGAAGGCTCGCAAACACCCGTTCGGCAGCAGACGCACGACGGTGCGTTGCTTGCGGTCGGAATCGAACGGGATTTCGTGATGCTTCGGCATGTCGCGTTCGAGGCGCTCCTTGCTGGCACCAGCTTTGTGCCCGGCGGAAAGCATCGCCCCTTCGGTCGGGTCGCCGATGACTTTCCAGACGTTTTCTTCCACGACGAGATGCGCGTCGTTGCACCCGATGAGCACGCTGGCCAGCTCGAGCAACGGTGCGGCGTGCCGGGCATCGGAGGCCTTTCCTTCGAAACGCACTTCACCCGTGGGCGCATAGCCATTGCCGGTCACCTCAAAGACCTGCCCCGCCACATAGAGAGCCCGCACCGTCATTTCGCCGGTCGTCAGCGTGCCGGTCTTGTCGGTGCAGATGACATTCGTGGAACCGAGCGTCTCCACCGCGGGCAGGCGGCGCACGAGCGCGCGGCGGCGAGACATGCGCAGGACTCCCAACGCCAGAGCGACGGTGACGATGGCCGGCAGGCCCTCCGGGACGGCGGCAACCGCCAGGCTTACTGCCGTGAGGAAAATCTCGAAAAACGGCATGCCGCGGATGAGTCCGAGGAGGAACAGCTCGGCGACGATACCGAGCGCGATCCACACGAGGAAACGACCGAATACTTCCAGGCGTTGTTGCAGCGGCGTCTTTTCGTCCTTCGGCGTTTCCATCAACGCCGCAATTTTTCCGATCTCGGTCGCCATGCCCGTGGCCACCACCACGGCCCGGCCCTTTCCTCCCACCACGCTCGTGCCCATGAACATCATGTTCGTGCGATCGGCGAGAGGCGTATCCGGCTCATTGAGGGTCGCCGCAGTTTTGGATACGGCACCGGATTCGCCGGTGAGCGCGGCTTCGGCGCACAGGAGAGAAGCGGCGCGCAGCAGCCGCGCGTCGGCCGCCACGAGATCGCCCGGCTCGAAATCCAGGATATCCCCCTGCACCACGTCGGCAGCGGGAACGACGGCGACATGCCCGCCACGCCGCACCCGCGCGCGAGGCGCCGTGAGCTTTTTCAACGCCGCAATGGAACGCTCGGCGCTAAATTCCTGATAGTAGCCCACGACCGCATTCAGCACGACGATGGCGATGATGGCGATGGCATCGGCCACTTCGCCAAGGAGTCCGGAGACGATCGCCGCAGCGATGAGAATCCAGACCATCAAGTCATTGAACTGGTGGATGAGAATGCGCCACCGGCTGATCGGCGGAGGCTCACGGAGTTTATTCGGTCCGTGCACCGCGAGCCGCTTCGCCGCGTCGGCAGCGGTGAGCCCCTGTTTGGTGGAATGCATCCGGGCCAGCACATCGGCTTCGGGCATTTGATGCCAGGCACTCGGGGCAGCGGCTCGGTAAGGAATGTGATCGGTCGCAGTCATAGTAAATGCATTCGGCCCGGCACCGCCTCCCGGACCGTCCTGACCCAGCCATGAAAGACATCCTTCGTGAAATCCGTCGCCTCACTGCGCGGGAGGTGTTCGCTCACCCGCTGGCCTTTGGGCATCCACGGCTCCGGCACCGGGGTGCCGTCACCTCCGGACGCCGTCACATGACGCGCGAGAGCCCCGAGTTCGACGATCACTCTTTCCTCCGCCGCATCGTAGAACGTGTCAGCCGTCGCGCAGACCTGCACCTCGCCCTCCCGGTCTTCGAGGGTTCCGATGATTTCGCTGATAGAGTTGAGATGTTCCATGAAAAATTCGGGGCGGGCGACTGGGACGCCCGCCCTTCCCTTGGATTCCTGGTTACGTCACCGCAACCGTCACGGGGGCCGGTTCCACCGTCTTGCCCTTGGGCAGATGCACGGTCAGCAAACCGTCCTTATATTCCGCCGCCACCTTCGCCGCTTCGGTGCCCTCGGGGAGGGTAAAACACCGCTCGAAAGCGCCATAAGCGCGCTCGATACGGTGCACTTTCTGTTTCTTTTCCTCCTTCTCGAACTTCCGCTCGCCGGCGATCCGCAACATGCCGTTTTCCACGGTGACCTTCACCTCCTCTTTCTTCATCTCAGGCAACTCCGCCTTGATGAGATACTCCTTTTCGTCCTCGGTGACATCGACCGGAGGCGCCCAACCTTCCGTAGTAAAGGGCTCCTCGCCCGCCCACAGGCGATCGGGCCGTCCGAAGAACGTCGTCAACCGATGACGCATGTCATCGAATTCCCTGAACGGGTTCCATTTGGCCAACGCAGTCATAATGTCTCCTTACCAGCGGGAGCGGGTTTGATCCGCCGCAGGTGGTCCCGCTGGCAGTTCCTGGCCCACGGCGGAGAGCCCGTGTGCTGGCGATTGATCCCCAGCTCACCGACCCGATGAGAGCATGCCTTCAGGAGGCATTTTCTGCTCCGCGCGCCTTGTCGAAAAGCGACCATTCTTTGTCCGGACATAGGAAGTTTTCCTATGCCTCGTAGGCCCCATTACCCGGCCACGCATGGGAAAGCGGCCAACTGGTTGGAAATGGGGAAAACCATAAGATCGCGCCAGTCGACGACCCAATGAACTCCACCACCCAACAACTCCAGACCGGGTCCCTCCCCCCGATGGGTTCCCACATTTGCCTGCTCTATTCCGACTTTGAAACCGGCACCCGCGCGAAGCGGTTTGCCGATTCCCTGGTCAACAAAATGGGCGTCGAAGCCAGCTTTACCCTGTGGCGCTGCGAAATGCTCGAAGTCGAGCCCCTGGCGGCCGCCGCCACTTTCGAAGCCGAGGGATGCGACTTCATGATCGTCTCCCTCCCGGGCCATGAGAATCTGGCACAATCCACCAAACATTGGCTGGAGTGCTGGCTGAAAAGCGCGGCGGCTCGTGGGGCCTGTCTCGTCGCCCTGTTCGATCCGGTGCGGAGCGTCGCCCGGCATACCGGAGCCATCCGGCATTACCTCCGCGGCATCGCGGAAAGCGCCGGGGTAGGTTTTTTCGCTCATTGCCCTCTCGCCGCTTCCCGGACGGGTCAGGTGCGGAGGAAAGCCCCTGAAACGTCGGTCTCCACCTTCCGACTCCAGCCGACTCTCGCCGCGCTCGCCACTCTCGCCGCCTGACCAACCGAACCAACACCGAAGACCATGAACACCACACCTCATCAATCTCTCCTCAAACCACTAAGCAGTTCACAAATATTTAAGGACTACGAGCGTGCCTTTGGCGAGGCCACCGGCCTGCCTCTCTCCTTGAGCCCGGTGGACGACATCCAGCTCGCCCATCACCGCCGCCGGCACGAAAACCCCTTCTGTGCGCTCATGGCGAAGCAGAACAAGGCCTGCGCCTCCTGCCTGCAAACCCAGCATGAACTCGCGCAAACGGCACAGAGCGAACCGAAGACGGTTACGTGCTTTGCCGGGCTGTGCGAGTCCGCCATTCCGCTCCATGTCGGCGAAAATCTCATCGGCTTCCTCCGCACCGGAGAAGTGCTGCTGCAAGCTCCCAACGAGCGCCACTGGGCTCGCGTCACCCGGCAGATCGTCGAGATGGGCCTCAAGGGCGATCTGGCGGAGATGCGCGCAGCTTATTTTCGCTCCCGCGTCGTTTCCCCGAAACAATACGAATCCGTCCTGCAATTGCTGCGAGTCTTCGCGCAGCACCTGTCCATCGTCGCGAATCAGGTCGTTTTCCGCACGGAGCACGCGGAGGCCCCGAACATCACCAAGGCGCGCGAATTCATCTCCCAGCATCACGCGGAAGATCTCTCCCTCGAGACCGTCGCCCGTGCCGTGCATATGAGCACCTTTTACTTCTGCAAGCAGTTCAAAAAAGCGACCGGCATCAGCTTCACGAACTATCTCGGGCGGGTGCGCATCGAGAAAGCGAAGGAGATGCTGCTCAACCCGCATGCGCGGATCAGTGAAGTCGCCTTCGAGTGCGGTTTCCAATCCCTCACGCATTTTAATCGTGTCTTCCGCAAGCTGGTGGGCGAAGCGCCCACGGCCTACCGCGAGCATCTGCCCATGGAACAGGCGGCGTGAGCGCTCAGAAAGACTTGACCCCTTCTCCCCTTGAAAACAAGAAAGCGCGCATGCCCGACCGCCTCGCCCGACTTGCCGACAATGCCTCTCGCATCGCCAGCGGCGAGCTCGATGACGCGCTGGTCTTCGACGGCGATGACGACGCGGCCCGACTTTCCCGTGCTCTGGCCGGACTTGTCGGTAAGATTCGTTCGGGCGACCAAACCAGGAGCGGGACACCCACGGAGGCCACCGAGGCGCTTCGCGAGCTGACCGAAATCAAAGCGGCGCTCGATGCGCACTCGATCGTGGCCATCACCGATGCAGCCGGGCGGATCACCTATGTGAACGAAAAGTTCTGCGAGCTGTCGAAATACTCGCGCGAAGAACTGATCGGGCAGGACCACCGCATCATTAATTCCGGCTATCATCCCAAGGCGTTTTTCACGACCCTTTGGAAGACCATCGCCAGTGGCGAAGTGTGGAAAGGCGAAATCAAAAACCGCGCGAAAGACGGCACTTATTACTGGGTGGACACCACGATTTTCCCTTTTCTGGGACCGAATGGAAAACCGCGGCAATACATCGCGATTCGGACCGACATCACCCAACGCAAACAGGACGAGTTGCAGCTCAAATACTTCGCCGAGGAACTTCAGGCGAAGAACAAGGAACTCGAAACCATCGTCTATGTCGTCTCGCACGACCTGCGCTCGCCGCTGCTAAATGTGCAAGGCTTCGGCAACGCCCTGTCACGAGCGTGCGATCAACTGAAAGAAAAGCTGGCAGGCGCGGCCGAGCAGGATCGGGTAATTGCCCAGGCGCTTTCCACCGACATCCCGCGAGCGTTGCGTTTCATCGACGCGGGCGTGAAAAAGATGGACCTCCTGCTTGCCGGGTTCCTGCGTTTCTCGCGCCTCGGCCGGGTGGCGCTGCAAATCCAGCCGCTGCTGATGGAGAAGGTGCTGCATGGCGCCATTCAGGCAGCGAAGTTCCAGATCGATGAGGCGGGCGCGGCGGTCGAGGTCGGCGCATTACCCGACTGCCAGGGCGACCCCACGCTGACCGGGCAGGTTTTTTCCAACCTTCTCGACAACGCGCTCAAATATCGCGATCCGTCGCGCCCTTGCCACATCTCCATCTCGGGCCACACCGAAAATGGCCAGGCCATCTATGCGGTGCGAGACAATGGGATAGGTATCGCGCCAGAGCATCAGCCCAAGGTATTCGAGCTGTTCCATCGACTCGATCCCAAGAAAACGTCCGGAGAAGGCATGGGGTTGACCATCGCTCAGCGCATTCTCGAGCGTCAGCACGGACGCATCTGGGTGGAATCAAATTCCGGAGAAGGCACGACCTTTTTTGTTTCGCTGCCAGGTCTTGCCTAGGAACCCCCCGGGCGGTAGAATTGGGGTTTGTATGACCACCCTTCCCACCATACTCATCGCCGACGATGACGATGGGCATGCTTTCCTCATCGAGGACAACCTTCGGCGCGGCGGAATCGATACGACCTTTCTCCGTTTCAGCGACGGACAGGAACTGCTCGATTTCCTTTTCGGACACACCGCGAAACCCCGGTTCGAAGACGGTCAGAGTTATCTGCTCCTCCTCGACATTCGGATGCCGAAAGTCGATGGCGTGACCGCGCTGCAGAAGATCAAGGAAGACCCCAAGCTGCGCAGTCTTCCCGTCATCATGCTGACGACAACGGAAGACCCCCGCGAAGTGGATCGCTGCCACGCGCTCGGCTGTAACGTCTATATTCACAAGCCGGTTTCCTTCGAGCAGTTCGCCGAGGCCATGGCGCAACTCGGAGGGTTCTTTTCCCGGGTGAAAGTCCCCCACGTGCAACGCTAGCCTCGACGTGACGGATCCCAGCCGAGCCGCCATACCCAGGATCGTCGTGGCCGACGACGAGGAAGGACTGCTCTTCCTTATGGTGGATGTGTTGCGCCGGGAAGGCTATCAGGTGGAGGGATTCGAGACGGGCGAACTGGCGCTCGATTGGCTTTCCAGGGAACGTGCCGATCTGCTGCTGCTCGACCTCAAACTCGCCGACCTGCCCGCGCCGGAGCTCATCGAACGGCTGCGCAAACTGAAGCGCGAAGTTCCCTTCATCGTCATCACCGGGCACGGTGACGAACGCACTGCGGTCGAGATCATGAAACAAGGCGCGCTGGACTATGTAATGAAAGAGTCCGGCGTGTTGGAACTGCTGCCGGGCATTGTCCGCCGCGCGCTGGATATTGTTCTCCGCGACCGTAAATTGGCGGAAGCGACGGAGGTCATCCGGCAGCGCGAGGAGCTTCAGCGGAAGATCCTCCAAACCGCGCTCGATGGATTCGTGCGGCTCGATGGGGATGGAAAGATTCTCGATGTGAACGATGCCGTCTGCGAGCTCTTCGGTTGCGCCGCGAAGGATCTGGTCGGCGAAAATGTGCGGTCGCTCGAGACGACGACGAGTGCCGACGAGTGGAGGCAGCGCTACACGCAGCTTCACGAGCAGGGATTTGTCCGCTGCCTCACAGGGCTGCGCTCGGAGGAAGGCCGCCAGATCGAGGTGGAAATCTCCATGCGTGCCGACGGCGAGGAGTTCTTCGGTTTCATCCACGATCTCTCGGAGCAGCGCCGGCTCGAGCGCGAAGTCCTGCAAATCGGCGAAGAGGAGCGGCGCCGATTCGGAGCGGAATTGCACGACAACCTCGGCCAGCAACTCACCGCGCTGGAGTTGATGAGCACCACGCTGGCGCGCGACCTCAATCGCATTGCGCCCCCCCTCGTCAAACCCGCCAACAGCATCGCCCAGTGTGCACGCAAGATGATCGCGCAAACCCGGCAGCTCGCCCACGGCCTGGCTCCGCTCGCCTTCGGCGCCGAGGGTTTGCGGGCCGCGCTCGAGGATCTCGCGCGAGTCACCTCTGCCACGGGCGTCGAGTGCCGCTTCAAATGCATCCCACCCGTCCAGCTTCCGCCGCTGGAAATTTCGACTCACCTCTATCGAATCGCGCAGGAAGCGATCAATAACGCGCTGAAACACGCGAAGGCAAAGCAGATCGATATCGTTCTCTCCGGCGGCGACGATCGCATCGAACTCTCCATCGCAGACAACGGCCGTGGATTCCCTGCCAAACACGAGGCCAAGGCCGGCATGGGCTTGCGGATTCTTCATCACCGCGCGCGGCTGATCGGCGCGCAGTTACAGATTCAATCGACTCCGAAGAAGGGGGTGCGTATTCTCTGCTCACTGCAGAAAGTAAGGTGATGCCGAAAGCAAAATCCCGCACCCCCATCGCCAGCCAGAGCAAATCGAAGCCGATCGAGTCGGCACGTCGGCGGATTTTCATCGTCGATGATCACCCGATGATGCTGGAGGGAATGAGCCGCCTCATCGACAGTGAACCTGGATTGACGTGTTGCGGCACGGCGACCAGCGCGGAATCCGCCCTCGCGGGAATCGAGCGCGCCAAGCCGGATCTCGTGATTACCGATCTCACCCTCCCGAATCGTAGCGGTCTCGATCTGATCAAGGACATCAAAGCCGCTTTCCCCAGGCTGCTTGTTTTCGTCTATTCGATGCACGATGAGACGTTCTACGCAGAGCGCGCCCTGCGGGCTGGCGCGCGCGGTTATCTCATGAAGGAGGCCGGGAGCGAAGCCATGCTGGCCGGCATTCAGCGCGTGCTCGCCGGGGAAATGAGCATCAGCCCTCGCATCGCCTCGCGAATTCTCGACGTGTTTTCCGGCCATCGCCCCACCAAATCGAACTCCCCGATCGAAGGACTCACTGATCGCGAGTTCGATGTCTATCAACTCATGGGTGAAGGCCGCTCGACCAAGGAAATCGCCGCGCGCCTTCACCTCAGTGCCAAGACCGTGGCCGTGCACCGCGACCACATTAAGGAAAAACTCGGACTCGGCAGCGCCGCTGAACTGAGCCACCACGCCATTCGTTGGGTGGAAAACAAAGCGGACCGCGAGCGGGAGTAGAGCGTCTCAAAGCTCTCTTCGCCCTCACCGTCCGGCGCGGACAAGCGAGGGCCATTCTTGGACAAAAGGCGAACAGCAGCGCGAGACGGAAGTCCGATGCTTGATCAGAGCCTCACCAAGCTCCTGAAACCAAAATCCAATTATGATTCAACCAGTGCAAACAACCTTCCGTCATGTCCACCACTCCGAGGCAGTTGTGGAGCGCATTCAGGAGGAAGCGGACAAGCTGCATCAGTTCTTCGACCGTATTACGAGTTGTCGCGTGACCGTGGAGGCTCCCCATCATCGTCACCGGAAAGGTCACCCGTTTCATGTCCGGATCGAGCTTGGAGTCCCGCGCAAGGAACTTGTCGTCGCCCACGAACCGGCGTCACAATTTCGCGGTGAAGACGAGGCGACGGAAACGGCATTCAAGGGAAATGACGACGGACGCCACGAGGATATTTATGTCGCCATCGCCGACGCTTTCAAAGCGATGCGGCGGCAACTACAGGATCACGCCCGCGCTCTGCGCGGCGAGCGGAGGGCCCAGCCGGCAAAAGGCGGGTAGCAAAGGGCAAACGCAGGGTAGTCTGAATTGAATCGGGACCTAGGGTTGATTGTCACCTTCGACTCATTATGAACTCGTCACTCTCTCCAAAGTTCCCCCGAGTTACCTTATTTCCAAAGCTGGTCAGCGGTGCGCTGGCTCTGCTCTGCATTTCGCCGCTTTTCGCCATCACCGAACCAAAGGCCAACATCCCCCAGCCACCGTGCTGCCGCGAGGGTCTGCCTCCGGGCAAGTATAGCGATCAGTCGATCTACAAGCTCGACGCCATCTGGACTTCCGACATGGGGCGCGAGATCAAACTCGAAGTTTTGCGCGGGCGTCCGCAGGTGATCGCGCTCTTTTTCACCAACTGCCAGCACTCGTGCCCTTTGATCGTCTCGGACATGCTGGCGATCGACAAGGCGCTGCCGCGCGAAGTGCGCAGCAAGGTGGACTTCCTGCTCGTAAGCATCGACCCGGACCGGGATACGCCTGAGGTGTTGCGTGCATATCGAGCGATGCATGGAATTCCCACCGAACGCTGGACCCTGCTGCGCGGCAGTCCGGAATCCACCCGGGCGCTCGCGGACCTGATCGGGTTCCAATACGTGCCCGGCTCCCCCACGCAGTTCGCGCATTCGCTTCTCGTCACGATCGTCAATCCCGCCGGTGAAATCGTCTTTCAACGCGCCGGGACGAATCGCCCGCCCGAGGACGCCGTGCAGATTTTGACCAGACTGACGAAGGCTCCCCGCCGTCGGTAAAAAGCCGCTTCCACGCAGTCTGGCTTTGCTGGATTGGTGGGTAGCCGAAAGAAAAATCGGCTCTATTTCTTGAATCATGCCCGTCGATTTCAAGGACTACTACTCGATCCTCGGGGTGCCCCGTGCAGCCACCGAGGCCGAGATTAAAAAAGCATTCCGTCAACTGGCCCGGAAGCATCATCCCGATGTCGCCCGCGACAAGAAAGCCTCGGAAGAAAAGTTCAAGGAGATCAACGAGGCTTACGAAGTCCTGAGCGACCCGGCAAAACGCCGAAAGTATGATGAACTCGGTGCGCACTGGCAGGAGGGAGGAGCGCCTCCACCACCGCGCCGCGCCGGGCGGCGAAACGCGGCGGGCTCCGAGGAGTTTCACTTCGGCGGCACCGGTTTCAGCGATTTCTTCGAGCAGTTTTTCGGAGGGCGAGCGGATTTTCCGAGGACGGAATTCCGCGAGAATCACTTCGCCGGAGGTGCTCCGGAAAGCGAACGAGGGGAGGATATCGAAGGCGACTTGCTCGTGACGCTCGACGAAGCGCTCCACGGAGCGGTGCGCTCCCTCTCTCTCGAACACCGCGGGAACGGAAATCGTCGTGGCGAAATCCAGACATTCAAAGTTCGGATTCCGCCCGGGGCCTTGGACGGCCAGCGCATTCGCGTGCCTGGCAAGGGCGGCGCGGGCCACGGTGCCGGGCCATCGGGCGACCTCTACCTGCGCGTGCGATTGGCCGCACATCCGGATTTCCGCGTCCGGGGTGCTGATCTCTATCACGACCTTGATGTCGCACCGTGGGACGCCGTCCTGGGTGCCCGGCTAACCGTGCCCACGCTCACCGGTTCAATCCACCTTCGTCTGCCCCCGGGCACTGAAAACGGAAAGCAACTACGCGTGCGCGGCCACGGATTGCGCAAGGGCCGCAGTGGCGACCGGGGAGACCTCTATGTGGTCGTTCACCTCTCAACGCCGGAGGCGGCCAGCACCGAGGAGCGTAACCTCTGGGAACAGCTCCGCGACCTCGCAGCCGGGCAAGACAAACCCTCTTGAGGGAAAAGCTCCAGCCACCGAAATCCGATGAATCCTGCGCCGCCTTATGAACCCCACCCCCTCTCCACGCTGGCCAGCTACGAAGGTGTTCCAGATCTAATCTACTCGCTCGACCGTGTGGCAGAGTTGCTGGATCTTCCGCGCCGCTGGATCGCGCTCTGCGCCCGGCACGGCCTCATCGAGCCGGTATCGGATCCCTCGGCGGAAGGTCTGCATTTCGACGCTGCCGCTCTGCAAACGTTACGACACATCGAATTCCTGCGAGCACGCCATCGCCTCGATCTACCAGCCCTCAAACTCTTGCTCGACCTCGCACGCGAGGTGGAAGAACTGCGCGCTGAAATCCGGTTTCTGCGGTCATCCTGAACATCGGTGAAATACCTCAGATTTCTTCGCCCTCCGGCCAACCCTTGGAATAAATCCGGCAAGAAGCGGAGAGCCGAATCGTCCCGCGCGGGGCTATGAATCACTTGTCATGAAAAAGTTGCCTCCTCTCAAGCGGCGCAGCAAACGTGCGCTCGTTCCACGCCGCACAACCGGCGCATCCGAGGCGCTGGCCGCCACGGATATGATCGAACTCGTTCCGCTGGTGCTGCCCCTCAAGCGAATCCTCGTCCCGGTCGATTTCTCCCGGACCTCTATCAAGGCCCTGCACTATGCCGTCCCGATTGCGAAGCAATTCGGGGCCAGACTCAGCCTGCTCCACGTGATCGAGTTTCCAAATTATTGCCCGGACATCGGCTATATGGACTTCGACGCCAAAGTCATTCGCGAGGACCTGGCAAAGCGGCTCCGCGACCTCGCTCGGCGTGCTTTGCCGAAGGATGTCGAAGCTGACACCGGCGTGGAATGTGGGGCCGGTTTCGATACTATCGCCGCTTACGCGAAAAAGCAGAAGGTCGATCTCATCGTCCTGACCACCCACGGTTACACCGGCCTGAAACACGTCCTCCTCGGCAGCACGGCAGAGCGGGTCATCCGCCATGCGCCGTGCCCGGTGCTGGTCGTGCGATAAGTAATATGCTTCGTCCGCCATGGAACTCCCCGTGCCCATCCGAGCCGAACATTACGAGGATCGTTTCGTGCAGGCACGAGTCGCCGAGTTTTTCGGCGGGGCGATTCCGGATAGAGCCACGGCGGTGTTTTGTGCGGCGGGAGATGAGCATGCTTCACACCATCGCGAGCGGTTGCCCTTGGAGGAGTTACCGAGCTGGCAGCATCGCGGGGCAGAACTAAACCGCTCGCTGTGGGACCGGCAATCGTTGCTCGCGCACCTCGACATCGAATACGTCAATTTCGATCACCCGGCTGTTGCCTATCTCGAGCCGGAACGCATCTTTTACCTGCAGGAACCGGTGGTGCGAACGGTAAAGTCCGTCCTCCACTCGTATGGGCTGCACCCACTCCATTTGGTCACGGGTCGAGGACATCACTTTTTGTGGCGCGTCGGGCAGGGCTCGAAGGCGTTTGGGCAACTCGCGCGGCTCGGCCATCTGGCTCCCTCGCTGCGTCGCCTGTATGCCACTGAGTTGTCGCCCGCCGGAGAAGTCGTGTCGCCGATCCTCGGCGCAGCTTTTGCCGGACTTGGCTTGATCATCGAGTTCGTCGCGCAGCAGGTAAAGAAGCTCGCGGCGCGCGACTGCTCGTTGCCGGTCGAACTCGGCGCGATCGAAACTGGCGGACTGGAACACGATCGAGAGATGATCTCGCTGGATATCACGGAATATTCCGATCCGCTCTGCTCACGGGTCACGCGTGTGCCTTTCAGTGTCTATCTGAAACCGAACCAGCAACGCGACGCGATCGGGGCGGAGATCGTGCAGCATCTCCCACCGATGTTTGTCATCCCGATCCATGAAATGGGCATCGATGAAGCGGTCCGAGTCATGCGCGATCCCGTGGCGGTGCGGCATCTTGCGCAAGGAACGTCCACTGCCATTCCCAGTTTTTCGCGGCCGATGGAGCGGCTCATCGCCGCGTATCGCCACTCCCCGCTCGCTCATTTTCACGAGCACTTTTTTGCCGAACAGCACGACGCCGTGGCCATCTGGCCCGAGACCTACGATCGGGTGCCGTTCGATCCCCTGCCGCCGTGCGTGCGCCAGATTCTGGACCAACCGAACGACCTCCTCCTGCGTCCGGGCTGGGTAGAAAGACTCGTGCGTGTGATGCTCTCCCTTGGCTGGCACCCGCGGCACATCGCTGGCCTCCTCCGGTCCAAATACGAGCGGGACCATGGCTGGGGCGACCAGTGGCAGGGATACGATCCCGCCACGCGCGCCGATTTTTACGCGCGCGTTTTCTCGGGCCTTTTCGGGGCAGGTATCGACGATCTGGTTGATTTCAACTGCCAGTCCGCACGCGAAGAGGGGCTGTGCCCCATGCAATCGTGCCCGGACAACCTCGAGCGTTTCCGCAATTCACTTTTGGAAAGGAGAAAATATGAACGACTGGCCCATCGGCCTTTCAACGGGCTGTTTCTACCGGCAGAGCATCTTTGATGTTCTGGAACTGATTCTCGCGGGAGGCTTCAGCCTCGTCGAAGTCTGCTCCGCTCCCGCGCATCTTGACTATCACGATACCGCCGGGGTGCGACGACTCCGAGACCGCCTCGATGCCCTTGGCATCAGCGCCTACTCGTTTCATGCCCCGTTTGCGGATCGCATCGATATCACCTCCCCCGACGCTCGCGTGCGCGATTCGTCGGTTCATGAGGTGATCACGGCCGTCAATGCCGCAGCCGCACTCGGGGCACGCTACTTCGTCATCCATCCCGGCCCCGAGCACCCTGAACAGGCCGCCGGCGACGAACGCCTGCGCCGTCTCGACGCCGTAGCGGATTCGCTTAACGACATCGCGGCGTGCTGTCACGCCGCGGGGATGACGTGCGTGCTGGAAAACAAACTGCGGCACCTGCTCTTCGGCAACACCGCCGATATGCTGTGGATCCTCGGCGCGATGGAAAATACGAACGTCGGCGTATGCCTCGATACGGGTCATGCTTACCTTGCTGGCGAACTCGATACCGCCGTGCAGAAGCTCTCGCGCCATCTGCGCATGGTGCATGCCAGTGACAATGCGGGCCACTCAGACGATCATCTACCACCCGGTCGCGGCCGAATCGACTGGCCGCGTTTCACCGGATTGCTAAGCGAAAATGGGTTTCGCGGGGCCATTATGATGGAACTTTCCGGCCACGGCAGCGCCATCGAAATCTTGGAAAACGCCCGCCAGGCGCGGCTGTTCCTCCGCCGTCAGTCCTGGCAGGCTCCGTAGCGCTCCTCGCATTCTTCCGCGAACCGCCTTTATGCGGCGGCGTGTTCCGGTTCGCGCGCGACCAGCACGGAGCACGGCGCGCCACCTACCATACACTCCGCCATGCTGCCGGTGAACATACGTTTCATGCCATTGTGACCGTGCGTGGAAACGATGAGCAGGTCGGCATGGATTTCACGCGCCACTGTGATGACGGTGTCGAAAATGAAGCCGGTGCGAATCAGGACTCGCACGGGGACTTCGTCGCCGACACGAGTGTGCGCAATGTCTTCGAGGGCTACCTGCGCGGCATGGCCCGCTTCCACCTCATCGCGAAGCGGGTAGTCACCAGTCATGCTGGCACCGGCTGGCGGCACCACGTGCAATAACACGATCTCCGCGCCGAACGTCTTCGCGAGCGGGAGAGCATAAACCAGCGGAGCGAGGGAGTTTTCCGAAAAATCGACCGGCAACAAGATCGTCTTGAGATGCAAGGCGCTTGCTGCCGATCGATGGGCTTCCGGGGAGTAATCGGGCCGATCGATTTCGACCAGAGGGACAAATTCAGTTTTCATGGCGAATTGCGGTTATGGGTTTCTCGAACGGGTAAAGACGTGAACTCCTGATCCGGGACGGTCTGGTCCGCCTCAGTCTCTCGGTGGGCTGCTGCGCCCACCGTTCCAGCTTCGCCAGACCAGATGTTCCCGAGAGCTTGCGGAGCTTCTCCGGGGCCGAGTTCAACGCGGCGGAACTCCCCGAGATGAGGTTTGACCATGCCATCTTGGGCTTCCCAACGGCGTTCCGCATCGGCCGTGAACCGAGCCCATGGAATGGCTTCCAGTCTCGCCTCCGGAATCGGCTCTCCGGTCATCTCGCAAACCCCATACGTGCCGCGCTCAATGCGACGAAGTGCTGCTTCGATCTCGAAAAACGTGTCCTGCGTGGCAGCCAGCAGCGCGAACTCGAGGTCTCGCTCAAATTCGTCCGTGCCCGAATCGGCGAGATGCGTGCCGTTGGGATCGACCGCTACCGCAGCGTCATGGATCAACTGCCCGCGATCCGACAGCACGCGCTCCCGGAGCGCGAGCAGTCGGCGATACATTGCCGCCCAGCGAGCAGGAATTCCGCCGCCCGCTGCACTTCCCGTAAACGGTTGGGACGTGGTAGCAGGTCTTCTCGTCTTCACACTGCGAAGGTTCCCTCAACATCGCCTTTTCGCTTGCCCTCGCTTGCCTATTTCACCTCGTCGGTTGCCGTCACCCGACGGGCGGCATCCTACGCAGCCGCCAGCTCAGCGATTGGGCGAATGGAAAAGTTCACCGCACCGATAAACCACTCTGCTTCGTCTTCTTCATCCCCCTCGGAATCGGTTCCGTCAGGAACGGGCTCCCCGTTGCAGGTTTCAAAAAAGAAGAGTTCCACCTTGGTATCCGCGGCAGTCTGCTCGAGCCAGCGATGCAACGCGACCGTCCCTCCGTGAGACGCACCGTCAGCGCTGGATAATACGACCAACGCCACCGAATCGCTATGCGGCTTCGTAAGCCATTCCTCAATCCATCGCCTCACACTGCTGGAAAGACTTCCATCGCCCCGTAGCGAAAGAACCACATGCGTGCTGGCGACGGCCTGGCGCAAAATCTCCGAAGCAACCCGCGGCACTTCGATGAGGTTAATGAGCCAGTGGCTATCCGGGCAGCCCAGATCGAGCCCTACCTCCGTGCCGAGACGGCAGGCCAGCGAAATTCCCGCCTCCGCCGAAACCAGATCCTCATACAAAACAATCGAACGAAAATCGGTGGTCGCCGGTTGAAACGTATCGGGAGGAAGCTGGAAGTTCATACGGGGCGATTCATAGCCTGAGCCCGCGCCCGCCCGCGATTGGTCACGGTTCCCATTCGTCACCACGGTTTCGTGCCTAGCGCAGCTAGGACTATTCCCTATCCTGCATCCGGGGCGGCGCCCAGAATCAGTCTCTCATGCGCAGGACGGCTGCGCCGGTGAGGCGGCCTGCGCGAAGCTTCGCGAGCGCCTCATTCGCGTCTTCCAAAGCAAAGGGAATCGTCTCGGTCCGCACCCGCACTTTTGGCGCCAATGCGAGGAATTCCGTGCCGTCGCGCCGGCTGAGATTTGCGACCGAACAGATCAGGCGCTCCTCCCACAGATCGCGATAGGGAAACGACGGGATATCGCTCATGTGAATGCCGCCGCACACCACACATCCGCCCTTGCGCACAGCGCGCAACGCCGCCGGCACCAGCGCGCCCACCGGTGCGAAGATGATCGCTGCATCGAGCGGTTCAGGAGGAACTTCTTCGGACCCACCGGTCCAGGAAGCCCCCAGCTTTTTCGCGAATGCCTGCGCGGCTGCATCACCGCTACGGGTGAACGCATAAATTTCCCGACCCTCAAACTGAGCCACCTGCGCAACGATATGCGCCGCGGCGCCAAAGCCGTAGATCCCGATTCGCCGCGCATCGCCCGCTTTCCGCAGCGAACGATATCCGATCAAGCCGGCGCAAAGCAGCGGCGCTACAGCTACGTCGTCAAACTCATCCGGCAGCGGAAAACAAAACCGTGCATCGGTGACCGTGAATTCAGCGTAACCGCCGTCGATCGTGTAGCCGGTGAACTGCGCCCGATCGCAAAGGTTCTCCATCCCTCGGCGGCAATAGTCGCACGCGCCACACGTCCAGCCCAGCCACGGAATCCCGACGCGATCCCCCATTGCAAAGTGCTCCACCCCCGACCCGATTTCTTCCACGCGCCCGACGATTTCGTGCCCCGGAATGAGCGGCAGTTTTGCCGAGGTGAGTTCTCCATCGACTACATGAAGATCCGTCCGACAGATGGCGCAGGCTCCGACTCGCACGAGCATCTGCCCGGGGCCCGGTCTCGCCACCGGCACGTCCCGCAAAACCAGCGGTTCCCCAATTTTTTCGAGAAGCATCGCGCGCATCGGGAAGACGTCCTCGTTTCGCGACAATCATACAAGGGCATTTCGCGGCGCGCTCCCCATCATTGCAGCAACCAGGCGATGAGGTCGTTGAACGCGTCCACCGGGATCATCTGCGCAAAAGTGGGCGGCATAAGCGATTGAGGCAGTTCGACATCCTCGACAATGTCACCCTTGGCAATCCGCTGCTCGTTACCCGCCGCGTCCACGAGGATCTTAACCTGCCCGACTTCGCCCCTCACGAATCCCGCCGCCATCGTGCCGTCGCGAAGCTTTACCTGATGCAAGCGGAAGTGCGCATCAACGTTGCGGTTCGGATCGAGGATATCCTCGATGAGGCGGTCTGCACCGCGATTGTTCACGCCATCGAGCTGAGGGCCGATGATGCCGCCCTGCCCCCTGATGGTATGGCACACCGCACAGTTCGCGGCGAAGATGGCGGCACCGCGGGCAGCATCCGTCTTCCCTTTGGAGAACCCGTCCCGACGCGCGGCGATGAGCGCATCGAGTCCGGGCTGCGGTTTGGCGGGCGCGAGCGGCGCGAAATGAAGGAGGTAAGGCGCGAGCCGGTCGCGCAAATCTACCGGGGCGGTCGTGCGGAGGATAGTTGCAAGCGTGCGGAGTTGCTGCTGCACTTGCTCGGCGGGTGCAAAGGCGGCAACACTCACCACCGCCGGCTCGATGCGTGCGACGCCGAGCCACGCATAGGAAGGGCCGTTGTCACCATCCACGACCTCCAAGCGCACGAATTTCCCCACAAGGTCCGCGAGATCCCACTCGATGCGCTGGCAGGTATCGCTGCGCGGTGGGACAGCCTGCCGCACTGGCCTCCCATCGAGCATGAGCCGCACGAAGTTCTTTTCGTTCGCTTTTGCCGTGGGGAAACCCTGGTGGCCGCAGAGCCAGAACGCCAGCTTCGCGGGAGCGGCGAATTCCTTACTCCGCAGGACGCCGGTGAACTGTTCCGCTCCGCGCCTGGCGCGGTCGAGGCTGCTCACGACCTGCGCCGTGGTGCCGTCGGCGCATCTGCGCTCCTCCAAACACCACGGGCTTTCGCCATTCGGAAAGCCCGGGTGCGGAAGCGATTGCCACTGCGGTCGCGACGTGCCCGCTTGGTCGAGCAGTAACCTCGCCGTTTCGGTCGCCCACGCGAGAAACTCACGCGGTGGTTTTTTCCCGCTTTCCATCAGGCCATTGTGGATGGCGAAGATGGCATCCGTCTGGGCCTGCGTATGGGCTCCGGCGTTCTCGCGCATCTTCACGACAGCCGCAGTAAGTGTCGCGTCATCGGCGTTGCGTCCGAGATGCGTCAGAAGCCGGTTCGTATCGGTCGGCCAGTGCCCGAAAAGGAAACGCGACGCTTCAGCCGTGGGCACCGCAAAAGACAGATCGAGAATCGCCGCTTCATCTCCCGGGCTCACGGCCGTGTAGGCGCCCTCGACCTTGAGGGCCTCACGCGTGGCGATGCGAAGCTGGTGCCGCAACTGGGCGTCGCCTTCATTCACCTTCGCCAGTGCATCGAGCAGTGGACGAACGGCTTCCTTCGCCGGGCGCTCGGCGAACCACGCCGCGGCGTCTCGCACGGTGAATGGATCGGCGCTGGCGAGTTCAGCGAGAATGCACTCGCGTGGTTTCGGCAGCGCCGACCGCGCTCGCTTCGGCGCATTCGCCTTCACTACGCGCCAGATGCGGCCGCGCTCGCGATCTCGTCCGGGATGGTCGAGCGCCACTTCATAGTGCCCGATGATCTTGTTGTAAAAATCGGCGATATAGAGCGCGTTGTCCGGGCCGATTTGAAGATCGACCGGGCGGAACCACAGATCATCGCTTGTGAGGAAGTCGGGCTGCTCGTTCGCTTTCGGTGTCGTGCCCGTGAAGGTGACGTAGTCGTGGTTCACCTTGGAAGTCACGCAGTTACCGAGGAACATGTGATCGTCCCACTCCGCCCCCCAGACGCCGCCATCGATGTAAACGACACCGCACAGCCCCGTGCTGCCATGGCTGTGCGCACACATTACCGGCGCGAAGCCGAGACCATCGTGCGGCTTGCCGAAGCTCGGATAATACGCGCCATGGATGAGCTGCGTCAGCGGGTTGCTGTGGCAGTCGGCGCTGTAGAGATTGCCGCGACCGTCCCAGCAAAGACCAAACGGATTCACCTGTCCCCACGCCCAGATTTCCACCCGGGAGCCATCCGGGCGGAAGCGGAAGACATTGCCGCTGTGCAGGTCGAGCGAGGAGCCATCCTTCGCCTTGAAGTGCGAGGTGTTGTTGAAGCCATGCGTCGCATAGGCCCACCCATCGGCGCCGAGACGGAAGCTGCTGCACATGCCGTGCGTGTCCTTTTCAAAGCCCAGCGGACCGAAAAGCACCTCCCGCCGGTCACACTCTCCGTCGCCATCGGTGTCGGCGAAATACCAGATGTTCGGAATGCTCCACGCGATGCACCCGTCGCTGTCTTCCGGCTTATGCCACGGCAGCACGCCCATGGGGATATTCAATCCATCGGCAAAGTCGGTCACCTTGTCGGCGCGACCGTCGCCATCGGTATCTTCGAGAATCTTGATGGCATCGCGGCTGTTTTTCACGCGCGACCCCTGGGCATCGACCCAGCGCTCCTTCGCCGCCGCATACGGATACTCGACAGTGGACGAGACCCAGAGCCGCCCACGCGCATCGAAGGCCATGTTGATCGGCTTGTTGATCATCGGTTCGCTCGCAAAAAGCTGCACTGCAAAACCACCAGGCACGTGCAATTTCGCCTGCTCCTGATCCGGCGTGAGCGGATCCGATTCGCGGATGAGCCGGGCCTGCGATTCCTGTGCGTGAATCAAGCCGGCCAGGACGAAAGGAAGCAGCAGAAAAGAAAGCAATTTCATCGTAACTCGTTCAGCATCTCGACTGCCGCATCCACGATCCGTTCGCCAGTCCCGGGTTCACAATAGCTGTGAAAACCCGTCCAGACCTGATAGCCGCCGAGTTTGAACGCATCGGCATCCGGCACGTAGCCGATCCAGTCGTTCGCGAGTTCGGCGACGTAGGTGTGGCGGAAGGGGGAGCGATTTTTGATGTCGAGGCCGAGCTTGGTGAAGAATTCCGCCGGCACGCCGACGATCGCCACCTCGCCGATGCGCACGACTTGCAGCCATGTCGTGCGCTCCTGTCCCTGCTGCGGGGCGAGTTCCGCGCGCATCTTCCGGAAAACTTCGATCGTGCTTTCGGCCCGTTGCGCCGCTCGCCTGTTGCAATAACTTGAGACGTCCGTTTGTTCCCGGGCTTCGTCGAAATGGCGAACGTGAAAAGTAAACGGCCGTTTGATCGCAGCGATCTTTCCCACGGGCTCCGGGCTCGCTTGGGCGAGCGCAGCAGTCACCGCATCCTTTATGCGCTGGACAGCCACTGGCATGGGGGCCAGCCCGCTGATGTTATGCGTCGAACCGGACGCCCCTTCCACAAAACTCACGATGCCGTGCAACTCATCCTCGAGGCCCTGCGCAGCCAGACCGTAGAATGACGGCGAGCGTTTTGCCCCGCTCAGCACGCCGATGGTGTGCGTGCTATGATTGAACAGCAGCGCCTTGAAGTGCTGCTTCGAATCGCGGAACGCGAGCACGGGGAGTTCCGGATCGAATGGTCCCGTCGGTCTCACCACATCGCTCCTGTCTCCGATCCAGTAGATCGTGCCGTCGCCGAGCATGAGCCGGCTATTCATGCCGACCGTTTCCTCGTGTCCAAGGTGAAACAGAAACTCGCACGCGTCCCTCGACAGATTCGCATTCGCATCCTTGACCGCCTGCACAATCTTCCGCTGCAGCTCCGCGCAAAAGGCAGGCACGCGATCGTAACCATGAACGCGAACGGTGCTCGGCGCGTGGTGCGTGTGCGTGCAGTTGATCAGCACGCGTTCGCCAGGAATACCAGTCGTTTCGGTGATCTGTTGCACGACCGGATCGAGTAGATCGCGGGTGAGCATCAGCACATCGCACGCGACCAGTGCGAGCTTGCCGTCGCCCGGCCTTTCCAACACGACAGCGACGGCACGCAACTTCCCCTCCTGCCCTTGCACTTTTCCCGGCAGGATGCTCCCACCAATGTGCATCGAATCATCCGCGATGAACTCTGCAGCCGCCGCCCCGACGTGCAATTCCGCCGCCCCGGAGAGCGCGCTCATAGCAAGAAGGACCGCGAGCATTCTGACTTTCATTTGCTTCCGCTGGTGAATGGAGTGCGCAGGAACTCGATCAGGTTCGCCATGTCTTCCTTGGTGATGGCGGCCTCGAGTCCCTCCGGCATGAGCGAAAGGTTCTGGCTTTGCAGCGACGAAATCTGGGCGCGCAGCACGGTCTTCAGCGACGCGTCGGGCAGCTTCATGGTCACACCGTTTGCGGTCTCGCTGGACACAAGGCCGTAGATTTGCTCGCCGCTTTTGAGCGTGCAGGTGTAGCCGTTGAAGCCCGGCTGGATGTCCGCGTTGGGATCGAGAATAGCCGCGAGCAATTTCTCCGGCGGATGCTCGACGACGGAAGCCAGATCCGGCCCGATGTCTTTACCGTCACTCCCTCTCTTATGGCAGATCGAGCAGTTTCGAAGATAGACATCGCGCCCTTTCGCAGCCTCGCCTTTCAGCCCGAGCACCGGGCGATAGTCGTCCACGATCTTGCTCCGGGCGCCCGAGGCGCCGGTGGAGAAGAGCTTCGTCGCCAACTGGCGGACACGCGGTGAGTCGTGCTTGAGCAAGCGAGAGCGCTGAACGGTGTCCACGGATGAAGCAGCGAGTTCGCCTCGTTCGATGCGCTGAGCGAGATCGAGCGCCCACGCTTCGCGGCTCATCCACGCAGAAAGCGCAGCCTGTCGCGACGTCGGACCGAGGCTTGGCCATGCTTTGGCAAGAATCGTGGGCACGTCGTCCGCCGCCGTTTCACCGAGGGCTCTTAGCGCTGCCGTTTGGGTGTCGCTGGGGTGTTGCGGCTCCAGCCACGAAGCCAGCGCGTTCATCGCTTTGGCGCGCCCAGCGGAGTTTCGACTAAGCAGTGCGGCGGCAGCGATGCGGGCGGCAGGCGAAGCGCTCGCGTCTCCCGCAGTCGTGCGCGCCTGCGCGAAGATCGCGTCAGCCCGCGCGAGCGCCCTGGCGAGCGCGTCGTCATGGGATCCGCGCAGTTTGTCGAGCGAACTGCCATGCTGGGCGAGCAAGTCCAGCAAGCGGGTGAGCGACGTCGGGGTGAATCCCGAGCCGAGCAATTCCGCCAGTGCTTCGCGATCGTTGAGACCGAGCGCGGTGTTGAGCAGCGGCTCCATCGGTTCGCCGACTTTCGCCAGCGCGTGGAGGTGTGGCGTGGCGGAACTCATCACTGCGGCCACAATCATCGGCTCGTTCGCGTTGGCCTTCAGCAAGCGCTCGAGCGCTACGCCAGCTTGCGGATCGGACGAGGCGCCGAGCGAGAACGCGAGTTGCAAGCGCACCTTCGCATCGACGTCGCCCACGAGGTGCCCGGCGGCGGCGCGCACTTCAGGCGTGAAGCGGGTCTCGGCGAGTCGAAGCGCATTTTCACGCACGCCGGGTATTGGATCGGACAAGGCACGCGCGACTTCCTCGGGCGTCAGCTCACCGAGGCCGTCCAGCGTGCAGAGAGCATGCAGGCGGGCGAGCGGGTTGACGCTTTTCTCCGCCAGCGCATGCAACGGCGCCACCGCCGCCTTGTCCGCACGCCACAGGAGAACTTGCTGAGCTTTGTCACGCTGCCAGCCGTTTGTCGTGTCGAGGGCGGCGACGACTTCCTCGGTGTTCATCCGGTCGAAGCGCACCGCGCGGAAAGCCACTGCGCCTTCGCGACTCACGCGGTAGATGCGCCCACGATCGTCGCCAGCGCGGTAATGCGGAAGCAGTTCATCCTTTCCGACCGCCGGGAGGAACTGCGGATGCTCGATCATGTAGCGATACATGTCGGCAACCCACAGCGCGCCATCGGGACCTTCGCGCACCATCACTGGCCGGCACCAGCGGTCCTCGCTGGCAAAGAAATCGCAGGCCCCCTCCCCTGTCGCACGATTCGCGGTGAAGCTGACACCGCTGTCGGTCAGCCGCGCGTGTTGCGCAAGATTGTGAAAGGGCTCGCACGCGAAGCCGTGAATCTCATTCGCAGGAAAAAGCTGGGTATCCCGCAACACCATGCCGCTGCAGCCGGACGTATAGTGGCCGGACTGGTCGAAGCTATGATACCGCTTTTCGAGCGGGCTGGCAGGAAACACGGGGGGATTGGCGGGAGTGAGCAGTTGCACGCGCGTCTCGGCGACGCCGACGTGCGGGTTACGGCGCAGATATTGATCGGGCAACACGTATTCCCACAAGGGATTCGAGTTCTGGGAGCCAAACCAATGCCCCCAATTGTCGCGATTGCGGCCAAACTGCGTCGGCCCGCTTTGTGGTTCGAGCGCGCCGGTGTCGGGGCGAAAGCGGAAGTCGCGACTGCCGACGAGCACCTCCTCGCCGGTGCGCACAGACTTCAGTTTCGTGTCCACTCCGTATTTTCCGTGGTGCCCGCCCGCGGCGACATACACCCAGTTATCGAGGCCCCAGCGCAGGCCGTTAGCGCGGAGCTGCTGGTTCCCCTCCTGCAAGCCGCTCACGAGAACGGTCTGTTCGTCGGCATGGCCGTCACCGTTCGTGTCTCGGAGAAAAAGGATATTCGGCGCGGCGGTGACGATCACGCCGTCACGCCATGTGAGCAGGCCGTTGGGGAAGTTGAGCCCGTCCGCGAAGAGCGTGGATTTGTCATAGCGGCCGTCGCCGTCGGTGTCCTCGATCACACGCACCCGGCCGCCCGGTTTGCCGTTGTTGTCCAGGCCAAGCGGATAGTCCGCCATCTCGACCACCCACAACCTACCCCGCTCATCCCAATCGAACGCCACCGGGTCGAGCAGCATCGGCTCAGACGCGACGAGCTCAACTTTGAAGCCGGGCGGCACGTGGATTTTTCGCAACGAATCCGCGGGGGAGATCGGCTCGCTGGTGAATTTCGGCGGCGGCAAGGGCGCGGCGATTGCCACACCGACGGGCTGGCCCGAAGCGGCGTGCAGCTTCTTCGCTTCGTCCGCGGCCAGCGCACGATCAAAGAGCGCGAACTCCACGAGGTTCCCCTCCAGCGGAGCGAAGTGATCGCTGCGCGCGCCGAGGAACAGATTGCGCGCATCGGGTGCGACTATTTCCGCTTCGCCGACGAACTCCTGCCGGCCATTGAGGAATGCGGTGACGCGAGCGCCGTCACGAACGAAGACGACGTGATTCCACGTGCCAGGCGCAATCACGGAACTGCCGAGCTGCGCCTGCCCTCGGGCATTGCCGTTGTAGAGGAGCAACCGTCCGGCGTAGGCCGGGCGATAGTTGCCGCCAATGCCAAGGTGTTCACCGGGGGCCTCGCGATCACCGTCGGGCCCCCGTGAGAAAAGATACGCGGACACCGGGCGCGCGTTGTTCGCAAGATTACTTCGGAACCAAAACGAAACGCTGAACGCCGAGGAGTTCTTCACGCCCTGTGGAACGGCGAGTCGTTGACCGGTGAACTCCGGCGCGGGGGCGCGCAGCGGCAAATGAACGACCGGCTTCAGGGTCGCGACCGCCCCTTCGTATTCCGCGGCAAATTTCGGGGACCGCTGCCGCTCGGTCGCTTCCTTCTCTGCAAGTTCGCGTGCGGCGGTTTCTTTCGCGCGTTGCTCGGCAATGCCGGACACTTTCCAAAACGCACCAATCTCCCCCGGCGGCAGCCCGCGCTGGAAGACCGCGAGTTCGTCGAGCTTGCCCTGAAGGTTTTCGCCAAAGCGAAGGTGCCCGCCGTTTGTCTTCGCGGAAAACTTCGTCGTGAGTTCCGGCTGCTCGCTACCATCGAGGTAAACGCGCACCTGCTCGCCGTCGCGCACGAGCACCGCGAAGTGCCAGTCATCGGCGCGCAACTCGGCTTTCGATTTCGCGTCGCCGAGCATGAGATGCACGCGGTGGTCGCTACCCTGCCGGCTCACGAGCGATTCTCCGCCGGGGCCGGTGACGAGCGTGCCATTGCGCTCACTCGCGCCGCTCGCCTCGCCGAGCCAGAACCACAGCGCGATCGAATAGTGATCGCTGAGTCCGTGCACCTCGGCCTGCACATCCCCACCCGCGAGGTGCAGCGCGCGGTTGATCTGCGTTGGGCCGGAGAAGGCGGAGGGCACGAGCCTTTCGCCTGTGCCGCATCCGGTGCCACTGCCGACCCCGGGGAGATACCACGCTGCGCCGTCGCTAATTCGCGCGGGCGCGCCGCCGGTTACCGCGTTGCGAGCGGTTTTCCCCGCGGCGTCGTTGAGTCGCCAGTAAGCGGCCGGCTTCGACTCCTGGACGGCTTTCGCATAAGACCCGACTTCGTCCTCCATCTTGCGGCGCTTTTTGCCGGTCGCCTCCTCGAGCGCGATGAGCAATGTCTCTACTTCTTTCGGCTCAGCCTGCACTTCGAGACCCGCGGTGCGCGCGGGCCATGTGGTATAGCCTCCGAGGACGTGCTGCTCGGGCGTGGGGATGTATCCCTCGCCGCCGTTCGCGAGTTCGATATTGAAGTGCATCGCGCCGGGCGACTGTCCCTTCAGCTTCAAGCCGGTGAGCGCATACACTTCGTTGGGAAGCGTGCTGATCGTGAGGTCGCCAATCCGGATGGCCTGCAGCACGATCTCCGTTTTCTGCCGCTCGTGCAGGATGAGCGCTTCACGCGCATAGACCTCCTGTTTGTCCTTCGGCACATCGTTCACGATCTTCGCCGCGATCGGGCGCGCCCATGCAAGACGGTTTTCATCGGGCACGCGGTAGTTGAGCGTGAGCTTCTTCTCAACCATCGCAAGCGGCGCATCGTCCCGATACTGGATCTGCTTCAAGGCTCGCTCGGCGTATTTTGCGACCACCTCAGCGTAAGCGTCGGCAGTGAATGTTTTCTTTGGCGCGCCGTAGTCCATCCACATCAGGTCGCCGCTCGTGCCTTGCGACATCGCGCAGACAAACGGCCCGTTGCCTTCGCCCGACTGCCCGAGCAGTTGCGCCACATGTCTGCAAAAGAGCCCGTAGTAATCCGCCGACACGGGCGATGCCCCAAAGTAATGCTGCGAGTAATTTGCGAGCACGGCGAGCGGTTTGCCGTCCCGTGTCTGCACGGAAAGCACGGAAAGTCCGGGATCGACCGGACCCGATGGCCCGATGATATCGGCGCTGAGATAACCCGGGTGCATGTTCGCGAGCCCGGTCGCGTTACCAAATGGATCGACGACTTTTTTCTCCGGCTGGCGAATCCAGCGGCGGTTGTGCGTATGTTCCCAATCGTCCACCGAGGCCCACCCGACGCGCGCGGGCTGAAGGCTCTTCGCCGCAGTCGCGATACCCTCCGCGATTTTCGGCGTGAGAAAAGCGGCATAGTCCTTGTCGAGCCGGGTGCCGAGACAGCCCATCGCCGCCGGGGCGGAATGGGTGTGCGTGGCGGAGACCATGATGTGATCGGTGGGAATGCCGCACTGCCGGCTCGCGAGCGCCTTCGCTTCGTCGATGAGTTGCCGCGTCATCATGCAGGTATCCACGACGGCAAAGGCGATCTTCGTTTTCCCATCGTCGAGGACGAGGCAGCGCGCGTGGAGTGCGTCGGTGTTCTGCGAGCCTTTGCCTTCGAGGAAACCGCCGGCGATGATGCGCGGAAAGTTCGCAGGCGAAATATCTACCGCGACAGCGCCGGCGTGGAGCGTTCCATCCGCGGCGGCCCCATGGTGCACAAAGGCAAACAGCAACGATAGCGCAGCGAGGCCGCGTGATTTGATGGAGGAGAGCATGGAGACGGATTGGAGAGTCATGGTTCTGGAGTGAAAAAGCGGAAGGAACGAGCGAGCGGGCATCAACGTGCCCGCTTGTGGCGCGATGGCAGCGCAAGTTCGTCGAGCGTAGTCTGGATATGCTGGGTCATCGCTTTGACCGCGCAAGCCGGTGCCCGGCGCTCGATGGCCTGAAGGATCGCTCGATGCTCCTGAATGGCGGACTCGGTCGTGACACGACCGTAGCCGCGGGACAGACTGGCGTGCAGCAAGTCGCAGAGGGAAACCATCAATAAACCGGCGATCCGATTTCCGGAAGCCTCGGCGACGGCACAGTGAAAATCCATATCCGCCCGCACCGCCGCTTCGCGATCCTTCGCCAGCACCAGAGCCTCGTGAATGGCTGCGAGGGACTCGAGTTGTGTAGGCGTAGCATGCTCGGCCGCAAGCCGTGCGTTCTCCGGCTCCATGATGAAACGAATCTGCACCAACTGTCTGAGCCTTTCGTCTTCGTCGGGAACCAGCAGGGCCAGCGCGCTGCTGAGCGGCTTGTGCAGCTTGTCCACGGCTCGGATGCCGATGCCGTGCTGAATCTCAAGCAACCCCTGCATCTCCAGTCTCTTCACGGCCTCGCGCACGACGCTGCGGCTGACTCCAAGCTGTGCGGAAAGCTCTCGCTCGGTGGGGAGCCAGCCGTCGTCACCCTGCCGATCCTTCCGGGCCATTCCAGCGAGCTGCTGGCAGACTTTTTCAACGAGCGAAGGAGGACGAACGACGGTCTCGAGAATCATGCGCGGAGGTGTTCAGGTGGTCTGACCACTAAGAATCCCCACGACCGCCCCAACCTTTGAGGCAGAGTTCATTCCGTGCACATTCGCTGAAAAAGTGGGGCGCGAATTCCCCCCCCGGAAAAGCGCCCAGTCAGATGGTGGCTTGCCAGGCCTTCACGGCGAGTCGCACTCGTCGGGCAGAATGGGCAGGCGCGTGCTGAGGCGCGGCGGATCGCGCAAATCGCAGCGACCGACGAGAATTTCATCCACGGCGCGCTGGGTGAGATAGATCATGCCGAGAAAACCGGACAATGCATAGGGCGTGGCAAACCCCTCCTCACTTCTCACGGTCAATACCCTGGCGTCGGCCCCATTGGGGAGCACGATGACGGCGTCCCGCACGCCATTGGCCTGCTCGGAGGTGATCCAGATGGGTTTTTCGGAGATATAGCGGTGCACGTCAGTGAGTTAGCGAGGGTGGAACACGAAAATAGACAAATCCCCGACAAACGAGACCGGCGAGTTTCCCATGTGAAGATATTCCCACCTCGCCGAGGCAGACACTCACCCGATGTTGCGAGAAGCCGATCGTTGTTTGGCAAACTAAAGCTGCCTCTCATCCAGCGGGCGACAAAATGTCACGCATCGACGACAATCTGTGCCAAAAAGTGGGCTAAGAATGGGCTGCGAATGCAGCCCCACAGAGCGCAGCGTCAGCGTCGTGAACCGACGGCCTCCCTTTGAACCGAATCACAAGCGGCTCTTTGCTCTGTTTACCCTCGAAGCACTCATCGCGGACGATCTGGCCCTGCCGGAGCCGCTGCGGCGCAAGATGGAGGTGCCGTCGAAGGAATTGGAGGCAGCGCTGGAGGCACTCGATCACCGCGAAGTGGTGGCGCTGATGCTCGCGATCGAGGCATGGGAGGAACCGGGGCGCTGGGCGGGTCTTTGCACGCGGACGGAACTGGCGAGCTTTCTTGCCCGGTTCCTCCGTGGTGCTGAAGAATATTAAGGTGAGGCTTATCTGGCAGTGCGCGGTCAGCTGTGACCTGAGACACCGAGAGTCACCCCCTGAACCGGATCACGGCAAAGGCGGGCTCGCTATCAGTGAGCCCACCGCTTTTGAAACTCCCGCCGCCTTCGCGACGACGGTGCCGGCCACGGCGACCAGTGTAACCCATCGTCGACAAGAAACGCGTTGCATCGCGCAAAGGGCGGTGAGCAGACGAAACGGGTGGTGGTAATGCTGACGGGTGAAAGCGTCCGATCCTTCCGAGTCGCCCCAGAAACGGCTTTTCGCCCTGTTCACCTTTGAGAGCCTCCTCAAGCGTGGACTGCCGATGCCTCGACCGTTGCGACGAAAGCTGGACGTGCCACCCAGCCGGCTGGCGATCACTCTGGAGTCGCTTCACCCAAGGGAACGGACAACGCTGAAACTCGCGGTCGCTTCGTGGGACGAAGAGGGACTGATGACGGGGCTCCTGACCGCACCGGAGTTGAACGCCTTTCTCGACAGCACCGCCAAGGGCGGAGCCGCCGCCGGTTAGGAGACACACGAAGAAAACGAGGAACCAGCCCCGAAGGAGGTCATCCGGGATACGATCATCTTTGTCGACGCCCTCGCAACGCCGGGATCTGGGAGGACCGAAGGCGCCCTCGAAGCGAGCCTCTAGCTTGACGAGTGTGCACCTTCGGCTTTTCTTCGATCCGCACGGCAATGGATTTCTGCCGCCCGGCGTTTTCGTCGGGGAACCGCCACGGTTTGCCGAGGCTGATGATTCCTACTCACCACCGTAGAAGAGTCACTTCGAAACCTTTTGCAGCACGCGCGGCGAGCTTTGCAAAACAAGGTCATCATCTATAAACACATCGAGTTCTGGGAGGTCCATCGCGACGCGATCGAGCACCACAACGCAACGCCCAAAGACCTGAACTCGGACCATCTCTAACCACCGCCCGCCGCCCGCATGTTAAAGACCTATCTGACCGTAATGCTCGGAGGTGCATTCGGCACCGCCCTGCGCATGGCCGTATCCGGCTGGCTTGCGACCAAATACGGCGAAACCTTCCCCGTGGGAACCCTCGTGGTCAATGTCACGGGCTGCCTCGTCATCGGTGCATTTGCTGAATTGACCGGTCCGAACGGGCTCTTCTTTACCTCACCGTCGGTGCGCCAGTTCGTGATGCTGGGCGTGCTCGGTGGCTACACCACCTTTTCATCATTCGGGCTTCAGACCTTCAGCCTGGCCCAGAATGGCGAGTGGCTGCGCGCCGGCTTGAACGCCGTCCTTTCCTTCGCCCTCTGTCTTCTCGCGGTGTGGCTCGGGCATGCGATCGCCACCGCCTTCAACCAACGCTAATCCCATGACCCCCACCCCCTCCGACCCTCATCCGGAGCCGAAGCTCCCGCTCGAAGCCACGTTGCTTCGCATCTTCATCGGCGAGTCTGACCGCCACGGCCATCAGCCCCTCTATGAAGCGATTGTGATGAAGGCGAGAGCGTTGCACCTCGCCGGCGCCACCGTCCTTCGCAGCCCGATGGGCTTCGGGAAAAATAGTCACCTCCATACTGCGAAGATTCTCCAGCTTTCGACCGACTTGCCGCTGGTGATCGAGATTGTGGACTTGCCGGAGAAGATCGAAGCCTTCCTGCCGGTGCTCGACGAAATGATGGATGGCGGATTGGTCACCCTGGAGAAAGTTCGGGTCATCGAATACCGGGCACACCACGGAAAAAAGAAATCATGAAGACGGCACCCTCGTCCCCTGCGCTGGTCGCTGTCGCCGCGGGCCCTGTCTCGATCCAAGCAGAGTCGCCGCAGCCAATCACGGACGCGGGAAAGCTCCGCAGTCACTTCGATCCTGCGGGCTTCCGCGAGCGAGCGTGCACTCTTCGAGTGCGCTTTCGATCAACCCATTTGCATTCAGCCTTTTCGGAGACAAAGCTGGAGCCAATGATGGGGATTGAACCCATGACCTGCGGTTTACGAAACCGCTGCTCTACCACTGAGCTACATTGGCAATGTTCAGCCCGCTTTTTGAGCGGGCGCGGATTCTGGCAGAAAACTTCGGGGCGGCAAGGGGCTATTTGCTGCCGCCCAACATTTGGCGGCTCATTTTCACCTGCATCTTCATGAGTTCGATCTGCTGCTGCTGCACTTTCTCGAAGGCGGCAATCTGGTCGGCGCTGAGGAGGTCGCGGGCGCGGGCCATGACCCGGCGGTTGAAGGCTTCCTGGTCGGCGAGAAACGAGTTCATGGCCTCGTCGGACTTGAGGGCCTGCTCCATGCGCTGGCGCGGGTTCGGGTTGCCGAGCGAACCGCCGGAGGGGTCCGCTTTGCTGGCGTGCTCTTCGCGCATGAGGGAGAGCAGCTTTTCTTTTTGCGCGGATTCGAGCGGCGCGCCGCTGGCGGCGAATTGCCCCTCGAACTGCTGGAGCATGAAACGGTCGCCGACCGATGCTTCGTAGGATTGAAATTGTTTGTAGCGGTCCTCACCGAGGACGGCTTTGAGCTGCTCTTCGTAACGCTTCTGGGTCTCGGCGACTTTTTTGCCGTCCTTGTCGGGGTTGGGCGAATTCGGATCCATCTTGCTCATGGCGGCGGCGCTCAAGTCCATCTGGCGATCGCCCAGGATCTCGATCAGTTGCTCGGCGTCGGCGGGGGCCAGGTTCAGCTCTTTCGCGAGGTCGCCATACATCATGCGGATGCCGACCATCTGCTGCACGCGCATGGTTTTTTTCATTTCCGGGTCGGTGAACATTTTCGCGATCCCCCTCATGAAGTCTTTCCCACCGCTGCCCGCCGAAGCCTCCTTGGTTGTTTCCGCCGTGGCGGCTCCGGACGCGGCCTGCTGTCCACCCAGCGAAGCGCTTTTGGCTTTGACCAACTCGGAACGGAGTTGCTCCGATTCTTTTTTGAAGACGTCCATCTGCTCCTGCAGATGGCGAATTTCTTCGCGCTGCCTCGATCCGACCCCGGCGAGTTCGTCGTTGTTCACGCGCAAGGCATCCACCGTGCGCTCCGATTCCACAGCTCGCCGGTCCTCCAGATAAATGACCGCCCCAAATCCGGCAGCGATGGCACAAAGAAACAACGTGGAGGACTTGTTCATAGCCGAAAGTCTAGGTCCGGACGCTTTCCCTGCCAAGCAAAACAGGCGCCCGGATGGGCGCCTGTTTTCAAGGGAGCGCAGTTAAGTCAATGCTGGTTAGCCGACCAGTCGATAGGTCGCCGGAGCGATTTTCTTAATGCCGGGATTTTTTTTGCCAGTGGTGGCAAACCAGACCTGAATGTTGCGGTAATTTGCCTTCAGCTTATCGGACAAATCCTTGACCGTAATGCCAGAAGCTCCCGCGGCCTTCAGAGTCGCCAGGACTTTGGCCGCGAGTTGACCGCGCCCTCCGCGACCCGAGCTCTTGGCTACAGAACTGGACGGAGCGGCAGCCTTGGCCGGACGACCGGGCGGGCGGCCGCGCCTGCCGGGAATGGCCGCCTTGGCGGACGCCACCCCACCAAGCAACTGCCGTTTCAAGCCGTCGATCTGCGCATCGAGCGCACTCACCTGCTGCTGCAACGCCGCGCGCTTTTCTTCGAGACTAAGCATCCGCTTGAGATGCTCGACTTGTGGATTGGAGGATTTCATTAGGAGCGTCTTTTAAGCTAAGTCCGATTTTAGGCAACTATTCTATTGCCATCAGCTCGCTCCTCCCAGAAAGGCGTTACCCCCTCGATTCCCTCCCGGTTTCTTAGCAAGCTATCTTCAACATGTATCATGTCGTTCTCGTCGAACCCGAAATCCCGCCCAACACGGGAAACATTGGACGACTATGTCTCGCAGCGGACGCACACCTGCATCTGGTCAAACCACTTGGTTTTGACATCGATGACAAGGCGTTGCGGCGCGCGGGACTCGACTACTGGAAAGATGTGCGGGTAACGTTGTGGGATTCGTTCGAGCAATTGGCGACCACGCACGCGGGTGCGCGGTTCTGGTTTCTCACGACGAAGGCATCGCGGTCCTACTGGGGCGCACCTTTTCGCGATGGGGATTTCCTCGTGTTCGGACGCGAGACAAAAGGTTTGCCGGAGCCACTCCTCGCCGCCAACCGCGAATGGACATTGACCATCCCGATGAGCCCGCTGGCCCGCAGCCTGAATCTCGCCACGGCAGTGGGGATCGTGCTCTACGAAGCGGTGCGGCAGGGGCGAAGCGGACTGAGGGACTAGTGGACTCACGGTGATCCTTGAGGGCGGAGGCCATGGTGCGGAACGTCCACTCGTCCACCGGTCCATGCGCCCACTAGTTTCCTCTCCCGTTTGCACCTTCGGCGCGGCTGCGTAGTCTGGGCGGCCCTTTATGTCCGTTATCGTTGCCGTTCGAAAAGGCTCGCACATCGCTATCGCTGCAGATTCCCAAGACAATTTTGGCGATCTCCGTCCGCCGCCGGAAAATCACGAAGCCATCAAGCTACGCCGGGTGGGCGATGCGGTTTTGGGTTCTTCGGGCTGGGCTCTCTACGACGATATTTTCGCCCACTACCTCGGGAAGCGGCGCGCGAACCTGCGGGACCGACGCTCCATCTTCGATTTTTTCGTCAAGTTCTGGCGCGACCTGCGCAAGCACTACCCGTTTGTGAACGATCAGCCCGGCAAGGAAACCGACACGCCCTTCGCAAATCTCGATGCCAGCTTCCTCGTCGCCAGTCCGGGAGGAATTTTTCTCGTGTCGTCGAACATGAGCGTCTCGGAGTTTCGCCAATACTACGCGATCGGTTCCGGGGGCGACTACGCCATCGGTGCGGTGCACGCGCTTTATGACGACGTGAAAGACCCCGTGGCGCTCGCCGAGAAGGCGGTTCGCGCGGCGATGGCCTACGATAATTCCTGCGGGGGACGCCTCACACATCACCTGGTGAAATTGCATCGATGAGCCCGGTCATCAGCGCGCGAGACGTGCGGCGCTCGTTTCAACTTGGGGGACGCCGCATCGAGGTTCTGCGTGGGATCTCGCTGGATATTCACGCCGGTGAATCCGTCTTTCTGATCGGCGCCAGCGGTGCAGGCAAGACCACACTCCTTTACACGCTGGCCGGGCTGGAACGTCCAGAGTCGGGCACCATTTTATTCGATGGGCAGGAGCTTTACCGACTGGGCGAGGCGAAGGATGCACGGCACCGCAACGAGCGCATCGGTTTCGTTTTCCAAGGCTATTTTTTACTGCCGGAACTCACCGCGCTCGAGAACGTGTTGCTGCCGGGGATGATCGGCGCACACGCCGACGAAGCCCGCGCGGCCGCGGCGCTGGAGCGAGTCGGTTTGAAAGAGCGCCTCGGCCACCTTCCGGCGGAACTCAGCGGTGGCGAGCAACAACGCGTGGCGATCGCTCGAGCCCTCATCAATGATCCATCGGTCGTTTTTGCCGATGAACCGACGGGAAATCTGGATGCAAAAACCGGGGAGGGCATCATCGAACTCCTGCTTGGACTGGTGAGGGAGAGCGGGAAGACCCTCGTGGTCGTGACGCACGACCCCAAGCTGGCCGGGCGCGGGCAGCGCAAGATCGAGATGCGAGACGGGCTGCTGGTGACGAATTGAACCTCGTGAGGCGCCGAATTTTGCGCCCAAGGCACGAGAGCGCCGAGCACGCGAAGTGGCTCGGGCTTTGGCGAACGGCGGGTGTCCGATCTGTTAAATCACGAGCGATTTCCCGCTAAAAAGTTTTCGAGACCTCTGCGGCCTTTGCGCTCTGCGGTGAAGCGCGGATTCCTCACCGTCGCCCCTTGCGCAACCTTCCCCACGCTGCCACGTTGACCTCCCACTCATGGACAAGCTGATGATCTATATCGACGGCCAACTCGTGCCGGAAACCGAGGCCAAAATCTCCGTGTTCGACCACGGTCTGCTCTACGGCGACGGCGTTTTCGAAGGCATCCGCTTCTACAATGGCCGGGTCTTCCGGCTCGAACAGCACATCCGCCGCCTCTACGATTGCGCGAAGTCGGTGCTGATCTCGATCCCGATGACGCCGAGTGAGATGATCAAGGCCACATGCGAAACGGTGGCGGCCAACAGGCTGCAGGACGGCTACATTCGCCTCGTGGTGACGCGCGGTGTGGGGCCGATGGGGCTGAGCCCTTACAAGTGCCCGCGTCCGTCAGTGATCATCATCGCATCGACCATCACGCTTTATCCGAAGGAAGCTTACGAAAATGGGCTCACCATGGCTACGGTCGCCACACGCCGCCCGTCACACGATATCCTCAGCCCGCAGGTGAAGTCGTTGAATTATCTCAACAACATCATGGCGAAGGTGGAAGCCATCCAAGCCGGCGCCGAAGAAGGCCTCATGCTCAACGACGTTGGCCTCGTGGCCGAGTGCACGGGCGACAATCTTTTCATCGTCCGCGATGGCGTCATCAGCACCCCGCCCCTCACGGCCGGCGCGCTCGATGGCATCACGCGCGGCGTGGTTTTTGAGATCGCCCGCGATCTGGGCATCCCGATCCGCGAGCGCGACCTGAGCCGTCACGACATCTTCACCGCCGACGAATGCTTTCTCACCGGCACCGCCGCGGAAGTCATCGCCGCAGTGAAGCTCGACCAGCGCAGCATCGGCAGCGGCAAGCCGGGCGCGCTCACGCAAAAGATCATTGCACGTTTCCGCGAGCTGACAGCAACGACCGGGACGCCCTGCTATTAAACCAGCGAGATGACCTGCGACGTCTGCAAACAAAACCAGGCGACCGTCTTTCTCACCCAGATCGTGGACGGCAAGATGCAGAAGGTGAACCTCTGCGAAGCTTGCTCGAAGGAGAAAGGCGTGACCGATCCGACCGGATTTGCTCTCGCTGACCTCCTGCTCGGGCTCGGCGCGGCGCAGGAGATCGACAAGAGCGGCGGCGTAAACAAATGCCCCGGGTGCGGTTTCAGCCAGGCCGATTTCAAGAAGACCGGGCGCCTCGGCTGCGCGGTCTGCTACGACACTTTTTCGGAAGCGCTCGATACGCTCATCAAGGGCATGCACAAAGGAACGGAGCACCGAGGCAAGGTGCCCTCGCGGCTCGCTCGCTCGATCGAGCGCGAGCAGCAACTCAAGGAACTTCAGCGCGAATTGCGCAAGGCCGTGTCGGATGAAAATTACGAAACTGCCGCGCAGCTTCGCGACCAGATTCGCACCATTCAATCGGAGCCATAATCCATGGCCATTCATAACATCCTCACCCAGACTGGCGAATGGCTGCGTGGCGAGGGGCCGCACCAGAAAATCGTCGTAACCAGCCGCGTGCGGCTGGCGCGCAATCTGCGCGGGTTCGCCTTCCCCGGCTGGGCGAAGCGTTCGGAGCGCATCTCGATCCTCGAAACAATCAAGCCTCGCGTCGAGGAATTGAGCGAGATGTCCGACGCCAACTCGGTCTTCTCGCAGGATCTTTCCGCACTGGAAAAGCAGGTCCTCGTCGAGCGTCATCTGATTTCGCGCGAACATGCGGCGAAAGGGATCGGCTCCGCCGTGGTGCTGAATAAGAAGCAAACCCTCTCGATCATGATCAACGAGGAGGATCATCTGCGCATGCAGGGGATTCGGGCAGGCTTGCAACTCAAGAACGTCTTCAAGATGATCGACAAGGTGGACAGCGGACTCGAGGAACGACTCGACTTCGCCTTCCACCCCCGGCTCGGTTATCTCACCGCGTGCCCGACGAACGTCGGCACCGGGATGCGCGCGAGCGCGATGGTGCACCTGCCGGCGCTGGTGCTCAGCGAGCAGATCAACCAGGTCATCCAGGCCGTGAACAAGATCGGCCTCGCGGTGCGCGGCCTCTACGGCGAAGGCACCGAAGCACTCGGCAATCTTTTTCAGGTTTCAAACCAGATCACCCTCGGCGAGCGCGAGGAGGACATCATCGATCGACTGAACAAGGTCATCCTCAGCATCATCGACCACGAGCGAAACGCGCGTATCATGCTGCTGCAAAAGCGGCCGAACACCTTGTTCGATCACATCGGGCGCGGCTACGGCATTTTGCGCCACGCGTATTCGATGACATCGAAGGAAGGGCTCAACCAGCTTTCGTTCATCAAACTCGGCATCGACCTGAGCGTCTTTCCCGAGAAGTGGCGCCAGGTCATCGACGAGCTGTTCATGGAGACACAGCCAGCACATTTGCAAAAGGGCTCGCAGCAAAAACTCGCGGCGGATGAACGCGATTTCGTGCGCGCGAAGATCGTGCGCGAGAAGTTGATCGAGTTCCCGAAGCCGGAGTTCGACGCGGCGAAAGCGACGGAGAACGGCGAGTAATCCTCACGCTCCCGAAGGAGCTTTATTTGAACAGCGGCGTCACGAAATCGAGCAGGCCTTTGGCGGCTTCTTTGCCGGTCTGGATAACGTCGCGAGTGACGTCGCTCGCCTTTTCGATGACGGTGTTTCCAGCGGCGGAGACAAGGCGACCGGAGAGGTCTTCGCTCGGAGCGTCCACGGGACCGGTCAGACGCATGGGCGTCCAGACGTAGCCGTCGCGAGCCGTGGTGAAGACTTTTTCCTGCGACCCGGGCAGCCACGCGAGCGATCCGGGCGGGACGCCGACCTGGAAGGTGCCGTCAATCTGGCCCTGCACGATGGTGAAGCCGCCTTCGACCCGCAGGCGCCCTTCGCTTTCCGCGAGGAGTTTCGTGACTTCGAGGCGCTGCGCATCGCGGCGGAAATCACCCGATGCACGCGTAAGCGGGAGCTGGCGATATTGTTGCGTCCGGGTGAAGAGGGCGATCTGATCCAGCACGGGTAACGCTTCGACGATGCCGTTGGCCATGCGCAGCGAACCGGTGACGGTGAGCGGGCCGGTGCTGGGCAATGCGCTTTGCACGCGGATGTCTCCGACCAGTTTGCCGTGCAGGCGTGCACGCCAATCGCCATCGAGAAATGGGGAGAGATCGATGCCGTCAATCTGCGCGCGCACCTCGAGTGACTTTTCGAAATCGATTTCGGCCGTGGCGATGGCACTGCCACCGGTGCGAGCGTTGAAGCGCGCTTCGTTCACAAAGAGTTCAGTGCCGCGCTGGCGCACCTGCACCGAGACGACGTCGAGCGGGGGCCATCCGGCAGAGACCAGTTCGCCGCCCTCGCCTTGGACGCTCCAGCCACCTTCGGCGGGTTTCGCCTCCAGCTCAATGCCTCGGAGAGCGCCAGCGGCGGCAGGCAGGTCACCCCATTCGAGCGTGAAGTTGGAAATCTTCGCCGTGTTCACTTCCATGCGGTTCGGTAGCCAGCCAGTTTCGGATTTCGGATTTCGGATTTCGGATTTCCGCGCCGGAGGCGCAGCGAGCCGGGCGCCTGCAAGTTTCAAGCTGAGGCGATCGACCTTGATGTGCTCGACTTCCCAGACGCGCTCCCAAAATCGGCGCAGGCTGAAGCGAGCGCGCACTTGTTCCGCGCGGGCTTCGGCGAAGGGAGAACCTTCGTAACCACGCGCCTTCACACCATCGCAGAAAACGTCGAAGCCATCGAAGTGCAGCGGGGCGCATTCGACCTCGGCGTGAAGGGTATCGCTCAGGCGTGCATTCACAAACCGCGCAAACTCCGGGCCATGCAGATACGCCACGAGCCATGCCTTGAGACCGAACCATGCGATGGCGAGCAGCACGAAAAGCACACCGAGGCTGACGAGCGCAGTCTTCGTCCGGCGAGGTTGGGCGGGGGCAGTTGGCGAATCGGGCACGGAGGACTTTTGCGGCTGACAACCCAGCGTCAACCGCCAATCCTTCGCACCGTGCTCGAACTCCAGGACCTTTCCCTTCAGGTCGGCTCCGGCGACCTTCACCTCCTCAACTCCATCACCGCGCGGCTGCCGCGGCGTCATCTCGTGGCCGTGCTCGGGCCGTCGGGTTGCGGAAAAAGCACGCTGCTGAAAGCGATCGCTGGCGTGTGCGAGCATACATCTGGGCACCTGCGCTGGGAGGGCCGAGACCTCGCACACGAGGGTGATCTCGACCCGCACGAGATCGGCTACGTGCCGCAATTTAGCATCGCCTACGAGCTGCTCACGGTGTGGGAAAACGTGGAGGCAGCCTTCCGCTTGCAGGTGAGCGAAAAATCGGGCGACGAAGCTCGCGAAGCCATTGAGGGCGTGCTGAAAGGCACCGGCCTGAGCGAAATCGCAGACCGGCCGGTGCGGCTACTTTCGGGCGGGCAACGCCGCCGACTGGCGCTCGCGGTCGAACTGGTCAGCAAACCGCACCTTCTGCTGTGCGATGAGGTAACGAGCGGGCTCGATGCAAAATCGGAAGACGAGATCACGAATCTGCTCCGCGAGCTTTCACGCAACAGCGAGCGACTGGTGGTCAATGTAACGCACAGCCTGCGGCACCTCGCGGCGCACGACAGCGTCATCGTGCTCGATCGCGGACATCTCGTGTATCACGGCTCGCCAAAAACGCTCTTTCACTACTTCGGCATCGAGAGCCAGGAATACCTGTTTTCGCGCCTCGCCACGCGCAGCGCCGAGGATTGGCACACCTCGTGGGAAAAACATCGCACGTCGTATTACGACGAGACAGGCCTCGATGGCAGCCTCTACCAGCCCCCGCCGCCGCTGGACGCGTCCCCTCCCGCCATGCCGTCGGCGGCCACGCAGTTTGGCGTGCTGCTCGCACGGCGGTGGAAATTATTCCTGCGCGACCGCGGACATCTCGCGTTGCAAGCCGCGCTGCTTTTCGGTTTTCCGCTGCTCGTCGTGCTGTTTGCACTGCATGGTCTGCCACAGCTTCCCAGCCCGGGCGGCGCCGACAGCGAGAGTTTCCTGAAGCAAATCCTGCTCGCCGCGGAAACGCGGGAACAGTTTGTCCGCACGGGCACACTCGTCTCGGGGTTGGTGATGTTTCAGGTAGTGCTGCTGGCGCTGATGGGATCGAACAATAGTGCGCGGGAAGTCGCGGGCGAACGCGCGATTTTCGAAAAGGAAAAATTCGCCGGACTGCATCCCCTCGCTTACGTCGGCTCGAAGGTCGCCTTCCTCGGCCTGCTCGTGCTGGCGCAATCGCTGTGGATGGCGGGGTTCGTAAATGGGTTCGTGCAGTTCCCGGGGACCTTCGCGATGCAGGCTACCGTGCTCGTGCTGATCAACGCCGCCGTCACCTCGGTATGCCTTGGGCTTTCGAGTCTGCTGCGCTCGCCTGAGCAATCTTCGCTCGTGTCGATTTATCTCGTCGGGTTTCAACTCCCCCTCAGCGGGGCCGTGCTGGCGTTGCCGGACTGGCTCGCGCCAGCAATGCGTCCTTTCATCGCGAGCTATTGGAGCTGGAGTGGGTTTATCGACACCTTGCGCAATGAACGTTACTTCGATGCGGTGCGACTCGTGACGGAGACGAAACTCGCGCCGTTCGAGCTCTGCGTCTGGTTTCTGCTCTGCCACGTATTGCTGGGCCTCGTGCTTTCGGTCGTCGGCTGCAAGTCGAGCCGCTGGGAGTGAAGCGGGGACCGGGACTGAGCATGTCTCCCGGTTCCTTTCTTGTTTGCTCTCTCGCGAGACTCGCTAATTCAACCTCATGTTCTTCATCTCCGACACCACCTGGCTCGTGCTTGGCGCGCTGGCGGGGTATGTGTTGATGATGAAGACCAATCCGGTGCGCGACTGTCTGCGCGATGGGTGGCTGGCGGTGAAGCGTTACCCGGCGCTGTGGATGGTATTCGGCGTGCTCGGCTTTGCGAATGCGCTGTTCGCGCTCGGGGCGCGCGCCTGCCTCACCTCGATGCTGCCACCGGAGGAACGTCCCGCGTTTTTGTGGATGCGCGCGGGATGGCGCGATCCCCAGCTCTGGCTCAGCGGCTCGCCCGAATCACTGTGGTGGCTGCCGCATCAGGAATTCGTGCGGGCAGCGCAGATCAGCGCGGTGCCGGCCATCGAAACGTTGGCAGGCTTGTTCGACAATCTCGTGAGCGCCTTTCCTCTCTCGGCCTTTGTCGCGCCGCTGATGCTCCTGGCATGGCGGGGGCGCGCGAACGTGTTGCTGCACGCGCTCCGCCGACGCTTCGGCGGATGGGGCACCGCGATATACACGGCGCTCACCTTTTCCGCGCTGGCAGCGATTGCGAAACCGCTGGCCTACCTCGGACCGCGAATCATGCCGTTGGAAACATGGCTGCGCTGGGGACAGGTCATCGTGGGAGCGTCGTTTGCTTTTGAATATCTGCTGGGCGTCGCGGTGCAGGTTTTTCTATTGCTGCTCGCTTATGCGTGGGTGCGAGGCTTGAATTTTCAAGCGTCCGACCTCATCGATGTCGCCATCCGCCGCTTTACTTGTGTGCTTCAATGGTCGGCCCTCGTCCTGCTACTGGGCGTGGTGTTGATCGAACTCCCCTTGATCCTCAAAAATTTCCCAGCTTTTGCCACGTGGGTTTCCGAACGCGATCTCTTCGCGCGTCAGCTCGCGCTCGCGCGCACGACCATTTCCGTTTTTATCCTCGTCGGCGCGGGGGTGCAGATCGGGCTGGCGCTGCACGCGAGTTCGTGGCGGCGGGCCTGGCGCGACCATTTTGACATGGCGACGCGCGCATGGTGGCCGCTGAGCTGGTTTCTGCTCATCGCGCTGCTGCACTTCTTCGCCGTGCGCGCCGTGCAAGAAAATGTGTCGCGCGGCGTGGGCGAAGGCACCGCCCTATGGGTGACGTGGCAGCTCGTTTCACCATGGCTGCTCGCGCTCGTCGGCGGCTGGCTGCTCGCAAGCTGGGTCTGCCTCGTGCGGCGGTTTGGCCGGGGCGGCCACGACTCCCCTATCCTCACATGAGCGACACGGCGCCCACTCTCGAGTTCCGGCAGGTGCACTGCGTCCGCCACGACGCCGAACTGCACGACGTGTCGCTCCCCTTCGCGGCGGGTAACTCCGTGCTGGTTTTTGGTGATGGGAGTTCACTGCTGCTACTCCGCCTCGCGAGCCTCCAGGAGCGGCCCGATTCCGGCGAAGTGCTCATTCACGGAAAATCGGTTCATGCCCTGCCGGAAAATGAACTGGCCGATTTGCGCAGCCGCCAGATTGGCGTGATCTTCTCTGCGGCGCATCTTCTGCCGGGTCTGACCGCCGTGGAAAATGTCGCCGTGCCACTGTTCAAGCTGCTCTCGCTGGATACGGCCGAGGCGGCCGAGCGCACCCATTCGATGCTCGAATATGTCGGCTTCCGGGGCGATGGCGCTGACGACGCACTCATGCTCACTCGTGCGGATCAACAGCGCGTGGCGCTGGCTCGCGCGCTCGTGCACCGGCCTTCGATTCTCATCCTGTATCGCGCGGAGGAATCGCTGCCACCGGACGACGCGATGGCGTTTCGGGAAACGATTCACCGCGCCTGCACCGACTTCGGCATCCTTGCGCTGGCCGCTCCCTCGGCGGCCGGCATCAGTTACACCGCGCACCGCTTCATCCTCGCGGAGGCCGGGCTCGCCACCGATCCGCACGCGCCGGTCCAGCCATGAGCCAACCGCCGACCGCGGCGCAGATTACGCGCGCCAGTAAATCAAATCTCGCGCTCGCCTTTGTGGTGCTGCCCCGCGCCGTGCGGCAGGACATGAACGTCTTCTATGGCTTCTGCCGCGTCGTGGACGATCTCGCGGACGAGCCGGGGCTGCATCGAGACGAGCGGCTGGCGGCGCTGGATCTGTGGAAGAACTGTCTCACGGTGCCACAACCGAACGAGCCGGCACTGGCCGCGGAGGTGCGCGCCCTCATCGAGCGCCATCAACTCCCGGTCGAACACTTCATTGAAATCATCTATGGGTGCGAGATGGATGTGCGCGGGACGTTTTACGAAACGTGGGACGATCTGCGGCTCTACTGCCATCGGGTGGCGAGCGTGGTCGGGCTCGTGAGCATCCAGATTTTTGGGGCGCGCGATCCGCAGGCGGTGACTTACGCGACCGCACTGGGGCTCGCCTTGCAGATGACGAACATCATTCGCGATGTCGGCTTCGATTTCAAAAACGATGGGCGCGTATATCTGCCCCGGGCGGATATGGATCAGTTTGGCTACGATGTCGGCGGGCTGGCCATGCAGAAGGAGGACGCGTCGTATTTGGGACTGATGCAGTTTGAAGCGGCGCGGGCAGCGGGCTTTTTCGAGAGCGCCCGGGCAGCGCTGCCTGAATCGGACCGGCGCGCGTTACGAGCCGCGGAGATCATGCGGCGGGTTTATGAGCGCCTGCTGAACAAGATGCGCCGCGACGGTTTCCACACGCTCACGAAGCGCTACCGGCTCTCCAAATGGGAAAAGCTGTGGTGCGTCGCAAGCGGGTGGTTCGGAGGGTAGGTCGAATCAGTCCTGTTGGACCAGACCGATGAGCCCGGCCTAACGAAACTGCGCGAAGAGGCGGTTCGCTTCCTCAAGCGTTTCTTTGCTGCCGACGTCGAACCACGTGCCGGGGACCTGCCAGGTCTGCACGGCGGTGCGCTGGTAGAGCCACTGCACAAACCGCCCCGGCTGATCGGGGTTGTTACCGGCGGCGATGTAGGTCGGGATCATGCCCACGACATCCTTCGGGTAATAGTAGAGCGCGATACCGATGAGCGTGCTCTTCGGCTGCGGCGGCTTTTCCTCGAAACTAGTAATCACGCCCTGGCCGTCCACGGCGACGACGCCATATTTCTTTGCTTCTTCGAGCGAGCCAACGTCGTAAACGCCGAGCACCGGCTGATTCTTCTCCGAGCAGAAGCGGCCAAAATCCTCGAGGCTCTGGTTGAAGAGATTATCGCCGGCCACGACGATGAGATCGCTCGCGGTCAAGCCCGCCCGGGCGATCACGAGATTGATATCCCCGATGGCGCCAAGTTTGTCCGCATCGCTGGTCGAGCCGTCGTTGATGATCTCGAAGGCGAGCTTGGCGTGGGTCTGGTTGTAGCGGTCGGCCCACTCCTGAAACGACGCGGCGAACTTGGCGTTCGTAACGACATACACTTTCTCGAGGCCTTTGATCGGCGCGAGATTGTCGATGACCCATTCCATCATCGGCTTGCCAGCGACATCGAGGAGCGGTTTGGCCTTGTCGAGCGTCAGGGGGTAAAGGCGGGTGGCGTAGCCAGCGGCGAGGATGAGGGCGTTCATAAGGGCGCGGTCTTTCGTGCGAACGGGGGCAGGTGTCCAGATGGAAAAGCGCACATACCGCACTACCCACGGGCAAGGCAACACTGGTTCACAAACCCTGACTTTTTAGGTTACCAAACTTTAACATTTGCGGGGCTCGACAATTTTGAGCTGGGAGCTTAACGTGTTCAGCCGAACATGAATCTGACTGCCCGCCAACGCCAAGTGCTGGAATACATCGAGGAGAGGCAATCCGACGACGGAATGGTTCCTTCGACCCGGGAGATTCAGCAACATTTCGGTTTTGCCAGCCAGACCGCAGCGGTGACTCACCTCCGTGCCTTGGAGCGCAAAGGCGCCATCGTGCGCCAACCTGGAAAGGCGCGGGCTGTCGCGGTGGCCGCACACTTGCGGCGCGCACAGATCATCGATGTGCCGATCTTTGGTAGCATCGTGGCCGGCATGCAGGAGGCGGTAGAGCAGGAAGACCTCGGCACGGTCTCGATCGATGCCGTCTCCGCGGGGCTGAAAAAGCACTCGCGCATGTTCGCGCTCAAGGTCCGCGGGGATTCGATGATCGGTGCACAGATCAATGAAGGGGATCTCGTAATCCTGGAGCAGCGCCAACCGAAGAACGGTGAGATCGTCGCCGCGCTGGTGGACGGGGAAACGACCCTTAAACGCTACATCACCACGCGTGGCCGGCCTTTCCTGAAAGCGGAAAACCCGACCTATCCGGAGATTCATCCGGTCTCGGATCTCGAAATCCAAGGCGTGATGGTCGCCTTGGTCCGTCGCTGCCGGCAGTAACGCGAGCGGCAATCGGGGAAAGCCCCCGCTCTTCTACGGATTGTCCCCCAAAGGAACTGGTATGGCGGTTGCTAAACTTGTTGGGCCTGAAAAGCCCTATGATTTTCCTGACTCGCCTCAGAGTGGTCGTGTTGTTTCTAGTCGCCGCCTGCACCTCGGTGCGGGGGCAGACGTTTAGCGTCACCGCACCGAATTACGTCGGGGCGAAACTCTTTGATTCGACCGCCGGCACGCTCATCACCGGCATGGCAGCGGATGCGGTGGGGAACGTTTACTACCTCCAGACCGACGTGGCAGGCTTTGGAGATACCTTTCTCTACAAACGATCGGCCATCGACAACTACGCCAATCCCACCGCGTTGTATAATCTCGGGCCGCAGGTTAACGGCGCCTTCGTCATCTGTTCGGGGAGCACGGTGTATTTCGGGGACAATACGAACGGCAATATCTGCTCCATCAGCACCAGCGGGACTCTCTTCGATTCGCTCGGCACCATGACCTCCATGGTCTGGGACGCGAATATCGCGAACGGACACCTTTACATGACCTACGACGGGGGCAATTCCAATACGCTCCTGTCTCAGTTCGATCTCATCGCCGACGGAGCGGGGGGCAAAATGCTCGCGAATGAAAATGTGATCGTAAATGGAGCTCGCGATTCCTACAGCTCTTTCGAATACGAGGGCTCTGCGCTCTATTACGGAGCAAGCGGCTACGACACGTCCAAAGGGATTTATCAATTCAGCCAGACGGAGGTGAACGGCGCCATCACCGCGGGGGAACTGACGCTGCAGGCCGATCACAAATTCGGCACCACGACGACGACCCACGTAGGCGCTCTGGCCTTCGGCAGCGGCGTGGATCTGTGGAAGGACGACTCTTTTTCCACCAATCTCCTTCTGTTCTCGCGCTTCAACGGTGGCGTTTCGACCATCGGCAGTGCTGGCGCGAACAGCACGCTGGGGCAGCTCGACTTCGGCGCGGAATCGCTCGGCCCAGGCGCGCTATTCATGAACGTGAGCGACAACATCAACTATCGCTCCGCCATCTATCGGGTAGCCATTCCCGAGCCCTCCTGTGCGCTGACGCTGCTGGCGGGAGCGGTTTTGTTCGCGCGGCGGCGGCGGTAAACAGGTCGGTGTTCAAGCTTTAGCCTGCGGCAAGGCGGCGGGACCGTTGTGATGGCAGCCCCTCGGCTGGGCGTTTGGGAACATCCCGAAGGCCAGGCTCCAACTTCTACCGAGAAATCCTCCCTTGCCCTCTGCGCTCGCAGGCCGTATGCGGCGGGCAGTTCTTTGCGAGTCCTTGGAAGGAACTCCGTGAAAATCGGAGGCAGTTGCGCTGCTGTAACTGGATACGACCTCTCGAAAACCAATCGGCCCACCGGCCGGTGAAGGCGGGAGGAAGGTGCGTGCGGATGCGTCGAAACCTATCGACACCCGCGCCGGAAGCCAGGAGCCAGAATATTTCCATGACCCGTGCTCATTCGTCCGTCGGTTGATTCCCGTGGCTTCGCCGCAGGGCCGATCCGGACGCGAAAACTTCCCCGCACAGGGAGGAATGAGAGATCAGCGGTCTTCGCCGGCGCGTGCGCGCCCGCGTTCGTCCTGGTCTCTCGATTATCCAAATCACGAGACCACGACCATGAAACTTCTCCTCCGCCTCGGAGTGATCGTCTGCGCCCTCGCCTCTTCGGCGCTGCAGGCCCAACTCCCCACCCTCGCCATTAACGATCCTCGCTATGTCGGTGCGCGCCTTTTCGATTCCTCGCCCGGCTACACCATCGGCGCGATGGCTTCCGACGGTGCGGGCAGTGTCTATTACATCGAGTCGGACGGCGTAAACTTCACGGGAAACGGCACCCTCTTCCGCCGCTCCTCCGGCGACGGCTACAGCACGGCCACGCCACTCTTCGATTTCGGCCCGGGCGGCTATGGGTCGTTTATGTTTTACGCGGGCGGCAAGGTATACTTCGGGGACGGTTTCACCATTCGGACCATCGATGGGACGGGCACCGTGGACGTGCTCGGGACGGTGGTGAACAACTACGACGCGGTCCTCGTCGGCACGAGCCTCTACGTTTCAAACAATCCGGACACGACCTTTGCCAACCCGCAGAGCCGCGTGACGAAATTTGACCTCGTCGCACAAAGCGGTGGCGATGGCGGCCTCATGCTCGGGGCCGGCGATATCATCATCAATACCGTCAGCGATTACTCCGGCCCGATCGAATACTCAGGCACGGATTTTTATTACGGAGCGAGCGGTTACAACGGCATCCACGGACTGTATCAGTTCAGCACCGCCGAAATCGAAAGCGCCTTTGGCCCGACGGAACTGACCTTGGACGACAATCACAAATTCGGACTCACTACCACCGACTACGTCGGTTCGCTCAGCTTCGGCAGCGGACGCGACCTGTGGAAGAATGACGCCATCTCGCCCAATCTCCTGCGCTTTGACCGGGATACCGGCGCCGTCGATTTGATGATCGCCAGTGCACAGGGCAGCGCCGCGCTCGGGCCGCTGGATTTCGCGTCGGGCGTGCTCTATGTCGATGTTTCGGACTTCACGCTGGGGCGCGTCCGTTCCTCGATCTTTATGGTGGTGCCCGAGCCTTCCACTGCGCTCACGCTCCTGGTGGGCTCGTTTATTTTCCTCCAGCGGCGGCGGCGGTGAAGGCCATGCGTTATATCCTTCTAGCCGGTCTTCTGGCGACGACGCTCGCAAGCGCGGGCATCTACGCTCCAGCCGCCGGCGAGCCCGGATCGACCGCCATAGCCATGGACGATGCGCGATTCATCGCGTGGGCGACGGCGGTCGGCAGCCTCGAGCGGGGGCCGGCGGATATCTCCACTCCGGACAGTCCGCTCGTCACCTTCGGCAACGAAGAGGCCGTGCTTGGAGCGCCCAATGCCATCCTGCCCGGCCAGACCGATCCCACCGTCTCACCCGATGCCATCCTCTCCCTCGGCGATGGCGGCTCCATCACGCTGCTCTTCGACCAACCGATCGCCAACGGTCCTTCGTGGGACTTCGCAGTCTTCGAAAACGCTTTCAACGATAGTTTCCTCGAACTGGCCTTCGTAGAGGTCAGCTCCGACGGCGCGACCTTCTTCCGCTTCCCATCGCATTCGTTGACCTCGACGAGCGCGCAAATCACCCAGTCGGGCGCGAACAACGCCATTGATCCGACCAATATCGACGGCTTCGCGGGGAAATATCGGGCCGGGTTCGGCACTCCTTTCGACCTGTCCGTGTTGAGCGGCACCGTGGGGCTCAATTTGAATTCCATCGTGGCCGTGCGCATCGTGGACGTCGTCGGCTCCATTAACCCGAGCTTCGCGACACGCGACAGTGACCTGCACATCGTCAATGATCCCTGGCCCACGCCCTTCAGCACGGGAGGTTTCGACCTCGATGCCGTCGGCGTCTTTCATGTCGTGCCGGAACCGGGTGTGGCTTCTCTCGTTGCCGTCGGGTTGCTGGGCGGCGCAATGGTCCGCAGGCGAAAGCGTCATGGGTGAACCCGCCTGCCGTGCATTCAAACCGTCGCGCGGTTTCACGCTCGTCGAGTTGCTCGTCACCATCGCCATCATCGCGGTGCTCGCGGCGCTTTTGCTCGGTGCAATCAATGCCGTTCGCGCGAGGGGCGACGCCGCCCGCTGCATGAGCAATCTGCGGCAGCTCAGCGCCGCTTCGCTCACCTACATCGGAGAAAACGGCGGCTCATATGTCTTTGCGCAAGACTCCAGCAACCGCGTGCGCTGGCACGGCGTGCGAGGTGGGGTGAGTGGGAAGTTCGATCCCACCCGCGGCCCGCTCGCTCCCTACCTCGGGAACAATGGCCGCGTAAAACTCTGCCCCGCACTCCAACGCGTGCTCACCGGCAGCCAGTCGTTCGAAGACGGCACCGGCGGCTACGGTTACAACGCCGCATATATCGGCGGCACTCCGCGCGATCCATTCACGCCCGAACGCGCGGCCAATGTGCCCTCGGCCAGCACGGTCGTCATGTTTGCCGATTGCGCCTTTCCCCGGGCCACCGGCCTGCAGGAATACGCCTATGCCGAGCCGTGGCAGGCGGTGGACATACTCGGCCGTCTGAGCAGCCCTCTCGCTCCGAGCGTCCACTTCCGCCACAGCGGCACCGCCAACGTGGCCTGGTGCGACGGGCATATCAGCGCCGAGAAGCCCACAAAGCTCGGCTCAAAAAACAGCTACGGCGGCGACGCGAGCAAATGGCAGATCGGCTGGTTCGGCCCATCGGACAACAACGGCTGGTGGAACCCGCAGCGGACGACTCGATAAACCGTCACCCAGCGCGGTTTGACGGCCTCAGACTCATTATATTTTTGTAATACCCGCCTGTCCCTTCTGATTTCCCTGAAAATTCCCGAGTAGCCGCCTGAAAAAAGTGCTTCTAAGAAGACGTGCCTCTTGTTTGTTTTTCCATCCCCGCTCCGTCCGTTCGGCGCGGTTTTTTCATCCCTTCATCCATGATCAACGTCCGAAATCTTAAGAAAACGTTCGGCCCCAAGGTCGCGGTCAACGGCGTCTCCTTTACGGTCGAAAAAGGCGAAGTGCTGGGGTTCCTCGGACCCAACGGCGCCGGCAAAAGCACCACCATGCGCATGATCACCGGGTTCATCCCGCCGACCGACGGCGAGATCACCATCGGTGGCCATAACATTGTGGAAAAGCCGATCGAGGCCAAAAGGCTCATCGGCTACCTGCCCGAAAACGCCCCCTCCTACACCGACATGACGGTGCTCGGCTTCCTGCGCTTCACCGCGGAATTGCGCGGGCTCGATGGCGCGGCGGCGAAGAAGGCGGTCGATCGCGCGGTCGAGATGTGCTTCCTCGAAAACGTGCTGCACCAGAGCGTCGAGACGCTCTCGAAAGGTTACCGGCACCGCACCTGTTTCGCACAGTCGATCATTCACGATCCCGAGGTGCTCATCCTCGACGAACCGACCGACGGTCTCGACCCCAACCAGAAGCACGAAGTGCGCACGCTCATCCGCCGCATGGGTGAGCAGAAGGCGATCATCTTCTCCACGCACATCCTCGAGGAAGTCGAAGCGGTGTGCTCGCGAGCGATCATCATCGACCGCGGCACCATCGTCGCCAACGGCACGCCGGTTGAGCTGAAGCAACGCTCGACGCAGGCCGGCGCCGTGACCGTGCGGCTGGGTGAAGGCAGCGCCGCTGCGGTCAAAGGAAAACTCGACGGGCTCAACGCCGTGGAGAAAGCCATCGTCATCGCCGAATCGCCCGTCACCGTCCGAGCTTTCCCGCGCCGGCAGGTGGGCAGCGACGATCTCGCCAGCGCCATCGCCGATGTCGCCATGCGCGAAAAGTGGGCGCTCCTCGAACTCCACACCGAGGAAGGCCGACTCGATGAAGTCTTCCGCAGCATCACCCTTCCCGACACCAAGGCCTCGAAGGAGCAAGCCAAATGAACACCCGACCTATTCTCACCATCGCCAAGCGCGAGCTGAGCGGCTACTTCGCTTCGCCCGTCGCGTTCGTCTTCATCGTCATCTTCCTGCTCCTCTCGGGGTTCTTCACTTTCATGGTGGCGGGCTTCTTCGATCGCGGGCAGGCGAGTCTCGATGCGTTTTTTGCCTGGCATCCGTGGCTCTACCTCTTCCTCGTGCCAGCCGTCGGCATGCGCATGTGGAGTGAAGAGCGGCGCCTCGGCACCATCGAGCTCCTGCTCACCATGCCGGTCACCGCATGGCAGACGATCGTCGGCAAATTCCTCGCCGCGTGGGCCGTCATCGCGCTCGCGTTGGTGCTCACCTTCCCAGTCTGGATCACGGTGAACTACCTCGGCAATCCCGACAACGGTGTGATCTTTGCCAGCTACCTCGGCAGCCTGCTGATGGGCGGGGCCTATCTCGCCATCACCGCGATGACCTCGGCCATGACTCGCAACCAGGTCGTCGCCTTCATCGTCTCGGTGGTTCTCTCGCTCTTCCTCATCCTCGCCGGCTGGCCGCCGGTGACGAACCTCCTCGTCGAGTGGGCCAAGCCGTGGTTCGTGGAAGCCATCGCCGCCTTTAGCGTCATGACGCATTTCGAGAGCATCCAGAAGGGTGTGCTCGATTCGCGCGACATCCTCTACTTCGTCTCCGTCATCGTCTTCTCCCTCTTCACCACCGGAGTCATCATCCGCGCTCATCGCGCCGGTTAACTTTCCCAACTCTCTCCTTCCTGACATCATGAAGAAAAAAGGTCTCGAAACGTGGCTCTACTCGTCGCTCGGCGTGGTGGCGATGTTCCTCATCATCGTCGTCATCAATGCGATCGGCTCGCGTGTAAAACAGCGCGTCGATCTCACCGCGGAGCGCGCTTACACGCTCTCGCCCGGCACGCGTGCCATTCTCACGAAGCTCGATACACCGGTGCAGATTCGCTTCTACTGCACGCGGAACGACAACCGCATGCCGGTCTTTCTCAAAACCTACGCCCAGCGCGTCGAGGATCTCCTCGGCGAGTATCGGCAGGTTTCCAAGGGGCAGATCGAAATCCAGAAACTCGACCCGGTGCCGGATTCCGATGCGGAAGACTCCGCCAAGCTGGACGGCATCGAAGGCCAGCAGATCGATCTCGGCGGCGAGCCATTCTACCTCGGCCTGAGCGTGAGCATGCTCGACCAAAAGGAAGCGATCTCCTTCCTCAATCCCGAGCGTGAACGCCTGCTGGAATACGACATCTCGCGCGCCGTCTCGCGCGTGATGACGACCGACAAACCGGTCGTCGGCGTCATGAGTCCCCTGCCCTACGCCGGGCAGCAGATGAACCCGATGATGGCTCGCATGGGCCAGCGCGGGCAGCAGCCGTGGGTCATGTTCAGCGAGTTGAAGCGCGACTTCACCGTGAAACAGATCGACATGACCGTGGATGCCATCCCCGACGACGTGAAGGTCTTGGTGGTCATTCACCCGAAGGAAATCACCGACGCGGCCCAATACGCGATCGATCAGTTCGTCCTGCGCGGCGGCAAGCTGCTCGCCTTCCTCGATCCGCTTTCCGTGCTCGACCGCAGCGCGGCGAATGGCCCGATGGGAATGAACATGGGCAGCAAGTCGTCGTTCGACAAATTGCTCTCCGCCTGGGGGCTCACCTTCGACGGCAGCAAGGCCGTGGCCGATCTCGATTTCGTCGGCCGCACGCGCGAAGGGCGTCAGCCCGCCGTGCTTGCGCTAAATGAAAAGGCGCTCAATCGCGACGACATCATCACCGCCGACGCGAACAACCTGTTCCTCATCTTCGCCGGGGCCTTCTCCGGCAGCCCGGCTCCGGGATTAAAAGAAACGGTCTTGATTCACTCCTCGAAAAACTCGCAGCTCGTCGATCCGATGACGGCACAGTTTGGGGGCGAAAAGCTCATCCAGGACTTCAAACCCTCCGACACCGAGCAGGCCCTTGCCGTGCGTCTCACGGGCAAATTCAAAACCGCCTTCCCCGAGGGGAAACCAAAAGCCACGCCGCCACCCGGCGAGGAAAAGAAGGACGAAAAGAAACCCGAGGAACCGGCGGGCGAAAGCCTCAAGGAATCGAAGGTCGAATCGTCCGTTGTGCTCATCGGCGATTCCGATTTCATCCAGGACCAGATCGCCGTGCAGGAGATGCAGAATCCCTTCGGCGGCGGCCAGCGCATGGTGATGCCCGCCAACGGCAACCTCGCCTTCGCGCAAGGCGCCATCGAACAACTCGCCGGCGATAGCAACCTCATCACCGTCCGCAGCCGCGCGTCGCGCGAGCGCCAGTTCACCGTGGTCAAAGCGATGCAGGCCAAGGCCGAGTCCGCTTACCAGAGCAAGATCAAGGAACTCGAGGCCAGCCTCTCCGAAGCGCAGACCAAGCTGAACGAACTCCAGCAGGCCAAGGCGGACAAGGGCGGGCAGAAGTTCATCCTTTCGCCCGAACAGCAGAAGGAAATCGCCAACTTTCGCGCGAAGGAGCGCGACGTGAAAGTGCAGCTCAAGGAAGAGCGCAAGAAACTCCGCGTGGACATCGACTCGCTCGAAAACCGCATCAAGTGGATCAACATCGCCCTCATGCCGCTACTCGTCACCGCGGCCGGCGTGGGCCTCGCCGTGCTGCGCCACAAGCGTCGCGCCGCCCGCTAACTCGTTTCCCTGTTTCCGAAAAATGAAAGGCAAACAACTCCTCATCCTCCTCGTGCTCGCCATCGCGCTGGGCGGCGCGTGGCTCGCTCTCTCGAAGCGCAACCAGTCCTCCTGGTCCGAATCCAGCGCCGGAGGCAAGGTCATCGAGTTCCCGATCAACGACGTGACTCACGTCGTGCTGAAAGACGCGAACGCGGAAGTGAACCTTGTGAAAAAAGGCGACGACTGGACCGTGAAAGAGCGCGCGGATTATCCCGCGAGCTTCGAGCAGGTCAGCAATCTCCTGCGCAAGCTGTGGGATTTGAAATCCGTCCAGGAAGTGAAAGTCGGTCCCTCGCAGTTCTCCCGGCTCGAGCTCGTCGAACCCGGCAAGGACGGCAAGGCTGGCACCGTGATCCGCCTCCTCGGCAGCGGAGATAAAGCCGTGGGCGCGCTGCTCGTCGGCAAGAAACAGATGCGCAAGAGCGACGGCGGCGAGGAGTCGCCCTTCGGCGGCGGCGACATGGGAGGCATCCCGGTGGGCCGTTATGTGAAGCCGCTCGACGGCACCAAGGTGTCGCTCGTTTCCGAGACGCTCGATGAAGCAGAGGTCAAACCCGAGCACTGGCTGAACAAGGACTTCTTCGCCGTGCAGAGTCCGAAAGCCGTGACGGTCGCCGGACCGACCGAGCCGCAGAAGTGGAGCGTGTCGCGTGAAAGCGCCAGCGGCGAATGGAAACTCGCCGACGCCAAGCCCGACGAAAAGGTCGATACCGGCAAAGCCTCGCCGCTCGGCAACCTGCTTTCTTCCGCCAGCTTCAGCGACGTCCTCACGCCCGATGCAAAACTCGAAGAGCCGATCATCAACGCCACCGTCGAGACGTTCGACGGCCTCCGCTACGAACTGAAGATCGGCAAACCGAACGGCGAGAATTATCCCGTGTCCGTCAAAGTGAGCGGCACCTTCGCCAAGGAGCGCACGCCCGGCAAAGACGAGAAGCCCGAGGACAAGACACGCCTCGACGCGGAGTTCGCTACGAAAATCAAAGGCTTCGAGGAAAAGCTCGCGAAGGAAAAGAAGATCGAAGGCCGGATCTACCTCATCGCCAAATACGCGATCGACCCGCTGCTGAGGGAACGCTCCGGCCTGCTCGCGGATAAACCCGCAGCGCCGGCTACCCCGACCGATTCCCCGGCTCCGGCTCCCAGCGCCGCATCCGCGCCGGTCAGCGTCACCACGCCGCCCATGACCGCCCCGGCGCCCGCGCCCAAACCGCAGGCCGCCACCGCTCCGGTGCAGGCCCCAGCCGCGCCGAAGCCTGCCTCTCCGGCACCCGCCGCCAGCACACCCAAACCGGCCGCGACTCCTGCCCCGGCCACACCTCCGGCGCCGCCAGCGCCACCGCAGTAGCACCGGCTTTTCATTCCGCGCCGAGAACTGCCCCAGCGAGAGACCCGCAGGGGCAAGGCGAAGCACGCTTCCATAAGACCCCTTCCCACGCCCCTGCATCGGGAGTGACGTCGAGCCGCCCGGCGTTTATACGCCGTTCATGAAACTCGGATTTGTCTCCGCCATCCTGCCGGAACTCTCGTTCGACGAAGTCCTCTCCTTCGCCGCCGCGGAAGGCTTTGCGTGCGTCGAAATCATGTCGTGGCCGGTGGGGAAGGCGGAACGCAAATACGCGGGGGTTACACACGTCGATGTCACCGATTTTACCGCGGCCCACGCCGACGACGTCAACGCGCTCTGTGCGAAACATGGAGTCAGCATCACCGCGCTAGGTTATTATCCCAACGTGCTCGACGCCGACTCCGCGGCGACGGCGGCGCAGATCGATCATCTCAAAAAAGTGATCGTCGCCACCCGCCTGCTCGGGCTGAACACCACGACGAGCTTCATCGGGCGCGATTGGACAAGAAGCGTGGACGAAAACTGGCCACGTTTCCTCGCCACATGGAAGCCGCTCATCCAGTTCGCCGAAGACCAGGGGGTGCGCATCGCGATCGAAAACTGCCCGATGCTTTTCACCCGCGACGAATGGCCGGGCGGAAAAAATCTCCTCACGACGCCGGCCATCTGGCGGCGTGCTTTCAGCGACATTCCGTCCGCGAATTTCGGACTCAATTTCGATCCCTCACACTTTGCACTGCAATTCATGGAACCCGCGAGTGCTCTCCATGAATTCAAAGGCAAGCTGTTCCACGTCCACGCGAAGGATGTGAAAATCTATCGGGACCGGCTGAACAATGTCGGCGTCTTCGCGCATCCGCTCGAGTGGCACCAGCCACGCATACCCGGCTATGGAGAAATCGACTGGGCGCATTTCATGGGAGTGCTGATGGAAACCGGCTACAACGGCCCCGTCTGCATCGAGGTTGAGGACGACACCTTCGGCAAGAGCCTCGAAGGCCGGAAACGCGCCCTGCGTGTCGCGCGCAATGTGCTCGCCCCCTTCCTCCCGTAGTCCTTACTACCAGCCATGCGTTACTCCTATTCCGACCTCGCGAAGATGATCGATCATTCGCTGCTTCATCCTACCATGACCGATCGCGACCTCGAGGAAGGCTGCCGCGTCGCCGCGAAGTATCAGGTCGCGTCCGTCTGCATCAAACCCTACGCGGTGAAGCAGGCGGTGGAGTGGCTGAGCGGCACCGGCGTGCTGATCGGTTGCGTCATCGGCTTTCCCCACGGCAACAGCACGACCGAATCAAAGCGCTACGAAACGGAACTCGCCTGCCGCGATGGCGCGAACGAGATCGATATGGTGATCAACATCGGCAAAGCACTCAGCGGCGATTGGGACTACGTGGAAGCCGATGTGAAAGCCGTCTGCGATGAAGCGCACCAGCACGGCGCCAGGGTGAAAGTGATCTTCGAAAACGATTACCTCACGAGCGGCGGAGCCGGTCTGAGCAGCGACGAGTTCAAACGGAAGCTCTGCGAACTCTGCGAGCGCGCCGGAGCCGATTGGGTCAAGACGAGCACGGGCTACGGCTTTGTGAAACAACCCGACGGCAGCTACAATTACAAAGGCGCCACCGAGCACGACCTCGCTCTGATGCGCGCGAGTTGTTCTCCACACGTGCAGGTCAAGGCGGCCGGTGGCGTGCGGGATCTCGACGGCCTCATCAAAGTCCGCGACCTCGGCGGCACCCGCTGCGGAGCCACCGCCACCGCGGCCATGCTCGACGAGTATCGCCGCCGCGAAGCAGCAGGCGTGAAAGACGGCAGCACCGGAAAGATCGGCGCGGGCGGTTATTGAGAAACCGAACTCCCCGGAGATTGACGGCGTTAGCGCCTGTTCGGGCGGCTTGGCGTCAGACCGCGAATGCTGCCGCTTAGCCATGATGATTGTTTGCGAATCCTTCCGTGGAACGTTATACTGGCCGCTTTTTCCAATCCGGTCAGCGTGTCCGATGCCTAACATTTTTAAAAAAATCTCCCCCTCAGATCCTCCCGTTCAAGGGCTAGTGCCGCGCGTGGCCGGGAAAGCCAGAGCCGACCGACCCGGCAATACTCGAAGCTCAACGGATGGTGGCAAATTGCCGCCACAGGAGATCGCAGAACAGAAAGTCGAAGCCGGCAGAGTCGATGATCAGGACTTTCGGAAGCTCCATCGGGAGGTGGAAAAGCTCGGGCTGTTTCGACCGAGGTTTGCGCCTTATGTCTGGTCGAGTGCACAAGTGATCACGCTGCTCCTCGCCGGGGGATATTTGCTAGCCTTCCAGACGAGCATCCTCGCCCATCTTGTCAGCGCCGTATTGCTGGCCACCGCCACAACCCAGGTCGCCTTTCTCTGCCACGACCTCGGCCACAATCAGGTGTTTTTCTCCCGCAAGGTCAATGCAGCGGCGGGAGTCATCCTGAGCAATCTCTTCCTCGGAATTAGTTTCAAGACCTGGGTCAAAAAACACTCGGCCCATCACAGTCATACCAACGAACTGGAAATGGACCCGGACCTGGAGATTCCGGTCATCGCTTTCACGGCAGAGCAGGCTCGGGCCGCGAAGCCCTGGTTCAAGCCATTCATTCGTTTTCAGCACCTCTTCTTTTTCCCCATGCTGACGCTTGCCTTGCAGAGCCTGCGTTGGAACGGGTTTGCTTTCTTCCTCAGTAAACCCAGTGGGTGGCGCAGTGCGGAAATCGCGCTGATGACCCTCCACCTGATCGCCTTGCCGGTCGTCGCCGTTTATCTGGCCGGCTGGTGGCACGGCATCGGATTTGTCCTGGTTCAGCAAGCCTTATGCGGAGTTTACCTTGGGCTGTCCTTTGCCACGAATCACAAAGGCATGCCGATTTTGACGGAGGGCAGAACCCACGGATTCCTCTATCGCCAACTGGTGACGACTCGGAATCTGACCGCCAATCGATTTGTGGAATGGCTTTTCGGCGGCCTAGGTTCGCAGATTGAACATCACCTTTTTCCCACGATGCCACGCCATAACCTTTTGAAGGCGCGCAAGGCCGTCGGACAGTTTTGCCAGGAGCGGGGGCTGCCTTACCACGAGACAGGCCTCTGGCGCGGTTTCGGCGAAGTCCTCACGCACCTGCGGGAAGTGGCGAGCGTGCTCCGCCGCGCCTGATTCCCCTTTCGCCGGAGTCCGTCAGCCCAGACTTGCCGGAGAACTCTTCTGCGCGGCGCAAGGCTGCGGCATGCCGTGCGGATGGGACGCACGTTTCGATTCAAAACGAAAACGCCCGGCTGTTTCAGCCGGGCGTCTTAAAATTAAATCGTAGCCTGGAGCGGAGCGGCTTAGGCTTCGACTTCCACACCCATCTGGCGGGCGGTGCCGGCGATGACTTTCATCGCGGCTTCGACCGAACGGGCGTTGAGATCGGGCATCTTGCGATTGGCGATCTCCTGGAGCTGCTTCTTGGTGAGGCGGCCGACCTTCTGCTTGTTCGGTTCCTTGGAACCGGAAGCGAGGTTCAGGGCCTTCTTGATCAGCACGCTGGACGGCGGCTGCTTGGTGATGAAGGTGAAGCTCTTGTCCTTATAGACGGTGATGACCACCGGCAGGATGTCGCCGGCCTGCTTCTGGGTCTTTGCGTTGAACTCCTTGCAGAACGCCATGATGTTGACGCCCTGTTGACCCAGCGCGGGGCCGACCGGCGGCGCGGGATTGGCGGCGCCAGCGGGGATTTGGAGTTTGATTTGTCCGGTGATTTCTTTGGCCATGGCTAACTAGAAAAGGTGAGAGTTAAGAGTTAAAAGTTAAGGGATGCGCAGACCTACTCGGTGTTGCGTTCGACCTGCCAGTATTCGAGGTCCACCAGCGTCTCGCGGCCGAAGATGGAAACCGAGACGCGCAGTTTGCCGCGCTCCGGATCGATTTCTTCGACGACGCCGGTCTGGCTTTGGAAAGGACCGTCGCTGACTTTGACCATTTCACCGACGCTGAAGGCGATCTTCGGTGTGACGTGCTCTTCCGCACCGCGGACCTGAGCGAGCAGAGCATCGACTTCGCTCTGGCGCATCGGGATCGGCTGCGGCGGACGACCGTCGCGCTCCTTCGTGCCGGCAAAGCCGATCACGCCGGGCGTGTCCTTGATGAAATACCACGTCTTGTCCACGAGCTGCTTGTTATCGTCGAGCAGCCACATGTTGACGATGAGATAACCGGGGAAAAACTTCCGGGTCGTCTCGGTCTTCTTGCCGTGCTTGATCTCGCTCACCCGTTCGGTGGGCAGCACGACTTCGAAGATGAACTCGCCCATCTCTTCGGTGATGACGCGCTTGCGGATGTTCTCGAAGACCTTGTTTTCCTGGCCCGAGAGCACCTGCACCACAAACCATTGCTTGCGCTTATCTTCTTCAGTCATGAATCGTGGAGGCGTCAGTGAGTAGCGAGTTTCGTGAGGAAGCTGCTCATATTCAGCATCAGAAAGTCCCACAGACCGACGAAGCCGCTGAGCAGGAGCATGGCAATGACGACAAGGAGCGTCGAATCGACGAGCTCCTTGTATTTCTTCATGCCTTTTTCCTTGGGCTCCCAAGGCCAAGAGGCCTTGTAGAGTTCGTTTTTGACTTCGGTGATGAAGGATTTGACTTTCATGAGCGAGCTGGGGGCGAAAGCGGCGCACGGCAGGAGGGAATCGAACCCCCAACCGGCGGTTTTGGAGACCGCTGCTCTACCAGTTGAGCTACTGCCGTTTTCGCTTGGATTTCTTACTCTGCTGCTTCGCTCTTGCCCGCCGGGAAAGGCGAGCAAGAGCAAAAGCAGAAGGAAGAGTAAGAAAGCCGAATTACAGGATGTCGGACACGCGGCCGGCGCCGACGGTCTTGCCGCCTTCGCGGATGGCGAAGCGCATCGTCTTCTCCATGGCGACCGGAACGATCAGTTCGACTTCGATGGCGACGTTATCGCCAGGCATGACCATTTCCACGCCTTCCGGGAGCTTGACCGAGCCGGTCACGTCCGTGGTGCGGAAATAGAACTGCGGGCGGTAGTTCGAGAAGAACGGCGTGTGACGGCCACCCTCTTCCTTCGAGAGAACGTAGATCTCGGCCTTGAACTTGTTGTGCGGCTTGATGGAGCCGGGCTTGGCCAGAACCTGGCCGCGCTCGACGTCTTCCTTCTTCACGCCGCGGAGCAGCACGCCGACGTTGTCACCCGCGCGCGCCTCGTCGAGGAGCTTGCGGAACATTTCGATGTCGGTGACGGTCGTCTTCGCGGTGTCCTTGAGGCCCACGATTTCGATTTCTTCCATCTTCTTGAGGATGCCGCGTTCCACACGACCGGTGGCGACGGTGCCGCGACCTTCGATGTTGAACACGTCTTCGACCGGCATGAGGAAGGGCTGATCGACCGGGCGCTCGGGCAGCGGGATGTAGCTGTCCACCGCGTCCATGAGGTCGAGGATGCACTTCGCGTCAGCGTGGTTCGGGTCAGCGCTTTCGAGCGCCTTGACGGCCGAGCCCTTGACGATCGGAATCTTGTCGCCCGGAAACTCATACTGCGTAAGGAGATCGCGAACTTCCATTTCGACGAGATCGAGGAGTTCCGGATCGTCCACCATGTCGCACTTGTTCATGAAGACGACGATGGCCGGCACACCCACCTGACGGGCGAGCAGGATGTGCTCACGGGTCTGCGGCATGGGGCCGTCAGCAGCGCTGACGACGAGAATGGCACCGTCCATTTGCGCGGCGCCGGTGATCATGTTCTTCACATAGTCGGCGTGGCCGGGGCAGTCGACGTGCGCGTAGTGGCGCTTGTCGGTCTGGTATTCGACGTGGGCGGTATTGATGGTGATGCCGCGCTCCTTCTCCTCGGGAGCGGCGTCGATCTCATCATACTTCTTGGCTTCGGCGTAGCCCTTCTTCGAAAGGATCGTCGTGATCGCCGCCGTGAGCGTGGTCTTGCCGTGATCGACGTGGCCGATCGTGCCGACGTTCACGTGGGGTTTATCGCGTTTGAATGCTTCCTTAGCCATTTTGGGTCAGGTGGGTTATTACGGTTTTAGTGGTTTGTTTGTTGGAGAAAACGGGGAGTTTTCGGCGACGGCCTCAGCCTTCTTTTAAGCGATGGCCGCACCGTCAACTATCTGGGCTCTTTCTCCCCTCGAAGCGGTTGCGGAGTTTTGCGAAGCTGGAGCCTGGGACCGGGATTGAACCGGCGACCTCGTCCTTACCAAGGACGTGCTCTACCAACTGAGCTACCCAGGCTTTTTCAGCATTCGCAGGCCGGTGAAGGCGCCGCATTTGCATCGAGAAGATTAAGATGTCAAACCAGCCTTGCGACTGGTTCCCTTTTCGTTGATCCCAAGAGAGCGTAAACGCCCGCACCAAGGCTCTTCTGGCGAGCTCGATGCAGGCGATTCGTTCTTTTAGTTCCCTCGAAAAGGGCGGGCAAGCTACCGTTCCTCTTCAGGGTGTCAAAGCGAATTTCGCTCTTCTTCGAGCAGTAAAACTCGATGGGGCCGAGAGAGCGGCGTTTTCTAGCGCGATCTGGTGCGGTCCAGCGCGTCGGATCGCAGCAGACAGGGCCGGTCGCCGCTCCGTTCGTCGTTTGACTCGCAGTCTTCTCCGCCCACTATCCGCGTTGGCTTGTTCCACTTCCTTTCTCCTTTCGTGTTTTTTTCCGCTTTCGTGAGCTATCGCGGTTTGTTCCTTCGGATCGCGGGCCGGTGGCTATGCCTGCTTGCGATCGCCGTCCCAGCCTGGGCAAAGGGCATCTCGTCGGAGTCTCCAGCCCCGCCACAATCCAGCCCCGACAACCTGGTGAAGGTTTTCAGCCGCCCCGGCTCGCACCAATATGGACCTCTGGATGGCGACTTCACCGCCGGAGGCAATGATCATCACGTCACTTTCAGTTTCAGGGCTCCTGAGGGAACCAGATGCGATGTCGAGGTCCGAGCACCCGATGGAGGGCCTTTGCAAACGAACGTTCAGTATTTCTCTTCGCAGACCCGCTCTGGCTATCCGTTTTACATGTTCTGTCCTTCCGCCGGGGTGGATTATTTCGATTACCGACCGGCCAGTTTCATCGTCAGGGAACTCACCTTCCTCGAAGACGGTTCGGTCGCCACGTTGCGGGTGGCTTTCGAGATCGCCACTCGTCTCTACGGCGAAATCCGGTTCCACGCTTCCCCTCCGGCACCGGCCCCGAACCTCGCACCCTTGGTCGGGGCTGGGGAAGATATCACGATTCCGAATCGCGGCGTCGCCGTGCTGAATAGCTACGCCACGGACGACAGCGTCATCGCGGGACGCCGGCTGGCGAGCCGCTGGAGTGTCGTCAGCGGGCCGGGGAAAGTTCAATTCGGCAAGACGGCCTCCGGCCGGACCAAGGCGACTTTTTCCATGCCCGGCACGTATGTGCTAAGGCTAACGGCCAACGACGGAAAATTCCCGGTGTCCGATGAGGTCACCGTCACTCAAACGAGCGAACTGACCTCGGTGTGGCTACAAGGCGATTCAGGCGATTGGCTCCTCAACGACAAGTCCGTCTTTCTCACGTGGCGGGAGGGAGTCATCTCTGCCGAAGACAACCCCAACACGGTCGCGATTACTTACGAGAGCTACTCGGGCGTGATGAGCGCTACGACCGTGGACCAATGCCGGATCCGATTCTTTGCCCCCAACGGTGGCCGCCTGGAACCTGGCGTTTACGCGAATGTGGCCGACATTTATACTCTGGCTGGTCCGCCATCTCCGGCCCGCCTCGATATCACCATCAACAACCGGGGCAGTCGATCCCACCTGGCTAGTTTTCATGTCTATCTCGCCGAGTATGACGACGAGGGGAAGATACAGAAATTCTGGGCTTCCTTCAGCCACCGCGGCGAAACTTCGACCGGCAATCTTTCGGGGGAGATCCGCTATCAACTCGCTCCGGAAGACGTTGTGAATGTCGCTTCCAACCAGCCCCCGATCGTAACCGCAGGCACACCGGGGACCGTCGGTCGCAGCGCCACGCTCACAGGCTGGGTCACGGACGATGGCCTTCCCCTGACGAAAGTCCTTTCGAGCCGGTGGAACGTCGTGAGCGGGCCGGGCGTGGTCACGTTTGCCGATGCGAGTTCGCCCACGACTCCGGTCGAGTTTTCCCTCCCTGGAGACTACGTCCTTCGCCTCGCAGCCACCGACGGCGAAACCACGGCGTTCGAAGATCTGCCGCTCACGGTCACTGCGGATTCTGGCGCGGTCACGGTCAAGCGAGGGAATTATGCCGGCGCCATTCTGCTCCAGAAGGGGCCGGGACTGCACGGCGCCATCACGGTGACGATCAACTCGGGCCGCAGCTTTAGTTCCACCATTCTGGCGGGCATCGAAGGCGGCACGTTCACCGGTGTATTTTCTGCCGCGGGAAAATGGACCGGAACGGTTTCCACCAGTGGACCGGCTCCCTTGACGGTGTCTCTCGCCATCACTCCGAGCGGCCAGATCACTGGGACCGTCTCCGATGGCACCATGGACGGCCAGATCCTGCTCGAGCCCGAGGTAACGTCGTTCACCTATACGGATTGGGCGCCCGGGAAATACACGTTTGCCCTGCTGCAAGAGTCCAGCGAAGCCGACACGCCCCCAGGCCACGGATATGGCACGCTCCGCGTGAGCGACTACGGCCTGGCGCGTTGCCAGCTGATCTTTCCCGACGGCACCAAAGCCAGTTCCGGCGACGTTCTCACCGTGAACAAGATGATTCCCATCCACACCACCCTCGCCCGCCAGCGCGGTTACGTCATCGGGCAGGTCAAAATGTTCCACGATGTGGGCATTGCCGATCCGCGGCGAATCGAACTCGGAGGTGAACTGACGTGGGTCAAAGGCCCAAAGATATCCCGGACCAGCGCGAGTCCAGGCTTCGCGGCCACGCTCAACCTGACCGGTTCCCGATTCAGCCCCAGTGGTTATCATTTTCCCAGCCTCCTCCCGGGGATGAGCCATGCCCGTATCCGCCTCGACAATCCAACGTGGGGAACCGGGCTGGGCGGGCCGCTACTCCTCCCGAACAAGCCCGGAAAAATCACGCCTCCGCCCGGCGGCGCGGGCATCACCAGCTTCAGCCTCGGATCCACCGGGCTCTTCCAAGGCAAATATCGCGATGAGAGCGGCACTCGGTCAGGCCGCTTCGGCGGCGCGATCCTGCAGGACCGCCGGACCGGTTACGGCTACAGCAAGGACGATGCTGGAAGCACCGGCACCGTCGAGATCCGCCCCTATCCCTGACCCTCGCCGCGGTCAGCTCTCGCGGCGGATGCGGATCTGGACCTGGCGGCTGAGCAGCCAGCGGACGGCGAACATATCGCAGGTGGCTTTCCAGGCGCGGTTGCCGAAGCCGTATTTGCTGACGCCGGCGATGCGGGGACGGTGGTTGACGGGGAGTTCGGTGATCTTGTAGCCCATGCCTTTGATCAGCGCGGGAAGGAAACGGTGCATGCCGTAGAATGGGACGAGAGCTTCGCGGCACGCGGCGCGCATCACCTTGAGGGTGCAACCGGTGTCGCGAACGCCGTCGCGGGTGAAGCGGCTGCGAACCGCGTTGGCGATGCGGCTCTGGTAGCGCTTGAAAGCGGTGTCCTTGCGTTTAGCACGGTAGCCGCAAGCGAGGTCGTAACCTTTGTCGAGTTCGGCAAGGAGAGTGCGGATGTCGGCGGGGTCGTTTTGCAGATCGCCGTCGAGCAGCGCGATGGTGTCGCCTTTCGAGGCCATGATGCCCGCATACATCGCGGCGCTCTGGCCGGTGTTTTTGGCAAATTCGATCACGCGCACTGCGGAGCCGCGTTCGATCCGGGCGAGCGTTTCGTCGGTGGAGCAATCGTCCACCAAGATGAGTTCGTAGTCGATCCCAGCGAGCGCGGCGGCGACTTCACGCTGGAGCGCGGCGATGTTGTCTTGTTCGTTGTAAAGCGGGACGACGACGGAAAGCATGGGTGGTGGACAGATGGACTAATAGACGATCGGGCAATTGGAAAGAGGGGACCTTGGGGCTGCCTCGAACAGTCCCGCAGTCCCACAGTCCTCTCCCCCGTCTTTCCTCAATACGCGTAATCGATCGTCATCTCCCACCCGGCTAGCACGCCGACGCCGTTGGACTGGTCGTCGCGGATGTAGAGGAGCCACTGGTCGAGCGGGACGAGGCCGTTGAAGACCGAAAGCGTGGTGCCGAAGGGCGGGCGTGGGCCGCTGGGCATGGGGTCGATGCGGGCGCCGAGGTTTTTCGGACGATAGACCCCGCTGGTGAGCGGGCCGGTGGAGATGGCTTGGTCGGCATCGTCGTCGAAGGTGAGATCGACGTTGTGCACGGGACCCATGCCCGCATCGGACATGAGGGTGACGGTGCGACCGCTGCTGGCGGCGGCGAGCACGATATCGACGTCTTCAGTGCGACCGTGCGTGAAGCCACGCAGGGTCACGGTCACCTTCGTCACGATCGGCACAGAGCCGCGCTCGATCCCGAAGGGGTAGAGGGTGAAGAAGCTGGGGTATGGGCTGGCGGCGCCGCTCGTGCCCACGGCGGGAATGGTCATGACGCTGTTGCTAACCAGTCGAAGCGGCTGCGGCGGGTGGCGGCCGACCGGGAGCTTGAAGAGAGCGCGACCGAGTTTATCCAAGCTGCCGTCGAGGGTGAGAGCAGGGCGCATATTCTCACCGATCCCGGCACCCACGGTGAAAGTAAAGGGGCGGGAGACAGTCTGACCGGCAGCGATGGTGCCGTAATTTTGCGGCCCGCTGGGACTAAGCACCCCGCCTTCTTCGCCGAGCGTAGCCATCACGTTATCGATGGCGTCGGCGGTCATGTTCTTCAGCGCAAAATCGACGGTGACCTGCTCCTCCGGGTTGTAGCTGCGGTCGCTGTTTTGCTCGGCGGCAAGCGTCGCACCATCCGGTATGATCGGCAGCGGAAAGGAAGAGCCCGCCAGATCGACCTTGAGCGATACGATGGTGCCCACCGATTTTGCACCAGTATCGATGACGCGGACCTTCCACGTGCCCACGGCATTTTCGCCCCAGTGGTGAACGGAGGTGAAAGTCCACGAACTAAAATTTTTGCCGATGTCACGCGTGCGTCCGGATGCGAGGACGCTTTTCGTGCCGGCGGGTGATTCGAGTTCGATCCGCACCTGGCCGCGGCGGGGATGGCGAATGTCCACCGTGACGCTGGCGTGTTCGACGCGGAGTTCGCTCTCGGTGAAGGTGAAGGTATTGACGATGCCGGCGGGATTGTTGTCCGGGATGATTTGCGCGCCGAGTTTCACTTCGCGCGAAGCGGTAATGCGCGGGCCGAGACTCTGCCACGTTTCGGCCAGTGCGACGGCGGCTTTCACATCGATCAAGCCAGCGCCGAACTTATGATTGAAGTGGAAGCCGGCGCCATTGGTCACCCAGTCGGGATCGGACGGGACGACCTTGCGCGCGGTGCGGATCAGGATCTCCCGCACGTCGCGCCAGCCGAGCTGGGGATTAGCCTGAAGGATGAGCGCGATCGATCCCGCGACGAGTGGTGCAGAGGAGGAAGTTCCGCCAAATTCGCCCGTGTAGTCGCGGTCACCGACGGGGTCGAAGGTGTTGCCGTTGAAATTGTAGCCGTCGTCGCCTTTGCGATCGACGGTGGTGATATCCAACGTGCCGCCGCTGCTCGGCGCCACCACGACGACGTTGGCGCCCTGTTCGGAATAGCTGGCGAGCTGGCCGGTGTTCGTGACCGCACCCACGGCCAGCGCCTGGGGCTGGTTAGCGTAGCCGTCGTAGTTCGCATTGTCCCCCACTTCGCCACCATTGCCGCAGGCCCAGACGAAAATCGTGCCTCGGCCACCGCGCCCATCGGCGACGGCATCTTCCAGCGCGGCACGAGCGAGCGGACCGGCGCCCGCGAGGGTCTTGGCGTTGTCGGTCGGCCCCCAGCTGTTGCTTTTGATGGCGATGGCGTCGCTGCGGAAGACGAAGGCGTCTGCTTCCTGGGCATCGCTGGTCGGGAGCGAGATGAGCCGCAAGCCGGCGAGCGTGGCTTCATAGGCAGCCCCCACGACGCCACGTGAGTTAAACCCGCGCGCCGCCACCACGCCTGCACACGAAGTGCCGTGATCGTCAAAATTGAAGCGGGGGGGCTCAGGCTCTGCGTCGCGGTAATTGAAATCGTAACTCAGCGCGGCGGAGTAGTTCTGGCTGAGATCCGGGTGCGAGTGCTCGAGTCCGTCGTCCACGATGCCTACAGTGACACCGCTTCCGCGAAACCGATCCCAGACATCGACTACATCGATATCGAGTCCGGCCACTCCCCCGCCCTGCCCAGTGTTCCGCAGATGCCACTGGCGGCCGAAAAGCGGATCGGTCGGGATGGTAGAACGGCGAACCTGCTGACGCGCGAGCTGGGGTTCCACCGCCAGCACCCCGGGGAAGCGCTTGATCGTTTCCGCGGCTTCCAAGGCGCTGCCGGCTTGTGGGCCCGTCTCAAGCACATACCAGCGTTGCGTCTTGCCCATCGAGCGGGCCAAGGTCGTGTGAGAAAAAGTCGCCACGGGCCCGATGTCGAAGCCAGGGGCCAGACGAACGGCCACCTGCCGGGTCACGTAGCGGCGAGTGGAGGCGTCGTGCGGGCCGGTCCTGGGATAAAGAATCAGGTCGCCCTTTCCTGCCGCAGCCTGCACTTCGGCAACGGAACGCAGGGCCACGTGGAACCGCTCCAACGCACCACCCCGGTGGACTTCGTTGCGCGCGACGACAAAATCCTGCCACTGGCCTCTCTCTGAGAAGCGATACGTCTCCTTGAGTGGGCCGCCATACAACGCCGAGGCAGCAAGGAAGACGACCGCAAAAATGCGGAGAGACAAACGCATCACCGATGAACGTCGAATTTGCCCATGGTTGCCAGTGTAAACTTTTATCTATGCTTCGCTTCAACCGGCCGGATAGATGCAAAAATCGGCCGGTGATCGCTCGCTTCGCTCCAGTTGTCGGAGCGATAGACAGTGGCGCTGCCACGGTTGACCTCCGGCCAGAGCCCGGCGCTGACCATGAGGTAGTCGATCCGCGAATACTGGTCGCCCACTTTCCAGTAGTAGGTCCAACGGTCGCCAAACCGGTCGCGGCACCAGAGATCGCTGAGATGGCCGGGCGTTCCCCGAGGTCCGGTGACGGCGTGAAACATGGGCTGGTCCTTGGTGTCGTTGAAGTCGCCGTAACACATCAGGTTGGTTTCCGGGTTTTGCTCGAAGATGGCGTCGAGATGCTCGCGCAGCTTCTGGGCTTCGAGCCGGCGAACCACCGCTTCGCCTTCGGGGATGGGTAGCTTCGATTTGAGATGAGCGCCCACACAGCGCAAGCGGTAGCCCTCGCTCACCTCGACGGTCACGTCGAGAAACCCGCGCCGCACGCGCTCCTGCTGGCCTTCCAGTTCAAAGCGCACATCCGTAGCAGAGTTTCGCGCCACGATCGGGAAGCGGCTCAGGAGAGCGAGATGCCGGTCTTCGTCGAGAGCGGCGACAAATTCGGCATGCGGCAGATTCACGCCGACTTCGGCGAGGCGCTTCTGGAGTTCGGCCAGTTTTTCGGCGGAGCCCATCTCGCACATCCCCAGAATGTCCGGCTGGATGTCCTTGATGACTCCCACGAGGGCCGCGATCGCCTTTTCCGGTTTGGCTTTTACGCCGTAGCGCGACGCCGGACTCGGCGGCTTGGCGTCGGAGAAGTTCTCCAGGTTGTAGCTGCAAAAGACAATCTCCTTCGGCTCGGCAGCACCAGCCCAGCCTGCCCACAAACCGAGCACCAGCAGGAGAGAAATGAGGGGGCGGACAGAGACCATAAGGCCCGAAAACGAATCAGGCTCGCCGGGGTGACGGCGAGCCCGAATCGGAAAAACAATCGGACGTCAGATCAGACCACCTTGGTTTGCGGCACCTGCGTCGCGTCGTGGGACTCGTGCGAATCGTGAGCCACCGCTTCGGCGGGAGCCTTGGGCTCATCAATCCGCTTCGGCGCATCCGGCTGGGCGGCGGTGGTCATTTCCCGTTCGAAGTCGTCCTTCGCCCGGCCAAATTCCTTCACGGCCTGGCCGAGTCCCTTCGCCAGTTCGGGCAGCTTCTTGGCGCCGAAAAGGAGGAGGATGATGAAGAAAATAACGATCAGGTCGGGACCCGCGAGATTGAAGAGGGAAGCGAGCGTAGTCATAAGAAGATGGGAATAGGTAGCACCAGGGTAAGTCGATGTCATGGGAAAGCTTAGTCACCTCTTTTCACGTCACGCAGAGAAATGACACAAACGAGAGCTTCACGACGGGCCTCCTGTCACGAGTGATCCCGAGGAAAATTTTTACATCGCCATACATCCGTTCTGAGCCTGCGACGCGATCCTCACACAACTGAAAACTTCCTGGGTGGAATGCGCCCGGCGTTCTTGCGGACCGGCATACCCGCGGACGCCGGGCGTCACTTTTTGAATTTCGCTGATTAAAGCGCAGCGTTCCGTGGGGCGATACTGGAGGGCCAAGCATGATTTCCTGGCAACCGGGGCGCAGGGCCTCCATCCCCCTACCTTTTCTTCCGTTTCGCGGGTCGGCGAATGTGCCAGGTGGTCGCCTGAGGCTCGGCGAGCATGTCGGCACCGGGCCAGAGGCGCAGAGCCCCGCGCAGAGCATCCTGATTGTCTCGAATCCGGCACCCCTCGGGAAGCTTTTTGAGGGTCTTCGCATTGCCGCCACCGATCACCACATCGTCGGGCCAGAAGCAATCCCGCAACAGGAACACAGCCTGCCACACCGCTTTCTCCCACTTGCGGTGGCCAATGGTGTTACGGCTCGCCTTACACAGCCGGGCCGCGAAACCGGCTGCTTTGCTCAAGCGCAAGAGCCCCACTTCGATTGGCACCACGGTATCGTCCGCAATCAAGGTGGCGCCGATGCTCGTGCCCAAGCCGATGAAAAGCATCCGGCCTGATTTGTAGCTGGCCAGCGCCTGCATGGCGGCGTCGTTGATAATTCGCACCGGACGACCGAAGGCTTTCTCGTAGTCGAAGTCCACCCAGCGCCCGCCGAGGTTCAGCGGATCGCGCGCGGGGTGCCCATGTCGAACGAGCCCTGGAAAACCGAGTGAAACGACGTCGAACTCCAAATCCTGCGACGCCGCCAGCACCCCCTTCACCATCTGCGCCGCGGTGAGCTTTGGGTCCGACGGCAGCTTGCGGAAATGCGTATGCCCCGACGCCATCAGCTTCACATTCGTTCCGCCCACATCGACCATCAGCACTTTCATGGCAGCGAAAAATTGGGCTCCAGAATCAGATTGATCAGTTCCACCACCCCGGCGCTCTGGCGCGACGGAGTGACGAATTTCGCTCGTTCCTTCAGCGCCGGCAGCGCATTCGCCACCGCCACCGGAAAGCGGCACAGATCAAGCATGGCGTGATCGTTTTCCGCATCGCCCACCGCGACAGTCTGCGCAGGCTTGAGCTTGAAATGATCGAGCGCGGCTTCGAGCCCGCTCGCTTTGTTCACTCGGGCAGGCAGCACCATCACAGCGCCCTTGTTGAAGATTATCCGCAGTTCGAGACCGAGTGCATGAATGGCTTCCAGCACCGCCTGCTGGTGCGGTTCCCACGTCGCCACAATGACGTGGCCAACCGAAATCGGAGCCACCCCGCGCTCCCGCAGCAGGTCGATGAACTTCGTCGGCGGTGGCTCGGCCAGCCGCTGGCTCACCTTCTCTTTCGGCGAGTAAAGCAGGCCTCCATTCTCCGCGACGATCATGTCGAAGAGATCCATGTGCGGGAAAATGCGCGAAAGGTCTTCGATCTCGCGACCCGTGACCATCAGAACCACGAAGCCGGCCTCACGCAGCCGCTTCAGCCCGTGGAGCGCCTCCTCGGAAACCCCACCGTCGTGGGCTAGCGTGCCATCGAAGTCGGTCGCGAACGCACGCAGGCGCTCCCTCGCGCCGGTTTTTGCTGCCATAGGTCAGTGAATCCGTTTCGGCTTCCACGCCCGGCGGAGCCGGAGGCGCAGATGATTGACTCCACGCCGGACCGAGAGCAGACCGGCTCCGACGGTGCGCAGCGGATGATGAATGGCAAATTTCATGGTTCGTGGAGAGGTTTGGAAGGTCCGAAATTGTCGGCTCAGCGCTCGTAGGTGCGCGTCTCCGTGGTTGTCGCGCCACTCATCGGAACCACGGTTGTTTTCGTCGTGGTTGTCGAAGTGGTCACTTCCCTTTCCGACTCGCACGCCGCAAGCACACTCGCTACCGCGAGGACCAGCACTGCCCGCACCGCGATTTGAGATTGGATCGTCATATACCGCTGCATCGCATGTGGTGCGGGCGACGCGCGTATGGACGTGTCCGGAAACCTTACTTTCTGGGCGGGCAGCAAAGAACGCGGGCGACGGCCGCCTCCAACCCCACAAAATCGACCGGCTTCAAAATGTGGGCAGCAAAACCAGCGGCCTCGCTCTTCTCCATATCGAGTTTGGTGCCATAGCCGCTCACGGCGATCGCCCGGACCGGCCCTCCTTCGCGCAATCGACCAAGGACATCCCAGCCGGTGCCATCGGGAAGGCCGATATCGCAGATGATGAGGTCCGCCGGCTGGCTTGCGTATTGCCGACAAGCTGACTCGACCGTGCTGGCCGACGCGACCGAGAAACCGCGACGCCGCAACGCCCGCGAAAGCACCCGGCGCGTGTCTTCGTGATCTTCCACCACGAGGATACTCGTGCCGCGCGGAATCGTAGCGGTGGCCAGCTCTTCAACCTGCTGCCACAAAGCTCCCGGCAATCGCACGACAAAAAGAGCACCTGCGGCAGGCACCGCCAGTTCGCCGCCGTGAGCTTCGACGATTTGTCGCGCCACGAGCAGTCCCATGCCCAGGCCGGCCAGCGCCGCCGTCTGGTCGCGCAGACTCAGCGCTTCAGCCAGCTTGCCCCGCAGGCCTTCGCCGGAAACGCCTGAAATCTCCACGATCACCGCCCCATCGTCGTTCGAAGTGCGCACTTCGAGGCTGGCGCCATCCGCAGCGAACTGAGCCGACTTCTGAAACAGGTGAGCAAACAGTCGCGACAACCGCGGCGCATCACCCAGACTGCTCGGCGCGCTGGCTTCAAAGTCAAACTGCACGGCGATGCGCCGTGGTTCCAGATCGCTCCGGCAGGCGTTTAATCCCGCTTCGAGGCAGGTATGAAGATCCACCGGCTCCTGCCGCACCTCGAACCGCCCATCGAGCAGGCGCAGCAAATCGAGCAAGTCATCGATAAGCCGCGCCTCGTTTTGCACATTGCGCTGGATCAGCGAGAACGACTGCCGCACATCCGCCGGCAGATTCGGTTCAGCGAGGCTCGAAGAGACGAGGGAAAGCACCGGCGTCAGCGGCGTGCGCAATTCGTGTCCCAGGTTGGTAAAGAAGTCCTCGGCGGCCACCCCCATCCACTCGCCGCTCTTTTTGGATGAAAGATTCAGCGTTTCAGGCACGACGAAGCGGCGGTATGTTTCGCGCACCCGTGAGAGCACACGAAGGGGGCGGAGATCACTTTCATGCCGAGAAAATCGTGCCTCGCCCGGCAGGTGGATGTTCAAAAACGCAAGGGCTGCCCCGGATTCAGCGGTCCGGAAAAATCACGCGCCCACTTCCCTGGTCGCGCGCGATTCGTCGAGCAACACACCTATGAAACATACACCCTCGTCCGTCAGCGACTGCCATGAAATGGTAGAATCCTACACGCGGAAAAACCCGACGCGTTCCCTCCTCATCGCCGCCGGCGTCGGACTCTTCGCCGGCCTCGTCATTCACGCTCTAAAAACGCCGCCGAGTTCCGGACGGAGCGAACAAATTCTCGCCGACCTGCAGCGACGCCTGAATCGGCTGGGCGATCGCGCCAGCAGCCTCGCCAGCGACGGCAGCGAGCTGGTGCACGATCGCATCGACCGGGTCCGCGATGATCTCGATCGCAACCTTCGCTCGATCGGAAAACGAGTTCGGGGCCTTTTTTCCTGAGCACTCCCATCGTTCCCCTGTTCTTTATTCGTCGGCGGAGTTGCCCAAACGCCAAGGTGCGCTCATGGTTTGCCCCCTGCGCTCTGCCCATGAAAACCCAACGGCCTCGCGGCCCCGTTCGAAAGTTCCGCTCGTAAGATGACGCTACAAAAGACCATCGTGGTCATCGACGACGAACGGACCATTCAGGCGACTCTGACGGCGGTGCTGGAGCGGAACGGATACACCGTCCACATCGGCCCCAATGCTTCGCAGGGGCGAAAGAAGATCGAGGAAATCAAGCCCGACCTGGTTCTGCTCGATCTCGGCCTGCCCGATGCCGACGGACTGGATGTCCTGCGGCAGTTGAAGGCCGATTTCCCGGAACTGCCGGTGATGATTCTCACCGCACACGATACCATCGCAAACGCCATCGAGTCGATCAAACTCGGCGCCTTCCATTTCCTTTCCAAGCCTTACGCCGCCGAGGAGATGCTGAGTCTATGCGGCCGGGCTCTCGAACAGCGCGACCTCGTCCGCAAAACCGAGACGCTCGAGCGAGAGAAGAAGCAATTGCAGGAGCGCCTGCGGGTGGCGGAGGAGCAGTTGCGGCCGGTCGCGATCAGCCGCCGCATGCGGGAGGTGGAAGAACTCATCAGCCGCGTGGCGCCCGCCGAAGCGAATTTGCTGCTGACGGGCGAAAGTGGCGTCGGAAAGGAAGTCTATGCCACGGAAGCGCACCGGCTCAGCCAGCGCGCGAACGGCCCGATGGTGAAACTCAATTGTGCCGCCTTCCCCGCGAACATGATCGAGGCGGAGCTTTTCGGTTACGCGAAGGGCGCCTTCACGGGCGCGACCAACGCGTTTCCCGGCATGCTGGCCGAGGCACATGGGGGCACGCTGTTCCTCGACGAGATCACGGAAATGCCGATCGATCTGCAAACGCGTTTCCTGCGCGTGCTCCAGGAGCGCGAATTTCGTCCGCTTGGCACGACCAAGAACATTCCCGTCAATTTCCGCCTGATCGCCGCTTGCAACGTGCCGCCTGCACAAGCCGTGCGGGAGGAACGGTTGCGCCAGGACCTGTATTTCCGCCTCAAGACCTTTGAGATCGAAATCCCCCCGCTCCGCGAGCGGCGTGAGGATTTGCCGAAACTCGCCGACCTTTTCATCCGGCGCTTCGCCAAGCAACTCGGCAAGCCTCAACTACAGCTATCCCCCGAAGCGCTCGACCTGATGCGGCGTTATCCATGGCCCGGAAACGTGCGCGAATTTCAAAATGCCATCGAGCATGCGCTCGTGCTTTGCGAAGGACCGACGATCGAAGCAAAGTATCTGCCGGCCGAGGTTCGCACTCCCGAGATTGCGGCCGCCCAACCCATCGCCGGCGGCACGCCCCAGACGCTGCACGATGTGGAGAAGCAAACTCTGGTGGATGCCCTCCGCCGCTCGAATGGAAACAAGAAACGGGCGGCTGAACTGCTCGGCATTCACCGCCCCACCCTCTACGCGAAGCTGAAACGGTTTGGGATCGGGATCTGACCCGGATGACCCGGAGTGCCGGGCGCTCGCGGTTGCACCTCCGATCGCTGGCGTGGCACTTTAGGTCCTGCTTAGGTCCTGCTTAGGTCCTGCGGGCGCGGCCACTTTGCAAAAAGCTTACCGCCCGTCCGGCGCAAACCGGGGCGGGCGGATTCATTCGCTTTTAAAGCACCTCACGACTGGCTCGGTGCCCACTCGCGCGAGCCGCCCAAGGCGAGGATCGCGGAACGCACCTTGCGCATGGCGAGGTCGAGACGCGTCTTGATTGTCCCAAGCGGAATCCCGGTGTGAGCGGCGATCTCGCGCTGGCTCATGCCACGGTAAAATGCAAAAACAAGCGCCTCACGCTGTGCATCGGGCAGATGGCCGATCACACGTTGCAAAATTTCAGCGCGGTCCGACGTGGCGGCATCGTCATCGGCATGATTTTCCGCGGGCATCCGCTCGTGATCTTCGCGCACCCGGTCCTCGATCCGCTGGCTGACCTGCTTCTTCCGCAGACGATCGATGGCGCGGCGGCGCGCGAGAGTGACGAGCCAGCCGAGCGCCTTCCCTTTTTCCTCGGAGTAATGGTCGGCCTGACGCCACACTTCGCAGAAAATCTCCTGAAGAAGATCCTCCGCGTCCGCGTCGTTGTTAACGACGCGATTGACGATGGTGCGAAGGAGGGCGGTGTGGCGGCGATAAAGTAGCGCGAGCGCGGTTTGATCCTGTTTCTGAATGGCCGCCATCAGTTTTTCATCGGTCGCTTCGTCGGCCGAAGGAGTCGTGTTCGTTTGTTTGGCGTGATGATCGAAGGAGTAGAGCATGGCAGAGGCGGAGTGGAATTTTAGAAGCAACGCCCGCTTGGGGATGCCTGCCGCATGCCACCCTGCCTTTTACTCTGTAGGAGCCGCGAGAGCCCTCGAGAAACATGCATCAAAACAAGACACAACTGTCGCCTCTAATTACAGTTGCTGGACACGCGACAAAACTCCATTTGAGACAACCGCAACCCCCGCCTTTTTCGTATTGGACATATAATGGACAATCAGCCCGAGCTCTCCTGGCCGCTTATCGCCGGCTTCGTCCGTAAACACACCCATGACGTCCGCAATGATCTAAATGGACTTGATCTGGAAGCCGCGCTGCTCCGCGAATTAGTAAGCGACACGGAGGCCAAGGCATCCGTTGATCGCTTGCGCAGGCAGATCCGGGAGCTCGCGATGCACCTCCGCGCGCTCTCCGCAAAATTCGCCGAACCACAGGGGGCGCAATCCCCAGTCGCCGCACGGGACCTTTTTCTGATCTGGAAAGACCAGGTGGCTAAACTCAATCCTCCGCCCTCGGTGGAATGGCGGGATGGGCTGGGTGAGGAACGGGTGAAGGTTGATATCGAGTGCGTGGCGCGCACGTTTGCCGAGCTTTTCAAGAACGCGGTCAATTTTGGGGACGGCTCCTCGATGAAAGCAGACGCCGTCAGTCGAGACGGCGAAATCGAATTCCGCCTGAGCGAGCCCAAGAAAGTCGCGGTTGATCCAACCTCGTGGGGACACCGCCCGCTTCAGTCCACTCGACACGGCAGCTATGGCCTGGGGCTCTGGGAAGCCCGGCGTGGGATCTGCGCTTCGGGAGGCCGCATCGAACATATTTACGATCCGGCGTCCCAGCGTCTCACGACCACGCTGGTGTTCCCCACTTTGTGAGGCCTAAACCGGCGGGGTGCGGCGGCCGGCAAACATGGAAATGACGAAGAGGACGATGAACACGAAGAAAAGAATCTTCGCGATTTCCATGGCGGTTCCGGCAAGCACGCCGAAACCGAGGACGGCCGCGATCAACGCGACGATGAGGAAAGTGATGGCGAGATTAAGCATGGCTTTGGTTCCTTTCAGTATTTGGTTCTCAGACACTTAAGAATCGCTTCTGCCGATCGCGACGCGCGCAAAAACCTGTCGGCTCCCCCCGCACGGCAGTGTATCGCTTGAGCCACTTCGCCCTATTTTCCATGCCATCCACGAAGTCCCCCTCCTTGCGCCTGCCGCTTCTCACGGTCGCCGCGCTCCTCGTTGGCGCGGCTTTCGTGTTTCACGGAAGCGGTAATGAAATCTTCATGCCGCATGCGCATTGTTATCTGCTCAATGGGCGGCTCATGCTGCTGCATGGCGGCTCCGACCTTCTGATTGGATTGGCGTATGTCGCCATCTCCGCCACGCTGACCTATCTCGTCCGGCGCGCGCGGCACATCCTGCCGTTTCATTGGATGATGCTGGCGTTTGCTCTGTTCATCGTGGCCTGCGGTGGCACCCATTTCGCCGAGTTGTGGACGCTGCAATCGGCCAATCCCCATTACTGGATCACCGGCTGGGTGAAACTGGTGACGGCGGCGGCATCGGTCACCACGGCACTGCTCCTGCCACCGCTGGTGCCGAAGATCGTCGCGATTCTTCAAGCCGCACAGGCCTCGGAACGGCGGCGGGCCGAATTGGAAGAAGCCTACGCTGAACTGCGGGAACTCTATCAAAAAGCGACCGTCCCCGTATCGCCCGCCCCCACGAACAACCTCGCCACCATGGCGCGGGAGGTCACCGTGCACACGCGCCAGCTCGAGTTGGCGAAGGAAGCGGCCGAATCGGCCAATGAAGCAAAGGACCAGTTTCTCGCCGTGCTCAGCCATGAGTTGCGCACACCCCTCACGCCGGCTCTCGCGGCGGCTACCGCCTTGGAGGAATCACCTCACGTCAGTCCTGAAGAACTGCGTGAAACCCTCAGTGTCATTCGTCGCAACATCGAACTCGAAGCGCGGCTGGTGGACGACTTGCTCGACATCACCCGCATCAGCCGGGGCAAGCTGGAGATTCACTTCTCGACCATCGACCTGCACGAATCGATCCAGCATGCCGCGCAGATGTGCGCCAGCAGTGTGCAGGAAAAAGGCAACACGCTGAACATCTCGCTGGACGCTGGCGATCATCATGTCCGCGGTGATGGCGCGCGGCTTTCGCAGGTGTTCTGGAATCTCCTCCTGAATGCCGTGAAGTTCACCCCGTCCGGCGGCCGGATTCACATGCGCACGAGCAATCCCCGCCCAGGCCGTGTCCGCGTGGAGATTTCCGACACCGGCATCGGCATCGACGCGGAAATAATCGGACGGATTTTCGAACCGTTCCACCAAGGCGAAGCCTCGACCACACGACGCTACGGAGGCCTGGGCTTGGGCTTGAGCGTCGCGCGCACCCTGGTCGAATCGCACGCCGGCACCATCGCCGCTCACAGCGACGGCAAGGGACTGGGATCGACCTTCGCGATCGAACTCGACACTACCACTCCCCCGCCCGCTCCCGTGGCGACGGTGAACTCCGCTCCCACCGGCAACCCCGCCCCGCTCCGTATTCTCCTCGTCGAAGACCACGCCGACAGCCGGGCTACGCTGGAGCGGCTTCTCACCCGGTGGGGACATGACGTGCGCTCCGCCGCCACCATGACGGATGCCCTTGCCACGACGTCCACCTTTACCCCCGATTTATTGCTAACCGATATCGGTTTGCCAGATGGCACCGGAGTCGAGCTTCTCGGCAAGCTCCGGCCGAATCACCACTGCCACGCAGTCGCGATGTCGGGTTACGGGATGGAAGCCGATCGTGAGCAGACTCGGCAGGCCGGTTTCGCCGAGCATCTCATTAAACCCGTTGCGATCGAGCGGCTGAAGGAAGTCATCGCCCGGCTGTCCAGCCAGGCGGTCCAAAAATAGCGGCATTTTCATCCAACCGAGCGGCGTCTGAGGCGCGATTCGCCGTCGTGCCAAACTGTCTGTTCACGCCCAGAACCCGCGCCGGGCTCATCCTCGCGCGTGCCCTTCCGCACCTGGCCGGAGTTGTCCTTACTTCCACCCTCTGCCGCCCATGAAGAAGCAAGCCCTCGCAAAGCCCTCTCCGCGGAGCGCCCCTCCCCCGGTCGCATCGACGCCCACCACTCTCAACGGAGGCACGAGCAGCGCTCCGAATGAAAACCAGCTTCTTCTCCAAGCCATGCTCGCTTTTCGGCAAGGCGATTTTTCGGTCCGGCTGCCGGTGGGCTGGACCGGCATCTACGGCAAGATTGCCGACGCCTTCAACGACGTGCTCACCATGAACGAACGCCGTGCGCAGGAAACCGCGCGCGTCAGCCGCGTGGTCGGCCGCGAAGGCAAGCTCAAGCAACGCATGGCGACGGCGGGTCTCGTCGGCGGCTGGGCGGACGAAGTGCAGGCCGTCAATACCCTCATCGACGACCTTGTGCGCCCCACCACCGAAGTCACCCGCACCATCGGTGCTGTGGCCAAAGGCGATCTCGGCCAGTCGATGAATCTGGAAGTCGATGGCCGCCCGCTCGAAGGTGAATTTCTCCACTCCGCCAAGCTGGTGAATCGAATGATCGATCAGCTCTCGGTCTTTACCTCGGAAGTGACGCGGGTCGCCCGCGAAGTCGGCACCGAAGGCAAGCTGGGCGGGCAGGCGCAGGTGCGCGGCGTCTCCGGCGTGTGGAAGGATCTGACTGAGAGCGTCAACCAGATGGCGGGCAACCTCACTTCGCAGGTGCGCAACATCGCCGATGTAACCATCGCCGTGGCGACCGGCGACCTTTCCAAGAAGATCACCGTCGATGTGCGTGGCGAAATTTTGCAGCTCAAGGAAGCCATCAACACGATGGTCGATCAGCTCCGCTCGTTCGCTTCGGAAGTCACCCGTGTCGCCCGCGAAGTCGGCACTGAAGGACGCCTCGGCGGTCAGGCGGTGGTGCCGGGTGTGGCCGGCACGTGGAAGGATCTCACCGACTCGGTCAACGCCATGGCGTCGAACCTTACCGCACAGGTCCGTAACATCGCCGCCGTGACTACCGCCGTGGCCCGCGGCGATCTTTCCCGCAAGATCACCGTGGACGTGAAAGGCGAAATTCTCGAGCTGAAAGAAACGATCAACACCATGGTCGATCAGCTCAACGCCTTCGCCTCCGAGGTGTCCCGCGTCGCCCGCGAAGTCGGCACCGAAGGCAAACTCGGCGGGCAAGCCGAAGTGCAGGGCGTGGCCGGCACGTGGAAGGATCTGACGGACAACGTGAACTTCATGGCGAATAACCTCACCGCACAGGTGCGCAACATCGCCGACGTCGCCACGGCCATCGCGCGCGGCGACCTTTCCCGCAAGATCACCGTGGACGTGAAAGGCGAAATTCTCGGGCTAAAAAACACGATCAACACCATGGTCGATCAGCTCAACGCCTTCGCCTCCGAGGTGTCCCGCGTCGCCCGCGAAGTCGGGTCCGAAGGCAAACTCGGCGGCCAGGCCGAAGTGCCCGGCGTCGCCGGCACGTGGAAGGACCTCACCTTCAACGTCAACTCCATGGCCTCGAACCTGACCGGCCAGGTGCGCAACATCGCTGACGTGGCCACCGCCGTGGCGAATGGAGACCTTTCCAAGAAGATCACCGTGGACGTGAAGGGCGAAATTCTGGAACTCAAAAACACCATCAACACCATGGTGGACCAGCTCAACGGCTTCGCCTCCGAAGTCACCCGTGTCGCCCGCGAAGTCGGCACCGAAGGCAAGCTGGGCGGTCAGGCGCAGGTGCGCGGCGTGGCGGGCACGTGGAAGGACCTCACCGACAACGTCAACTCGATGGCTTCGAACCTCACTTCGCAGGTCCGCAACATCGCCGACGTAACCACTGCGGTGGCGAAGGGCGACCTCTCCCGCAAGATCACCGTGGACGTGAAAGGCGAAATTCTGGAGCTCAAAAACACCATCAACACGATGGTCGATCAGCTCAACGCCTTCGCCTCCGAAGTCACCCGCGTCGCTCGCGAAGTCGGGACCGAAGGCAAGCTCGGCGGCCAGGCCAAGCTCGGCGGTCAGGCGGAAGTGGAAGGCGTCGGCGGCACTTGGAAAGACCTTACCGACAACGTCAACTCCATGGCGAACAACCTGACCGACCAGGTGCGCAACATCGCCGAGGTAACCACCGCCGTCGCCCGCGGCGACCTCTCCCGCAAGATCACCGTGGACGTGAAAGGCGAAATTCTCGAGCTGAAGAACACCATCAACACCATGGTGGACCAGCTCAACGGCTTCGCCTCCGAAGTCTCCCGTGTGGCGCGCGAAGTCGGCACCGAAGGCAAGCTTGGTGGTCAGGCGCAGGTGTCCGGCGTCGCGGGCACTTGGAAGGATCTCACCGACAACGTCAATTCGATGGCGTCGAATCTCACCTCGCAGGTCCGCAATATCGCCGACGTGACGATCGCCGTCGCCAGCGGCGACCTTTCCCGCAAGATCACCGTCGATGTGCGCGGTGAGATTTTGCAGCTCAAGGAGACGATCAACACCATGGTCGATCAGCTCCGTTCGTTCGCTTCGGAAGTGACGCGCGTCGCCCGCGAAGTCGGCACCGAAGGCAAGCTCGGCGGCCAGGCACTGGTCCCTGGCGTCGCCGGCACGTGGAAAGACCTGACCGACTCGGTCAACGCCATGGCGACGAACCTGACCTCACAGGTGCGCAACATCGCCGAAGTAACCACCGCCGTCGCTCGCGGCGACCTCTCCCGCAAGATCACCGTCGATGTGCGCGGCGAAATTCTCGAGTTGAAGAACACCATCAACACCATGGTCGATCAGCTCAACGGCTTCGCCTCCGAAGTGTCCCGCGTGGCGCGCGAAGTCGGCACCGAAGGCAAACTCGGCGGCCAGGCGCAGGTGTTCGGCGTCGCGGGCACATGGAAGGACCTCACCGACAACGTCAATTCGATGGCGTCGAATCTCACCGGCCAGGTTCGCAACATCGCCGAGGTGACCATCGCGGTCGCCAACGGTGACCTTTCCCGCAAGATCACCGTCGATGTGCGTGGCGAGATTTTGCAGCTCAAGGAAACGATGAACACCATGGTCGAGCAGCTCCGCTCGTTCGCGTCGGAAGTGACGCGCGTGGCGCGCGAGGTCGGCACCGAAGGCCGTCTGGGCGTGCAGGCGGTCGTGCCCGGCGTAGCCGGCACGTGGAAGGATCTCACCGACTCGGTCAACGCCATGGGCTCGAACCTCACCGCTCAGGTCCGCAATATCGCCGAGGTGACCACCGCCGTGGCCCGCGGCGACCTTTCCCGCAAGATCACCGTCGATGTGAAAGGCGAAATCCAGGAATTGAAAACGACCATCAACACCATGGTCGATCAGCTCAATGCGTTTGCCGCCGAAGTGACCCGCGTGGCACGCGAAGTCGGCACCGAAGGCAAGCTCGGCGGCCAGGCGCAGGTGCCTGGGGTGGCCGGCACATGGAAAGATCTCACCGACTCCGTGAACGTCATGGCGGCGAACCTCACCGATCAGGTGCGCGGCATTGTGAAAGTGGTAACCGCCGTCGCCAACGGCAACCTCCGCCAGAAACTCACCGTGCAGGCGAAAGGCGAAGTCGCCGCGCTCGCAGAGACGATCAATAATATGACCGATACCCTGGCGACGTTCGCCGATCAGGTAACGAACGTGGCACGCGAAGTCGGCGTCGATGGCCGCCTGGGTGGCCAGGCAAACGTGCCCGGTGCGTCCGGCACGTGGAAGGATCTCACCGGCAACGTGAACCTGCTCGCCGCAAATCTCACCACGCAGGTGCGTGCCATCGCAGAAGTGGCTACCGCGGTGACAAAAGGCGATCTCACCCGTTCGATCCAGGTGGAAACCCGCGGCGAAGTAGCGCAGCTCAAGGACAACATCAACACGATGATCGACAACCTGCGCGTCACCACCGAGCGCAACAAGGAGCAGGACTGGCTGAAAACGAACCTCGCGAAGTTCACCCGCATGCTGCAAGGCCAGCGCGACCTCTTCACCGTCGGTCAGATGCTTCTTTCGGAACTCGCGCCGCTCGTCGAAGCGCAGCAGGGCGCGATCTATCAGATGACGCAGAACGAAGAGGGAAATTTCGTCCTCGGCCGTCTCGCCGGCTACGCGAACCGGGCCGACCAGCCGCACCAGTTCGCCATTGGCGAAGGATTGATCGGCCAGTGCGCCCGCGAGCGCGAGCGCATTCTTCTCGCGGACGTGCCCTCGGATTATACGCCCATCCGCTCCAGCCTCGGCGAGGCGCGGCCGGTCAATATCGTGGTGCTGCCGGTCGCTTTCGAAGGCCAGACCAAGGCGGTCATCGAACTGGGCTCGCTGCATCCCTTCACGGCGGCACACCTGAACTTTCTCGAACAGCTCACCGAGTCCATCGGCGTGGTGCTCAACACCATCGAGGCCACCATGCGCACGGAAAACCTGCTCCAGCAGAGCCAGCAGCTCACGGTGGAGTTGCAGTCCGGCCAGAAAGAACTCCAGCAGACCAACGAAGAACTCGAACAAAAAGCGCGCGAACTCGCCGAGCAGAATGCCGAAGTCGAACGCAAGAATGTGGAAATCGAGCAAGCCCGCCGCGCGGTGGAAGAAAAGGCCGCCGAACTCGCGCTGACTTCAAAATACAAATCCGAGTTCCTCGCCAACATGTCGCACGAGCTGCGCACGCCGCTGAACTCGATCCTGATCCTCGGCCAGCAGCTAGCCGAAAATACCAACAAGAATCTCAATACCAGGCAGGTTGAATTCGCCCGCTCGATTCACTCCGCCGGCTCCGATCTGCTCAACCTCATCAACGACATTCTCGACCTCTCGAAGATCGAATCCGGCACCGTCACGGTGGAAGCCGAAGAGATCCCCTTCACTTCGCTCCGCGAGGCGGTCGAACGCAACTTCCGGCACATCGCGGAAAACAAAAATCTGCCGTTCAATCTCACCTTTGATCAGTCGCTGCCTCCCACGTTCACCAGCGATTCGAAACGCCTGCAACAGATCATCAAGAATCTGCTCTCGAACGCCTTCAAATTTACTTCGCGCGGCCATGTCTCGATGAAAGTGCGCACGGCGGAACAGGGCTGGAGTCCGGAGCATCCGGTGCTCAATCAGGCCTCGTCCGTCATCGCGTTGGAGATCAGCGACTCGGGTATCGGCATCGCCCCGGAGAAGCAGAAGCTTATCTTCGAAGCCTTCCAGCAGGCCGATGCCGGCACCTCGCGCAAATACGGTGGCACCGGTTTGGGCCTCGCGATTTCCCGCGAACTGGCCTCGCTGCTTGGCGGGGAAATTCGCCTCTCGAGCACGCCCGGCGAAGGCAGCACGTTCACCCTCTACCTTCCCCTGCACTACACCGGCCCAGCCGTGGAATCCGTCATGGTCGAATCGGCCCCCACCGCCCCCTCACATACCTCGCACCGCTCCACCATGCTGCCGGTCCTTCCGGTGGCGCGCGAGGAGCGCGTGCCGGACGATCGCGCCGAAATCGTGGAAGGCGACCACGTGCTCCTCGTGGTGGACGATGATCCGCACTACGCCCGCGTGCTCATGGGCATGGCGCGCGACAAGGGCTTCAAGGTCATCGTTGCCTTGCGCGGCCAGCAGGCCCTGACCCTCGCGAGCCAATATCGGCCCACCGCCATCACGCTCGATGTCTTCCTCCCGGATATGCTCGGCTGGACCGTCTTGAACAACCTCAAGCTCGACCCGCGCACGCGCCACATCCCGGTGCAAATGATCTCGATCGAGGAAGAACGTCAGCACGGCCTCTCTCACGGTGCCTTCGCCTACATGGTGAAGCCAGCCACGACCGACGACCTCGGCGCCGCTCTCGATCGCATCCGCACCTTTGCGACCCCCCATCAGAAACGGCTGCTGGTCATCGAAGACAACGACATCGAACGCCAGAGCATCGTCGAGTTGCTGGGCCACACGGACCTCGAGATCACCACCGCCAGCACCGGCGCCGAAGCGCTTTCGCTCATGCAGGATCGCCCGTTCGACTGCTGCGTGCTCGACCTGCGCCTGCCCGACATGACCGGCTTCGAATTGCTCGACCAGATCCAGGCCGAGCCTGCGTTGCGTCACATCCCGATCGTCGTTTTTACCGGCAAGGACCTCTCACCCGAGGAAGAGAAACACCTCAAGACGGTGGCAAAAAGCATCGTGATCAAGGACGTGCAATCGCCGGAGCGTCTGCTCGACGAAACCTCGCTCTTTCTCCACCGCGTCATCGCCGATCTGCCCGCAGCGAAACAGCAGATGCTCGAGCGATTGCATAGCTCGAGCGAGGTGCTGCGCAATCGCAAGGTGCTCGTCGTGGACGACGATGCACGCAACATCTTCGCCCTCTCCATCGTGCTCGAAAATCGCGAAATGGAAGTGCTCAGCGCCACGAATGGCAGACAGGCCATCGAGCTGATCAAGAGCACCCCCGATCTGGCCGTCGTGCTCATGGATATCATGATGCCCGAAATGGACGGCTATCAGACCATGCGCGAGATTCGAAAGATTCCCGAGTTCCGTCTCCTCCCCATCCTCGCCCTCACGGCCAAGGCGATGAAGGGCGACCGCGAAAAATGTCTCGAAGCAGGCGCCAGCGATTACATTGCCAAGCCGGTCAATACCGAGGAATTGCTGTCGCTCCTGCGCGTCTGGTTGCACCGGTAGAGCTGATCGCATGAGCGCCAGTCCCTCACCTGCCGATCCACTTCCACCTCACGGAGCGAGCCACGAACCGGTGGCCATCCTCCTGGTGGATGACGACGCGAACAATCTCCTCGCACTGGAGAGCATTCTCGATTCGCCCGATTATCGACTACAGCGCGCGCAGACTTCGGATGAAGCGCTCATCGCACTCATGCAGGGCGATTTCGCCGCGATCGTGCTCGATGTGCAGATGCCGGACCTCAACGGCATCGAACTCGCGCGCCTGATCAAGCAACGCAAGCGGACCCAGAACATCCCGATCCTCTTTCTCACCGCGCACTACCGCGAGAATGAACACGCCGTGCTCGCCTACGATGTCGGTGCCGTGGATTACCTCACCAAACCCGTGCACCCCGGCGTCCTCCGCTCGAAGGTCTCCGTGTTTGTGGATCTCTTCCGCAAAACCCGCGCGCTCGCACAGATGAACTACACGCTGGAAAGCGAGATCGTCGAACGCAAGCGAGCCGAGGAAGCGCTCCTCGCGCTCAACGCCGAACTCGAAGCCAAGAACATCGCCTTGGAGCGGCAGGCGGCCGAACGTTCCCTGCGCCTCGAGGCCGAGGCGGGTCGCGCCGAAGCCGAAGCGGCGAACGCGGCCAAGGATCGTTTTCTCGCCATGCTTTCGCACGAGCTGCGCACCCCGCTTTCGCCCGTCCTGCATACCGTCTCGTTGCTGGAAGATTCCACCGACGACCCGCGCGTCTGGCGCGAGGGATTGGAAGTCATCCGGCGCAATGTTCAGCTCGAAGCACGGTTGATCGACGATCTGCTTGACCTCGCGCGCATTCGCAACGGCAAGCTCAAGCTCCAGCTCGAAGCCGCCGACGTGCATGAAGTCCTGCGGCGTGCGCTCGAAATCTGCCGCCCCAGTCTCACTGCGCGCCATCTCATGGTGGAGACTCATCTCGATGCCACCCGCACCTCCATGCAAGCCGACCCCGCCAGGCTGCAGCAGGTGTTTTGGAACCTCATTTCCAATGCGGTGAAATTCACGCCGGAGAATGGCTCCCTCATCGTCTCGACCCACGACGAAGGCGACATGGTGTGTGTGGCCATCACGGATACCGGAGCCGGCATCGAGCGCGACATTCTCGGGCACATTTTCAATGCGTTCGAGCAAGCCGCACCGCGCGGGTCAGCCGGTCTCGGTCTCGGGCTCGCGATTTGCAAAGCGGTGGCCGAATTTCACGGGGGCACCATCGGAGCGGAAAGCGCAGGGCCAGGAAAAGGATCGACGTTCCGTGTCCGCCTGCCGGTGGCGGAGATCACGGCCGGGCCGTCCCCGCAGGAAGAAACGACCGAACCCGCGCGCGGAGCCATGCCGCTGCGTCTGCTCGTGGTGGAGGATCACCGCGACACTGCCGAAACCCTCTGCCGCCTGCTCATCCGGCGCGGGCATATCGTGAAATCGGCGCACAGTTGCGCCGCCGCGCTGGAGACGGCGCACAGTTCGCGTTTCGACGTGGTGGTGACCGATATCGGCCTGCCCGACGGCAACGGTGTCGATCTTTTCCGCCAGTTGCGCGAGCAGTCGGGGAATCGCGACCTGCTGGGCGTCGCGCTCAGCGGCTTCGGCATGGATGAAGACCTCGCCCGCAGCCAGGCCGCGGGTTTTGTCGAGCACCTCACCAAGCCGGTGGATTTCGCCGTGCTCGACCGATGCCTCGCCGATATTGGCCGCGGCCTGCACGCCACCGCCCCGGTCACGCGACAGGGCGCACTGGCCTGATTGGTGTGACCTGACGCAGAGGATACCTGCTGCGTTTAAGCGCGGCGCGCCCTACTGCTTCCCGCGCGAGCCACCGGGCATCGGATCGTCGCCTGCCTCCAGCACGCCCATACAGTCGGGGCAAATCCCGTGGCTGAAATCGGTGCCGACATGCTCATGGATGTAGCTCTCGATCCCGCGCCAGTATTCCGAGTCGTCGCGCACCTTCTTGCAATACATGCAGATCGGCAGCAGGCGCTTGAGCTGGCGCACATGGTCGAGGGCGACTTCGCATTCCGCGACTCGCGCCGCGAGGCGGTGTTCGAGTTCCACGATGCGTTGTCCGCTGCGCAGCCGGGCGAGGAGTTCGGCCGCTTCACAAGGCTTGCGAATAAAATCGTCGGCTCCGGCCGCGAACGCCTGTTCGAGATCTTTGATCGAGTCCCGCGCCGTAATGATGATCGTGTAGATAAATCGCTTCGACGGAGCCTGATGCAGGTGGTGGCAGACTTCCAATCCCGTCATCTCCGGCAGCATCCAATCCAGAAGTGCGATGGTCGGAGTTTCGGAGGCAAGCAGCACGTCCCGCGCGGTCTGGCCATCGCTGGTCACCGCTACTTCATAGCCGTGACGTTGGAGCAGGAAGGCCAGCGTGTCGCGGGTGCCCGTGTGATCTTCCGCCAGCAGCACGCGCGGAGGCTCCGCGATATCGTGTTCGATCGAACTGTAGGCATCGCTCAGCGCGGATCGAGCGCCTGCAGTGGTCAGGCCATCATTTCGTTTCGGCATACAGTCGGTTCTCGCAAATCGTGCGCCGAATCGCGCTTGGAGGTATCGGCTTTCGTAACGCTCCGGTCAGGGATGACACGCCAGGCGTCCGGTTGCCGGTCGCGACGCACGTGCCACTAGAAAGCGATGCATCTCAAACCACTGCTCAGTTGGGCCGCGGCCATCGTGCTCTTCAGTGGGTGCCAGAAGTCCAGCGTGGTGAAAGAGACACCACCTCCTTCCGCGGGAGAAGAAGTGGAGTTACTGGGCCGCAATCTGCTCGTGAACGGCGACGCGGAAACGCTGCAAGTCACGAGCAAGCCGGCAGATAAGGATATTCCCGCCACATGGAGCCGGACATCCGATGCGCTCACCGTCGAATACGGCTCGATGTCCGAGGAGTGGCCGGATGCCAAGCCGGGCTGTCCCGACGGGCGAAAACGCTATTTTCGCCTCGCTCTGGCCATTAATGAGGCGACCAAGGACATCTCCCAAAATCTCCCCGTGGCTCCCGCGGCTGCCGAGATTGATGCTGGCTCGGTGGAGTGCGCGTTGGGCGGATGGTTTGGAGGATGGACGTCCGGCGATGCGAGCGCGCGACTGGAGGTGGATTTCTTCAGCGCGAACGATGCGAAGCTCGGCACTCTCGCCACCGAAGCGCCCGGTCCCGCCGCACTCACGAAGCCGGAGGCCGGCCGTGCCGGCCTGGTGAAAGAACTCGCCTCCGCTCCTCTTCCCCCAGGCACGCGCCGCATTGAGGCTCATCTCGTCGCGGTTCGCCTGACAAAGAATGTAGATACCAACGCAGTTGCCGCTGCGGACAATCTTTCCGTGGTGCTCGAAAAGAAAAAGCCGTAGCGAAAATCGGCGCAGCGATTTTGCACGATGTGAGGTGAGTGCCAAGAACGGGGCGGCGGTCGGGATTGTCCCAGCCTTCACTCATGCCTCGCCCTCGTTGGATCTTCTGTCTCCTCACTGCTCTGGCGTCCATTTGCGGTTACGCACAACCACCCACCGTCTGGATGAGCCCGCCAGGGGTGGAGAAGGGCAAAGCGTTCCGCGCTCTCTTCGAACGTCCCGATCAATGGAAGGAAACGCGCTCGCTGGTCGATGTATTGTTTTATACCGACCTCAATTTTCAGCGGCAGTTCAACGACGATGAACTCCGTGCTTGGTTCGCCCAAGCCCGGGAGTGGAATTTGAAAATCGCGATGGAGGTCGGCGCGATCAAGGAATGGGGCCGGACGGGCGAGAAGACGTTCCAGGCGGAGAAACCGATCTGGGAACGGCTGGAGCGGCTGGGTGCGAACCTGCATGCCATTGCGATGGATGAGCCGCTGGAAAACGCCCGGCACCACATTCATGAGTCCGACGAATATGCGGTGGAAGAAACGGCCAGCTACATCGCGCTGGTCCGGCAGCATTTTCCGAAGCTGTTGGTCGGCGATATCGAAACGTATCCGACTATTCCCATTGAAGAGCATCAGCACTGGATCGAGACACTCCAAAAGAAGCTGGCCGAGCGAAACGTGCGCGGGCTTGATTTTTACCGACTCGACGTGGACTGGCTGCGTTTCACCGTGCAGAACCGGGGTTCGTGGCGCGAGGTAAAGCAACTTGAACAGTGGTGCCGCCAGCATCAGCTGCCCTTCAGCCTCATCTACTGGGCGTCGGGATTTCCAGCCCTCAATCATCGTGGTCTCGCCGACGACAGCACGTGGTATGTGTCGGTAATGCAGCAGGGTTACGATTACGCCAGCGTGGAGGGCACGCCGGATCAATATGTGATCGAAAGCTGGATCGGCGCACCGTCTCGTTGCGTGCCGGAATCGGATGACTGGACGTTCACTCGCTCCGTGCGCGACTTTGCCCGCAAATTCGTCAAGAAACCGAACTGAGCTCCCTTCCCTCGTTATGCGCACCCTCCTTCTTTTCGCCCTGCTGGGCCTGGCATCACTGCGCGCGACCGGCGCAACGAAACCAAACATCCTCATCATCCTCACCGACGATCAGGGGCGCGGCGACTACAGCGCCTTCGGCACGAAGGACATTCGGACGCCGAACATGGATCGCCTTTTCCGCGAGGGCATGACGTTCCAAAACTTCCGCACGAACAGCCCGGTGTGTTCGCCGACGCGAGCAGCAATCCTCACGGGCTGCCATCCCGACCGCGTCGGTGTGCCGGGGCTCGTGCGCGAAGAAGACCCGGACAACAACTGGGGTTACCTTTCGCCCTCTGCCGTGCTGGTGCCGTCGTTGTTGAAGCCCGCCGGTTATCACACGGCAGCCGTCGGGAAATGGAACCTCGGCCTGTCGTCGCCGAATCTGCCGAACGACCGCGGCTTCGATCTCTTCCACGGCTTCCTCGGCGACATGATGGACGATTACTGGAAACACCTCCGGCACAACCTGAACCTGCTCCGGCACAATCGGGAAACCGTCGAACCTCAAGGCCATGCCACGGACATCTTCACCGACTGGGCGTGCGAATACCTCACCGAGCGCAGCAGGGCTGGGAAGCCGTTTTTCCTCTATCTCGCTTACAACGCACCGCACGGTCCCACGCAGCCACCGCCGGAATGGCTGGAGAAGGTGAAACAACGCCAGCCGGGCATTGATGAGAAGCGGGCCAGGCTCGTCGCGCTCATCGAACATCTCGATGCAGGCGTCGGGCGGGTGCTCGATACGCTGGATAAAACCGGGCTCACAGCGAACACGCTCGTGGCGTTCACCTCGGACAATGGCGGGGATCTGACGACCGGTGCGAACAACGGCCCGTGGCGCAGCGGCAAGACGCATTTCTACGAAGGCGGCCTTCGCGTGCCGTTTGCCGCGCGCTGGCCGGGGCACATCGCGCCCGGCAGCCAGAGCGGCCGCGAGGCGCTGTCGATGGACCTCTTCTCCACCGCGCTGGAAGCGGCCGGCGTAGCAAATCCGGCAAACGTGGATGGCGTCAGCTTCCTGCCGACGCTGCTCGGACAGGCGCAGCCGGAAACCAAGCGCGACCTGTATTACGTGCGGCGTGAAGGCGGCCCCGTCTATCTCGGCAAGACCGCGGAAGCGTTGCAACGCGGCGATTGGAAGCTGCTGCAGGACACCCCGACGTCACCACTGGAACTCTACAATCTGCGCAACGATCCGCAGGAAACCACCAACCTGATCGACAAGGAAAAATCCATCGCTCGTGAACTCAGCGCGGCGTTACGCAATCAAGTGCAGCGGGCCGGGTCCGTGCCATGGCAAAGGTAAAAGGGGAAACGAGACATGGAGCGCTGGCGTCCCGCCGGCCACGAAGCCCGCATATGCGCAGCATCACTTTTCTTACGGGGAAAAAAGACGCTCCGCGTGCAATTGTCGTGGCCGGCGGGACGCCAGCGCTTCACAGGTTTACCGCGCGGCGACGCGTGCTTCGGTGGACTTGCGCTTGAGGAACGGATCGCTCTTCACGATCGAAAGCACGAGACTGCTGAAGCGATACTCGCCCTGCTTCGTGCCATTCACGACGCCGGTGAGAGCCTTTTTGTCGTAGCGCTCCAAGCCGCGACCGAGACCGTAGATCATCATCTTTTCCGCCAGGGCGTGAACGAATTTGTCACCCTTCACGAGCTTCTTCAGGTCGGCGGAATTGTTGAACTTCGTCCCATTCGGCAGTTCACCGCTGGAATCCACCGGGTTGTTTCCGTCCATCGTCCGGAAAGCGCCCACGGCATCGAAGTGCTCCAAAGCGAATCCCATCGGATCGATCTTCGCATGGCAACCCGCGCAATCCGGGCTCTCGCGGTGCAACGCAAAACGCTGCTTGATCGGCAGGTTCGGGTCGATGTGCTTGGCCTCGAGCGGCGGCACATTCGGCGGCGGCGGTGGCGGCGGCGTGCCGAGGATCTGCTCGAGAATCCATTTCCCGCGAATGACCGGCGAAGTGCGGGTCGGCTGCGACGTCGCGAGCAGCACGCTGGCCATCGTGAGCACTCCGCCACGCGGCGAATCCGGCGGCAATTCCACCCGGCGAAACTCATTCCCTTTCACATCGTTGATGCCGTAGTGCCGTGCGAGGCGTTCGTTGAGGAAGGTGAAATGCCCGTCCACGAGGTCGAGCACACTGCGGTCCTCCTTCATCACCGCCTCCACAAAGGCGATCGTCTCGCGCTTCATGTCCTCGCGCAGTTCGTAGGAGAACTTCGGGAATTTTTTCGGATCGGGATCGACGTCGTAGATGTTGTGGAGTTGCAACCACTGGCCGCCGAAATTCTCGACCAGCGCCCGGGCTCGCCCGTCCTTGAGCATCCGTGTGACCTGCTTCTCCAGATTCCCGTCCTTCAGCAGCACGCCTTTGTCGGCGAGATCGAACAGCTCCGCATCGGGCATCGATGACCACAGGAAATACGACAGGCGCGACGCCACTTCGAAGTCGCCGAGATTGCGCACGTCACCCGGCTTCACCGAGGCAGGGTCAAGCTCCCAGCGGTAGAGGAAGTGCGGGGAGCAGAGAGCCGCCTGCATCGCGGCCTGGATGCCTTCGAGGAATGATCCTCCATTTTTCAAGGAGAGATCAACGAACGTGACCAGGCGATCGACTTCCTCCTTGGAGACGTTCCGGCGGTAGGCTCGTTTGGCGAAGCGCTCGATAATCTCGTGCGCTACAGTTTGCTCTTCGCCATTCCCCGGCATCCGCGTGATAAGCTGGCGATGGCTCTCCGGCAAATTAGGCGCAGCGGAGTTGATCGGGCCAACAATCTCGACGGCGTGCACGATCAGATTGCGGTCCTGATTTTTCGAGGGCTCGTAAAAGTCGTTGAGGAACTCGACGCCGATCACCTGCTTGCCCGCCTCCGCGCTCACCCGCACGTCGCGCACATCCTCCTGGCTTTCCTTCGCCGCGATGTCGAAAACGCCGACCTCCTTGCCACCGAGGGTCACCCGCGCTTTCGGCAGTTCATCGCCGCCGCGGTCGCCGTGTGCGCGCAGGCGGATCAAATATTCGTCCTTCGCTGGGAAACTCCACTCCGCGGTGGCGAGTCCGTTGCTACTGAACCCGATGGTCTTTTTTTCGATGAGCGCCACACCTTCCTTAGGGAGCCTCCAGCGCCACGGTTCGACCGCACGCACCACAGGCTCTGGCTTGCCGTCGAACGGCCCTTCGATCTCGACCGATTCGACGAACACGTTACGATCGCCGCGCAGCTTGGTGTTCGCGTTGGTCATGTCGCGATAATTGTTGAGGAAAGCCACCGAGAGCGATTGCTGCTGGCCAGCCACCGCCTGCACTTTCGCTTCAAAGGTCTTCGCTTTCTCGGTGTTCACGTCAAACACCGCCACTTGTTTGCCCGTGAGTTTCAGCGCTAGCTTGGGCGCTTCCGGCCCGGCGAGGTCGCCATAAGCCCGCACCCGAATCTTGTATTCGCCACTGCGGATGAAATCGGCGGCGGCCGTCACTTCGCCTTCGCGATAAAGACCAAGCGCGTGCGTATCGAGCGGGCGAATCGACTCGTTAAATGGCCCGAACTGATCGCCGCGCAGCTTGCGCTTCGGCACCTTCGGCGGATCGGCGGAAATCGCTTTGCGAGTGATCTCTTCCGCGGCCACGAGGTATTTCTCCATCAGCATGGGCGATAGCGAAAGCACGTCGCCGATGTTGTTGAAGCCATAGCCGACTTCGTCGGTCGGGAAGTCCTCCGGATTATAATCCACCCCGAGCAATTCGCGGATGGTGCGGCGGTATTCCTCCTTGTTCAGCCGGCGAATGGTGACGCGGCCCGGGTTCGGCGGTTCGTTCGCGGCCAGCGCCTGCAATTTCCCCTCAATCCATTCGACCAGTCGGGTGCGCTCCGCGTCGGCCGGCTGCGGTTTTTTCTCCGGCGGCATCTCGTGGTTGAGCAGCAGATCGGCGGTCTTCTCCCACATGTCGTGGTCCTCGGCGAAATCGGGCTTTGCCATCATCGCCGTCATGTCGAGATCGCCCTTCTTTTTGTCCGCGTTATGACAGTCCGCGCAAAACTGTTTCAGGACCGGCCGAATCTCCTTGTCGTAATCGACGGCATACGCGGGGAGCGCAGCCAGGAGTGCGAAAAGAGGAATGACGGTGAACTTCATGCGGCAGAATACACCACGCGGGCGGCATCGCCTTAGTTTTGGATCGTGGAATAATCCCTATTTCCCCTTCAGCCGCGCCTGGGCATCCGCAAGGTTTCGCCGGGCCAGTTCGAAGTCGGGCTTATATTCCAGCGCACGCTGGAAGGCGAAGACCGCCCGCTTGTCGTCCCCGAGCCGGACGAACGACCCGCCGAGGTTGTTCCATGATTCGCTGTCGTGCGGGCGCAGTTCGAGCGCGCGCTTGTAGTGCTGAATCGCCCGGAGATAATTGCCGGCGCGGGCGTTCATATAACCGGCATTGGCCCGGGCGCGATGGCTGTCGGGATTGATCGCCGACGAATGCTCGAAAAGGACGAGTCCATTCTCCCAGAAGCCGATCTGCCACACTGTCGCTGCCGCACATGTCGCCACGGCGAGCGCGGCGACCACGCGCACGATGAGACGGTCGGCCCAGCGCCACAACGCCCACGTCAGCCCTACGAAGATTCCCAACAACGGCACGTAGGTAAAACGATCGGCGCTCGCTTCGGACCCCGCCTGCATCAACCCGATGACCGGCACCAGGGTGCCGAGATACCACAGCCATCCCCAGAGCAGCGCCGGCTCCCACTTGCGCAGGCGCCACACGATTGCGGAGATCGCCGCAACGACGATCCAGCCGACGACTCCTGCCGTCACGACGATGCTTTCGGGAGGGCGAACCTGCACACCGATCGGCACCGGCCAGATCATCTGGCGAAGATAAAGCGTGTAGCTCGCGCCTGCATTCAGCAGCCGCGTCCCGAGCGGCAGCGCCCCGGCGGATTGCAGGCCCCCGAGTTGGTGATGCGCATAAACCGTCACCACCGCCGCCCCGAGGCTGAGCAGGAAAAAAGGAATCTTTTCCACCAGCACGCGCCGCCCGTTTTCCTTCGTGAACCGGCCGAGCGGCCATGCGTCCAGCAGGAGCAGCGTGAAAGGCAGCGTCACCACCATCGGCTTCGACATGAGACCCGCCGCTCCCGCCAGGAACACCGCCGCATAGTCCCGCCACAAACCGCTCCGCGCGAACCGCGTGTGCGCGCTCAGAGCGAGCAGCCAGAAAAACGTGCTGAGGACATTCTTCCGCTCCGTCACCCATGCCACCGATTCCACATTCAGTGGGTGCACCGCAAAGAAGACCGCCACGACCACGGCGGGCCATCGCCGGCCGGTCGCCCCTTCGAGCCAGCGCCATACCAGCACGGTATTGGCGGCGTGCAGCAGCAGATTGAGGAGGTGAAAGTGCCAGGCCGCAAAACCTCCGATCGACACTTCCGCGATGAACGACAGCCACGTGAGCGGCACCCATAGCGCCGCGGGTGACTGAGTGAACGCTCCCACCACGTCGCGCTCCACCACCACCGAATTTTCCAAGACATGATTCGGGTCGTCGAGATTCACGAACCCGCAACTCAGCACGCTCGCATAAACCACGCCCACCAGCAGCGCGAGCGCGAGCGCGATCAACCAGGACTGTCGCTGGACGGACCGAGGATCGTTCACCGTGCCTTGAGGGTCACGGTGTGAAGTTGCCGCACCAGTTGCCCGCGCACCCGGCTGACGACGCTAATGGTAAAATCCGCCAGCGAACCCGTGGTGACGGGATCGAGAATCTGCTCCGCCCGTCGAGCGCTATCCACATCGTAGCGTCCGATCTGGTGAATCACGAGGCCGCTGGTCATGCCAGCCCGCTCCGCCGGCGAGCCCGATTCCACATCCGCGATCAGCACCCCGGGATCCTCGCTCGCGGCGAACTGCTGCCGCAACTCCGGCGTCAGGTCCTGCAGCACAAGCCCAAAAAACCTCCGCGCAGCCGACTGAACCGCCGGCTTCGGCGACGGCTTCTTATTCGCCGTCTTCGTAAATTCCCGCACTTTGTCGCGCACGACTTCGCCCGCGATCGCAAAGGCCAGACCCTGCGTCGGCACACCCTGCGGGGTGAAAGCCATCTTCACGCTGCTCACCCCCACAAGCTTGCCCGCAAGATCCACGACCGGCCCGCCGCTGTTGCCGGGATTGATCGCTGCATCCGTCTGGATCAGGCCTTTGTATTCGTTCCCCTCCACTTCCACCGTCCGGTTTTTCGCGCTCAGAATCCCCCGCGCCACCGAGCTGCCGTAGCCGAGCGGATTACCCAGCACCAGCACGGTCTGCCCGAGCAGGTTCGGAGAAAGGTCGTTCGGGCTGATAAACGGGAACGGCTTCGGCCCATCGATCTTGAGGAAGGCGAGGTCCGCTTGCGGCTCGCCGGTGATGTAGCGCGCCTCGTAGGTCTTTCCGTCATTCGTCGTCACGGAGATCTTCAGCTCCTGCGCGCGCGTCACCACATGTTCATTCGTCACGATGTAGCCGCCGGCATCGACGATGAATCCGGTGCCGAGACTCTGCACCTGCTGAGACACGACCCGCGGCGGTCGGATGCGCCCGTAGAACCCTCGAAAAAAGTCATCAAACGGATCGCGCACCTGCTGCCGCACGACGCCCGTGGTGTTGATATTCACCACCGCCGGCATGGTCTTCGCCACGGCCAGCACGGAGGGTTCGCTCGCCGGATCGACCTGGGCGCGCGCGACCGCGGCGAAAGCGATGAGAAAGAGCAATGGGGTAAGCAGTTTCATGCGTTTGGACATTCAGACACGGTTTGCCCGCGCAAAGCAAATCGGACTGAACCACCTGACACTCATCAATTTTCTTGGCGCGCCTCAATCCCCCGCCATGCTGGACCAGATGAAATTTGGCATCTGCAACGAAATCTTCCAAGGCTGGTCCCTCGCCGACACCTTCGCCTACGCAAAAAAGGCGGGCTACGACTACGTCGAAATCGCCCCGTTCACGATCAAAAAATCCGTCACCGACATCAGCGCGGAAGAGCGGCAGGAGATCAAGCGGCTCGCGGCGGAAGCGGGCATCGGCATCTCGGGCATCCACTGGGTGCTGGTGCAGACCGAAGGCCTTTATCTTACTTCGCCCGATGCGGCAGTGCGGGCGAAGACGGCAGACTACTTCGTTGCGCTGGTCGATTTCTGCGCGGACCTCGGCGGCACGCGCATCATCGTCGGCTCGCCGAAGCAGCGCAGCCTGCTTCCCGGCGTTTCGTATGAACAGGCGTGGGATTTCGCGACGAACGTCTTCCGCCCGGCGGTGAAACACGCCGAGCAACGCGGCGTCGTCATCTGCTTCGAACCGCTCGCGCCGAGCGAGACCGATTTTGTGAACAGCGCCGAGGAAGGCATCCGCTTTGCCGCGCAATTCCAGAGCCCGGCCATGTCGATCATCATCGATACGAAAGCCATGTCCTCCGAGCCGCGCCCGGTGGCGGACACCATCCGCGGCACCGCCGGAAATTTCGCCTACTTCCACGCCAACGACCCGAACCTCAAAGGCCCCGGCTTCGGCGACATGGATTTCGTGCCGATCGCCAAGGCCCTGCGCGAAGTCGGCTACGATGGCGTCGTGTCCGTCGAGGTGTTCAAGTTCGAGGAAGGCGCGGAAGTCATCGCCACCCAGAGCCGCGAAAACCTGCGCAAGGCGTTCGGCGAATGAGCAGCACGCCGCATTTCCCCGGCCCCATCGTCATCGCCGAGCACTTCCGCCCGCGGCCGAAGTTGCGCCACGTCATTTTCGACTGGGATGGCACCGTCTCGCTCATCCGCGGCGGCTGGGTCGAAGTGATGGTCGATGTCGGCATGGAGAGCCTCGAATCGCTCGACCGCGCCGTGCTTCATGCCGAAATGCTGGCGCTCAACGGCAAGCCCAGCATTCACCAGATGACCCGCATGGCCGAGCTGGTGCGCGCCGCCGGCGGTGACCCGCATCACCCGGACGAATACCAGCGCATCTACAACGAACGGTTGGAAAAAGCGGCGTCGGATCGCGTGAAAGCGCTCAAGGAAGGCGGCCAGCGCGACGCGCACACCGTCCCCGGCGCCGCCGCTTTTCTCGAAGCTCTCGCCACACGCGGTCTCACCCTCAGCCTCGTCAGCGGCACCTCCTATCCGGAACTGGTTGTCGAAGCAGCTCTCCTGGCCGTGGCCCCGCATTTCGGCACGCGCGTCTATGGTCCGGTGGACACGGTGGACCGCGTTTTCACCAAACGCGCCGCCATTCATCAACTCGTAGAAGAGCACGGCCTTACCGGTGAAGAGCTACTCGCTGTGGGCGATGGCCCTGTCGAAATGACCGAGACCAAAGCCCTCGGCGGCCTCGCCATCGGCGTGGCGTCCGATGAATCCGCGCCCGGCTCGCGCCGTTTCGACGAAGCCAAACGCCGCCAACTCCTCGACTGCGGCGCCGACCTCGTCGTCCCCGACTACCTCGACGCCGCCGCCCTCATCGCCCTGGCGTTCGGCGAGCAACCGGCGGCCTGAACCCCGCCCCGCGAAGGCTCCGGAAGTCCGCAAAAGCAATTCGTTCGCTCGCGCAAGATTCCACTTGCCGACCGCGCCGCATCCGCCATGATGCAAGCTCTCAATCACCCGGAAGGATGGCTGAGCCCGGTTTAAGGCACTCGACTCGAAATCGAACGTTGGGTAAAACCAACCGTGGGTTCGAATCCCACTCCTTCCGCCATTTTCCTCAAGTGGCACGCGGTGAGCGGCATCGTTATGAACGAACCAGCGCCTACTCCGGCTCCTCTCGCCCTCCCCTTGGTCGGCTCGTGGCTTTTCGTTCGTCCCGGTCGGATTTCACCCCTCGCGTCAAACCGCCCGGCCAAGCGCCACACCGAGCCGCTCCGACACGCGCTGGGCCTGAAGTCATAGGCGCCGACAGATAATCGTGGGCCAGAAACTCTCCATTCGAGCGGTCATTCAGACACTGATCATCGTGGCGGTGTCCGTCGGCCTCTCTCGCTACGGGCCGTTTCTGCGCTTTTATGCTCGCCACGCTCCGGTTTGGGGCGCACGAGGTTCTGTCCAACCGCCCACGGGCTTCGCCGCTCGAGTGGTCGCCGGCGCACGAGCGCAGATTGGCACGGCGTATGACTCCGGCTACGTCCAGATTTCCTATCCCGGCGGCGACATTCCAGCCGACCGCGGCGCGTGCAGCGACGTTGTGATCCGCGCGTTGCGTCATGCCGGCATCGACATCCAGCAACTCATTCATGAGGACATGCTCCGCGCCCCCACTCAATATTCCAAGCTCGCCACCACATCCGAGCCAGACCCGAACATCGATCACCGCCGCTGCCTCAACCAAATGAGCTTTCTCAGCCGCCACGCCCAGACTCTGACCACCGAAGTTTCCGACGCGACTCGTGACCAATGGCAGCCCGGCGATTTCGTTTACTGGCGACAACCCGGCAACCGGCAGCACGTCGGGGTGCTATCCGATCGCACGAACGCCAAGTCACTCCCGCTCGTCATTCACAACGGGAGCGTGTGCATCGAGCAGGATTGCCTTACAGACTGGAAGATCATCGGTCATTTCCGTTACTTACCCTGATAATCCTGCATTCGGAACCGCGTGCCGTGTGGGGGGCATGATAACGAACGCCACGCGCTTTCGCGACTCAATCGAGCCCGTGTTGGAATCGTGGAAGAGACGGAACGGACGGAATGGACCATTCGTCGATCCCGCGGCGGAGGGGTAGATTGCCGCGTGTCGGTTCAGGTCCAAAATGAAGAAGTGAAAGAGGGAATTTCTCGCGTTTTCGCGCCTGCTTTGAGTCACCGCACAGAGGCGATCCGGGTTAATCCGGGTTGTTCCGGCTGGATGACTAACAACTCGTTTTCGACCTCACACCGCCAAGATGCAAAGGGCGCAAAAAAAACTACCGACTTGCCGACTTTCCGACCTCGGCGCCCTCCGCGTTCCTGGCGCCTTGGCGATTCAATCCACCGCTCGATCCGGCCAGCACGCTACAGAGGAAATCCAACTTAATCCAAGTTGATCCGACCTCGTCTGGAGTGCCATCTTCGACGCCATGAGTTCACCCACCCTTGCCGTTGCCGAGCGTCCTTTCCGGGCGGGGGAATCGGACGCTCATCGGGTGCTCAAGGGGCTGGCGCTGGGGTGGGCGCGGGAGCAGGGCTTTCGGATCGCGGCGGCGGAGGTCTCCGTCCCGAATCGCGGGGTGCGGATCGATGTGGCGGCATACCGGCCAGCCCGGGTGCGAAGGGAGAAATGGAACAAGCGGCTCAAGCGAACGCGAGCGGTGTCGTGCGCGGCGGTGGGGGTGACGGCCATCTTCGAATGCAAGGCGTTCCGGTCGGACTTCCGGCGCGATGCCCGGTCGATCGCCGCGACCTTGGAGCGGCTGCAGGTGCTCCACGCGCGGAAGGCGAAGATCGAAGACGAGCTCAAGATTTTCTATCCCTCCATCCGCAATGGCGACTCGCTCTTCGCGGAATTCGAGACGCTGAACTTCGAGCGGCCCGGCTATGAACGTTACGAGGAAGTGCTCGGAGAAATCCGTCAGCTTTCCTCCCGGCTCCACGCCAATACCAAGTTCGACCGGCTGACGAAATACGGCTCGGCCAACCTGTATTACATCGTGGCCGAGGAAGACGTGCTCGTGCCGCACGAACTGCCCGCACGCTGGGGCTGGCTCCGCCGGCACGGCGATCGGCTCGAACTCGTGTCGAAGCCGGTCTGGCACGAGGTGGAGGAAGATCAGCGGCTGGATTTTCTCCATCGCATCGCTGCAGCCGGCACTCGCCCCGCGCCCGGCGCCAGCCCGTCTTTTAAATCCACGAACGGCGTTTAACCGTGGGAGGTGAACAGACAGCAGTGCCCCGCCCTCCCTTCGACCCCGGCAAACTGAAAGGCGCCGCCCATGACCTTCATATGCCCCTCATAAACGGTGTGAACCCCAAGCCGCCGCTATTTGCGCTTCGTGCTGCTTTTCTTTTTAGGCTTGGGCGCCGGCGTGGGCGTCGCGGCGGGAGCAGGTTCGGGATCTTCAGCTACCGGCTTCACTTCGGCTTCCACCGCTTCGCGGAGACCCGGGATGCGGCCATAGCCGACAAACACCGGGCCGGGTTTGGCCGGGGCGGCGTCTCCTTCCTCGACGCGCGGCATTTTGAAATCAAAGACACTCACCCCCCAGCGCTGCACACCAGCGTAACTGCGACCGTCGCTGGAGCCAAACATCACCCGCTGCTTTCGCTTCTTCTCGACGCCAAGATAAAGCATCACGTGGCTGATCGGGATATCGCGAGCGGTTTGATAAGTGCCAGTCCAGAACATGAGGTCACCGGGTTTCAGGTCGGAAAACTCGAAGCTGTCCGCGCGGCGGCTCACCACGGAGAAAAACTCCCCTTCCTTCCGCACCCAGGCGTATTGCCCGCTGGAATCACGCGGCACGCTTTTGAAGCCGTTGGTGCTCAGCAGGTGGTAGATCGTGCCACTGCAATCCATGCCGCCCTTTGCCGGATCGGAACTGCCGTAGGTGTAGGTGAGATCCAGCTTGGTAAGATCGAGCGCTTTGCCGATGAGGTCCTGAATGCGCGCGGGCTGCGAGGAAAACTCTGCGAGGCTCTGCGTATCGAGCGTCGCGGCGGGAGCGTGCTCACGTTTGGGAGCCGGAGTTGGCTGGGGAGGGCTCGCCGGTCCCTCGTCAGCTTTTTTGGCAGGACGCGGCTTGGGCGTGTCGGGTTCGTCTTCCCCGGGTTTCGGGGTGACCTTCGGCTTCGGAGCCGGGGACGAGCGCGGCTTGAATCCGCCCGTTTCGGATTTAGGTCGCGAGGTTTCCGAGGCGGCCGATTTCTTGGACGCAGAACTCCCGGACTTGCGCCGCTGCTCCGCCTGCGCCGTGGCGCCGGTCAGACCGACGATGGCGCAAAGCATCACGCAGATCCTGTTCATGCCGAGTGAATGATCGAATTTTCCTAATAGTAGCTTTTCACACGCCGCAGAAACGCATCCCACCGTGGCCCCGGACGTCCGTTTTCCAGAAGGATGCGCGGACAGTTCTTTTGGTTGTTGTGAAAGTGGCGCTGCGGCCAGTGGTAGTGCGGCACGACATGATCGATCGGCACGTGGGTCTGGTGCATCACATAGGCAGTGAGCCGCGCGGCGCGTTCGATGGCGGCAGCCTGCCGGGCGGCGCTCCGAAATTCGCAAATCTCGATGCCGATGCTCGATGTGTTACCCGGGCCGTCGTGATCGGCGTGTTCGCCCTGGATAGTCAGCGGCAGCGATTGAATCGATTGGAGGTCATCGACCGTGAAGTGCCACGTCATGTAACCGGTCCGGTTCCATTTCGAGCGTCCGCGGAAGTTTCCATTCGCCATGCCCCGCGCGTGCTGCAGCGCCGTGGCGTTGCGATTGTCCGTGCTGTGGATGGTGATGTAACTCGCGCGAAGCGGGAACTCCTTGCGGCGGCCATATTTGCCGGGCGGCACGATCATCTGGCTCAGGCTCAACGAAGACGAAGGCGCCGCCGACCGCACCCCAGGCTCGGCGCGGCGGCCGGTCGCGCAACCGGCGAGCAACAATCCAACGGCGAGCAGACAGAACGCATGCTTGAAGCGAAAGTTCATCGCTCTCCAGTGCCTCAGCGGTGGTGGTGGTGTCAACCGCCCCGCAACGTCTTATCTATTCCGGCTGAGCCGATGAAGTGCGGGCTGCTTCGCTTTCGCCGATGGGGGCTGAGGACGAGCGGTTATCACTTCGCGCGATGCGAAGCAGTGCCACGTGCCGGACGGAATGATTGCGGCGAACGTCCGCGTGAATGCCATCAAACGGGTGCAGGCAGCAAGACGACCGATCTACCGCCCGCGAATGCTGCCCTCACAGTGGTGCCGAGCGCTGCGGAAGGACGGGGGGCGAGGATCGAGCCGCTATTCGTCGTGGCCGCCACCTCGGAAAGAGGAATCAGATCGTCCCCAAGGTTGCTCGAATTTCGCGAGAGAGAGCCGAGGGAGAAAAAGGGCTGGGAAGGAAGCGAACTCGCGAATGCTCCTCTGCCTGATGTGCCCACGCATTTTCCGAGCAACGGCCAGTCAGGAGAATTTTCGTTCCCGGCCGAAGCGCGATGATTCGATCGGATAGCTCATGAGCCTTTGCCTGCGAATCGGCGAGATCCGCAAACACCAGATCGATGCACGGCGCGTCCTGACGCTCGGCCAGCGCCACCGCTTCGTCCGAATCGGCAGCCACTAACACGTGATAACCCGACCGAGTCAGCATCGAAGCCGCCATTTCGCGGAGGGCGGGATCCGCTTCCACCAGCAAGATCGTCTCGCTTCCACAAAGCGATTTCGGCGCAGCATGCAGGCGGGGACGAGAGGTGGTTTCTTCGGGCCACCGCGGCAGATAGACCGTGAACGAAGTGCCGCGCCCAAGGTCGCTGTCCACGCTGATATGTCCGCCGCTTTGTTTGATAATGCCGTAGCAGGTGGCCAGACCCATGTCGGCACCGTGCCCGATGGACTTGGCGGAGAAGAACGGCTCGAAGACATGAGCGCAGGACTCGGCACTGAGACCGACGCCCGTGTCGGAGATCGTCAGTGTCACATAATCGCCGGGCTTCAATTCAGGAAAGCGGCAGGTCTCGTCCGAAGCCACGGTGAACGCGCCAGTCTGAACGATGAGCTTCCCGCCGTCGGGCATGGCGTCGCGACCGTTGATGGCTAGATTGGCCAGGACGAGTTCAATCTGTCCTGCATCCGCTTTCACTGGCGCCAGGCCGGCGAAGGGAACGAGGCACATCTCGACGTGCTCGCCCAGGAGGTGGCGCAACATGGGCTCCATCCGCGCGATGAGCCGATTCAGATCGAGCGCCTCGGGTTGGAGGATTTGCTGGCGTCCGTAAGCCAGCAGTTGCCGGGTCAGCGCCGCGGCCCGATCGGCCTCGCTACGAATTTCGCCGGCACTGAGGCGAAGCGAGTCACCGGCCACCAACCCGGCGAGCAGCCTCTCGCTCTGTCCGATGATGGCGGTCATGATGCTGTTGAACTCGTGGGCGATGCCACCGGCGAGTTTGCCGACGGTTTCCAGCTTTTGCGTCTCGATCAACTGGTCTTCGAGCCGTCTTCGCTGCACGAACTGGCCAAGCTGGCCCGCGAGGGCCGAGAAGAGTTCCATCAGTTTGGAGTTCGGCTTCCGGCGTTCCCGACAAAACAACTCGATGGCACCGACGACAGTCCCCTCGACCGGAATGGAAAACAGACAGGCACAGCGAAAACCGGCCCGTTTCGCTGGGTCAGCCCCGGGGAAAACCGGGTCCACATGGGAAACCTCGCGCTCGAGAGGCGCATGGACCAATTCGTTCCGTTTGGGAGAGGGAGGGCGCCGGGTTCAGCCCCCCCCGGGGCGCTCCAGGTCCCGATGCACTGGGCTTCCCCGGCGTGGGGATCGTCCGACCACCACTGGGCGGCGTCCCACCCGGAACTGCCCGCGATGAGATCGAGGACTTTCGGCGCTACCTCTGTAAGCCGCGAAGAACCTTGCAGCAACCGACTCACGGCATATTGAATCGCCAGGTCGCGCTGGATTTGCACGCGCTCAGCAATCTCGCCTTCCAAAGCGCGGTTGATCTTTTCGATCTCCTGCAACGTCCCTCGTGCGACGGGTCACTTGCTCCTCCAAACGCACTGCGGTCTCAAACAGATTGAAATCCGAGGCCTGTGCACTCGCGGCACGCTCCGCTCGGTTCATCAGCGCTTCGATGATCTTGTTCAGGCGGGCGATCTCGGCAGGCAACCCGGGTTCATCCATTCGCGCGGTTTCAGGCATGGTTGACAGCCGGCGAACCGATGGCCACGCCGGTGAAGGTTTGGTTGACGTGGACGCCACCGAACTGTTCGCCATAGCAACTGAATCCCACCGCGTGGTTCCGGCGCAGCACTTCCTCGACCCGCGGCACGAGATGTCCCTCCAAAATTTCCAGCCGCCGCAGCACGCAATCGCAGCCGAGCGCCAGTTGCGGCAGCCCAATCTCCGCGCGCACCCGAGCGAAGGCCCCTTCCAGATTCTCGACAATATCCACACCATGCGCCACGCGCAGAACGAGACCTTCTTCGATCGCGCAATAGAACGTGAGGCTGCCGTCGAGATTGGCCTTCTGAATGGAGCGCACGTAGTCCGTGCCATCGATCAACACCACCACCGGGGAGGCGGCAAACCGCAGCGGATTCAAGTCGGCCGGATCAGTGCCATGATGCGCGCATATTCCTCCGCGGCAGGCAGGCCATTGATCTCGTGCACCAGCCGGTGGGCGGGATCGGCGCTGGTCACCACCAGTCGTTGCGCGCTGGGGATGAAATGCTGCGTTTTGAAGACCTTGAACGGCAGTGGCGTCGAGATGAGCGCAAGAACGGCGCTGTCCGGATGAAAATGCCCCTGATGATAAACGAAAGTTCCTTTGAAACTCAGGTCATCGGCCGCCGAACCACCAACCAACGGAATCCCGCCCAGCGCATGCTGCAGAACGTGGGTCACGGGTTCCTCGCGAATCGAAAGCCCATCGATCAGGAGGAAACCAAACGTATCGGCGCGACCGGCGCCCGGTTCGGCCGCTTCGAGTCGCCGCAGCAGCGCGCTGGCAAATGTTTCGCCTTGCTTGAGGCTGAATTGTTGCAGTTCCGGCAGGCAACCAGTCACGGCGGTGAAAGCGCCCTTTGCAAAACTCGCGCCGGCCAGACTATACATGCCGTAACCCGCCGGGCCAAATTCGCCCGCCGCCGTGCAGCCGATCACCGGAGTATCGCCAAAGACGCGTGCTATTTCCGACCCGAGAACCTTGAGATCGTAGCGGGCAGAACAGAAAAAGATGACGAGCCCCATCTCAGGCTGAGCAACGGACGCGTGAAACTCCCGGACGGCCTCGCGGGAATCGGCCAAACAGGAGTGGCCGGCGCGGGTTTCGTGTCGCAGCGAGGGATCGGCGGCGATCATAGGGCGGGCGAGCGTCTAGGAAACGGACGCATCTGGCGCTTCGGCCAGCATCCCACGAACCTTCTCGCAAAGTTTCCCGGGCGAATAAGGCTTGGGTAGAAAAGCGACTCCGGGACTGAGCACACCACGATGAGCAATCGCTTCCTCGCTGTAGCCGGAGGTGTAGAGGACTTTAAGGTCCGGTTGCGAACAACACAGCCACTCCACCATGACGTTTCCATCCATCTGCGGCATGATGACATCGGTCACCACCAAGGCGACGGGTGCCCCCTGATGTTCACGAAAGACGTTCAAGCCTTCCTGCCCATCGGCGGCTTCGAGGACGTGGTATCCCTCTGCGCGCAGGAATTCGCAGGCGAGTTCGCGCACCACAGGCTCGTCTTCGACGACGAGCAGGGTTTCACCCGGCTTGTGGCCAGTCGTGTTGGCGCGAGGCTCCGGGGGAGGATTTTCGATCAGCTTCATGTTTCCCAGTATAAATACTGAATGCGCCCAAGGCTCACCGGTCCTTGTCCAATATCGACCAAAAATTTGCGCTACTTCGGCGGCGTGCGCCGCGGATTTGTCCCTGAACGATCTTCCTAGCGTGCCGCAGCAGGCTTCTTTGCTTTGGACTCCGCGGGCGGATTCGCGGCGAAGAATGCGTCCACGTTCTGCTCGCCCTTGAGCCAGCCGAGGGAGACGAGGAACTTGTCCGCAGCCTTCAGCGTCTTGAAGGCGTATTCGTTGCCGCCTTTGCCGAAGTTGAAGAAGCCGTGGACCTGACCGTCGGCGCCGTCGAGTTCGCAGCGATTGCCCGCTTTGGTCATGCGCGCGGTAAAAAGTTCCGCGCTCGCGTAGGGCACGGTGGTATCGGCTTTGCCGTGGAAGATGATGGTGGGCGGCAGGCCAGCTTTGATGTGGCTGGTGGGGGAAATTTCCTCCGGCTCGCAACCGAAGCGCTCGGCATTCGCCCTTGCCTCGAAGCCCTTCAAGTCGGCGCCTTCGGTCGGGGCAAGAACGAGGGCGGGATTGAAGAGAACGAGGGCGTTCGGGATGCAACTCACGTTCTTGTCGTCGGCGGAATCGTCGAGCCCCGGCAACGTGGCGACCGCCGCCGCGAGATGTCCGCCCGCGCTGCCTCCGCCGGCGCCGAGGCGATCGGGATCGATGCCCAGCTTTGCCGCGTTGGCCCGCGCCCAGCGCATGGCGGACTTGGCGTCGGCGACACAGGCCACCGGTTTTACCTGCTGCCGTGAAGCAACCCGGTAATCGGCGCACATCGCCACCATGCCGCGTGATGCGAGGTAACGGGATTGATTCTCAAACTGCGTCGGCGCGCCATGAGTCCAGCCGCCGCCGAAGAAAAAGACAATCGCCGGACGTTTATCTTCCGGTTTCCATCCATCGGGAAGCTGGATGGTCATTTCCAGCTTCGCGTCTCCGACGGTCTTGTAGATTTCAGTGCGGGTTTCGCCGTGCGCACAAACGGCGCAGGCGAGAAGGAGGGCGAGGGAGCAATACATGGGCAGGAAGACTGCGCCGCCCCGCGCGGGAGTCACCTGTCGGAAGGTCGGGGTGTGGAACGCCACAGTTTACCAGCCCGCTGCCATTCGACGACCTGTTCACGGAAGCGTTGCACCGGCGGGGCGTCTTCATCCTCCTGCCAGACAAGCACGAGCGGAACGGTGACCGCAGGTTTGAGCGATGCGAAGTGAAGATGGTATTCGGGAGTGACCACGCTGTCGGTCACGATTCCCACGCCGGCACCGGCTTCGACATAGCTGAGGACGGTGCCGATGAGGCTCGGCGTGTGCGCAAGCTTCGGGGCAAAACCGGCCGCGCGACAACCGGCCAGCACCGCATCGTGCAAACCCGCCCCCTCGCGGCGCGCGAGGACAATGAGCGGTTCCCGCTCCAAGGCCCGCCAGGCGATGCTCTTTTTCTCAGCGAAGGGGTGCCCGGGCGGCACCACCACACCAAGTCGTTCCTCGCGAAGCAGAATGGTGTGAAGCCCGAGTTCCTCCGACATCGGGACCGGACGCGTGAGGCCCATGGACAACCGTCCTTTCGCCACCATCTCCCACACGCGCTCAGGCGTTCGTTCCTCGAGATGGATCGAAACGCGCGGATAACGCTTCCGATACTCCCCCAACAAGCGCCCGAGAAACGGCTGCGTCGGCGGTCCGATGTAGCCGAGGCGCAATTCGCCTTCCTCGCCGGTGGCCGTGCGGCGCACGCGACGCAGCGACTCCTCCCAGCGATCGAACAGACCTGCGGCCTCGTGCAGGAGCACCCGCCCGGCAGGCGTCAGCCGCACGCTGCTGCGATTTCTGTCGAGCAGGAGGACCCCGAGCTCATGCTCGATCTCTTTCACCGCGCGACTCAAAGCCGGCTGGGCGATGTGCAACCGCCGTGCGGCCCTCGAATAGCTCAGCTCTTCGGCCACGGCTTGGAAATAGCGAAGCTGCCTCAGGTCCATCGAGGTAATTTCAAGCGGAGAGCTGATAACGACATGGCATGACGCTGATACCAAACGTCTATTATCGTTACAAGCGCTCGCTCGTCTAATCTGCTGATCGACCAATTCATGTCGCTCCGGAATACACTTCTGCTCTTCGTCGGACTGTGGGTGCTCGCAATCACCCTTCTTCATGCTCGTCTCAATCCGGAATCAATCGACGGCATCCGCGAATTCGTGAACGAGGCGAGAGGCCAGCGGACGAGCGCCAACGAAAAATTCCGGATCGGTTTCCTCCCGGTGACTTGCCACCTCACATGCCCGGTGACGGATTTCATCAATCGACAGAAAACGGGCGACGGGCTTTTCGAACCGATCCGCTTCAATAGCTGGCCCGAACTGAAAGAGGCGTATCTCGCCAATCACACCCCGGCGACCTTTATTCTTGCTCCAATGGCCATCGCGCTACGCGAGCAAGGTGTGCCGATTAAAATCGTCTATCTCGGCCATCGCGACGGCTCGGCAGTGATGGTGGGAAAAGACTCCGGAATTTACCGCATGGAAGACCTGCGCGGAAAGCGCGTCGCAGTGCCAAATCGCTACTCAAATCAACGCCTGCTTTTCTTCCGTGCACTCAAGCAGGCTTCGATGACGATCGACGATATTCAACTCATCGAAATGCCGCCGCCCGACATGCCGGCAGCCCTGTATTCCAAAGCAGTCGATGCGATCTGCTCGGGAGAACCGTTCATGGGGCAGACAGAACTCGACGGTTATGGCCGAGTGTTGTGGCTCACGAAAGATGTGTGGCCGAATTTCATCTCGTGCGTCCTCGCCGTGCGCGACGACGTCATTCAAAATCGCCGCGCCGAGGTGCAGGCGCTGGTGGATGGCATCGCGAAGAGCGGCAAGTGGCTCGACGGGAGCATGGATCATCGGATGAGCGCGGCTCAGTTTGTGTCGAAGAACTACTACATGCAGGATCCGCGCCTGCTCAAACACGTGCTGAGCAAGCCCCCGGACCGCGTGAAATACACGCGACTCACCCCGCTGAAGCCGGACTTCGAGGAAATCGAGGCGCTGGGCCGGGAGTCGGGTATTCTGCAGGGGACCGTGCATTTTGAAGATTACGTCGATCCCTCCTTCGCGGACGAAGCAACCACCCGGGTAGAGCCCTGGAAATTCGAGGAGACAAAATAATGAGCGCCCAGCCCTTGCCGACTGCACCGCGCTCCCATCCGAAAACGGGCACCGCCTCTTTACGGGCGCGGCGCGGAGAGTCACAACCGTGGCTGCCATATCTGCTGCCACTCGGCGTAGCTGCCCTTTTCCTGCTGGGCTGGGATACCGCGGTGCGTATCTCGCAAAGCCAGGTCTTCCCCCGTCCGCTCGACGTCGTGCGTGGGATTGGGGAACTCGCGCAGAAAGGGCTGCTCGTGAAATATATCGTGGCGTCGCTGTTTCGCGTGACGTGGGGCTTCGGGCTGGCCGTGCTCGCCGGTGTGCCGTTCGGGCTTTTTCTCGGCTGGTTCAGCCGGGCTTACCAGGCGTTCAACCCAATGATTCAGATTTTCCGCCCCATCTCCCCCATCGCTTGGATTCCGGTGGCGATTCTGTGGTTTCGGGTGACTGATCTCGCTCCCATTTTCCTCATTTTCCTCGCGAGCGTTTTTCCGATTACGGTTTCGGCGACAGCAGCCGTTCAGAACATGCAACCCGTCTATTTGCGAGCCGCGCAAAACTTCGGTCTGTCGCGGCTGGAACTTTTCCGGCGGGTGATTCTTCCTTCGTGCCTGCCGCAGATCATCACCGGCATCCGTATCGCTCTCGGCATCGCCTGGCTCGTAGTGGTGGCGGCCGAAATGATCGCGGTGAACAGCGGCCTAGGTTATCTAATCATCGATGCCCGCAACGCTGGAAAACGCTACGACCTCGTCGTCGCAGGGATGATCATGATCGGCCTGATCGGCCTCGTGCTCGACCTGTTGGTGCGCCGGCTCGAAAACTTCGACGAAGTGCGCTGGGGCTACGCCAACCGCTCATGAGCACGCCCATCATCACCATTCGCGACTTGTGGATGAGCTTTCCGTCCAAACAGACCGGCGAACAGATTCACGTGCTCGAGCACATCAATCTCGACGTCGCGGCAGGCGAGTTTGTCTGCATCGTCGGACCGAGCGGCTGCGGCAAATCGACCCTGCTCAATATTATCGGCGGTTTTTTGCTGCCTTCGCGTGGGGAGGCCATCGTGGAAGGCGAGCCGGTGAGCGGCCCCGACCCGCGGCGCATCTTCGTGTTCCAGGAAAACGGCGTGTTTCCCTGGCTGACCGTGCACGACAACATCGGCTTTGGCCTCAGTCGTAAAACACCCGCAGAGCGAGAGCGGATCGTGGCGCACTACATCGAGATGGTGGGCCTGACCGGCTTCGAGAAAGCCTATCCGCGCGAACTCTCCGGCGGCATGAGGCAGCGCGTGGAGATCGCCCGCGCGCTCGCGGCGAATCCGGACATCATCTACATGGACGAGCCGTTTGGCGCGCTCGATTTTATCACGCGCATCAAGATGCGCAGTGACCTGACGCGCATCTGGCAGGCGGAGAAAAAGACGATTCTGTTCGTCACTCACGATATTGAGGAGGCGGTGCAACTCGCGGATCGGGTGCTGATCATGAGTCGCCGACCAGCGACGGTGCAGGAGGATGTGCGAATCGATCTTCCCCGTCCGCGCGACCTCGACTCGCCCGGCTATCTCGAAAAACGCGACCATATCTTCCACGCCATGGGCATGAGCTTGCGTGTGGGAGAAAGCGCGGCCTAGAACTCGTAGGCTGTCGTCAGCGTCAGCCAGTGAATGCCCACTTTCACGCTGCTGCGGTCGTATTCCGCACCAAGCAGATCGCTATTGCTCACCGATTCGCTCTGCGGCAGCGCCCATTGCCACGCGAAGTCCACGGACGTGCGGCCCCACCTGGCACCGACGCCTGCACTCACCACGTGTTCGCTAATGGCGGCATTCATCGGGGTCAGCGTTTCGGCTGGAACCGGATTGCGTCCGTAGCGATAACCGGCGCGAAGCGTCCAGTGTTCGTCCAGTGTCCACTCCGCGCCGAAGCGAAAAACCCATTGGTCACGCCACCGCAGCGGAACATCGTCATCGAGATTGCTCTTCCCGGCAGCGAGGTCGCGATAGAGGTCGTTGTCCACATGGCGCAGCCGCACCTCGAGCGTGTCGAAGGCATCGGCCCAGTTGATCCAGTCCACCTGCCCGACGATCGCCAGGCGCGGCGTCGCCTGCCAGGCGAGACCGGCGGAAAAACTCTGTGGGAACTCATTGGTCACCTCCGCATCGAAAGTGGCCGTCGTATTCTCCACGTCGATCCCGAGATTCCTGAGTTGCTGACTAGTATCCGCAAAAGCGCGGCCGTCGGTCTTGAGCCTGCTCGGCATCCGGTAAGTCAGGCCAAGCTGAAGCGTGGAGACAGGCTTCCACAGCAGGCCGAATTGGCCACCCCAGCCCCAGCCTTCGGTTTCGAGGTCGAGTTGCGTCTTGGCACCGGCGAACTGCGGCTGGCTTTGGAAAATGTAAGGCGCCTCTAGCCGATTTCGGTTGTAAAGCAGTCCCACGCTGGCCCCGAGCGAGAGCTGCGGGGTGATCCGACACGAGGCTCCCAGCGCAAAGCGCAGCAGCGCGATCTCCGCCGTGTGCGCACGGAAACCGTAACTCGTTGCACCGTCCAACCCACCCGGAGCGTCGCGAAAGCGCCAGTCCGCTCGCAACGCCGAATCGGCCACGACTCCGAACCCGAAGCTCAGCGGACCGAAGGAGCGGGCGAAGGCGCCATGAGGCACCAAGCCATCGGTGTTCATCTTCACGCCGTCATTGGCGCGATTGCTGAATTCGCCGTGCGCCATGCCGAAGGCTGCGCCCAGTTCCAGCACCGGTCCACGGATGTTGCTCAAGGTAGCGGGGTTGTGCGCGAGGGCATCGACAGCCGATCCACTTCCCGCGACATCGGCCCCACCCAAGGCCCGGCTCCGGGCAGTAGCACCATCCTCATAAACCCCGGCCGCCCTCAGGGAGGGCAGGCTGGAAAGAGTCAAGGCGGAAGCGGTTATGAATGGTCGGAGCGCCTTCAGCGAATACACTGAACCCCGGATAGTGGCAGACCCTGGCGCTAGCGAGTCGAAAAACAGGTAACCACCTCAGTGGTTGGCTACCGGCCAAACTTCGCCTTTCACCCGTGCAGCGGCATTGCCGTTGCCGCGGATTGTTGGCATCATGCTGGCTTCCTTCTGCCGACCCGCACGCCTTTTGAGCTTGCAGCCCAACATTCAAGAAAAAGCCCCCGCCGCCGATCATGATCGCTCTTCCGCCTTGCGGCGGTTCAACGAATTCGTGGAGGGCTTCGTCCCCGCGTCTTGCAACCGGGATCCGAACCACGCGCGACGCGCACGGCTGGTGGCACACTTCGGTGTGCAGGGTGCGATCTTCGGTCCAGCCTATGCGATCTTTTACGGATTCATCGGGCACCATTGGGGCTCGGCTGTGATCGTGGCGTGCAGCCTCGTTTTCGCGGCCATGCCCATGCTACTCAAACGCACGGCCCGGCTTGACCTCACCGGGCACGTGCTGGTCGGCACCATGGCGGCAGGCTTCACCGTGCTTACCTTGATCGAAGGCGGCCTGCACGGCCACGCCATCGCCTGGCTGTCCTCGGTGCCGCTGTGCGCATTGCTGGTGATCGGGCAGCGAGGCGCGGCGGGATGGTCGGTCGCTTGCGTGCTCATCGCCGGGACGATCGCGATCGCCTCCGTTTTCGGGCTGCAACTCACGGCGTATTACGACCCGAAATGGGGAGACCTGGTCGAGGCAGCCGGCAATCTCGGCTTGATCGTCTTTCTTTTTGCGCTCGGCCTCGTTTTTGAAGTCAGCCGGCGCCGCGCCCAGGACCGCACCGAGGAGTCGCTGGCGGAACTCGCCGAGAGCAATGAGAAACTGACTGCGCTGAACAACGAAAAGACAGAGTTTCTCGGCATGGCCGCGCACGACCTGCGCAATCCGCTGAGCGTGATTATCGGCTTTGCCGAACTGCTCGCGCTCGAACGGGAAACTCGCATCGTCGAAATAGCGAAAGACATCAGCAAAGGCGGCGCACGCATGCTTGCCCTCGTGAATGACCTGCTCGACGCGAATGCCATCGAAGCGGGCACTTACGCCCGGCGGCTCGAGCGCTGCGATCTATCCGCCCTCACCCGGCAATGCTTGGATGGGCACCACGCAGCGGCTCAGCGGAAACACATCAGTGTCATCTGGCATCAGGACGGTGCGCACTGGGTGCAGGCGGACCCAAAAGCGGCGCTACAGATTTTGGACAACTTGCTCTCCAACGCCTTGAAATACTCGCCCTTCGAAAAGGAAATTCACATCCGCATCGAGGAACATCTGGAATGGTGCGAGTGGGCCGTGCAGGATTACGGGCCGGGCATCAGCGAAGAAGAACAAAAGCTCCTCTTCCGCAAACACACCAGGCTTTCCGCCCGACCGACCGGCGGCGAGCCATCGGTCGGGCTCGGACTCTCGATTGTAAAACGGCTCGCGGAAGCCATGCAGGGCGAGATCGCCTGCCGGAGCAAGCTCGGGGACGGCAGCACCTTTATTCTGCGACTACAGCGGGCGGAAAACACCGCAGCTGAAAAGTAAAGTCTTTGCCTTAATTTTAATGCGCGGGCATTGCCGCTGCTGTCTCAGTGCAGCCCTCGATGCAATTTACCCACTCGGATCTTCAGGATCAGCTTGTCCGCGGTTTGGCCCACCGGATGAACAACATCCTCACGCTTTTCCATGGCTACGTCGGTCTCATGATGGAGAACAAAGATCTCGATAAGGCGACTCGCGACGGCCTGGGGAAGATCCAACTCGGAGCCACGCAGGCCAGCGAACTGATGGACCGCACGCAGGCCTTGGTGCGTCCTTCCGCTTCGGTGCTACGCGCCATCGATCTCGCCGAATACCTGCGCTTCATCCGCCCCGGCTTCGATCAATTCCGCGGACCGCGCACGACGATCAATATGCACCTCGAAGACGACGTCCCCCGGGTGCAGGGAGACGCCAGCCGCATCAAAACCACGCTCACCGAACTGGTGAAAAACGCCTGCGAAGCCACCTTCGCCGATGGCGGCACCGTTTCGATCGAACTGAGGGCCGAAATCATTCCAGGCCAGCGGCAGAAGTGGGCCGTGGTCTCGGTCACCGACGATGGCCCTGGCATTCCACCAGAAATCACGGAAAAGATCTTCAGCCCGTTTTTCACGACGAAGAAAAAGCAGAACGCCGCCGGGCTGGGCCTCACCCTAGCCGCAAGTTTCGCGCAACTGCACCATGGCAGCATCAGGATCAGCAGCGAACCGAAGAAGACCGTTGTGGACCTGCGCCTGCCAGCGATGACGACCTGACTCGACTCCCTGCTAGCCAGCCTGCCGCGAACGCGGTATCCGACGCGCCTGCATCATGCGAATCGCCCTCTACGGCGGCACCTTCGACCCACCGCATCACGGCCATCTGATCCTCGCGCGCGAAGCGCTGGAACAGCTCGCACTCGACCGTGTCGTGTTCGTTCCCGCAGCGCGTTCGCCATTCAAGCCCGGCATCGAGATCACACCGCCCGCCCTGCGTGTGGCGATGATGAACGCGGCCATCGAAGGTGAGGAAGGGTTCGCTCTCGACGACTCCGAAGTCGCGCGCGGCGGCACCAGTTACACCATCGACACGGTCAAAGCTGCCCGGGAACGCTGGCCGAATGCTGAACTTTTCTGGTTCATCGGCGCCGATCACGTCCCCGAGTTACCTAAGTGGCGCGACTGGGAAACACTCCAGACGCTCGTCCAGTTTATCGTCTTCAGTCGCACACCGCTGCTCGCCACAAGCGGGAGCGAGGACTCGCCCCCTCCTTTCCCAACCATCTCCCGCCGCTTTGATATCTCCGCCACGGACATCAGAGCGCGAGTTGCACAAGGGCTCAGCATTCGTTATCTGGTGCCGGAGGCGGTGCGTTTCTTGATCGAAAAGCACGGCCTTTATCGCAACCCAACCTGACCCCTTTCCCATCGACTCCGAAAAACTCGCCCAGCTCGCCGCTGCCTACGCCGCGGACAAGAAAGCCGAAGATATTGTGGTGCTCGATCTCCGCGACATCTCGTCGTTCACGGACTTTTTCCTGATCTGCTCCGCCACGAGTGAGCCGCACCTCAAGGCCATCATCGACAATATCTCGGATAAGCTGCGGGAAGACCATCAGCGCAAGCCGGTCGCCGTGGATGGATTCCCGCTCAGCCAGTGGATCATCGCCGACTACGGCGATCTGGTCGTTCACGCCTTCCACCAGGAAAAGCGCGCTTATTACAGCCTTGAGGATCTGTGGAGTGACGCACCGCGTCTCAAACTTCCCCCATCGGCCTGAGGCATATCCGGTGCTTGAATTCCTGATGCCTCTTAGGAGAAGCTCCCGGCGATGAATTTGCTCGAGGACTTCGACGTGCAGTGCCCGTATTGCGGCGAGTCCTTCGCCATCACCGTGGACACAGCGCAGGGCAGCTATACCACCACGGAGGATTGCGTGGTGTGCTGCCGTCCCATCGCCTTTCAGATCGAATGCGAACCGGGTGAGGTCCTTTCCGTCAACGCTGCCATCGGATGAACACCGAAGCCCTGCAGCGCCGGCGCGAAGCTCTCCTCAGCCTGCTCGCCGACGAAGACCCCGGCACGGTCTCTCTGGTCAAAGCGCAACTCGCCGCCGGCGGACCCGAGATGCTGCCTGAACTGCGCGAATTGGAAAGCCTCGGCAGTCCGGCGGCCAGTTTCCACGTCCGCGATGTCATCGCCGAGATCCAGGAACGCGGAGCCGAGGTCACCTTCATGCAGCTCTGCCGGCATTTCGGCGATCAAGGCGATCTGGAGACCGCGGCCTGGCAGCTCGCCACGGTCATGCTGCCGGGCGAAGATTTCACCGCAGCCCGCGCGCAACTCGATGGGTGGGGCTCGGAGGTGCAGCGCCGTCTGGAAAAGGCGGAAACGCCGCTCGACCGCGTCGAGACGCTCGCCGAGTTCCTGAATCTCGATCAGCGCCTGCGCGGCAACGATGACGATTATTACAACTTTCGCAACTCGTGCCTCCCCGCTGTCCTCGAAACGCGCCTCGGCATCCCCATTTCGCTCTCACTCGTTTACATGCTGGTCGGCAAGCGCGCAGAGATGCAGGTCGATGGCATCGGCCTGCCGGGGCATTTCATCGTGCGTCACGAAGACATCTTCTTCGATCCCTTCCACGGCGGACGCCGCGTGGGCCTTGAGGAATGTCGCGCCTTGCTGGAGCAGCAAAACCTGACGCTACTCCCGCAGCATCTCGTGCCTTGCACGCCACGGCAGATGCTGATCCGGATGCTCACCAACCTCTATTTCATCACCGAACAGACCGATCCGCCGCTCGCCGCGAAGATGAGCGAATGGATCACCGCCGTGCGCAAGAGTTAATGCGTGTCGAAGTGCTCAACACCGGCAGCGAACTGCTGCTGGGCAGCGTTCTCAACACTCATCTGCGCCTCTTCGCCGATGCGCTCTTCCCTCTCGGGCTTCGCATCCAGCGACAGGTCACCGTGCCGGATGGCCCCGATATTCGCCACGCCCTCCTCGAAAGTTTCGGCCGCGCTGATATCGTCCTCATCACCGGAGGCCTCGGCCCCACGACCGACGACATCACACGCGACGTGGTAGCCGAACTGCTCGGGCTGCGCCTGGAGCACGACGAAGAAATCTGGAGACAAGTGGAGGAGCGTTTCGCGCGACGCAAAATCAAGATGAGTCCGCGGAACAGGCAACAGGCGCTCCGCCCGCCGGAATCGACTGTGCTGTGGAATCCGCACGGCACCGCACCCGGCCTCTACCTTCCCCCGCAGTCCGCTCCCGGTGTTGACCTCCCCTCTCCCCATCTTTTCCTGCTTCCAGGCCCGCCGCGCGAATTGCAGCCGATGGTGGTAGACCACGTGGTGCCAATCCTCACCCGCGTGCTTCCGCCACGTCCGGTCGCCGAAATGCGCGTGTGGCGCACAGCGGGCCTTGGCGAATCGCTCGTTGAGGAATTGGTCGGGGCCGAGTTGCTCGCGCTGAACGCCGAACTCGGATATTGCGCACGGCCCGGCGAAGTGGATGTGCGTGTCGTCGGCACACCGGAACAGATTCAACGTGCAGGCGAAATCATCGCAGCCAGACTCGGCCCGCATCTCGTTTCACAAGACCAGCGCTCGCTCGAAAAGGTGATCGTGGACCGGCTCACCGAGCGGCACGAGACGCTCGCGGTAGCCGAATCCTGCACCGGCGGTTTCATCGCCAACCGCGTCACTAATGTTCCCGGTGCATCCTCCGTCTTTCTCGCCGGCTACGTCACCTATGCGAACGAAGCGAAGACCCGTGCGCTCGGCGTCGATGCCGGCTTGATCCGGCAACACGGTGCCGTGAGCGAACCCGTCGCTCGCGCGATGGCCGAAGGCGCCCGCACCGCGAGTGGCGCAGACTACGCCATCTCGACCACCGGCATCGCCGGCCCCGGCGGCGGCAGCGCGGAGAAGCCGGTCGGCACAGTCTTCGTCGGCCTCGCCTCCAGACACCAGCCGACTCACGTCGACAAGCTCTTCTACCCAGTCGATCGCGAGCGTTTCAAACAGCTCGTGAGCCAGATGGCCCTCGACCTCCTGCGCCGCGCGCTCGGGTAGCTCTCCAGCGGAGAAACGCTCCCGCCGCCAGTGCGAGGAGCAACAACACGCCCGTCAGGATGCCGGAAAGTTCGCGCGAAATCGCGGTGATGCTCAGGATCCGGGAGAGGCCGTTTCCGAGCACCGCCACGGCCGCCACGCCGAGTAAAGTGCCATGCACCGAACCGGTGCCGCCGAAAATGCTCGTCCCGCCCAGCACGACCGCCGTGATAGCAGCGAGTTCGTAGCCCACCCCCGCGTTGGCGCGCGCTTCAGTCACGCGAGAAACGAAGATCACCGCGGCTAATCCCGCCACTACGCCGGATAAAAGATAAGCCTGCGCGACTCGCCGCTGCACTGGCAGGCCAGCGTAGCGCGCCCCTTCGGGCGCGAACCCGATCGCTCGCCACGCCCGACCTGCGGTGGTGCGATGCACCAGCAGCCAGACCGCAATCGCCACACCACCCAATACCCATGCCTGCACCGGCACGCCGAGCAAGAACGAATTTCCCAACGCGAGGAACGAGGCAGGAAAGTTGGTGTAGGCCTTCGTGCCGCCCGTGAACGCCTCGGCCAGACCGCGGAAAAGTGAGAACGTGCCCAGCGTTACGATCAGCGGCGGCAGGCGCAGCTTCGTGATGAGCGCTGCATTCAATCCACCTCCCAGCATGCCCACGACCACCGCTCCAGCCGCTGCCAGCCATGGTGCCCAGCGGAGTTCGCCCCACAACATTCCAAACGTCACCGCGCAGAAGCCAAGCAGCGAGCCGACAGACAAATCGATTCCGCCGGTGAGGATCACGGGCGTCATTGCCAGTGCCAGCAGGCCGATCTCAACGGATTGCCGCACGATGTTCGCCACGTTGTCAGCGGTTAGAAACCGGCGACCGATCGCGTTGAACAGCAGCACCTCGAGCACGAGCACTAGCAGCAGCACAGTTTCGTGGCTCAGCCAGAATTTCTTCATGCCATCACCCTCCGATTGCGAAGGCCGTCAGCCACCACAGCGAGCAAAATCACCAGCCCCTGAATCGCCTTCTCCCAATACGCCTGCACATGAAAGTGCGTGAGCGCCGGGTTCACGTTGGCGAGCAGGAGCAGCCCGGGAAAGACTCCCCAGAGATTCCCGCGCCCACCGCTCACGGCTACGCCACCCACCACCGCCGCCGCGATCACTTTCAACTCCAGACCGTCCCCGCACGTCGGCTGCACCTGCGGCGATTGCACCGCGTTCATCACCGCAGCGAGGCCGACCAGCGCACCCATCAGGGTGAAGACGCCGAAAGTCACCCGCTTCGGATTGATGCCCGCGAGCCGCGCCGCCTCCGCGTCGCTGCCGACCGCATAGACTAAACGGCCGGCGTTCACCTTCTTCATCACCCATGCAGCCACGATGACTAATACCACAGTGGACACAATGATCGTCGTCTGCCCTACCAGTTGGCTCAGGCCAAACCATTGCACGCCCGCCGGAAGATTGAGCAAACGCCCTTGTTGCCAGAGGCGCAGCGTTTCCTGCCATGTCACCATGGTCGCCAGCGTCACCACGATGCTCGGCAGGCCCACCCAAGCGACCAACGCGCCGTTGATCGCCCCCATCCCCCCACCCGCCACAACACTCACCAGCATCACGACCGGCAGCGGTAACCCGCTCGCGGCGAGTAAGCCCGCCAGCACGGCGCACATCCCAAATTGAGCGCCGACCGAAATATCGATCTGCCGTGACACGATCACGAACGTCATCCCGATGGCCGCGACTAACGCTGGCATTTGTGACGTGAGACGCGAGAGAAGCGGCTGGAGCGAAAAGAAGCTCGGCGCGAAAATCGCCAGCGCCAGCAGCAGCAGCGCGAGCACACCCGCCACAGAAAGTTCGCGGAAATAACGGTTCACGCCGCCTCCCTTCCCAGCGCCGCAGTCATCACTTCATGAGCGTCGCTTCGGCCCGGAAGCATTGCGGCCAGTGTTCCCCCGCGCATCACCGCGATGCGGTCGCTCATGCCAAGCACCTCGGGCAGATCGCTCGAGATCATGAGCACGGCGAGTCCCTCCTTCGCGAGTTGCCGGATGATACGGTGAATTTCCCCTTTGGCGCCCACATCGACGCCCTGTGTCGGCTCGTCGAGAATGAGCACGCGCGGCTTTGTCGCCAGCCAGCGCGCGACGCTCACCTTCTGCTGGTTGCCCCCGCTCAGCGAACCGCCCGGGGCCTCGGGGCCGTAGGCTTTGATGTCGAGATCGCGAATGAAGGCTCGGGCCGCTTCCGTCTCGGCTTCGAAACGCAGCCAGCCGCCCGGAAAAATCCGCGGATGAATCGCCATCGTCATGTTGTGCGCGATCGGCAGATCGAGGATCATACCATGGCGGCGGCGATCTTCCGGCACATACGCGATGCCCTGCGCAATCGCCTCGTGCGGATGACCGATTTTCACTGGCGCGCCCGCCAGCTTGATCGAGCCCGCATCCGCCGGCGTGATACCGAAAAGCACTCGCGCCAGTTCGGTGCGTCCCGCTCCCACGAGCCCAGCCAGCCCCACGATCTCCCCCGCCTTTACTTCCAGCGAAACGTCGCGCACGCCACCTGCCACGCATCCGACTCCTTGCAGTGAAAGCACGACTGCACCGGCTTCGCTCTCAGCCCTCGGATAGATATGTGTCACCTCGCGACCGACCATCATGCGAATGAGCGCAGCTTCATCGATCTGATCCACCGAGTTTGTGCCGATGCTCTCGCCATCGCGCAGGACCGTAACGCGATCCGCGAGCGCGAAAATTTCCTCCAAGCGATGCGAAATATAAATCACGCCCACGCCGCTCGCCCGCAGATCGCGCACGACAGCAAAAAGAAGATGCTGCTCTTTTTGCGTCAGCGACGCGGTCGGTTCGTCCATGATTACCACCTTCGCGCCGCTCCCGATCGCGCAGGCAATTTCCACGAGCTGTTGCTCCGGCATCGACAGATCCCGCACCTCGCGCTCGGGCCGGATGTCGGCGCCGATTCGCTGCAACAGTTCCTGCGCCCGTTGCCGCCGCGCTACCGCCTTCACCCGCCCGAACGCCCGCGGCGGCTCCAGGCGCAGCGCGATATTTTCCTCCACCGTTAAATCCGGAAACAACGCCGGCTGCTGATAGATACAAGCGATCCCTCGCCGATGCGCCTCCCGCGGACTAAAATGCGTGACTATTTCCCCACCTACCTCAAGCGCTCCGGCATCCGGCGCATGCGCGCCCGCGATGACTTTGATCAGCGTCGATTTCCCGGCGCCATTCTCTCCCAGCAGCGCATGCACCTCCCCAGCACGCAGTTCAAACGACACCCCGCGCAAAGCCCGCACTGCGCCAAAGGACTTGGCGATAGCGGTAAGGCGGAGCAGCGAGGGTGAGTCGGGCATGAATCCTCAGTCTGCCACACCCCTCCACCGGTTATGCAAAATGTTTCTACCGCCGAGGGCGAATCCGCATCACTGCGGAGGAGGGCCGGAAGGAGGATTGCGCTGACCTCCCGGACCGCCAGTCCCACCCTTCATCCGCTCGGGCGGCGTGTGTTCGTGCTTCGAGTTCTCGTCATCGGCCGGCGTCACGCCCAGCACGATGTCCCACTTCGCCGTGAGCACGCCCGACGCCGCACCGGGCATCACGGCGAAATCCACCGTCACCGAATCTCGGGCCTTCTCATCGCGAATGCTCTTGTGAATCCCATCCCGGGCATTCTGCTCATGCCCCTTGATATAAAGCTGGGTCGTCAGCAGTTCTCGCCCGTTCACACGCACCTTCGCATGAATGTGCGGGCAGCGCCCACTGTAGGGCACCGGTTTGATCGTGCGGAAAAGATATTCGCCGCTGCCGGCGGTGAGAAAACGCCCGTAGCCTTGGAAATTCACATCCCGCTTCGCCGCGTTGAAGCTCTTCGTATGGATGTAGGCCCCGTTGGTGTCGCATTGCCAGATCTCCACCGTGGCGCCTCGGAGCGGCTGGCCATTCGGTCCAAGGACTCGCCCGCTCAGATACGTGATTTCGCCCACCGCCGGGGTGATCGAGTCGTTGACGATGAGGAGGTCGTTATCCGTATCGAGCGGCAAATGATCCGGATAAAACGGCCCCTCCGTCTGCCGCGGCGTGAGCGTTAGAGCTTCGGCAAACGCGCCCCGTGTCGTGAAAAATGCGGCGGCCAACCCAGCCTGCGACAAAAACCGGCGACGACCCGTGATGGAGAAATGCGGGAGAGAGGGCATGGATGACATGGTTCCAGATGGAACGCCGCCCCGCATCCGTTTTGTTTGGGGTGATTCCACCATCAAAGAACCCGCCATCGAACTGGTTAAACTCGGGATCGTTCCATGCTTTTCCGCAACACGAGCCTCCTCCTTTTCGCATCGCTGACCGTCGCCCGCGCACTTGACCGCGAAGTGACGTTTGAACGCGATGTGCGTCCCATCCTGAAGGCGCACTGCACCGGTTGCCACGGCGAAGAAGAAGAACTGAAAGGTGGAGTCGATCTGCGCCTGCGGCGGTTCATGGACAAGCCGCTCAAGGAAGGCGGTCACGTGGTCGTCCCCGGGAAGCCGGATGAGAGCGAACTCGTCCTGCTCGTGCGCGAGGGCGAGATGCCGAAGAAGGGCAAAAAACTGACGCCCGAACAACTCGCCGTGCTGGAGCAATGGGTAGCGCAGGGCGCGAAAACCACCAAACCCGAGCCACAGACGTTGGCGCCGGGCATGTTCATCACCGACGAAGACCGCGAGTGGTGGGCGTTCAAGCCGATCGTCCGTCCGGCGGTTCCGAGTCTAGAACGGCAGGTGGCGGGTTCGCCCAACTCGAAGCCCGAAACTCGAAACCCGAAACCTGTATCCAATCCGATCGACGCGTTCGTGCTCGCCAAACTGCGGAAGCACAAGCTCGACTTCGCTCCAGAGGCCGACCGGCGCACGCTCATCCGCCGGGTGACGCTCGACCTTACCGGCCTGCTACCAACTCCGGCGGAGGTGGACGCCTTTGCCGCCGACCCGGCGCCGGATGCTTACGAAAAGCTCGTCGATCGCCTGCTCGCGTCCACTGCCTATGGCGAACGCTGGGCGCGCCATTGGCTCGATGTCGCGGGCTACGCGGACTCGAATGGCTTCGCCGAAGCCGACTCGGTGCGCCCGGAGGCGTGGCGTTACCGCGACTACGTGATCGCGGCATTCAACGCGGATAAGCCGTGGAACGAATTCATCGTGGAGCAACTCGCGGGTGACGAACTCGCCGGCGCGACGCAAGCCGACACACAAGCTGCCGTGCTCGATCCCAAAAAGCGCGCCTCGCTCACCGCGACCGCTTTTCTCCGCATGGCACCCGATGGCACCGGCGATGAGGTGCCCGACGTGAAGCTCGCGCGCAACGAAACCATCGCCGCGCAGATTCGCATCACGTCGTCCGCACTGCTCGGCCTCACCGTCGCCTGCGCGCAGTGCCACGATCACCGTTACGATCCGATCTCCCAGGAAGATTATTACCGCCTGCGCGCGGTCTTCGAGCCGGCGTTCGATTGGAAAAACTGGCGCCCGCCGAGCCAGCGCATGTATTCGCTCTACACGCCCGAGGAACGAGCCAAGGCTGCGGAGATTGAAAAGCAGGCGCAGGCCATCGAGGTCGAGGCGCGTGCCATGAGCAAAAAATTTCTCGATGAAATCTTCGAGAAAAAGATCGTCGAGCTTCCCGAAGCCGAGCGCGAACCGTATCGCAAAGCGCGCGCGACGGCGGAGAAAGACCGGACGCCCGACCAGAAGGCGCTGATCAAAAAATACCCAAACGCCCTCGCGCTCTACTCGCTCGATCTCTATGACGCGAGCCTGCAAAAGAAGGTAACCGATAAGATAGCCGAGGCGACGAAGCTGCGTGCGACGAAGCCGCCCGAGGGCCGCGTGATGGCACTCACAGAAGTCAAAGGCGCGGTGCCACAGACCGTGCTTTTCAATCGCGGCGACCACGATCAGCCGCGGCAGAAAGTGGAACCCGGCGAGCTTACGGTGATCGCGCAGACTCCGTTCAAAGCCGAGCCGACGAGCTTTGGCACGAGCGGTCGCCGCCTGGCCTATGCGCACTGGCTCACCAGCGGCAAACATCCCCTCGTTGCCCGCGTGCTCGTAAATCGTTTCTGGCTGAATCACTTCGGCCGCGGCCTTGTGAACACGCCCGGCGACTTCGGCGCGCTCGGCGAAAAGCCGTCGCACCCCGAGCTGCTCGACTGGCTCGCGAGCGAGTTCATGCAAAACGGCTGGAAGCTGAAGCCGCTGCACCGGCTCATGGTGCTGAGCGCTACGTATCGGCAGTCGGCGCAAAACGACGCCGCGCTGAAAGTGGATGCCGACAACAAGCTTTACGGCCGCTTCAAAATGCAACGCCTCGACGCCGAAGCGCTGCGCGACTCGATGCTCTTCGCCGCCGGCACGCTGAACCGCCAGCAGTTCGGCGCACCTTCATCCATCGCGCGCGATCCCGCTGGCCGCGTGGTCGTCGGCCTCGACAAAGGCACGATCACCGTCGCGAAAGTCGAGAGTGGCGGAGCCAGTGATTTCCGCCGCTCGATCTACGTGCAGGTGCGCCGCAAAACGCCGCTTACCGTGCTCGAGACCTTCGACGCGCCGGTTATGTCGCCGAACTGCGAACTGCGCAATTCCTCCACCGTCGCCCCCCAATCGCTGTTGCTGATGAATGACAGCTTCGTCCTCGACACCGCCCGCACTTTCGCGGCGCGCCTGCGCGGTGAAAGCCAGGGCGATGCCCGCGGCCAGATCGTGAACGCATGGCGCATCCTCTTCGGCCGTTCGCCGCAGGAAGCCGACGTGAACCGCGCGCTCGCCTACATCGCCGAGCAGACGGAAGCCGTGCGCAACTATCATCACGGCATCCAGCACGCGAAAGACGCTCCGGTTCCCGACCCGCACCTCGACGCCCTCGCAAGCTACTGCCAGGTCCTCTTCAGCTCGAACCGTTTCCTCTACATCGAATGAACCCCGCCCACCTCTGCTCCCGCCGCCACTTCATGCATGCCGGGGGATTCGGCCTTGGCACGCTTGCGCTCGCGCAGCTTCTCCGCGGTGATGGACTGCTCGCCGCACCGGTGAAGCCGCACGCCTTTGGCGCAAAACCGGAATACGATCTCCTCCCAAAAGCACCGCACTTCGAGCCGAAGGCGAAGGCAATGATCTCGCTCTTCATGATGGGCGGGCCGTCGCAGATGGATCTCTTCGATCCGAAGCCGATGCTGCAAAAATACGACGGGCAAAAGTTTCCGGGGGAGATCAAATACGACAACCTCGCGCAGGCGTCGTCGAAGGTCTTCGGCTCCCCGTGGAAGTTCCAGCCGCACGGCCAGTGTGGGATGGAATTGAGCGAACTGTTGCCGAATCTCTCGCAGATCGTCGATGACATCACACTCATCCGCTCGATGCACTCGGGCGTGAACAACCACGCGCAAGGGCTCTACGCGCTGATGAATGGCCGCATTACGCCGGGCCGCCCGACGGTGGGTTCATGGCTTACTTACGGGCTGGGCAGCGAGACGCAGGAACTGCCCGCTTACATGGTGCTCGCGCATCCGGGCGGTCTGCCGACCTTCACAACCGAGCATTTCACGAACGGCTGGCTGCCGGCGCTTTACCAAGGCACGCTCATTCGCCCCACCGAGCCGCGCATTTTGAATCTCGATCCCCCGCCACAACTCGCGGGCAGAGCGCAGGATCGGCAGCTCGATCTGCTCAAGTCGATCAACGAACAGCACGCTGCCGAGCATCCCGGCGAACTCGACCTGCAGGCGCGCATGGCCAGCTACGAACTCGCCGCGCACATGCAGGTCGCGGCAAAGGAAGCGCTCGATATTTCCGCCGAGCCGAAACACGTGCGCGATCTCTACGGCGTCGATGATCCAGTCACAAAAGACTACGCCACGCGCTGCATCATCGCCCGGCGCCTCGTCGAGCGCGGCGTGCGTTTTGTGCAGGTGCTCAACTCCGGCCAGTCGTGGGATCAGCACGGCTCGCTCATCTCGGCTCTTCCGAAGAACTGCGCCGCCGTCGATCGCCCGAGCGCGGCGCTCATCATGGATCTCAAGCAACGTGGCTTGCTCGACTCCACAGTCGTCCACTGGGGCGGCGAAATGGGCCGCCTGCCTGTGCTGCAAAACGACGCCGGTCGAGAGAAGTGGGGCCGCGATCATAACACCTACGGTTTCTCACAGTGGGTCGCGGGCGGCGGCTTCAAGCGCGGATGCGTGTATGGCGAGACGGACGAGTTCAGCCATCGCGCCGTCGTGGACGTGGTGAACCACTACGACTGGCACGCGACGCTGCTGAACTGCTTTGGCCTCGACCACAAGCAACTCATCTTCAAACGCAACGGCACCGCCGCATCGCTCACCGACGGGCAGGAAGCGCGGGTAGTGAAGGAAATCCTCGCGTAAACCGCCCGGCTCAGGCCTTCGCGCGCTTCCGCGTGCGAGCCGCCTTTTTCGCAGCGGCCGACCGCTCAGCGTGGGTGCGCTTCGGCGCGGCAGCGCGAGTCTGGCGAGAAAGCGCAGCCTTGGAAGCGGCGGCGCTGCCTTCGCGTTTCAATGCGGCCGTCGTCGCCCGCGAGCGTTTGCGCGACAGTCTTTTGTGCGGATTGCGCTGGCCTTGCGCGGTGTCGAGTTCGGCTTTGTGGCGGGTCTGCTCCGAGACCCGACCCTTTTTCGGCGGCGGGAGTTTCACCCCGGCGCGCCGGGCTTTCGACAGGCCAATGGCGATGGCCTGCTTCGCGGATCGAGCGCCGTGTTTACCCTCGCTGATTTCCTCGATTTCTTCGCGCACGAATTCACTGGCTTGAGTTGAAGGGCTCTTGCCTTCGCGCCGGGCTCGGGCGGCCCGCCTGATGGTATTTGCTCGGGGCATACCGCAAAATCGGTCGGCCACACCACCGTGGTCGCAGGGAACTTACGCAGCCTTTTGGATCAGGAGCTGGCTTACGTCACTGCGTGTTACCTCGGGAAACGGCGATCGTCGCAATGGACCCGCTGGTTTCGAATTTCGCCCCGAACGACAACCCCACTTTGGCGGCTGCGCCGGGAAGGTCCGGCACGGTCACCGCCGGCGCGGTGGTGTAGCCGGCACCGCCATCCACGATTTTCGTAGCCAGTGACGATGCCATCCTTCACGAGCGCATTAGCCACGGCCGCGCGGTTCTTCCAAAGGTCCCGACTACCGGGCGGGTAACGATAGAAATTCGAAACTGCGTCGAGGCGGTCGTCGGTGATGCCGTATTTGCCCAGCACGGACAACAGCGCGGCTTTGTTGGCGCGCGCCTCTTCACGGGGTCGGGCCACCGCCGGTGGGATGGACGCGACCGAAGGCTTCACGAAAGACCTCGAAACTCACTCCAAGGGCAGACGCGACGAGAACAACCGGCACCCGGGTGACGCCATTCACGCTGGCGACAGACTGAGCCTGGGCAAAGGAACCGAGGAGAACGAGGACCAAGCCGGAGAGGAGGAATTTCATGGGTTGCTCGAAAGAGGAAACGCCGGTGCGGTGCGCATTTGTGTAGCGCACTCGCGTTTTTTTAGAGGAGAGGCACGCCTCGGTCTTGAAAACCCCAGTCGGCGGCTGGCCGCACTTCTCTAAGATTCCGGCACGGTCGCGCTTGACTGTCCACCTTTGCCCGGGTCTGTGAAGACCCCTCCTTTTTTCCACGCCATGAAGCTTCGCTCCTCGCTCCTCATTCTTGCCGCCGCCATTTCGCCTGCCCTGTGGGCGAAGACACCCGATGGCAAGCCGCTTGCCATCATGATCGCTGGCAAACCGTCCCACGGTCCGGGCCAGCACGAACACAATGCGGGCATCCGACTCTTCGCCAAGTGCCTTGCCCAAGGCGCGCCCCAACTCGTCACCAAAGTGCACCTCAACGGCGAATGGCCCGACGCGACGGAACTCGCCCAGGCCGATACGGTCGTCATTTACGCCGACGGCGGGGGCAATCATCCGGCGCTGGCCGACGAGCGGCTCGCGCAGCTCGACAAGGAAATGAAGCGCGGCTGCGGCTTCGTGACGATTCACTACGCGGTCGAAGTCCCTGCCGACAAAGGCGGCCCGCAATTTCTCGACTGGCAGGGCGGCTACTTCGAAGCGTTCTATAGCGTGAACCCTCACTGGACGGCCAACTTTGCCACGCTGCCGGATCATCCGATCAGCAATGGCGTCGAGCCCTTCTCTACCGAAGACGAGTGGTATTACCACATGCGCTTCGAGGAAGGCATGCCCGGGGTCACGCCGATTCTCTCCGATCTGCCTCCGCTTTCCTCGCTCTCGCGCAAGGACGGTGCGCACGAAGGAAATCCCTACGTCCGTATGTCGGTGGCTGCTGGCGAGCAGCAACCGGTCGCCTGGGCCAAACAGCGCGAAAACGGCGGGCGCGGCTTCGGTTTCACCGGTGGGCATTTTCACGGTGCAGGCACCGACGAAAAACCCGAGGTGGCGGCGAAGCATCCGGGCTGGGGCAACGAGAATCAGCGCAAGCTGGTGCTGAACGCCATCGTCTGGACGGCTCATCTGGATGTCCCGGCCAAGGGCGTCGAATCGAAAATCTCGCCGGCCGATCTCCAGGCGAATCTCGACTCGAAACCCCCGCGTGGGCAGAAACCCGCAGCGAAGACTGTGCCGGCTGCGCCACAATCGGGCAAGCCGCTTTTCTCCTCCGAAAAAGTCCTCCGCGGGCCAGTGCCGGTCAAAGCCAACCTCAAGGGTGCGAAGGAATTGCATCTTGTCGTCTCTGACGCGGGCGACGGTATCCGCGCCGACTGGGCCGACTGGCTCAATCCCGTGCTCGTGAAAGCCGATGGCAGCAAGGTCCCGCTCAGCACGCTGAAGTGGAAGGAAGCGCGCCAGGGTTTTGGAGAAACGCTCTCGGGACGCAACTGCCAGAAGCAGGCGATGAAGGTGAAGGACGAGCGTTACAGCGATGGCATCGGCACGCACGCGCCATCGGTAATTTCGTATGATCTGCCGGAGGGCATTGTCGGCTTTGAAGCGGAGGGCGCGATCGACGACGGCGGGTTCAACCAGAACGTCGGTTCAAGCGTGGTCTTCCAAGTCTACACCTCGAAGCCCGACGACAAGGCGCTGAAAGCCTCGGAAGAAAAGCCCGGCAAGGGCGAAGGTGTCACGCTCGGCTTTGCGGCAGCGAAAGCCAACATGAAGCAGTTCCACGCGGCGGATGGCCTGAGCGCGTCGCTCTTCGCATCCGAGCCGCACATTCAGAATCCCACCAATATCGACATCGACCCCCGCGGCCGCATCTGGGCGACGGAAAACGTGAATTATCGCTCGGGCCTGAAACCGTGGGGCATCCTGCGCGAAGAAGGCGACCGCGTGGTGATTCTCGAAGACACGAACGGCGACGGCGAGGCCGACAGCGAGAAAACCTTCTGGCAAAGCCGCGAACTGTTCAATGCGCTCGGCATCTGTGTGCTGCCACAGGAAAAAGGCACGCAAGTCATCGTGAGTTCGGCGCCGAATCTCTGGCTGCTCACCGACACCGACGGCGACGACAAGGCGGACAAGGCCGAGATCATCGCGAAGGTGAAAGGCAGTGCGGAGCACGATCACCAGATTCACGCCATGAGCTTTGGCGCGGACGGGAAATTCTATTTCAACTGTGGCAATGAATTTCACGAACTGACCGATCCCAACGGTCAGCCCTTCGTCGATCTCAGTGGCCGTCGCATCGTCGCCGAGCGCAAGCCGTATCAGCAGGGCATGGTCTTCCGCTGCGACCTCAAGGACGGAAAGATCGCGAACATCGAGAGCCTCGGCTGGGACTTCCGCAACAACTACGAAGTCGCGTGCGATTCGTTCGGCACGATGTGGCAGAGCGATAACGACGACGACGGCAACAAGGGCGTGCGCATCAACTACGTGATGCCCTTCGGCAGCTTCGGTTATTCCGATGAAATCACCGGCGCGGCGTGGCGCACCGAGCGCACGAACATCGAAACCGAAATCCCGCTGCGCCACTGGCACCAGAACGATCCCGGCACGATCCCGAACCTGCTCCAGACAGGTGGCGGCTCGCCCACCGGCATCCTCGTGAACGAAAGCCCGGTGCTCGGGCCGAAATTCGAGAATCAGCTCATCCACTGCGACGCGGGTCCGCGCACGGTGCGTGCGTATCCCGTCACCGCCGACGGCGCCGGCTACAAGGCGGAGATGGTCGATATCCTCACGAGCGACGACCCGTGGTATCGCCCGAGCGATGTCGCCATCGCGCCCGATGGTTCGCTCTTCATCGCCGACTGGTATGACCCAGGCGTGGGCGGTCACAATATGGGCGACCACGACAAGGGACAAATTCGCGGTCGACTTTATCACGTGACGCCGACGGGCAAAAAACTCGATCCGGTCACGCCGAAGTTCGACACCGCGGCGGACTGCATCGCCGCGCTGCAATCGCCGAATCGCGCCACGGTGTATGTCGCGTGGCAGAAGCTCGCCAAGCTCGGCGTCAGCGCCGAAGCCGACGTGGCGAAGCTCTGGAAGGAAAGCCAGAATCCGCGTCACCGCGCCCGCGCTCTCGCCCTGCTCGCCCGCCTGCCTGGCAAGGGCGGCGACTACCTTCGCGAAGGCCTGCGCGATGGGAACAGCGACATCCGCATCGCCGCGATTCGGCTCACCGCGATGCTCGCGCGCACGAAAGAACTCGATACCAAGCCGATGTCCGAAGATCGCGAGCTGATGGAGAAGCTCATCAAAGACCCGAACCCGCAGGTGCGGCGCGAGATCGCCGTGTCCCTCCAAGGCGGCAAGAAGATCGCCGAAATCTGGACCGCGCTTGCGCAGCAACACGACGGCAAGGATCGCTGGTATCTCGAAGCGCTCGGCATCGGCGCCGCCGGGAAGGACGACGAATGCTTCGACGCGTGGCTCGCCGTCGTCGGCGACAATTGGAACACGCCCGCCGGGCGCGATATCATCTGGCGTTCGCGGGCCACGAAGACGGCGGGGTATCTCGCGAAGATTGTCGAAGACCCCACCGTGACAGACAAGCCGCGCTTCCTGCGCTCGTTCGACTTCGTCCCCGAGTCGCCCGAGAAGACCAAGGCGCTCGTCGGTCTCGCCACCGGCGGCAAAGCGAGCGACGAAGTCGTGCGCGAAGCGCTTACGCGCCTGAAAGGCATCGACCTCAACGCCGAACCGGCGGTGGCCGCAGCGATCAACAGATCCCTCGAGAAAGCCAAAGGCACGCTCCAGTTCGTCGAACTCGTGCGCGACTTCGGCGTGAAAGGCCAGGGCGCTGCGGTGCTGCAAACCGCGGTGAAATTCGCCAACGACCCCGGCGCCAGCGATGCGCTGAAGATCTTCTTCGCAGACGAAGGCTGGCAGCAGACCTTCAACGACGCGCTCAAGCAGCCAAACGCCGCTGAGGTGCTCAACCTGCTCGGCACCGCCGGCGGTGCGCGCGGCCTCGCTCGCCTGTCCGCGATCGCCGGCAGCGCGAATCATCCCATCGAACATCGCCAGCCAGCCGTGCGCGCCCTTGCTCGCACCGAAGCCGGCGCCCAGGCGCTGCTGAAGCTCGCCGATGAAAGCAAGCTGACTGATGAGCTGAAGCTCACCGCCGCCAGCGCCCTCGCGCAGATTCAATACGCGAACCTTAAGGACGCCATCGCCAAAGCCTTCCCGATGCCGAACGCGCTCGGCGGCCAGCAACTGCCGCCCATCAGCGAACTGGTGAAACTCACCGGCGACCCGGCGAAGGGCAAAGCCCTGTTCGAGCGCGCCGAATCGAGCTGCATCACCTGCCATCGCGTCGGCGACAAGGGCGTCGATTTCGGCCCGGCCCTCACGGAGATCGGCACGAAGCTCCCACCCGCCACGATCTTCGAGTCGATCATTAACCCGAACGCAGGCGTGAGCATGGGCTTCGAAACGTGGCAACTCACGCTGAAGGACGGCGGCAGCGCTACGGGCCTCCTGCGCAGCGAAACGAGCGACGAAGTGGTCATCGCCCTCCCCGGCGGCGCCACGATCAAAATCGTCCGCAACAACATCGCCAAGCGCGAGAAGCTCCCGAACTCCATGATGCCGAGCGGCCTCAACCAGATGCTGAGCAAGGACGACCTGGTGAACCTTGTCGCCTACCTAAGCTCGCTGAAAGCCGCGAAGTAAGCGGCCCCGGCGCGACATCTGTGCAACCCGCCACGGCCATTCGGGGCCGGGCGGGAGGGATCAGGACCTCGTGATGTCAAACGTGCGCAGCATTCGCTTCGGCAGATAAATCAGAGCCGAGCGCATGCGGCGTTTCCAGATGTAAGCCCGCGAGCCTTCCGCGAGTTGCCGCACCTGCGAGGCGTCGTAGCTCGCGAGCACGACGAAACGGTTCACTGCCGAGGGAAGACACAGCGCGGAATTGGTGTCTTCGCGCGAATTGCCGACCAGCCGGTAGCCGAGGGCGAACGCCGCCTCCAGCACCGCAGGGCTCCCCTGCCCGGCCGGCAACGACATCGAAGTAATCGGTTTCCCCAAGACCTCCTCCACCCACGCCTTGCTCTCCCGCAATTCACTTTGCATCGCGCCGAGCGGCAGATGGCCGAGGGCTCGATGCGTCACCCCATGCGCGCCGAAGTCGAATCCCTCCGCCGCGAGACTGCGAATCTCGTCCGGCTTGAGGAAATCGTCGCGCTCGCGGCAGTAGTTCGACGTGAGGAAAAAGGTTGCGCTGGTTTCCTGCCGGCGCATTTCCTCGGCGAGATCGAGCGAGCTTTTGTGTCCATCGTCGAAAGTAAGCACGCAGTAGCGCTCGGGCAGCGACTCCCTACTTGCGAGGCGACGCCCCAGGTCCGCGAAAGAACCCAGCGTGAAGCCTTCTCCGCGCAGCAGGCGCAGGTGCTCCGCGAATTTCGCCTGCGTCGTGGTGTATTTCGGATACAGCCGGTCGGGGTATCGCCCGTCCGACAGCGAGTGATACATCAAGCAGGCGAAGGCCATGCTGCCGTCGCGCGCCTACTTTTTGGCCGAGGCACAGAGCACACCCGACGCACAGAACGCGGAGAGCACGGGGCCGGAGAAGATCTCGTCCATCTTTTTCCAGATGTTCCAGAGAGGTCCCGGCAGGGGCACATTGAAGAAAACCGGCGAGCAATCGATGTAGCCGATCTCGAACTGGGTGAACCCGGCTTCGCGCAGCAGCGGAATGAAATCGCGCTCCGGTGCGAACGAATTTTCCAGCACCGGCGCGGCAAAAGCCGTAGTATCCACATCGCTCTTCCCCGAGCCACGAATGCCGACCCAGATGGACTTGAGCGTGTTGCGCAGCCAGCGCGGCAGCGAATAGTGATTGCGGAAGGAGAGGATGATACGCCCGCCCGGCTTCACGCAACGGGACAGCCGGCGCAGCCCCTCGGCGGGATCTTCGAGGTAGTCGATGAGGCCGATCAGCAGCACGGTGTCGGCGGTGTTTTCAAACGCGGCAAGCGATTCGAGATCACCGATGTGATACTCCGCGCCCGGCAGATTCATCCCCTTCGCGAGTTCGACCATCTTGTTCGAAATATCGACGCCCACATACTTCAACTCCGCGGCGACGGCCGGCGGACCAAAGACGGCCGGGCCCATGCCGTAATCGAGCACCGTGCCGCCTTTCTGCGTCTGCCGCATCATGCGCGAGACGACGTCCTGGCGACGGCTGAAGCTCACCGAGCTGGAATTCCGCACACGCCCTTCGGAGCGGTTGCGATAGTCTTCAGCGATGTGATCGAAGAACTTTTCAGCTTCGAAATGGGACTTTGGTGCGGAGGAGGCGGACATGGTCAGGGTGAGGCGAGAGTAACGGCGGAACGATGACGATCAAGGGACGTTCGCGTGAACCTTGGCGTGCGTCAGCATGGCCTCGGCATTGTGGGTCCATGTATGACACGAAAGAACATCCGCCCGGGCCTGCCTGCCGAGCCGACGACGCAGCTCCCGGCCGGCAGCGAGTTTTTCCAACGCCTCAGCCAGTTCGGAGGCGGAGCCGGGGCTGAAGAGCAGGCCGTTTTCGCCGTCGCGGACCACCATCTCGATCGGCTCGGTGCGCGGCGCCACTACCGCGCGGCTCTGACCAAGATATTCGAAAAGTTTGATCGGCGAGCGATATTCGTTGCTGTGCGGGACCACGCAGATGTCCATCGCCGCCATGTGCGCGGGAATTTCCGCGTGCGGCGCGGACCCGGCGAAACAGACGCGGTCCAGCACCCCGAGCCGCCTCGCCTGGGCTTCCAACGCTTCGCGCAGCGGACCTTCGGCGACGAGCAGGAGCCGAGCATCGGGCTGACGGGAAACGAGGGTCGCGAAAGCATCGACCAGCAACTCCACCCGATGCCACTCCACAAACCAGCCGACGAAACCGACAACTACGGAATCTCCCAACCCGTGCCGCTGACGCACCGTCGTGCCATCGGCCAGTTCGGCAAAATCCTGCGGATCGACCGCGTTTGGCTGAACGAGAATGCGGTCACCCGGAACGCCCAGCGCCTCGATACGACGCTTGAGATGCGGCGACACCACCACGATCGAGGCAGCCCGTTCGAAGACCAACCGGTCGCACCATTGCACCAGCCAGCCGAGGGCCGGCTGATCGCTGACGCGCGCGTCTCCGACCAGTTCGTTCACTTCTACCACCAGCGGCAGGCCGCGGCTGCGTGCGAGAAAGGCGGTGATAATGAGAAAGAACGCGTGCCGCTCATAGATGAGATCGAAGCCGCGCCCGGCCAGCAGCCCCCGCAGTTTCATCCAGGCCCACCCGTTGTAGGCAATCTCCAGCAACTCAAAGACGAACCGCGGGAGCGCGCGGGAGACGCGGCCAAAAAATCCCGGGGCCTTCAGCGCAGTATAAGGATTCGTTTTTTCCCGGGGATCGCGTCCAGACGGACTGAGAAAGACGACTTCGTGTCCGAGCCGTTCGAGCGCATTGGCGATGCCCGAGATGTGCACCGCTTCCGCGCCCGAACCGCGTGTTCGGAAATGATAGAGAATCCTCATTGCCCCGCGACGCTCAGCACGCGGTGATATGCGTCCGCGGTGCGTTGCCAGGTGAACTGCTCGGCGTGCGCGCGAATGCGATTCGTATCCGGCAATTCGCTCAGCACGCCGCCTAGCGCGCCAACGAGCGCATCGAGATCGCGCGGCGGCACGAGCCGACCGAGATACGGCGCGTTGTGAACTTCAGAGATGCCGCCCACATTGCTCGCCACGACCGGGCGTCCGGTGGCAAAGGCTTCGAGGATGACATTCGGCACTCCTTCGTTGTCACTCGGCAGGCAGAGCACATCCGCGGCTTGCATGAACTTCGCGACCATGGGGGCGCCGAGCCGGCCTGCGAGCATCACCCGCTCGTCCATCCCGCCGCGGCTGACTTGAAAATTGATGTCCCCCTCCAGCGGGCCGCCGCCAACCATCACCAGCAGCACATTCGCGAACGCCGGATCTTCGCGGAGCTTCGCAACGGCCTGCACGAGCAGCAGCGGGTTTTTGATCGCCACAAAATTGCCGGCGAACAGAACGATGCGCGCGTCGGGCGGCAGGCGCAGTTCACGCCGCACGGCGAGATGTTCGGCGGGATGAAACTGAGCGAGATTGATCCCGTTATAGACCGGGTGCAACCGTTCGCGTGGGATGCCCACCTGCCCCAGCAGCCGAGCCAGTTCCCCGCTTCGCGTGATGATGCCGGAGGCCTCCGACATCAGCGACGAGATGATTTCCCGCCGGGCCGGCATCCGGAGGTATTGATGCACGTCCGACCCCTGTGCGATGGCGACGAAGGGAAAGCCCATTTCGCGCGCAAGCAAGGCCACAGCGCAGGCGTCGGGGTAAAGCCACGAGACGAGCGCGACCTGAAACGCGCCCCGGAATTGCGCGACGTGCTTTCGCAGCGCGCCGGCCATGAGACGATGGTTGAGGCGATGCCCAATCTTCGGAACGTAAAGGGAAGGCACAAAACGCGGCGCGAGGGCCTGATCTTCCGCGCGAGGCATGTAACGGCGACCACGAAAAGGCAGGGTGGGCCGCACGGCCAGCGTGGCCACGTCCCACCGTTCCGTAAGATGACGCAGCACGGTCGCGTTATCGAGTCCGCGATAAGGCTCGCTATCGTCGGGGAAGAGATTGGAGATGAAGAGCAGACGCGGTTTCGGCATCGCGGGGTCGTGGTGTAGCCGAGCAGACCCGCACGGCACAAGCGGTTCGCGAGAGATTCATCACTTCGCCCCGATTTATCTGGAGGCAGGTTCGTCGAGCGCCGACTGGATCGCTTGCTCCAATGCCATATAGCCAGGCTCTCCTTCGAAAAAGGCCCCGCCACCGTGAAGGTGGCGAATCGTGCCGTCGCGACCGAGGAGGAAGGTCACGGAAGTCCAGCCACGGTCATCCTTGTCGAGCCACCAACGCCGGAGCGTTTTCCAATCGCGATCGACCGCGATCGGAAAATGAAAGCCCAGGCGCTGCGCCTGCGCGGTGACATGCTCGATCGTGAGCGGCGTTCGCTGCTTGTGATGATAGGCGCCGATAACCACGAGCCCACGCTCGCGATACTTCCCCGCAAATTCCGTCAAGGCTTCCGCGCTCGCGGCACAGTAAGGACAGCCAGGCGCCGTCCACCAGCGAACCAGAACGACTTTGCCCTTCAGTCCCGCGAGCGTGAGCGATGGAGAGTTCTGCCAATTAGTGAATGTCCACTCCGGCGGTTGCGTGCCGATCAGTTCGCGACCGACCTCCGCCGGGGCGGCGTAGCGGGAACCGAGCTCGGGGTGCGGCACCGCCACAACCAGCGCGGGAATCACGAAGAAAGCGAGCGCCAGTTTCATGGCTGCGGGGTGAAGCGCGCGAAACCGCGTCCGTTAGTGGAAATCCAAACGGTCCCAACACGCCAGGGATCCACCGCGACGGCTTGAGCGTTGGCAAACTGCGCTTCCGTCCGCGTGATTTCGCCCCAGGTCGCACCCACATCCGCAGAGTAGTAAATGCGATCGGAGACATCGCCCCGCAGCCTGCCGACGAGCGCGAGCCGGCCATCGTGCACGTCGAACTGAGTCACGCTTTCGACCGTCGTCAGCGCCTGCCATGACGCGCCGCCGTCGTCGCTGTAGTCGAACCCCACGGAATCTCCGATGTCGGCCTGCGTGCCCACCCAGATGCGTCCCCGCACCGCATCCACATGCATGACAGCATTGCGATTGCGCGGTTGCGACAGGGGGCGCACCCACGAAGCGCCCCGAGTGCTGCTCCGGTAAAAGCCGCGTCCGCGGAGAAAAAGATAACGCGCATTCACATCCGCGGCATTCCGTTCGAGGGAAACGTTCCAGTAAAACTCCTCTCCGCTTCGAAATCCGTTCGGCAGTCCGGTTGCCAGCATGAAAGTTGAGCCACCATCGGTCGTGCGATAGATACCGCCTGCCTTGCGTCCGGTGTTCCCGCCCACGAAGACGAGGAAATCGTCGGGGTTATCCGAGGAAGCCACCGCATCGAGAATCTCGCGGCCTGCGCCTGCCGGAAGACCTACACCCGCGAGTTTCGTCCACGTCGCGCCTTTGTCGGTCGTCTGGAAGATGCGCGCCTTGTGGTCGTTTTGCTCTCCACCGGGCGCGATGACCTTATTCGCACTAATGAGCAACCGATGGGTGAACATAACCGTGTCGTCCGGATACGGAAAATGCGGCGCGATGTAGCCGGTGCTCACCCCGCTCGCGCCTGCATCGCTCACCGTGGTGCAACCGAGATCCGCCAACGGCAGCCAGACACGATTGGGATCGGTGGGATCGAAATTCACCCGCCAGCCGACGGTTTCCCCGACGCCTTTCTGGATGAAGCGCCACGTCACCCCGCCATCGTCGCTGCGATAAGGCGCATAGCCGCCGCCCAGGAAGAGACGGGCGGGCTCGGTCGGATCCTGCACAAGACCATTGCGACCGCCATCGATTGTGGTGGTGCCGGGTGTGCTCCATCCTGTGAGCGGCCCGGTGAGGGTGAGCGGCAGACGCGTGAACGTCGCACCTCCATCGGTGCTCCGGCAGGTATTTTCGAAAAGATCGGCCACGATCACGTCTCCATTCGCGAGCACCTGCACGGTGGCCAGTTCGCTCTCGGCGCTCGGCACAAACGGCAGCGCCGCGAGGTAGTTCGCGTAGATATTTCTGGCGCGATACGTCGTGGGCCGCGTCCAATCACTGGCGATGATCCGGTAGAGGACGTTGCGATGGCGATTCACTCCGGCGGCAAAGGTGGTCCCGTCCGCCATGCGGGCGATGCGATAGATGCGCGTGGCGGTGAGCAGCTTTTTCCAGCGGAGGCCGTGGTTCACGCTCACCCACACGCCGCCTTCTCCACAGACCCAGAGGTGATCCGGCGCGGACGGCAGAATGGTGATGCCGCAGATCGTGACGTTCTTCCGATCGAAAACGGCAGGCGCGACATTCGACCACGTCGCCCCTCCATCGACGGATCGACGCAGCCCATCGCGGCGCGTGCCGGCCCAAATTTCGTTGTCGTCCCCCGGCTGAATCGCCAGGCACTCGCCGCCCCAGCGCGGCGGATCGTTGCCGGAAAAATTCACCCCCGGCAGCACCTGCGCCCAGGTGGTTCCCCCATCGGTCGTCTTCCAGACGCCACGCCCGGGATCGCGCGGTTCGTAAGAAGTGCCCACGGCCTGAAAGACGACATCGGCATTTCCCACGGCGACCGCCACGCCCTGCACAAAGTGGCAGCCCAGATACGGCATGCGGCCGCTAACGAAACGCCAGTTGTCGCCGTGATCGTCGCTTCGATACAGCCCGCCCACATCCGTGCGCCCGTAGAGCCGTCCCGAAGCATGGGGAATCACCCGTTCAAACCACCCGCCTCCATCGCAATCGATCTGCTGAAAAGTGCCCGGGATCGTGGCGGCAAACACGCTACCGGCCAGCAGGAGCAGGAGACGAAAGGACGCAAACACGGGCCGAGTATGCGCCGAGGGACCTGACCTGTCCACCGCACGAGCGCTTGCCAGCGCGAGAAGGCAGCGCATCATCCGCACCCCACATGAAACTTCTCGATCGCTACATTGGCCGGCAGGTCTTCACCTCGGCACTCTTCGCCGTCGCCGTGTTGTCGGTCGTGCTCGTGCTTGGAAATGCGTTCAAGAAGCTGGCCGAACTGCTCATCAGCCACGACGTGCCGGCAGAGCTGATCTTCAGCCTCCTCGCCTACATCCTCCCCTTCTCCCTCACCTTCACCATCCCATGGGGCTTTCTCACCGCGGTGCTGCTCGTCTTCGGCAAGCTGTCAGCGGAAAATGAACTGATCGCCTTTCGCGCCAACGGGGTGAGCATCCCACGCGTCACGATGTCCGTATTCGCGATGTCGATCATGCTGGTGGGGGTGTGCCTATGGATCAATCTGGACGTGGCGCCCCGCGCGCAGAAGCGGATGCAGGAGGCCTTCTTCAATATCGCCACATCGAACCCCCTCGCGCTCTTTGCGAGCGACAAGGTGATCGACGAATTTCCGGGCCGGAAGATTTACGTCGAGCGTAGCGAGGGCAAGGAGCTGTTCAATCTGCTCGTCTATGAACTGAACGACGAACTGCTGCCGAAGAGCATCATGCACGCGCAGCGGGGGGAGCTCGTAACCGATCGCGAATCGAAGCAGGTGTTGATGAAGCTCTTCGACGCTCGCTTCGAGCAGCGCGACGACGAGGCGCCGCAAGAGCTGGCCAAGATCAAACAAGGCATCATCATGAAGGAAACCGTGATGGCGATTCCGCTGCAGGAACTCTACGAGAAGAACAAAAAGAAGCGCGGTCCCAGTGCCATGACGATCGAGGAACTCCTCAAGGACCCGACCGTCGCGAGTTCATCGGCCGGCAAGGAAGAAGTGAGTAAACGCTTTTCCACCGCACTGGCCTCGTTTGCATTCGCGCTCTTTGCCGTGCCTCTGGCGATCACGGCACACCGCCGTGAGACCTCGATCGGCTTCATGTTGAGCGTCGGCATCGCGTTCGTCTACTTCTTCCTCGTGATCGTGATCGACACGCTGAAGAACAAGCCCGACCTCCGCCCCGAGTTGCTGATCTTCCTGCCCAACGTGATCTTCATCGCGCTCGGCGGGTGGCTATTCTTCCGGCTCAGCCGGAGATAGGGTGGTGTCCAGCATCAGGCTGGAATTCCCGACAAGGTTCCGCAGGCTAAAGCCTGAATGGTCCCTGTTGCTCCAGGGACCTGTCGCTTCACTTCAATCCAGCGGACTTACTCGAAGTCGTAAACGACCACACGCTTCCACAGGTGCTTGCAGTTTGACACGAAGTCGAGGTGCAGCGGATGCACCTGGTAGGCGTCCTGGTCGGCCTTCGAGTCGAAGGTAAAATTCAGCGCGACTTGATAGGTCTGATCCACCACATCGGCTCGCGCGCTCGTGGCCATGCGACCACAGTGAAGCAGGCGGGCGAGCGGAATGGGACGGAGATATTTCTCGACCCCGGCCGCGAGCTGGTCGGGCGCGGAGGCATTATCGGGGTCGGTCCAGAAAATGACGATATGGGAAAACATGTTGGCGGGTAGTGATGGACTAAACGGGTGGCTCTGGTAATCGAGCCGCCCTCCCTTCGACAACAACTTCCTTTCCATCCCATGCCCACGAACTACCGCTTTTGCTTCGGTCCTTGGAATCTCAGCCCCGGCCAGGATCCCTACGGCCCGCCTACTCGAGGGGAACGCGATTTCGACTGGAAACTCGCGCAACTCAAGAAGCACGGTTTCGACGCCATGATGTTTCACGACGACGACGCCGTGCCGGACATCGACAGCAAGTCCTGGCCGCAGATTCAGCAGGAAGCCAAGGCGCTGAAAAAGCGGCTCGATGGCGAAGGCATCGCTGCTGAAATGGTCGCACCGCGGCTGTGGTTTGCACCGAAGACGATCGACGGCGGCTACACGAGCAACGATCCCAAGCATCGCCGCTACGCTATCGAGCGCAGCAAACGCAGCATCGATATCGCCAAGCTGCTCGGGACCGATTTGCTGGTGCTCTGGCTGGCGCGTGAAGGGACCTACATCCGCGAGGCGAAGAACGGGCGAAAATCGGTGGATCTCCTCGTGGAGGCGCTCGACGCCATGCTGGCGCATGACAAGCGCATCCGTCTTTCCATCGAGCCGAAGCCGAACGAGCCGATGGACCACGCTTACATTCCGACGATCGGGCACGCGCTCGCCATCGCCCATCTCACGCGCGACCCCAAGCGGGTCGGCTGCCTGATCGAAAGCGCCCATGCTATTCTCGCCGGACTCGATCCGGCGGACGAAATCGATTTTGCCTGCGCCTTTGGCAAGCTCTGGAGCCTGCACCTGAACGACCAGAACGGCCTCAAATACGATCAGGACCGCCCCTTCGGCTGCACCAACCTCCGTAGCGCCTTCGACCAGATCCGCGCCCTCGAGCGCAACGGCTACGGCAAGAAGGGTGAATACGTCTGTTTCGACGTTCACCCTTTCCGCACCACCAAGGAAGAGCACTGGATGGACCACCTCACCAACAGCCGCCGCACCTTCCTCCGACTCGTGGAGAAAGCGCGCAGCTTCGACGACAAAGCCGCCGCGGCGCTGGTGAAGGATCGCAACTACCAGGCACTCGATCAGCTCGTAATCGAGCATCTGCTCGGGTAGTTCGCCAGGCGAGCCTGCTTCTTCTCTCCCCTTTTTTCCGGCGGGCTGCAGCGCCCATCGACGCATGCCCCGACTTGCACATGACGATTTATTCATCATACGTGCGAGATCACTGAACTTTCCCCTCCCGGGGAGCGTTCTTCAGGCAAATCACCGGCCACGACCTTCGTGCCCGGCTCACACGCGCGCCATGAAAGAAATCAGCCGGGAAATCCTGCTCAGTTTTTGGAAAGTCCACATCCTGCATCACGCGGGGAAAGAGCCTCTGCACGGACAGTGGATGCTCAACGAACTCCGGCGGCATGGCTACGACATCAGCCCGGGCACACTCTATCCTCTGCTGCGGCGCATGGAGAGTCTGGGCTGGCTGGCGGGAACCTCAGACCCGGACGGTGGCTTGCGGGCGCGGCGCGATTATCGGCTTACTGACGAAGGGCGAAAGGTGCTCGCAGTCGTGCAAGAGCAGATTCGGGAAATGTATCGCGAGGTGGTGCTGGAGGAGGACGGGGAGACGGCAGTGGCGGAGTAGCTCTTGTGCTCGTGCTCCTGATCGATTCCTTCCGAGCACGAGCACAAAAAAAGGCGGCACCTACCCGAGCGGGTGGGAATCGGGGCTTGTCATCGCCTGTCGAAATGCGTAGCCCGGATGTTCTATGAACATCACCAAACTCATCACCGCGGCCGCGTTTGCGTTCGCCCTCCTCGCCACGCCAGCTTTCGCAGAAACCTGCTGCGAAAAAGCCAAGGCCGCTGGCAAGGAGTGCTCGCACCCCTGCTGCGTGAAGGCGACCAAAGAGGGCAAGGTTTGCGAGAAGTGCAATCCTCCGAAGAAGTAATTCGGAACCCCCGTTAGAAAATCTCAAAAGGCCGCGCCGAGAAATACGGCGCGGCCTTTTGCTTTAAGGGCGGATGAGGATTAGCGGCGCCCCTTGCAGGCGGAAATGCTTTAGAAGCCCAGCCCGCCGAGACCGCCCATGCCTGGAGGCATGAGCTTGCTCATTTCGGCCTGGGCCATGCCTTTACCATCTTCGATCGCTTTCTTTACGGCGGTGAGCACGAGGTCTTCGAGGAATTCCACGTCTTCAGGATCGACGACTTCCTTGGCGATCTTGATCGAGAGCACGTCACCCGCCCCATTGGCGACGACAGTGACTTTGCCGCCACCGGCGGTGGCTTCGACGGTCTTCTGCGCGAGTTCTTCCTGCGCGGCGAGCATCTGCTGCTGCATCTGCTGCGCTTGCTTCATCATCTTTTGGAGGTTCATAAAGTAGAGTGGTTTCGGTTTTCCGGCGCATGCGCCGGCTACGCTGGTTGGATTTCGGCTTTGAAGATCTCGAGGGCCTTCCGAATCAACGGGTCGTTCTTGAACTCGTCCATCGGGTCCTTCGGTGCTTCGGGTTTGGGCTCGGGTTCGCGCGGCGGCGGGGCGGCGACGAGGCCTTCGCGCTTCGCAAACTTGATCACGCACGAACGTCCGGCGGCTTCGGTGAGGAGACTTTCGAAGTATTTGCGCGTGTTGGGAGCGTCGAGGAGATCGAAGGAGAGCGGGTCGCACGCGTCGATCCCGACCACGGCGGTATCGCCTTTGATTTCGTCGAGGACGGTGCGCTCGAGAGCGCCGCCGAGGAGCGGGCGCTCCTTGCGGACGCGCTGGATGACGACGGTCCAGACAGCCGCACCATCGACGGGCGCCGCTTCCTGAACCGGAGCAGGCGCGAGTGGCGGCGGTTCCGGAGCCGGAGCGACGTCACGAGGAGTGACGGGTTCGGCAGCGACCGGCGCTTTGGGCGCGGGGCATTCGGGCTCGATGGCCGGTGCCGGCGGCACAGGCGACGTTTCCTTCGCCACCGGAGCCGGCACGGGAGCGGGCTTCGTTGGTGCGGGAGCAGGCGCCGGGACCGGTTTGGGAACTGGAGCGGCGGGTTTGGGGGGCTGCGTCGGTGCAGGCGGAAGCGCGGCGCCGCCGCGCATGGCGGTAAGGGTGTCGAGGACTTCGCCGAGGGTCGCCTGACTAAGGGTCTGGATCGCGCGGATGACGGCGATCTCCAGGTGCATCTTTTTGTTCGGCGCCCACTTCATCCGCTGCTCGGCTTCGGCGCAGCGTTCAATGAGCTCGAGCAGACGCGCGATGTCGATGCGTTGGGCCTGCTCCTGCACGGCGGCGAGCGCTTCGGCGCTCAGTTCGTCGCGCATCGAGTCGGAATCGGCCTTGGCGACGAGCAGGGCGCGGAGGTGCGCGATCAGGTCGCTCAACAGGCGGGTGAGATCGCGCCCGGCTTCGGCTTCGTTATGCACCACGCGGAGCGCGGCGGAGGCGTCGCCGGAGAGGAGGTGATCGCAGAGCTGCGCGACGGTCTGTTGCGAAGTGAACCCAAAGACGCGCAGCACATCTGCTTCCTCGATCTTGTCGCCGCAGAAGGCCACGAGCTGATCGAGCATCGACTCCGCATCGCGCATGCCGCCATCGGCGCCGCGCGCCACGGCTTCGGCAGCGGCGGGCGAAAGGTCCAGCTTCTCCTTCTCGCCGATGGAAAGGAGATGATCGCGAATGAGCGCCGTGGGGATGCGCTTGAGATCGAACCGCTGGCAGCGGGAAAGAATGGTCGTCGGCACCTTCTGCACATCGGTGGTGGCGAAAACGAAGATCACGTGCGGTGGCGGTTCCTCGAGGGTCTTGAGCAGCGCGTTGAACGACGAGGTGGAAAGCATGTGCACCTCGTCCACCACATAGACCTTATACTTTCCGCCGACCGGCGCGTATTTGACGTTGTCGATGATGATGTCGCGGATCTTGTCCACGCCGGTGTTCGAGGCGGCGTCGAACTCGAGCACATTCATCGAGCGGCCCTCGGCGATCTCCTGACACGGCGGGTCCTTCGGGTCGAAATCGGCCTTCGGTCCGTCGGTGCAGTTGAGCGCCTTGGCGAGGATGCGGGCCGTCGAGGTCTTCCCCGTGCCGCGCGGTCCCACGAAGATGTAGGCATGCGCGAGGCGCTGCTGCGCGATCGCGTTCTTCAGCGTGCGCACGATGTGCTCCTGCCCGACGATTTCGTCGAAGGTCTGGGGGCGATATTTGCGGGCGAAAACCGTGTAGCTCACCCCCCGACCGTAGGGGCGCCGGTTGCCGATTGCCAATGGTCGATTGGAGAAAAAATTAACCCATCTTTTTACCAATTGCCCATTGGCAAACGCCCCCTTCGCGCGCTTCTCTGCCCGCGCATGATCGGACATCTGCTCGGTCCCGAAATCCAATCGCTCATCGAAGCGCGCAATTTTGCGTCGCTGCGCGAGGTGCTGGTCGATTTCACCCCGGCGGATATCGCGGAGATCATCATCGATGTGCCGGAGCAGGACCGCGCGGTGGTCTTCCGGCTTCTGCCGCATTCGCAGGCGGCCGACGTCTTCGAATACCTCGACTCCGACGCGCAGGAAGCGCTGCTCAAGGCGATGGGGACGATCGATGCGGCGCGCATCCTCAACGACATGTCGCCCGACGACCGCACGGCCCTGCTCGAAGAGCTGCCGGGCGCGGCGGTGGCGCAGATGCTTCAGCTTCTCTCGCCGGAGGAAAAGCAGATCGCCCAGGGGCTGCTGAACTATCCCGAAGGGTCCGTCGGGCGGTTGATGACGCCGGACTTCATCAAGGTCGGGCCGCACTGGACCATCCGCCAGGCGCTCGATTACATCCGCGAGAACGGGCGCGATTCCGAGACGCTGAACGTGATCTACGTGACGGACGATCACGGGCATCTCATCGACGACGTGCGCATTCGCGAGTTCCTGCTGCGCCCGCTCGACACGATCGTGGACGACATTCACGACTCCTCGTTCGTCGCGCTGCACGCGACCGATCCCGAGACGGACGCGCTGGAGCTGTTCAAGAAATACGACCGCAACACGCTGCCCGTGGTGGACAGCGAGGGGAAGCTGCTCGGTATCGTGACGGTGGATGACATGCTCGATGTGCAGGAAGAGGAAGCCACCGAGGACATCCAGAAACTCGGCGGCACCGAAGCGCTCGACGAACCCTACATGGACGCGCCGCTTTTCGAACTGGTGCGCAAACGGGTGACGTGGCTTTCGGTGCTTTTCGTCGGCGAAATGCTGACGACGATCCCGATCGGTTATTTCGAACATGCGCTGGAGAAGACGGTGGTGTTGTCGATGTTCATGCCGCTGATCATTTCCAGCGGCGGCAATTCCGGGTCGCAGGCGAGCACGCTCATCATCCGCGCCATGTCCCTCGGCGAAGTGACGCTGAGCGACTGGTGGCGCGTCCTGCGGAAGGAGATCCTGAGCGGCGTGCTGCTCGGCGCGATCCTCGCGGTGATCGGGTTCCTGCGCATCATCCTGTGGGCGCAGTTCTCGACCGTGTATGGGCCGCATTACATGCTGATCGCGGCCGCGGTGTCGGTGGCGATTGTCGGCGTGGTGCTGTGGGGAACGATCGCGGGATCGATGCTGCCGCTCATCCTGCGGCGCTGCGGCCTGGACCCGGCGACGTCATCGGCGCCGTTCGTGGCGACGCTGGTCGATGTGACCGGGCTGGCGATTTACTTCGGCGCCGCCGTGGCGATTCTCAGCGGGACGGTGCTGAAGTAGGACGAGCAAGAGCGACCTTCCTTGGGCAACGCGCTGCCCCGCCTTAATCCGGCCAGACGTCGTCTTCGGTGCCGGCTTTGCCGTCGGGGCCGACGGACCAGATGTCGAACGACTCGGGGTGCTTGCGACCGGGGCGCGCATACTGGAACTCGTGCTGCCACGGATCGGTCGGCACTTTGTCGAGGATCTGGCGCCAGTTGAGCGGGCGGGGCTCGCCTTCAGGGCGGGTCACCAGCGCCTTGAGACCCTGCTCGGTCGAAGGCAGGCCGCCGGCATTCATGCGATAGGAGAGCAGGCTGGTTTTGACGCTGTTCATGTTCGCGATGGCGGCGACGCGGCTGGCGTCGTCGAGCGCGCCGAACTGCTGATAGACCAGCAGGCCCGCGAGCAGGGCGATGATGGCGACCACGAGCATGATTTCCATGAGCGTGAAGCCGGCGCGTCCGAGGGGACGAAGGGTGCGAAGGGTTTGGAGTTTCATAATTTAGGAGAGACTAAGAAAGTTAGTGCGACCAGATCGTCGTGCCGTTAATATTCCCGCTCAGCGTGATGTCCTCCGCTTTGACGACATCGCCAGTTTCAAAAATGTAATTTGGGAGGGAGGCCACAGATCAAAACGGGTTCATCCTTGGACCGGCTTATTTGGGCCAAACATCATCCGAAGTGTTTGGCTTGCCGTCGGGGCCGGCGGAGAAGATGTCGAAACTTTCCGGGTTTCGTTTCCCGGGGTTTTCGTAGAGGAATGGGGATCCCCAAGAATCGACCGGCACCCGATTCCAGATTTTCCGCCAATTGCGTGCAGCAGGCAAATCTACAGGACGCTCGACGAGGGCCATGAGGCCTTGCTCGGTGGTGGGAAGACCGCCGGTAGTGTTGCGATATGAAAGCAGGCTGGCCTTGATGGAATTCAGATAAAAGTTCGCGTCAACTCGGACGCCTTCTCCATCATCGAGTCGGCCGGATTTGTCATAAACAATGAATGCGGCGATACCAGCGACCGCAATAAAACCAAGCAACCCGACACCCGCGAACCCGGCACGCGATGGCGCGACGGATTGAGCAGGCGGGATGGTCAGGGCAGGGCTCACGGTTTGAGGTCGTAGTCGAAGACAGCCGAGGGATGTTTTAGTTCAATCTCGACGGCGCGGACGACGACCGGGGTGGCGTCATCGGTGACGCGCAGGACGAAGGTGTTCAGGCCGCCGAGGAGCATGGGTCCGGGGACAATGACCTGGGCGCGCAGCCAGCCGGTGTAGCGGAAACGCAGGGCGCCCTTCTCCAGCGGGCGGGATTCGGCGCGGTAGCCGGGGTCGGCGAGGTCGGGGAAGGTGATGCTGGCGGTGCCGAGAGGCTGACCGTTGATGAACGCCTGCGGCAGCGCGGTGGGGCTGGCGCCGAGGATCTCGAAGGTGACCGCGGCGAGGAGCGGCGGGGATTCGAGCGAGAAATCGTAGCGTCCATCCGAGGCGTGCGTGGGATCGAGCGTGAGCGGGGCGGCATCGAGCGTGGCCTTCACGCGGCCGTAGAGATAGTGGTCGTCCTCGGCGGCTTCGACGTGGCCGGCGGCGCCGAAGGGATCGACGAGCGGATCGGGCGTGGAGAAATCGACGCCGTGCCAGACGGCTTCGCGCCGCAGCGAAGTGACGAAGGCCCCGCGCACGTTGCTGCCATCGCCGGACACTTCCACATCGAGATAATCGAGCGAACCCGCGGGCACGATGAGCGATTCGGACGTTTCGATGCCAAAACCCTGCCCGAGCGCACCGGTCGTATAGGGTTGCGAACCGGTCTCCGTCCAGCCGCTCACGACCGGGCTGGCGCCCGCTTTGTCGGTGAAAAAGAGGCGAAACTGAATGTCGTCGCCCAGCGTGGCGAGGTGCCGGAAACGGATGCGGAAAATGGTCTGATTCGTCGCCACGGGCATGCGCTGGACCGACTCGATCCAGATGGGGTAGCCGGCGCGCGGCGCACGGTTTTTGGCGAGGGCGGCGAAGTCGAGCCAGGTGGTAAACGGCGTCGGCTGCACCTTCATCTCCTGCGCACGTCCGGCGGGGATCGCGAAGGCGATCACCAAGGCGAAACAAAGGAGGAGAGGGCGCAAAACAGGCATGATGGCGAAGGCGCCTGATGAAGTGGGTCGGAGGCGTTTAAGCAAGTGAAAAGCGTGTGTCGGAGGGGGGGGACGTTTCGGATTTCGGATTTCGGGTTTTCTAATGCATCCTGCTGCGCAGGCCGGTGGTCATGCCGAAGACGGCGCTGAGGATGGCGTAAACGACGAGGCCGATGACGCCGGCCATGCCGAGCAAGATGATGGGCGGGATGACGGTCGAGACGACCTTCACCTGCTTGTCCAGTTCGCGCTCGTAGATGTCGGCGATGCTGTGCATGGAGGCGCCGAACCGGCCCGATTGTTCGCCCACGGCCATCATGTCCACGTAGAGTTCCGGGAAGATTTTGTATTCATCCACGGCGACGGAAAGAGTGGCACCATCGACCACCGCCTGGCGCACTTTCACGAGGCGTTGGCGGACGAATTCATTCCCCGCGCTTTCCTCGAGCAGTTCGAGCGCGCGCAGCAGGGTCACACCGTTGTCCATGAGCGTGCCGAGGGTGCGGGCAAACTGCGCGTAGAATCGGTAGCGCAGCAGCAGGCTGATGAGGGGGAACCGCCAGACGAAATGATCCCAGGCGTGTTTCCCCTCGCGAGAGCGCGTGAAGATCTTGAACAGCGCGCGCCCGCCAACGACGGCGAGGATGGCCACCCACCAATAACCGGTGATGGCGTGCTGGATGCCGATGAGCACCTTCGTGGCGGGCGGAAGTTCCTGCCCGGTCTTGGCAAAGAAGCCGGTGAGCGTCGGCACGACCTTCACCATGAAGAGCGCAATGAGCAGCGTGCCGACGATGATCAGGATGAAGGGATAGACCAGCGCCTGCTGCACGCGATCACGCAGGCCCTTCACATCGGCCAGGTGCGTGACGAGGCGGCGCATGATTTCCGCGAGCGCACCGGAGACTTCACCCGCCGCGATCATGTTCACGTAGAGCGGCGAGAAGATGCGCGGAAACTCGCGCAACGCCTGCGACAGGCTGCGCCCATCAATGAGCCCCTGGTGCAACGCGCGCGAGATGCCCCCCAGCTTAGGGTGTTTCATGCGCTTGACGAGGACGCCGAGCGCTTCGTCGAGAGTCATGCCCGACTGGAGCAGGTGGCCGAGCTGCTCGGTGAAGAGATGAAGCTGATCGTGCGACAACGTCTGGATCGCCCCCGCCGCCAACGGTCGCCGCCCCGCCGCCGGCGAAGTCTCCGCCTGCTTGCTCGGTTTGGCCGCCTTGCCGGTCTGTCCCGAGGTCCCTCCCCCACCCGCCTTGCTGTGGTTCCCACTCTTGCTCTCCGCCGGAGCCGCCACGGCCTCGATCTTGATCGGGAAACCTTTCTCCTTCTCCACCTGCCGGATCGCCGCCGCCCGGTCATTACAGGTGATGAGTCCATCGATGGTCTTGCCATCGGCACCTTTGGCGATGAAGCGGAATTGAGGCATTGGGCTACGGGTAAAGAGTGAAGGATTGAGAGTGGAGAGAGGTAGCCTGCAAAGCGAGCCGGATCAGGTCGGATTAAGTCGGATTTCCAGAGTGACAGCGCAATCGGAGCATTGGCGAGTCGAGAAAAGGAGGGCAGCGATAAATCGCCTTCGCCCCCGCCGATCGCCCCTGCTCACCGCCTTGATTTACCTTGATCAGGCTTGATTGACCGCGATCCGGCGAGCGCGCCTGATCCGCGGCGAATCCTAACGGGATTCCATCATCCAGCCCAGGGTTGGGACAACCCTGGGTTCTCGCGCCCGAACGGCTCAACCCTACAGGGGTTGAATCCAGTGGCGGGCGCTGGGAGGGACGCAACCCTTTCAGGGTTGAGGCTCCCATCGTCGGGTTCCCAAGGTAGCTCGTGCCTCGCAACCTTGGGCTGGTCGATTTGAACCCCTTCAGGGTTCGCCAGCTTGCCGGGCGAGCATCCCCATCCACCGAACGGTCTCGCAACAGTCCCCAGCCCGCTCCAAATCCACCAGCAGGTGAGGACATCCGCCCTGCCCCCAAGGCTTGATTTACCTTAAATCGGCTTGATTCACCTTGAACCGGCCCGGCCAGGCTCCAACTCGGATTAAGTCGGATTAAGTCGGATTGCTTCTGTTGGTGCTCAGCCTTCAGGCTGCTCTGAAGTGGGCGCCCCCTCTGTTGGAGTGGAGCGGACGCGACAGGTCCATGAGGCCATGGGAACCATCCCGTCTTGAAGTAGCCGGTTGGGAATCGAAGCAGCCTAAAGGCTGGACACCAACGGCTCCGCTCCTCCGCCCCGCAGCGGGCGACCGTCCCACCCCGCCAACTCCCCTCCCCCAAGTGACCCGTTTCCGTTTTGGAACGTTGGTGGCTGGCTGGGGTCATGCGAAGCATTACTATATGCCACCCCGCCTCTTTCCGCAATTCCATAGAAACACGAAAGGCAAGCCGGAGTGGCTTGCCTTTCGCAAAAAGAGAATGGAGAGGAAACTGTCTTACGCCGTGCGGCGGCGGCGTCCCAGGATGCCTACCAAGCCGACGCCAGAGAGCAAGATCGATGAAGGCTCAGGAATCGCAATCAGACCAAAGTGGGTAGTGTTTAAAGAATCGCTTGGGGAGTTAGTCGGAAAGTTTCCTTCGATAATTTTAGCCTGAGCATTGAGCGGAGTCCCGCCGCTAGTTGTCAATTGGCTCAGGTCAATGGTGAAGCTGGCTGGAAGTCCAAATTCAGGATCAACCGGCAACTGCCAAGCGGACGTATTAAGCGTCAACAAAGCGGCGTGTGTGGCGGTGTTAATACTTTGAGTCACGCTGGTATTGTCGGTGGACTTGTATGCCCATACGTAGAGCAACTGACCACCCAAAGCGTTCGAACTGGCCTTCGTGTCGAGGGTAAACGAGTCCGCCACAAATCCGGCGGAGCCAGCAACGCCATCGCCAATTCGAGCAGTATCAAGTTCGACGAAATGAGTTTTTAGATAGCTGAAGTCTGCGGAATTCGCCTGAACCGTCGTAAGATCGACATCAAACAGACCAATCCGGACCAGACTATTGACTTCAAGCATCACGTTCGTTTGCAGCGCAAATCCGGCATCGATTTGAGCCCCCCAAGTGATGGTCGCGGCTTTGACTTGAGCCGAAACGGCGATAGCACAAAAGAGTAGAGAAAGTTGGCGTCTCACGGGTGGTTGGGGTTTGGGGGAATTAAGGTAGATTAAAGGGTGGCGGGATGCTGCGGAATGATCCAATTGAACGCAGCGCCGCCACGTTTTATGATCACAGCCGCTCCTGCGGGGATGGAGGTCGGACCCGCATCAGTGGATGAATTATTGGTGTTTCTCCAACCTGTGCCACCCAAGCCGGAAGTCTTGTAGTAATAGGTGTCGTAGCCAGTGCCGTTCCACAAGGATACTTGATCCGCCGTGAGAAGCGTCCCCCCCGCCACACCGGTAGCCGCGTTAGTCGTGTAGAGCCCACACGAATTCAGCGTCATTTCAGCCGCGTTGGGATTGGTCAGAACGTTTAGCCCTGTCTGGACCGGAAACGACGTCTGGCCGATTTTCACCGCGCCCGTGACTACCACCGGCACAGCGCTGGCCGCCTTGCGGGAAATGACTAGACCGTCATCCGGATAAATAACCGTGTCCTGCTTGGGCGTAGAGGAGTCCGTCGTCTTACGCCAACCGGTGCCCCCCAAGCCGGAAGTTTTGTAATAATAGCTATCGTAACCGCTGCCGTTGTAAATGGAGATTGTGTCGGCGGTAAGAACCGTTCCACCGGTTAGTCCGGCGCTGTTCGTCACCCCAAAAACTGTTCCAATCGTCCAATGCGCGCGAATCTTAAAAGTGACGCCCGCAGCCACACTATTCGCAAGACTCTGGGCCAAATTGATCGTCGTGCCGGAGATGCTGCTGATGTCGTAGGTCGTGCCAGCCGCTGAGCCCGACGTGATCTCAACGTAATAGGGAGACGAGGCAGAAACGGTGATCCCGTAGCCCGACGTCGCATCGGCATCGATAATCGTGCTGGTGCCGCCGGTTGCGGTCTCCGCGCTGCCCGAATATGCCGTGGGGTTAGTCAAACCCAAAGAGGTAATAGTCAGCTTGGCAGTCGTTCCCGTGCCACCTGCAACATTCAACGTCATGAACCCCACCGGATCGGTCGTGGCGGTGGTTTGGGCGAAGCTGGGGGCGATGGCGGCCAGGAGAATGGCGGCAGCAGCGAGGGGGGTGAAGTTCGGGGTGGAAGGCTTCATAACGTGGTGTTTACGCGGGGTTTTCAGGTGATGCAAGGAGGAAAACGCAACGATTGCGAGGACGATTCAAGGAGTTGATACGCCAGACGTTGCTTTTCGTTTCAAGAAAAATCGTAAGAAGCACTTGATGGGCCGAAGCGCATGACTCTTTGGGAGAAGAAAAGTAACGGATTTTTCAGGGATTTCGCTGATTCTTCAAAAGACGTAGTTCTTCGCGGCGGGAGGCTTCCGCACGGTCCAGTAGCGGTGGTAGAAGCTCACATCTATCGAGAGGCTGGCGCGTTTAGGATTGGAGGAATTTTTATCGGGCGGCGTCCCCTGCCCATTCGGACGCTGGTCCCGAGCGGCGCGCTGGGCCAGCGCGCCCTACCGGAGGTGGCTGCTCTTCCACGCCCGCACCAACCCAGGCTCGCGCCTTGATCGGCGCCCCTACGGCGCCTTCCGGCCCTGATGCACCCAGAGAAGCACCTTGAGGCCTAGCTCGAGGGGAGCGAAGGGTTTGCAGATGAAGTCGTTGCCGCCGGTGAGGACGGATTTGGCGCGGTTCTGAAAACTGGTGAGGCCGGTGAGGAAAAGGATGGGCACGTTGGCGTGGCCGGGGGTGCCGCGGATTTTCGTGCACAGATCGAAGCCGCTCATCTCGGGCAGGCCAATATCGAGCACGACGACATCGAACGAGCCGTTGGCGACTTCCTGGAGACAGCCGGAGGGCGTGTGGGCGACCTGCGTTTTCAGGCCCACGATGCTGAGGGCGGCTTCGACGAGGTGGCAGACGGAGGGGTCATCGTCCACGACGAGAATACGGCATTCCTCGGTGGACTGCGCGGCTTCGGGGGGGAATTCCTCGAGCTGACGACCGATGAAATCGACGGCCTGGCCGAGCGTCTGCCGCACGGTGGGAGACATTTCCATGCCGACGGAGCGCACGCCGAGCACGAGCGATTCGAGCGCAGTGGCAAAGTCCGCCACCCCGGCGGCACCGGTGAGGTGGAGCATTTCCGCGAGACCGTGGGCATGGCGGACAAGCTGCGGCGTGGCGGAAGGATCGGCCGCATCGCGCGTGAGGGCATGGACGGCATCGCGCATGGCTCGCACGTGCAGGAGGGCATGAGGCAGCCACTCCGCCGGTGAGGGGACGAGCGGCTCGGTGGGCACGCCGCGCAGGCGCGCCTGGGCATGAGCCAGGAGAATCATCGTGCGCAGCGGAGCTTGCTCGCGCGTGAGGATGCGTGCGGCCCCCGCTTCGGTGGCGGCATTGGCCAGCTCGGTATCGAGCAGCGGCAGGACGACGACGGGCGGCGGCGCCATGGAGCGCTGCACGCGCAGATTGCGGATGAATTCAATACCGCCCATGCCCGGGAGCAAAAGATCAAGCGCCACGATGATGGGCTGCGGTGTGCGGAGAAAGGAGAGTCCCGTTTCACCATCGGGCGCGACCAGCACCTCGAAGCCATTTGCCGCCAAGGCCTGTCCGTAGAACAGTTGAAGACCTGAACTTTCTGCCACAAGAAGGGCTCGGTGCTGACTCTGGCTCATGAAGGGTTTAAAAAGAAAATGCGGGCCTGCACCAAAAGGCAACACTCCGCCTCACGCTAGAGATTTCGCATCCGGGGCAAAAACGGATTCACCATTCGAGCAAAATCCGGATCGGACGAAAAAACCGCTTGAGCCCCTGCGGAGTCTCGCTAGTTTCCGCGCCCGCTCAATCCGGGCACCAATAGCTCAATTGGCAGAGCAAGTGACTCTTAATCACTGGGTTGTAGGTTCAAGTCCTACTTGGTGCACCATATCCCCCGGACCCGGAAAGCCGCTTATTCCGAGCTTGCTCCTCCCTGCCCTTCCGGCACGCTCGGTATCGTGAATGTGCTTGCGGCTCCCCGAGTCCTCCCTGTGCGCGGAAAAGCTGCTCCCACGTCGCATCAAAAAGTCGAGGCAGCTTCGAGATTTCGATTTTCGGTGCAGCCGTTTGATCGGACGCGGCGGTCTGTTATCCCAGCGGGTCGTAATTTTCGTGCGCCGTTTTGCGCCCACGCCTCCGAACCATTCTCTTCGCCGAATTCAAATTCAGGCACTCCTTCGCACGTTCCGAAAACATGATCCGCACGATTCCGCTTTCGCTGGTTGTCTTCGCTGTGCTCGTTCGCGTGCCGAGCGCGGCGTCATTCAGCAGGCTCACTCTTTGTTTCGCCCCATCCTCGTGAATAGACCGGAAACGCCTAATCAGGCGCCGCATCAAACTGCTCCGCGCGCCACGACGCGCGCACCAAGGAACGAACCCCATGGCTGTAACCTATCGAAAGCTCATCACGGAATATTGCGCAGCCCACGGCATCGCCATCCCGCCCGGCTTCGGACGCAACAAGCCCAGCCGTTACGTGATTATTCGCACTCATCTCACCCCGCCAAAGCTCGTGGCACTCACTTGGTTTTCCGTCACCGATGTTCTTTTCTTCATCCAGCATCGGCTTGTCCCGGAGTTCGGCGACACGCTTTCCTCGTCCATCCAGATTCTCGACTTCAAGACCGCCGAGACACTGATATACAATGGAGGCAAGCAACTGAAACGAGTTGGCACCTTTTCTCTGACATGAGCGGTTCACTGAGCTCGGATGCGTCAGGCGTTGCTACCTATCCTCCACCGACGAACCGACCGAATGACGCTGACCTTGGATGATCTCCGCAAGGTGAGCCGGTGGGCGGCGGAATGTGCGGGGCGGGTGCTGGGGTTCTTTGAGGCGAAGGTGCCAGAGGATGGGCGGCCGAGGGAAGCGATCGAGGGTGCACGGGAATTTGCGGGCGGTGGGAAGCGGGTGGCGCGGTTGCGGACGCTGGCGCTGGCTGCGCTGGCGGCGGCGCGGGAAGTGGACGATCCGGCAGCGAAGGCGGCGGCGCGCTCGACCTGCCTCGCGGCGTCCGCGGCTTATACTCACCCGCTCGCGACGGTGGACCAGGCGCGGCACATTCTGGGACCCGCCGTCTATGCGGCGGTGGCTCGTGAGCAGATCGAAAATGTGGACGCTGGCGGTGAGGAGATCGCGTGGGCAGCGGGGCGGGCTTCGGCGGCGCTCCGGGAAATCTTGCGGCGATTTCCGGCGCAGCCGGACGGGCGCACGCGGTTGGCGGTGCGGTATCGTGAGCTCGACCGGGCGTTGCGCGGGTAGGGCGCTATTTTTCCCATTTTTCGCATTCTTCCCGGGGGGGGCATGGGAGGAATAGGAAGGACGGGAAGAATGAGTCTCCGCTCAGGGCTCGAGCGACCAGGCTTTCACGCTGTCCTTCATGCGGAGGACGAGCTTGCCGCTGGCGATGCACGGGGACGGGACCCATTGGGCGCGGACGGTGGCGCGGCCGAGGTCGGTGTAGGCGGTGGGGTCGGCTTTGACGGCGAGGAGGGAGTTGCCGTTGTTGGCGAGGACGAAGACTTTGCCGTCGGCGAGGACCGGGCTGGCGATGGTGGATTGCGCGGATTGAATCCAGCGCTGGCTGCCAGTCGCGAGGTCGAAGCAATAGTGGTTGTTGTCCTCCATGAAATAGACGGCGCCGCCGTGGATGATGGGGCTGCTCTGGGTGCGGAGGGCGTCGATGGGAAAGTTCCAACGCTGCGTGGCGCCGACGGTGGAGAGAGCGTAGCAGACGAGGCCGAGCTCGGGCTTGCGGGTCTGCACGACGAGGGATTCGCCGGAGATGGCGGGAGTGCTGTCGCCGCCGCCGGGCGCGGTCCACGCAATGGCGCCGGTTTTGAGATCAACGGCGGCGAGATCGGCCCGCCCATTGCAGAGGATGAAGGTCTGATCGCCGGCTTTCCACACCACGGGCGAGGAATTGCCGCCGCCGGCTTTCTCCTGCTTCCACACTTCCTTGCCGGTCTGTGCATCGAAGGCGACGAGACGGTCGATGTTCGCAACGAGGCGGTCGCCGACGAGGAGCGGTGAAGAACCGATAGCGCGTTTGCCGGGGAGCGGTGTTTCCCACGCGACTTTGCCGGTGGCAGCGTCCACACACCAGACGCGCGTGCTGGCGATCGCATAGACTTTGCCGTCGGCGACGACGGGGGTGGAAGACGCGCCGCGACCGAGCGGGGCGCCGGGAAGTGAGGTCTGCCAAAGGGTTTTGCCGCTGGCTTCATCGAGGCAGACGATGGCGTCGTTTGCCTTGCGCACGGTCGGCGGGACCGCGGCGACGATCTGGGCCTTGATGGCGTCGCTCCAGCCCTGGGCGTCGAGCCATGCTTTCATCTCGGCCTCGTTGGCGAAGGTGCGGTCGGTCTGTTTGTCGAGGACCTGGAGGACATCGAGCGGCATGGCGAGTTTGCCTTTCTTGAACCGTCCGCCGACGAAGCCGGAGAAGAGCTGCTTCTGCTTCTTGTTCAGGTTTTCTTCGATGAACTTTTGCGTGAACTCATCGAGCTTCCCGCCGCGCAGCTTGGGGTCGAGGTTTTCGCGAGTCTGTTCGATTTTATCGACGAGTTCCTTGCCGAGCGAGGAAGGGTTTTGCCAGCCGAGCTGGCGGGTGACGATCTCGTTGATCTGCCGGGTTTCGCTCGGCTCGTCGCGATGCCAGATGACGGCGACATAGACTTTGCCATCGGCCACGACCGGGCTGGCGAGACCGCCTTCATCGTTGGCGGGAATTTTTTCGCTCTCCCAGAGTTCGCGCAAGGGAGCGGCGGCGAGGTTGTCGAGGAGCTTGGGGGAATCCGGGATGATGCCATTGCGCAACGGGCCGCGCCATTGCGGGAAGTCGGCGGCGAGGCCGGTAGCGAACGAGGCAGCGAGGAGGACGGCGGCAGATTTCATGTGTGGAAAGAATCCGAAACGGGCGCGCTTCATGGATGGGAAGTGAGGAATTGTCCAACCGGAGGATGAGGTGGGCGCTGGTTTCGGGATGGGAAGCGCCCGCGGCGGGCTGGATATTGAGCGCAGCCGACAGCGCAGCCACGGGATCGCTCGTAATCGTGCTCGTGCTCGTGCTCGTAATCGGCGGCAGAAAATTCGAGCAGGAGCACGAGCAGGAGCACGAGCAGGAGCACGAGCAGGAGCACGAGCAGGAGCACGAGCAGGACGGGGAAGGTCCGATAGAAAGAAATGTGACCTCGGCGGCAGAAATGTGTATCGAAGCGCCCACATGCGTCCGTTTTTCCCATGTCCGCTCCTGTAGTCGGCCTGATCGCCAACACCTCCAAGCGAGGGGCTTCCGAGATTCTGCCCGGCGTCGCCCGGCTGTTGCGCGAGCGCGGCATCGAGACCTTGCTCGATGCGCAGACGGCGACGTTGCTCGGCGAAGACCCGGGTTACCTGCGGTCGGAGCTGGCGCGGCGCTGTGAGCTGCTGCTGATCCTCGGTGGCGACGGCACGCTGCTGGAAGCGGTGCGCGATTGCGGCGACCCGACGCCGCCGGTGTTTGGGATCAATCTCGGCTCGCTCGGCTTTCTCACCAGCCTCGGCAGCGCGGCCTGGCGGGAAGCGGTCGATTGCATCGCGACGCGGCGGTATTGCATCCAGGAACGCACGCGGCTGCGCATCGAGCTGATTACGGGCGGCGTCGTGCGCTCGGCGGGGTATGCGTTGAACGACGCGGTGATGAGCCGTGGCGAACGTTCGCAGCTCATCAAGCTGGACGTATCGATCGATGGCGCGTGGCTCACGGAATATAACGCGGATGGACTCATCATCGCGACACCGACGGGCTCGACGGCCTATGCGCTGAGCGCTGGCGGCCCGGTGCTGACGCCGGATAGCGGCGTGTTCGTCATCGCGCCAATCTGTCCGCACGTGCTGACCATGCGCCCGGTGATCGTGAGCGATCACAGCGTGATCGAGATCAAAGGCCAGCACGACGCGCACGATATTTTCCTGACAATCGACGGCCAGCAGCCCATGCCGGTCAGCACGAATGAAACCCTGCGCCTGACCAAGGCGGAGCAGCATCTGCGCTTCGCCACGCTGCCGGGAACGACCTTTTTCGAAGTGCTGCGGCAGAAGCTGAAGTGGAGCGGCACGGCGGTATGAAACGCGGAAGTCGGAACGAGAAACGCGGAAATTTCCCAGCGCGCCCGCCACAATTCGTTCCGAGTTCCGAATTCCGGATTCCGACTTAACCATGCTCTCGATCGCCGACACCTTGCGTCCGGAACGTGTGCGCCTCGCGCTGGCCGCGACCGTTCCCGAGGCGGCGATTCGGGAAACCGCGGGGTTGCTTCAAGGTGCGCCAGCCGTCCTCGATTGGGATGCCTTGCTCGCCGGTCTGCTCCGCTCGGCGCCGTGTCTGGCGGATCAGGACAGCCCCTTCGCTTTCTGTCTGCCGCACGCGCGCACCGAGGCGGTCAGCACGATGGTGATGAGCATCGGCATTTCGCCCGGCGGTATCGTCTTTCCGGATTGCCCACAGCCAGTGCGTTACATTTTCTGCCTCGGGCTGCCGCAGGCGATGGCGCAGGATTATCTGCGGATCGTGGGTCTGCTCACCCGCACGCTGCGCGACCCGGCCAACGAAGCGATGTTGCGGACCTCTCCCAGCCCGATCGATTTGATCGACGAACTCGCGGCGCTCGAGGCGAGGCTTTAGGAAAAAAGAGAAGCCCCCCAAGCTGCCAGTTGCGGAGACTGCGTCTAAGTCGTTCCTCAACATTGCATCTGCGCCCGCCGGGCGTTTGACTCCACTTCCCGCGCCATGTTCCTCCGTTCCTTCCTCATCACTTGTGCTCTCAGCACCTTCGTCTGCGCCCAGGAAAAACCGGCTCAGCCCGAATTTACCGGCGAATTGCTGCTCGTCCGCTACGACCTGCCCCGCGGCCTGGGTGACGGCTATGCGCCGACTCGCCAGCTCGCGAAGCGCAGGGAAGGTGCGGAAGCGGTCGATTGGCCGCAGTTCAAGCTGAACGGCAAACCGGCCTTTCGCCTCGCTCCGGTCGAGCGCGCGCCGATGCGGCTGCGGCGCGGCGATGAGGCGCTCTCGCCTTTTCAGCAAAAGAGCGACGAAGTGGTCCAGCCGGGCAACCACTGGTTTCGCCCGGTCGCGTGGCTGGCAAATCGCAAACATCTCTACACCGCCGATCCCACCGCGCGATGCAGCGCCACGGGCATCGACGCGAGCGGGCGCTATGAGTTGTGGCTCTTCCCACTGCGCATCGAGAGCGAAGGCGGGCCGCAGGTCAAAAACGTGATCCTGAAAAACGATGGCGCGGTCATTTACCAGAACGACGGACCGTGGCGTTCGCTCACGCTGCTGCTGCCCGCGAATGAAAACGGCAAACCGTATGAGCTGACGATCGACGGGCGCGGGCCGGTGAAATGTGCCGTGGGGCTGCAATCGGTGAAGCTGGGCAATCCGGTCGAGCGCCCGCTCGCGGTCGATACCCGTCTGCCGGGTGACGGGCCGAAGGTGCACATCTACACACCGGCGCGGGCGGAGGAATTTCCCAATCCGCGCGAGTGGGCCGCCGACACGGCGGCAGCGGCGAAATACCAGCCGCCCGCCGCACCGAAGCTCACGCCCATGGCGACGCGCCCGCATTACTCGCCGCTCACCCTCTACGCCGCCGGACTGCCGCAGGGCATGAGCGGCGGCTTTTGGAAGAAGGGCATGAAGACGGAGGATTACGCCGCGCAGGTCGGCGCGCTGGGGTTTAACGCCATCTTTGAACCCGTCTCCGCCCTGCCCGCGCCGGGCGATCTCGAATCGCTCGAAAGTCGCGGCGCCGCGCTCGCGCGTCACGGCGTGCGGATGGGCTTCGAATACGACCAGAGCTGGACGCGCCCCGACTTGCAGCACCCGAGCCTCGCCCTGCTCGCGCACACGCTGCCGGATTGGCATCAGCCACTCTATCGTTCGCTCCAGCTCACCGCGCAGCGATTCGCACGCGTGCCCGGTTTTCTCGGCCTGATGATCGGTGGAGACAACGCCGGTTACCTCGCGCTCGCGCCCAAGGTCGCGCCGAATCCGGATCGGCCCTGGGGCGAAGCGATGCTCGCTTTCGCGGGCAATGCGCAGCCGGTCATTCCGCGCGCCGCCACGCTCGGACCCGCCGAGATGTCCTTTGAGCAACCCGCGAAAACGCAGGCCGATTTCCTGCGCCACGTCTCACGCTACGACAACGCCTTCCGCCAATACGGCTACTTCGCCGAAGCGGTGCGCGAGGTCGATGCCAATCAGGTCTTCACGACGGCTTCGTTCGGCTCTTCACCCGGCGCCGGAGCGCGGGGCGGCTGGCCGTGGGCGTCGGTGCCCGGGCGGGTGATGTTCGAGGGACTGCGTGTGCAGCAGGCTTATGACATGAACGCGCTGCACTCGTCCAAACCGATGCATCTCGTCGCGCTGCTCGATCGCCTGCGCAGCTACCATCCCGCCACGCCGACATGGGCGCTGGTGGATAACAACAAACTGTTTTTCGGTCGCGAAGCCATGCAGCGCGCCTACGCCCTCGCCCTCACGCGCGGCGTGCGCGGGATCGGCACCAATTACCTTCCGACGGTCGGCAACGAATACGTGCGACCCGAAATCGCCGCCGCGCAGACGGAGCTGAATGGGTGGATCGAACGCTACGGCGCGGCCTATGCCGCCACGGTGCCGGAAGCGACGGTCGGCGTTTTCTTCGGCGCGCTCGAAGCCGTGCAACGCCCGGTGAATACCAACGAAAATGCGCCGCTCGATCAACTCCTGCACGGTTCGCACGAAGGCAAAGTAACCGAGGCGCTGTGGCTCTGCCAGGCAGCGGGCTGGCCGGCGCGGGTGATCACCTACCAGGAACTCGTGCGCGGTCCGCTGCCGCCTTCGATGAAGGCGATCCTGCTCGTGGGATTGAATCCGGACGACGGAAGCTGGAGCTGGGGCAAAGGCCTTGAGCCGATGCTGCAGCAGTTTGTCGATCGCGGTGGACGCATTCTCCTCGACGACGAATCGACCAGCCCGGTCCCGGGCAAAGCGACCGGCCTGCGCGTCCCGTCCTACGTCACGCAGAGCGAACTCGACGCCACGCCGCGCCTGCTCGCGCGCAATCAGGAAAACATCACCAGACTGCGCGCCGCGCTCGAAGGGATCGATACGCCGGTCGCCACGAGCGAAGACCCGACGCTGTGGGCGGTGCCGGCGCGAGTGCGCGACACGATCTATGTCACCGCGCTGAACTGGGCCTTCGCCGAGGGCGACGAAGCAAAGGAGTTGGTGCGCCCCGCCGACCCGCGCGCAAGCAAACCCGAAGTGTGGAAGACAAAGGCGAACGCGAGCCTTTACGTCAAGCCGCGCACCGCTCCCCTCGCCTGGCACACCAAGCGCCCCATCTACGACGTGCGCCGGCAGAAGCTGCTCCCCCCCGAGGAAGCGGCCACGGTCGATTTCACGAAAGACGGCTTTCAGTGGTTCGCGCTGCCAACGGCGGAAGTGGCCACGGTTTCTCTTCGCGCCGAACCGGGCCGCATCTATGTGGATGTGAAAGCGGAAAACGGCGCTGCCCTGCGCGGCGTGCCGGTGGAGATCAGCCTTTTCAAGGACGACACGCTGGTGACGAAAGTTTCCGCGGTGAGCGACGACGCCACGCCAGTCAACGCGCGCTCGGGCAATCGCATCATCGCCACCGAACTGCTTAGCGGCAAACAATCCGAACCGGTCGCCATCGAGGCCGGACCGAAGCGCTCGCCTGCGTCACTCGATTCGGAGCTGAAAAAATTCGCGGGGCGGAAGCAGGTGCCACTGGTCGTCGCCCTCACACCCGCGCAGGAAAAAGACGCGGCGTTTGCTGCAGCGGCGAAACAGATCGTCGCCCGCTTCACGCAGGCCGGACGCAAGGCTCGCCTCGGCCACGCGGCGCCCGGTGATGTCGTCGAGAGCCTGCAACCGGCCCGTTCGCCGCATCGTTTTCCGCAGTGGAAAACCGCCGCCGTCGATCTCGTCCTGCTGGGCACACCGCAGGATAATGTGCTCATGCTCGATCAGGTCCGCGGGGAAATTTTCCCGACCGATTTCGCCCTCCCTGGCGCCGGCATGAAAACCGTCGTCCTCACCAAGTCGCCCTTCGTCGGCGAGTGCAATGTGCTGAACATCGTCACCCGCGATGCGGCGGGCGCTCAGGCGTGGCTGGCTTCGTGGAAGTAGGCCCGCGAGAGCTGGCGCGAATCCGCTCTTTTCAAGCCGTCCGAGGTGTGAGCAGAAAGGCAGCCGCATGAAACGTCTCGCCTTCCTCCTGCCCCTTGCCCTTCTCACGTCCCCGCTCGCTTCGGCGCGTGCGGATGAGCCGCTCGTCATCCACCTCTGGGAGAAAGGAGCGCCGGGCTTCGAAAACCTCAAGGACGAGCCGGAGGTCATCAAGGGCACGTCGGTCACGCACGTGAACAATCCGTCCATTACCGTCTTCCCCGCGCCGAAGGACAAGGCGAACGGCGCCGCGGTGCTCATCGTTCCCGGCGGCGGACATCGCCAGCTCGGTTTTGGCGGCGAAGGCATGGAGCCCGCAAAGCTGCTGAACGATCTCGGCGTTACCTGCTTCGTGCTCAAGCATCGCCTGCCGCGCGAAGAGAAGTCGCCCTATTCGCTCGACATCCATCCGCGCCAGGACGGCCAGCGCGCCATGCGCGTGATTCGCACCCGCGCCGCCGAGTGGAATCTCGACCCGAAGCGCATCGGCATCGCGGGCTTCTCCGCTGGGGGCGAAGTCGTCGCGATGGTCGTTTACAGCCCCACGGAGGGCGATCCGAACGCGGCCGATCCGATCGACCGCGCCAGCAGCCGCGCCGATTTCCAGATCTCCATTTATCCCGGCCCGCTCGGCGTGCCGGAAGGCCCCATTCCCGCCGATGCTCCGCCCGCGTTCTTCCTGGTGGCAAATGATGACGTGAGCCACGTGAAGCCGGTCCTCGATCAGCTCGCCAAATACGAAGCCGCGCATCTCCCCGTGGAAGTGCATCTCTACGCCCGTGGCGCGCACGGTTTCGGCATGGGCAGCCGGTCCAAGTTCACGTCCATTCAGAACTGGACGCATCGTCTGACCGAATGGCTGGCGGATAGCGGCTTTCTTACCAAGCCGGGCGGGAACTAAACGGAGGCACAACTCATATCAAAAAAAGGGCGCGGATCACTCCGCGCCCTTTTCACGTCCGAGCTGTTCCTCACTCGCGGAAAAAAGTAATTCCGCGGCTCGCCGTCAAAACCGGCCAGACCGCATGCAGCAGTGCTTGAATTTGCGATTCGAGCCGCACGGGCACGGATCGTTGCGTCCGAGCTTCTCGATCAGCTCCTTGTTGCCATGGACAATCCGCCGGCCGCGTTTGACCTGCGTCTCGGAGGGGAACCCTTTACGGCGCTTGCTGGTGCGCTCGAAAAAAGGGGGCTTCTTGATGTGCGTTGGTGTGTTCCATAGGGCCTCCTTGTTAGTTGAAGCTGGCGGGATACCACCTCCCCGTAGTCGCGGTCAATCGACGGCAGCAAAAAGGGCGCAGATTGCTCCGCGCCCTTTTGGTAATTTTTCTCGCTGCGATGCTTAGCGCTGCACGCGGGCACTGCCGCCCTTCGCGAAGGCCTTCACCTGCTCGACCGTCGCCATCGACGTGTCGCCGGGGAAGGTCGTCAGCAGCGCGCCGTGCGCCCAGCCGAGCTTCACGGCCTCTTCTTCCGAAGCGCCGGTGAGCAGGCCGTAGAAGAAGCCCGCGGCATAACCGTCGCCGCCGCCGATGCGGCAGACCACGTCGAGTTCACACGCCGGCGACTGATAGGTCTTGCCGTCGATCCACGCGACCGCGCCCCAAGTGTGGCGGTTGGTGGAGTGCACTTCCCGCAGCGTGGTCGCGACAACCTTCACCTTCGGGAATTTCTTCACGGCTTTTTCGATGACGGCAAAGAACGCGGTCGGGTCGAGCTTGCCTTTCGACTCCACGTCCTGGCCTTCGATGCCGAGGCCCTTCTGGAGGTCTTCTTCATTGCCCACGAGCACGTCCACGTGCTCGACGATGCGCGCGAGGGTCTCGACCGCTTTGGAGTGGCCGCCCCAGATGTCCCAGAGCTTCTGGCGATAGTTCAGGTCGAACGACGTCACCGCGCCCGCGGCCTTCGCCGCCTTCATGCCTTCGATGATCACTTCGCCCGTCGTGTCCGAGAGCGCCGCAAAAATGCCACCCGAGTGGAACCAGCGCACGCCGCCGGCAAAGATCTCGCTCCAGTTGAAATCGCCCGCCTTGAGCTGGCCCGCCGCTTCGTTGCTGCGGTTGTAGAACACCACGGGGGCGCGCACGCCCTGGCCGCGATCGGAATACACCGTGGCCATGTTCGGCCCGCGCACACCGTCGTGCTTGAACTTCTTGTAGAACGGCTTCACGCCCATCGCCCGCACGCGTTCCGCGATCAGGTCGCCGATCGGGTAATCCACCATCGCCGACGCCACGCCCGTGTTCAGGCGGAAGCAGTCCGACAGATTCGCCGCCACATTGAACTCGCCACCGCTCACGTGGATGTCGCAATGCGTCGCTTTGCGGAAAGGAATGATGCCCGGGTCGAGGCGATGCACGAGGGCGCCGAGCGACACGAAATCGAGCGCGCCCGAATCAGGGATATTGAGGCCGTATTTGGTCATTGAATCAATGAGGGTGGGTTGTGGTTGTGAATATTGAAGGATTCGGAGGGAGGATCACTGTGACCAACCCCGCCCCGCCTCGCCAGCAGATTTCTGGTTTCCTCGTTTTGCGGGGTGGAGTTCGGTCTTCAGGCTGCTCGTGCGCCCCCAACCCCACCTTCCACCGCGGGTAAAAGGCCGAACAGCAACAACTCGCTCTCCTTCGTGCCCAGCTCCTACCCGCTATCACCCGAACAAATCGTCCTCTACCAACTTGAGATTCTGGTTCACGTAGAAATAGTCAGGTTCATTACGCGCAGCGCGGACCTGAATATCGAAGTCAGGCTGGCTCTTGTTGTCTGCGTCAAACAACACCAATCCTATACCGAAGATTTGCGCCAAAGCGGTGAGTCGATCTCTGTCCTCTTGCTGGCTCGTTTTTGGAACGACAATGTAGCAGCGATGCGAGAAGAGCTTGTAGGCACAGGCCTGCCCAAAAGCGGTGATCAGTCCCTGGGTGTCGATTTTTAATTCAACACTCGTAACCTCAACCGGAGGTTTGATGATGTCGCTGTGCCGCGGCGTCCTGACGCCGATCACATCGGGTGTGCCCCATTTGCTTCCAAACTTTGATTTTCCCAGCGCAATTGCCTTAGTGCATTCCTCGAGATCGTTGACAAGCCAGTCGGCGAAAGGTTCGTAAAAGTCGTCTTCCTTGATTTTGGGAGTCTTCGCGATAGCCGCTGCCTCCTGCGCCTGCGTGAACTTCGTATGCCGGTAAAGTCCTTTAGCAACAAGTTGGATGTCAGGCGGAAGATTCGTGCGGAATTTGTGAAGCGATCCGTGAACGGTGTTTAGCGGAATTTCTGGGAAAAGCTCCGCGATCTTCCGATGTAAGTCCATATAGCGAAGGCCGTTTGTCGCTTCCGAAAGCAACTCATAGGCTTTCTGCCGGACTTTGGAGGAACTGGAGGTTTCAGACATCCCAAAGTCTTGGCGCCGCTGCTCACGAATTTCAATGCTTCAGGAACAATGCGACAATTTCCTCGTCCCACGACGGGCGATCCTGTCTCCTCCCGCCGCGATGGCTTCTCACCTCGTTCTCGCTCTCGATCTTGGCACTTCTTCGACGCGCACGGCGTTGTTCGATGGGCGGGCCAATCGGATTCTGCCGACCACGACGCAGCAGACTTACAAGCTGATCACCTCGCCCGATGGCGGGGCGGAGCTCGATCCACACGCGCTGCTCGCGGCGGTCCGGCATTGTCTCGACCAGACGATGCGGGTGTATCGGAGCGATCCGACGCTGCGCACGCGGCCGATCGCAGGGATCGGGGTGTCGAGTTTCTGGCATTCGCTGCTCGGGGTGAACGCGAAGGGCGATCCGGTCACGCGCATTTACACTTGGGCGGATTCACGTTGCCGGGGCGATGCGGCGGTATTGCGGGAGAAATTCGGCGAGAAGGCGCTGCACACGCGGACGGGGTGCATGGTGCGGGCGTCGTTCTGGCCGGCGAAACTCACGTGGCTGCGGCGCACTCAGCCGAAGCTGTGGGCGCGGGTGCATCAATGGATGTCGCCCGCGGAGTGGCTCCAGCTCAAGCTCACGGGCGATGCGCATTGCGCACTGGGCATGGCGACGGGCACGGGGCTTTTTAATCCGGCCACGATGCAGTGGGACGCGGAGTTGCTGAAAACGTGCGGGCTGACGACGGCGCGGCTGCGTCCGCTGAGCGATGCCTCGCTGCCGGTGGCGGGACAGCTGGCGCGGCAATTTCCGGAGCTGAAGGGGGTGCCGTGGTTTCCGGGCATCGGCGATGGGGCGGCAAGCAATCTGGGGTCCGGGGCGACACGACCGGGCATTGCGGCGATCAATTTCGGCACGAGCGGGGCGCTGCGGGTCATCCGCGAGACGGGCACGCCGCGGGCGCCGTTCGGCGTGTCGTGTTACCGGGTGGATGCACGGCGGTATCTCGTCGGCGGGGCGATCAGCAATGCGGGTAACCTGCGGGCGTGGTGCCTGCGCGAGTTGAAGGTGCCGAGCGATGCGGAGATCGAAGCGGAGCTGGCGCAGCGGCCCGGTCCGGTGCCGGGGCTGACGGTGCTGCCCTTCTGGAATGCGGAGCGCGCGCCGAAGTGGAACGAGGAGCAGCAGGGCGCGATCGTGGGGATTACGCATCACACCACCGCGCTCGATCTGCTCCAGGCGATCGCGGAGGCGAGTTACCAACGGCTGGCGCGAATCGGGGAACTGATTTTTGCCACGGAGAAGACCGTGCCGAAGCTGATCGTGAGCGGCGGCATTTTGCGCAGTGCGCAAGCGTTACAACGGCTCGCGGATGTGTTCGGCCAGCCGCTCTACCCCAGCGAAGAAATGGAGGCGTCGATCCGCGGGGCGGCCATCTACGCGCTGGAGCAGATCGGCGAGACGCCGGCGGCGACAAAGTTTGGCCCGCCGGTAAAACCGCGCCCTGCTTACGCGAAGCTCTACGCACAGGCGCGGGAGAAGCAGCGGAAGATCGAGGACTTGCTGGCGTAGGCTGTTCGGAGTTCCGGCTTCAGCCGATTCGTTTCAGTTCTCGCCCTCAGGCAGAACCGGCTGAAGCCGGAACTCCTAACAAACCGCCTGAAGGCGGGACTCCAAACGCTACGCGGACGCCTTATCCCTGCATTGACAGCGTGTAACCACACGCGAGGTAATCCGCTCTTTTCTCCCCAGATGCCCAAACCCAAGAAGCGCCACCGCAAACTGCTGATCGTCCTCGCGCTCGTCCTCGTCGTGGGGGGGCGGGCTGGCATTTCGTTATGGGCGTTCGGGGGATGAGGTGATTCCGATCACAGTCGATAAAGTGACGCGGCGCGATTTGACCGAGGTCGTGGTCGCCAATGGGCGGCTCCAGCCGGCCACGCAGGTGCTCATCAGCCCGGAAGTGGCGGGGGAAATCGTGGATCTGCCGGTGGTGGAGGGGCAGACGGTGAAGAAGGGCGATCTGCTCGTGCAGATCAAGCCGGACAACTATCTCGCCAGCCGCAATTCGGCGGAAGCCAGCTACCAATTCGCCATCGGGAGCTCGAGCCAGGCGGAGGCGGAGTTGGAAAAGGCGGAGGCGGATTTCCATCGCAACGAAGCGCTCTCGAAGAGCCGGCTAATTCCCGAGAAGGAAATGCAGGACATGAAGACGGCGCTCGATCTCGCGCGGTTGCGCGTGGCGAATGCGAAGCATCAAGTCGCGCAGGCAAAGTTCGCGCTGGATAAAGCGGAGGACGATCTATCGAAGACGAAAATCGTGGCGCCGATCGACGGGACGGTGACGCGGCTGCGTTCGCAGCTCGGCGAGCGCGTGCTCGGCACTTCGTTCAACATGGGCACGGAGATCATGACCGTGGCTGATCTCAACGCGATGGAAGCGCGGGTGGATGTGGGCGAAATCGACGTGGTGCTGGTGCAGGCCGGCCAGCACGTGCGCATGGACGTGGATGCGTTCAAGGATCGCAAGTTCGGCGGCACGGTGGTGGCGATTGCGAATGCGTCGCGCGGCTCGAGTTCGAGCAGCAGCAATTCAACCGGAATGGCCGCCACACAGGATGCGCCAAAATTCGACGTGCGCATTCGCATGGACGACCGGGAAGCGTTTCGCCCGGGGATGAGCGTGACGGCGGAAATCGAGACGCGCTCCCGCAAAAACGCGCTGGCGGTGCCGATTCAATCGGTGACGACGCGCCTGCCGAAAGGCGCGAGCAAACCGACCGAAGTGGTCTTCCTGCATGAGAATGGCATCGCGAAGCTGGCCAAGGTGAAACCGGGAATCAGCGACAACGATTACTTCGAGATCGTCGAGGGCTTGACCGAAGGGCAGCCGGTGATTTCCGGCGGGTATAAGGCAATTTCGAAGGATCTGGAGGACGGGAAGAAAGTGAAAGTGGGCGGGGAGAAAAAGTGATGAGGACGACGTTGCGCCGCCGGCGCGCCTCATGAGCCTGATTCGTCTCATCGAAATCTGCCGCAGCTACGACATGGGCAGCGAAACGATCCATGCGCTGCGGGGTGTTTCGCTCGACATCGCACGGGGCGAATATGTCGCGATCATGGGGCCGTCGGGATCAGGCAAATCGACTCTGATGAATGTGCTCGGCTGTCTCGATACGCCGACCTCGGGCACCTACGAGTTGAACGGGCATCAGGTCGCGGAGATGGACGACGACGAACTGGCGGACATTCGCAATCGCGAGATCGGGTTCGTGTTTCAGACGTTCAATCTCCTCCCCCGCTCCACCGCCTTGCGGAACGTGGAACTGCCGCTGGTCTATGCCGGGACCGATCCCGAGGAGCGGCGCGAGATCGCTCTGAATGCCTTGCGCGATGTAGGGCTGGCGGCGCGCGTGGGGCATCGGCCGAACGAAATGTCCGGCGGGCAACGGCAGCGCGTGGCCATCGCGCGGGCGCTGGTGAACCGGCCGTCCATTCTCCTCGCGGATGAACCGACCGGGAATCTCGACAGCCGCACCGGGGAAGAGATTCTGGAGTTATTCGAGAACCTCGCCGCGAAGGGCAACACGCTCATCATCGTGACGCACGAAGAAGAAGTCGCCCGGCACGCTCGCCGGATCATTCGCATCCGCGACGGGCTGGTGGAAAGCGACGAACCCGCCCGTTGACGATGCGTCTCCACTCCGAGCTCGTCGAAGGATTCCGCATCGCGACGGAGACGATCCGGGGCAATCCGCTGCGGTCGATCCTGACGACCTTGGGCGTGGTGATCGGAGTGGTAACGGTCACGGCGATGGCCACGGCCATCACCGGGCTCGATACCGCATTCAGCGAAGCGGTGTCATTTCTCGGAACGGATGTGCTGCACGTGTCGCAGCGAGAATGGTTCATCGATTCAGACACGAAATGGGCCGAACAGGTGAAGCGACAACGCATCACGTTTGCGCAGGTGCGCGCGGTGGAGCGGGAACTCGACGGCGTGCTGGGAATTGCACCGACGGTGTTTCAGGGGATCGATTCGGTGCGCTACAAAAACCGCAGCTCCAGCATGGTCACGCTCATCGCCACGAATGAGCAATACCTCGTCACGGGTGGCATCACGCTCTCGGCGGGCCGATTCCTGACGAAAGCGGAGGCGGCGGGAAATCGCGACGTGTGCGTGGTCGGGGCGGACATCGCGGACAAGCTGTTCATCCACGAGTCGCCGATCGGAAAACGCCTGCGGGTGATGAGCGAGGCGCTGGAAATCGTGGGCGTGGTCGAGCGGCGCGGCAGCGTGCTCGGGCAGATCAATCTCGACAGCCAGGTGATCATCCCGCTGCGCAAAATGTTCACCGGCTTCCGCGCCGACCCGAGTTGCACCATTCAGGTGAAAGTGGGCGATCCGAAGCGGGTGGAAATCGTGCGCGAAAACCTGCGCGGGCTGATGCGGAAGATCAGGCGTGTGCCTCCGGGGCAACCGGACGATTTTGCGATCAATCAGCAGGAGGAATTGATGGAGCGATTCCGCAAAGTGTCGGGAGTGATCGCAACGTCGGGGTTTTTCATCACCGGCCTGTCGCTCTTCGTCGGCGGGATCGGCATCATGAATATCATGTTCGTGTCGGTGGCGGAGCGGACCGCGGAGATCGGGTTGCGCAAGGCACTCGGCGCGCGGCGGCGAACGATCCTGCTGCAGTTCCTCATCGAAGCGGCGAGTATTTCGCTGATCGGCGGGGTCATCGCGCTGGTGATCGCACGCGTGCTCGTGGAAGTGGGGAAACGGTTTTTGTCCACCGTGACGCTTTCGCCGGGCGTGGTGCTGCTGGCGCTTTCGGTGGCGCTGGCGACGGGCGTGATTTCGGGATTTTTGCCCGCGTGGCGCGCTGCGCGACTGACTCCAGTGGAGGCGTTGAGGAATGATTGACGCGTCCATGAAATGCCTCTGGCCCAAAGGGCCAGGGCAACGCCCTGAGTTGCGATCGATTGGTGGACCCAACCATGAAAGGGCGGGACACCCCTTGTCTCGCCCCGTTGGGGCTGAATCGTATGGGGCGGGTTACCCAAGGCGTTGCCTTGGGCTGGCTTATGTCGGCCCGTTGGGCCTGATCGGCATCACATATGATCGGCATCACATGAATCGCATGTTGCTCAAATCATGAAACGCACGCTGATCGAATTCCGCGAAAGTGTGCGCATGGCGCTGGAGGCCATCGCATCGCACAAGCTCCGCTCGGCGCTGACCCTGCTCGGCGTGCTCGTGGGCGTGTTTTCCATCATCCTTGTAATGACGGCGATGCGGGCGATGAAGAACAAGATCGAGGGTGAACTCGGGCAACTCGGCGGGCAGACCTTTGCCATTCAACGGATGCCAGGCGCATATTTCGGCGGACCGGAAGGATTCATGAAATTTCTGCGACGCCAGCCGATCACGCTCGCGCAGGCGCAGGCCTTTCAAAAGAAAGCCACGCTGGCAACACAGGTGGGCTTTCGCTCGGGGCTGATGGGCGGAGTCGAGCTAAGTTCGCGCTACGCAAAGACGCCCCCGAATGTGCAGATGGAAGGCGCGACGCCGGGCAGCTTCCCGACCGCGAACTGGAACATCGTGGAAGGCCGCGCGCTGCTGGAAAGCGATGTGGATTCCGGGCGCGATGTCTGCGTGTTGAGCGATACCGTGGCCAAGGCGCTGTTCCGCCAGAGTTCGGCGGTGGGCGAACACGTGAAGTATTCCGCGCTCACCTTCACCGTGGTCGGCGTGCTCCAGCAAGTGTCCGGGAGCGAAGAGGAGCGTGGGCTGATGGTCATCCCCATCACGACCGGACTAAACCGCTTCGGCCGGCGGCGTGACATTTCGATCGCGGTGCAGGCGGCTTCGCCGGGTGCGTTCATCGAAACGATGGAGCAGGCCCGCGGGGCAATGCGGGCGATTCGCAAGGTGGCGCCGGGGAAGGAGGAGGACTTCGAGATGATCTCCAGCGACTCGATGATCGCGCAGTTCCAGCAGGTCACTTTCGCCATTCGCTCGGGCCTGGCCATCGTCAGCTCGATCTCGCTGGTGGCGGCGGGCATCGGCATTATGAACATCATGCTTGTTTCCGTGACCGAGCGGACGCGGGAGATCGGGGTTCGCCGGGCGATCGGCGCGCGCAAGCGCAACATCCTCGTGCAGTTCATCGTAGAAGCCGTGGTGCTGTGCGAAATCGGCGGAATCGCGGGCGTGCTGCTTGGCATGGCCGGCGCGAATGCCCTCGCGATTTACCTGCTGAAATTGCCGCCTGCCTTCCCCGCCGATTGGGCGATCATCGGTTTAGCCATCTGTTCGCTCGTGGGTGTCGTTTTCGGCAGTTACCCTGCCTATAAGGCGGCCAATCTGGACCCGATCGAGTCACTAAGACACGAGTAGGCCTTCAGAAAAGGCCCGGCAGCGTTTACGCGCCAAGCAAAATTCCCCAAGCCCGCGCGGCTTGGATGGATTAGATTCGAGACAACAATGCGCCAGCTCTCGCTGACTCTTTTCACTATCGCCGCCGCCACCACCGGTTTCGCCACGCCGAGCCCGGAGCAGATCGAATTTTTCGAGAAGAAGGTGCGCCCGGTCCTGTCCGAACAATGCTACTCCTGCCATGGGCCGGAGAAGCAGAAGGCCGAGCTGCGCGTCGATTCGCTCTCCGCCATCCTCAAAGGCAGCGATCTCGGGCCGGTGCTGGTGCCGGGGAAACCGAACGAGAGTTCGCTCATCAAGTCGATCAAGCACATCGGCGACTCGAAGATGCCGGAGAAGAAGCCGAAGATGCCGGACGATCAGATCCAGGCGCTGGAGCAGTGGGTCGCGATGGGAGCGCCGTGGCCGGAAAGCGACAAACCCGCGACGCCCAGCGCGCAGGAAGCCGCGAAAAAGCACTGGTCATATCAGGCAGTTCAAAAGGTCGCCGTGCCGCAGGTGCCGGACGCGAAAACGCCGATCGATGCGTTCATCGGCGCCGGTCTGCAAAAGGCCGGGCTCACGCTCTCGCCGCAGGCCGACAAACGGACGCTGATCCGCCGTGCGACGTTCGACCTCATCGGCCTTCCGCCGACCGAAGAGGAAGTGGCGGAGTTTGAGAAAGACAAATCGCCCGACGCGTTCGCCAAAGTGGTCGATCGCCTGCTGGCCGATGCGCAATACGGCGAACGCTGGGCGCGGCATTGGCTCGACGTGGCGCGTTACGCCGACACGAAGGGCTACCTCGCGGGCGGAGAAGAGCGCCGGTATCCGTTCGCTTACACGTATCGCGACTGGGTCATCCGCGCGCTGAACGAGGATCTGCCTTACGACAAATTCGTCACCATGCAGCTCGCGGCCGACAAACTCGTCGGACCGAACGATCCCGACCTCGCAGCGATGGGCTTCCTGCTCGTCGGGCGCCGGTTCCTGAACAACATCAACGATATTATCGATGACCGGATCGATGTCATTTCGCGTGGTTTGATGGGCATCACCGTGGGGTGCGCGCGCTGCCACGATCACAAGTTCGATCCGCTCACGCAGAAGGATTACTACGCACTGCACGGCGTTCTGAATTCGAGCGAAGAGCCGCAGGATCTACCCGAGATCGGCCAGTCGAGCGCCGACCCGGCGGTGAAGGCGAAATACGAGAAAGATCTCGCGGATCGCGAAGCGGAGCTCGACAAATTCATGGCAGAATGCGCCGGCACTTACTCCGCTCTGGCCAGCGTGACGACCGGCGTCCCGGTCGCCGTGGCGCCGCTTGATCGCGACGTGCTTCGCCGGGTGATGTCGCGCCGCGACCGCGAGAAAGCCACCCAGCTCGACCGCAAAATTTCCGCGCTCTATGCCACCGCCGGGGCGCCGCCACGCGCCATGGTGCTGCGTGACAAACCACAACCGGTGCAACCCTACGTCTTTGTTCGCGGAAATCCGGGGCGTCGCGGCGACAACGTGCCGCGGCAGTTCATCGGCATCCTGTGCAACGAGAAGCCGACGCCCTTCACGCAGGGCAGCGGACGCCTTGAGCTAGCGCAGGCGATTACCGCGAAGACCAACCCGCTGACCGCACGGGTCATCGTGAACCGCGTCTGGGCCTATCATTTCGGCAAAGGTCTCGTGCGCACGCCGGGCGACTTCGGCGTGAAGGGCGAGCCACCCACGCATCCGGAGCTGCTCGACTGGCTGGCGACCCAGTTCATGGAAGACGGCTGGTCGTTGAAAAAGCTGCACCGCAACATTCTCCTCACTGCGACGTGGCAACAGCAGAGCGACACCAAGACCGACTTTGCGTTGAAGGACCCGGACAACCGCCTGTTCTGGCGCCAGAATCGCCAGCGGCTCGATTTCGAGGCGATTCGCGACAGCCTGCTGGCGTGCTCGGGCGAGCTCGACCAGAAGATGTTTGGCCAGCCGGTCGATCTCACCACGGCCCCCTATGCCAAACGCCGCGCCGTCTATGGGCTCATCGACCGGCAGAACCTGCCCGGTCTGTTCCGCAACTTCGACTTCGCGAGCCCCGACGTGTCGAACCCGCAGCGTTTCGTCACCACGGTGCCGCAGCAGGCGCTCTTCCTCATGAATCATCCGTTCGTGGTCGAGCAGGCGCGCGCCCTGGCTGACGACCTGAAGGAAGAAAAGAACGCCAGCGAGTGGCAGGTGCAGAATCTCTACGAGCGCGTTTTCGCCCGGCACGCCGAGCCGTCGGAGGTCGAGATCGCGTTGCGTTTTGTGAATGCCGATGCGAGCCGCCAGCCCGAACCCGAGCCGGCGCCGATCTGGCAATACGGTTACGGCTTCTACGATGCGACCGCCAAGAAGGTGAACTTCACCCCTTTTCCGGTCTATGCCGACAAAGCGTGGCAGGGCGCGCCGAAGCTGCCGGATCAGAAACTTCGCTTCGGGCTCCTGCGCGCGGAGAGCGGCCATGCGGGGAACGATCATCAGCACTGTGTCATTCGCCGATGGACAGCGCCGATGAACGGCACGGTCGAGATTTCCGGCACCGCCGGGCGGCCCGATCCGCACGGCGACGGCATCGAAGCCATCATCGTGCACAGTCGCCTCGGTGAGCTGAAGCGTGCGACCCTGGAGCCGAAAGCGAATGCCGCCATGCAGGTCAGCGGCGTCGAGGTTCAGCCGGGCGACACGATCGATTTCATTATCGATTGCCGCGAGAACGACAGTTTCGACGGCTTCACCTGGGCACCGATGATCCGCGGCGCCGGCGGTGAATGGCCGGCGCAGAAACAGTTCGCCGGTCCGCCGCCGCCCAAACCCGCACCGCTCAGCCCGTGGGAAAAATTCGCCCAGGTGCTCTTCGAGACGAACGAGTTTGTGTTCGTGGATTAAGGGCGGTTGGTGTCCAGCCTTCAGGCTGTTCGATGAAAATCGCAGCCGAAGGCTGGTCGCTGAAGGGCCGCCGCCTTCCCAGCAGCCTAAAGGCTGGACACCACCGAGTTCACAGCGGCAGGCGTAACTGCGGGGACGAACCGGCGGGAACGAGGGTGGAAAGGCCGATGCCGAGCAGGCGCAGCGGAGCGCGCACGAGGCGGTCGCGGGCGAGGAGATAGCAGGCGAGGCGATAGATTTCGCGGGAGTCGGTGAGCGGTTCCTCCAAGCGGATCTGCCGAGTGAGCGTGGTGAAATCGCTGTAGCGCACTTTGACCTGCACGGTGTGGGCACCGAGGGCTCCCTGGTGGAGCGTGGAGGCCACATCGTCCGCCAGTTCGCGCAGGGCGGCGCGGAGCGTGGGGCGTTCGTCGGTGTCGTTCAGGAAGGTGGTTTCCGAGCTGATGCTCTTGCGCTCGTCGCTCAGGTCCACTGGCCGGTCATCGTTGCCAAAGGCCCGCGCTTTCAACGTCTCCGCCCATGAACCGACGACGCGGCTGAGATTGGCGGTGCTGTCCTGCAAATCGCCGATGGTTTTCAACCCGCGCGCCTCGAGCTGCCCCGCGGTGACCGGACCGACGCCGTGGATCGAGCGCACCGGCAGCGGACGGAGAAACGCCGCCTTGTCCCGCTCGGGGATGAGCGTAAGACCGTCCGGCTTCTGAAAATCGCTCCCCAGCTTCGCGAGGAATTTGTTCCCCCCGATGCCGATGCTCGCGGTCAACTGGCGCTCGGCGAGGATGCGGGCTTTCAAGGCTTTCGCCACCGGCACAGCGGCGAAGAGCGCGGCGTCCGCGTCGCCGTAGGTTGAGAAGGATTCGGAAAGATCCAGATAGGCTTCATCCACCGATACCCGCTCAACCATCGGCGTGGTGGACCGGAGAATGGCCATGATGAGCACCGACTCCGCGCGATACGCCTCCATCCGCGGCCGCACAAAAACACCCTGCGGACACAGCCGCCCGGCGGTCCGTGAAGGGATCGCCGAACGCACTCCAAACTTCCGCGCTTCATAACTCGCCGCGCACACGACTCCGCGCCGATCCGGGGGCGATCCGACGATCACCGGCCGCCCACGATACTCTGGATGATCGCGCTGTTCGACCGAGGCGTAAAAGGCATCCATATCGACATGGAAGATGACGCGAGGCACGGGGAATTTCGGATTTTAGATTTAGGATTTAGGATTCGGATGAGGCGCGGCTGCGCCGGCAGATTTTCGCGGCGCGTGTGAGCGTCATTCGCCCCAATCTTAAATCCTAAATCGCGAATCCTAAATCCCAAGCCCCTCCTCATGCTTTCCGCGACATTTTCCCGTCCTCATGCATCTGAACCGATCTCCACGTCGTCTTAATTCACGTGCTGACCGCTTGCCAACCACTATGGCTCTTCGCTAGCTCTGCTGGCCGTGAGCCATCCTCAGACCGCCCAACGAATTCGTTGCCGCTCGAGCGCTCGCGTGTCCCGATGAGCATGGGGGACCCGAGTCGCGATGCGGATGCCGACCTGCTGGAGCGGGTCGCGGCGCGTGATGAAGCAGCCTTTGGGCAGCTCTACGATCGCTTTTCGCCCGGGATTTATTCCATGGTTTTCAAGATGACGCGCGACGAAGCGGAGGCGAACGACGTGCTCCAGGACGCGTTTTCCCACGTCTGGCGCAAGGCCGACACTTACGATCGCGCCCGCAGCGCCGCCTTTACGTGGGTGGTGATGATCGCGCGCAACAAATGCGTGGATCGCTTGCGTGTGCGGCAGCGATTTGCACGCATCGCCGATCGAGCGGCGGCGGAAGCGGCCAGCCATGACGAAGCGGACCTCATCTCAGCCGAGGTCCCCGTGATGCGCGACGAGCGCAACCGGCTTCGGGCCATGCTCGCCGACATGGGCGACGAGGAGCGGCGGGCCATCGAGATGGCATTTTTCAACGATCTCACCCACGAAGAGGTCGCCGAACGGCTCGGAGCGCCGCTCGGCACCGTCAAAGCGCGCATTCGGCGTGGACTGCTGAAGCTGCGCACACTCCTTTCCGTCCGCCCATGATCGACGAGACTCGCCAGGAACTTGCAGCCCTCTACGTCCTGCGGATGCTTCCGCCGGCCGAGGCGCTGCAATTTGCCAAGGAGGCCGAGCAGGATGCCGAGTTGCGCGCACTGGTGGAAGAGCTCGAGGAAACCACGGCCACGCTGGCACACGCGGCGCCGCTGCGGATGCCGCCACCGGAGTTGAAGGGGCGCGTGATGGATGCGATCCGGCAGGACAACCGCATCGTGTCGATACCGGCGGTGAGCGCGTGGTTGCCATGGGCGCTGGCGGCGTGCGCCTTGATCACGGCTGCTGCGCTGTGGTTCCAGAATACCGCGCTGCGGGAGCAAGCCCAGGTGCAGCATGCCGAACTCGCGCAATTACGCGGGCGCGATGCGTTGACGTCGGTGCAGATCGCCACGCTCTCGGCCAAGGTCGCCGCCTACGAGAAGGCGCTGGCCGTGGTGGTGTATGACTCGAAAGAACAGCGCGGCCTGTTGAAGCTGGCAGATTTTCCGGCTCCCGCGGCGGGCAAGGACTACCAGCTCTGGGTCATCGAACCTGGCGGCGCCCCGCCGGTGAGCGCGGGAGTGGTGCCGATCCAGAGCGGCGGCGTGAGCCGCGTGGCGTTCCATCCGGAGCGTAAAATCAGCGGCGTGGATGCCTTTGCCATTAGCGTTGAGCAAAGCGGCGGTTCTCCCTCGCCGAAGGGGCAGATCGTTTTCGTGGGTAAGTAGCGGACACACGCGTTTGTCGTGAATCTCCTGACAAAGCGCGCGCTTCCCAAGCGGAGAACGTTTCGTTAAAAGCTCCGCCGAATTTCCCCGATGAGCGCCGTCCGAATCGTTTTCGCCGTTTTGTTTTTCCTGGTCGCCTCGCTCGTCTTCATCCCCGCACCGGGTCTCTTTTTCTGGCAGCTCAAACTCGTCGCGACCGAATACGGACACTGGGCGGTGTTTGGTCCGCTCGCGGTGATGCTGGCTGGGCGGCGCCGTTCAGTGGTCGATTCGGTGAGCTTCGGCCTCGCCGTCATCGCCGGCGTGCTTTTTCTCTCGAGTGCGGTGCGGGCGATGATTTTTTCCGGCTCGGCGATGGGGAAAATGAACCCGGTTTTTCCCGCCGCGACCGCCAGTGCAAAGGGGACGCCTTTCTCGCTGCTGAACCTCTGGTTCGGTTCGACACCGACGCCGGTCGAGCCGCAGACGGTCGATTTTTCCGAGCACGAAGGCACGCCGCTCCGTCTGGATCTCTACCGCGCGCAAGGGCGCGACAATGCGCCCTGTGTCATCTCGCTGCACGGCGGCGGATGGGAACGCGACGGGCGTGATGAATTTGCCACGCTAAATCATTATCTCGCGCGGCGCGGTTACGCGGTGGCCTCGATCGATTACCGGCTGGCGCCGCGCTGGAAATGGCCGGCGGCTCACGAGGATGCGCTGGCCGCACTGGGTTATCTCAAGGACCACGCGAGCGAGTTTGGGATCGATCCACAGCGGTTCGTATTTTTCGGACGCTCGGCCGGCGGGCAGATCGTAGAGAGCGTCTGCGCGCCGGGCGATATCCCCGGCATAGTGGGCTGCATCGCCCTCTACGCCCCGGCGGATATGAAGTTCGCTTTCGACCACGCGAAGAAAAACGATCTCCTGAATTCGGATAAACTGATCCGCCAATACATGGGCGGCACGCCGACAGAACTTGCCGACGGTTATGCCGCGGCCTCGGCCTACGGACTCGCCAATCCGCGCACGCCCCCCACCCTGCTCATCCACGGGGCGAACGACGAACTGGTGTGGCCGTTGCAAAGCCAGCGTTACGCCGACCGCCTGCGTTCGCTCGAAGTGCGCCATGTTTTTCTCCGCCCGAGCTGGGCGACGCATGCAATGGACCACAACTTCCACGGCCCGGGCGGCCAGCTCACGACGTGGGCTATCGAGCGTTTTCTCGCCTCCGTCACCGCACCGCGGTGACCTCATGCAGGGCAGGCGCTCCGCCTGCCGAGAGGGCGCGCCATTCCGGCAGCCGGAGCGGCTGCTCTACCATCACCGTGGAATGCGCTTACCGTCGCTTACCGATCGCGGAGCCGGGGGTGAGTTCGCCGGGGCGGGTGTGGAGGGCGCCGATGTCGAGGCTCATGTCCGTGGGGACGTCGTCGATGGAGCCCATCTCCTTCCGCGCGATGTCGATGGCCTTCCGCATATTCGGCTTGTTCACGCTGTAGAGCATGGCGGTTTCTTCGCTGATGCGGCTTTCCTTGAAGAGGCGCAGCAGGCACATTTCGAAGGTGTGCCAGCCGTGGACGCCGTTGTCCTCGATGATGTCGCTAAAGTTGCGCAGGTCGCCTTCGCCGAGCAGCACGGCTTCACGCACGCGAAGGTTGGTGCCCATCACTTCGCTGGCGAGGATGCGACCGCCGCCGAGCTTCGGAATGAGGCGCTGGCTCATGATGAAGCGCAAAACGTCGGCCAGGCGCTCGCGAATTTGCGCTTCCTCCTCCTGGTCGAACATACCGATGACGCGGTGGAGACTCTGCGACGCATTGATGGTGTGCAGCGTGGCATAGACGATGTGGCCGGTTTCCGCCGCGGTGAGGGCGATTTCCATCGTCTCGCGATCACGCACTTCGCCGACCAGAATCACCTTCGGCGCCTGGCGCAGCGCGGCGCGCAGGCCGACAGCAAAATCGGGGAAGTCGCGCCCGAGCTCGCGCTGGCTGAAGGTCGCGCGCTTGTGCGGGTGCAGGTATTCGATCGGGTCCTCGAGCGTCACTACGTGCACATCCTGCGCGACGTTGATGTCGTTCAGGATAGCGGCGAGCGAAGTGGTCTTGCCGTTGCCGGTGGCGCCCGTCACGAAAATGAGCCCGTTCTTTTCCTTTGAGAACTCTTTGCAGATCGGCGGCAGGCGCAGGCCGTCGATGGTGGGAATTTCCGTGCTCAGCTTGCGCATCACGATCGCGTGATGGCCGTTTTGCTTGAACACATTCACACGGAAGCGCGCGACGTTTGGCACGGCGTAGCTGGTATCGCACGAACCGCGCTCCTTGAAATCGGCTTTCAAGCGTTCGTTTTCGCCGATGAGTTTTTCCGCCACCAGCCGCGTGTGCGCGGGCTGGAGCGTGGGCATAAACTGCGGGATATCGACCGCGCGCAATTTACCAAAAGCTTCGACCTGCGGCGGGCGTCCGACAACGAAGAGGCAATCGGATACGCCGTCGAAAGCCTGGAGCATCGTCGAAAGGATGATGTCCAGATTGACCGGCTGGTTCGCGGCGGCCGGGTTGGGAGTGCTCAGGGGGCTGGAGGGATATGGAGCAGGCATGCGGGCGAAATGGTGGTCACGACAACATGAAGAGTGCCACGGACGGCACGAAGCGGAAGTTGCCGCCAGAGTGGCGTTGAGGCAAGGGCTTCCCATGAAACTTCGCCATCTTCTGTTTCTGCTTCCTGTGGCCGGACTCGCCGCCTGTGCAAGCCGCCAGACGAAGCTCCCGCTGCGGACGGTGCCCCACGTGGATCTGCCCCGTTACATGGGCGACTGGCACGTCATCGCGAACATCCCCTATTTCGCCGAGCGTGGCTGCGTGGAATCGATCGAGAGCTACGCGCTGCGGCCCGATGGAAAAATCGCGAACTGGTTCCGCTATCGGAAGGGCTCCTTCGACGCGCCGCAGAAGCGGCTGGATTTCGTGGCCAAGGTGGTCAATCAGCAGACCAACGCGGAGTGGAGCGTTCACTTCGCGCCGCTGGTCAATGCGTCCTATCTCATCATCGACCTCGACCCGAAATATCAGTGGGTCGTGGTGGGGCACCCTTCGCGCCGCTACGGCTGGATCATGGCCCGCACGCCGACCCTGCCCGAGGCGACTTATCGCGGGATATTGGAGCGGCTCGCCCGGCAAGGCTACGATCCCGCCAGGTTTGCAAAGGTGCCCCAGCTTCGCAGCCAGCTCGCGGCGAAACCGCCGTGGTGAAGGGAGCTGGCTTTCAAGCAGCGGCTCGATGCGAACGCTCGGTGCTTTCGATCGCGGCCCGAAGGTCCGCCATACCGAAGGGCTTCGAGAGCATCGCGTCGAACAGGCCCGGCTGCAGATCGTGCAGATCGGAGCCGGTCATGAGCAGAATCTTCGCGTCGGGTTTGAGGGCGCGAATGCGGCTGGCCAGTTCCTCACCGGAGAGGTGTGGCATCTGACGATCGGTCAGCACGATCTCCGGCGGCTGGGCGATAAATAACTTCAGGCCCTGCCACCCATCGTGCGCACTAGCGACCTCGAAACCTTCATGGCCGAGGTGAAGACACAGTAGCGTTCGCAAATGTTCATCGTCGTCCACCACGAGAATTTTCGGTTTAGCTAAGTTAGTATTCACTCTGCCTCTGAATCGCCGCTGCCTTTGTCCGAAGGTGAAACTAATTTTCCGGCGCCACCGGCGCGCGCATACGTCCGCATCGAACAAGCGAACCGATACGTGAATAGCGCCACGGATCTCGAAATGCGGTCGCGCAGCGGATCGAACGCTTCTCCAAAATCGAGCACGACCTCGTCCGCGACGTGCACCCGAAGGTCGAAGATATCGAGAGGTCGGTGCGCAAGGTGGAAACAACGGTCGCGCGGACACGCTAAGGCTGGGGGGGCCGGCCGTCGCCCGACGGAGGCCTTAGATTCCCATGTTAGCGAGGGTCATCGCTAACTGATTCGTCAATTGAGTGAGGCGCGGATGCGAGCTCTCCAGACCTTCGATCGAGGCGGAGAGTTCGTTGATGATCGGCGTGATCGGCCCCTGGGCTGAAATGGATGATGGGACGGGGAGCGCACGATCCTCGGGAGCCGGCACACTGACCGCTTCGGTTTTAATTTCGGCCAGGCGCGCGAGCACCTCGGTTTTGGCTTCGTCGCTCAAGGTGGCGGACTCGCGGATCGCGTGTTCCAGTTTTTCGATGCGTTCGCGAATCATGATTTAGCAGGGCTTAGAGCAGCCATTCGGGGTGTTGGATCGTGCCGTCGAACTCGTGGCTGGTTTTGTAGCCTTCGAATTTTCCGGCGAGTGCCTTAGGATGGCTGCGAGCCAGCAACGCTTCAACTTTTTCCTGACTCAAAGGTTCGAAAGTGCGCGCCGCTTTCACCGCCTGTTCGAGGATCGCCATGGAGTCGCACCCCGTGATGACTACACTCGTCGGCAGATTCATGGCGTAGTGCAGGCACTCGACGGCGAGGACCGTGTTACTGTCGAGAATCTTGCCGCTGCCAATCGGCTTCATGCCGAGCACGCCGATCCCCCGCTCCACGAGCACCGGCAGAACCTTCGCGCCAAAGCTCTCGTAATGGGCGTCCATCACGTTGAGCGGCATCTGGACCGTGTCGAAATGGAACCCGTGCACCTTCGCAGTTTCGAGCATGTGGAGGTGAATGTCCGGATGCTTGTGCCCGGTGAAACCGATGTAGCGAAGTTTGCCGGCCTGCTTCGCCTCCAGCATCGCTTCGAGCGAACCGCCCTCGCCGAAAATCTTCTCCGGATCGCCGGGCCGGATGACTTCATGGAACTGAAGCAAATCGACGTGATCGGTCTGGAGGCGCCGAAGCGACTCATCGATCTGCCGGGCGGCGCCAGCTTTGAAATGGCCATCGATCTTGGTCATGAGAAACGCCTTCTTGCGGTAACCGTCGCGGAGCGCCTTGCCCATGCGGACCTCGCTCTCGCCACCGTTGTAGTCCCAGCAGTTGTCGAGAAAGTTCACGCCGCTATCGAGGGCCGTGCGGACGATGCGAATGGCTTCCTCCTCGGTTGGATTGAGACCGATATGAAAGCCGCCGATGCCGACCAGCGACACCTCTTCACCGGTGCGGCCAAGTTTCCGATACGGGATACCGTTTTTTGGCTCCGCTCGGAGCCGCGCCAGCAGCACGCCGGCAGAAGCGGTGGACGCGAGAGTAGTTTTCAGGAAGGAACGCCGGGTGTGAGTCGAGGAGCGCATACCGCTGGATTCGAGGGCCGGTCGGGACGAGGTTGCCCGCAATTTGGCAGGTCATGACAAAAGATGGAGAGAGGATTTGACGCCCGATTCAAACGTATGTATGAAACAAACGTATGATTGACCAGTCACCCACTGTTTCACCTCTGCGACAGGCTGCCACCCGGCAGGCGTTGCTGGACGCTGCCGAGGGGTTGCTGGCTAAACACGGCGTGGCGGGCACTTCCACGCGCGACATCATCAAGGCGGCTCAGGCCAACCTGGGGGCGATCAATTACCACTTTGGAACCAAGGAAACGCTGGTGCTGGAGGTCTTTGCGCGGCGTCTTCGTTCCTTGCATAGGGAAATGATTTCCCGCCTCCACTCGCTGGAAGCCGATGGCCAGCCGAAGCTGGAGCAGATTATTGAAGCCATGGTCGGCCCGATCGTGGAAGTTCACGAAAGCCAGCCGGCACAGGCCTCGCTGCTGCGTCTCATCTGCCTCGAATTCCGCGAGGCTAACCCGACGACCCGGGCTTTTGTCGAAGCCGAATACGCTGAGGTCGCGAAGCGTTTCGATGCCGCCATCCTCAAGTCGGTCCCCGGGCTCCCGCCGGGGGAATTTCTCTGGCGCATGAAGTTTCTTTGCGGCGCGCTCCATTGTGGGATCGATATGTGGACGGGGTTTGAAAACGCGCCGCGCTTCAATCCCGACATTCAGCCACGCCGGCTGGACCGGGAAGGTTTTATCCGGCGGTTCGTGACATTTGTGTCAGCGGGTCTGTCGGCCCCGATTCCGAAGGATGAATAAGACGATGAAGGCTTCCTCACTCCATACCACACTGCCCCTCGTCCTCGCCGCGGTGATGCTCGCCGGTTGCGGCAAAAAGCCCGGTGGTCATCCGGGAATGGGCTTCGCCATGGGCCCCCTGGAGGTCGGCGTGCTCACACTCGCGCCCACCTCGGTCACGCTCACGCAGGACCTGCCCGGACGCACCGCCGCATATCGCATGGCGGAAGTGCGGGCGCGGGTGAATGGGATCGTGCTCAAGCGCCTTTTCACCGAGGGGACCGATGTCACCGAAGGCCAGGTGCTCTATCAAATCGACCCGGCGCCTTACGAAGCGGAGTTCGACAGCGCAAAAGGTGCGCTGGCCCGTGCGGAAGCCAATGCCGACGCTTCACGCAACAAGGAAATCCGCTATCGCGACCTCGCCAAGACGAAGGTCGTGAGCGCTCAGGATTACGAAGATGTCGCCATGCCGCTCCGCGCCAACGAAGCCGAAGTGCTCTCCGCGAAAGCCTCGCTGCAGATGGCGAAGATCAATCTCGATTACACCCGCGTTACCTCGCCGATTGCCGGCCGCGTGGGCGTGTCGCAGGTCACCGAAGGCGCCTACGTGCAGTCGGCCAATGCAACGCTGCTCGTCACCGTGCAGCAACTCGATCCCATCTACGTGGACGTGCCGCAGTCGAGCAACGATCTGCTCCGGCTCAAACGCGCCGTGGCCGGTGGCGAACTGAGCACCGACAAGGAAGGTCAGGCGCGGGTGAAGCTTATGCTCGATGACGGGTCCGAATATCGGCACGAGGGCGCGCTACAGTTTTCCGACGTGACGGTGAGCCCCACGACCAGCTCCGTGACGGTGCGCGCGATTTTTCCGAACCCCGATCATCTCCTGCTGCCCGGCATGTTTGTCCGCGCGCGATTGGTCGAAGGCCAGAAGCAGGACGCGCTGCTCGTGCCGCAACCGGCGGTGTCGCGAAACTCGAAGGGCGAAGCCACCGTGCTCGTGGTCGGCGCAGAAGATAAAGCCGAGCTGCGCGTCATCGAGACGCACCGCGCGGTGGGCAATCAATGGCTCGTCGTCGGTGGCCTCAAGGCAGGCGACCGCATCATCATGAACAACCTGCAAAAGGTGAGGCCCGGCGCGCCGGTGAAGCCCGTGCCTTACGTTCCGCCCGGTGGCAATGGGGCCACCGCCGCGCGTTAACCGTCCCAACTTCCGCCTGTCCGCATGTCCCGCTTTTTCATCGATCGGCCAGTGTTCGCGTGGGTCATCGCGCTCGTCATCATGGTGGCGGGGGGGATCTCGATCTTCACGCTCCCGATTGCGCAATACCCGAGCATCGCCCCGCCGTCGGTATCAATCACAGCCACCTACCCCGGCGCTTCGGCGAAGACGGTGGAGGATACCGTCACGCAGGTCATCGAGCAGAAGCTGAACGGCATCGATCACCTGCGCTACATCGAGTCGTCGAGCGATTCGAATGGCTCGGTCACGATCACGGTGACCTTCGATGGCGGCACAAATGCCGACATCGCGCAGGTGCAGGTGCAGAACAAACTGCAGCTCGCCATGCCGCTGCTCCCGCAGGAAGTCCAGAACCAGGGCGTCGCGGTGACTAAGGCGGTGCGCAACTTCCTCCTCGTCGTCGGCCTCGTCTCCGAGGACGGCAGCATGAACAACGCGGACCTCGGCGATTACCTCGTCGGCACGTTACAGGATCCCATCAGCCAGATCAGCGGCGTCGGCGAAATCCAGAGCTTCGCCACGCAGTATGCGATGCGGATCTGGGTCGATCCGGACAAACTGACCCAGTATCAACTCACGTCGTCGGATGTGGTGAATGCCGTTCGCGAGCAGAACGTGCAGGTCTCGTCGGGCGCAATCGGCGGACTGCCTGCGACCCCCGGACAGTTGCTGAACGCGACCATCACCACCAAGGGCCGGATGAAGACGCCGGAACAATTCGGTGGCATCCTGCTGCGCGTGAATCCCGATGGGTCGCGCGTCTTCCTGCGCGACGTGGCTCGCACCGAACTCGGCAGCGAGAACTACAACAACCTGGCGCGCTTCAATCACATGCCCGGCACCGGCATTGCACTCAAGCCGGCCGTCGGTGCGAACGCGCTGGAGACGGTCGCTGCGGTGAAAAAAAAGGTGGAAGAGCTCTCCAAGTTTTTCCCGCCCGGGCTGAAGGTCATCTATCCCTACGACACCACCCCGTTCGTGCGACACTCGATCCAAGAGGTCGTGAAGACGCTCATCGAAGCTGTTATTCTCGTCTTCCTTGTGATGTATCTTTTCCTGCAAAGCTGGCGGGCAACCATCATCCCGACGATCGCCGTGCCGGTCGTCTTGCTTGGCACTTTTGGGGTGCTGGCTGCCGCAGGCTACACCATCAATACGCTCACACTCTTCGGCCTCGTGCTCGCGATCGGCCTGCTCGTCGATGACGCCATCGTCGTGGTCGAAAACGTCGAGCGCGTGATGGAGGAAGAAGGACTCGCGCCACGCGAAGCGACCATCAAATCGATGGACCAGATCCAGGGCGCGCTCGTCGGCATCGGCCTCGTGCTCTGCGCGGCGTTTGTGCCGATGGCCTTCTTCGGCAACTCGACTGGCGCGATCTACCGGCAGTTCGCCATCACGCTCGTCTCCGCGGTCACGCTTTCGGTTTTCACCGCGCTGGTCCTTACACCGGCACTCTGCGCCACGATGCTACGCCCGTTGAAGAAAGACGCCCTGCACGAACAGCGGGGTTTCTTCGGCTGGTTCAATCGCGGCTTCCATCGCATCGCCGATCGTTACGCCGACAGCGTGGGCAACATTCTGCGTCGTAGCACCAAGCTGCTCGTCGTCTATGGCTGCATTGTCGCGGGCGTATTCTTCCTCTTCCGCCATCTGCCCACGGGCTTTTTGCCGGACGAAGATACCGGCTTCCTCTTCACCACGGCCCAGCTTCCGCCCGGCTCAACGCGTGAGCAATCGGTCGAGGTGCTCACGAAGATGGAGAATCACCTCTTCGAAAAACACGGTCCCGCACTCAAAGGCGTCTTCGGTGTGGCCGGGTTCAGTTTCTTCGGTTCGGGTCAAAACCAGGTGCTGACCTTCTGTCCGCTCAAGGACTGGAAAGAACGCCGTGGCCCCAACCAGAGCGTGAAGGCGATTCAGGGCGAGACCATGGGCGCGTTCATGCAGATGAAGGAAGCGCTCGCCTTCGCCTTCGCGCCGCCTGCCGTGCTCGAACTCGGCAACGTAAACGGCTTCGACCTCCGCCTCGTGGACAACATCGGCGTCGGCCACGAAGCCCTCATGGCCGCAAGCTACCAGCTCCTTGGCATGGCGTCGCAAAATCCGGCGCTCTTCGGCGTGCGTCCAAACGGGCTGAGCGACACGCCGCAGCTCTACCTCGACATCGACCAGGAAAAAGCCGCGGCGCTCGGCGTCTCGCTCGCGGCCATCAACGCCGAGCTCTCCAACGTGTGGGGCTCCACCTACGTGAACGACTTCGTGGACAAGGGCCGCGTGAAGAAAGTTTTCCTGCAGGGCGACGCTCCTTCCCGCATGTCCGCCGAGGACATCGGCCGCTGGTATGTGCGCAATGCTCGCGGAGAAATGGTGCAATTCTCCGCCTTCGCCACCGCAAAGTGGACCATCGGCTCGCCAAAGCTCGAACGTTTCAATGGGGCGCCTGCCGTCGCCATCGCCGGCGAACCCGCGCCCGGTCACAGTTCCGGCGAAGCCATGCGCATCATGGAAGACCTTGCGCGCCAGCTCCCGCCCGGAATCGGCTTCGCCTGGGCCGGTCTGTCGTATGAGGAAAAACTCTCCGGCTCCAGCTCGGCCCCGCTCTACATCCTCGCGCTGCTCATGGTCTTCCTCTGCCTCGCAGCCCTGTATGAAAACTGGGCCATCCCCATGTCCGTGATGATGGACATGCCGCTCGGCGCGCTCGGCGTGCTTGCCGCCACGGCCATCCGCGGCTTGCCGAATGACATCTATTTCCAGATCGGCTTCATCACCATCATCGGCCTGTCGGCGAAAAACGCGATTCTGGTCATCGAGTTTGCGAAGGAGTCCTACGATGCCGGCGCGACCCTCATCGACGCCGCCGTGCACGCCGTCCGCCAGCGTCTGCGCCCGATTCTGATGACGTCGATCGCCTTCGGCCTCGGCGTGCTCCCGCTCGCACTCAGCACCGGCGCCGGCGCAGGCAGCCAGAACGCGATCGGCACCGGCGTGGTCGGCGGCACCGTCACCACCACCCTCCTCGGTCTCTTTTTCGTGCCGCTCTATTTCGTGACCATCCTGCGCCTCTTCAAGGTCAAGCGTGCCCATCGTCCGGGCGAGCAACCCACTCCGGCGGCGTCACAGCCCGCACCGCTGCTCACGCCTGCGGCAGAGTAAGGTCCATACCGCGAAGGTGGCGCGGCGCTCCATGCCCGTCTCAGCGCGGCACCAGTTCCGCTGAACCGCTCTGCGTGGGGCTTACGAAATAACCTGCGGCGCGGTTCTGGGCCTGGTGCAGGACCCCGCTGAACTTCGTCGCCCTGGTTGCACCGGTCGGAATGAAGCTGCCACTAAACCGACCGCTCTTGCGAATCATCGATACCTTGACGCTATTCGGATTGGGCGTGTCCACGGTCGCTTTATCGGCGATGGTGACCGACACGACCGCATCAAGGTCGGGCAGCCCACCTCCGCGGAAATGCGCGTCAGCTTCCGCCGCAGCAGGCGTCGTGTAGGTCAGTGCAGGCGTGCCGTTCACGGTCGTGTAAAGCGCACCAACGGGAGCCGTCGTGGCCGTGAAGCCGCCGGTGAAGAGTGTGCCCACCGGTGTCTGGGCCGGCTTGCGCCACGTGAGCGCGCCGGTGAAGCTGCCCGGTGCACCGAACGTCAGCGCACCGATCAATTCCCCCTTCGGCTTTTTGTAGATGAGCGCGTAGAGGGGGGCGGCGTTGATGACGTCCACCATGGTGCCCGCGGAGAAGGGCGTGTCGTCGGCAAGACGGCCAACGATTTTGAGGCTCCCGGTGGGCTTGAGCGTGGCAGTGGCCCAGCCGATGCCGCGTGGGTTCGCCGCGCTGGCATCGGGCGGCAGAAGGACCGTGTAAGCGCCGGGGGTGATCGCCCCCGACAGCGCGGTTACGGCGACGGGCTGATCGATCACGTTATAATAATACGGCTCGTCGCCGCCAATGTGCGCGGTGAGTCGCGGGACGTCCATCGAGTCGAGCGCGAAGTCGAGATGGATCACGAGAGCGTTCGTGCCCCCGCGCTTGATAATCTGGTCGAACCCACCGCCGAAATTCGCCGCGCCCTTCAGCCTATAGGTAGTGCCGCGAAGCATCACGGTGCCGCTCACCGTGCCCGTGGCGGAGAGCTTCGCGGAGATCAGGCCGACGGGCGCCTGGTGCGTTCCGTCCGGCCCAGCGGTAACGAGCTGCGTGTAGCTGCCCTGCAACGCCGGGAAGGAGCCCTCGATCGTGACCGTGCCGATGTCCGATCCGCCATGGCCGTCGGAGACGGTGTAGGTGAAGGAATCGGTGCCGGAGAAAGCCGGGCCCGGTTTGTAGAGGACCTTCGTCTTCGCCACAATCTTCGCGGTGCCGAAGCCGGGCGGCGAAACGGCGGTGATGGTGAGCTTGTCGCGATCTGCATCGGTGTCGTTCGCGAGCACGACCACGGTCGCGCTGCCACCGCGAAGACCGGCGAGATCCTCGCGAGCCCGCGGCGGAGTATTGGCCGGGGCGGCGAGGTCGAGCTTGGCCACGAAGAGGCCCGAGGTGCCGTTCGTAAAAGTGAGGCCAAAGACGATTTCGTTCGCCTCGTTCAGCGCCGACAGGCCGCCGCCTTCGATGGCCGCATCGCTGTTGATGCCGACTTTCACCACGGAGATCTGGTTGATCGTGCGCTCATCGCCGGGCGCCACGGTGAAGGTGTCGCCACCGTGCGCGATGACTTCGAGCGCACCGGGCTTGCCCGCAAAAAGCGCGCGGCCTTTTTGCGAAAAGGGGTCGTAGCCCGAGATGCCTTCCATCCCACCGATGAACGCGACCACGCTCTGCCGGTTCACAAAAATCGCTTCCTGCCCCTGGATAAGGCCGGCGACGGCAAACTTCACGCCGTCCGGCATCCCCGGCGCCGCATCGCCGCCCACGGCCACCGCCTGTGGCGTGCTTTCCACCGCACCGAGCCAGATTCCGTCGATGAATGTCGAACCCGGGGCGATCACCGTGTTCTTCCACGCCACGGCAGTGCTGGAGGCGAAAGTGGGATAAAAGGCCGTGCTGAACGTGCTGCCCGTCGGCGCGCCTGGTGCAGTATCGCCACTCAGCGCGACGATCTTCAAATCAAGTAAGGGCCCCGCGAAGAGACCGGGCTTCGGGTTTGGCGCACTCGTCGCCCCGACCGAGCCGCCCATCAGAACCTCGCTGTCGTCGTTGAAACCTTTCAATGGCCCAAGTTGCACCACTGCCCCCGCGCCCTGCACGGTCTGGTCGATCTCGGAGCGGCCTTGGACAGGACCCTGCGGGCTTGCGATCGCAATGCCATAGGGCACGCCGGGATAATTCGGATCAACGGCCGTGTATTCGACCGCCACTTCCCCCAGTGCGTTCAGCTTCCACGCGCCGAGGAAGGAGTTGGTGTCGGCGACCTTGAGATTCGGCACCCCCGTGGGCGTCTCCGACCAGAACGAGCGCTTCATCGATTTTCGCGGCCCGGAAAAGACCGCCGCACGGGGTTCCGAGTCGAGATTCGCCGGGCTGTAAATCCAGTAGGTGCCGAAGAAATACACGAAGCTGGCGTTGAACCCGACGCGCCCGTTGACCGACTGCACCAGATAATCGATCCCGCTGGGCGTCGCCCCTTCCTCCGGCAGCGCCACGCCGGTAAACGCCACCGGCGCGGGTTTTGCGCCACGCGCATCGGTCAGCCAGACACCTTGCTTGCTGGCCGGACCAGCCGGCAGATCGGTTACGCCGAAGAAAGCGATTCCGCCGTTCCGATCGATCGACGTCTTGAAATCGAGATCGGTGAATTTTCCATTCTGCGTGCCGGGCGCGGCTCCACCTTCGATCGCGATGAGTTTCGCGGGGCCGGCCGGTTCTTTCAGCCAGATGCCAAACTGCCCGGTCTGCGCGATCTCGGCCTGAAAGACGACGGCACCGGCGCTGTTGACGATCGCGCTTTTAAACCCGCCGCCGAATCTGCCTGAGGTGCCCGGTGCGGGATCGCCGTTCTGATTCGCCCCGAGCGCGATCTTTCGATACGTGACGCCGCCTTGAGCCAGCGGGAGAAAAGCAAGGGGAAGGGCGAAGGCGAGAGAGCGCAGTTTCATAGCGAGCGATTGAGTCCTTGATGCCGACTGGCTGGAGCGCACCATGCGCCGGGTTGATGCCGCGTCAAACTAACTCCTAACGGTTTGCGATAGCGCCCGCGAGCGATTAACACCGCTGGTTTTCCGTGTCGAAACTTCTCCGCCCCCTTCATCGTTTTCGCTGGGTGATCGCCCTCTGCTTTCTCCTGCTCTCGAGCAACTGGCTCTGGGGGCGGGCCGGGGGCGGGCATAGCTCGAGCAGCGGCAGCCATAGCTCCGGTCACAGCAGTTCCAACAGCCGAGGCTCTGGCAGCGGCGGGGGGGATCTTTTCGAACTCATCCGCTTGTTCTGGTGGCTGAATACACGTCATCCGCTCATCGGCTTGCCCGTCACCGGGGTGCTCTGCTATCTCATCTACCGCTCAGCCAGCGCGGGGAAGCTGGGCTATCAAGGTGTCGTCATCAATCGCGGCGCGCTCGCGGCGGCGCAGAATCTCGTGCAGCCCGGTTTGCGCGAACTGCGCAAAGCCGACCCCGCCTTTTCCCAACAAGCCTTCGAGTCGCGCGTGCGCGTAGCTTTTCAAAAACTCCAGCGCGCGTGGTGCGAGCAATCGCTGGTGACAGTGCGACCGTTCATCTCCGATGGGATCCACGAGCGGTTCGGTCTGCAATTCGAAGAGCAGCACGCACTCGGCTACCGGCCTGTGATGGAAAACCTGGAGATCGTCGGGTTCAACTTCGCGCAGGTGGAATGCGGGCCGGTGTTCGATGTCGTGACGGTGCGCTTCTCCGCGCGCGCTCTCGACTATCGCGTCGATGCGAATAGCGGCCAGCGCATTCCCGGATCGGAAGAAGCGGCGAACTTTGTGGAGTTCTGGTCATTCCTCCGCACCCGCGGCAGCCAGACGAAGCTAAACCAGGCCGGACTCATCGAAGGCCAGTGCCCGAACTGCGGCGCATCCATCGCGATGAATCAGGGCGCGAAATGCGAGCATTGCCAGGCGTTGCTGCGCAGCGGCGACTTCGACTGGGTGCTCGCGGAGATCACGCAGGAAGAAGAGTGGCGACCGCGCCGCACCCCGCCGCCCGGCACGGTGCAGGTTCGCGAGAGCGACCCAGGCTTCAATCTCCAGGATCTCGAAGATGTGACCTCGGTCATTTTCTGGCGCAAAGCCGCCGCGGAACGCGAAGGCTGGCCCGATGCGTTGCGCAAAGTCTCGGAGCCCGCGTGGTGCGACCAGTTCGCCTCCACGCTCGATCGCACCACGCCGCGCAAATTGCTCGCCGATTACTCCGTGAGTGCCGTCGATACCATCGGTGTGCTGCTCGACGAAGCAGACCAGCGCGCGCTCGTGCAGGTGTGGTGGATGGCGCGGGATTTCACGATCGATGAAGCCGGACGCCTGCGCGATCGCAAAGGCTCGTGGCTCGTGCGTTCGTCGATCTTCGTTCTCGCACGTCGCGCCGGAGTGCAGAGCGTGCCGCAGGCTTCCATCTCCTCCGCGCACTGCCCGAACTGCGGCGCCGCCCTGCAGCGTGACACGTCAAACGCGTGCGATTACTGCCACACTGTGCTGAACGATGGCACGCGCCACTGGGTCCTTCGCGATGTTCTTCCCGCGGGCTCCGGCGAAGCACGGGCACTCATCGAGGAAGCGGTGAAACGCTCGCAGCGCGACGGTGAACTTTTCCGCGCGATCGGCACGCCCACTCGCGCCGGCGGCACCTCCGCACTCGCGTGGATGATTCTCTCCCTCGACTCCGGCGAACTCGATGGCTCGATCCGCGGCATGCTCTACGTGGCGGGAAAGAAGCAGGGGCTCGGCAAAGAGCAGGTCGATGCCCTCCTCGCTGCCGCCACCGCCGGCCAACTCGATCTGCCGCAGGCGGCCAACGCGGTCGAAGCGCAAAAGTGGATTTCCGAAATGGCCCTCGCCGCCCATCTTACGGACGGGCTGTCGCGCACCGAAGAAAAGCTCCTGCGCAAAGCGGGGCAGCGCCTCGGCCTCACCCGCGCGGACATCGACCTGACGCTCAACCGGGCTCGCAGCGAAGCTTTCGCCAGCGCCCGCGAAGAACTGCGCACGGCTCGTCGCGAAAAATCCGCCGCGCGGCCAGCGTAATCCGCTGGTGTCCAGCCTTCAGGACGCACCTTTCTCCTGAACAACTGCCCCCCAACGAGTCCTCAGCCGCGCGTGAACGTCCGGTCCATCTGCCTGCGGAAGCCATGCACGCGTAGCGAGCGATCCGGCATCACATCAAGCAACGCGTAGCCGCTGTTCTCCAGTCCCGAGCCTTCCACCATCGCCACCAGCGTGCAGTAATGGATGCCGGCTATCTGCTGGTAATCGTTCTTGTGGGAGTGACCTTGGAAAACCGCGAGCACTTTGCCGGATTGCTCCAGCACCGCACGCACTGCCTCCGCATTCCGGACCGCGTGCGCCTTGTCCACGTCGAGCCGTTGATGCGCCAGCACGACGGCCGGCCCCGGTGTCTCGGCGAGCCGCGCCTTCAGCCACTCCAGCTCGGCTGGCGGAATGTTCGCATCCTGCCACAAAAAATTCTTCCGCCCATAAGGAGTGCCATCTTCGCGGTAACACGCATCGAGGATGATAAACCGCACACCGCCCTCGTCGAAGTGTGTGTGGGGCTGCCCGCCGAGACCGGTGTGCGCGGCAAACTCCGCCTTCGTGAGCGTGGTCACGCAGTGATTTCCCAGCACGTAATGACGCGGCATGCTCAGCCGCGCGAACCGCGCCTCAATCACCTTCAGCCACGCAATCTCCCGTTCCACTTCGTCGGCCTGATCGATTAAATCGCCCAGTTCCACCACCCGCGCCGGACGATGCTCGTTAAAATAGGCGACGGCCTCATCGAGCTTGCCGAGCGCCTGGCGATAAAACCGCGTCTTCGACGCATCCTTATCCGCGTAGTGCAGGTCGGTCATGAGCCCGAGTCGAAACAGTGGCTTCGCCTCCGCCTCCGCGGCCAGCAAATGCCCAGACGAAGAAGCGGCCAGGCAGAGGGCCCCGGAGCGGAGAAAAGCACGGCGGGAGAAGGGACGCATGGGCGGTTCGATACGAGCCGTCGAAGCCTGGCGCAACTACCCACTCGATGCCCCTTTTGCTAGGCGCGGGGATGAAATTTCAGATGCACGGCCTTGAGGCGTTTCTGGTCCACGTGCGTGTAAATTTGCGTGGTCGCGATGTCGGCGTGGCCGAGCATTTCCTGGATGATGCGAAGGTCGGCGCCGTTGCTCAGCAGGTGCGTGGCGAAACTGTGGCGGAGCAGGTGCGGATAGACGTTGAGATCGAGCCCCGCGTTTTTCGCGCACGTCTTCACGATCTGCCAGACACGCACGGTGGTGAGTTTGGTTCCGCCGCGGTTGAGGAAGATTTCGCTGCCGGTGCGTTTTCCGACCAACGCGGGCCGCTCGCGTTCGAGGTAACTTTTGATGGCGTCGCAGGCTCGGGTGCCGACGGGGACGAGCCGCGTTTTGTTTCCCTTGCCGGTCACCCGAATGACGCGCGCGTCGAAGTCGATGTTTTCCAGCTTCGCATTCACCAGTTCCGACACGCGCAGGCCGCTGGCGTAGAGCAGTTCAAGGATTGCCCGATCGCGCAGGCCGCGCGGCACATTCGTCGGGATCCCGTCGAGCAGGCGATCGATCTGCAATTCGTTCATCGTCTCCGGCAGATACCGCTCCAGCCGCGGCAGACTCAGCGTCTCCGCCGGATCGCGTGCGATGAACTTCCGTTCCGCCAGCCAGCGGAAGAAAATTTTGATCGCGACGATCACGAGCTTGATCGTCGCCGCAGCCAAACCCAGCCGCTTTTTATGGGCGAGGTAGTCGGAAATGTGATCGATCGTCACCTCACCTACCCCAATCTCGACCGACGGCACCGGGTCCCCCGCTGCCATCAACCGTTCCACTACCTCCTCCCTAATCTCGCGCCGCTCCAGCCAGGTCGCAAACGCCTCAAGTGAAAGTCGTGTCGAAAGCTGATAGCTGTCCGAGAGCCCTCGTTCGGTCGCGAGGTAAAGAATGAAGCTGTCGATCTCGGCGCGCACGGGATTGAGGTAGCAAAAGCTCGGCGCGCGGGCAATCCTGCCCACGACTTCTCCGTGCTAGCGGCTCGGCGGGTAGTTACCGAAAGCCTGCCGCATCTCCTGCTGAAATTCGCGCACGGACGCCTGGCGATCGTGTGGTTCGTGCGAGAGTGCCTTGGTCGCAACCAAGGCGAGTTCCTCGCAGTGGATCGAACTGACATCGAGAGGGTTGATCTCACCTCGAATAACCGCCCCGAGCGCGGCCATCGGGTCCGTGCCTTCCACCGGCGGGCGCAGGGTAAGGATATGGTAGAGCAACCCGCCGAGCGCATAGACATCGGTGCGCGCGTCGATGAGATAACGATCCTGAATCTGCTCCGGGGCCATGTATTGGATGGTGCCGAGCACGTGGTCGCCGGTGGCAAATTCCAGCCCGGCATCCTGCCGCACCGAGGACACCAACGGCCAATCGGACCGCTCGGCCTGCTCGACATTCACGTCGGATCCCAGCGGCTTGGCGAGGCCCCAGTCGATGACGAGCACTTCGCCGAATTCGCCGAGCATGATGTTCTCGGGTTTGAGATCGCGGTGCACGACGCCCCGCGAGTGAGCGAACGAAAGGGCATCGCACACCTTGCCAAGAATGTGCATCATTTCCGCGAGCGGGAAGCGGGCGATCATCTCGGGGTCGCCCCGCCGCATCGGCGCAAGCGCGGACCAGAGCGTGAAGCCGTCGAGCAGCGGCATGGTGAAGAAGGGATTCTCCCGTTCGTTCACATTGAGATCGTAAACCGGAATAATGTTCGGGTGGCTGAGTTGAGCAGTGATCTGCGCTTCCTCGATGAAACGCGCGATCTGCTCGGGCGACTCAACTTCCAGCAGCACCTTCATCGCAATTCGGCGGCGCAGAGCGGCATCGTAGGCTTCGAGCACCACACCCATGCCGCCCTTGGCGAGGAGGCGTTTGATTTGATAGCGACGATCGTCGCGCAATTCCACGGGGAGAAAACGCAGCACGGTTTCGGATTGAGGCGCGCGAGTTTGCTCGAGTTCCGCCGCGGTGTGAACGCGACGCAACGTCAACTCCACCGTGCCCAGCCTGACTTGCTGCCGCGGAAAGAGCAGCGCCGGCTCGCCGATCCGCATGCCGCTCACCCACGTGCCATTCGAGCTCTGGAGATCCTCGATCAGCCAATCGGAATAGCGCAGCTTGAGCCGCGCATGGGCTCGCGAAATTTTCGCGAGATCGATGTGGATATCGGCCGACGATTCGCGCCCGATGGTGTATTCGCCCGGAGGAAATTCACCGCGAAAAACCTCCTTCCCTTCGTGGGTGGCGATGACTTGAGTAATCGGGACGATCATGGCCTGAGGGAAGCAAGTCCATCATAGGCGCTCGCAACACGCCAGCCGTTTCCGATTCCAGAGGCGTGTCATCATGCGATGCGAGACTCTGACTCCGGCTCCAGATCGAGCCCCTTCGTCCACTCCTGAAGCGCTTCGGGCGACATGCCGTGGCTGAGCTTGAGGTGAAGCTGGGAAACGAGGAAATCCTCCGCCGTCATCCACTCATCGCCCACCTTGATGCGTTTGGTCCAGGCACACACGACCTGCAGACCGCTCTGCAACTTGCGGATTTCCTGGGTCGAAGCCTCGAGTTTTTCGAGAGCGGCACGCAATTCGTCGTTCGCCTGCTGACGCTCGATCAGCACCGCCTTTAAGCGCGAGAGCACCAGACCGGTAGCAATGGAAATGATAAAACAGGTGGACGCGTTCCAGTATTGGATGCCCGGATGAGAGTAAGCGTAGCCGTCGAGTTCATCGACCACGAAGGCCATCACGCAGCTGACGAAGGAGACCGCGACCATCGCACGCCGACTAAACCACCATGCGGTGAGAGAAACGGGGAGAAGATACGCGCAGGAAAAGGCAAGTTCCTGGCCGGTGGAAAAGTCCAGAGCGGCCATGATGATCAGGCATGCACCAATAAGTCCTCCCATGCGCCAAGGGGTCGTCGCATTCATTCCTCGAATGATAGACTTCACCGCGCCGGCGGCAAGCCTGTCGTCACCGTCCATCCGGGTGTCAGAGCGAGGACCGAGGATGAAAAAGTCGATGGCCGAAAACGGCCAGCGCGGGAGTCGATTCGCGCCTACGGTGAGCGACCATGTTATTGGATTTCGACTGCTACCAGGCGCTGGCGGCGCGCGATGCGCGGTTCGATGGCCGCTTTTTTGTGGCGGTCAAAAGCACCGGGATCTACTGCCGCCCGATCTGCTCGGCGCGCACGCCGAAGCCGAGTTCGTGCCTGTTCCTGGAAACGGCAGCAGCAGCGGAGCGCGCTGGATTTCGTCCGTGCCTGCGGTGCCGTCCGGAGCTGGCGCCGTCGTCGCCTGCGGTGTCGCTGGAAGAGGCGCTGTATGGGGCCATTCGGGCACGAGCGTTGCACGGCGACTCGGTGGATGAACTGGCGGCGCACGCCGGATTCAGCGCGCGGCAACTACGCCGGCTCATGGTGCGGGCGTTTGGCGTGTCACCGGTCGATATCATGCAAACGGAGCGACTTCTCTTTGCGAAAAAGCTACTGCAGGAAACGACGCTGCCGGTCGCACAAGTGGCTCTGAGCGCGGGATTCAAAAGCGTGCGCCGGTTCAATGCGCTCTTCCTTTCACGGTATTCGCTTTCGCCGACCCAGCTTCGCCGTGAAGGCGCCGCTCCGGCCTCGGGCGGCTCGGATCATTTGAAACTGCGGCTCGCCTTCCGACCGGCGCTCGCGTGGGAACAACTGCTCGAATACCTCTCCCATCGCGCGGTGCCCGGAGTCGAATGGATCGATCCGGAGCGCACCCGCTACGCGCGCACGGTCAGCGTGGCCGGGTGCACCGGCTGGGTGCAGGTCGAGCGTCCCCTCAGCGGAGCATGGCTGGAGGTAACGTTGCCTGCCGAACTCGCATCCGCGTCGTGGCCGATCCTGAGCCGTTTGCGTGCGCTATTCGATCTCGACGCGAATCCCGCAAATATCGACACCCATCTGAGGAAGGATTCTCTGCTGGCCCCGAGTGTAGAGCGGCATCCGGGACTCCGCGTCCCCGGCACATGGGAGCCCTTCGAACTCGCGGTGCGAGCAGTGCTCGGCCAGCAAATCAGCGTGGCTGGCGCTTCTACCCTCGCAGCCCGGCTGGCCGCTAAATTCGGCGAGCCGGTCCTGACGCCATTCCGTTGGCTGGACCGCCTCGCGCCAACAGTTCGCGCACTGGCCAATGCTTCCTCGAAGGACATCGCTTCAATCGGATTACCCAAGGCGCGAGCGGCAACATTGCGCGAACTCGCTGCGGCAACGGAGCGGGGCGAACTCCAGTTTGGACCGGGAGTCAGGATCGAGCAGGTGGTCGCCGCGCTGCGGAGGATTCGCGGGATCGGCGAATGGACGGCACAGTATATCGCCATGCGAGCCTTGCGATTTCCCGACGCCTTTCCCGCCGCTGACCTCGGCGTGTGCAAGGCGCTGGTGTCGCCAGGTGCGGATTTACCGAAGGAAAAACAGGTTCTCGCCCGCGCTGCGGCGTGGCGGCCGTGGCGGGCTTACGCCACGCTTCATCTCTGGCAGACACTGCACGACGCGACCCTTCCGAAACAGCTATGAAAACGACGACCTATTTTGCCGAGCTGGAGACCCCGATCGGATGGCTGCGGCTGCGCGGCACCAAGCGCGGGCTCACCGGCATTTTCATGGAAAACCATCGCCACGGACCAGAAGCAGCGGATCAAAACGGCTGGTGTCGCGAAGACAGGCTTTTCACAGCCGTGCGTGAGCAACTGGCTGGTTATTTCGCGGGCCGGCGCACAACCTTCGACGTGCCCATCGACCACGAGGCACTCGGCGGCACGCCTTTCCAGCGGCGCGTCTGGCAGGAGTTGGAGAAAATTCCGTTTGGCGTCACGATTTCCTACGGCGAACTGGCGAGGCGCATCGGACAACCAGCGGCCGTTCGCGCGGTGGGGTTGGCGAATGGACGCAATCCCATCTCGATCATCGTGCCGTGCCATCGCGTCATCGGAGCCAACGGGACTCTGACGGGTTACGGTGGCGGGTTGGAGCGCAAACGCTGGCTGCTCGAGTTTGAGCAGGGCAAGGGGCTGTTCGACCCGCCGTCGGAAGCGTGTTGATACGAGTCAGTCCAGGCGCACCGAATCTATCGCCTCGCGCAGAATACTGGCGCTACGGACCAGCGCCTGCTGTTCGTTAGCATCGAGCGGCAGCGGAATGGTCGCGAGTGCGCCGTCGCCGCCCACGAGATGCGGCAAGGCGAGCGTGACGCCTTCGAGGCCCGGCACGCTTTCGATGCGAGTGCAGATGGAAAGAATGGCGCGCTGATCGTGCACGAGCACTTCGGTGAGCCGGGCAACGGCGCTGCCAATGCCGTAGTAGGTCGCGCCCTTCCCCGCGATGATGACATACGCCGCACGGCGCACGTTTTCATCGATGCGCGCACGGTCCTCGGCGGTCAGCGGGCGTCCGTGCACGTGGGCGAACTCTTCCAGGCTCATGCCGGCAATGGACGCCTGCGACCAGGTGAGCACTTCGGAGTCGCCGTGTTCACCGATGACGTAGGCGTGCACATGGTGCGGATCGACATCGAAGTGCCGGCCGAGCAGCGCACGGAAACGCGCGGAGTCGAGCATGGTGCCGGATCCGATGACGCGAGAACACGGGACGCCGTGCTTTGCCGCGAAATGTGCGGCGAGGTGGGTGAGGATATCGACCGGGTTGCTTACCACGACGAGCACGGCATGGGGGGCGTATTCGAGAATCGCCGGGACGACCTTGGAAAGAACGCTGGCGTTGCGCTGGAGAAGTTCGAGCCGCGTCTCGCCGGGCTTTTGCGCGACGCCCGCGGCGATGATGACGACTTTCGCATCCTTCAGGTCCGCATAGTCGCCGGCCCGGACGTCGAGCGCCTTGGCGAAGGGGACGGCGTGGAAGATGTCGTTGGCCTCAGCCTCGGCGCGGGCTTTATTGAGATCGACGAGGACGATCTCACGCCCGATCCCGCGCATGACGAGCGCGAAAGCGGACGCCGAGCCGACCATGCCACAACCAACGATGCCGATTTTCATGGCTGTGGAGCATGAGGAATGGCGAGCCGCGGGTCAAGGCGCGGGCTAGTCGGACAGAGTTGGACGGAGCACCGCTTTGACGATCGCGCCGGAGTGCATCGTCTCAAAGGCGTCGCGCCATCGAGTGAGTGACCACTCACCGCCGACGATGGGAACGATGTCGAGGCGACCGGTGGCGAGAAGCTGGATGACGCGTTCCCAGATCGACCAATGGTGGCTGAAGCTGCCCTGGAGCCGGATGTTTTTCTGCACGAGTGGGTCGAGGGAAAAGCCGAGCGGTTGCGGTCCCCAACCGACTTTGCTGATCCAGCCGGCAGGGCGCACGGCGGCCATGGCCGTCTGCAAGGCGGCGGACGCGCCGGTGGCATCAATAATGCCTTCAACGCCGAGACCGTCGCCGGATCGGGCCCACGGCAGCGGGTCGCCGATGATGACTTCGCACCCGTAGGCGCCGGCTTTTTCGAGCCGCACCCGATCGCGTTCGAGGCCGGCAATGGCGACTTCCGCGCCGGAGAGTCGAGCGATGGCGGCACACAGGATGCCGATCGGGCCGGGGCCGAGCACGAGCACGCGATCGCCGGGGAGAATGCGGGCGTTCACCGCCGTAGCATTGAAAGCAACGCAGCACGGCTCGCTGAGCGCGGCCGCAGCAAGCGGCAAATGATCCGGCACGCGATGGAGAATGCGCGCAGGCACTCGCACGAAGCGGGTCATGGCGCCATCGACCGCGGCGCCGTATCCCCGGCGGTTGGGGTCGAGATTGTAAAACCCGGCACGAGTCAGCGGACTGTCGGGATCGACGACGGCGTGCGTCTCGCTAACGACGCGGTCCCCTTCGTGCCATTGCGCAGGGACGTTTGCGCCACGCCGGGCAATGGTGCCGGCAAACTCGTGGCCGAGGACGCATGGATAATTCACCTTCCAGCTTTGCTGCCCGGTCCACATGTGCAGATCGCTGCCGCAGACGCCGACGGCATCGACGGCGAGCAGGACGTCGTCGGGGCCGATGTCGGGCACAGACACTTCACGCAACTCGACACTGTGCGGGGCGGAGGAAAAATTAACGACGGCGGGCTGGGTGGAGTTCATGGGGTGGTGCGGAGACGATCAGGTTCGGGCGACGGCGCGCATTTTTTCGAGGCCAGTTCGGGCAACTTCAAGCGGATCGCGCCGCCAGAGGTCTTCGCGGAAAAGTTCCAGGGAGAGGCAACCTTCATATCCGATCTGCCGGAGGAGCGCGAGGTAGCGGCGCAAGTCAAGATGACCGTCGCCGGGCCAGACTCGGTCACCGTCGTGCTGCCGTTCGCGAGGCGACTCGGCGGGAGCGTCGTTGAAATGGGCCACGGCGATTTGTCCGGGGCGCAAGAGAGCGAGGCTTTCGACCGAGCCGCCACCGCGGAAAATGTGGAAGGGATCGATGACGATCGTGCCGGCAGGATGGGCGGCGCTTGTGAGGATTTCGAGAGCCGATTCGACCGTGTTGAATTGTTCGACGAAGCCGAGGAACTCCATGGCGGGCAGCGCGCCGGAGGTCTCACCTAATTCGAGCAATTCACGATATCGCCGTGCTCCGACGGCGATGTCGGAGCGACCTTTGGGCGGGCCGGCGATGACGTGGGGCGCGCCGAGCACAGCGGCCTGTTCCAGCCGCGCGGCGCACTGGGCCTTGATCTGCGGCCAGTCCACTTCCGTGGCATCGAACCAGCCGGCAAGGTAGATCAGCGTCGGCACGGCCAATCCGCGTTCATCGAGAGCCCGGCGAATTTCGACGAGGCTTCCCCCGGCAGCAAGGTGTGCGTCCACATCGGCAAACCAAAGTTCAATCGCGTCGTAACCCACCCCCCCCGCGACTTCGATCTGCCGCAGGATCGGCGTGCCGCGAATGGTGCTGGCATTGAGGCAATATTTCATCGTGGTGGCGGGGAAACTCGGGAGAACTCGCGGTTCGTGTTCACAAAAAGGGCGCGGATTGCTCCGCGCCCTTAATGAATCGTTCTGTAGCACCCGGCTTAGACCGTGTAGGTGCTCGAGGCGGTGGTCCCGCCGCGGCCGGTCCAGTTCGTGTGGAAGAACTCGCCGCGCGGCTTGTCCACGCGCTCGTAGGTGTGCGCCCCGAAGAAGTCGCGTTGCGCCTGGAGCAGGTTCGCGGGCAGATTGGCGGTGCGATAGCCGTCGAAGAAGGCGAGCGCCGTGCTGAACGCCGGCACCGGGATGCCCTTCTTCGCCGCCGTGGCGACGACGGCGCGCCAACCTTTCTGGCAGCGCTTGATTTCGCCGCGGAAGTAGTCATCGAGCAGCAGGTTCGAGAGCTTCGGATTCTTATCGAAGGCCTCTTTGATTTTGCCGAGGAAGACGCTGCGGATGATGCAGCCGCCGCGCCACATGAGGGCGATGCCGCCGTTGTTGAGCGCCCACTTGTATTCGGTCGCCGCAGCGCGCATGAGCATGTAACCCTGCGCGTAGCTGATGATCTTCGAAGCGTAGAGCGCATCGCGGATCTGGGCGATGATGGTGGCGCGGTCGCCGCTGATCTTCGGGCGCGGGCCCTTGAGTTTGCGGGCGGCTTTGGCGCGCTCTTCCTTCATCGACGACACGCAGCGGGAATAAACCGCCTCGGCCATGAGGGTGATCGGAACACCGAGTTCAGCGGAATTGATGACGGTCCATTTGCCGGTCCCTTTCTGGCCGGCGGTGTCGAGGATCTTGTCCACGAGCGGGGCGCCGTCTTCATCCTTCTTCGCGAGGATGTCGCGGGTGATTTCGATGAGGTAGCTGTTCAGCTCGCCTTCCTGCCATTCGGCGAAAACCTTGTGCATCTCGTCGGCGGTCATGCCGAGGCCATCGCGCATGAGCTGGTAAGCTTCGCAGATGAGCTGCATGTCGCCATACTCGATACCGTTGTGGACCATCTTGACGTAGTGGCCCGCACCGCCGTCGCCGACCCAGTCGCAGCACGGCACGTTGCCTTCGACCTTGGCGGAGATGCCTTGGAAGATGTCCTTCACGTGCGGCCACGCGTCCTTGCTGCCGCCGGGCATGATGCTCGGACCCGTGCGCGCGCCTTCTTCACCGCCGCTGACGCCGGTGCCGATGTAGAGGATGCCTTTCTCGGCGAGCGTCTTCGTGCGGCGCTCGGAATCCATGAAGAGCGAGTTACCGCCGTCAATGAGGATGTCGCCCTGCTCGAGGTGCGGGAGGACTTGGTCGATAAACGCATCGACCGCGGAACCGGCCTTCACCATCATCATGATGCGGCGCGGGCGCTTGAGCTTCGACACCATCTCTTCGATCGAGTGCGCGCCCTGGACCTTCGTGCCCTTGGCCTCGTTGGCGAGAAAGTCGTCCACCTTCGAGGTGGTGCGGTTGTAGGCCACGACGGTGAAGCCGTGGTCGTTCATGTTGAGGATGAGGTTCTGGCCCATGACGGCCAGACCGATGACGGCGATATCTGCTGTAGGTTCCATGTGAATGAAATAGGTGAGGTAAAAAAACGGCCGGATGCCGCGAAAAGGGTCGTGAGCTTACGGAGGCCAGAGCGGCCTGCGCTAGAAGTTTTTACGATGAACCCTTCGCCGCCGGGTTCTAGCGAGACGGCGCGGCAGGTGGTGGGGCCACCGGTTTGACGTCGTGATTTCGACCGAGGAGCACGAAATCGCCTTCCCGCCCCAGCTCCCGCCAGTCCTTCGCGGAGAAGACTTTAGGCACGTCTTCGCGCCGGGCGATCCCATACGCGACGGGCAGTCTGGCCATGGCGGCCTCCAGCTTTTCCACGTCATCGAAGAGCCGCGCGCGGTCATCGGTCGTCGCTTTGAGGACACGGTCCGATTCATCTTCCGTGACACAGAGCAGCCGGCCAGTGGCGAAGGTAAAGCCCTGCGCACGGACGCGCGCCGCGAAGAGCGTGGCCTGGCCGAAATCGGGCTGAGCTTTCACGATTTGAGCCAGATCGCGGGTATCCGACTGCTGTTTCAGCCATGGATCGGCCAGGTCGCTCAGGCTCGCGATCACGACGAAGAGGGCGAGCGCACCGGCCGCAATCCAGTGGAGCAGGCGCGTGCGACGACCGCTTTCCTTCCACCACACGACGACGCCAAGCGCCAGCGCAGGCATGAGCGGGAGAATATAAGTGGGGAGCTTCGACCCGCTGAGAGACAACACGACGAGCGGCGGAACGAACCAGCCGAGCAGTAGGGCGGCACGCGGACCGAGGTAAGCTTTGGCCCGCCAACGCTGACGCAGATCGCGAAAGAGCGCCGGGAGGAAAAACGTCCACGGCAGGAAAGCGACCGGCAGAACGGCGAAGAAAAACCAGATGGGCTTGCTGCGGCCGTGTTTGCCGGAAGCAAAACGCTTCACGAGTTCATCGCCGGCAAAATAATCGTAGAGTTTGTCGTGCACCATCGCCTGCACCACGAACCACCACAGCCCGAGCACCAGCGTGAGGATGAGTCCGGTCGCCCACGGCATCGAGGGACGCCGTTCGCGGGGCGTTCGCCAGCGGAGCGAAAGCATCGCGCTCATCGGCACGACGAGCGCCATGGGGCCTTTCGTCATGAAGCCAAGGCCCATCGCGAGGAAGAAGGCGCCTCCCCAAAGCTGGCCGCCCCCTTGGTGCCGCTTCACCGCGCACGCGATGGCGGCAGTGATCCAAAAGGTCAGCAACATGTCGGGCGTGAGCAGCCGCGCGAGGGCAAAAAATCCCGCACAGGCCGCGAGCACGAGGACGGCGGCCTGCCGCATCCCGCGGCCGAGAATCATCCGGGAGATCCACGCGGTGAGGGCAAGGGTGCCGAGCGCGGCCAGCGCGGCGGGAAGGCGTGCGGCCCACTCATGAATCCCGAAGGTTTTCAGCGAAACCGCCGTCAGCCAGTAGATGAGCGGTGGCTTCTGAAAGTGCGGGATGCCGTTCTGCGTCGGTGTAAACCAATCACCATAAACGACCATTTCCCGACCGATCTCCGCGTAGCGGCCTTCATCCGGCTCGTTCAGGCCGCGATCGAGAAAGAGGAGGTAACACGCCGCCACCAGCAGCGTCCACCCCCAGCGCCGCAACCAGGTGGTCATGCCCCGGCTCCCACCTCACGGGCGGCGACGAGCGCAGGCGAACGTCCGCGCCGGCGAATGAACCAGGCCATGCCCAGCATATCGACCAGCGGGCGCCAGAGCATGATCCAGAGACCATATTTCGAAATGCCGCGAGTCCGAGGGCGATGCGCGACCGGGCGCTCCGTCATGCGAAAACCAGCGGCGCGCACCATGGCCGGAATGAACGAGTAAAGCGTGCGCAGCGGGATGAGCGACTCGCGCACCTCGCGCCGGAAAACTTTCAGGCCGCAGCCGGTATCGCGCATGCCGTCGCGCAACACGCGCGAGCGGACGAAATTGGCAATCTTCGACATAGAGCGGCGCAAGGTGGAATCCTTTCGCTGGGCGCGGTAACCGGTCACAAAGTCGGCTTCCTCCAACGCGGCAAAGAGCGCCGGAATGTCGGCGGGGTCGTTCTGCCCGTCGCCATCGAGCAGCGCGATGGCTTCACCGCGAGCACGATGGATCCCGAAAAAGAGCGCCGGACCCTGCCCCTGGTTTTGCACGAAGTGTATCGCCCTCACGGCTGGCCAGGCCGCGGCGGCTTCATCGAGCACGCGCGCGGTGCCATCGGTGCTGCCGTCGTTGATGAGCAGCACCTCCACTTCCCCGATCCCGGCGAGAGCCTGATGCAACTCAGCAATCAAGGCAGGCGCGGCGTCTTCCTCGTTGAAGAAGGGGATGACGATGGAAAGACGAGGGCTCGATGATGGTGCGGCCATGGAGCGCACGAGCAAGAACTCCTGCGGCCTTTTCGCTTAAAGGAGGCACCCCCTAAAGCAAATGAACTGACGGTTAATTTTCCGTCATCTAAGCCCGCCTACATCTCCCGCGCCCAAGCGGGACGTTGCTTCAAATGGTAGAGCATTTCTCCGGCTTTGGGGACGTAGAGGATGCCCTCGTCTTCGCGGTCCATGTAATCGGCCGGATTGATCGAAGCAGGGTCGCGATAGCCAAGGTTCACCGCCTCACACTGATCTTTCGGAATGCTGGTCGCGAGGGTAACCTTGATGCGGCAGTTTTCGACGCCGTTTTCAAACGTGCCGATGCCTCGCACGTGCGTGCTGTGCGCGAGCGTGCCCCAGGGCATGTCCTTGAACTTGTCCCACTGCTTCGCGAAGTAATCCCGGCAGTGGTAGCCCGCCTGACGGATGGTCTTGTCGTGCGTAATGCTGAATTCGTGCACGTGCGGCGCGTAGATGATGAGTTCGCCGCCATCGGCCACCACCGGCTCGAGCTTATACATGCACTTTCCGGCGACCCAGATCTCGTCATACATCTTCGGCGCGCAGGAGAGGACGGTGTGAAACGGGTGGTCCTTGTAGATGATGTGGAGCTTCTTCGAGAGTTCGCTGGCTTCATCCCAGGCGCCTTCCGGCGTGCCCGCGAAAAGCCCGGCGAGCTGGCTTTTCTCGACCACCATGCAGAAGCACAGCTTCGGCACCGGCACCATGCCTCCGACGCGATCGACCACCTTGCGCACAGGCGTCCATTTGTTGCCGATGATCATCGGGTTGGTGACGATCGCGCCGAGCCAGTGGAAGAAATTCAGCACGTCCGGGCCGCTCACACCCGGGAAGAGATATTTGTTTCCGCCGCTGAAGCCGACGACCTCGTGCGGGAAGACCGGGCCGATGATGACGATCTGGTCGTAATCGAAAAGGCGCGCATTCACGCGCACGGGCACTTCCATTTCGAGAAGGCCATCGGTGAGCCCGCTGGTGTCTTCCTTCGTGAGCGTGCCGATCTCGCGAAGCGCGGCGGGGTTGTCCCACTCGTGATTGTAAAATTTCACACCGCTGAATTTCGCGCGGCGTTCGTCGAGGCTGATCTCCAGCCGTTCGCAGATGGCTTCTTCGCTCATCGGCTGGTGAGTGCCGAGGGCGATCATCACATCGAACGCCGCGCACGCCCCGGCGATCTGGTCATGGAGCGTCTGCCACACGAGACCGAGCGGGCAGGTGCGAGTAGCATCCGGCACGATGCACAGGACTCGCTGGCCTTTGTAGTCTTTGGCAGGACAAGCCTGTGCCACGAGAGTGCGGACGTCGTCGGGAGAAAGGCGGGCGCCTTCGGGAGCGAGGCGGGAGAGAGTGCTCATGGAGAGGATCGTAGCGGAGGAAAGTTCAACGTTCAACGTCCCGCAAAACCGTTTGCACCCCTCCCGCCCCTCCCCCTACAATCCCGGCCCATGTCATCGACCGCCGCGGCACCCTCACCCCGCACGGACAACTTCCAAGCTCGTTATATCCAGGCCTACCGCTGGATGCTCCTCGCCCGCGTCGCCGAGGAAAAAGTCGCCACGCTCTACCGTGGCGGCAAGATCGTGGGCGGCGTCTTCCTCGGCAAAGGCCAGGAAGCGCTCAGCGCAGCCACGGGCGTCGCATTGCAACCCGGCGATATCTTTGCCCCGCTGATTCGCGATCAAGCCGGGCGCTTCGCCTTCGGTGAAAGCCTCATCGATTTCTTCCGCACCTATCTCGGCTCGCGGCTCGGGCCGATGCGCGGGCGCGATGGGAACATTCACCGCGGCCGTCCGCGCGACGGCTATTACGCCATGATCTCGCATCTCGGCGCCATGGTCCCCACCGTGGCGGGGGCGCTGCTGGCGCGGCGCCTGAAAGGCCAGAGCGGCACGATCGGTGCGACGTGTATCGGTGACGGCGGAACGTCCACGGGCGCTTTTCATGAAGGCCTGAACCTCGCCGCCGTGGAGAAGCTTCCGTTGGTCGTGGTGGTGGCGAACAATCAATACGCTTACTCGACACCGAATACGCGGCAGTTTGCCTGCGCGGACCTGGTGGATCGCGCCATCGGTTACGGCGTCGAGGGCCAGAGCGTCGATGGCAATGACCTCGCCGCCTGTCTCGTGACTTTGCAGGAAGCCGCGGATCGGGCGCGTGCCGGGCGCGGCCCGCAACTCGTAGTCGGTTCGCTGCTGCGGCTCGTCGGCCATGGAGAACACGACGACGCGAGCTACGTCGATCCCGCGCTTAAAAAAGCGGCGCACGACTGCCTCGCCCTTGCGGAGAAACACATCACGAACGAAAACTGGGCCACCGCTGCGGAGATCAAGACTTGGCGCACGGAAGCGACCTCGAAAATCGAAGACACCATCGCCACCGTGCTCCGCGAACCGGCGCCCGATCCGGGCGATGAACAGTGGACGGCGATCTCCACCCCACGCCTGCGCGACGGATTCATCGGCGAATGATTACTTACCTCGAAGCGATCCGCGAAGCGCAGCACCGGGCTCTGGCCGACGATCCCCGCGTCTTCATTTACGGGCAGGACATCGGCACCTTCGGCGGCGCATTCAAGGCGACCAAGGGTCTCGCCAAGGAATTTCCTGGGCGTGTGCTCGATGCGCCGCTGAGCGAAGACGCCATCATCGGCACGGCCATTGGCGCGGCGATGGAAGGCATGCGGCCGATCGTCGAGATGCAGTTCGCCGACTTCTCCTCGTGCGGCCTGAACCAGATCATCAATCACGCTGCGACTCTCTACTGGCGCACGAATATGCCGTGCCCGATCGTGGTGCGCCTGCCCAGCGGCGGCACCGCCGGTGCGGGGCCTTTTCACAGCCAGAGCATGGAAGCGCTCTACGCGCATTATCCCGGCCTGGTGGTGATGACCCCGGCCACGGTCGAGGATGCCTACGCGATGCTGCTTGAAGCCGTCGCCATCGACGACCCGGTGCTCTTCTGCGAGCACAAGTATCTTTACTACCACCTCAAGGCGGAGTCTCTGCCGACCGAAGCGTTGCCGACTGGCCGTGCCCGCATCGTGCGCCAGGGCCGCGACGCGACGGTAGTGACCTATAGCGCGATGGTGCACGAAGCGCTGGCTTGCGCGAATGAACTCGCGACCGAAGGCTGGCAGCTCGAAGTCATCGACCTGCGCAGCGTGAAGCCGCTCGATACCGATACCGTGCTCGCCAGCGTTGCCCGCACCGGCCGCCTGCTGGTGGTTGGCGAAGCGTTCCCGTGGGGCGGTGTTACCGCCGAGGTCATCGCGCGCGTGGCGCAGGAAGGTTTCTCGCTCCTCGACGCCCCACCCGTGCGCATCAACGCCAAGGACACGCCGGTGCCTTATCACCCAAATCTCTGGGGCACCCACCGGCCCACCGCGCGCACCATTGCCGCGGAAGCCCGCAAACTTCTTCATCTTTAAGCTTTTCACTCCACTATGCCGCGCATCCCGATTCTCATGCCGCAACTTGGTGAGTCCATCGCTGAGGCGACGATTGTCCGCATTCCGTTTGCGCCGGGCGATGAAGTCGAAGGCGACGCCGAAGTGCTGGAAGTTGAAACGCAGAAGGCCACGATGGGCGTGACACCGCCGTGCCGTGGCAAGGTCGCCGAATGGAGCGTGGAATTGAGCCGGAGCTATCCCGTAGGTGCGACGCTGGGCTGGCTGGAAGTCAGCGCGGCCGATGCCGAACGACTCGGCCTCAGCGAATCGGACGCCTCGCCCATGCCCGCGCCGGAGGAACACGTCCAGGAGTCGAGCAGCGCGGCCGAAAGTCACAGCGTCACGCCACTTGTGCGAGGCCTCCCGGTGCCGGCTCAGGCGACGGCAGCCGGTTATCTTTCGCCGCGCATGAAGGCGCGCATGGATGAACTTGGGTTCCGTGTTTCCGATCTCGCCGGCATTGCCGGCAGCGGTGCGGCGGGCCGGGTCACGATCGAAGATCTGGAAGCTTACCTGCGCCGGCTCGCCGAACACAAACAGACGCCCGCTTCCACCATGCGCGTGGCCGTGGCCGATGCCATGCGCCGTTCCTGGTCGCGTCCGCTGGCCACGGTCGGCCGCAACGTCCGGCTGGACGTCATGCTCGCGCATCGCAAGCAGTCGAATCCAAAGCCGGGCCCGGCGCTCTACGCGTTACGCGCGCTGGCCGTGGCGCTGGGCGAAAACAGCGCGCCGGGCGGTCGTCTGGTCGGCAAAAAAATCGTTCATCCCAAGAGCATCGATGTCGGTTTCGCGGTCGAAACCGAGGACGGCGTGCTCGTGCCGGTGCTGCGCGATGCGGACAAAACGCCGCTCTCCGCCATGGTGGCGCGTTACAACGAGCTCGTGGAACTCGGCCGGCAGCGCCGTCTGCCCGCCACCGCCCAAGGCGGCTCCCTCGCCACGGTCACCAATTTCGGCACCTTCGGCCTCGAATGGGCCACGCCCATTCCGCTCCCAGAGCAGACGCTCGTGCTTGGCCTTGGCGCCGGGAAAGTCGTCCCGGCTTGGGATGGCAAAGCCTTCCAGCCCGTGACCGAGGCCCAACTCACGCTGAGCTTCGACCATCGCGTGCTCGACGGCGGCGCCGCCGGCCGTCTCCTCGCACGAATCGCCGAGCTGTTGCAAACACCGGAGAAACTGTAGCGCCCCAGCCTACCGCGGCCGTTCGCGGAGATAGGCGGCGATGATCTCGGCGAGTTTGCGACCCTTGGTCAAATAACCGTCGATATTGCTCGCCGGCGTGTTCCACGCGGTTTCCAGGCAGAGGGCGACCGTCTGCGGATTGCCATGCACGGTCACCCAGTTGTTACTGATCTGCTTCCAGAGCGGGTGATAGGCAGAACCGCTTGGCCGCGACTTCGCGGTGTGCGGGATCGGGCCGTCGAGCGGCCTGGCGGCAAGGTCGAGAAACCGGTCGCGATTGGCCCGGCCCACGTCGCCGAGGAGCGAGTCCTCTCCCGTATAAAAGTAGCTTTGCAAATCGCCGGAGCCGGGATTGTGGAGATCGATGAAAAAATCCAGTCGCTTCTCCCCCGCCAGTCTGGCGACGCGCTGCTGAGCGGCGGCGACTTCCGGCCAGTGCGGTGCGTCGGACCAATCGCGATTATGATCCTGCGGCAACGCCTCCTTCCCGCCGTCGCCCGTCGCGACGTGATCCACGTCCATCACCGGCACGATGAAAATGTCGGCCTGCTCTCGTAGCCAGCGCGCCGCTTCGTCGTCACCGGCCATCCACTCCGCCACGCCTCGGCAAACCCAGCTTCCCCCGCTTTCCCAGGCATGCTGCCGCGCCTGAATCCACACGCCGAAACGCTCTGCATCCGGTCGATTTCCCTCGCGCAGATGAACCGCGGGCACCTCTCGTCCCTCTCGCGTGCGCGCCAAAACAAACGGTTGGGCGAAAGGATGCGCTGTTCCGAGTCGCGCCACCAGCGCGGCTGCGTCGCGCGGGGTAAAAGGTGGTCCCCACGCCAGCCAGACGCTCGACGCTTCCGCCTTCACTTTCCAAGTCATGCCATCGGCGCGCTTGAGGCCGGGTTCGGTCTGCTGCCACGTCGAACCATCGAACGACACCGCGGCGCGCACCGGCGTGGACCAACCGACCGACAACGGCCTGCCCTGGTAATCCCCAGCCTGCGGAATCGGGCGATCGGAGCCGACGATTTCAAAGGTCACCGTCTCCCCCTTTTCCGCCCCATCGACACGAAAAAACCACCAGCACGTCCAGCCGCGCGCGGGATCGCCGCCGGGCATGAACCGGATCGTCTTTGCGCCTTCGTCAAGCGACACGACTCGCGCCGAGCCGCCTTCGAAATCGGTGAGGACGCGGAGCGCCGCCGGGCTGGCACTGATCAAACTAAAGAAAGCAAGGAGAGCAGGAAGGGAACGCACGTCGTAATGAACCCGCCAGGAGCACTGATCGAAGCCTGAAACTAACGCGCTTCTTTCCCGGATCGAGGGGGCTGAAGCAGGAGTTCGTCGAGCACGGCCTCGATGGTGCGGTCATTCGGCTGACCGTTGATTCGCTTTTTAAGCAGATAGGATTGCTGGCGATCCGGCTGGTCACGCCAGGTAAAGGTCATGTCGGCTTGCAGGTCCATGGAACCGCCCGAGTGGATGTCCCAATAGTCACGCCGGCCACGCACCGCGTAGAGGACGGTGACGAGGTCTGCGACGTGGCGGTTTTTTAGCGCGCCGCCGAAGTAGTGTTCGTAGGCGAGACGCACGGGGTTACTGGGAGGCGTTTTTGCCAGACTCGTGCCGACCGTCAGCCCACTGGGGACCGAGCCGATTTCGCGACCGACGAACACGAGCGGCGTGGGCCAGTGCTCGACGACATAGCGCGCGGACTCGGGGTCGCGCTGGAAATTCACATTGCCGAGTTTGAGATCGTCGTGCGCGGGAGTGCCGACGAAGTTGCCGCCCATGCAGACATAGGTCTTCACTTTGCGACGCACGAGTTCAGGGCCGCCGGGGGATTCGAGCAGGTTCTTGAGATTGCGCAGATAACCGACGGTGACGAGGACCACGGATTGATCCGGCTGCTTCGCAAGAAGATCACGGTAAAGCACAACGGCGTCAGCGGCATCGGCGGCGGACCGAATCGGTGAAGGAAAGGCGGCGGCGACAGGTTTCGTATAACGCGAGGGTTCGTTCACTCCTCCACCCTTCAAATTGCCGACTGGCAGGTTCGGACGACCGTAATACGCATTGATGGCGGCGACCGTGGGGGCCGACCATGGATGGCTCGCGCTCACCATCGTGGCGAGGATTTCGCATTCACCCCGATCGGCCAACGCATGCAACACGGCCAAAGCACCCGCGTCGTCGCAGTCGGTATCCATATCCGTGTCGAAGACGATGGGCATGGGGGCGGCGAGGATGCTGGCGTGCAGAAAGAAAGCAGCGGCACAGAGGAGAAGCCGCCCTCTCAAGATGAGATCCAAGGTCATGAGGCAAAAGGGGGGACATTCCAGACGAAAAGTCCAGCCCCAGGCGGCTGGCTATCTTCAGAGTTTGGCCATGGGGGCCAGCGATTTTCACGACATTCCTTGAACGAAAGGAGCCGCAGGATGGTCGGATATTCCAGAAATTATGAGTGCGCTGATCGCTGGAATCTGTCTCCTCGCCTTTCTGGGCTGTGCCCTCGCGCCGCACGAGCGGCCCTAATTCCGGACCTTGGAAGACGAGTGGCGTTGGATGGTCTCGGACCGGACGAGATTCCCCTCCCGGTCGAGGACCCGAAGTTCGCCGCCCCGGGTTGCCCCACTGTGACGGGCGTAGGCGATGGCGTGATCTTCGTAAAGATACCACATGGGATAAGGCAGCGTGGGCCCTGTGAGAACGAAGCCTTGCCGGCCTTCCGGCTGCGGTTGAATGACGAAAATATCGCGAGTGTTCAAAGACGCCAATCTGGGCATCCCAAAGGGCAAAACTCAACCGCTGCGCGGATGTCTTCATCTGTGGACCTTTTCACCACAGCGGACTCCGGATATCCGGGTATTCGGGGAATGGCTGCCAGACTAGGATTCGAACCTAGACAAAACGAGTCAGAGTCGTTTGTGCTACCGTTACACCATCTGGCATTTTGGAAAGCGGGGCGCGCAAGGTAGTGAGTGAAGCAAAGTTGTCCAACGCGATTTTCCCGCTGGCGCAGAAGACGGTGCTTCACCGATGGTGGCGCTCACATGAAAGCAGAAGAAATGATCCTCGTCGTCCGGCGTGAACTGTTCGACCGGCTCGGTGCCTTCCAAGGGCTGAATTTCGACGTGGACCGGTATCTGCCGGCGCTGTTGGATCGGGCGAACAATTTTTTTACCCCGCGCGGTCCGGCAGAGACAGACCCGTCGATGAAGCAGATCATTCCCTACGTGGTGCTGGTCCACGGCGACCGCGTGCTGCACTATGTGCGCGGAAAAAAGGCTGGCGAGCAGCGGCTCGTGGCGAAGGGTTCGATCGGCATCGGCGGGCACATGAACGATCACGATGAAGGGCTCTTCGCCGTCGATCTGGCTGCTTACGTGGCCGGTGTGCAACGGGAAGTCGGCGAGGAACTGCGGCTGGGGACGAAGTATTCCGATCACATCGTGGCCCTGCTCAACGACGATTCGAATGACGTGGGCAAGGTGCACCTCGGCGTGGTGCACGTCTTCCGGCTCGAAAGCGAAGACGTGGCCAAGGGCGAGGCGATGATCACGGACCTCCAATTTCTCGATCGCACGCAACTCGCCACTCGCCGCGATTCCATGGAGACATGGTCGCAGATTTGTTTCGACCGGATCGACGAACTGCTCGCGGCAGCGAAGTGAAAACCCAAAACCAATCCGAAATAACGAAAATGAGGAAATGCCTGAAACAGTCCGTTCCCGTTTCACCTCTTTCCCACCTCTGCTGACCTTTTGAATTTGTTTCGGATTTCGAAATGCGAAATTCGAATTTTCCCTCCTCATGGACTCCACGTTCCTAGCCATCCTTCGCGCCGCAGTCGAGGCGAACGCCTCCGACATCCACCTCAAGCCCGACGCCGCGGTGCTCGTGCGCGTGGATGGCCAACTCGTCGCCGCCGAGGCGCCGAAGCCCACCGAGGCGTGGCTGAAATCGGTGCTCCATGGGCTGCTTCCCGAAACGCGGCGTCGGGAATTTGCCGCGGATCACGAGATCGATTTTGCCTTCACCGAGCCCGACCTCGGGCGCTTCCGCGTCAACGCCTACATGCAGCGTGGGCTACCAGCCGTGGCAGTGCGAATCGTGAAACGGACGATTCGCGACTTCACCGAACTGAATCTGCCTGCGCAGCTCGGCAAGATGGCGGCGGCCCGGCGTGGCATCGTCGTCATCGGCGGCGCCACCGGCTCGGGAAAATCGACCACGCTGGCGTCGATGATCGAATATCTGAACCAGCGCGAGCGGCGCCATGTCATCACGATCGAGGACCCGATCGAATTCATGTTCGACGACAAGCAGTGCGTCATCGAACAGCGCGAAATCGGCATCGACACGGCGAGCTTTGAATCCAGCCTGCGCCGTGTGCTGCGGCAGGACCCGGATGTGATCGTGATCGGCGAAATGCGCGACGCAGAAAGCGCGCGCGCCGCCATGGGCGCGGCGAACATCGGACGTCTGGTTTTTGCTACCCTGCATACGAGCAACGCGGTGCAGAGCATCCAGCGTATGCTCGAGTTTTTCCCCGCTACCGAACGGGACTTCGCCCGGCAGCTTCTTTCGCAAACCCTTCACAGCGTCGTCTGCCAGCGGCTGGTGCGTTCGTCTCAAGGTGGCGTGCTGCCGGCCACCGAGATCCTGTTCAACAGCCCTTCGCTCGCGCATCTCATCGAGGATGAACAGTTCGACAAGATCAAAGGCTCCATGGAACTTGCCACGGCAGAAGGCATGCACACTTTCGATCAATCGCTCGCCGCGATGGTGCGCGAGGGGAAGATCACGAAAGAAGAAGCGCTCGCCCATGCGGGCAATCCCGACCTGCTGCGCATGAGCTTCCAAGGCGTCGTCATCGCCGAGTCCCAGCGTATCCTTCAAGCACGACGCTGAGCGCTTCGCTTTTCGGAAGAATAGCAGACGGACTGTCTGCCGGTGCCCGCCGGGCGGGATAGCGCGTGATCCCGGCACCGGCCTACCCAAACGGGCGGAGCCCGTAGCAGGATCGTGCATGGCGCGGGATTAAGGTGGTGGCACATTCGGGGTTAGAACCTCCCGACCATGCCTCCCGGCCTTTCTCGCTTCACCATCCCCGTTCTCACCGTGGCTTTCGCTGCCTCGTCTTTCGCTGCTCCCCCGAAAAAGGAGGAGCAGGACGATCCGTCCAAGCCGGTGAGCTACTTCAAAAAGATCCGCCCTATCTTCCAAGCGAACTGCCAGGGATGCCATCAGCCGGCCAAGGCCAAAGGCGGGTATGTGATGACCGATTTCGAGAAGCTCCTCCACGGCGGCGAGAGCGCGGAGAAGGGCGAAACGGCGGTGGTGCCGAAGGACCCCGAGAAATCGCTCCTCGTGAAGCAGATCACGCCCGCCAACGGCGAGGCGGAGATGCCGCCGAAGAAAAAGCCGCTCCACGAACTGGAAATCGGTCTCATTCGCCGCTGGGTCGCGGAGGGCGCCATCGACGACACACCGGCCAATGCGCGGCAGCGGTTCGACAAGGAACATCCCCCGCTCTATTCGCGGCCGCCGCTCGTCACTTCGCTCGATCTTTCGCCGGATGGCTCGCTGCTCGCGGTTGCCGGTTTCCATGAGGTGCTGCTGTGGAAAGCGGATGGTTCGCAGCTCGTGGCTCGACTGATCGGCTTGAGCGAGCGCATCCAGACGGTCCGGTTCTCGCCGGATGGCAAGCGGCTCGCGGCCTGCGGCGGACGCCCGGCGCAGATGGGCGAAATCCAGATCTGGGATGTGGAAAAGAAGGCGCTCACGCTCTCGATCCCGTTCGGTTACGACACTGTCTATGGCGTGAATTGGGCGCCGGATGGAAAAATCATCAGCATCGGCGCGCCGGATAACAGCCTGCGCGGCTTCGACACAGCGACGGGTGCGCAGGTGCTCCAGCAATCGTCGCATAGCGACTGGGTGCTCGACACGGTCTTCACGCACAAGGGCGACAAGGTCCTCAGCGTTGGCCGCGACATGAGCACCAAGATGACCGAGGTCGCCACGCAACGGTTCATCGATAACATTTCGTCGATTACGCCGGGCGCGTTGCGCGGCGGTCTGCACGCGATCGCTCGCCATCCGGTGCGCGATGAATTCCTCATTGGCGGTTCGGACGGACAGCCGCAGACCTATCGTATCGAGCGCAAGGTCCAGCGCCGCATCGGCGACAACGCGCTCTGCATCCGCAAATTCCCCGCCATGGAAGGCCGCATCTACGCGGTCGATTTCGCGCCGGACGGAAAATCGCTCGCCGCAGCCAGTTCGCTCGACGGCAAAGGCCAGGTGAATTTCTACAACTACGACTTCGATACCGCGATGCCGGACGACATCCTCGCCATCGAAGGCAGCGCGGGCCGGAGCGAGGAGCAGAAGGCCAAGCTGGAAGCCTACTACACGAGCAACGTCAAAACCCTCGCCAGCACCACCCTCGACGGCGGCATCTACACCCTGCACTTCACGCGCGATGGCAAGCAGGTCATCGCCGCTGGGGAAGACGGCAAGGTGCGTTTCCTCGACGCCGCGACCGGCAAGGTCGTGAAGGATTTCATCCCCGTCCCCATCGTCGCCGAAACCAGCGCCGACAAAACCGCGGCCAAGTAAGCCCCCTGACAGGACCTATTCGACCCATCCGACCTATGACGTTCCGTCTTCTCCCTCTCTTCCTCGCGACCGCGACCTTCGCGGCCGAACCGGCGATGCAATCCGCAACCGCCGACAAACCCGAGTCGCTGCCCAAACAGCCGATCACCGCACTCGACGTGCAACCCGCCAAGGTCGTCATCGACGGCATGGTCGAGTCCGCGCAACTCATCGTGACCGCAAAGCTCGCCTCGGGCGAAACCGCCGACGTGACCCGCCTCGCTTCGCTCAAGCTGACCGGCAACAACGTCGCCGTCGCGCCGAACGGCCATGTCACCCCGGTGAAGAACGGCACTGGCACCATCGAGGCCGAAGTGGCCGGCAAACGCGTGAGCCTGCCGGTGGAAGTGCGCGGCATCGTGGAAATCCCGAAGGTCGATTTCATCCGCGACGTCAACCCCGTGATGACAAAGGTGGGCTGCAACGCTGGCACCTGTCACGGCGCGAAGGAAGGCAAATACGGCTTCAAGCTCTCCCTGCGCGGGTATGATCCGCTCTTCGACGTGCGTTCGCTCAAGGACGATCTCGCTGGCCGCCGCCTGAATGCGGCGCAGCCGGACGATTCGCTGATGCTGCTCAAGGGCACCGGCGGCGTGCCGCACGAGGGTGGCCAGCGTTTCCAGGTCGGCGACAAGTATTACAACATCCTCCGCACCTGGATCGCCGACGGAGCGAAGGTGGACATGAACGTGCCGCGCGTGGCGAAGATCGAAGTCTTCCCGCGCAACCCCGTCGTGCTCGATATCGGCTCGAAGCAGCAATTCCGCATAGTGGCCACCTATAGCGATGGCCGCACGCGCGACGTCACGGCCGAAGCCTTCGTGGAAAGCGGCAATACCGACGTCGCCGCCGTCGTGCCGGACAACAACGGCCTCACCGTCACCCTCCGCCGCGGCGAAGCTCCCCTGCTCGCTCGTTACGAAGGCAGCTACGCCGCCACCACACTCACCGTCATGGGTGACCGGACCGGTTTCACGTGGAAGGAGCCGGAGACCTGGAGCCGCATCGATGAACTCGTCGCCGCCAAGTGGCAGCGCATGAAGACCGAACCATCGGGGCTTTCGAGCGATGAAGAATTCATCCGCCGCGTCTATCTCGACCTCACCGGCCTGCCGCCGAGCGGCGATCAGGTGCGTGCGTTCGTGGCCGACACCGCGCCTGTTCGGCCAAAGCGCGACGCTCTCGTGGACAAGCTCATCGGCTCGCCGGAGTTCGTCGAGCACTGGACCAATAAATGGGCCGACATGCTGCAGGTGAACTCGAAGTTCCTCGGCGGCGAAGGCGCCAACGTGTTCCGCGCCTGGATTCGCTCCCAGGTGGATAAGAACACGCCCTACGACCAATTCGTCCGCACCATCCTCACCGCCACCGGCTCGAACAAGGACAACCCCGCCGCGAGCTACTGGAAGATTCTGCGCGAACCCGCGGAGACGATGGAGAACACCACGCATCTCTTCCTCGCCACGCGCTTCAACTGCAACAAGTGCCACGATCACCCGTTCGAGCGCTGGACGCAGGATCAGTATTACAAGCTCGGCGCTTACTTCTCGCAGGTCGGGTTCGACCGCGACCCGCAGAGCGGCAAGGCCGTCATCGTCGGCACCGCGGTCGAAAAGGCCAAGCCGCTGTGGGAAATCGTGAAAGACACGGATAAAGGCGAAATGATTCACCTGCGCACGAACAAACCCGCCGCGCCCAGCTTCCCCTACGAAGCGAAGACCGAGTTGAAGGGCAATCGCCGCGAGCAGCTCGCCGAGTGGATGACTTCGCCGGACAACCGTTACTTCGCCTCCAGCTATGTGAATCGTCTCTGGGGTTACCTCACCGGTGTCGGCATCATCGAGCCGCTCGACGACATCCGCGCGGGCAATCCGGCGACGAATCCCGAACTGCTCGACTACCTCACGCAGGAGTTCATCAAGTCCGGCTTCAACGTGCGCCACGTGCTGTCGCTCATCGCGAAGTCGCGCACCTATCAGCTCGCCGTCTCCACCAACAAGTGGAACGAAGACGACAAGATCAACTACTCGCACGCGCTCGCACGCCGTCTGCCGGCGGAGGTGCTCTACGACGCGGTGCTGAAAGTCACCGGCTCCATGCCGAAGCTCCCGGGCGGCCAGCGCGCCCAGCTTCTCGCGGATGGCCAGACCGACCTGCCGAGCGGCTTCCTCGCCAACCTCGGCAAACCGCCGCGGGAAAGCGCCTGCGAATGCGAACGAAGCAGCGACCTGCGCCTCGGCTCGGTGATGGCGCTGCTCAGCGGCCCTGCCGTGGCCGATGCCATCGGCGATCCGAAGAACGATCTCGCCAAACTCGTCAGCACTCAGACCGACGACACCAAGCTCGTCAGCGAAATCTTCACTCGCGTGCTCAACCGCGCGCCGAAAGAAACCGAGCTGAAGAAGACGCTCGAAACATGGGGCATCATCGGCCATGAGCACGAGCAGCTCACCACCGCCTGGCAGGCGAAGGAAAAGGAGCAGGCGCCAATCATCGCGCAGATGGAAGCGGAGCGGGTCGTCGCCATCGATGGGGCGAAGAAGGAACTCGCTCGCTACGAGACCGAGATCGCGCCCAAGGTCGCCGAAGCGGAGAAAAAACGGCAGGAAGCCATCGCCGCAGCGGATAAAGCGGCCAAGGATTACGAGAAGACGAAGCTCGCCGCCGCGCAGACGAAGTTCGAGCAGACAGTCCCCGTCGCCCGCACTTATACCGACTGGCAACTGCTCGATCCCGTCGCACTGAATGCCACCAGCCTCGCCACGCTGACCAAGCAACCCGACGGCTCGATCAAGGCCGGCCCGGTTCTGCCCCGCACGACTGACTATGTCGTGACGGTGGACACGAAGATCGCCGGCATCACCGGATTTCTCCTCGAAGTGCTGCCGGATGCCGACGCGCCCAATTTCGGCCCTGGTCGTGCGAACGGGAATTTCGTGCTGACGGAATTTGCGGTCAAAGTCGGGGCCGGAAAGGCCAACCCGACGGAGGACGTTGAGTTCATCAATGCGCTCGCCGATTTCGAGCAGCAGAAATTTGAAGTGAAGGGCGCCATCGACGGCAAGAAGGGCGACCAGAATAATGGCTGGGCCGTTGGCCGCGGCGAAGGCCAGCCCCACTGGGCCGCCTTCCAGCTCAAGAAGCCGATTGGTGACGCGACCAACGGGGTGCGTCTGCGCATCGAACTGAATCAGCCCCGCGCTCCGTATTTCTCCCTCGCACGTTTCCGCTTGTGGGCCACCACTTCGGCGCAGCCGCTCAACCAGGGCCTGCCGCTCGCCGTTTCCGAGGCGCTGAAGAAACCCGCTCAGATGCGCAGCAAGGACGACAACACCGCCATCGCGAAATACTGGCGCGAGACCGACGCGGACTTCCGCAAGCTCAACCTTACCCTCGCGAAGAACCAGCTTCCCCTTCCGATCGATCCGGGCGTGATCCAGCGCCGCGAAGCCCTCGCGAAAGCCGAGCTACCCATTCGCCTCGATCCCAAGCTCGTTCAGCTCCGCTCCGACGTGGAGCAGTCGAAACAGCAACTCGCCAACCAGCGGCTCACCGGTGCCCAGGACCTCGTCTGGGCGCTCGTGAACACCCCGGCGTTCCTGTTTAACCACTAGAAGGATTCGATTTCGAGAATCGTCGCCGACGGGAAACGAGGCGAAACCGCACGTTCCACCTTCCTCGTGTGAAAGGCCGCACGGGGAAGGGCGCCGTCAGCCTTCCAAAGCCGCATCGATCATAGCCCGCCGCTCGCAGGGTTGGGTCCAGCGCCAGCGGTGATGATCGTCGAGCGAAGCGATCGGGTCGAAGTAGAGGAATTTTTTGCCGGGCTTCACCACGGGGCTGGTAAAGACGGCGATGCCGGTGGCGCGATCGTAACGTTCGAAACTGTGGACATCGCGCTTACCCCCGCCGCCCATGGTATCGACCACGAAGTGTGGCGTGTTGAACCCGGCGGTAGTGCCGCGCACATTCATTTCGAGCCGCGTGGCGGTGGCTAGTGTGGTGCGCAGGTCCTCAACCCCGGGGACCATGTCGTGCGTGTAAACGTAATACGGGTGCACGTTCACATGGCCGAGCCGCTTCACGAGAAGCTGCATGGTGGCCGGCGCGTCGTTCACGGTCCGTTGGAGCACGGTCTGGTTCCGCACATGAATGCCGCGCTCGACCAGCCGGCCCATGGCTTGCGCGGTCCAGCCGACGATTTCGTTCGGGGAATTGAAATGCGTGTGCACGACCACGTCCTTGTGCAGGCGCCGACCAAGTTCGATCACTCGCGTGAGCGCATCGACCCACGCATCGTCGGTCAGGATTTTCTGCGGCAGCACGCAGAGACCTTTGGTGGCGTAGCGAATGCGGCGGATGTTCGGCAGTTCGAGCAGACGGCGGCCGATGAGTTCGAGATGCTCCGCCTTGAGATTGTAGCTGTCGCCCCCGGAAATGACGATGTCTTCGAGCTGCGGCTGCGAAGCGATGTAGGAAAAAGCCTGTTCCCAGCGCGCGAGATTCGCGGTGAGTTTCAGCTTCTCCACCTCGGGCGTGTCGTTGCCCACCGCGTAGCTGCGCGTGCAGAAGCGGCAGTAAACCGGACAGGAATCCTGGGGCAGAAAGAGCGCCTTGTCGCGGTAACGGTGCGTGAGTCCCGGCACCGGCGAATCCTCCTGCTCATGCAGCGAGTCGAGCTGGAGCATGGGATGATTCGGCATCTGCTGCGAGCGCAGCGGGAGAAATTGGGTTCGGATCGGGTCCGCGAGCGGGTCGCGCCAATCGATGAGCGCGAGCAGATGCGGCGAAATGCGCAGGGCCATCGGCGCGGCAGCAATGCCAGCGGCGAGGTCTTCGTAAAAAGTCTCGGGCACGAGCGTGCCGAGGGTGTCGCGGAGTTGGCGGACGTTGGTGACCGTTTGCCGCTGCTGCCATCGATGATCCCCAAATTCCGCAGCGGTCGTGTCGGCGTAGGCCGGAATGGCGCGCCAGTAATCGCCTTCGCGCAGGTCATGGTGCGCGAGCGATTCCCCAGTGGAAAGTGCGGTCGTTGGAGGATCGACGTGAGCCGGGTCGAGGGGTGCAACGGGATTCATGGTCGTGAAATCGTGAAGATCGGTCGGGGTGGACTTGTCGAATCAGCGCGGCGCGAGGGGCGCGGCGGTGGCCTTGGCGAGACAGACGAGAGATTTCAAGGTGCGGATAAGCATAGCGCACCTGTGATGGTGTCAAGTCGGCGGAAAGACCGGATTCGTGGCCTACTGCCCGTGCTCCTTGAACATCTCGAGCATGTTGTAGAGTTCCATCGCGCGGGTGCGGATAACCGTCATGCCCGCATCGGCCCGCATGGGCAGATACATCGTGCCGTCGAACTGCCCGTAGAACTCATCCAGCGCTTTGAATTGAGCATCGCGATAGGCCAACCACTGGCGCTGCGCGGCTTGGAGCGCGGTGAAGGCACCAGGCTTGATGCGCTTCTTCAGCTCGCCGTAACAGCGGTTCAACTCGGCATCCCACAGCTTGGTGCCCTGATCGGCTGCCTGAATCATGTCGTGTGTGCTGACCGCCTTGTCGAAGAGGGCCTCCACCTTCGTATCAATGGGGTGTTTTTTCTCCTCGTCCGCAAAAACGGCGGGAGCGGCGAACAGTAAAACAGCGAGAAGAGCGGCACGGTTCATGGAGCGAAGTGTGCCCGGGCACGAGCCCGGGAGGAAAGCCGCATTTGCAAATACCCGCGCCCTCCTTACATACCCCCTCCCTTCGCCATGAAAACCATCCGTCACGATCAACCTGGCTTTGCCGCCGCGCTCGCTCGTCTTCAACGCTGCAGCGAGCCGCATCCGCAGGTTGAGAAAACCGTGCGCGAAATCATGAGCGACGTGCGCGCAAAGGGAGACTCCGCCCTGCTGCGCTACACGGAAAAATTCGGCGGCCCGAAACTGACCGCAGCAAAGCTGCGTGTGACCGGAACACCGAAAGTGGAGTCACGCATCAAGGAAGCCGTGGCCACCGCCCACGCCAATGTCCTCGCCTTTGCCCGGCGCAGCCTGCGCGAAAACTGGGCGATGAAAAATGCGCAGGGCGCGCACGTCGGCGAACGATTCGATCCTTTCGAGCGCGTCGGCATTTACGTGCCCGGCGGCACCGCGCCGCTCGTCTCCACAGCCATCATGACCTGCACGCTCGCGCAGGCCGCAGGGTGCCCGGAGATCGTTGTCGCCACGCCGAGCGGAGCCGATGGCAAGGTCAACCCAGCACTGCACTATGCGCTGCTCCACGCCGGAGCCACGGAGATCTATCGCGTGGGCGGGGCTCAGGCCATCGCGGCGCTTTCCTACGGCACGAAGACGATCCGGCCGGTGCAGAAAATTTTCGGGCCCGGCAACGCCTACGTCGTCGAAGCCAAGCGGCAGGCTTTTGGGACGGTGGCCATCGATCTGCTACCCGGGCCGAGCGAAATTCTCGTCATCGCCGATGCGAGCGCGAATCCCGCCTGGATCGCCGCCGACCTGCTGGCGCAGGCCGAACACGGCAAAGGCAGCCTCATGGTCTTCGTCACGAATTCGGCCAAACTGCTCGCCGCTGTGCAGACGCAGATCGCCGCCCAGCTCAAGACGCTCTCGCGGCAGGAACACCTCAAGGGCGTGCTCGATCATGGCGCGACGCTCGTGCTCGTGAAGACGCTCAAGGACGCGGTGAAAATCGCGAACGATTTCGCCGCCGAGCATGTGAGCGTGGTGGCGCGCGACGAGGAACGCATCGCCCTCGCCCTGCGCACCTCCGGCGCCATTTTCCTCGGCGGACATTCACCCGTCGCCGCGGGCGATTTCCTCGCCGGGCCCAGCCACACCCTGCCGACTGGTGGCGCGGGCAAAAGTTTCCCCGGCCTCACGGTCGATATGTTCCAGCGCCGCACCAGCTTTGTGCGCCTGGGCGAAGCCGCGCTCCGGCAATCCGTCGGCATCATCAGCACCTTCAGCGAAATCGAAGGTCTCGACGCCCACGGCCGCAGCGCCACCATCCGTTTCGAATAAATGCAGGCCCTTCCCGGTTTCCGCGAGTTTTATCCCGCCGACTGCGCGCGGCGAAATTACATCCTCAACCAATGGCGGGAGGTCGCGCGGCGCTACGGCTTCGTCGAGTTCGATGGCCCGGTCGTCGAACCGCTCGCACTGTATGAAAAGAAAAGCGGCGGCGAGCTGGTGGGACAGATGTTCACCGTCGCCACGGCCACCGAACCTGGCGACGTAAAAGGCGCGCTCCGCCCCGAGATGACCCCCACCCTCGCTCGCATGGTCGCAGCGAAAGAACGCGAGTTCAAAAAACCGCTGAAGTGGTTTTGCGTGCCGAATTTCTTCCGCCACGAGCGCCAGCAGCGCGGGCGGCTGCGTGAATTCTATCAGCTCAACTGCGACATCATCGGCGAAGCATCGCCGGCTGCGGACGCCGAGCTCATCGCGGTGCTGATCGACATGCTGCGCGGCTTCGGCCTTGGCGCGCAGGAGTTCGTCGTCCGTCTTTCCAGCCGCTCGGCGTGGGAGCAGTTCTTCATCGCCGCTGGCGGAACGAAGGAAGACGAATACGAGTTCTTCCAGGTGGTGGACAAAGCTGAGCGCACTCCGCCCGAAAAGACCGACGCTGCGCTGGCTCGCTGGGGCTTGGGCGCCGCGAAGGTGCTGGAGTTCATGCGCAGCAAGGAGCCGACGGCTGAACTGGCTCCGGTGCTCGCCGACCTCGAAGCGCGCGGCCTCCGCAAATTCGTGGAGATCGATTACGCCATCGTGCGCGGCCTGGCTTATTATACGGGCACGGTCTTCGAAGTCTTCGATCGTGCCAAAAATGAACGCGCCCTCGCCGGCGGCGGACGTTACGACCGGCTGCTCGCGCTGATGAGCGATGGCAAGGTCGATCTGCCCGCGCTTGGCTTCGGCATGGGCGATGTGGTGCTGGCCAACCTCATCGACGAAATCCCCGCCGCAAAAGCGAAGCTCGACGCCTGGCTCGCCGCAGAGCACGCCGCCGACGTGTTTGTGGTCGTGGCGAAAGAGGAGCGTCGCCCCGAAGCGCTCGCCTTCGTGCAGCGCCTGCGCGATGCGGGTCTGCGGGCCGACTATCCCCTCGCGCCCGCCAAGGTTGGCAAACAATTCCAGACTGCCGAAACCCTCGGCGCTCGTTTCACCGTGCTCGTCGGCGACGAATGGCCTCAGGTAAAACTGAAGACCCTCGCGACGCGCGAAGAAGTCCTGCTCGATCCCGACTCTGTCCTGGCCGCGCTCACGCAGGCGAAGTAAGCCCGTGGAGCGCCGGCGTCCCGCCGGCCACGATCCGACACACGCAGCGTCTATCTTCCAAAAAGAGTGATGCTTCGCATGGAGATTTTCGTGGCTGGCGGAACGCCGGCGCTCCATGACCTCCCCTACAGCATCCCAGCCGGATCGGAAAACGCCAGCCCATGCGCGTCCGCGACGGCGCGGCAGGTTACCCGACCGTGATATGCATTCAGGCCGCCGAGCAAATTGCGATCCTTTGCAAAGGCACCGGGAATGCCGTGGTCTGCGAGAATTTCGATATAGCGATAGGTCACATTCGTCAACGCTTGCGTGGCGGTGCGAGCGTAGGCGGCGGGCATGTTGGCGACGCAGTAGTGCAGCACTTCCTCTTCGAAAAAGATCGGGTCCTGATGCGTCGTGGGGCGGGTCGTCTCGGCACAACCGCCCTGATCCACGGCGATATCAACCAGCACGCTGCCGGCCTTCATCACCTTCAGCATTTCGCGGGTGATGAGCTTCGGCGCTTTCGCTCCCGGCACGAGCACGGCACCGATGAGCAAATCGACGTCGGGCAGCATTTCCAAAATGTGCGCGTGGTTCGAGTAGAGCGTGTGCGCAGTATGGAGCGTAATGTCGAGAAAGCGCATCCGCTCGACATCAACTTCGAGGATGGTGACATCCGCGCCGAGTCCCGTCGCCATGCGCGCGGCATTCACGCCCGCGGTGCCGCCTCCGAGCACCATCACCTTCCCCGGCAGCACGCCGGGCACGCCACCGAGCAACACACCTTTGCCGCCGAAATGTTTGGCGAGATAAAACCCGCCGACCAGCACGCTCATACGGCCAGCGATCTCACTCATCGGCTCGAGCAGCGGCAGGCGGCGATTGACCTCCACCGTTTCGTAAGCCACCGCGGCCACTTGCGAGCGCACCAACGCTTCGGTGAGCGGTCTGCTCGCAGCGAGGTGGAGGTAAGTAAAAAGAATCTGCCCCGGTTGAAGCAGGCCGTATTCGTCGGGCAAGGGCTCCTTCACCTTCACGATCATCTGTGCCCGTTCGAAGACCTCCGCATGCTTCGACACGACCTCCGCCCCGGCGGCACGATATTCCTCGTCGGTGTAGCCGGAACCCACACCCGCATTCGTCTCAACGAGAACGGTGTGGCCGCGACGCGTGAGTTGATACGCTGCGGAGGGCAGCAAGGCCACGCGGTTTTCCTGTGCTTTGATTTCTTTGGGGCAGCCGACGATCATAGGGGAAGGGAAGTATGGAAAAAATCCGAAGCACGAAATCCGAAATTCGAAACAAATCCCAATAGCGCCAAAGCATTAAACCACGAGAGACGGGCCGATTTCTTTTTCCTCATTTCAAACGGTTAGAGAATTGTTTCGGATTTCGAGTTTGGGATTTCGGATTTCCTCTCCCTAGTTCTCGCTGGGATCGTCCGGCGCCTCGGCGATCAGCTTGAACCACGGACCGAAACCACTCGTCACCTCGCGCCAGAGCGTGGCCTGTTTGCCGGGGGCGAAGAGTTCCAGCGTCGGCTGGCTGATGAGCCACGACTTTTCCTGCAACTCCGCTTCGAGTTGTCCGCCGGTCCAGCCGGCATAGCCGATGAAAGCGCGCACCTCGGTATTCTCCTGCTCGAGCGCTTCCTGCGCTTCGGGGATCATCAGGTGATGCCGGCAGTGCATGCGATCGGTCTCCATCGACCAGTGGAACGAGGCGAAGACGAGTTGATTCGACTGCACGGGGCCGCCGAGTAAAACCGGAATCTGGGCCAGCGCACCGATCGGTTTGTTCGGCAGCAATTCGCCGAGCGTGCGGCCCGTCGGGCGATTCAGAATCAAACCAAACGTTCCATCCGAGGTGTGGTCCGCAAGCAGCAGCACCGTGCGGCGGAAATTCGGGTCGAGCAGCCCGGGATGAGCGATCAACAAGGACCCGGCGAGGCTGGACGACGATGAATCGGACTCTGACACGGCCACAACATAGCCGCCGGAGGCCCAGGCGACAAGCATGGCCCGAAAATCAGACATCAGTCACCAGTGGACGAAGCCCGGCTTGCTGATTACTGACTCCGTTTCCTGATCCCGAATACCTGCCATGCTCAATACCGAACCGCTCATCATCGCCGGACGCGAATTTCAATCGCGGCTGCTCGTGGGCACGGGAAAATTTTCCTCGAATGAATCCATGGCCACCGCGCTGGAGGCGAGCGGCACGCAGATCGTGACGGTGGCGCTGCGGCGGGCGGACCTGAGCGGCAAGGGCGATCCTTTCGCGAACATCCTCGAATTCATCGACCCGAAGCGTTACGTGCTGCTGCCGAATACGAGCGGCGCGATGAACGCAGAGGAGGCGGTGCGGCTGGCGCGGCTGGCGCGGGCGGCGGGGATCAGCGATTGGGTAAAGCTGGAGATCCACCCCGACCCGAGGTATCTGCTCCCGGACCCGATCGAGACGCTCAAGGCGGCGGAGGTCCTGGTGAAGGAGGGCTTCACCGTGCTGCCTTACATCAATGCCGACCCGGTGCTCGCGCGCCGGCTGGAGGATGTCGGCACCGCCACAGTCATGCCGCTGGGCTCGCCCATCGGCACGAATCGCGGCATCGAGACGCGCGCGCAGATCGAGATCATCATCGAACAATGCACCGTGCCCGTGGTGGTGGACGCCGGGCTCGGCGCGCCCAGCCACGCCGCCGCCGCGATGGAACTCGGCGCTTCGGCGGTGCTCATCAATACGGCCATCGCCATCGCGCCCGATCCGGAGCGGATGGCCCGCGCTTTCGCCACGGCGGTGGAAGCCGGGCGCAGCGCTTACGAGATCGGCCTCAGCGCCAGGGCTGAGACCGCCAACGCCACCAGTCCCCTCGCCGCCTTCCTCCGCTCGTGAACCGCTCGCTCCGCTTCCTCTCCCTTCTCTCGCTCGCCGCCCAGGCTGTCCATGGCGCCGGTCCAGCCAAAGAGGTCAAACCGCCGCCAAAGGAAAAACCGGAGGAAGTCGCGCACACTTACATCCGGGCGATGGCCGATCTGCATCTCAACGTGGTGGCCGACTCGATGCATCCGAGTGCGCTGGCCTCGTTTCAGAACCTTCTCACCCGCATCGCAAGCGGGATCGAAGCCGCCCCAGCCGACCGCAAACCGCCGGCGGAAATGGTGAGTGCTCTATTCGGTGAAAACGGACTCGCCAAGGTAAAGAGTGATCCCGCGCGCGAAGTGTTCGTGCGCTTCATGAACAATCTCGCCACTTTCGTCCCGCAGATTCGTGAGATGACCGGGGGCTCCGAATACCAAGTGATCGGCCACGTGGATGAAGGCGATTTTGCCCACGTCGTCTTCCGTGCCACGCTCAAGCGCGGCGAGATTTCGATGACGAAGATGGAAGTCCTCACCCTCCAACGCGACGGCGACTCGTGGAAGGTGCTCCTCACCGACGAACTCGCCACGATGGTCTCGGGCCTCGGCCGGCAGTTGGTGAACCCGCCCCAGCCTAAAGCGGCAACTCCGGCGCCGGCCCAAAAGTAAGCCTGAAACGGCGGCATGTAGCTCGGCTCTCCAGAGCCGAGTTTCAGGACCATCTTAGCGACCGGCGATCTCGGCTCTGGAGAGCCGAGCTACAACGGCGCGTGTCAACGGCCCCGGATAGTGCTAGCGTCCAGCGTGCGATGAATCTCCTCGCCCTCTACGAAAAGCTTGAAAGTCTCCTGAAGAAGCTGCCCGATGGCATGCATCAGCCGATTTTGCGTGAACTCGAACCGCTGAAAACGCTCTTTCTCGAGCAACGCCCGCCCCGGCTTGTGCTGCTGGGCGACCGCACGGTCAGCCGCGCACAGATCGTGGACACGCTCTTCGGCTCCGCCGTGGCCAATGCCACCGACGACGCCCACCAGAGCGGCACCTGGGATACCTTCGCCAACAGCGGACGCGGCACGCTGCACGTGCTCGATGCCCGCCGCCCCATGACGCGAACCATCCTCACCCGCCCGCTCGGCGCGGAAGCCGGCGACCTTTTTCTCTTCGTCCGCAGCGGAACCGGACTCGGCGAAGCGATGGCGGCCGATCTCGATCACGCGGTGGAGATGCTCGCCTTTGCCGACAGCCAGCACGCCGAACGTCCGAAATTGCTCGGCCTGCAAGTCGGCAACGATGCCGGGGAGGACCAACGGCTCGAACTGCACGGCGCGCTTTTCACCAAACCGGCGCTGGCCGATCGCACCACGGGTGCGCTGCTCTTTTCCGAGCGCGGCAAGGTGATCGAGCAAATCGCCATCGAACTGCCCGGCGAATCGCAGCTCGAAATGGCGCGGCTCTCGCAAAACCGCGAACTGCAACGGCAGATCGCCGGAGTGCTCGTGCGCTCGCTCACCGCCATCTGCGGCGCGGTGGGCGCGCAGCCCATTCCACTCGCCGATTTTCCGATCCTCACTTCGCTCCAGGCCACCATGGTGGGGAGCCTCGCGCATATCAGCGGGCGCGAACTCAATATGAAACTCGCGGGGGAATTCCTCGGCGCGCTCGGTGCGAACATCGGCGTGGGCCTCATCCTCCGCGAAGGCGCGCGGGCGGCGGCGAAGTTCGTTCCCGGCTGGGGCAACGCCATCTCCGGCGGCATCGCCGCGGCGGGCACTTATGCCATCGGACGCGCGGGCGTGGCTTATTTCATCGATGGAGTATCGCTCGCCGATGCGCGCTCGATCTTCCGCAAGAAACGCAAAACGAGCGGGCTGTTGAAACAAGGCAAGGAATGAAGCTGACTTCGATTCGCGAAAACCTCGCCGCCCTCGGTCGCGTCCCCAAACAGAGCCTCGGCCAGAATTTTCTCCACGACCAGAACGTCGCGCACTGGATCGTCGATCAGCTCGAATTGAAGCCCGGCGAACCGTGGGTTGAGCTCGGCCCGGGGCTCGGCGCGCTGACCGAATATGCGCTGAGCCAGTCGGAGAATGGGCTCGTCATCGAAAAAGATGGTCATCTCGCCGGTTACCTCCGCGCGCAATTCCCCGAACTCGAACTGATCCACGGGGACGCGGCGGAATTCGACACGCGCGATTTGTTCGTGCGAGGCCCGGTGAAAGTCGTGGGCAATCTGCCCTACTATGTCTCCAGCCAGATCCTGCTCGGCTGGACCGATGAGCCCAGCCCGGTCGGGCGGCTCGTTTTCACGCTCCAAAAAGAACTCGCCCAGCGGCTCTCCGCCTCACCGCGCACCAAGGCCTACGGCGCGCTCACGCTGCTCGTGGGTCGCCGCTGGCATGTGCAGCTCGCGCGCATTTTGCCACCGAGCGTCTTCATGCCCGCACCGAAAGTGGACTCGGCTGTGGTGGTGCTCACCCCACGCGATCCAGGCGAGCTGCCCGCCTGTGATGGCGCGGAATTTCGCCGGCTGGTAAAGCGCGGCTTTGCCCAGCGGCGCAAGCTCCTGCGCAAAAATATCGGCGACGAAGTGCCCGACTGGCCAGGCTTCTGCCAGGCGCTCGGCGTGCCGGAAACGGTCCGTGCGGAAGAGCTCGATCTCACGCAGTGGATCGCGATTACCAACCTTCTTGGCGGGCGCCACGGCTCCGCTGCCGCGCAGGATGTGCACGGCGAGATTTTCGACGTAGTCGATGAACACGACACCGTCATCCGGCAGGCGTCGCGGCATGAAGTGCACGAACAAAACCTCCGGCACCGTGCGGTCCACATTTTTGTTTTCAACGAACACGGCGATCTCTTCCTCCAGCGGCGCTCCCGCTGGAAGGACAAGCATCCCCTGCAATGGGATTCCAGTGCCGCCGGCCACGTCGAAGCAGGCCACGGCTACGACGAGACCGCCCCGCGCGAAGTGGCCGAGGAAATCGGCGTGCAGGCCGAGTGCACACGCATCGCGGAAATCGCCGCCTGCCCGGAGACGGGCTGGGAATTCGTCCACCTCTACCGCGCCAGACACAACGGCCCCTTCAAACTCGCCCCGGCGGAAATCGACTCGGGTGCCTTTTTTGCCCTGAAACAAATCGACCGCTGGACCCGCCACCGGCCCGCGGATTTCGCGCCGGGGTTCCTGAAGTGCTACCAGTTATGGCGTGGAGACGGTTCGTAATCACTTTGACGGTGAGGACAGGCTCGCCTACAACCCGCACCGCTGGCCGATTCGTCGGCAGGCAGGTTCATGTTCACTGATTTCAAACACCACCTCCGACTCCTCCCAGTTCCGCCCCGCGGCGCCTGAGCGCTCACCGCCGCACTGATTGTTTCATGGCCGCAGGATTCGAACTCAACCGCCCCCGTAACGTCGATTGGAAACGCGCCGCCGCGCTCCTTTACGGAGACTGGGGCACCAGCAAAGCCTACGTCATTGGCCTGGCCTTCGTCGCGGCGGGATTCGGCTCATTGCCCACCATCATCGCAGTGTGTGTGCTCACGGGCCTGGTTGGGCTCAACTACGCGCACATCTGCCGTTATTTCCCGGACGGCGGCGGCGTCTATTCGGCCGCGCGCTCGCAGGGGAAGCTGCTCGCGGTGGTCGGCGCACTGCTGCTGGTCGCGGACCTTACCGTGACGGCGGCACTGAGCGGGTTCGACGCCATGAAATATCTCGGCGTGCCTTCGTCGCTGGTGCCCTACGCGACGATTTTGTCCATCGGCGTTTTTGGATTACTGAACTGGTATGGCCCGAAGCACAGCGGCAGCCTCGCTGTTCTGCTGGCGCTCCCGACCGTGGTGGTCGTCGTCGTGCTCATCGCTCTCTCGGTGCCGCATCTCACCGTCGCCCACCTCGAAGCGCCCCACACGACGTTCAGCGAGGCGTGGGTTGCTTTTGTCGGCGTTATTCTCGCGCTGAGCGGTGTCGAGGCGATCGCCAATCTCACCGGGGTCCTCAAGCTCGACCCCGGCTCCACGCCCGCGGAGCCGCGCGTGAGCCGCGAATCCACCCGCGCCATCTTTCCCGTCGCGATCGAGGTGACGATCGGCACCGCGCTTCTAGGCTGGGCCATGCTTTCGCTGCCGCGGACTCCGGAAATCGAAAAGCTGATGCACGACCGCCACGAGGACATGCTGCGCTTCCTCGCGGAGCAATACGGCTCGATGGCGTTTGGGCCGGCCTTTGGACAAACCTTTGGATGGATCGTAGGCTTCGTCATCGCGGCACTGCTGCTCAGCGCGGTCAATACGGCCATCGCGGCACTCATCGGCCTGCTCTACATGCTGGCGCGCGACGACGAGATGCCGAAGCCGTTCGCGATCCTGAATCATCATGGCGTGCCGAAGCTGCCGCTGTATGCCTCGGTAGGGCTGCCTTTCGTGGTGCTGCTCTTTACCATTCCGCAGCCGGACACCGCTCTGCACATGCTGGCGGGGCTGTATGCCATCGGCGTAGTGGGCGCCATCACGGTCAATCTCGGCTCGTGCACCTTCAATAAAGCGCTGCCGGCCACGGTCGGCGACCGCATCCTGTTCTGTATCACGTTCCTCATCCTCGGCGCGGTCTGGCTCACTCTCGCTTACACCAAACACGAAGCGCTCTTCTTCGTCGTGCTGGTCGTGGGCAGCGGCCTTGGCCTGCGCGCGTGGTCGCACAAACGATCCGGCCTGCAGACGATTACCGTGAGTGCCGACGTGGCCGCAGTGGTCGATCCGGCAAAGATCGAGGCGTTGCGCCCGACGTGCACGAAGGGCCAGCGCATCCTGGTCGCCGCCCGCGGTGTCACGCCGGTTTTGCGCTATGCCCTTGAGGAAGCGCGGCTGCGCGAGGCCACGCTTTGCGTGCTCTACGTCAAGGAAGTCGCCGTGTTTGCCGGTGGCCCCATCAAACAGCCCGGGCCACGCCCCCGCTGGCAGGACGATCCACACGCGGCCGCCATCATGTCACTCATGCTGAAGCTCGGGCAGGAAGTCGGCGTCGAAGTGCTGCCGGTTTATGCCGTCACCACCGATCCCGCCGCGTCGATCATCGATATCGCGGCGACCCTCGGCACGGACATCCTGATGCTCGGCTCCCCGCACCGTTCCGGCCTTGCCCGCATCCTGAAGGGCAACGTGGTCGAGCGCGTCGCTCACGGACTGCCGGAAAACATCCAGCTCGTCATTCAAGGGTAATGCAGCCCCGCCGCTCTGCCGCTTGAACGGCGCGGAGGGCCGTGGCTACAGGCGCTATTTCCCCAGCGGGGTCGTGACGTGCGCGTCAGCCGGGGGCTTGAAAGCGAAGGCCGAGGCGAGCACGGGCTGCGCTCGCTGGTTCTTGTAAGTGGTGACGACTTTGTCGTCCTTCGGCAGCAGCGCCTCGGTGCGGGCGATGAGGAAATCGTCGGTGATCCAGACGGAAAGTTCGCGGAGGATGCGTTTGAGGCCGCTGGTTTTCGGATGCAGCGCGAGGCGGTAGCCGGATGCTTCCTTGAAGGCATCGTAGCGGTAGAAGGCGGCGATATTCTGGAAGTTGAGGCCGGCGGTCAGTGCGGCGAGGGAGTCGTCGAAGAAGCTGTGCTGGCCGAGGGTGTAGTGCTCGGCCTCCTTGAAATTCGGGTAATAGATCCAGAGCTGTTTGCCGTCGCAGATAGTGAGGCTGGAGTTGGCGCCTTTGACTTCGCGCCGGAAAAGATTCGGCGCGCTGAAAGCGATGGCGCCGCTGGTAACGAGCGGCTTTTGCAGCAGACGCGTGGTTTTTTCCTCGGTGAAATCGGCCGTGAGCGATGGGAACTTGGTGCGATGCTCCTGCAGGCGCGCGATCAGCGCAGCGGTATCGGCCGGGTTGAGTTCAGCGGCGCGGGTTTTCGGGAGAAGGAGCAGCAGCGGGAACAGGAGAAGGCCAGATCGGGACATAGTTGAACCATTGATCGGGGCGCTGACGGATGACGTGTTCAAAGTGTTGGGCGAGCAGTTGAGTGTTACGACGGAGATCGAGTTGCGGGTCGGGGCCGCGCGTAAATCCGAGCGGCGGATCGGCAAAAGCTGCGTAACGACCCTTGCCCATGCCGAGCACAAAAGCGGGGATCACCGCGGCGTTCGTGTGCTGCCAGAGCACAGCCGGGGCAGTCGAGAATTCCGTGGGATGATCGCAGAAGTTTACCGTCGTGCCGGTGCCCTCGTAAGGCCGGTCCACGAGCATGGCGACGATTTCATTGCGGCGGAGGGCATGCACGATATCGAGAAAACTGAAAGCGTGCCCCGGGCCGACTGCGATGGTCCGCAGGCCGGCGCGCTGGCGATGTTCGTCCCGCCAGCGGGTGAGTTCCGAAGCGGGCTCTTCGAGGGTGATGACGGTGAGAGGCAGGCCCTGCCGCGCGAGCAGCACCCCGCCGAGTTCCCAGTGTCCCAGATGCGCGGTCACGACGATGACGCCGTGGCCTCGCTCGCGGGCGGCATGGAGATGCTCAAGGCCGCTCCATTTGGCCATGAGCGCGGCGCTGTCGTGTCCGGCCGCGCAACGGAAGTAGTCGCTCAACATGGTGGCAAAGTTGGCGACATTCTGCCGACACAGATCGTCGAGGTCGCGATGACCGAAGCCGCTGAGAACGCCAAGATTCCCCCGCAAGGCCGCGCGGGCTTCTGGGCGCCGATCGTAAACCTTCAACGCGATGGCGATGGCCAGCTTGCGCGCCCACGACTCAGGCAGCCAGCGGGCCGCCCAGCGCGCGAGTTTGAAGGCTTTAAGATTGTAGAGCGCCGGCTGCATTCAGCGTCGATCGCGCCACACCACTACGGGCAGCACGAAGAAAAAAGTGGCAACCAAGCACCAACCCACTCCAAGGGCGCACAGCGTGCCCAGGCCGCGCAAGGCAGGGTTTTCCGCCGTGGCGAGCGAGCCAAAGCCGACCACTGTGGTGAGCCCGCTGAGCAGCACTGGTTTGAAGATGGTGGTGATCTCGCGCTGCGGGTCGGCCGCGCGCATGGCAACGACGAGATAGATGCCGTAATCCACGCCGACTCCCAGCACGAGCGGGAAGGCAAGCACGTTGAACAGATCGAGCGGAATGCTGGCCAACTTCAGCGTGGCGAGCAGCGCACCGACCGCGAGCACCAATCCGCCAAAGAGAATGCCCAGTGACGACCATCTGCGGAAAAAGAAGGTAAGCAGGATCAGATTAAAAACGATCATACCCGCGGTGAGTTGGAAGAGCTTCGTCTTCGCCCATGGGACGAGGTCGGCGAGGGTATAACTCCAGCCGGAAAAATGCGCTTCGACGCCGGGCACCGGAATGGCCTTGCGGAGGCCGGGATCGCGCACCGATTGCGCGGGGATGAGATAAGCCGCTCCGACGAACGGTGAAGACTGCGCCAGGAATCGATCGATGACGAACCACCACGGCGACGACGCGGGCAACGCCTGGCGCGGGTCGAGCTGAGGCTCGCGCCCGAGGGTTTCGAGCAGTTCGAACGCGGGCTGAATCGCATCCGCGCTGAGTCCTTCGCGTTGGGCTGCTGCTTCCACCGCCTGCCGCGAGGCGGCGAGGTCGATCTTCTTCAGCGTGGCACGGTTCGCGGCCACACGGGCGGGAGAAATGGCGAAGGCCGCGGGGGAATTGACGCTCTTGAGCACGCCATCCCTGGCAAGCTGCGCCCAGTGCGCCTGCGCTGCCGCCCACGATTGGTGAAACGACCCAGCATCGGGCGATTCGATCAAGGCGACGATCGGCTCGCCGATCGAAGTCATCTTGCGCTGAATGGTGCGCAAGGCGTCGCCCGCCCGGCTGTGGCGGGGTTCCAGCGTTTTGGGATTGGCTTCGAATTCGATTTTTCCGAACGGACCAAATCCGAACGCCGCGATCGCTCCGAGGATCACCAGCGCGGCGAGGGCCCGGCGGCGCGGATGCTCGAAGACATGGCGCACAAAAATGGATCCCGTGAGACGAAGGCTGTCGCTGGGGCGTGAGCGGTGTTTCGCACCGAGCATGATGAAGAAAACGGTCATCATCATGCCGGCGGCAGTGAGGATGCCGAAGGCGATGAGCGCCCCGAGTTGCACAAAACCCGAGCAACCGCTGGTGAGGAGGCAAAGGAACGCCGCGGCCGTGGTGAGCGAGCCAAAGACGACGCCGCGGCCTTGTTTGCGAAGCGCCTCGGCGATGGCTTCCTCGTGGCTGGCGCCGTGATCGCGCTCGGATTGATAACACCCGAGGAGCACCATGCCGAAATCCACGCCAAGCCCGACGAGGATCGAGCACAGGCCGATGGTGATCATGTTCAATTCGCGAAAAGCGAACGCGCCAAAGGCGACCGAGACGAGGCAGCACAGCATGAGTGCATGGATGATGGCGATCAATGGCCGCACGCGGCGAAAGCCGATCCAGAAAACGACGCCAACCAGCGCGAGGGAAGTGCCCAGCGTGGCGATGACGTCGTCGTGCATTTTCACGGACAGTTCGCCGACGTAAGCGGTGCGACCGGTCGCGAGCACCTGTGGCCTGGGACCCTCCCACGCGGTGAGGACACGCTGCCGGAAGTCATCGACCTTGCGCATCGTCTCCTGGCAGGCCCGCGCGCCGAGATCGGATTGCCGGGTGAGCGCGAGCACGATGCGCAGGGTGCCATCCGGCGAAGCGAGCGGACGCGTTTGCTCGACCGAAAATGAGCCCGCCAATGGCTTCAGCGCCGGGGCGACCACGCCGAGCGGATCGAACTGCAACTCGAACTCGGCTTTCGGCGAACCGGATTCCAAGGCCGCGCGGAGGCGGCCGATGCGGGCATCGAGCGCGGCGGGAGTGAGCGCGTCGATAGTGGTGGCGAAGGTCGCCGGCTCCAGATTCAGCAGCAGTGGGGCGGCGAGCCGCTGCACGTCGCGGACACCATCCGGCGATTCCATCGGCGACTTTTCCATGACTCGCGCCACCCACGGTTCGGCGCGCAGCATGGTGGCGAAATGATCGAGGAACCCATCGAGATCAACTTCGCCGGTTTCATCCACCACCGCAAAGGTCAGCTCGCGCGCCTGGCTAAACTCACGGTCGAACCGCTTGAACACCCGCACGCTGTCGAAGTGCCCCGGCAGCAGGTCGAGCACGTCGGAGGCAAACCGCGCGTGCCAGACGAGGATGAGTCCGCTGATCGCCGCCAGCAGAAGAGCCAGCCCCCCGAGGGTGCGGCGGTGATTAACGATCCAGTGAGCGAGACGCGCGGGCCAATCCACGCGCTCAGCGATTGAAAATGAACACGAATTTCTCGCCCGGCTGCGAGCCGGCCACTTCCAGTCGCGTGCGACCGGCGACCTGCGCAAAGGCAGCGGGCACTTCGCTCACCCAGCCGCGCAACGGCCCGGGCGCCCGGGCCGCAACACCGCTCCAGCGACCGCGGGCCAGCGCGCCTTCGGCTCGCGCCAGTTCGCCGTGTCGCGAGACGCGCAGCAGCGGCACCGAGCCGCCCTTGCTGAACTCGAGACGAAAATCGCCCTTACCATTTTGCGAGGCGACGAATTCGCCAATGAGACTGCGCGCCGGGGTGGCGTATTGGAGCTGGCCGGAGTAGCTCTTCCACGAGCGATCGGGCTCGGGAAAAGCGAGGGGCGTGGCACATCCACCAAGGACGACACAGCCGGCGAGGAGAAGACGAAGCGCGAGACGATTCACGGGAAACATTTTCAAGCCGCAGAAGACGCGGATGGGGCCGGCTTTCCATCGAGTCGCGGGCACAGGGCGAAGAACCGCTGGAGAAAGACGACGAGGTAAAAAAGCTGCATGCGCCACCAGATGGCGAAGTCGTTGCCGAGATTGCCCGCGAGAACAGCGTTCACCGCCGGGGCGAGCTGGAACTTCTGCGTCGGGCTGGTGAAGACCTCGATAAACTCGGGCCGATACCACGCCGTGACGAAGCGCAGATACTTTTCCATGACCCGGCGCAGGCCTTTCTCGTAGTTCGCAAAGAGGCGCGCTTCCCGTCCGGGATGGTCGAGCACTTCATGGAGCAGGTCGGCACATTGCTCGCCGGAATGCACCGCCAGAAAGACCCCCGTGCTGAAGATCGGGTCGATGAACCCGGCGGCGTCGCCGGCGAGCAGCCAGCGCGGACCGGTGAGGCGCTCGTTGCGGTAGGAGTAGTCGCCGATGGCGTGAACTTCGGTGATTCGCCGGGCGTCCTGCATGCGCTCCGCCATGACGGGCGAAGCCGCGATGACGCTCTCCAACATGGCCGCGGGAGACATTTTCGCCGCCTTGAAATCGTCCACATCCATGACGACCCCTACGCTGGTGCGCTTTTCATCGAGCGGGATGAACCAGAACCAATGATCCTTTGCACGCACGAGGCGAGTCAACCCACCCTCGACGCCGCAATCGCGCTGCACGTGCTCGTAGTGCGCGAAACACGAAAACTTGCGCAGGTGCGGCAGCGCCTTCCTCAGGCCGAGTTGCTGGCCGACGACGGCGTTGCGCCCGCTCGCATCGATCACATACCGCGCACGCACTTCCGCGCCACCCGCAAGGCGCAGCGTGGTGAAATCGGCCCCAAAATCGACCCGTTCCACCGCCGTCTCCTCGCGCACTTCGGCGCCCACCTGGCGAGCCCGCTCGAGCAACATGTGGTCGAACTTCGCGCGCTCGACCTGATACGCCCGGCGATGACGCAGGCGGAAGCCGTTTTCGAAAAGGAACTTCACCGTGCGGCTGCCACAGGCGGTGGCGATTTCGGCGCCCCGCTTATCCACCGCCCATCGGTCGAGTTGCTCGCGCACGCCGAGCCGATCGAAAGCACCCAGCGAATAAGGCAGGAGCGACTCCCCGATATGGAAACGCGGAAACTTCTCGCGTTCGATAATGATCACCTTGCGCCCGGCCTGAGCCAGGAGCGTGCCGGCGGTGCTGCCGGCAGGGCCACCGCCAATGATCGCAACGTCGTATTCGGAAAGCATGAGCGCCGCATCTTATCCAGATGCGGCGCTCTGCAAAGCCAGACGTGAGGCCGCTTTAACGATCGGGCGAAAACCGCTTGCTGCTCACCGTGCGGTAGCGGTAGGCAAATTCCAGCGGGCGGGTCTTCGGAGCCGTCGCAATGTAACGCGTCGAATCCACATCGAACTGTTCGTCGGCCGGGACGGTCGTATCCGCGGCGTCGGTAATGAAGCGCTTGTCCTGCGGATCGAGATAACGCTCGATCTGCACCTCGCCCCGATATTCGGCCGCGACACAATCCTCGGTCTCATTCCAGGTAAGGAAGGCGGTATTATTCTGGCCTTTTTGCGGGCGCAGCTTCTGCACGCGCACGTGGACCGTGTAGGTGTTCGACTTGGTCGTCAGACGCGGATAGAGATCCGCGTAGGGCTTCTCGCGAACGTTGTCGCCCGTGACCACGTTCTTCGCCCAGAACCGGCGAATGTTGCTCTGATTGCGGTCCCACTTCGGAGCGGAGGAATCGCCACTCCCGGCACCATCGCTTTCGAGGGCCGGATAGAGGAAGCGCTCGCAGATCTGGGAAGCCGACTTGTAGAAGCGGTCGCTGGCCGGCTTGCTGTTGGTCTTGCTGCTGAAGATGGCGCAAATCTCCTTCACGGTTTCGTCTCGATCAAGTTGCAGGCGGAAGTTCCGGTTCAGTGGCGTGCCGGCGGGAGATCCCGTCTTGTAAATCTTGGCCTGATCAGCCGGGACAGCCGTGATACGAACCGGCGCGAGAGCGGCGCGCAGCGCCGTGGTGCGGTGGATGTAGGAGAACGGCACGATCTCGCAGTTCAGGTTGATTTTGCCCGCGGTCGAGAAAGGCTCACTGATCGCGTAGGGCTCGACGACGGGCATGCTGAAGAGATCCAGCAACAGATGATCCCTCGGTTCGACATCGAAGCCTGGGTGATCCGCCATGCCCGAGGGGGTGCTAGCCGTCAGGCTGGCCGGGTTTGGCGAGAAACAGAGGGTCTGCCAGTTGGTCTGGGTGCCGACCAGCAGTGAGCCGAACATGGCCGCCGACGGCATCTGCCGGCTGGGGCTGAAGAACGTCCCGGTGGGATCGTCGTTGTATTCGCTGATGAAATACGGGTAGCGGTAGAGCCAGTCACTCGAAACCGACCCGACGGCAGTATGGTCATCGGAGGTATTATCGACGCGCCAGATGAGCTGGCCCTCGTCCGGCTTGTTGCAGAGCGCGCCATCGGGTTTGTCGCCATAGCCTGTGTCGAAATCGCCCTGTTTGCCGCCATTGGTGGTCACATGATCGACCGCCAAGCCCTTTTGGAGTGCGGGAAGATCGGCCGCGCGGGCGCCATAATCGCCGACTTTGCCGGCGCCCCCCAGGTCCACGAGATTGCCGAAAGCCAGGCGGCCACCACTGCTGGAAAGCGGGCCGTAGCTGATCCGCTCCCAGGTGTAATTGACCTGCCCGTTCGCAGTCGCAAGGCGGCGTGGTTCGATCGAACAAGCATTGGTGGGACTCACATTGCCGTTGACCGTCAAGGTTGCCGTGTTGCTGAAGACAAACGGCTGGCCGCTGCCGGCGCGCAGAATCTGCGACTGCGCGGCAAACGAGTTCGCCAGAATGGGCGGACGCACCACATAGTCCGGATAACCTGCCGGCACGTTGGCCTGCACGTGGCGCAGGGTCTGCTCCTGATAACCGGGCATCAGCGGCTCGAACACGGCGCTGTCACCATTCGCTTTACGCGTGATGGCGATGGTGCGGATATCCGTATTTTCAGCCGGAGCCGGCACCAGGCTGCGGACGGTGTCGCCCGATTGGATGATATTGCGCCAGCGATTGTCGAAGCGGAACCCGCGCGATACCGCGTCAAAGAGTTCCTTCCCCTTCGTATCAAACTTCCCATGCTGGCCGGAGTAGGCGCGCCCGCTGATGGCGTAGGTATTGTTGATCCACCAGATGCGGTGGGCGAGACTCTTCATGGCCGCCGGGTAGCACGGTGCCACGGTTCCATCGGGGAGGTTCGTCTGGAGCAAACCGGACGCCCACGGATCACTCCCCCTGCCAGACCAGCTCGTGTTGAAGCGCGAGGGGTGCTGAGCATAAGAACCGTTGACGTAGGCAAAAACGTCGTCATGTGGCCAGGCGAAGCCACCCGGATCTTCCCAATAAGCGTCCGTCGGCATCGGCCACGCGGTGGCAGCCGGGAAGTTGATTTTGAAATTCTGAATTTCCAGCGTGCCGAACTTTACCCTCAGGGTGGCATTCATCCCCTTGAACTCGAAAACCTTTGGTTCGCCCTGCACGGCATGCACCGGAACGCGCACGATTCGGGTCGATTGGAAGCCATAGACCCCGCTACTCGCAATCGTCCCCCCGTTGTTCAAAGTCGATTGGGTCGCGCTGGCGCCGGGCGGGTAGGGCGGCACTTCCGGGCCGCTGGCCGGTTCGGTGAAACGGGAGCCAAACATGTGCAGGGCGCCTTCCATGCCTCCCGCGTCATTGCCCCCGGCAAATGAGCCGGAGCGGAAAAGAACCTCGTTTTCCACGGTGCCGCCAGGGAAGTTCATGGTCGCCGACACCGGCGTGCCACCGAGGACGGGGACCACGATGTCCGGCTGCGTGCCGATCTCGAGCGCATAGGTTACCCGGGACGGCTTCAGGTTTCGGTCATCCACCGAGGTATCTTCCGTGCGGCAGTAGCCCTGCATGGGGTTGTAACCCTCGACGAGGAGGAACATGCGCATGAGGATTTCCTTCACCCCATACGCGTTTTTCAAGCGCGGATCCCAATAGATCTGATCCTTGAGACCCACATAACCGGCATGATAGAAGACGAGCGACACTTCAGAGACGGTCGGGAACCGCCCGAAGCCGGCGACTTCCTTGCCACGGGAAGAAGCGATCAAGGGGCTGGAATACTTCACCGCCGCGGGGACCACCACTCCGCGGGGAGCATAGCGAAACTTATCGAGTTGCGCCTTCGCGGCCGCCGGCAGATTGCCGTAAATTGCACCGGTTGGATTATATTGGGGATCGCGATCGAAGTAAGTGTCGTGCAGGTTCACGCCCGCGCGGATGTAGTCGAAAATCTCTGAAAGAATTTGATCGCGGCTGCCACTGATATGGCCGGTGCTGTCCACGTTGCCGTTATACTTGCTCGCGAACGTCGCCTTTTCGGTGAAGCCAGGAATCGGCTGATCTGTCAAACCGGGCGAGCCAAGGCCGCCCGAGAGATACTTCATCAGCAGGTAGGAGTTACGAGCGATCCCGATATCCGTATAGGCATCGTAGGGCTGCCAGCGTTGAAACATGAACAGCTTGCCCGCCGGAGTGCTGCCGGTGGAGTCCGCTTTCGGAGCCGGCCCCAGGGTGGAGCAGAACATCATCAACCGGTCGATCGGGTTGCGGCGCGACGAATAATCGACGCCGCCTTCTTTCCCCGCCCAGACCGGCCAGATCGACACGCGAGGACGTCCGTAGAGGTTCAGTTCGGGAGCGCGGCTGTGCGCGGTGAGGAAGAAGCGATAACCCTGATACTCGTCGAGGTCATTCGTCGTGATCAGGTTCCCAGTCAGAGGCGGAATCGGGTTCTTGGGATCGGTAGTGTCGGCCGTCCGGAGGAATTCGTTCGCGGTCTGGCGCCGCCCGTTCACCTGGTTCGCGGCAAAGAAAAATTCATCCACGGACTGGTAAAGACGCTGGGCCTTCAGCGCGAGCCGGTCGTCGCTCGTCTGGTAAGCGCCACCCGTGTCGTTGCGGGCGAGAAGCCGGTCGGTGCCGCCTTCGCTGCCGCCCGGAGACAGGCGCGGCAGCAGACGGTAAAGTTGCTGCGAGCTCAGCCGCGGAGTTTTGGGATCGACCGTGCCATTCGTGTCAACGGAACGGTTGAAGATCAACGCCAGCGAGGTCGTCGCCGGATGCCCGGGGAAACGCTGGAATTCATTGCCCGCCGGCTGCGACAGCGCGAGGGAGAACGTCCCATCCTTGGGCTCGCCGAACTTGTCCACGTTGAGATCGCCACCCCGTTCAAACTTGGTGTAAAACCGCGGGACGTCCCAATAGGAACCCGCGAAGCCTGTGAACGAATCGTCGCTGCGCGTGTCGTAAAGCGTCTTGTTGATATCCTTCACCGTCGCGCCGCCCGCCGTGTTGATGTTTACCTTGCTCGTATCGTCGTCGGTCCAGAAAGCGATGCGACCGACGATCGGGTTGGCCATGGTGGGCACCTTGGAGACGCCGTCGGATTCCGTCCACGTCGCTTTCTTGCCGTCGCTTCCGCCCCCGGTCGGAGCGGTCAGGCTGCCGTCGCGGAGCACATAGATCCAGCGCACCGGCATGCGCCCGCTCCGGTTTTTCGTCGTGGCATCCTCGGAGTCGATGGAATAACCTTCAATCTTGGTCTCGGTGGTGGTATTGTGCTGCGAGAGCGAGTTGGGGTCGGTCATGTCGGACTTCGCGGCGAGACCGGGATCGAAGATCGGGTAACGGGGAACCTCCTTCTGCCGGGTCTGGTCGGCCGGGTCCGTCACGCGGAGCCGCACGGGCTCATTCAAGTCGGTCCACAAGGCCGGCTTGGAGGCCCACTGCTCGTCGATGTCGGCCGCTCCTTCATAGGCCTCCATCTTCTGCTGGTCGGTGATGGTCATGTTGTCCGACGAGTAGAGCTTGTAAAAAGCGTAGGCATCCCGGCCAGCCGTCGCACCGGAACTCGCTGCTTTGCCGTAGGTGCGAATCATGCCCGGCTGGCTCGCCCAGGCGGCATTGGGAATCGTAGTCGCCTCACGAATCTGGCTTTCCACCAAGCCGACGGCTGATTCAGCCAGTTGCCGAGTGGTCACTCCATCCGCGTAGCTGGCGGCGGAGACTTGTTCGACGCTCATGCGGGTAAAGAACGCGACAGCGAAGGCCGACAGCAAGACCAGCAGGAGCAGAGTAATGACGAGCGCGATGCCGCGGCGCTGGCACCGCGGGCCGGAGGAAAGGGGCGTGATACGGTTCATGGCGGGTGTGGGATGGTTCGGGGAGTTAGTTCGCTTGGGCACGGCTCCACTTGGCGCCGCGGATGATGACGGTGGAGTTAAAGACGCGATAGCTGAGGTGGCGATTGGTCAACTGAGCTTCGATGGCATTGAGTTCGCCATCGTTGGGATCGGGAGTGGTGACGTCGTCCTCCAGTCGAACGCTTCGCTTGAGGGTCGATTGCAGATTCAGGCCGAAGCCCCTCTGGCCCGCCGTGGTTTCGTCCAGCCTGGCAGCCGAGGCTTCATCGAGAGCGATCATCACCACCTGAACAACCGGGGGGAGCTGATTTTTCGGATTCACATCCTCGGGTTTTTCGGTCGAAGCCAGCGGAGCCGCAGGGGGAACGCGCGTGGTATTGAGCGCCGAATCGTAGAAGTATTGCGGGCAAAGGACGCCCTTGTCGTCGTCGGCTGAAGTCAGCCGGAGGTCCTTGTCTTTCTGCCGGGCGAGTTCGTCGGCCCGGGCCAGGCGCGGAACCAGGATCAAAGCGATCACATTCTCGGATACCACCCGCACGGGACGATCGCTGCCGGTCTTGTTGATACCGTCGAGGAACCAGAAATTGCGGACCTTTGCCGTCTGTTTCGAGGCATCGCCTGCATAGGTTGGGAAATAGATCGGGTTCAGTTCCGTCGGCTGCCGAAACTCGAGCAACCGGCTCCGGCGGCGCGGCTTGTTCAACTGACGCAGGACCTTCGGGATATAGTCGGTGTCGTCGGCGATCTCGACGAAATAACCCCACGAGTTCAGCGTCTGATCGAGCATTCCGATCGCATCCCGGTCCTCGACTTCACCGACGGGCGCCTGAAAAAAGACCCCATGGGTCGGACGATCCTCCGGGCCGCCCGGCGCGATGTCCGCATCGGTTTCGGTCGTATTCATCGGCCCGCAAACAAACCGTAACTCCGACTGCCGGCCATAGGTGGTGGGCGTGAAATTGACGAACTTCGTATAGTTCACTTCACCCCGGCGTGTCTCGAGCGTCGGTCGAGCCTCGTTGCTCTTATCGTAATAATCGAAGTAAGTATTCAGCGTCGCTTCGGCCAGGCGGCGAGTCACCACTTCGAATCCGCGGCGTGCCTCGGAGAACTGTTCGATCTTCGCCGACGTGCGCGCGAAACTCTTCGCCGTCATGTCCGTAGCGCTGATGAGAATACCCGCCAGAATCACCACGATGACCGTGGCGACCATGACTTCGATGAGCGTGAAGGCGGCTTTGGAGAAGGAAAACGGGGGCTTCATGGAAAGTTATTCGCTGCGGCCGATCAGGGCGGAATAAGTCAGCACCCGGATTCCCGCGGGTGCCTTGAGCAGATTCCACTGCGGTGAACTATTGCTGCTTTCGACATACTGGGGCAGGCTCAGATCGACTCCGTTCGAATTGCACGCGATCTCGATCGTGAGCGCCGCCACGTCGGTGCCCTTGTTATCCGCGCGCGGAATCCGCGGCCGGGGAGTGATCCGCGTGTTCACCCAATAAACGATACTGAGGCTCTCCTTCGGGCTAAGCTTCTTCGGATCCTTCGGCACGATTTCCTTGCCCTGCTCGTCGAAAAAGCGAAACCCCTCCAAGCCGGTCACCCCGACCTTCGGCGCGCGGAAGCTGAACACCTTGCCGTCCTTTTCGACCTGCGCCACGTTGGCGGTGGAGGCCTGGCCCGCCGTATCCGTGAGCACTTTATAGCTGGCCTGCTCCGCGTCGTTGATCACCCGTTGCGCAATCTGGGCGGCGATCGTAGTGTCCATGACCTTGCGATAGCTGCCCAGACCTGAGGACATAAGACTCAGGATGCCGATCACGGCAAAACTCAGAACAGCGATGGCGAGGGCCACCTCAACAAGGCTGAAGGCGGCACGCTTGGCGGAGAACTTGGGGGTGTGCATCGAGAGTTGAGGGAGGCGGGAAGGGAAACGCGGTATGGACGATGTGCATACAAGCACCACCCAACACCCCTGCCAACAAAAATTTTACGTCATTGCCGCTTTTTTCCCACCCGTTCGGGGAGGTAGCAGGGGGCACGGGTGAACGGCTGAACGTCATCTTGTCACCCCCTCCCCCGGTCACTTCAATCCCCCTCATGAAATCCTTCCGCAAAGAACTCTGGTTCAACCTTCCCCAACGCCGGCAGCTCGTAAACATCACCCACGAAGTCGCCGACGCCGTCCGGGAGAGCGGCGTGCGGGAGGGCCTCTGTCTCGTCAACGCCATGCACATCACCGCCAGCGTCTTCATCAACGACGACGAAAGCGGGCTGCATCAGGACATCGAACTCTGGTTGGAAAAGCTCGCCCCGGAAAAGCCGCACAGCCTATACCGGCACAACGGCGCCGAGGACAACGCCGACGCACACCTCAAGCGCACCATCATGGGCCGCGAAGTAGTCGTCGCCATCACGGCGGGCCAGCTCGACCTCGGGCCGTGGGAAGCCATCTTTTACGGCGAGTTCGACGGGCGCCGCCGCAAACGCGCGCTCATCAAGATCATCGGCGAATGATTCCAACGGCCAGCGCCTCCCGGCCAAGTGCGCTCGCCGGGCGCGTCATCGCGGCGATGCCATTTTCTTTTTGGTAGTCCCGGCATCTTGCGCCATAGGAACTTGGTTCGTCCGCCTCGGCGGCGTTACCACGACTGCACCGAATTGCAGGGCACGATGGAGTTCGAAGTCACACACATCACCGCATACCGATACCCGCAGCCAGCCGCGGAAGCTTATGGCGAAGCGCGGCTGACCCCCCGCGACCTGCCTTCGCAGACCGTGGTGAGCCACAAGCTCGTCATCGATCCCGAGGTGCCGGTGTCTTCCTACGATGATCACTTCGGCAATCGGGTGGATTTTTTTTCCGTGCCGTTCCGGCATCGCAATCTGGCGATCAGCAACCAGGTCATCGTGCGCACGCATCCCGCGCCACGCCCCACGGAAGCACTCGAACTCAGCGTCCAGGAAGCGCGGCAGATTCTCTCCTCCGCGCTGACGGATATCTTCGACTACCTCCAGCCCACGCCCGTGGTGGACATCGGTCGCGAGGCCGTGACGTGGAGCCGCAAATACCTGCGCGGCGATCGCCCTCTCGGCGAGGCGGTGCAGGAACTCAACGAAGCGATCAATCGCGAGTTCGCCTACGAAAGCGGTTCGACCGAAAACTCCACGCCGCTCACCACCGTCTGGAAACAGCGGCGGGGAGTCTGCCAGGATTTCGCCCACGTCGGCCTCAGCATCCTGCGCACGGCCGGCCTGCCGGCGCGTTACGTCTGCGGTTACATCGAAACCGATCCCCCCTCCGACGCCAAACGGCGCCGGCTCACCGGCGCTGTCGCCACGCACGCGTGGATCGAAGTGCTCGTGCCCGGCATGAAATGGATCGCCATCGACCCCACCAATCGCCAGTGGGTGGACGACCGCTACGTGGCGGTGAGCTTTGGCCGCGACTATCGCGACGCCACCCCGCTCCGCGGGACATTCAAGGGGAGCGGCGGACAAAATATGCGAGTGCGCGTGACGATGAAACGGAGGGGAAAGAAATGAAAATTCCAGAATCCAATGATTCCAGGCCGACCGACCGCCGACGCGCGGCGTTCGACTCTGGACACCTGGCACCTGGCACCTGGCACTCGGCACTTTCATGAGGGTCGAGATCCGCTACTCGGCCCGCTACATCTACGCCGAACGCGTCACCTTCTCCCCCCACCTCTTCCGGCTCATCCCGAAAGTCGATCGCGCGCTGAAACTGCGCCGCTTCGATTTCCGCACGAACACGGCGGCGGTGGTGAACTGGCGGCGCGATCTCTTCGATAACGAAGTCGCCTCGGTCTTCTACCCGCGGCCGTCCAAACAGCTCGACGTGAAGCTGCGGCTCAAGCTCGAGATCGAAGAAAAGAATGCCTTCGGTTTCCTGCTCGCCGGGCACGCCCTGCACCTGCCGTTTGCCTATCAGCCCCAGGAAGCACGCGTCCTCGCCCCCTATCTCAGCACCCTGCCCGCGCCGCGGACGCCATTCTGGCAGGCGCCCGTCACCCCGCAGCCGACCGTGCAGGTGCTGCTCGGCCTCAATGCCGCGCTTCACCAGCACCTCATCTACGAACGCCGCGACGACGGCGCCGCGCGGCCTTCCCACGAGACCCTCGCCCTCGGCCGGGGCGCGTGCCGCGACTTCGCCGTGCTCATGGTCGATCTCCTCCGCGGACTTGGTCTCGCCGCCCGGTTTGCCAGCGGTTACCTGTGCGAGTTCGGCAATGTCGAAAAGCGGGCCGAAGGCGCGCTGCACGCCTGGGTCGAGGTCTATCTCCCCGGCGCCGGCTGGGTCGGGTTCGATCCCACCAACGGTGTGCTCTGCGATCACCACCACCTCACCGCCGCCGTCGGCATCGGACCCGAGGACGTCGCCCCGATCTTCGGCAGCTATTACCACAACACCCCTGTCCCGCACGAAATGACCGCTTCCCTCGAAATCCTCGATGTCCGCTGATCTCCTCTCCTCGCTCTCCCCGGTCGCCGACCGGATCGAAGCAGTCTTCGCCCGCCACGAAGTCGTCCTCACCCTCGGCGGCGAACCCACCTACGTCCCCGACCATCCCGAAGGCCCCGAGTGGAGCATCACCGCGCTCGGCCCCACCAAGCTGCGCTACGCCTACGCCCTCGCCGCCGCCCTGAAAAAACAATCGCTCCCGCACGCCGTCGATTTCTACTGCCTTGGCAAAGCCTACCCCGGCGAAGTCAACCCGCGCTGGGCCATCACGCTGATCTGGAATCGCGACGGCACCCCGCTCACTCCCGCCTTGGCCCAGCCCTCGCCCGAGAACTCCGACCTGTCCGACCTCTCCGAGTTCCGCATGCGCCTGCTCGCCAAGCTCCAGCTCCAGACCGGCTGGCTCCGCGCCATCGATCCCTTCGACGAAGACCGCGGCGTCTGGGTGCTCCCGCTCGACCACGAAGACGGCGCCTTCGTCAGCGAAGACTGGGCGCTCGGTCCGGATCTCACCCTGCTGCGCACCGATGGCCCCGCCGGTCTGCGCCTGCCGATGCAAGATCTCCCAGCCGAGGCGCGCCGCCGCGCCCTCACCATCGAAGTGCGCGATGGCATCTTTCATCTCTTCCTCCCCCCGCTGCTCCAGGCCGGTTTCCTCGCCTTGCTCGAAGCCTGCACCGCCACCCTCACCGAGTGCCGACTCGGCCCGGTGCGTTACGCCGGTTATCTCCCTGCCGACGAAGCCGATCGCTGGACGAAGCTCGCCATCGCCGCCGACCCCGGCGTGCTCGAAATCAATCTCCCGCCGTGCTTCACCTGGGCCGAATACCGCGACTGGCTCGCCATCCTCGAAGGCGCCGCCGCCGCTTCCGGCCTGCGGTCTTACAAACAATTTGCCGAGGGCGAACAGCTCGGCACCGGCGGCGGGAACCATCTTCTCATCGGCGGCCCCAGCCTCGATTCCCACCCGCTCTTCACCCGCCCGCGCTGGGTCACCTCCATCCTGCGCTACTGGCAGCATCACCCCTCGCTCAGCTACCTCTTCACCGGCCAATACGTCGGCTCCTCCTCCCAGGCTCCCCGCCCCGATGAAGGCGCCCCCGAGCTTTACGATCTCGAAATGGCGTATCGCTTCCTCGAGGAATTGCCGCCCGGCGATCATCGTTACCTCATCAGCGAAACGCTGCGCCATCTCCACACCGACGCCAGCGGCAACACCCACCGCAGCGAGACCAGCTTCGACAAATTCTGGAACGTGAACTTCGATGGCGGCTGCCGCGGCCTCATCGAATTCCGCGCCATCGAAAGCGCCCCGCACGCCGCGTGGATGTCCGCCATCGCCCTGCTCTGGCGCGCTCTCACCGCGCGCCTGCTCGACTCCCCCTTCCTCGCGCCGCTCGTCGATCACGGCGACGCGCTGCACGACCGCTTCTTCCTCCCCAGCGCGCTCCTCGCCGATTTCGACACCGTCCTCGCCGACCTGCGCGCCGCCGGGTTCGATCTCCCGCGCGAACTCTTCACTCCGTTCCTCGACTGGCGCTGCCCCATCATGCTCGCCAGCCCCACCGGCGTCGTCGTGCGCAAGGCCCTTGAAAGCTGGCCGCTCCTCTGCGAGACCCCGCTCGAAGGCGGCAGCACCAGCCGCTTCGTCGATACCTCCATCGAGCGCCTCGAATTCACCGCGCCGCCCGGCACCCGCGTGTTCGCCCAGGGCCGCGAACTCCCCGCCACTCCGCAGGCCGGCCTGCGCTACCGCCGCAGCGCGCTTTACCCCTGCCTGCACCCCGGCATCTCCGTCCAGCTCCCGCTTTACGTCGTCATCGAAAGCGCCCAGGCTCGCGAAACCTGGCGCCTCGATGCTCACCGCCGCACCTTCCTCGAGTGCGCCCACGACGAAGCCCCCGCCATCGGCGCCCCCTGCCGCAAACTGCGCGAATCCCTCCTCACCTACGACCTGCGGCTGACGTGAGTTAGCCAGGCTTCAATCATCGCGGCTGGGATGAAGGGATTGCCTGGCGGGTCACCGGCACGGGTGGATAGGCCTGCACGTAGCGACGCGCCAGGCCGGCCCCAGCCTTTCGCAAACTCGTTTCCTCCTTCTTCGACGGCACGCGTCCATCATGCCATTTCTGCAGTAGCAGCAAGTTCGCATAGAGCCGATTGTAAACCCGCTCACGATCGCTCAGCGGAACGCTTTGCTGGTGGAGATCGGCGCGATCCCACACCGGGGGCACCTTGCCCTGCCCTCGCAGCAGCGCCCAGAAACTGCGAGAACCGTCGAAGTAATCGTGGGCCGGCCCTGTCTTACGATAAGGAAAATTCAGCAGATCGTTCCGCATTTCCGAAACCTGATGATAACTCCGGCGAAGGGCATCGGCGGCTTTCAGTTCACCGGCTCCGAGATAGCGATCCGGCTTTTCCGAGGACCGCGCCGCGGAATCGAGCAGGGCGAAATAGACCGCCTCCGCCTTGCGCCACGTCCTCCAGTCCTTGCGGAGAGAATGGGTGCGCCCCTGCGGGTCGGTGTGCTTGTCGTCGCGATGGGCGTTCAGCCAGAGCGCCGCCGCCGCCGCCACCTGCGGAGTGGAAGCGGAAGTGCCGCTCCCGTCCAGATCCACCAGATCGGCGCGCCACTGGTTCTTTTTCTCCGGCGCGATGATCCACGGCACGTTCGGCGAGTAACCCGCGATCGGGTAGGCGTGGAGCAGCCCGTATTTGTGCTGCGATGGATCGGCTTCCGCTTCGTTCTTGAACCGGGTGCGCCAGCCATCCGGGCCGTAGCTGCCGCGCGCCATCCAGGCCAGCAGATTCTGTGGCGCCCGCAGCAGCCGGGAAAGCACGTTGCGCGCGTAACTCTCGTGGTCCGCCGCCGCCCCGGTCACCCCGACCACCCGCCGAAACGCTGCCGGATACACAGGCGAAGACGGCACGATGATCGGGTCCGGAGAAAACGGATTGAAGCTCAACGAGAAGAAATCCCCCTCCGCCGCAAAGATGGCAGTGCCGCGATCGTAGGCTGCATTCACCGCATCCACCCAGGCCAGCGAAGGCGACCCGCCATGGCTGAGCGAAATCACGTCGCACTGCTGCACCCGGCTCGCGTAATCCAGGCCGTAAGCCATGCTCGCCGTATTCAGCGAAAAGACCCACGGAGCGATTCGCACCGGCACCACCGTCGCCTCCGGAGCGCCACCGAGAAGCCCCTCATAGAGCGGCTTCTCCCCACGCGCTCTGGACTGGCTGTCTTTCCAGACCTTCACCGGCCCACCCGCGAGCAGGGCACTCGCCGCCGTGCCGTGCGGCCCGCCAAACTTCGCTGGATCCGCAAAAAACTCCCGCGGCGTGCCGATCACATAGTCGTAAGCATCCCCGTGCGAATCATGCACCACGTTTCGCGGGGCGCCGGCATGCCAGTCGGTGATGCCATTGTCGCAAATGGCGATGCGAATGCCTTTCCCTCCCTGGCCTCGCTTCTGCGCCGCCGTGAGCTGGCTGTAACCCTCCTGCAAATGCCAGTCGAGGTCCTCCTTTTTGGGCCACGCCGCCGTCTGCCCCTTGCGGATATAAAGATCGCCCACCGCCGGACGCCCGGTTCCGTGACCATCCTCGACCGGATGCTCCCGATTTCCTTCGGCTTTGCCTTTCGCCGCACTCGCAAACGCAAAACTGGGTTCGATAACCGATGGATAGACGCCCAGTGCCTCCTTCGCGGCTTCCGCCAAGGAGGGAGCCAGCCGGCGGGTGCGCTCCCAGCGCCCGATCAACGCTCCCAGCAACGGACGCCGCTTCTGCGCCACGGGGCCATCCTGCCACGCCACATACCAGTTGCCCTTGAAACGCGGATCGTGCGGCGCCTCCACGATGTGGCGAAACGTCCAGCCCTGACTTTCACTCCGCCGATCTCCGGGCAGAATCTTCCCGTCCGGCACCTTCACCAGATGCCGTTCGTGGAAGTTGAAAGATTCTTTCATGCTGCCGCATCCTGCCAGCGACAGGAAACTGGCCGCGCCCAGCGCGGAGGCGACCAACCGAGGGATGACCGGATACCGGGAACTAACCATGGATAATGGCATAGGGGGGGCAGGGTTGGATCAGTGATCGTCGGCCAGCCGCAGCCGGGCCGAGCCGTGGTTGTTATCGAGAAAGAAACGCCCCGGCAGATCGTTGAAATAACACACGAGTTCTCCACTCGCACGGGCATGATAGCGGGCCAGGCACGGCTCGCTTCGGGAAACCGGACGCAGCCGTCGCGGCTCGCGTCCTTCCACCGTGGCGATCAGCGCAAACCATGGCTCTGCCGGCCGCCGCCGGAAAGGAGCGCAGGGCGAGAAAATCATGGGCAAAACCACCCCGGGCCATCCCCGCAAGTCGCGCACCCGAATGCTCGCATCCGCCAGGTCTTCACTTGGCTCGAACCGGAAGAGGTAATCTTTCCCAGCTTCGACTCGTAACCCTGTCGCACTCCAGCGCGACGCTGCCCCGATCGGCCGACTCATCTCCCCTCCAGAGCTATTCGCCGACATTACCCCACACATCGCCGTTGCGAGAAAACCAAGCATGCCTGCGGGGTAGGACCATTTCACGGCGGGCGATAAGATCGGAAAATTCGGAACCCGCCAACCAAAAAAATTTCCAATCACCCCATCGCCCGCAGCCCTCCGCTTCTCGGCCTCCGTCCCATCATAAAATATCCGGAATAGACGGAACCGGCCGCTCGCTGGGTTTGTCGTTTCGCGTTCCAGGCACGAAAACAACCAAGCCATGAACTCGCTTCCACGCCCACCCGCCAACGACGCTCCGGACGCGAAAACTCCCGCGCCCCCCTTTCGCGCCCTCGGCGCCCTTTGCGCCTTTGCGTTCCATTTCTGCGCCCTCATCCGGCTTTCGCTCACCAGAAGCAATCCGCCTTGTCTCCATCCGGGCTGCGCCGGCAGCGGGACACCAAACAGACACAATAAACACAATATTCTGCTCCTTCTCCGCCTTGCCTCCATCCGGGCCGTGCCGGCAGCGGGGCACCAACAGACACAATAAACACAATATTCTGCTCCTTCTTTTTCGTGCCCTTGGTCGAACCGACCGGCCTCACCGACCTCGGCTCCGCCTTCCGTCATTCCCACCTTCCCTCCCCTGCCCGTTTCCGCTAGTCCCACGGAAATCTCACATGCGCCCCACCCCGCCTCGTCTGTTCTTCGCCGCGCTGGCCTTGCTCGCCTCAACCGCCCCGCTCGCCATCGCCGCCCCGGACGAATCCCCCACCGCCGTGGCCCAGACCTTCTACGACGGTTACCTCAAAGTGCTCAACGCCGAGGGCGACGAACGCCGTTACGTCCTCCAATCCCCGCATCTCACCCCCGCCCTCAAGAAAGCCTATCAGGCCCACTTGGCCCGCAAAGACCCCGACGCCGACCCGATCCTCCAGGCCCAGGACTATCCCAAGGAAGGTTTCAAAGCCTACACCGCCATCATCAAACCCAAGTCCCCCAAAACCGCCACCGTCACCATGACCAGCCGCGACCCGGAGTTCGTCCATTCGTTCAAGGTCACGCTGGCGAAGGGAGAGAAAGGCTGGCTGATTTCGACCATCTCCAACTTCAAAGCGAAGTGACGGCTTGTTACACCTCTCCTCATGCCATCGTCGGCAGAGTGTATTCCACTCGCCGCAGGTCATCTCACATTCGACCAACAAATGCGAATAGCTGATCGACCTTAACAGCAAACACTTCGTGGCCCTTCGACAACCCACCCTTCTTGTATGCACGGCGATCCTCGGCGGTTGCGTCAGCATGCCTCGTCCACTAATCTCCGGATCTCCAGAGCGATGGGACGCTCAACTCACAACCGGCGGCGGAGGCAATCGCCAATTCCTCGTAGAGATCCATAACCGCGGAAAGGGCTTCGCCGAGTTTGTCATTCGTCGCGGGGAACGTGGCAAACCGCTCCTCAGTTACGAGACGCTACATGTTTCCAGACTTTCCCAAGCCGATCTCGCTCTCTTCTACGATGCCATCTTGGAGACGCTACGGGAGTTCCGCTTCGTGGGCGAAACTTACCCCGACCGCATGGATGGCGGTCATGCCACCATCGACCTCCGCATTGGCACCCGGTCATTGTCTGCGACATTCAGTTCTTTCGGTGACACCACCGAACTACCTCGCTCTGCCCAGAGGATCATGAAATTCGTCGACGCTCGCATCGCAAATCATCCGAAAAACCAAAGCCAATAGTATATCTTTGTCCTCGTGCCCAAAGTGGCTTGGGGCGCGGAACCTTGTGCGGGGAAGCTCAGCTTCGCGGCGAGGGGCGACGGGTTCACCGACGCGCAGATCGTGACTGCGCCCCCCAGCCGCACCGACGAGATGGTGCTCGGCACATCGACCTTGAGCAGTGCGAGATCGCGCTCCGGCAACCGGCCCACGACTTTGAACGGCGCGCGGGTGAGACCGAAGATGACAAACCCTTCGCGGTCGCGCGTCACGTGATCGGCGGTGAGCACATAACCTTGCTCGTGGATCAACACGCCCGAGCCGGACACCGCACCGGAGCCGTCCTTGCAAAAGATCGGCACAATCGCCGGCTGGATTTCGGCGATCACTTTTACCGCCGGGGTGACGCGCGGATCGGGCGTCTGCGCAAGAGCCACGGACGACAACGCCAAAAGCAGAGGGTGGGGATGTTTCACGAGCGGCTTGGTAAGGGGCGGATTGGGGAGTCAAACTTTGTCGGCGAGGGACGCCCGAACGCGCGCACCGCACGCGCCGAAGACGGTTGGCTTTGGCCAATCCACGGTGAGCCAGCCGGGCGGCGTCCGCTACACTTCGCGGCGGTAAGCAGGCCTGCGCAGGGCCTGGGCTGCGGCAGGGAAGCAGGGCGTTCAGGGCGCCGGCACTTCCCGGCGAGTCCGGGCGTCCAGTCACGAAGGTTTGCGATCCGCTAACCAAAAAATACAGACAACATGACAACGACCGATCTGTCGAAATACGGCCTCACCGTGCGTGAGGTGATCCGCAATGCCGCGCCGGCGGCGCTTTACGAACACGCGATCCGCTTCGAGCGCGGCTCGACCATTTCCGACAAGGGCGCGCTCATCGCTTACTCGGGCAAGAAGACGGGGCGTTCGCCGCAGGACAAGCGCGTGGTGAAACATCCGGACTCGGAGAAGGATGTGTGGTGGGGGGCGGTGAACGTGGCGCTCGACGAACACTCGTTTCAAATCAACCGCGAGCGCGCGCTTGATTATCTGAATACCTGCGAACGGCTCTACATCGTCGATGGATTCGCCGGCTGGCATCCGCGGCATCGGCTCAAGATTCGCATCGTCTGCTCGCGGCCGTATCACGCGCTGTTCATGCACACCATGCTCATCCGCCCGACGCGCGAGGAACTGGCGTCGTTTGGCGAGCCGGATTACACGATCTTCAACGCGGGCGTTTTCCCCGCAAACCGGCTCACGCAGGGCATGACCTCGAAGACCTCGATCGATCTCTCCTTCGAGGCGCGCGAGATGGTGATCCTCGGCACCGAATACGCGGGCGAGATGAAGAAAGGCGTCTTCACGATCATGAATTATCTCATGCCGAAGCGCGGCCTGCTCTCCATGCACTGCTCCGCCACGGCCGATCCGAAGACCGATAAATCGTCGGTGCTCTTCGGCCTGTCCGGCACGGGCAAAACGACGCTTTCCGCCGATCCGAAACGCCGGCTCATCGGCGACGACGAGCACGTGTGGGGCGACGACGGCATCTTCAACATCGAAGGCGGCTGCTACGCCAAGACCATCGATCTCACGCCGGAAAACGAGCCGGATATTTTCCACGCCCTGCACTTCGGCTCGGTGCTGGAGAATGTGGTGTTCGACGACGAAGGGCACGCCGTGGACTTCCACGATACGAGCATCACGCAGAACACGCGCGGCGCTTACCCGATCGAGTTCATTCGCAATGCCAAGGTGCCGTGCGTGGCGGGGCATCCGACCGATATCATCTTCCTCACGTGCGACGCCTTCGGCGTGCTGCCGCCCGTCTCGAAACTCTCGCCCGAACAGGCGATGTATCACTTCATCTCCGGCTATACCGCGAAGGTGGCCGGCACGGAAGTCGGCGTGACTGAACCCTCGGCGACGTTCTCCGCGTGTTTCGGCGCGCCCTTCCTCGTGTGGCACCCGGCGAAATACGCCGAGTTGCTCGCGGAGAAAATGAAGGAGCACAAAGTGAACGTGTGGCTGGTGAACACCGGCTGGGCCGGCGGCAGCTACGGCATCGGCTCCCGCATCAAACTCAAATACACTCGCGCGATCATCGACGCGATCCACAGCGGCGAACTCGCCAGTGCGCCCACCCGGCCCGACCCGATCTTCGGTTTCCAGGTCGTGACCGCCGCGCCGCATGTCCCGGCGGAGATTCTCGTCCCGGAAAATTCTTGGGCGGACAAAGACAGCTTCCGCGCCACGGCGACGAAACTCGCGAAACTCTTCACCGAGAACTTCAAGAAGTTCGAAGCCGGCGCCTCCGCGGAAATCAAAGCCGCCGGACCGAAGGTGTAGGCCGCAGCGCATGACCGGCGTCGGGAGGCGAAGCGAACTGCTTTGCCGAACGGCGCCGACCGTGGCGCCTCATCGCCGCTCCGTTCCTTGAGAGGGATGTCGGCGATGATGTCGCACCACCAGAATGCGCACGGTGTCGCCGACGATCCGGAACAAAAAATGATAGGGAAAGCGGCGCAGATTCGATTGTCGCAGATCGCGTTCGTGGTCCCCTCAAAAAAACGGAATGGACGGAACCGACGGTTTGTCGATTCGCCTTCCAAGGACGAAAAGAGAGCAGTGATCCATTCCTTCGAAACCGCAACCAAAGCGTTTCGAGAAAAGCGGCGACGGCGCCTCAAACAAACAGACACAATAAACACAATATTTCGCGTCGAGGCCGTTTCGCGCCTCGCCCCAGCGAGGCGCTACCTCCCGACGAAGCCTTCCACCGGCTCGCTGGCAGGATTCCAATAACGCACCGACACAACCTTGCGCCCGCGCAAGGCGAGGACGGTCACGCGTTGATCCTGCCGCGGAAATGGGGCGAGCAGCGCTCCGTCGTCCGCGAGGACGATGCGGTGCGCGTAGCCGCGCATCTTCGGCAGCGCGAAGGCACGACCAATGGCGGGCATGCCCGTGATGTTCGCAACATAGACCGCACCATGGCGCGGGAGATAGTCCGCCCCGAGCGCGGTGAGCTTCGCATTGGCCTGCTTGCCCGTGCCCATGTCGAAGCTGACGAGCAGCATGCGGCAATCCGCCCCGAGTTGGAAGGGTTTGCCAAACTGATCCTTCGCCGCAAACGCCGCGACGGTGCTACCGACTTTGTAGCCCTCGTCGGCGAACGCCGGAGCGGCGACCGCAAAGAATGCCACGAGCATCGGAACCCAGGACAGGCGGAAGAAAGAATGAGTCTGCACGTCGCCATCTGTGCGGCGCGCGGCTTCGGGCGCAAGCACGTTTGCTCACCACTCCAAACACCCGCTTTCGAGATTGCTTCGCCGCTCCGCGTTGGCTTGCGTGCGCGCCGTCGCTTCCTTCACCCGAGCGCTGCCTCGCCCCACGACCCATGAGACGCATCTTCCCACTCTCCTTTTTGCTCGCTGCCTTCGCCGCGGTGATTCCCGCGTGGGCCGACTTGGTCCACGTGACCGACGAACTCACGACCGACGGTTTTCCGGTGCTCAAGGTCAACAGCGCCGTGCCGTGCCCGATCACCATCCTGCTCAAGGCAGACCTGACTAACATGGAAGGCGATCAGTTACTGCCGATGGCCGCGACGGTGCCCGCGTTTGCCAAACAAAAGCTGATCTCGTTTCACCCCATTGCCAAAGGCCAGAAGTGGAACTGGAGCTATACCTATCAATGGCGTCTCGGCGATCCCGCCGCGAAGCACGTGACCGCACGATCTACCGGCTGCCTTACGCGACCGGCACGACTTACCCCGTCGTGCAAGGCCCGCACGGGAGCTTCAGCCACACCGGTGCGCTGGAGAACGCCATCGACTGGAGCATGCCGGTCGGCACACAGGTCTGCGCGGCGCGCGATGGCATCGTAGCCGGCATCAAGTCCGACTCCGACGAGGGCGGACCGGACTTGGCAAAGTTCAAAGAGAAGGCGAACTACGTCGCGATCTATCACGCCGACGGGACGATCGGGGAATATCTGCACCTGCGGCAGAACGGCGTGCGCGTGCAGATCGGCCAGCAGGTAAAAGCAGGCGACTGGATCGGCCTTTCCGGCAACACCGGTTTCACCAGCCGCCCTCACCTGCACTTCCACGTCTATATCCGCAACGACGCCGCAACCATCCGCACCGTGCCGATCAATTTCCGCACCTCCACCCAGCCCGCAACGATCCTAAAAGAAGGCGAACATTATACCGCGCGGTAGGTTATACCCTCTCTCCTTCCACTCGCATGAACCGCCGACATTTCCTTTCCACTACTCTGCTCGCGGGCGCCGCGCCCTTCGTCCGGGGAGCTGAACCGCGCAAACTGCGCACGGCGCTGATCGGATGCGGCTGGTGGGGCAAAAACATCCTCAAGGAAGCGATGGCCTCAGGTCGGTGCGCGGTGGTGGCGCTGGCGGATGTGGATACGAACATCGCCGAGATCGCCGGCGAACAGGTGAACGACCTCAGCAACGAAACGCCGAAGCTCTACCGCGACTATCGCGAATTGCTCGCGAAGGAGAAGCCGGACGTGGTCATCATCGCCACGCCGGATCATTGGCACGCGCTGGTGACAATCGAGGCGCTGAAGGCGGGGGCGCATGTCTTCGTGGAGAAGCCGACCGGGCACACCGTCAATGAAAGCCGCGCCATGCTGAAGGCGGCGAAGGACAGTGGCCGCATGGTGCAGGTCGGGCTGCATCGGCGCATCGGGCCGCATCACGTAAGCGGCATGAAATTTCTCAAATCGGGCGCGGTGGGCGAAGTCGGCATGGTGCGGCTCTTCGCGCACAGTGCCGGGGGCGGACCGGAGAAACCCACGCCAAACGAACCCGCGCCGGACAGCATGGATTGGAACTTCTGGTGCGGCCCCGCGCCGCTGCGGCCGTTCAGCAAGAAGCTGCATCCCGGCGGCTGGCGCAATACGCTCGACTTCGCTAATGGCACGCTCGGCGATTGGGGGGTGCATTGGCTCGACCAGGTGCTGTGGTGGAGCGGCGAGCAATATCCCAAGCGCGTTTTCTGCACCGGTGGACGCCCCATTCTCGGCCCGGCCGTCTTGAACGAAAAGGAGCAGACGAGCGACGCGCCCGATCACCAGGTCGCGACGTATGAGTTCGAAAAATTCACGTGCGTTTGGGAGCATCGGCGCTTCGGCGGCAATGACAGCGAGAAGCACAAAATCGGCGGCTACTTCTACGGCACGAACGGCATTCTCCATATCGGCTGGCGCGATGGCTGGACCTTTTACCCGAGCACCAAGAGCGGAAAAGCGGCGCACGAGGATTCGCAGCTTCAGGAACCCGATGGACACAACATCAAACTGCTCTGGGCCGATTTCCTCGAAGCCATCGATCAGCGCCGCGCCCCCGTCGCCGGCATCGACCTCGCCCACCGCTCGTCCGTGCTGCCGATGCTCGGCATGATCTCCTGGCGCACCGGCCGCAGCCTCCAGTGGGACGCCGCCACGGAAACGATTGTCGGCGATGCCGAAGCAAACGCCTTGCTCTCCCGCCCCTATCGCGGGCCGTGGCAGTATCCGGTGGTGTAATCCACGCTACGGTCGAGCTACCCGCACGCCGATTCCCATGATCTCCGCTTTCGGGTGCTCAAAGAACTCGATGAACTCGCCGGACTCCTCCACCTTGATCCGCTCCCACGCGCCGCACACTCCGCCGAGATACATCTCGCGATAAGGCGCGTTGTTTACATCGTGCAAGGCGCACAACCGCGCGGCGCGGCCCACATTCACGTAGTCCGCCCAGGCCCATTCAAAGGAATGATCCCCATCGATAAACACCGCCTGAAAATCTTCTCCGGCGAAGTCGTAGCTCGTGCTCCCGACGACGTATTCGAGCGGCACCAGCGCGCTGGCTTCGGCGCGGAAAAGAAAGGCGGGAAAGACGTCGCAGGTCACCACCCGCGCCTCGGGCATGAAGCGCCGCAAATACGCTCCGGCCAGCGTGGCGGTCGCGCCGTTGAAGCACCCGATTTCCAGATAGCTCTGCGGACGATGTTCGCCCAGCAACAGCAGCCAGCGCGCAAATTCCCGGGGGAGCTGAATAAGTCCCTGCTGCGTGCCATTGATGAAATCCTCCTCGCCCAGATACGTCGCCGCCGCTTCCGGGATCGGCACGAGCCCCGCCAGCCGAATCGTCTCCACCAGCCAATCGAACGAGCGCAGCTTTTCCATCGAGGCCGCCTGCATGGCGCGCACCGCCCCGAGCACACGCTCGAAGTCGGCGCGTTCGGCGGCAAAGTCGGCCCGGTAGGAAGTCATCGGCCGATTTGTGAGGGTGGTTCCCGTGTTTCGCAATGCGCATTCCCCACTCGGGCATTGCTTTCCGTTCGGGGGCTGTGGCACTTTCTCGCAACCCTGCCATGTCCAAGGAAGACAGCATCACTACTGAAGGCATCGTCAAAGACGTGCTTCCCGGCACGATGTTCCGTGTTTCATTGCCTAACGGCGCTCTCGTGCTCGCTCACATCTCGGGCAAGATGCGGAAGAATTTCATCCGCATCGTCCCCGGCGATAAAGTGCAGCTCGAGCTCTCCGCTTACGATCTCACCAAAGCTCGCATCATCTTTCGCGAGCAGTAGCCGCTCGACCGGCAGGATGCTAAGTCCACTTTGGCTCTCCTGTCCGATTACACCCAAAACCAATCATCATTCCATGAGCGACGAAAATACCGATGCCAAGGGCAACCTCGAAGACGCGAAGACGCACGCACGCCAGGCGGCCGAAGATCTCCGCGCCGCAGCGGAAGCGAAAGCCCGCGAATTAAAAGACGCTGCCGAAGCGAAGGCGCGTGAACTGCGCGACAAAGCCACGGCCAAAGCCGGCGAATTCCGCGAGCGCGCCGAGGAATACTACGGCGAAGCGCGCGCCCGGGCGAAGACCTGGCAGGAAGAAGGCGAAACGTATGTCCGCCAGAATCCCCTCAAGGCGGTCGTCACCGCGCTCTTCGCCGGGTTCATCGTCGGCCTGCTGATCCGCAAGAACTGACGCGTGCCCGAGCCTGCGGCGGATCATTCGACGGCAGCATCCCGCGCGGGATTTTTCGATCACGCGCTCGAACTGGTGGCAGCGGCGTGGTCCTACCTGCGCGCGCGGTTCGAGCTGGCGAGCATCGAGGGCCGGGAAGCCGGGGCCAACTGGCTCAAGGCCCTCGGTCTCCTGCTCGCCGGGATCGTTGTGGTGGTGTTCGGCTACTTCTTCTTCTGCTTCGCGCTCATCTTCGCCATCACCACGGCATTGGGGGGAGGAGCGGCGTGGATCTGGGTGACGCTCGGGGCGGCGCTGATTCATTTTGGGCTCGGCGCGCTGCTGCTCCTCAAGGTGAGGGCGCTGGTGCAGGAGCCACTGTTGCCCGTCACCTTCGACGAATTTAGAAAGGACCAGGCATGGCTGGACGCGAAGATCGCAAAGCGCAGCTAGTCACTCAGCTCGCCCGCGCTCGCGTCGAGTTTGGCGTCGCCACCTCGAAGGTCCGCGATGAGATGGACGTGCCACGGCGCGTTCGTCGCAGCGTGGCGAATCATGCCTTTCTGTGGGTCGGCGGAGCCGCGCTGGCTGGCTTCATCATCGCGCGGCTGCCACGCCGGACCAAAAAAGTTTACGTGGATCAGGAAGGCAAAGACGTGTCGCCCGAGAGCGTCGCCAAAACCGGCCTGTTTTTCGCCGCCTCGAAAGTGGCGCTCGGGCTGGCCCAGCCGATTCTTCTCAAGCTCGCCCGCGAGCAGTTGGTGCCGCTGGTCCAGGAGTTCATTCGCCGGCGGCAGCAGGGCCAGTGAAGCACTGGCACCCACGCGAGATCGAACTACTGAACCGGCTGCGCACGCGCTTTCTGAAGCGCACCGCCGGCGAGAGCGACTACTGGCATTCCGACGAGGAACTGGCGCTCTATGACGCCACCTTCGCCGCGCGCATCGGCTGGAAGATCGACGCCGTGCTGCGCGCTCTTCACGCCATCGGCTGGCGCCCGCAATCGCGCCGGCTGCTCGACTGGGCCTGCGGCAGTGGCATCGCATCGCGTTGCGTGCTGGGGGCGTGGCCGGAATTCGAGAATGCGGCGTTTCACGATCGCTCGGCGCGGGCCGTGGCGTTTGCGAAGACTCGCCTCGGCGCGGCGCATCCGCGCGTCAAAATCGGCGAGCCGCAAGCCGGCCGCGATACCTTGCTCCTCATCAGCCATGTGCTGAGCGAACTCGATTCCGCACAGCTCGACGAACTGCTCACTCAGATCCACGCGGCGGGCGAAGTCATCTGGGTCGAAGCGGGCACCAGCGCGGACAGCCGCCGGCTCATCGACATCCGCGAGCGCCTGCTTCATGAGACGGATTCTCTCCACGTCGTCGCGCCCTGCACCCACCAAGTCCGCTGCGGCTTGCTCACGCCGGAAAACGAACGGCACTGGTGCCATCACTACGCCGATCCGCCGCAGGATGTTTTTCGCGATGCGCGCTGGGACGAGTGGAGCCGCGAACTGGGCATCGACCGGCGGGCGCTGCCTTACAGCTACCTGGTGCTCGCGCGCCATGAGGCTCCCGCCGTGACGGGGTGCGGACGGGTCATCGGCGTGCCTCGGGAAGGTAAAGGACATTGCCGCGTTCTCGGCTGCGATGCGAGTGGTGTGGCCGCGGTCATGGTGCAAAAGCGGGACGTGCCTGACCTTTTCCGCGCGCTCGCCAAGGAACGCGAATGGCCACCCTTCCACTGGCAGATCGACAACGGAAAGGTGACCCGCGCTTTACCTTTTTCCCCGCCGTGAACACTTCCGCTCTTTTGCAGTCGCCAATTTCCATGGCACTTCTATTTTCCTCCCGAATGAAACTCCCTGCCATCCTCACCTTAACCTTCGCTTTGACCATGAGTCTGCATGCCGATTCCGCGCAAGAGCGCGGCCAGAAATTCCTGAAAGAAAACGCCTCCAAGGACGGCGTAAAGACCACCTCCAGCGGTCTGCAATACAAGATCACCCAGGAAGGCACGGGCAAGTCTCCGAAAGCCACCGACACCGTCGTCGTGCACTACAAAGGCACGCTCCTCGACGGCACGGTGTTCGACAGCTCCTACAAGCGCGGCGAACCCGCGACCTTCCCGCTCAACCGCGTGATCCCGGGCTGGACCGAAGGCCTGCAGCTTCTCAAGGAAGGCGGCAAAGCCACCCTCTACATCCCGAGCCAGCTCGCCTATGGCAGCCGCGGCGCCGGTGGCATCATCGGGCCGGATGAGACGCTCATCTTCGACGTCGAGCTCATCAAAATTCAGTAACAGCCGTGACTGCGGCGCTCTACGGCCAGGTCGTCGTCATCATCGGCGGCACCACCGGCGTCGGGCTGGCCGCAGCTCATGCTTGTCTCGGGGCCGGCGCATACCTGGTGTGCGTCGGTCGCGATGACGAAACTTCTCAGGCCGCGCAGGCCGCACTCGGAAATAACGCGCGGGTCTTTTCTGGCGAGGCGAGTGCTCCCGAAACGGCGACGCGAGCCATCGACGAAGCGGTTCGCACGTTCGGGCGGTTCGATGCGCTCTATCACGTCGCGGGGGGCAGTGGGCGCAAGTTCGGCGATGGACCGTTGCACGAACTCACCGACGAAGGCTGGGCGCGAACCTTGGACCTGAACCTCACGAGCGCGATGCTCTCAAATCGCGCCGCCGTGCAGCAATTTCTCGCGCAAGGCACGGGCGGCAGCATCCTCAATCTCGCCAGCGTGCTCGCCATGCGTCCCTCGCCGCGACATTTTACCACGCATGCTTACGCTGCGGCCAAGGCGGGGCTCATCGGCTTCAGCCAAAGCATCGCCGCGGCCTATGCGGCCAACGACATCCGCGTGAACGTGCTCGCGCCCGGGCTCGTCGATACTCCGATGGCCCAGCGCGCCGCGCAGGATGAGGCGATCCGCGCGTTCATCCGCACCAAACAACCGCTCGGCGGCGGCCGCATCGGCCAGCCCGACGACCTCACTGCTGCAGCGGTCTTTTTCCTCAGCGGACAATCGCGCTTCTGCACCGGCCAGGTGCTGGCGATCGATGGCGGCTGGTCGGTCAGCGAGGGGCAATTCGCACCGTGAATCGGGCCGCGGGCATCGATCTCGGCGGCACGCAAATCAAAGGCGTCGTCGTCACGGAAGAGGGCATCATCGAGCGGCGTGAACTCCGCGCCACCATCGACGATGGCTCGAACGCGTTTGCCGACGCCATCCGCGCCCTCGCCACAGACCTCGCCCAAGATCTACCCCTCAGCCTCTCCGCACCGGGGATCGTGCGTGCCGACGGTCGCGCCATCGGCTGGCTGCCGGGGCGATTGCAAGGGCTGGAAAATCTCGACTGGACCGAATTTCTCGCCCGCCCCAAACCGGTGGCGGTCACGAACGACGCGCAGGCTTCCCTGCTCGGCGAAGCGTGGCTCGGAGCCGCGCGCGGCTTTCGGCACGTCATCATGCTCACCCTCGGCACTGGCGTCGGCGGTGCGATCATCGCAGATGGGAAGTTGCTCCGAGGAACGATCGGACGCGCCGGGCACCTCGGCCACATCAGTCTCGATCTCGACGGACCGCCCAGCATCACCGGGACACCGGGTGCGCTCGAAGTCTTCTGCGGCAACTACAACATCGGCGAACGCACGGAGGGGCGGTTCGCGACCACGCATGAACTCATCGCCACCTATCGCACTGGCGATGCGGACGCCGCGAAATACTGGCTGCGCTCGGTGCGCGCACTTGCCTGCGCTATCGCATCCTTCGTCAACATCCTCGATCCCGAGGCCGTGATCATCGGCGGGGGCATCGCCTCAGCCGGCGACTCTCTCTTCGGCCCCCTCGCCAGGGAGTTGGACCGGATCGAATGGCGTCCGGCCGGGCATGCGGTGCAAATCCTTCCCGCCGCGCTCGGCGAATGGGCTGGCGCCATCGGCGCCGCCCGCCGAGCTTTGCTTCCTTTTCCCATCTCCGAATGAGTCCCGCCCTCGACTATCTCGCCAAGGCTCGCACGATCGCCGACACCATCGAGCGCCAGCTTCCTTCCATTCAGCAAGCGGCAGAGGGGTTCGCGCAAACGATTCTCGCCGGGCGCATGGTGCACGTCTTCGGCAGCGGACACTCACGGATCATGGTCGAGGAAATGTGGCCGCGTTACGGATCGTTCCCAGGTTTCAATCCCATCGTCGAACTCTCCCTCAGCTTCCACAATCTCGTGGTCGGCGCGAATGGGCAGCGGCAGGCCATGTTCCTCGAAAACGTGAGCGGCCTCGCCGCCCGCATCCTGCGCAACTTCGATCTCTCGCCACAGGACAGCGCGCTCGTCATCTCCTCCAGCGGCTGCAACGTCGTGCCAATCGAAATGGCCGAGGAATTCCAGCGGCGCGGCGTGCGCGTGGTCGCGATCATTTCTCGTGCACACAGCGACGCGAGCACGAGCCGCCATCCCGACGGGAAAAAATTGCAGGACTTCGCCGAGCTCACGCTCGACACCGGCGCACCCGTCGGCGATGCCATGGTGACCGTGCCCGGCCTCGATACTCCGGTCGCGCCCGGCTCGACCGTCGGGGGATGCCTGATTGTGAATGCCATCAAGGCCGAAGTGGCCGCGCGACTCACCGCCGCCGGCCAGCCACCCAAGGTGCTCACGGCTGGCGCATTGGTCGGCTCGGAACAAGCCACTGCGCTGTTCGAGAGCGCCTACGACGAGCATGCCCGCCGACTCGCCCGGCTTTATGAAAAGTTGGGCGCCTGATTTTCAGCCACACTCGCCCCACTCCTCGCGCTCGATTTCTTTACACTCGTCATGACCGTCCACCGCTCCCTCCATCTCGCCGCCGTCTCGCTCTTCGCAGGGCTCCTCTGTTCGTGCTCTTCTGTCACCGTGCGGGACATGGACTCGGCGCAAACGGCCAGGCCGAAAGCGGCGCCGAGGAAGTTCTACGTCACACGCTTCTCCATCGACCACGCGAACATCAAGGAACACCCGATGCGCAAGCATCCAGGCAAGCTGGGCGTCGAAGCGCAGGACCTGATCGCAAACTATCTTGTGAGCGAGCTTTCCAAAAACATCGCGCCCGCCACGTTGGTCAACTCACCGGGCGCGGCCGGACGCGATGGCTGGCTCGTCTCGGGCGACATCACTCGCATCAACGAGGGCAGCCGGATCTTGCGCATGGCTATCGGCCTCGGAGTTGGTGGCACCAAGATGGTGACGAGCGTCGCCGTGCAAAACCTTCCCGCCCGGAACAAACCGTTCCTCCATTTCAGCACGACCGGCGGCAGCGGCGCGACTCCCGGCGGCGCGACCAATCCGATCCCGTTTTCCAGCGCTCCCACGGTTCTCTTCCAAGGCCAGCAGGGCGTCAGCGACGACTCCGCGCGCACGGCTCGCATGATCACCGCCCGCATCGCCGACTACATGACCGGCCGAGGCTGGCTGGCGGAAGGAAAAGTGCGGAAACCGAAGATGGCGGTTCGCTGACCGAGCGCCCCGCTCCCACGGAGGCGATGCAATATATTGCCTGAGCCTTGCCAAGCGGCTCGAATCGGCGCGCACTGCACCCCATGCAACCGCGTCCCCTTCGCACGACTGTCATTGGCAGCTATCCGTTCCCGGCCTGGCTTGAATTTGCCTGCCAGCATCTCGACCAGTTCGGCAAGGACGACCTCGCCGAAATGCAGGACGATGCGGTCATCGCCGCAGTGCACGATCAACTCGCCGCCGGGCTCGACGTCATCACCGATGGCGAACAGACGCGCCTCGACTTCAACCTCTCCTTCTATGGTTTTCTCGAAGGCATCGAACTGGAGAGCGCCTCGCCCCGCCGGTGGGGGCCGCCTGCGCACGACCAGCGCGGGAAACACGCCGTCACCGGAGAACTCAAGGCACCACGCGGGCTGGGTGCGGTCGAAGAGTTCAAGCGCCTCCAACGGCTCACCACGCCAGCCATCTGCCATTCGCAATCTGCCATCACGCTGAAGGCATCCGTCCCCGGACCCTACACGTTGAGCGGCCGCCTGCTCCCCTGCCCACGCTATCCGGATCGCTACGCGCTCGCCGAGGCCCTGCTACCACTCGTGCAGCGCGAGCTGGTCGCCCTCGTGGAGGCGGGCTGCACGGAGATCACCGTCGATGAACCTTCCATGAGTTGCTATGCGCACAAGGAAGACCCGGCGCACTTCGTCGAGCTCTTCAATCGCACCGTGGCGCCCGTTGTCCGCAAATGCCGGCTCTCCACTCATCTTTGTTTCGGAAATTACAAAGCCCGCGCCGTAGGACTGCGCCGCTATGCACCGATGTTCCCGGCTTTCCTCGATTTTACGGTCGATGAAATCCACGTCGAGATGGCCAGCCGGGAGTTCAGCGAGATCGCGATCATCAGCGAGATCGCGAAGGTGAAAGATGTCGCGGTCGGGATCGTCGATGTGAAGAGCTACTACATCGAGCCGCCTTCGGAGATTGTCGACCGCGTCCGCCTCTGCTTGCACCACGCTCCCGCCGAACGGCTGAGTTTCGCACCGGATTGCGGCCTCTCCCAAACCGCGCGGTGGGCCGCGAAACAAAAACTCGCGAACATGGTTGCTGGCGTGAAGATCGTCCGCGAAGAGCTGGGACTATCCGCAGATTGACGCCGATTAGCGTTAAAGCATGAGCCGGCTCCTCTACGAAAAGCTGCGCAATCTAAAGATCGATGATTGTTCCCTTCCTCCACGACGACGCGTTCCTCGCCGACCTCGACACTCCCGGCGAACTCCGCCTCTGGTGGCTCGGTCAGAGCGGATTCCTCGTCCGCTACGGCGGCGAGTTCCTGCTCTTCGATCCCTATCTCTCCGACTCCCTGACGCAGAAATACGCGCAGACGGACAAACCTCACGTGCGCATGACCGGGCGCGTGGTCGCGCCCGAGCGGCTCCGCGGAATCAACGCCATCACATCGAGCCACAACCACACCGATCACCTCGACGCCGAAACGCTGCGGCCGTTGTTTTCGGTCAATCCCGCCGCATGCCTCCTCATCCCCGAAGCCAATCGCCATTTCATCGCCCAGCGCCTCGGCTCATCCGGCACCGATTTTATCGGTCTTGACGCGAACGCGTCTGCGATCGTCGGTGCATTCACGCTCCACGGCATCGCAGCCGCGCACAACGATCTCGAGCGCGACGAGCACGGTCGCCACAAGTTCCTCGGCTACGTCGTGCAGTGCGGACGCTGGACGCTCTACCACAGCGGCGACACGCTGCTCTACCCCGGCTTGATCGAATCGCTACGCCCTTTCCACATCGACATCGCGCTCCTGCCCATCAATGGGAACAAACCCGAACGCCGCGTGGCCGGCAATCTCGACGGCCGCGAAACCGCCCAACTCGCTCACGACATCGGCGCGCGCTGGGTGGTGCCGTGCCATTACGAGATGTTCGAGTTCAACACCGCCGATCCGCGCGAACTTTTCATCCCCGAGTGCGAGCGCCTCGGCCAGGGCTATCGCATCCTCCGTGCGGGTGAAGGGTGGTCGCTGTAACTCGGGCGGCCCGCGGCCTCACTCAGGCCGGCTACCGCGCTGATACACCAGCGGGTCGTGAATACTCATGAACCAGTCCGCGTGCTGGAGGGGCTCGAACCCAAACTGCGCGTAGAGCCCGTGCGCATCGCGTGTGGCGAGCAGCCAGCGACGCAATCCCTGTAAATCGGGATGCGCGCGAATCGCAGCCAGCATCGCCTTGCTCACCCCGCGCCCTCGCTCCTCCGGCACCACAAACACGTCGGCGAGATAACCGAACGTCGCATAGTCGGTGATCATACGCGCAAAAGCGACCTGCTTCCCATCACGATACGCCCCGAAACAAAGCGAGTGCTCGATCGAGCGCTCCACCACTTCCCGAGGAATCCCTTGGGCCCAGTAGGATTGGCGGAGGGATCCGTGGATCATTGTCGCATCCAGCCGCGCGCGGTCGGTCGAGATTTCGAGGGTGCTTTCGGGCATGGATGATTTCCAAACCGCAAAGCCTGCGCTAGCAAGTGAGGAATGCCCCAAGTTCAAAAGACCGATCAAGCCGGCGAAATGGCCCAGCTCTTCATCCAGTTTGTGATGATGCAGCATCAGCAAACCTTGTTTGCGCTCGGGCAGCATCCGAATCGCCCGTCCAACGCGCCGCCACCCAATTCTGCGCTGGCGAAGATGTTTATCGATCAGCTCGGGATGATCCGGGAAAAGACACGCGGCAATCTTTCCGCCGACGAGTCCAAAGTGCTCGAAACAACGCTGGCTGAGCTACAGATGAAATACGTGCAGGCGACGGAAGAGTAACCCTGGCATCCGGTGCCGGCCTCATTGAGGCCGGCAGGCCGGCATGAGGTTCGCCAGCAGCCTACTGACAAGCCTCGCAAGTGCCTCCGTTGCGCATCGCTTCGATGGAACAGGCCATCTTTTCTTCCGCGGAGAATTCGCGGATCGGCTCGGAGGCCGCGGCCGGACGACGATCGCGATTCGCGTTGTCGATGGCGCTCTTGTTCAGCGTGCGCAGGTAGTAGGTAGTCTTGAGGCCACGCTCCCACGCTTCGCGATACATGAAGCTGGCGGCGCGCGCGTCGGGCTCGGCCAGCCAGAGATTGGTGCTCTGCGCCTGGTCGATCCATTTCTGGCGCACGGCGGCGCATTGCAAAATCCACGTCGGCGCGATCTCGAAGGCGGTCTTGTAGAGCCGCTTCAACTCGGCGGGCACGCGCTCGATGGGCTGGACGCTGCCGTCGAAATACTTCAGATCCGCGAGCATCTGCTCGTCCCACAAGCCAAGCTGCTGCAGGTCGCGGAGGAGATGATCGTTCGTGCGAATGAATTCGCCGCTCTGGTTCGACTTGGTGTGGATGTGTTTGTAAACCGGCTCCACACACGGCGTGCAGCCGAGGATGTTGGAAATGGTCGCGGTCGGTGCGATGGCGAGACAGTTGGAATTGCGCATCCCTTGGGCGGCGATGCGTCCGCGCAGCTCATTCCACGGCAGTCGCGAAGTGCGATCCGTCGGGATCGCGACTCCCCGCTCGCGTTCGAGCAGGTCGAGCGTGTCGAGCGGCAGCAACCCACGCGACCACTTCGAACCCTGATAACTCGAATAGGTGCCGCGCTCTCGGGCTAGGTCACTGGAAGCGCTGTAGGCATGAAAGGCAATCGCTTCGAGGGCTTCATCGTTGAAAGCAACCGCTTCCGGCGAGTCGAACGGGATGTGCTTGTCGTAGAGGGCATCCTGCAGCCCCATCACCCCAAGCCCCACGGGACGGTGTTTGAGGTTCGAGTTCGCGGCTGCTTCGACGGGGTAAAAATTGATGTCGATGACGTTATCGAGCATCCGCATGACCACGCTCACCGTTTCGCGCAACCGGGTGTGATCGATCGCACCCTCTGGCGTGAGATGTGCGGCAAGGTTGATGGACGCGAGATTGCACACGGCCACTTCGTCGCTCGACGTGTTCAGCTCGATCTCGGTGCAGAGATTCGAGTTGTGAATCACCCCGCAATGATCCTGGGGATTGCGCACATTCGCAGGGTCCTTCCAGGTCATCCACGGGTGGCCGGTCTCGAAGAGCATTTCGAGCATACGCTTCCACAGGGCGAGGATGCGCACCTTGCGCCCCCAGAGTTTCCCCTCCTCCGCGAGACGCTCATAGTGCGTGTAACGTTCCTCGAAGGCGCGACCGTGAATCTCCGGCAGATCGGGCACGTCGTTGGTGCGGAAGAGCGTCCAGGTCGCATCCTTCGGCAGCGCGCCATCGGCGATCGCCTTGAGCCGCTTCATGAACACATCGGGAATCCAATGCGCCGTGTTCATGTTGTGCGTGCGGCGGCGGTCGTCGCCGGTTTCCTTGCGCAGATCGAGGAAGTCCTCGATGTCCGCGTGCCAGAGTTCCAGATACGAGCACAGCGCACCGGGCCGCTTGCCGCCTTGATTTACCGCGATCGCGATATCATTGCTGACCTTGAGGAACGGGATGACGCCCGAGCTTTCGCCGTTTGTCCCATGAATGTAGGCGCCGCTGCCGCGAATGGCGGTCCACGAGCAACCGAGCCCGCCCGCCCACTTCGAAAGATGCGAAAAGCGCCGCCACGTCTCGGTGATCTCCTCGATGCTGTCGCCGCAATAGAGCAGATAACACGACGAAAGTTGCGGATGATTCGTGCCCGCGTTGAACAGCGTCGGCGTCGAACTGCACGCACGGCGCGATTTGTAGATGCCGTAAAATTCGACCGCGCGCTTCTCTTTCTCCGGTTCGAGCAAGGCGAGTCCCATGGCCACGCGCATCCAGAAAATCTGCGGTGCTTCAAGGCGGCGCTTGCGCGCCGTCACCTTGTCGTGCGCGTGGATGAGGTAACGATCGTAGAGCGTCTGGATGCCGATGAAATCGAATTGGAGATCGGCAAACGGATCCAGCGCGTCCGCGATGCGGCGCAGGTCGAACTGCTGCATCCGTGCATCGAGCCGGCCGATGGAAATCCCATGCGGAACATAGTCATTGAACGCCCGCACATGCGCCGCCTTCAATGCCTGTGGACCGTCGCCCACCTTCCAAGGCAGCGTTTCTTCGTAGATGTAGGTGAGCAGGATGCGCGCGGCAAAGAACCGCGCGTCGGCATCGACATCGAGCAGCGATTTCGCATTCAGCAAAATAGTATCGCGACGCTCCTCTACGGTGAGATTCATCGACACGCTGCGCAGCAGTCGCGCGATCAGCTCCTCATCGGAAAGCGTCAGCTTGAGCCCGATGCGCGCGAATGAAATGCGGGCGCGCAGATCGGTGAGTTGTTCCGGGGTGGCCAGTTCCATCTGATCCGCGCCCTCCGCCCCGTGCGCCACCACCGCCGCCTCGCGTAACGCCGCCCGGCGAGCGCGATATTTCGCGTAAGCGAGGGCAACCTTGCCGTGATCGAGCTCCATCAACGTCTCCTCCACCAGATCCTGAAGCTGCTCGATGTGGATAAAGCTCGGGCGCTCGCGCCTCAGCCGGAATTCGATCTCCGCCTGCACCAGCCGCCCGATGTTTTCATCCGCCCCTTCCGCGACACAAGCGGCCGACACCGCCCGCGCGATCTTGTGCCCGAGCCACGCCACCACGCGCGGCTTGCCGGACAAATCCCCCGGCACATCGCGCCGGATCACCTGCGGCAGAGCACTGACATCAGCAGGCAAGGTATCGTTCGTGAGGGCAAAAGAAGAGGGCGTCGAATTCATGACACAGACTGGCGGTTGAAGAAGAAGTAAAAAGTCGGGAGCAGTTGATCGGACGGTTAGCTACATGCGCGGAACCGTGATGCCGCGCTGGGATTGATATTTCCCTCCACGGTCCGCGTAGCTTGTTTCGCAGGGCTCGTGGGCGGCGAGAAAGAGAACCTGGGCGAGGCCTTCGCCGGCGTAGATGCGGGCGGGCAGCGGCGTGGTGTTGGAAATTTCGAGCGTCACGTGGCCTTCCCATTCGGGTTCGAACGGGGTGACGTTCACGATGATGCCGCAGCGGGCGTAAGTGCTTTTGCCGACGCACAGGGTGAGCACATCGCGCGGGATGCGGAAGTATTCCACACTGCGAGCGAGCGCGAACGAGTTTGGCGGCACGATGCAGACGTCGGTCTTCACATCGACGAACGATTTCGGGTCGAAATTTTTGGGATCGACCACGGTGTTGAAGACATTGGTGAAGACCTTGAATTCATCGGCCACGCGCAGGTCGTAGCCGTAGCTCGACAGGCCATAGCTAATGACCGGGTTGTCGCCGCCGTTGCGGCGCACGAGTGAGTCGGAGAATGGCTCGATCATGCCATGCTCGCGAGCCATGCGGCGGATCCAGGTGTCGGCGTGAACGCTCATGGGCAGCTTAAATCAGGTCGTCCTCGCTGGTATTCTTCACGCTGCCGCTGGTCTGGTATTCCGTGACGCGGGTCTCGAAGAAGTTCTTCTCTTTCCGGAGGAAAATGACCTCGTCGAGCCAGGTGAATGGATTGCTCTTCACATTCGAGAGAGTCGGCAGATTCAGTCCCGCCAGCCGGCGATCCGCATTGAAATCGACGTAATCGAGAAACTCCGCCTGGCGCAAACCGACCGTGTCTTCCGGCAGGCAATCGCGCACAAACTCCTTCTCCAGTGCCACGCCTTCGCGCATGAAGGCGACAAGTTCTTCACGAAACTCCGGGGTCCAGAGGTCCGGATTCTCTGCGATGAGCTGGCTGAGGATGTAGCGCCCGAGCGCGATGTGGTTCGACTCGTCGCGCAGCGTGTATTGGAACATCTGGCCGATGCCGGTCATTTTGTTTTGCCGATGCAGCGAAAGCACCATGGCAAAGAGCGCATAGAACTGCGTCCCTTCCATGACCTGCGTGATGCCAAAGATGGCTTTGGCGAACTTCTGCTTGTTCACCGTCTGCGTGAGGTCGATGCCCATTTTCAGCTCCGGCATGTGCCGCGTGATGAACGCGTTCTTCCGCTGCACGCTCGGGATGTCGCTGAACTTCGCCGTGACCTCGTCGAGATCGATATTGAGCGAGCCGATGATGTGCAGGAGCGAATCCATATGAATGCTCTCCTCCGCGATGTGCCGCAACGCGGCGTGCTTCAACTCCGCGGCAGTGAGGTTGTCCTCGATGACATGCAGCACGGAGTCGCCCACGATCCCTTCCGCGGCGGAAAAATAGCCGACACCCATCTCGATGATCCAGCGCTCCTTCGGCGTCAGCGCGCCGGTGTTCCACTGCTGCGCGTCGCGCGTCATGTCGATCACGTCCGGCTCCCAGTGGTTCGCCTTCATCTGTTTATAGATGCGATACGCCTCGTGGTATTTCAGCGGCAGCACATTCAGTTCCGCGCTGCGGTGGCCATTGATCACCTTCTTGTTGGCCACGCGGGCGCGGGCCTTGGCCTTGTCGAGACGGAAGGTTTTCGCACCGATTTGATAAACCACGAAGTCACCCTCCTCGCGGGCGGCGAGTTCGGCGTCGGAGAAAAAGAGGGCGTCGTCGGTGGACGGCGAAGCAGCAGAGTCGAGAGCAGTCATAAAAAGCGTTCAGGCTTCGAGGCGGCGTGAGCCATCACGCGGATTGGATGAATTCCAGCAAAGGAAACCGACGACACAACCCTCCACTGCGTCAGCGGAAGGCGATCCGATTCCCATCCGGTCGTTGGCGCGACCGTTGGAAGGCTCCCCGCCAAATCGGAGGGAGCGATGATAGGGGCGAAAAGAGCAGGTCTTCTGGCTTCGAGGTCATTCTACTGGCCCCGCCTTACCGCGACGCCGGCGTGCTTGCCGGAAGGTCGCAGTGGCTTATGTAAGGGCGTTCGTCGCTCGTAACAGCGGCGCTACCGCCCGGGATTTCGTCAGCGTTGGGAGACGCCATCGGCACCCGGTTCCCTATTCTCCCGTAGCCTTGGCTACAGGCACTCTTTCGCACAGGCAACCACTATATATTGTGGATATATACTGGGCGCCACAAAGAACTGCGCTACATTTAGTGGATCCGGCAGTAAACCGTCAAGCGCCTTCACAAATATTTTTTGCCATCGGGCCGCAATCGGATAGTGCATCAGGTCCATGGCGCTCCCTTCGCTTTCCATTGGCTCGCTCACCCTCGGGGCGGGCCAGCCGATTTTCATCCTTGGTCCTTGCGTCATCGAGAGCGAAGACTTCGCCTGGAAGATGGCGCGAGCGTTGCGTGAGATGACCCTGACGGCCGGCGCTCAGTTCGTTTTCAAAGCCAGCTACGACAAGGCCAACCGCACCTCGGTGAAGTCGTATCGCGGCCTCGGGGTAAGGGAAGGCTGCGCGCTGCTCGGGGCCATCGGGAAAGAACTCGGCGTGCCGGTGACGACCGATGTCCATTCGCCCGAGGAGGCAACCATCGCCGCGGAGTGGATCGACATCCTGCAAATCCCCGCCTTCCTCTGCCGCCAGACCGACCTCATCAAAGCCGCCGCCGAAACCGGTCGGGTGGTCAATGTGAAGAAGGGCCAGTTCCTCTCCCCGTGGGAAGTGAAGAACATCGCTGACAAACTCGTCGCGTTCGGCAACTCGAAGTTCTTCTTCACCGAGCGTGGCACCACGTTCGGCTATAACAATCTCGTGGCCGACATGCGTTCGCTTTACTGGATTCGCGAGCAGGGTTTCCCGGTCATCTTCGACGCTACGCATTCGGTGCAACGCCCCGGCGGCGGGGGCGATAAAACCAGCGGCGACGGCGTTCTCGCCCCGGTGCTGGCAAGGGCCGCGATGGCAGCCGGTTGCGACGGCGTTTTCATCGAGACGCACGAAAATCCCGCCGAGGCCCTGAGCGATGGCCCCAATCAGATTCCGCTGGCGCAACTTCCGCGGGTGCTGTCACAATTACTCTCCATCAATGCCCTCGTCTCGTAACTTTCTCCCACTGGCCGCCTTCCTCGCGGTTGCCGCGGTGGCGTCTGCCGAGACCACCGATGCGCAGAAAAATGAGCGGGCCGAATTCCTCCTCAAGCAGCGTGACAAGAAGGCCGCGGCGCCGGCCCCGAAGGTCGTAGAACCTGCTCTGCCTGAAAAGAAAGCCGCCGCTCCGAAGGCCGATCCGGCCAAGAAAAAGTCCGCTGATTCCAAGAAGGGCGATGCGAAGAAATCCGAGGGCAAGAAACCGGCCGACGATTCTCAGAAACCTCCCTCGCCCGACGGTGCCGAAACGCCCAAACCGCAGAACAAGCTTTCCCTCCCGCTCCCCAAAGGGCAGGATTCCAAGGGCGTCGTTATTCCCTACACCGATGCCACGGGCAAAAAGACGATGGTCTTCCGCATTGGCGTCGGTCGCCGGCTGGACGACGACCATGTCGATATGAGCGATCTGCTCATCGAAACCTACGACGAAGAAGGCAAGCAGGAGATGACGATCGAATTGCCGGGTTCGAAGCTGGACCTCTCCACCCGCATCATCACCACCGACCAGAGCGTCACCGTTAAACGCAGCGATTTTCAACTCACCGGAAAGACCATGGAGTTCAACACCGAAACGAAACAGGGTCACGTTAAGGGCGATGTCAAAATGATCATCTACAATCTCAGCGACGAAACCGACGACGCGGGGAAGAAAGGAGGCCAGGGATCATGATCCTGCGCTGCCTTTCCCTCGTCACTATCGCCTCCATCGCGGCCGCGGCCAGCGCGAGCGCGCAATCTCTTTCCGACCCGAAAATGCCGCGACTCGACGTCTTCGGCAACAAGCGTCCCACGCTCGGCTACGAAGGCACGCCTCTCGCCAAAAAGAAAAACGAGCCAGTCGTGAAAAAGCCGAAAGGCCAGACCGAGATCACCGCGCTGGAAGCCACCTTCGAGCAGAAGACTCACCAGGCAGTCTTCATCGGCGATGTCGTCGTCACCGACCCGGAATTTGTCGTTCATTGCGATCGTCTCACCGCCTTTCTGAAAACGAAGGAGGCCGCAGAAGGCGACGCACCCAAAGCGGCGGCTGCGAAGCCGGCCGCAGCTTCTCCTACTCCCGCCAAATCGAAGCCAGAGCCCGAGAGCAAAGGCGGCGGTCTGGACCACGCCATCGCCGAGGCCGCTCGCGGTAAGGAAGTCCTCATCACGCAGGACAAGGTCGAGGCCGACGGTTCTATCACCAAGAACATCGGTCGAGGCCGCAAAGCCACCTACGACTCGAAGACCGGCGATATCATCCTCACGGGAAATCCGAGCGTTCAGCAGGGCATCAACCTTTGCGTGGCCCAGTCCGACGACACTGTCATCACCTTGAATCGCAACGGTCGCATGCACGTCGAAGGCGCGCACACGACCGTGATCAAGGACACCAACGCAGCGGACACTACCTCCCGTTGAGCACTGTGTCTTCGCTCGCATCCTCCAGCGCCGCGCCCGGCGGCGCGTCCGCCGCCGCGCTCGTTCGCACGGAGAAACTGGTCAAAATCTACGGTGGACGTGCCGTGGTCAACGGTGTCGATATCGACTGTAAACGCGGTGAGATCGTCGGTCTTCTGGGCCCGAACGGCGCCGGTAAAACCACCAGCTTCTACATGATCGTGGGTCTCGTGCAGCCGAACGGCGGACGGGTGCTCTTCGAGGGCAAAGACGTCACCAGCCTCGCCATGTTCAAGCGTGCGCGCATGGGGATGGGTTACCTGCCGCAGGAAGAATCCATCTTCCGCAAACTCACGGTGGAGGAAAACCTGCTCGCGATTCTCGAAACGACGGATCTCAACCGCAAGCAGCGCAAGGCCCGCTGCGAGGAACTGTTGAACCAATTCGGCATCGAACACGTCGCCAAACAACTCGCCCTCACTCTCTCCGGCGGTGAAAAGCGCCGCCTCACCATCGCGCGTTCGCTGGTCACTAATCCCAGCCTCATTATGCTCGACGAACCGTTCAGCGGTGTCGATCCCATCGCGGTGAGCGAAATCCAGCAGATCATCGCCCGTCTGCGCGACGATGGTCTCGGCATCCTCATCACCGACCACAACGTGCGCGAAACGCTTTCCATCGTCGATCGAGCCTATCTCATCTTCGAAGGCCGCGTCGTCACGCAAGGCTCGAAAGACTTCCTCATCAACGACCCAACCGCCCGCCGCGTTTATCTCGGCGAGAGCTTCCAGATGTGATGAATCATCCGCGGATTTCGCAGAATTTCGCGGAGGAAAAGAGCACACCACTCCCCCGAAAATCTGCGCCTATCGGCGCAATCTGCGGATTTCCAAACACCCCTTAGAAACTATGCAAACCGCGAACATCAACGTCCCGGTCAAGGTGACCGGCCGCCACGTCAGTATCACCGAAGCGATCAAGAACTACGCGCTCACCAAGGTAGAGCACTTCCATCTCGACTACCCGCGCATCATCGACGCCCAGGTCATTCTCGACGTTTCCAAACACCGGCATTTCGCCGAGATGGTGCTGCACTGCTCGAATCATATCACCATCGAGGCCAGCGAGGAGTGCGACGACATGTATGCCGCCATCGACAACGTCGCGGCCAAGATCACGCGGCAGATGCGCAAGTTCAAAACCAAGCTCCTGCGCAACCACCGCCCGCGCGGCAAGGACATCAAGCACCTCGAGGAAAAGGTGCTGCACGTCGATGAAGCCTTCGAGCAACTCGAGGAATCCGAACCCGAGGTCGTCAAGACCGAGCGTTATCCGGTGAAGCCGATGTTCGTGGACGAAGCCGTGCTGCAGATCGAGATGTCGAACCGCCAGTTCGTCGTCTTCCTCAACGCCCGCACCGAGCAGGTGAACATCCTCTACCGGCGCAAAGACGACGGCTACGGTCTCATCGAGCCGACCTTCGCCTGATCCCTGAGCCCGCACAGGGCGGAGTCGAAAAGTTTAAAGCCTCGGCACGAAGGCGGAGAGGATTTACGCAGCAGCCTTCCCGGGTCGCGAGATCCGTTCGAGTTCAGCCCGAAGGCCGGCCTCGAACGGGACCAAAGATTCCTGTGGCGGAAGGCGTGTCTTAGGATTGTTTCGCTTCTGGGCGTCCGCAGACTTGACCACTACCCAACCCTCCCCTACATGCGCGCCCGCTCCTGCCATTTTGGCCGCGGCCAGAAGGGGAGGAAATTCGCTTGGGAGCAACTGCTTGAGGACTGCCTGAGGGCAATCCGCGGCGTGCTGCCATCACCACATCTACAGCCACATGAATAACCAGGGACTTCCAGCCAAACAGGGACTTTACGACCCGCAGTTCGAGCACGACGCGTGCGGCGTCGGCTTCATCGTGCACATGAAGGGGAAGAAGTCGCACGACATCGTGCAGAATGCGCTGACCATCCTGGTGAACCTCGATCATCGCGGTGCGTGCGGCTGCGAAAAGAACACGGGCGACGGTGCGGGCATCCTGATGCAGGTGCCGGACAAGTTTTTGCGCAAGGTGGCGGGCTTCGATCTGCCGGCTCAGGGCCAATACGGCGTGGGCTGCCTTTACCTCTCGCCGGTGGCGGAGGTGCGCCAGAAGAGCCGCGAGATTTTTGAGAAGATCGCGAAGGAAGAAGGCCTGCCAGTGCTGGGCTGGCGCAATGTGCCGACGAGCAATGCGACGCTCGGCAAGACGGCGATCGCGAGCGAACCCTTCATGCAGCAGGTATTCATCGGCCGTCCGGAAGGGCTGGCGGATGACGCGGCGTTCGAGCGCCGCCTCTATGTGCTGCGCAAGCTGGCGAATAAGGCGATCCGCATGAGTGGGATCGATCCCTTCTGGTATGCGCCCAGTTTGTCGAGCCGCACGCTGATTTATAAAGGCATGCTCATGCCGGAGCAGGTGGGGCAATACTTCCTCGACCTCGCGGACACGGATGTGGAGAGCGCGCTGGCGCTGGTGCATTCGCGGTTTTCCACGAACACCTTCCCGAGCTGGGAGCGGTCGCATCCGTATCGCTACATCGCGCACAACGGCGAAATCAACACGCTGCGCGGGAACATTAACTGGATGAAGGCGCGCGAGTCGCTGCTCGGCAGCCCGCTGTTCGACGACATCAAGAAGATCCTGCCGATCGTGAACGAGAACGGGTCGGATTCGGCGATGTTCGACAACGTGCTCGAACTGCTCGTGATGGGCGGGCGTTCGCTGCCGCACGCGATGATGATGATGATCCCCGAACCGTGGAGCGGCCACGAGTCGATGAGCGAAGAGAAGAAGGCTTTTTACGAATACCACTCGTGCCTGATGGAGCCGTGGGACGGCCCGGCGTCGGTGGCGTTCACCGATGGCACGATGATCGGCGCGACGCTCGATCGCAACGGGCTGCGTCCGTCGCGGTATTACGTGACGAAGGATGATCTCGTCATCATGGCCAGCGAAGCTGGCGTGCTGCCGGTGGCGCCGGAGAATGTGGCTTCGAAAGGGCGCTTGCAACCGGGTCGCATGTTCATCGTGAACATGCAGGAAGGGCGCATCGTGCCGGACGACGAGATCAAGTCGAAGATCGCGGCGGAGAAGCCGTATCGCCAGTGGCTCGACAAGCACCTCGTGCAGCTCGCGAACGTGAAAGATGCGCCGGAACTGCCGGTGCCGGATCACGCCACGATCGTGCAGCGCCAGCAGGCGTTCGGTTACAGCTTTGAAGACCTCCGCATGCTGCTCGTGCCGATGGCGCGCGACGGCGTGGAGGCGACGGGTTCGATGGGCACGGACACGCCGCTCGCCGTGTTGTCGGATCGACCGAAAATCCTCTTCGAGTATTTCAAACAGCTCTTCGCGCAGGTCACGAATCCGCCGATCGATTGTATTCGCGAAGAGATCGTGACTTCGCCGGTCACCACCATCGGACCGGAGCGCAACCTGCTCAAACCCGAGCCGGAAAGCTGCCATCTCATCGAACTGAAGACGCCGATCCTGAGCAACGAAGAACTGGCCAAGCTCAAGCACGTGACCGAGGGGCAATTCTCCGCGGTGACTCTGCCGATTTTGTTTGACCCTCGTGGTGGTGCAGCCGCCTTGGAGAAGGCGATGGAAGAAATCTGCGCGCAGGCCGATCGCTCGATCGCGGCAGGCAAAAATCTGCTCATCCTTTCCGATCGCGGCGTGAACAAGCAGAACGCGCCAATCCCGTCGTTGCTGGCGGTGGCGGGGCTGCATCATCACCTCATCCGCAAGGGCACGCGCACGCAGATCGATCTCGTGCTCGAATCCGGTGAGCCGCGCGAAGTGCATCACTTCTGCACGCTGGTCGGCTACGGCTGCGGCGCGATCAATCCGTATCTCGCCTTCGAGACGCTCGACGACATGATCCGCCAAGGGCTGCTCGTGAACGTCGATCACAAGACGGCGTGCAAGAATTACATCAAGGCGGCTACGAAGGGCGTCATCAAGGTGGCGTCGAAGATCGGCATCTCCACGATGCAGAGCTATCGCGGTGCGCAGATCTTCGAGGCGGTGGGCCTCAATCAGGCGCTGGTGGACAAATACTTCACTTGGACGGCGTCGCGCATCGAAGGCTCGGGCATCGAGACCATCGCGGGCGAGGCGATTCAGCGCCACACCCATGCATTCCCGGATCGTCCGACGAACGGACACACGCTCGACGTCGGCGGGGAATATCAGTGGCGTCGCGAAGGCGAGGCGCACCTCTTCAATCCGCAGACCATTCACACACTGCAAAAGGCGGTGCGCGGCGGCGATTACGGCACCTTCAAGCAATATAGCAAGCTGGTGGATGATCAGGTGAAGCAGTTCTACACGCTGCGCGGGCTGCTGGAGTTCAAGGCGCGCACGCCGGTGCCGATCGAGGAAGTCGAATCGGTCGAAGCGATCCTGAAGCGCTTCAAGACGGGCGCGATGAGCTACGGCTCGATCTCGAAGGAGTCGCACGAAGCGCTCGCCATCGCGATGAACCGCATCGGCGGCAAATCGAACACGGGCGAAGGCGGCGAAGATCCGGAGCGTTACACGTGGACGAACGAACGCGGCGATTCCAAGAACAGCGCGATCAAGCAGGTCGCCTCGGGACGTTTTGGCGTGACGAGTCTCTACCTCTCGCAGGCGCGGGAAATTCAGATCAAGATGGCGCAGGGCGCGAAGCCCGGTGAAGGTGGACAACTCCCGGGCTCCAAGGTGTATCCGTGGATTGCGAAGGTGCGCGGTTCGACGCCGGGCGTGGGGCTCATCTCGCCGCCGCCGCATCACGACATCTATTCCATCGAAGACCTTGCGGAGTTGATCCACGACTTGAAGAACGCGAACCGCGCGGCGCGTATCAGCGTGAAGCTAGTGTCGGAAGTCGGGGTGGGCACGATCGCGGCGGGCGTGGCGAAAGCGCACTCCGACGTGGTGCTCATCTCGGGCTTCGACGGGGGCACCGGCGCTTCGCCGCAGACCTCCATCAAGCACGCCGGCCTGCCGTGGGAACTTGGCCTCGCCGAGACGCACCAGACGCTGGTGCTGAACAATCTCCGCAGTCGCATCGTCGTCGAGGCCGATGGCCAGATGAAGACCGGCCGCGACGTGGTCATCGCCGCGCTGCTCGGCGCCGAGGAATTCGGCTTCGCCACCGCGCCGCTGGTCACGCTCGGCTGTATCATGATGCGCGTGTGCCACCTCAACACCTGCCCGGTCGGTGTCGCGACACAGGACCCGCAACTCCGCGCGAAATTCACCGGCGACCCTGAGCACACGGTGAACTTCATGAAGTTCATCGCGCAGGAAGTGCGCGAATACATGGCGCAGCTTGGCTTCCGCACGATCGAGGAAATGGTCGGTCGCACCGACGTCCTCGAGCCGAAGAAAGCGGTCGATCACTGGAAGGCGAAGGGGCTCGACCTCTCGAAGATTCTTTACCAGCCGGAAGTCGGACCTGACGTCGGTCGCTTCTGCTCGGAAACGCAGGACCACGGCCTGGAGAAATCGCTCGACATCACCACGCTGCTCGACCTGTGCAAACCGGCTATCGAGCGCGGCGAGAAGGTGACGGCCAAGCTGGCGATTCGCAACGTGAACCGCGTAGTAGGGACCATTCTCGGCAACGAGATTACCAAGAAGCATTGGAACGGCCTGCCGGACGACACGGTGCATCTGCACTTCCAAGGCAGCGCAGGTCAGAGCCTCGGCGCGTTCATTCCGAAGGGCGTGACGCTCGAACTCGAAGGCGACGCGAACGACTACGTCGGCAAAGGCATGAGCGGCGGTCGCGTCATCGTCTATCCGCCCGCGGGTTCGACCTTCGCGGCAGAAGAAAACATCATCGCCGGCAACGTTGCCCTCTATGGTGCCACCGCTGGCGAACTCTATCTCCGCGGCATGGCGGGCGAACGCTTTGCCGTCCGCAACTCCGGTGTCGATGCCGTCGTGGAAGGCGTGGGCGATCACGGCTGCGAATACATGACCGGTGGCCGCGTCGTCGTGCTCGGCAAGACGGGCCGCAACTTCGCCGCCGGCATGAGCGGTGGGGTGGCTTATATCCTCGATGAAGCGGGCGACTTCGCCACGCACTGCAACCAGCAGATGGTCGCCCTCGAAAAACTCGAGGACGCCGAGGAGATCGAATCGCTCTATCAACTCATCAAACGTCACGGCGATTACACCAAGAGCCAGCGTGCCTACAAAGTCATCGCCCTCTGGGACGAAATGGTGCCCAAATTCGTGAAGGTGATGCCCAAGGATTACAAACGCGTGCTGCAGGCGATCAAGAAAGCTCAGCAGGACGGCCTGAGCGGCGACGACGCCCTCAACGCCGCCTTCGAGGCCAACGCCCGCGACGTCGCCCGCATCGGCGGAGGATAATCCGCAGATTGCGCAGATTGCTGCAGATTGAAATGCAAAGGGACGAGCAAACTTATCAGATAATCGGAGCTGCGATGGAAGTTCATCGGCAACTCGGTCATGGCTTTCTCGAAGCCGTGTATCAGGAGGCTCTGGCGATGGAGTTTGTGGCCCGTGGAATTCCCTTTCAGCGCGAGGCGGAGTTGCCCGTCTTTTCCAAGCAACAGCCCCTCCGTTGCGGTTATCGCGCCGACTTCATCTGCTACGAAACGGTGCTGGTCGAAATGAAAGCGCTCGCCCGGCTCAGCACGATCGAAGAGACTCAAGTCCTCAACTATCTCAAAGCAACCGGCCTTCACCGCGCGCTTCTTCTCAACTTCGGCGCTCCAAGTCTGGAGCACAAACGCCTTGTGCTTAATCTGCGCGAATCTGCGCAATCTGCGGATTCCGTTCACTTCTGACCCATGGGAAAACCAACCGGCTTCATCGAATACCTTCGCGAGCTTCCTGCTGATCGCCCGCCGCTCGAGCGCGTGCGTGACTGGGGCGAATTTCATCTGCACCTTCCGGAGGATAAGCTTCGCCAGCAAGGGGCGCGCTGCATGGATTGCGGCATTCCGTTCTGCCACACCGGCACGCTCATCAGCGGCATGGCCAGCGGGTGCCCGATCAATAATCTCATCCCCGAGTGGAACGACCTCGTCTATCGCGGGCTATGGAAGGAAGCGCTCGATCGCCTGCACAAGACGAACAACTTCCCCGAATTCACCGGCCGCGTGTGTCCGGCACCGTGCGAAGGTTCGTGCGTGCTTGGCCTCAATAACCCGCCCGTCACGATCAAGAACATCGAGTGCGCGATCATCGACAAAGGCTGGGACGAAGGCTGGGTAATGCCGGAAGCGCCGGCGGTTCGCACCGGCAAGAAGATTGCGGTCATCGGCAGCGGTCCAGCCGGGCTTTGCGCCGCGGCGCAGCTCAACAAGGCGGGTCATACCGTGGCTGTTTATGAGCGCGCGGATCGCCCAGGTGGCTTGCTGATGTATGGCATCCCGAACATGAAGCTCGACAAGCAGGAGGTCGTCCTCCGCCGCATCAAACTCATGGAAGCGGAAGGCGTGAAGTTCGTGTGCAACACGAACGTCGGCAAAGACCTCGCCGCGGACAAACTGCTCGCCGATTTCGACGCCATCGTGCTCGCGACCGGTGCGACCAAGCCGCGCGATCTTCCCATCGAAGGCCGCCCGCTCAAGGGCATCCACTTCGCGATGGATTTCCTCACCGCGAATACGAAAACGGTTCTCGACCAGCACAAGAACGGTGGCTTCATCGACGCCGCGGGCAAGGACGTCGTCATCATCGGTGGCGGCGATACCGGCACCGATTGTGTCGGCACTTCGATCCGCCATGGCTGCCGCTCGCTCACGCAGCTTGAAATTCTGCCGAAACCGCCGGAGGATCGTGCGAAAGACAATCCGTGGCCCGAATGGCCGAAGGTGTATCGTCTCGACTACGGCCAGGAGGAGAGCGCCGCGAAGTTCGGCCACGATCCACGCGTGTATGTCACGACGGCCACGAAGTTCGAGGGCGACGAGAACGGCCACGTGAAGGCCGTGCACACGGTGCAGGTCGAGTGGACTCGCAACGAGAAGGGTCAGTTCATTCCGAAGAATGTGCCCGGCACGGAGAAGGTGCTGCCCGCGCAGCTCGTCCTGCTCGCCATGGGTTTCCTCGGGCCGGAGCAGCCGCTGCTCGACGCGCTCAACGTGGAGCGCGACGCGCGCAGCAACGTCAAAGCCGACTACGGCAAGTATCGCACGAGCATCGACAAGGTCTTCGCCGCCGGTGATTGCCGTCGCGGCCAGAGCCTCGTCGTGTGGGCCTTCAACGAAGGCCGCGAAGCCGCGCGCGAATGCGACCTGTGGCTGATGGGCTCCACCGATCTACCGTGAAGGCAGGGAGTCTCTTGTGTAAAGCAGGGGGCTTCCATTGAGTCTGTGCGCCTGTAGAGAAAGCGCCTTGGACGTGGCATTGTTTTAGTTCACCCTTCCCACTTGTGTTGAGCGTTCTCCATGGTTTCTCGTTATCTTTGCAGACTTTCCTGGCTCCTTTTCGGCCTCGTTAATTGGCTGCCACTGGCGGTATGGGCGGCCGAGCCTCCGCCGGCGCCGCCGGCCTTCGAGATCGCGCTGCCGGCCGCCTGGGTTAGATCATTTACCGCGAACGCGGCGCCGTCTTCCGATCAATATCGCGGCGGCATTTCTTATTTGTTGCTCGATCAACAGCAGAACTTGGAACCGTCGGCCTTTTACTACCACCAAGCGCGGCGCATCACTTCCCAGGACGGCGTGCAAAATGGTGCGGCGATTACGGTATCGTTCGATCCGTCCTATCAAAAATTAACCTTCCATTTCATTCGTCTGGTGCGGGCGGAGAGCGCGATGGACCGGCTCGATCGATCGCAGATCAAGGTCTTCCAGCGGGAGACGGAAATGGAGTCGTTTCTCTACGACGGAGCCTTCACCGCCCAGTGCCAGTTGGAAGATGTTCGGGTCGGCGATGTGATCGAGTTTGCCTACACGATCGAAGGCGCCAATCCCGTGCTGAAAGGGAAATACTTCGACATTTTTTCGACCGAATGGAGCCTGCCGGTGCGCGATGCCGTCATCCGCATCGTTTACCCGGCGGAACGCACCCTGTTCTTCCAGGTCAAGAATCGAGAAATCAAACCCGCCACCTCGACCCAACATGGCCGCACCGAATGGCTTTGGGAAGACAAGGAAATACCCGCGCGGTTGATGGATAATAACACGCCACTGGGTTACAATCCTTACGGATCGGTGCAGGTAAGCGAGTTTGCGACCTGGCGGGAAGTGGTCGATTGGGCCATCCCGCTCTATCCGGTGGATGCGCCGAAATCGGATGACCTCGCCAGGGAAATCGAACGTTTGCGAGCCATTCCCGATCGCGAGGAACGCATTCTGGCGGCTCTCCGTTTTGTGCAGGAGGAGGTTCGCTATCTGGGCATCGAATCGGGTGTAGGTTCGCACCAGCCGACGCCACCCAGTGAAGTGCTGCGTCGCCGCTTCGGCGATTGTAAGGACAAGTCGCTGCTGCTGGCCACGCTTCTTCGAAATACCGGGATCGCTGCGAGCCCGGCGTTGGTGAGCACCTATCACCGCAAGGGGGTGGCGGATCGCCTGCCGTCGCCGGACGGGTTCAATCACGTTATCCTGAAAGTCGAGAGCGGCACGGGCACCTCGTGGCTCGACGCCACTCGCTCGGCACAAAAGGGGCCGCTCTCGCAGATTTATAGTCGCAATTTCGGCTTCGCGCTCGTGCTGGAAGCGGGGACCGGCGAGTTGACGCCGTGTTCTCCGCCGGCGGCGTCGCTGCCGAGGAAGAAGATCTCGGAAACTTATCACGTCGCAGCCCCTAATAACGAAACGCAGTTGGAGGTGGTGACGGAATTTCATGGGCTGTCTGCGGATTCGACCCGCGGTTACTTCCGCGCCAACACGCAGAAGGAAATCGACAAGGATTTCACCCAGTTCTATGCCCGCCGTTATCCACGGGTGCGCACCGCCAACCCTGTGGAATACGAGGAAATTTCCGGTGAGAATGGCTGCCGGGTCAAAGAGCACTATGTCATTCCGACGTTCTGGAAAATCACCGACGACAAGAGCGGATATTATGTGAATCTAACTCCCGTCGAGGTGGATGAGCAAATGGGGCAACCCGGCTCCGCCGAGCGAACCGACCCACTGGCCCTCGATCATCCGGTGAATATCACCCAGGAGATCCGTGCTGAGATGTTCGAGGACTGGCCGCTGATCCCTTCGAATGAAGATGTCGCTAATGGGCAGTTTCAATTTCAACATCGGGCCATGGCATCCGGTCGCCGGATTGATCTGACCTATTCCTATCGGACTTTGGCGGACCGGGTGTCCCCAGCGGACCTGGCTGCTTATGATGCTGCCGTGCGTAAGATCAAAGACGCGATTGGTTATAACCTGACCTACAAGACACCGGAACAGGTGACCGCGCGCCGCAAGGCCGATCTCAAATCAGGCTATGGCCAGTTCAACTGGCCGATCGCCGTGCTGGCCAGCGTGATCCTGCTGGGAGGACTGAGTGGAGCTGGTTCCTATTATTACTTTGCCTGTCATCGCGTGGCGCCACTGCCGCCGTCGCTTCACTCGCGCCAGCTGGAAGGCCTCGGCGGATGGTTGGTGGTGGTGGCTATCGGCCTGTTCTTCCGGCCGTTCATGTTCATCAACGCATGTGTCGCATTGGGACCGTCGATTTTTCACCTCGATGTGTGGAGAAACCTCACGCTCTCGGGAAATGCGGCATATCATCCTCTCTGGATGCCGATCCTGCTGTTCGAACTGACCTACAACATGCTGGCGGTCATTTTCAGCCTGCTCCTGCTGGTTCTTTTCTTCCAGAAAAGGCAGGCGTGGCCCCGTTGTTTCATCGCCTTCATGGTCTTCATGCTATGTGGCGTGGTGATCGATCAAATGCTGGCGGCGAACATTCCTGCGGTTGTGAAGAGCGGGGGAGGCAATCCCTCCAAAGACCTGACCCAGATCTTCTTCGCGGCGGCGATCTGGATTCCTTACACGCTCCGGTCAGAGCGGGTGAGGGCGACCTTCCGCCGGTAGGCTGGCGGGGGGTGGAGTTCCGGCCAGCAATGGATGATCGCCGATAGCGTTTTGCGCTTTCGCCGCTGACTCTCCGCCGGTAAACGCGGCGCCATGTCCTCCATCGCAGTCCTTGGCACCCTCGACACCAAGGGCGACGAACACGCTTTCGTCGCCGACCTCATCCGCCGACGTGGTCACACCCCACTGCTGATCGATGTCGGCACCGAGAAACCGCCGACGGTAAAGCCCGACGTAACGCGCGAGGAAGTGGCGCGCATCGCTGAGTTGGATCTGCCGGCGCTGGTCGCGCGGCATGATCGCGGCGAATGTGTGGCGGCGATGGGCGAAGCAGCGGCGAAGGTGCTCGCGCACCTTGCCGCGCAGGGGCGGGTCGATGGCGTGATTTCGCTCGGCGGGGGCGGAGGAACGTCGATCGCCACGGCGGGCATGCGCACGCTGCCGCTTGGTTTTCCGAAGGTGATGGTGAGCACGCTCGTCGCGGGGAATTGCGCTCCCTACGTGGGCTCGAAGGATATCGCGATGTTTCCCGCGGTCGTGGATGTGCAGGGGTTGAACCGGATTTCGCGAACGATCCTCTCGCGCGCGGCGGGAGCGATTTGCGGGATGGTGGAAACCGCACCACCCGCTGCTGCCGACAAGCCGGTCATCGTCGCGAGCATGTTTGGCAATACGACCACCTGCGTGGGCCTCGCGGCGAAGCAGTTGGAAGCAGCGGGTTACGAGGTGCTGGTCTTTCATGCGACCGGAGCTGGCGGGCGCACGATGGAATCGCTGATCGAAAGCAGCATGGTGGCGGGCGTGCTCGATGTGACCACGACGGAATGGGCGGACGAGCTCGTGGGTGGCGTGCTCAGCGCGGGACCGATGCGCCTGGAGGCGGCGGGAAAAATGGGAACGCCTGCTATCGTCGCGCCCGGTTGTCTCGACATGGTGAACTTCGGCGCGCGCGAAACGGTGCCGGCGAAGTTTGCGGGCCGCACGTTTTATCAGCATAATCCGCAGGTCACGCTCATGCGCACCACGCCGGAGGAGTGTGCGGAGCTTGGGCGAATCCTTGCGGAAAAGGTGAACGCTTATCGCGGCCCGGTTGCGGTGCTGCTTCCTCTGCGTGCCATCAGCGTGATCAGCGCAGCGGGGCAGCCGTTCCATTCGCCCGAAGCGGATGCAGCGCTCTTTGGCGCGATCAAACGGCATTTGCGCAAGGACCTTCCGCTGGTCGAATTGGATTGCGAGATTAACGATCCAGCGTTTGCCGAGGCGTGTGCGCGGACATTGCTGGGGCAACTGGTGTCCGGATAAATCGCGGGAGAGAGCGCCGGCGTTCATAAACCTTGGCGCCACTTTCTGGCAGGTGGTCGGGGCTTGCCCGGCGTGGGGCGTTCCTGCTTCATCCGCCTTCCATGCGTCCTCTTCTTCTCCTCCTCTCCCTCGTTCTCTCGCTGCGTGCCGCGGACAACTTCGGCTCCGCTGAGCCGTTCAAGTCAGGCGACACCGTCTGCTTCGTGGGCGACAGCATTACGCACGGTGGCTCGTATCATTCGATCATCACGCTTTATTACGCGACACGGTTTCCGGATCACACGTTGACGGCGTTCAACTGCGGGATCGGTGGAGACCGGGCGGTCGGCATCATGTCCGATGAAAAATACCGGCTCACCGTGGACATCATCGGGCACAAGCCGACGGCCGCGACGATCATGCTCGGCATGAATGACATTGGCCACAGCGACTATCGTGGAATCCCCGCAGTGAACCCGGAGGTGGAGGCGCGCCGGGCCGCGTCGCTGGCGACTTACGACGAGAGCATGCAAAAGCTGATCGGCTCGCTTCAGAAGGCCGGCGCACGGCTGACACTGATCACGCCTTCGATTTACGACGAGACGACAGAACTTCCCGCGGCCAGCACGAACATCTCCGTGGGTGGTAACGCCGCGCTGGCGAAGTGTGCCGACAAAGTGCGTGGCTGGGCGAAACAGTATCACGCGGGGTTGGTGGATTTCGATCGCGCGATGAATGAGATCAATGCACGCGAGCAAAAGAAAGACCCGGCGTTCACCATCGTTGGGCCGGATCGCGTGCATCCCGGCTCGGTAGGGCATTTTGTGATGGGCTATATTTTCCTCAAGGCACAGGGCGTGCCGGCGAAGGTGGCTACGATCGGCATCGACGCGAAGAAAGGGAAGTCGAGCGGAGCGGTGAACTGCACCATCGGCGACGTAAAGGCGGGGCCGACGAATGTGAACTTCGACTGCACGGAAAAGGCGCTCCCGCTGGTGGTGCCCGATGACGCCAAGGCCGCCCTCGCGCTGGTGCCGTTCATGCGCGACCTGAACGAGGAAAAGCTCGTGGTGAGCGGGCTCGCGGCCGGCACTTATGTGCTCAAGATCGACGACCAGATGGTGGGCGAATATTCTGCCGATGCGCTCAAGGCCGGGGTGAACCTCGCCGAAAATGACAAAACCCCGCAGTATCAGCAATCGGCCGCGGCGACGAAGATCGTGGCGAACCGCGCGGCCATCGGGGTGCAACTGCGCGGGCTCGCATCGCAGCTCTACGGCATGTCAAAAGGGAAGGTGGACGTGAGCGACGCGGCGACGGTGGAGAAAACGCTCAATGCGCGGCTGGTGACATCGCAAAAGGATGGCAAACCCGCCGATGCGCGAATCAAGGCGGCACTGGAAACGTTCCAAAAGCGCGAGCAACTGGAGAAGGATTACCTCGGGCTTGCGACGTCGCTCCGCGAGGCTTGCCAGCCGAAATCGCATCACTTTGCGCTGACGAAAAAGTAGGCGGCCACTCCCAACCGCGGGGCGTTTGATTCAACGCAAAGATGCAGAGAGCGTAGAGAAAGGACCACGGGCGGGTTCGATCCATCGTCTCCGGCGGCAGCGCTCCCAGTTTGGATCAAGGGCGCCAATTCATCAGACCGCGTCCCCGCCCGTCCGAGCATTTAAGCAGGGAAACTGGAAAACTGGAGCACGCTACAGCGTCGAATTCACCGGGTCCAAAATCGTCCCTGCTTTCCTGCTCCCGTGCTTGACCCATCCCCTCTCCGCGCCCTCTCTGCGTTGAAAGGAGGCATGCATTCAGAAGAAGACTCGATTCCTCCTCGACGCCCGCCAAACCAGTCCTACTTTTCCCTCAACGGCGGTCTTCTCCTTTGCCGCCGCAAGTCAGTTCGTCAACACCTCCTCCGTATGAAAACTGCCAAGCTCCCCGCCTCCCGCCGCCGCGCCGCGTCTTCGTCCCGGCAGTCGCACAACGGCAACTCCTCGTGGCTCGCCAAGCCGCGTAAAATGCTCATCGACGGCCAGTGGACGGCCGCCGCTTCGAGAAAAACTTTCCCCACCTACGATCCCGCCACCGGCGAAGTCATCTGCCAGATCCCCTCCGGCGATCGTGAAGACATCGACCGCGCCGTGAAAGCCGCCCGCACCGCTTTCGAGACCGGCCCGTGGTCTCGCCTCACCCCATCCGAGCGCGGGAAGATGATCTGGAAACTCGCCGACCTCCTCGAGCAGCACACCGAGGAATTTGCCGCCCTCGAATCACTCGACAACGGCAAGCCCCTCGCCGTCGCCCGTGTCGCCGATGTGCCCCTCGCCGTCGATCTCCTCCGCTACATGGCTGGCTGGGCCACGAAGATCCACGGGCGCACCTTCCCCGTCTCCGTGCCTTACGCCCCCGGCGCCCGTTTCCTCACCTACACCCAGCGCGAACCCATCGGCGTCGTCGGGCAGATCATTCCGTGGAATTTCCCGCTCCTCATGGCGGCGTGGAAACTCGGCCCCGCTCTCGCCACCGGCTGCACCGTCGTCCTCAAACCGGCCGAACAAACTCCCCTCTCCGCCCTGCGCCTCGGCGAACTCATCCAAGAGGCCGGCATCCCCGCAGGCGTCGTAAACATCGTCACGGGCCTCGGCGAAACCGCGGGCGCATCCCTCGCCGGACACCCCGGCATCGACAAGATCGCCTTCACCGGCTCCACCGAAGTCGGCAAGCTCATCGTCCAAGCCGCCTCGCGCGACTTGAAGAAGGTGTCCCTCGAACTCGGCGGCAAATCCCCCAACATCGTCCTCGAAGACGCCGACCTCGCAACCGCCATCCCCGGGGCCGCCAACGCCATCTTCTTCAATCACGGCCAATGCTGCTGCGCAGGTTCCCGCCTTTACGTGCACAAAAAGCAGTTCGACAAGGTCGTCGATGGAATCGCCGCCGCGGCGAAAAAGATCAAGCTCGGTCCCGGCCGTTCACCCGATACCGACATGGGTCCACTCGTCTCCGAGGAGCAACTCAACCGCGTGATGGGCTATCTCAAAGCCGGTCAAAATGAGGGCGCCGAGTCCGTCGTGGGCGGCAGCCGCTTCGGGAAACAAGGTTACTTCGTCCAACCCACCGTCCTCGTGAACACCAAACCCGGCATGAAAGTCATGGACGAAGAAATCTTCGGCCCCGTTGTCTGCGCCGTCCCATTCAAGGACGTCGATGAAGTGTTAGACACCGCCAACAACAACATCTACGGCCTTGCCGCTGCCGTCTGGACGAAGGACATTAGCAAAGCCCATCGCCTTGCCGCCGGACTCCGCGCCGGCACCGTCTGGGTGAACTGCTACAACATCTTCGACGCCGCCCTCCCCTTCGGCGGCTACAAACAATCCGGCTGGGGCCGCGAAATGGGCGAAGAGGCGTTGCAGCTCTACACCGAGACGAAGGCCGTGTGCGTGGGGCTGTAATGAACGGTGGACTGATGGACAAATGGAGTGGCTCGCGCCCACGTCCACTCGCCCAGCTTACAACCACCCGAATTGCCGCAGCAAAGCAGCGAGCACGAGGAGCCCACCGAGCACGCCCACAACGATGGAAGCGATGCGGCTCAGGTCGGTGTGGGCGATGTCGTCGGGCGGGATGACCCGGTAGGAATCGCCGAGCCAGAGCCGGTCACCGTAAAACGAAGCGAGGGCGGCGCCGATCAGCGCCGCACCCGCGATGAAGATCGGGGCGTTTCGCCATTCGACCAGACCCGCACCGCGGCCGGAACGGGAATGCTCGCCCAGGAACATGAGACTCACGACGGCACCGACCACGAGGCCGGCGATAAACTGCAACGACCACGAAAACCAATCGGCACTATGTTTCATCGAACGCGAGTGGGGTAATTTGTGAAATGAGCCGGATCTGCCGAACAGGCGGCGGCCGGCGCAGACAACCAAGCTATCCTTCGCCCCCCCTGTTTCAAGCGCAGCCGCATGGCGGTGCGCCTGACGCTCCCGGGGATATTTGATATCACTCAATAGGCCGCGGGAGCATAGACCGTAAAGGACACGGCAGTGGCGAAACCTGAATTGGTAAAGCGATGCTTCGCGCCTGCGGGGACGACGACCACATCGCCGGCTTTCATGGTGCTCTTTTCGGCACCGATCTCAGCGATCAGTTCACCCTCAATCGCGAGCAGGATTTGGTCGCTCTGCGAATGCGTGTTGAGATCGTCGCTGCTCGACTCGCCGGCTTCCAACCTCATGACGGCGATCTGGCTGCGCCCGGTTGTTTGCAGGATCTCGAACGAACCACTCGCTTGGTTGATGTTTTTGATGTTCACCACCCACGGTTTCGAGCCTCACGGCCGCGTTGCGCGCGTGGAATCATCTGCCAACTTCATCTGCGCGGGCGCCGCGGCAGGTAGAGCTTCTGCAGATCATGCTTCCGCGAGAGCGGTGGCGGCGGCGGCGAGGCGTTCGCGGACACCGGGAAGGAAGGCGCGCGTGCGATGGATCGCGACGACGGTGGCCTCGCCCTGGGTGAAGAAGCTCACGCAGGATTCGTCGGCAAAAATCGTGAGGTGCTGCACGCGTCCGCTGCCGAGGCTTTCGGCGGAACCTCCGATGGCTCCGGCGAGCTGGCCAGCCAGTGCGCGCACTCCGTCCGGGTTGAACGAAGCCGTCAATTCTCCGGCCCGGCCGGTCTCGTGACGCACGGCGAGAAAACAGGCGCCGATGCCCGGCAGCTTGATCAACTCCGAACCGACATCGCTCAGCGAGGCACCTTCCTCGAGACCGAAGGCAGCCCGCGCCAACTGGAGATCGAGCGGGCGAGGTGGTGACGGTGGCGGTGGCGGGGCGACCGGCTCGGGTGGCGGCGGCGCAGCATGCGCGGCGGTTTCATCGACGACGCCTGAGAATAACGGCGGAGGTGCGACGACTGGGCGCGCCATCAATGGCGTGATGATCCGCACCGGCAGGATCGGCGACGGCGGCGGGGCGACATCCGGGGGCCAGTGCGCGGCGGGGCGCACGCCGATTTCTGGCGGCGGCTGCATCCACGTGTTCGGAGGAGTGGGTTGAGCTTCGTGCGATACGGGAGCGACCGTGTCGCCACTCTGCCGCAGCGGCGGCGGGACGAATACCGGAGGAGGCGGAAGGAGCGCTTCGACTTCGGCGGGCATGACTTCGGCAGCCGGTGCGACGGCCTCTTCCGCCGTCATCGCAACTTCCGGTTCGCTCGCCGTCGTGGGCACAGCGGCAGGAATCTCGGCGGCGGGTTCGGGCAGCGGCTCCGTAGGTGCGGCGTCGAAGGAAAGCGTCGGTGGCGCATGGACCACCACGGGCGGCGGAAGCTCCAGCGGAGTGGAGACGGGTTCCGATTCGACCAAGAGTGAAGGGGCCGGCTCGGCGGGCTCTTCCAGTCGCTCCACCGGCGTGACTTCCGCAGCCGGGATCGGCGAAAATTCGACCGCTAGTTCCGGTTCCTCGACGGCGGCGGCGACTTCGGGAATCGGCCCGGCTGCGACCGGCTCAATGGGCTCGATCGACGGTTCGACCGGCGCGGGAAGAGCAGCTTCCACTTCCGCAACCACTGGCTCCGCGGGCGCCACCGGCTCGTCGTGAACGATCGGCGTTTCGGCCGCGATGGTCTCCGGCTCGACGGGCGCGGGTTCCGCTGGCTCGCGCTCGATGGGTGGTGGTTCGGGTGCTCGCGTCGCCTCGGGAACCTGGACGGGTTTCTCTTCCACCGGCGCGGAAACGACCGGCAGGGTCGGCGGCTCCCAGATCGATCCCTCTGCCGGGGGCAATTCCACAGCCTGAATACTCGCCACCGGAGCAGTCGTTTCCGCCACCGGCTGGGAGGGCAACGCCGTCGATTCGGCTTTCGCCGCCAGCTTTCGCTGAAACAGAGCCACCGGGAATCCCGCGTCGTCGGACTCGGACAACGCGGCTGGCGCGGGTGCCACTTCGGCTTTCTCCTCCACCAGCGCAGCCTCCGGCTCCGCTCCAATCGTCGGCTCCGGCGGGAGCGGCGGCACTTCCGCGGCTGGCGCCGCAGTCGGCAGGTTGCGCCGGATCTCGTCCATCGGCAGCGGGACGCGCACGCCTTCGCGCGCTTCGAAGAAGCCTTGCAGATATGCCGGGAGGGCGAAGATGAACCGCACCGACGAAACTTCCACCTGGCCACTCGGGATCTGTTTTTCGATCGGTGCCCACGGGAAGCTGATCCGATCGTGCTCCGGGATAGACGGCAGCTCGGCCACGATGAGTTCGCGCGGGCAGATGCGCAGGACGGCAGCGAGATTCAGCGAAATGCGCACGCTCGCAATCGCGGCGGCCGCTTCCTTCGAGATCGGCTGCGGAGCAAGAGCCGGTGGCTCGATCGGAGGTGGGGTGAAGCGCTCGACCGGCGGAGGCGGAGCAAGCGGCGGAGGCGCCGAGTAGGGCACGGCAGGGCCCGGCCCGGGCGGCGGAGGCAGCTCCAGCGCCGGCGGCGATGCGGGTTTCGGCGGCGCGGGTTTGGTGGGGAGGAAACCGATTTGCTCGACGAGCTTTTGCAGCGGCAGACGAATCTGCCGCGGATCGTCGGCCGCGATCGGCTCGCGGAAAAGATCGGGCACCTGCGCGGCGATGCGGCCAAGCGAGACCGCCGCCCGACCGCGTGCGATATCGGCGGAAAGATCGTCCACCTTGAAATGCAACTCGCGCTTCAGGTCCTGCGTCGCGTCGCTCAGCAGTTCAGTCGGGATGCGCGGCAACACGTCCTCCACCAGCAGCACCACCTCGGCGGGACGCCCGGCGGTTTCCATCGAGGAAAAGCGAATCCTTCGAGTCGAAGGCACCGCGGTGTCGCCCGAGCGGCCCGGCACGCTGCTCGCACGCGAGGGCGTGACGACCTGCCCGAGCGAACGCGGCGAGTAAGCGCGCGGCGCTGGCACCGGTGCGGTCTTGTGCGCAGGCACAGGAGCAGAGCGCGGCATGGGCGCAGCAGTCGGCACTTTGGAAGCCTCCAGAAGCCGGGCTTTTTCATGCTCGGCGATGCGTTTGGCTGCCTCCACGACCGCTTCGTCCGCCGCGTCCGGCTTGGCTTTGAAGAGGTTATCGAAAAGGCCCACTGGAGCGTTGGGGAGCGTTGGTTAGACGTCTTCCGCCGTGACGCGCAAGACTTCCTCCAACGTCGTAATGCCCTCGCGCGCCTTGTCAATCCCGACCATGCGCAGCGTCTTCATTCCTTCGCTGATCGCCTGGTTCTTGATGACGGTCGCACTGGCCCGCTTGATGATGAGGCGGCGGATGGTTTCCGTGACGGGGAGAACTTCGATGACGGCGGCGCGGCCTGAGTAGCCGCGGCGCTTGCAGCGTTCGCAACCCATGCCGCGGAAGAACGTGCTGCCCTGCTCTTCGCTGATGCCGAGTTTCTCGAACACCTCGGGCTCGGGCGTGAACTCTTCCTTGCAGTTCGGGCACACGCGGCGCACGAGACGTTGCGCACAGGTGAGAATGCAGGACGAAGCGATGAGGAACGGCTCGATGCCCATGTCGTCGAGACGGCTGATTGCGCCCGCGGCGTCGTTCGTGTGCAAGGTGGACAACACCTGGTGGCCGGTGAGCGCGGCTTTCACCGCGATGTCCGCGGTTTCGTTGTCGCGAATCTCACCGATCATGACGATGTCCGGGTCCTGACGGAGGATGGAGCGCAGCGCTTCCGCGAAGGTCAGGCCGATCTCGGATTTCACCGCGACCTGATTCACGCCCGCGACCTGATATTCGATCGGATCCTCGACGGTCACGATGTTGTATTCCGGGTTGTTCAGTTCGCCGAGCACCGAATACAGCGTGGTGGTCTTGCCCGAGCCGGTCGGACCGGTCACGAGGATCATGCCATGCGGGGCGTCCACGGCTTTCCGGAAACCCAGCATCGTGTGCTCGTCCATGCCGAGTGCTTCGATGGACGAAGAGAGCGAGCCCTTGTCGAGCAGACGGATGACGATCTTCTCGCCATACACCGTGGGCAGAATCGAGACGCGCAGATCGACCTCCTTGCCGCTCACGCGAATCCGGAAACGGCCGTCCTGCGGCAGGCGGCGCTCGGCGATGTCGAGGCCGGCAAGAATCTTCACACGGCTGGTGATCGGGAGCTGGAGCGCCTTCGGCGGCGAGCTCGCTTCCACCAGGTTGCCGTCCACACGATAGCGAAGCTTGAGCTGTTTATCGAAGGGCTCGATGTGAATATCGCTCGCCTTTTCCTTCAACGCCTGGACGAGGATGAGGTTCACAATCTTGACCACCGGCGCGTCTTCGCTCTCCACCGCGAGGCGGTCGAGGTCGATGTCCTGGCGCGATTCCTTGACCTCCTCCACGGCACCGTCGCTGGCCTGCGCTTCCTTGATGACCTCCTCCATCTGCGAGGAGGCATGCTGCACCCCGCTGAGTGCTTCGTTGACCGCGCGCTCGGTGGCGATCATCGACACGATCTCCAGCTTCGTGCGCTGCCGCAGATCGTCGAGCGCCAGCACGTTCAGCGGATCGGCCATCGCCACGAACAGCTTGTTCCCGAGCTTCGCCACGGGGGCCAGCTTGTAGGCACGGCACATTTCCTTCGGCACGAGGCTGGCGACTTCTTCCGGCACGCGCACTTTCGAGAGGTTGATCGGAGGTGTATCGAGACACCGCCCCATCGAAATGATCATGTCCTGCTCGGTGACGAACTGTTTATCCGTGAGGATCTTCAGCAACCGCCCCCCCTGCTGCTTCTGCATCTCGGCAGCTTCCTCGAGCTGCGAGGGCAGCAAGAGGCCGTCCTCGATCAGGACGTCGGCGATGCGTTCACCAAAGGATTTCGTGCTCATTTGCTGGAGAGGCGGAAAGCGGAGGTGTCGGGCAGCGGCGCCGCGGGCTCATCTCCACCTGCGCTCAATGGCGCGGCGGTCGCGGCCACCTTCATCGCCGGCAACGGCGCGGCGGGCGGGAGCGGCGCGCTGGGCGCCGCCGCAGGAGCGGCCGGCGCCGGGCTCGATACGATCGTGGGAAAGGCCATGGAAACACCCGTCCCGCCGGTCACCTTGTGCGCCTGCTGGAGCACCTTGATGATCGCTGCCGGCGAAGCCAGGTGCCATTGGATGTTGTAGTCGAGGAGCTGCTGCGCCGCCGTCTTGCCGGCGGAGTCGAACGGGTTCGCCGTGGCGATCATCACCGTGCGGCTCATCACGTCGAAAGGCACCATGAGGCGGCCGAGCGCCACGTTTTCCGGCAGCATGCGAGCGATCTGGCGATCCACGTCGTAATACTCCAGCGGGATGTAGGCGAACTTCGTCCGGTCGAGAATACCCGAGAGAATCGCCCCCAGATCTCCCCCGCCCCGCTCCACGATTTCTTCGATCAACGAAGCCGCCATGCCTTCCGGTCCCGCCGCCTGGTTCTTCCGGGCCACGATTTCCTTCGCCACGGATACCGCATCCTCCGTCGCCAGCCGGTGCTGCACGAGGAACTTGGCCAGCGCCTCGTTTCCGTCGTCGGACATTGAGGCGACGATCTCCTCCACCCGCTCCGCCGCAATCGAACCACCGCGCCGGAAACCGTCCGGCTTGGCCGTCGTCGCCGTGGCCATGAGCGTGCCCGTGTCGGCCACCGCATTGCGAAAATCCAGATCGATCGCCCCTCCAGCCTTTGGAACCGGCCTTGCGGGCGGAACCACTCCTCCCCCCGCCTTGTGCATCTTTTCCTCCACCTCGCCCATCGCGGCGATTACCTCCACGTTGTCCGGCTCGTGCTTCAGGATGACCTCATACTCCTGAATGGCCGCCGTGTATTGTTTCAGCTCGGTAAAGGTCTGCGCCAGCCGCTTCGACATCCCCACCGACTCCTTCCACATCCCGAGCCGTTGATACGCATCCCTCAGAATCTCAATGGATTGCGTATCCAGCGGATTCGCCTGCACGATGACCTCGAACATCTCGATGGTCTGGAGCAACTGTTCCTGCTCCTCAGGGGATACGTTGACTGTCGATGAATTCATGAGCGCGTCCGGGTGAGATAAGCGGAATCCATGCCCGCTTTCCAGTCCTTGATCGGAGAATGCGGATACCTCCCTACGTAGTCGCCACTGCGATCAAGTCGGATTAAGTCGGATTGACCCGGATTCCCAGAGTAAACCCGCGCCCGCTTCCCGCCGTTTGACCCATCGGAGGCCCCCTCTCCCCGCTCGCTGAACCTCAAGTTACCTTGATTCACCTTGAACGGGCTTGCATCGCCGAGGTCGCGCCGCCTCAAACCGAGCCCGAAGATCGGTCTGCGATTACACATCCCTCTTTGTGGTGTTCTTCGCCTCTCCGAAGGAACACGGGAACCCAAAAGCATCATCAATGATAACATCGCTCAAAACTCCCTCTTCGGCAAGCGGCTGAGGCTAGGGCGTGTCTTCAAAATGGTTTGAGCCAGTCGAGGACTGCGGTCAGGCAAGCGACGGCGAAAAAACAGGTGGAGGTTTTTTCGTAGCGAGTGGCGAAGCGGCGCATGGCTTTGGCGCGCTGAAAGAAGTTTTCGATC